>NZ_FNZK01000040.1 GCF_900109225.1 Propionispira arboris
GTACACAACCCCTTTCCCCATAAAAACTGTTTTTCTACAGTTTATGCGGCTTTCTTCAAACGTAGTCTTTTATTGTGGTATTTATAAAGATTATGCCCGATAGAAACCAGGAAAATCTCTAAACGTACTTGTTCCATGCCTTTTCGAACGATTCTTTTGTACCAGCGGTTATTTTTCATGATGCCAAAAGTACCTTCGGATTGAATGGAGCGATTCATACGAAGAAGCGCTCCTTGAATACTTTCCAGGTTATTCACTACTTCTTGATGCATGGAGGTTAGTTCCTGGTTAAGACGAATCGTCCTGTTTTTATCTGTCTTTTTACACGCGGAGGCATACGGACAATCCGTGCAATTTTCGCACTGGTAGACTTCTTCCTGACGACCGTATCGATTCCCTTTTATATTTCCTCTATATTGAAGATGAAATGCCTGCCCGGCCGGACAACGCAGTGTGCCTTCTTCGTCAATCTTGAAATTCACTGCCCGAAACGGATTATCTCGATACTTCACGTCCGTAGTTTCTTTCTTGTACATAGTGAATTTCATGTACTTTTCCATCCCGTGTTGCTCGCAGTAAATATAATTGTTGTATGAACCATATCCTGCGTCAGCAACAGGATACTTTGGATAAAATCCGTAGGTATCATGAAATTTCTCCAGTAAGGGAACGAAACAATCCATGTCTGAACGGTATTGACTTACGTCAGCTACGGCTATGTATTCATCCGCAATGCCAAATTGAACATTGTAGGCTGGCAGGAGCTGGTCGTTGCCCATATAATCGGTTTTGATCCGCATGAATGTAGCAGAGTGGTCTGTCTTGGAATAACTGTTCCGGTTTGGACCACAAACTGTGATCTTTTCAACATATTCTTTGAGTTTCATTGTATATTCCTGAAGGCGCTCGTAATAGCGCTGCTGCGGTGTTTTCCGATGGCCTTTTCCATGGATAAATTTTGTTTCATCTAGTTCATAGATTTTGGCATACCGATCCGTTACTTCATTGAGATATTCAGGAACGTATTCAGAATTCGTATCAATTTTGATGCCAAAGCTGGCAAGATCGACGTTGATTTCATCGAGTAAACCCGTGACTTTTTCAAACAGTCTATATCTGGACTTTTCAGTCGCTTTCTTCCATACCCAGCTATATTTATTGGCATTTGCCTCAAATTTCGAACCATCGATATACAGATGGCTCAAATCCACATGATCTTTAGCAAAGATTTTCTTGTTGATATCGCTGAACAATTCCGCAACGGATGGTTTGAGCATATTTTCGATAAAATATCCGAAAGTGCGGTAAGATGGTGTCTCCTGCTCCATAAGATACATAAAGCGAAGATTGACTTTACAGCAATCTTCGAGTTCGCGAAGCGAGATATATCCATTTGTCATAAATCCGAATAAGATTGTTTTCAACATGCTGGTCGGGTTATACCTGATACGTCCAGCAAAGTGAGCTGGAACATTTTTCAGGTATTTCTCCAAGTCGATTTCCTCCATAAATCGGTCAAAAACCAGCACGGGATCACAGATATTCAGATAATCTGAAATAAACAGTGGCAAAACTGCCTGTTTTGTTTTAAAATAATGTATGTTTGAATTTTTCATGTGCTATGTAAAATTTTAACACAAAAAGAGGATCAGCGGCTCTTTCGAGCTAGTGATCCTCTTTTGTTTTTATAGGGGCATTATTTCACAGCCCC
>NZ_FNZK01000039.1 GCF_900109225.1 Propionispira arboris
TGTTTATGGCATAATGAAATAGGACAAAGTTGCAAATAAAAATCCCCACTTATGCAAAACAGAATTCCTCAAAAATGCAAAAAGCCATTGCGAACAAGAACCAAATAACCTACCCTTATTAGGTGACAAAACACTAACGGGGGAGGACTGGAGGATGCTCACAATGACCCAAATTGATTATATCAGAAAAGCGTTCTTTGAGGAAGGTCTCAATATTTCACAAATTGCAAAAACCTTTTCTTGTGATCGCAAAACGGTGCGCAAGTATTTGGCAATCGAAGATTTCAATCAACCATTCCCTAAAGCAAAACGCGTAACCGAACAACCAAAATTGGATTCTTTTAAAGCTGTTATTGATACTTGGCTTACTGAAGATTTAAAGCACCGACGTAAACAGCGACACTCAGCTCGTCGTGTATTTGATCGATTACTAAGTGATGTTTCTGGTTTTAACTGTTCATACCGTACGGTGGCAGCATATGTAAAATTAAAAAAAGAGCAGTTATACAAACCAATCAAAGGAGCACTGCCACTGCTGCATAAAGCAGGCGAAGCACAGGTTGACTTCGGCACAGCCGATTTCTATGAAAATGGACTTCTTTGTACAGGACATTATCTCAATCTTTCTTTTCCAGCAAGCAATGCAGGATATTTCCAATTGTTTAAAGGAGAAAACCAAGAATGTCTTTTCGAAGGACTGCGAACTATTTTTGAACATTTAGGTGGCGTTCCGCCACGCCTATGGTTTGACAATGCTTCGACTATCGTTAAAAAGATTTTAAAATATGGCGAACGTGATTTAACCGCCTCTTTTTTGCGATTCAAACAGCATTATAATTTTACGGCAGTCTTTTGCAATCCAAGCTCGGGCAATGAAAAAGGAAACATCGAGAATAAAGTCGGCTACCACCGTCGCAACTTTTTTGTGCCAGTACCATCCTTCGAAAGCTTGGTCGCTTATAACGAAGAACTACTGGAGAAAGCCGTTGCGGATCACCAAAGAGATCACTACCGGTTCAACAATACGATTGACGAATTGCACAAAAAAGATAAGAACGTTTTGCTGCATTTACCAGCGGTTCCGTATGATTGCAGCCGCTATGAGACACTGAAAACGGATCTGTATGGGAAGTTCAAATATGGCTCAACATTTCATACGTATTCCACAGCACCTAAATATGCTGCTTCACGAATACTGGTACAGTTTACAGCATCGGCCGTGATTCCACTCGATGAAAGCATGCGTCCGATCACAAAACATAAACGGTTATATGGAGATTTCAAGCAAGAACAAATGGATTGGATTCCCTATCTCACACAATTATCCCGATGTCCAAGTGCATTAAAATATTCGGGCATCTATGAGATGCTGCCCAATCCAGTGCAAGATTACTTGGAGAAAGTGGATAAGCCTGGTCAGCGAAACGTATTGAAAGTACTAGCAAAACTGAGTCAAGAAAATGGCTTTGCTCGTGCAGTCGATAGCATAGCCGAAGCGATTCGACGGGATCGAACCGATCTGGATAGCCTTTTGACATTACATAAATATTTAAAACCGGTTCATATGCCTGAAACAATGGACGTCAGTCAATTGGCCTTACCCGAACTGCCAACATTTTCATTCGAAGCGAGTCAATATGACACTATGCTACTATCCCCGAAGGCGGTGGCGAAATGTTGAAAGAAGAGCTACTCAATTGTTGCAAAGTATTACGACTAAGTCGTGGTCTTGTTGATAATAGCGAAGAAATTGTGGCTGAAAGTCACCAGGCCTATTTGCTCGAACTCCTGCAACGTGAAATAGCGCATCGTGAGAAAAGTAAACGAGATCGGTTGATTAAAAATGCCGGATTCTATACCCTAAAAAGCTTTGATGATTACCGTTTTGATGAAGTGAAGCTACCATCCGGTGTTACGCAGGAATACCTAAAGCAAACGCAATTTATGGAGGAACAAAAGAATCTAATTCTTTATGGAAATGTAGGAACTGGGAAAACTCACTTAGCTATTGCAATGGGAATAGCAGCTTGTCGTCGTGGTTTGAGTGTCGGTTTTTACCGAACAGCCAATTTGGTAAACCAATTGGCTGATGCAAAAAAAGCAGGAAAATTAAGTAAATTGCTTAGTACAATAAAAAAGTTTGATTTGTTAATCTGTGATGAATGGGGTTATGTGCCATTGGACAGAGAAGCTGCACAATTGCTGTTTCAAGTTATTTCCGACAGCTATGAGCGCAGGAACGTTGTTTTGACAACCAATCTTGAGTTCAGCCGCTGGGTGAGTATTTTTTATGATGAACAAATGACCGCAGCCATAATTGATCGGCTGGTACACCATAGTTATCTCTTGCTTTACGATGGCCCTAGCAACCGCATGCGCGATTCGCTTATGCGGCAAGATGGATAAAATTCCCCACCCATATAGGTGAGGAAAAACTTTTGCAAAAGTGAGGAATTTTCACTTGCAAAATACA
>NZ_FNZK01000035.1 GCF_900109225.1 Propionispira arboris
AAAGATGATGAATTTGAAGCGCTGATTGCAGCAATTCACAGGGTAAATCAAAAAGCATTACCGCTAGTTATTTTCGCAGCCGGTCTGCCGAAAATTGCGAAGATTGCTGGTGATATAAAATCCTACGCAGAACGACTTTTTCAATTTGTTTCAATTGGATCTCTGGAAAATGCAGCAGGAAAATTGGCTTTAGAGGAACCAGCGAGACGGTGGAAGGTTTCTTATAGTGAAGATGCCTTGGCAATGATCTTAGATATAACGGAGTGTTATCCGTATTTTTTACAGGAATATGGCAAACAAGTTTGGGCTGAAGTCTCTGAAGAGCGTTTGGAAATTGATCAATCAATGGCAGAAGCAGCCTATCCGGCATTTGAGAAGAGCTTAGATGAAAGTTTCTTTAAAGTCCGTCATGATCGAGCAACACCAAGAGAATTAGAATTTATGATTGCAATGGTAAAGTGTGAAAAACTGCCGTGCTCGACGAAAGCCATTGCAGAACAAATGCAGTGCTTATTGTCGGCGGTATCACCTCTTAGGGCGCAGCTCATTCATAAAGGATTTATTTACTCAGCAAATCGTGGAGAAGTTGATTTTACGGTGCCGCAGTTTGATAAATTTTTAAAGCGGATACATGGAATTTCATAAGATTAGAAAGTTTATTATCATATTCATAGGCAGCTTTTATAGATAAAAATAAGTGGAAATTGTTTATTTGATGTTCAGGTAGTAAATATTTAGCTTTGAAGAAAAAACCTTAAAAAAACCTTATCGTGAAAAAAACAATGAAAAATAGGTTGAAATCAAACAAAATGTTACCAATATTATCCAATATAAAGCCTTTAGAAAATAGCTATAAACCATTATAAATAAAGGGTTTATGAGACTTTATTTATAATGATATTTTTTGTGAAATTTGCAAATGCTTTGCTTCCCAAGCAAGACACGAGGGTCCGATTCTCTTCGCCCGCTCCATAGGAATATTAAGGCTTCACAGAGTTTTCTGTGAAGCCTATTTTTGTGCAAAAAACCTTATTGTGAGTAAAATAATAAAATTACTTTGCAGTAGTGTATTGTATTGTGTTTTACGTTGTAGATGTTGTTGTACTTATGTGTAATAACGGCGTTTTCTATTCAGCATGGGTTGAATATTAAATTATATATTGTATAAGTTTATTAAAGAAAAAGGGAGACCATTTGCGGTATCCCTTTAGGTGGAATTTTTCTAAGTAATATAAATGTGGAATTGTAGTATTAATTTGTATCGTTTTGCCGAAATAGATCTGTTGAATTGAAAAAATGATAGATTCAAGTAAACCGATCTATAAAATTATAGCATATCTCAATTACACAAGAAAATTTATTTCTTAATAAAATTATTGACAAAACATTTTTCTGCTGTATAATTATTTCAAAGACAAGAGAAATTAAAGTTCTTATAAATAAACAATTAAAGAATAAAGTTTCTTTGAACTTATTTAACATCATAAGCTGATGTCATGCGAGGGAATCAAACAAATCTTTTGTCTCAAGTATTTTCTATTGAAATGGAGTTGAGTTTAATCGTTTATAGTATTAAACAAAAAGGGGAGATTATATGCAAATAATCATTGCAGCTCATGGTTTCTTAGCAAAAGAATTATTAACTTCAGTAGAAATGATTTGTGGAAAACAGATAAATGTACATGCAGTAGAATTTCTTTCGGGCGAAAATACCGATATTTTGCAACAGAAATATTCAGAATATATAAAAAATATATCGAATAAAGAGATACTTTTTCTTGTGGATTTATTTGGTGGAACGCCTTATAATGCTGCGTCAGCAATTGCAATAAAAAATTCCAGAGTAGAGGTTTTGACCGGCGTAAGTCTTCCGATGTTATTGGAAATATTGATGCTCAATCAAAATGAAGAAATGACCATAGAAGATATTGTGAAAAGTGTAAATGAGAATAAAAACAACTATGTTCGTTCGGCAAGACAGGTACTACGAGAGATAACAAACGATGAGGAGGAGTTATAAGATGAAAATTAATTTATGTAGAATTGATGATCGACTGATTCATGGACAGGTAGCGACGGTGTGGGCACACGAAGCAAATGCAGGAAGAATAATTGTTTGTAGCGATGAGGTTGCAAATGATACGATTCGAAAAACGTTGGTATTACAGGTTGGACCTCCTGGCATTAAGGTTAGTGTTGTTGATATTGAAAAAGCAATTCGTGTTTATAATAATCCAAAATATGAACAAGATACGGTGTTCTTTTTGTTTGTTTGTCCCCAAGATGTATTAAAAATGATTGAAGGAGGTGTCCCGATTAAAAGTGTTAATATTGGTGGTATGGCATTTAAAGAAGGAAAAAAACAAATTACCAAGGCCGTTTCAATAGATGACGTTGATAGGGAAGCATTCCAAAAAATGCATGAATTGGGGGTGGAGCTTGAAATTAGACCAATTGTAAACGATGCAAAAATTGATATTATGTCCAAGCTGTAAGGTTGAATTGAGTTTTAGGTTTTATTTGAATGAAGATGAGTATAAAATCATAAATCAAGTAGAAAAGAGGTATTTGACATGGAGTTGAGTATAATTCAAATTGTGTTACTCTTTGTGGTGGCATCCATTGCGGGAATGGGAAGTGTTTTAGATTCTTTTCAGACGCATCGTCCATTGATTGCATGTACAATGGTTGGCTTTGTCTTAGGCGATATTACAACAGGTGTTATATTAGGTGGTACTTTGGAATTGATTGCATTGGGATGGATGAATATTGGTGCGGCACAATCACCAGATTCAGCCCTTGCCAGCATTATTTCGGCCATGATTGTTATTATAGGTAATCAGTCTATTGCAACTGGGATTGCGATTGCTTTGCCTGTTGCAGCAGCAGGCCAGGTGTTAACCGTTATTGTAAGAACAATTACCGTAGCTTTTCAACATGCAGCAGACAGATATGCAGCAGAAGCAAATTTTAGAGCTATTGATATTTGCCATATTGGGGCTTTGCTGGTACAAGCATTGCGAGTGGCAATTCCTGTATTGCTGATTTCTTTATTTGTAAGTCCAGCAGGAATTGGAGAATTGTTGTCTATGATTCCGACATTTATTACAACTGGCCTTAAAGTTGCGAGTGGTTTCATTGTAGTAGTTGGATATGCAATGGTTTTGAATATGATGGGAGCAAAATATTTAATGCCGTTTTTCTTTTTAGGTTTTGTTATAGCGAGCTTTACTAGTTTTAACTTGGTTGCTTTTGGTGTATTAGGAGTAGTGGCTGCTATTATATATGTACAACTGAATCCAAAGTTCCATATTACAAATCAACCAATGGCTGCAGCAAGTGTTAATTCGCTATTGGATGACGAGTTAGAAGATTAAAAGGGAGGTATTTATATGGAAAACAAGAAAAAATTAACAAAATCGGATTTAATCAATATCTTTATTAGAACAAATTTTCAACAGGCATCCTTTAATTTTGAAAGAATTCATGCACTGGGTTTTTGCTTTGATATGGTTCCGGCTATTAAAAGATTGTATTCAACAAAACAAGAACAAGCTGCCGCTCTCAAAAGACATCTCTCTTTTTTTAATGTAACACCTGCATGTGTGGGTCCAGTCTTGGGCGTAACTGTAGCCATGGAGGAGGCCAAAGCTAATGGAGCCAACATAGAGGATGGTGCAATTAGCAGTATTAAAATTGGTTTGATGGGACCTTTATGCGGGGTTGGAGATCCTTTGTTCTGGGGAACGTTACGACCGATAGCAGCAGCTTTAGGTGCCTCTATTGCCTTGACAGGTAGTATCTTAGGCCCTATTGCATTTTTTATGATCTTCAATGTAGTCAGGCTTGCTTTTTTGTGGGGGGGAATTGATTATGGATACCGTAAGGGAATTAATTTGATTCTTACAGATTTAAAAGACAACACACTACAAAAGATTACTGAAGGAGCATCAATACTGGGATTGTTTGTTATGGGCGCGCTAGTCTCTAAGTGGACAGTTATTAATGTACCAATTGTCATTTCTCGAATTCCAGGTGCGAATGGTACTGAGGTCGTGACAACTTTGCAAAATATTTTTGACCAACTTATGCCAGGATTATTGGGGCTTGGATTGACATTGTTGATTTGCAAATTATTAAAAATGAAGATGAGTCCGATTTTATTGATCTTTATCTTATTTGCAGTAGGTATTATTGGCTCGGTACTAGGCATTTTGGCGTGATATAGAAAATTATTAAGAGGGTAAATAACATATGAAAACAAAAGCAGTTCGATTATATGGTGCAAAAGATTTACGTTTAGAGGAATTTGACTTGCCAATTATGCAAGACGATGAAATTTTGGCGGAAGTTTTTACGGATAGTTTATGTATGTCAACATTTAAAGCAGTGAAACAGGGGTATAATCATACGAAAGTTCCGAATGATATTGATAAAAACCCCATTATAATTGGACATGAATTTTGTGGTAAAATTTTGGCTGTAGGAAAGAAATGGTCAGCTCAATATAACGTAGGCGATAAATTTGTGATTCAGCCTAATATTGGTGTAAAAGGGGGTTTGGCACCAGGCTATTCTTATCAATTTATTGGTGGGAATGCAACGAAAATTATTATTCAAAATCAAGTCATGTTAAATGGAAGTTTGCTTAAGTATACCGGTGATACTTATTTTGAAGGATCGTTGGTAGAACCATTGTCATGTGTTATAGGAGCATTTAATGCAAATTATCACTTGGAAAAAATGTACAGCCATAAGCATATTATGGGTATAAAGGAAAATGGTAATATGGCAATATTGGGAGCAACAGGACCGATGGGATTCTTGGCAATTGATTTTGCTTTACATGGTCCGAAAAAACCAAAACTGCTTGTGATAACAGGACGAACACAAAGCAAGCTCGATTTAGCAAAAAAACTTTATACACAAGAAGAGGCTAGTAGGCAAGGTGTAGAACTTCATTATATAAATACGGGTAAAATATCAAGTATTACAAAAACATTAACAGGTTTAACTGAAGATAATTATGGTTTTGATGATGTATTTGTTTTTGTGCCTGAAGAGAATATGGTGACGCAGGCTGAAGAAATTCTTGCGTATGATGGGTGTTTGAATTTTTTTGCCGGACCTTCTGTCAGAGACTTTAGACCGAAAATAAATTTTTACAATGTGCATTATAAGGCAATACACATTGTTGGAACAAGTGGTGGAAATACTGGAGATATGAAAGAAGCCGTGGCTTTGATTGAAAATAAACGTGTAAATGTAGCAAAAATTGCAACACATATTTTAGGCTTAAATGATGTTGTAGATACTACTTTAAAATTGCCTGAATTCACGGGTGGTAAAAAAATTGTTTATACACAAAAAAGATTTAGCTTGACTGCTTTGGATGAGTTTGAAAATAATGGTAGTGAGTTACAAAAAGAATTGCATAAAATTATTGGTAAAACTGGTGGGCTTTGGAGCCATGAGGCAGAACAATATTTTATGGAAAATGCACCCGCGTTATAATATAATAAGACAAAGTCACAACAAGTGATAAAGGAGGTGCTTAGCAATGGAAAACAAGAAAGAAATTAAGGTAATAGATCAGATATTTTCTTGTTATAATGAACTGTTTGATGCGGAAAAAAGAGTAGCAGATTATATACTGGAAAATTCGGACAAAGTTATAGAAATGACTGTATCAGAGCTAGCAGATGCTAGTGAAGCCAGTAATGCTACCATTGTTAGAGTTTGCAAAAAATGTGGTTGCAAGGGGTTTCACCATTTGAAGATAAAGATGGCAAAAGAAACTACTGATAGCGAAAAAAAGTATCCAATGATATTGATATCAATGACATTGAGCAGTCACTTCATAATATTTTGTCAAACAAATATGAAGAATTAAAACAGACGCTTTCAAATATCAATGTTAAAGAATTGGCAGAGATTATTAAATGCATACAGAACGCTCGTATGGTAATATTTGCTGCACTGGGCAATACAATTCCTATAGCTTTGGACGGTGCTTATAAATTCAATGAATTGGGTATTATAGCATTTTCTTCGCCAATATGGGAAAATCAGTTGGCAGTTGTCCATACCATAAGTAAGGAAGATGTTGTTATCGCTATTTCATCGTCGGGAGAGTCAAAAAATCTTTTGACCATTGCTGACACTGCCATGGAAAAAGGTGCAACTGTAATTGCTATTACTAATTATGCAAAATCTTCATTGGCTTTGAAATGTAAGTATCATATTAATGCGGTATCAAGGGAACGATTATTTTTCAAGGAATTTAGCTTTACATTTACAAGGTTGGCAGCGATGGCTGTAATTGAAACTTTATTCTTTTTATTAGCTAGCAGCAAGGCGGATTCTCATAACTGTATTAATGCACATGAGCAGTCTATTGCAGATGATAAAATTTAGATAGGGGCGGTAAAATGAGATCTTGGTTGAATTTAGAGGGGAAAACAGTAATTGTAACTGGTGGTGCATCGGGAATTGGTAAAGCTGTAGCACAGATGTATATAGATAATGGAGCAAATGTTGTTGTTTGTGATATTAACTCGAATATTCCTACTTTCGATGAAAATGAAAATAGTGGTCAAATTTATTATATTATTACGGATGTAACAAACCTTGATAGTATCAATGATATGGTGAAAAAAACAAAAGAAAAATTTGGTGAAATTGATATTTTGGTGAATAATGCAGGAATTAATATTCCTAGACTTCTTATTGATCCAGAAAAAGAAAATGGACAGTATGAATTGGATGAGGCTGTGTTTGAAAAAATAGTTAATATTAATTTAAAAGGTGTTTTCTTTTGCGCACAGGCTGTGGGTAGAGAATTTGTAAAAAAAGGCAGTGGCGTAATTATAAATATGTCATCGGAAAGTGGTTTGGAAGGCTCCGAAGGACAAAGTATTTATGCTGCTACTAAAAATGCGGTTAATTCATTTACTCGATCGTGGGCAAAAGAATTAGGGAAACTAGGCGTTAGAGTTGTCGGTATTGCGCCTGGAATTCTAGAGGCAACGGGGCTTCGGACTATTCAGTACGAAACGGCTTTGGCATATACACGTGGTATTACTGTTGAACAATTACGAGAAGGTTATAATACAACATCTACAATACCTTTAGGAAGATCTGGAAAATTGACAGAAGTTGCAGACCTTGTATGTTATTTGGGCAGCGAAAGATCGAGTTATGTGCATGGTGTAACATATAATATTGCGGGAGGAAAAACCAGAGGTTAATTTGGATGATAAAAAATAGTTGAATTTGTCTTAGGGGCTTCTTTTCAATGATTGGTGTAAAACATAAAGTGAATTGAGGCTGTAAATTATAAGCTGCGTCCATTTGGCGAGAACAATTTAAAATATACTGTACCCTGAAAATAGATAGTGGAAAAGGAGACCTCTTATCGTAGAACCAAATTACGATAGGAGGTCATTTTTATGCCTAGAAAATATACAAAAATAGAAGAAATCAGTAAATAAATTTTCGCAGAAAAGCTAAAGATCAACCTATTGCTGGTATGGAATACCAGGGCTATGCGTATACCCGTAAAAGAAATCAAAAATACCGATGTTTTAGAAAACTTGGAGGTTTATACAGAAATTGAAGAAGAAAATAAGAGAAAAATATACCACAAGGGAAAATACCCTGTGGCTTAAAAGGAGTGAAAAACAATGCCAGCAACATAAACCTTTTCACGCGAAATAGATAAAGTATAATACAATATAAGAATATTTTTGTGTAAATGGTTGTATTTTTGTGTAGAAAGAATATAATGAAAGAAAATAAAGCAAAAAGGAACGATTTATATGTTATTGAATCCATATACGCCCGGTGCGGGAGTGCCTCCTAGATATTTAGCAGGTCGTGAAAATACGATTCGAGAAGCAGAAGAAATATTAAGTTATATTGCCAATGGCTATTTTGCTAGATCCGTTGTCTATTATGGTCTTAGAGGCGTAGGGAAAACTGTATTGCTGAATCATATTGAAGATATGGCAGAGGCAAAGGGTATCCATTATGAACATATTGAAATTGCCGAAAGGGATTCTTTTAAAAGTAATATATCGCTGAATGTTTTGAAGCTAATCCGTCAAATGAGTGTTAAGGAAAAGGCTAAA
>NZ_FNZK01000038.1 GCF_900109225.1 Propionispira arboris
CCGTAAAAAATGACAAAAATGCGAATGGTACAGCCGGACAAATCACGGGAGAACAAGTAACCCTTACCGCACAGGCTATCAGTAATCGAGGCGGTAGTATCCAGCAGAGTGGTACAAATGATATGAAACTTACCTCACAAGGCAGCTTGGATAATACAAGCGGTACGCTTCTTACCAACGGGCAGTTGTATTTAAATACAGGAAATCTTAGCAATCAAAACGGACTTATTGCTGCACAAAACCAAGCAGGTGTTACGAGCCAGGGAACCGTCGATAATACGAACGGTAGATTGTATGCAGGTAGTCTGAGTGTAGTTGCTTCAGGGGATGTGCTTAATAGTAATGGCAAAATGCAAGCTGGTAATGGAGCTGTTATTAGTGGGCAAAATATCAATAATGCGAACGGAAGTATCACCCATACTGGTACGACGGGCGCGTTAAGTATTACTGCGAATCAGCACTTAAACAACCAAGCGGGTTTACTTGGTAGCAATGGAAACCTTGCCATTACTGCGGGAAGTGTGGATAATGCCAATAACCATATGGTTGCGCAAAATAACTTGACCATGGCGGTACACAGCGATTTTACGAATCAAGGAAATTTAGAAGCGAATGGTATTCTTTCGCTTAGTGCTCCTAATTTGAGTAATACCGCCAGCGGCACCATCAATGCGGGGCAGGCCAATCTAATTGTTGGCGGAGACATTACCAATGATGGACGGATCGAGGGCAATCAGCTAACGACCGCAAGCCAGAACTTGACGAACCATGCCACAATTATAGGCAATACGGTTACGCTGAGTGCTGGGAATATAACGAATCAAGGAGCAAGTGCGATTATTGGTGGCACAGACACGATCAATTTTTGGACGAGCAATCATTTAATTAACCAAGATGGTGCAAACATACTGAGCTTAGGGAATGTTAATATCGCAGCCAATAATCAGCAGGCTGGTAATGAGTTATTTGTCAACCGTACACAGTTAGTGACCAATAAAGCAGCAACGATTGAAGCGGATGGCAATCTCAATTTGGCAGCGGAGAACGTGGAGAATCTTGCTGGTGGTGATCCAGTACTGGGAACGACAACGAGTGAAACGAGTAAAGTACTAACGATGGCTCCACATGTGATATATACAAGTCTGAAGGAAAATCTTCCGAAGCGGCGTCGTGGTCCAAAACAATTTGGTGGACCTGGTCAGTGGGGAAACCGTAACAATGGATACTATTTAAAACTTTCTATTACGGTACCACAAAGCAATGTTATTTCTTATGATGCTAGTCAGAAAAAATTAATTTATAATGATATTACTAGTACTTATCAGGGAAATTCTAACCGCGGTGAAGACATAGGCAGTGTTTCGGTTCCAACTTGGACAGGTAAAGAAGCAGGAAAAACGACAGCATATTGCCAAAGCATACAAACGAATGCAAATGGTGATTATGTAATTTCCTTCTATCCGGGATATGACCCAAACACACAGTTGTCTCCAGAAAGTACACGAACTATGGATACATATCATTCAAAAGGCAGTCCAGAGGAGAAGCGAACGACTAATACTACAATCGAAACGGAACATATCATTAGTTCGCCGACACTTGGTCAAATTCGTGTAGGACAAAATATGGGGGTTAATGTAGGCGGGCAGTTTACGAACCAGTATAGCCAAGTTGCTGTTGGCAATGGCATTATAGGGAACATTGGCACGTTACTAAATCAAGGCTATCGCTTGAAACAAACAGCAACTTCTACCGATCAATCATTTTTTCATGACTGGTTTGTAACAGGAGGAGGGCTTAAGGGACCACGTCTTAAAGATTCCAGTGGTACAAAGACTTTCGGTCCTTACACCGCAACTAACTACATTGATGGAGGGATTTCAGCAACTTTTACTGCTAAAACAATTTCAGTAACAGGCAATAATGTGAGTAATATTGAGCAACGAGACGGTACGACAGGATCGCAAATTGGCTCGACAATCACTCTACCATCGATCGGTGGTGTAGCGGTTTCCGGCAGCGCCCAACCAACGGTTACAGGGAAAATAGCACTAAATGCTAGTGCCGGAGAGCTTGGAACTGCAGCGCAAACAATAATTCAGAGTGGAACTAACCCTGTAACACAAGGTGGGACTGCGATTTCGGGTACAACGTTTGCAGGGGCAACACCAAGTGCGGGTATTACAGCAGGGCAGCTAAGCACTCCTGCCTTGATAGCGGTGCAAAGTGGAACCGCTCCTGTAACACAAGGTGGGACTGCGATTTCGGGTACAACGTTTGCAGGGACAACACCAAGTGCGAGTATTACAGCAGGCAGCTAAACACTCCTGCCTTGATAGCGGTGCAAAGTGGAACCGTTCCTGCAGCACAAGGCGGGACTGCGATTTCGGGTACAACGTTTGCAGGGACAGCACCAAGTACGAGTATTACATCAGGGCAGCTAAGCACTCCTGTCTTGACAGCGGTGCAAAGTGGAACGGCTCCAGCAGCTGCAAATGGAAGCGTAGCTGCGACTGTATCAAAAGGTGATGGAGCGGTTTCGTTTACCATCCCACAAAGTGGTTTATATAAAATGGATTCCAAACCTACAGCTAAGTATGTGGTGGAAACGGATTCGCGCTTTGCTAACTACAAGAGCTTCATATCCAGTGACTATATGTTGCAGCGACTTAATTATGATCCAGCTATGACACAAAAACGTTTAGGCGATGCTTTTTATGAACAAAAGCTGGTAAATGATCAAATTACACAAATGACCGGGAGAAGATATTTATCCGGCTTTGATAACAGTGATGCAGAATATAAAGCTTTAATGGACAGTGGCGTGGCACAGGCAAAATCGATGAACTTAGTTACAGGAATGGAATTGACAGCAGCTCAGGCTGCCAATTTGACACAAGACTTGGTGTGGATGGTAGAACGCGAAGTTACGCTGGCTGATGGAACAAAAGAAAAAGTTTTGGTACCACAGATCTATCTCTGTAAAGCCAGTACGATAGATCTTAAATCCTCTGGTGCGCTCATCGCAGCAGATACGGTGGATTTCAAGCTTTCAGGCAACCTAACCAATAGTGGTACCATTACAGGCAGTGTTCTAACCAGCATTCAGGCCAATAATCTATTGAATCAAAATGGTGGAAAAATCGGTGGCACAGGTACAACCAGCCTTGTGGCAGTCAATGATATTTTGAACCAAAGTGGTACGATTACGGGAGGTCAAGTATTCGTAGCTGCCGGACGGGATATCAGAAATGAAACAACAAGCAGTGCAGTGACCGCCAGTACGAGTGCCAATGGACACAGCTGGACAGGTAGCAATACTGTAATCGGAGCGAAAGCAACGATTGAGTCCCAAGGTGATTTGACGCTTCTTGCCGGCAGAGATATTTCACTGCAAGGCGGAGCTATTACTGCAGTAGGCAATGCAGCGATTAATGCAGGACATGATTTTATCGTAGGAACTGTTGTTTCTCAAAACAAAGGAGCCGATAAATCTTCGAATCAAGCGTTCTCTTATACCGATATCCAAAACGTCACGAGTACCTTGAGCGGGAACAATGTAGCAGTCGCAAGTCAGGGCGATATCCGCTTGAGCGGCGTAAAGGTAAATGCACTTAGTGGCTTATCGGTTGCTGCGCAGGGTAACCTTGTGGTGAATGCCGTGAAGGATATTCACACAGAAAATGAGACTTACAATGAACGTGGGGACCATTACAATGCACATAGTATCGACGAGACAGTAGTCGGCAGCAATCTCCAGGCAGGTAAGAATGCAACCGTTGCCGCTTTAAATAGTGCGGCGGATAAAGGAAATATTAGTATTACAGGCAGTAGTGTGACAAGCCAAAACGGCGTGATAACCATTGCCGCTGCTAAAACGGTAGATATCCAAAATGACATGGAGAAACATGAATCGTTAAAAGAACTTCATAGCAGTGGTCACGGATTTTTCTCAAGTACGTCAGATTCACGAGACTATTCACTGCTTAACCAAGTAAAGGGCAGCACCGTATCCGGCGATCAGGTCAATATCCAAAGTGGTAAAGATATTATTGTTCATGGCAGTAATGTAGTGGGTACGAATGACGTCAACTTGGCAGCGCAGGACAATATCAATATCACAAGCGCCCAACAGACAGGTAAGGAAGATCACTATTACCACGAAACAAGTTCGGGTATATTTAGTGGTGGGGTAGGCTTTACGATTGGAAAAAGGTCGATAACAACTACCGATGCACAGCAAAACATCACACAAGTTGCCAGTACAGTAGGTTCGACGAATGGTAATGTGAATATTGCAGCTGGAAACGATGTGAAAGTAATCGCCTCAGATATTATCAGTGGCAAAGACACCAATGTACTAGGTAAGAATGTAACAATCGAATCAGCAAATAATAGTAATCAAGAACAACAAACCTATAAATTTTCGCAAAGTGGTATAAGCGTTTCTGTTGGCAATCAAACACTTAACAACATAAATAGCGTATACCAACCATTAACGCGCAGCACTCAAGTGGAAGACAGCCGCCTAAAAGCGCTGTATGGCTACAAAGCGGCAACTGCAGCCAATAATGTTTTGAACGGGAAAACCCCGGACGGAACGAAAGCTGCCTCAAAAGATAATAGCTTGAAGGTTAGTGTAAGTATTGGAACATCAAAACAGCAAAGCGAAACAGACGCTGCGCAAGTAACCGTTCAGCAAAGTACAATCACTGCTGGCGGCAATGTCAATGTTATCGCTGCAGGATCAGGGAAAAAAGACGCTGAAGGTAAAGCGGTAGATGGTGATATAACGATTGTTGGCTCCAATGTGAAGGGCCAAGACATTTCACTAACAGCTGCCAGAGATGTCAATCTGAAATCCGCAGAGAATACGACAAATACGAAAACAACCAACAGCAGCAGTTCAGCTGGTGTTGGCGTAGAAATGAGTGCAAAGAGTGCACCAGGATTCTTTGCCAGCGGTTCAAAAGCCAACACAGACGGCAATGGGAACACGATCACACAGACCGATACGTCGGTTACCGCTGCAAATACGCTGACCATAAAAGCAGGGCAAGACATAAATCTAGTCGGTGCACAAGCAAAAGGTGAAACGGTAAAGGTCGAAGCAGGCCGGAATCTAAACCTTGAAAGCCAGCAGGCTGTAGACAACTATAAAGAAACCAGTA
>NZ_FNZK01000034.1 GCF_900109225.1 Propionispira arboris
CAATGGACCAGATATTTTTTTTGTATATCTTTTTATTTCATTAGCGGTACAGGAACAAGCATGATCAGAATCCCCAAGAAATCCACACGGACAAGCGTGTCGTCAACAACATGGGGAGGTAAGACGGATTTTTCCTCGTTTTTGTTAAATTTGTAATGGATTGTAATATTCATATTAGATTTTTTTGATTCATCAATTGTAGCAACCGTAATCTTATCGACAATCGACATGATAATTTCACGTTTAAACTCTACTGTATTTTCGGTAGAGCTTATTTTATCTTTCAAGTGATTCAAAAGTTTTTTAGCAGAGGCCTGTGATGCAAATACATTCGACACACATTTTTCTTTTTCCTTAATATTAGTGGTGAAAACTCTAAATGATCCATCTGGATTTTTTTGCAATAGAGGACCGCCAATCTTATTATATTGGTTAATTAATGCGGTGATTTCGGCGGAAAAAGCACAGGCTAATTTTTTCGTTTGCCTAAATTCGGTTAATCTAGTATTTATATAAAAAGCTATTATTGATGTCAAAATACCTACAATAAATGTAAATAGTTCCTTGTTTTCAAGCATGTGATCTCAACCCTTTTCATTTTATCTCAATATATGCCTATATCCGGCAGCTTGTGCTTCTTTTTCCGTAAAGAACCATTTTGAAACATTTTTTGTGCGGCTATAGTATTGATCGCCAGGCAAGTGATAAATCATAGTGTCTTTTTTAGTGTCAATATGTCCTTTTATACCTTCACCATTCGGACCGGCACCCGTATATTGTCTTTCTCCTGATTGTTGTTTAGGTGGTTGCTATGCTGTTTGTTGTGGTGCGGCGGCTGCTGCTTGCACCGGAATTTGCTTTGGTGCTTCTACTGGCGGAACAACAGCTTTTACTTGAGTCGATGATGTTGTAGGTGGTGGCGATGGGGGAGAATCTTTTTTGTTTCCACCAAATAAGCACGAACCTATGAGAAAACATAAAAATATAATAGCTAAACAGCCAAGACAACTAGATTTTTTGTTCGGTGGTGGCGCAATCATTTTTTTATCATCGATAAAGTGCGACTCGGCATCAATGATAGTTGTTTCGTCGGTTCTAGGAGGCTCAGTGGTTTGAATTAACGAGTTTTTACATGTTGGACAAGCATTCCATTGTTTTCGCATACGATGACCGCAAAATGGACACTCTGTCATGGTATTACCGACAGGTTTGTCTAGTCGTTTGGTCAGTTGCACGGTATGCGATATTCCTGTTCCGGGTATACTGGTAGTAAGACGTGTACCTTTATCACTGATATTTAATTTAGCACCACGAGGACCAACCGAAAGGCTAGATATTCCTTTTTTGCTTAGGTTGAGGCGAATGCCCGGGAGCAATTTAAAAGATTTACGAAAATGCCATGCCATAGTTTCACATCCTTGTTTACATAATTTAAATAAGAGACAGATACATAAACCTGTGAACATATAAAGCTGTCTTCCATTGACAAACTATGTGAATTCGATATAATTAAAAATAAATCGTGCTATATGGAAACAGATAGTGCTTGTTGTATGACCGCCATGGATATTCGAGGGGCGGTTATTTTTACGGAATTACTAAAAATTTAAGGATCATAAGCATCTTGAAAAAATTGATGCTATGAAGGGGAGGCATATTAGCAACATGTATGATATAGATATTCGAATAATACTAAAAGAGTATCTTGCTCAAGAATTTGCTAATACTCATTCGATAATTGTTGATGAATTTAAAATTTGTTGGGGCGATGCAAGGGTTGATATTGCAGTAGTTAATTCAAATTTGCATGGATATGAAATAAAAAGCGATAATGATACGTTGGATCGATTACCAAGACAAATTGAATTTTACGGGAAGGTATTTGATACCATGTCCATTGTGTGTTCTAAAAAATGGCTGAGTGAATCTCGGCAGCTTATTCCGTCTTGGTGGGGAATTGTCGTAGCAGAAGAGATTGATGGTCGTGTTTTTTTGCAGCGGCGACGTAAAGAACGTTTGAATAAGAAAATTGATGTACGGAGCGTTCTCGAATTAACGTGGAAAGGTGAAGCATTAGGTATTTTAGAAGCACACAATGCTGTTCGAGGTTTTAAAAGTAAACCTCGATGGGACATTTGGGACCGGATTATTGAATTATTAGATAAAGAATCAATAAAACGAGCAGTCCGAACTTGCATCAAGGGACGAGATGGTTGGCGATCAGCTGAGACGATGAAGAGATTGATAAAAGTTGATTTACAGTAAAAGTAATGTGATGGTTTACTCCGGCTTGTATCCAGGTACCTGCATTTCCGGTATTACCAATATTATTAGCACAATCATTTATGCGTTTGTCTCCAATAGAATAATTCTGACCACAGAATATATTTGATGGATGATTGACAATAAGCTGAGTAAGTTTTCCATATTGAGAAAAACCGACAGGGCCATAAAGTTTTTCTCCTTTGGCGACATACCATTTGTTCTTTTGAGTATATCTGATATTACCAGTCATCATATTAATTATGATTTTAGGGTTTATTTTATCTGGCCACGATGGATCTTCCATAATATAATCGCCGAAAATTAAATTTGGAACTATATTTTTTTGCGAAAGTTGTTTCCAAAGTCCAAAATCTTCTCGTGGAAATTCTTTAACAGTATACTTAGGAATTCCGGCTAATGTTTTAGGAAACGTTGAAGCGGCAATAATAATTTTTCTGTAATTTTTTTTAGAAAGCAAATTTAAAATATTAGATAATTTTAATATGATATCGTTTATGTTTTTGGCTAATATTCCTTCACAGTCAATAATTATGTCGGTATCATATTCAGTTAGATTCATTTTAGAAATCAAAGTTGATATAGTAACTGTAATATTATTTGTGAAGTCAGCTTGTTTCAGTCTGATAGCAACTCCTCTATTAAAGGTGAGTATTAAAGGGATAGTGGATGTGATATAGTTTGTGGATTTATCTGTACCTATAACAGGAATTGCGGGTGTGCCATTTTTTTCAGCTTCATGTATGAGAAATTTAATGGGGTGGGAACCATCTGCCATGAGTTCACTATCAACTTGCTCACCATCTATCATAACAGGAGTGTTCAATCCCCAACTGTTTTTAAATTCTGAACCGAATTTAGATAAATGTTTATCAATAGTACTTTTATAGGCATTATTGTCAAAATCCCAAGCAATAGGTTGTACAATACATAACGGGAAAATATAAGATTTAATTTTTGGGTCTAGATTTTTCACAGCTCGTTTTTCAGCAGCTTTCCACTTTAATACAGGTGTATAAATCGGATTAAACATATTAAAAAACCTCCTTATAAACAATAAAAACCTATCCACACCGACTTGCATATCCCAAAGGTCTTGCTCATCTTGCATGAATAGGTTTCTTAATTTATTTCTCTGTCTCGTCATCTAAAAATACTTTTAAAGCCTCAATCTTACCGGCTTTTACAATCTCCGTTAGCTCTGGATTGGATTCCGGCTTCATAATTCAATTGCGAATGCGTTTTGCCATAAACCGTTTTTCTTCGTCCATGGTAGGGCGCTCATAAGTAATTGACATAAGACACTCCCTTTAAATGTACAAGGCATAGTACTTTAGAACTACACTTATTGTATTCTATTACTACTTAATGATTAATTCAACTAATTTATAAAATAAAAAATAAAGGGTATATTTATTTTATAAAGGGAAATAATAAAAGAGTATCATAAGTTAGAAGATCGTAAAATTCTTTATTATATGGCTAATACATCATTCAAACTATTAGTAAATAAATGTATTTAATTTACAGTTATTGCTAATGATTTGTGCTAATTACTCAATTATTGCAATAAAAATGAGTGAATAAATCATGAAAAATTTTGCTTTGGAAAATCATGTAAAAAGGAAAATAAATAACTTGACAAATAGGCCTTAAGTTGTAGAATGAAGTTGGAAAAGCGCTTTTCACAAAAAAATAATAGGAGGCTATTTTATGTCGTCATTTACGGTTGATGTTCCCGCAGGCCCAATATGGAATCAACAGGATGCGGAAAAGAAATGCCCTATGGTTTGTGCAGCACATTTAGGAAAATGGAATGGACAGTGGAAAACGGTTATTGAAGGAGAAATGAGTGTATGTGGTTGTACGTTTGATTTGCCATATACGGGGAGTGACTCCTACACAATGGATGTTTTAGCAGGGCCAATTTGGAATCAGGATGATTCTAAAGAAAAATGTCCTGTTGTATGTGCTTCATATGGTGGGGAATGGAACGGTCAATGGACAACGGTTATTGAAGGAAAAATGAGTGTATGTGGTTGTACGTTTAAGATCAAGTAAAATTGTTTTTTTCTTAGCTGTTGGAGTAAAGACATAAAGTGCATGTTTAGCGAGGGAATTTTCCCTCGCTATTTTATATTATGGAGCAGTGGCAGTATTACAATAATTTCCACCAATTCAAAATAAAAAATAGTTTAAAATATTTACTTTGAATTTACTATAGGCTATAATTAGACATAAAAAAGTGCTACCGATAAACGGTCGGCCCCAAAATATTTAGATTATAGTAATCCGCCTAGTTTTGGAGACCGGGGCGGATCACTTTTTTTGTAAAGTACCACAAGAACAACAAAGAACAATAATGTCACATTTGTTTCGTTCATGGGCATCACCCCATTTCAGGGGCAATATTGACCGCCTACCGCATGGTAGCACCTTAAAAATTATATCATAAGTGATATGACATAGACAATATGGAGCCATCTTTCGGGGTGGCTTTTTAATTTGTATGGTGATAATAAAATCAATGGGTCTCCAATTTATAAGTATTAAAAATACACAGAAAAAACGGCTCGCCTGAGTATCACGAGCCGTTTTTTTCTATGTATTTTATATTTGGAGAGCTTAATGAAGAGCATAGATATAGTATAACATAAATGAAAATGATTTTCAATATCAAATATTAAAATAATAATCAAGGCGAAGCTTTAATTTTATTTTTTAGATATAATGCTGGAGGCTTTTCCGGTATCAGTTTTTTCTGGAACTGTAGCAGCTTTTTTTGATTGTTTATCAGCATACCCTCGATCCATTACTTTTTGAAAATTATTATAAGCATAACTTAATGGATAGGTATTTATGTCATATTGCATAGAACCTTTTTGCAATTTTCCCCATTTTGGAGTATGGGGATATTTGGCTATTATATTTTTGTTTGAATCTATATATACATCTAGGTAATCGGAACCTATCATTTTATGTTCATTATCTAGACTAATACCACATAATTCAATCGAGGCATAAACATTTTGAAGTTTTTCTTTTTCTGATGGACTTATGCTATCAAGAAAAGTTTTCTTGCCATATTCCGTAAAAATAGATTTTTTGTAATATATTAACGTATGTGTACTTCCAACAATAATAGATTCATACTGAATACTGTCGAAATCAATATAGGTCTGGGCATCTTCTGATCTGACGATCATTATCCAATCTTCGGCCATGCATGTACTAGAAAATAAGGTAAGGCATAAAATAATAATCAATAAAATCCGTTTCAACTTATCAAATCCTTTTTTTATTTTATATTTATGTTAAACGTGATTTTATTTTTCAACAGATTCCAAGAGCTCAATCACGTATTGTTTGTACATAAATTCATCAAGGGTTATGGTACCTAAAACACATATCCGTTATCGATATAACTAGTCAAAACAAAAAGCCATCCTTCGGGGTGGTTTTTTTATTTATACGCTTTCAAGGCGTGATAATTTACTTATTTTAAAATTAACCAGTCCATTTTTTTCACTTAAAATTTTAAAAGCAGGTTCCAATAATACATGTAGTCCATCAAGGGTTAAATCAGGGGCTTTGTCAATTTTACATAAGAAGTTCAAAAGCACTGCCTTATTGACACAAACTTTATTTGGACAATTTTTACACCTGTCTAAATTATGTCTTTCGGCATTTACATAAATGTAGAACTGCCTTCCTGATGTTATGACTTGATTATCAAACAGACATTCCCGTATAGCATTGGCAATTGTAGGAGGATTCTTGTTTCCGCCTTCTTTTAACTTACAAGAAAGATAGAATTCAATCATACTTTATCAGCACCTCTGTTATTATTTTCAAATTCTGGATTAACTATTTCCTTTAATAAGCATCTTTTTAGAATTTTTCTATAAAAAGCCTATCCATATCGACTTACATAGATCCAAAAGGTCTTACGTGTCGTGCTTGGATAGGTTTTTATAAACTTAAATTCAGCTTATCTGTAAGAAAAATTAGACTATCTCACCAGATGGAAGATTGTCAGTATCATTTACATTAGACTTGGATTCTGATTTATTCTTAGAAGCATTAAGAAATGTGTTTGCAGCCTTCTCGCCATACAATTGTTTAAACAACATAATTGATTCTTTAAATGAGAAACTGTCAGGGGCAACATCAATTGGCGGTTCATCGCGAAGTGAGCTATATGAAAGGCTACCATCTTCACTTTGAGCAATGTTTTTAGGGACTTGTATCTGTATGTTTTTTGTATTGAAGTCGTAATTGTATATTACTGTGGTTTTAGCTGTAATACCGTCAGTTTGATCAAATTCGATATTATTGCATTGAATCGTGTAGTAGGGTGGGGCATATTTTACAGATTTGATAGAAGCTTTATCCAGATAGGTAGGTATTAAAGGTTGTGCCGGAATCAATTTTTGTATACTCGTCTGGACTATCATCATATTGATTGGCAAAACAAATACTGCTTAAAATTGCCATAAATATTATAACCAAAAAGATTGTTCATTTCATTTTATTTTATATATTCTCCTTTTGAACTTATAAAAATTTAGCGTTGTCTTTTAAATATTCAGCAGTGAAATTTACAGCCTTATTTGATAACCCTTCACACAGATGTGGAGGATTATGTGCATTAAACCCTTGAGGCCGCAATTTGCTACATGATAGGCTGCCAAATTCTTGTTCGAAATCTTTTGCGAAACAATAACATAAATCAACTATCTTTTCTGTTAGTAGTCCGTTTTTTTTACCCCAGATTCCTATAAACATTAAAGAGCCTTCTACTAAGCCACATTGCGCACCAAAACCACCAGCACCATGCATACCAACAGCAGAATCGATTACCTGCAGGTCCAATTTTAAATCATGTAACTCTGTTAATATGTTAAGCATAACTGTTGCACAATTAACATCTTCATTCCAATAATAAGTATGTACTTTTTCACGAATGTACTCTTCTTGAATCATTTTTTCATCTCCCATTATCCCAACGTGGCAATATTATTTTGAGTGGCTTTTTAAATTATACGACTTCAAGAGGTTCTGAACTATGTTTTGATCTTTGACGAAGAAGCCGTTTATTTAATTCCCATAATGCATTTTTATTGCTATGCCATTCTAGCAGCTCAATAGCTTTTTCAAAACAAACCCATGTGAAATCGGTATGTTCTTTTGAAATCGTAATATTCTTTTCTCTTACCTCAATACCAAAACAATATTCAGGGATTACATAAGTTTCATTTCCCCATAAAAACTTGCCAACAACATATTCAACGGGAATTGTAGCTTTAGAATCCAACGGGGTAAACTGATTAGTGATGGACATTCCACTTTCTTCTAGGGTTTCTCTTTTAGCAGTTTCCAGTGGAGTTTCGTCAAATTCACCGCCACCAGCTATTCCTTGCCAAATATCCATATCTTTTCTCTTAAAGAGAGCATACTCGATTTGGCCCTGCATCACATCTACTACATAGTATGGAAGAATTAATACTTGAAACGGTGCTCTTTTTTTGACATAAAATCATCTCCGATTATGGGATTGTTGTCACTTGAAAATAAATTTTAATGCTTTCAATGTATCAGCTTTTTATAACCTTTCCTTAGGAAAGCGAAAAACAATAAAAGGTATTAAATTTAATCCTGGAACAAATGATAATATCATTAAGGTGACAGTTTTATATTTTGAGAATGACGCATCGTGGCATCTTATATAAATATAAAGAGTATTAAGTATGCAAATCATTACTATAAAAAAAATGATGGTTTCTAATTGTAAGTTATTGCAGGAATAAATATTATTCATAATAGAAACCAAAAATAAGAAGAATATTGCGTACCGTAGTCTATTAATATATTGTTTTCGCAAGAAAAAATTTTTAGTCATATAATTATTCTTCCTCCATGAAGTGCAGTACAACATATTTTCCGATAGTCGAACAATATGCCATTTGTAAAACAGTTTGTATTTTATAAAACAAAATATTTTAAATCAGGGCAGAGAAAAATTCTGTCCTGATTTTTTTAATACACAGGTTTTTCAAATAAATTAACCCTCAACCGGACTATTTCCGGTACTACCATAAAATATTCAGCAAGGGAGCTTATGCCATCAATTATGTCTTAGCCTGTATTTTAAATCATTAAGTACTTCATCGGTTACTTTGATTTGGAAGTATTCAATAGACATAATGATTCTCCTTTCAAACACACATATCTGTCATCGATATAACGAGCCAAAAGGATAAGAGACACTCAAATACAATTTAAAGAATTAAGGGTTTCAGTTCGTTGAATCGTACTAGGCTTTACGTATTTCAAGATTATCCACTTCATTTTTTTCGCTTGAAATTTTAAAAGCAGGTTCCAATAATATATTTAGTTTATCCAGCGTTAAATCAATAGTTCTGTCAATTTCACATAAGAATTGTAAAACAGTCACAGTGTTAAAATTTTTGAAATTATATTTTGCGGCATTTACATACATATAAATTGTCTTCAGGAAGTTATAATCTGATTATTAAACAGATAGTTTCATCTTGCAATGGTGATTAAAAAAGGCTGTTTCCCTTATCATGATAATAATCAGTTTGTTTTATTATATCTGTATTAGATTATTCCTAAGCTGAACAGCTTCCGCTGCATGGCGATCAGTGATGTGTTCAGAATGATCTAAATCAGCAATCGTACGCGACACCTTAATAATCCGGTCATATGATCTTGCACTTAGACTCATCTTTTTAAAAACCAACTCTAAAAGTGATTCTGCTTCGGGAGTCAATGCACAGTGCCGCTTAAGCAT
>NZ_FNZK01000033.1 GCF_900109225.1 Propionispira arboris
CGGTCATATGATCTTGCACTTAGACTCATCTTTTTAAAAACCAACTCTAAAAGTGATTCTGCTTCGGGAGTCAATGCACAGTGCCGCTTAAGCATCGCGTGACTCATTTGCGCATTACAGAAAATTTTATTTTTTTTGAAGCGATTTAGCTGCACACAACGTGCTGCCTCAACGCGACTACGAATAACAATCGAAGCTTCTGCTGGTTTTGTTTCTGTTAGTTCTTTATATTCGACGCGAGGTACTTGAATATGTATATCGATTCGATCTAGCAATGGACCAGATATTTTTTTTGTATATCTTTTTATTTCATTAGCGGTACAGGAACAAGCATGATCAGAATCCCCAAGAAATCCACACGGACAAGGATTCATGGCAGTGACGAGCATTAACGATGCAGGGAAGGCGATGGATGCATTGACCCGCGAAATCGTCACCATGCCATCTTCCAGTGGCTGACGGAGCACTTCCAGTGTCGATTTGCCAAATTCCGGCAGTTCGTCGAGAAAAAGTACCCCATGATGACTCAATGTAACTTCGCCCGGTTTGGGAATTGTTCCCCCTCCAATCATTCCAGCACTGGATATCGTATGATGTGGACTACGAAATGGCCGATTTGTAATAAGCCCCGCGCTCTGTCTTAAAAGTCCGGCAATACTATAAATTTTTGTTACTTCTAATGCTTCTTGATTGGACATCGTTGGTAATATCGAACTAACACGTCTGGCCAGCATTGTTTTCCCTGCACCAGGCGGACCAACCATCAAAATATTATGACCACCGGCAGCGGCTATTTCCAAAGCTCGTTTTGCGACAAATTGTCCTTGAACATCGGCAAAATCTTCGGCAAAACTATCGATTTCGACTGGATCGGCGATTTTTTTCAAAGCGGGTTCTACGACTTTTTCTCCTGTCAAAAATGCAATCAATTCCGTTAATGTCTCAACAGCATAAACCGTCAATCCTTCCACCAGCAAAGCTTCATTGATATTTTCTGGAGCCACAAAAATAGTCTTGATTTTCGATTCTTTACAATGGATAGCCATTGGCAATAGTCCGTGGATGCCACGCAATTTCCCTTCAAGTGATAGTTCTGCGGCAAACATACTATTTTGGCAAATTGTCACAGGAACAATGCCATAGGCTGCTAATAAACCGATAGCGATAGGTAAATCAAGGCCGGAACTATCTTTTTTTATATCAGCTGGAGCTAGATTAATTGTTATTTTTTCTTGCCGCAATTTTACCCCTGAATTTTTAATCGCCGTCCGGACACGTTCTTTTGATTCCTTGACTGCAGCATCGGGCAAACCGACGATTTCAAAGCCAGGCAGCCCATTGGCTATATCTACTTCTACCTGAATAAGAATCCCATTCACACCAAATGTTGTTGAACCATATGTTTGAGCAAACAATGAAAAGCCCCCTCAGTCAGTCATTTTCCCACATACTTAAAGACCCTTCTTAAATACTATATCTTTTGTAAACTGTTATATACATACTTATATTCGTAAAAAAATAGCATGTACCTTGTTATAAAATGATATTTTTTACAGAACGTTCGCTCAAGCGGCAGCAACTGAAAAACTTAGTTAATCCAGTTTGTGGTTCACATTCTAATAATGTTTCAAAGGGAAAAATGGATTCATGTCGAATAAATATAATTTGTTTCACCGTTTACTCTGCTGAATTTGATTGTTTTGTCACTTGATTATTTCGGCAAGTTTAGGGGGGAAGTCCTTTTTTAGTAATTAGGCTCCCTCGATTTATATAAGGCCATGAATATTAAATTTACTCACTTATTAAAGGAAATAGTTAATCCATAATTTTAAAATAATAACAGAGGTGCTGATAAAGTATGATTGAATTCTATATTTCTTGTAAGTTAAAAGAAGGAGGCACAAAACAGCCTTCTTTAATCGCCAATGCAATACGAAAATGTCTATTTGATAATCAGATTATAACTTCCGGAAGGCAGTTTTATATTTATGTAAATGCCGAAAGATATAATTTTCAGAGTTGTAACACTGCAACTGTTTTACAATTCTTATGTAAAATTGACAGAACCACCGATTTAACTCTTGATGAACTAAATGTATTATTGGAACCTGCTTTTAAAATTTTAAGCGAAAAAAATGGACTTGATAATTTTGAAATAAGTAAATCATAAGAAGATTAACTTACAGATAATCTGAATTTAAGTTTATGCCAACCTATTCATGCACGACAAGTAAGGTCTTTTAGGGGCAAGTCGAATGAATGGCTTTTTGTTTTATTGCCACGGGTGTTGATTAACCCTACAGGATTTGGACGCACATTTTATAAACTCTGTATTGAATAATTTTACTTTATTAACCGTGATTACAATATATAAGGAGGATTTTATGAGTTCTTTAACAGATACCATTTTAACTCGCAGAAGCATTCGTGCTTACCAGGAAAAGCCCGTAAATCCCGAAGACATAAAAACGATATTGACTGCTGCAGCATGGGCTCCATCAGGTAATAATCTACAGCCTTGGAAATTTGCCGTCATAATGAATGATAAAGCTCTTATGAAAAAGCTTTCCGCTTTAACCGTTTATGAACATTGGGTACAAACAGCACCTTGCCTGATTGTTGTCTTTTTAGATCCATCAAATGCAGAAGGACTAGCTATCTCTAAGCTTCATATGAAACATGTTCAATCTATTGGTGCTGCAATTCAAAATATGCTTTTAACAGCAAATGACCTTGGTCTTGGAGCTTGCTGGATTGGCGAAATATTAAAAAATGAAGAAACCCTTAAAAATATTTTGGAAGTTCCTTTAAATTTGGAACTTATGGCTGTTATAGCTGTGGGATATCCGGGGAGTACAATACCAAAAGGAAAACGTAAAGAAGTCGATGAAAGTGTTATTTGTTGGAAATAAGAGAATTTTTTTATAAACCAATTAATAGGAGCAATAAATGGATACTATAGATAAATGTTTTATCAAGTCACTAATTAAGCAGATTGAGAACGATTACAAAACTCCAAAATTTAAACCTGAAGTTACTTTAGATATGATTATATCAATTTGACGAAGAGGTATCCTTGCAAAGTTTGCCGCCCATAAGGAGAGATTTTTATGGAAAAATTCTATCATCACCCATCACTTCCCGAAAAAGATAGATTTAGGGCTAGCCGGATGCAAAATTGGTTTTTAAACCCAGATTCTGACACTGAATTGACTGCGGCTATTAAAGCGGGGAAATGTCCTACACTCGAAATATTTCTGGATGAAATAAAGGAACACTAAAAACAATTTTAAATTTAAGGAGAATTATCACAATGAAACGGATTTCACTTTTAATATTGAGTTTTTAATTTTTGTTTACCTGCACAAGCTTTGCGGCAGATCGTTGGCAGTGGGCCTTATCAAGTAACTTAGAAGGTTTTTTTGACACACAATCTATAAAATATAAGATTTCACCAGAGTCAAATTCTGTAGATAAATCTATTATCACTATTTATATCAAAGAAGTGTAGAATGATGAAATAAAATTACATATGGTAAATTTCATTAATGCTATCACCGCTTATGTAAAAGACCATGATGCTGAAATTACAGTTAGAACAACTGGTTCAAAAGCTTCCTACTAAATAGTATTGTTCACATGTATTATTTATACTATAATACTGAAATATTCATGATTTTTCTGAATATTTAGAGTATAATAAAGAAAGCGTTATTATTAAAATTCAAAAGGAGGAAAAACGATGTCTACCGCAAAAACCATTACGGAAAGCAAAGAACCTTTGTTTGATAGTGATACTATAGGTGAAAATACAAATAAGAAAGGTGTAGGTATGGCTGAAGCAACAACAACGTATCCATATAGCTTAATTATATCAACGTATAAAGCACTTTCAAACGCTGGTGTCATTTGTTATTTTGATGTAGGCAATATAGTTCCAATCACATTATGTACCGATGGTAAAGGAAAACTTAAATGCAATTTACCCGCTGATCGTATATACTCAATTGATGTAGATTATCGCGGAACACATTATAAAAACAGTAGCCCAATTTACTCACAGACAAAAGAACAAACCGTAAGAGTAGTTGAACTGCGTTAAAACAAAAACGTCCCAATCAATATTTATAAAATGTTGACTGGGACATTTTAATTTACATTATATGTTTTTTCTTGCCATTTTCCTTTTTTCAAAAAAACAAAACTTAATATAATCTCTCACGAGTGTTGATTAACCAATAATATCCAGTAAAACTAGATAAAAAGAGAGGTACAACAAAATTCTTGAATAAAACCTACCCATTCAATTGAAAGTTGACCGTATAGCAACTGCCTTGTAAATCCTAATAAAGAAAGTGTTTTTTGTTTAATCTTTTTACAAATGAATGTGTAAATAAATTTTAAAACTATATATACCAAAAGTGCAGCAAAAAGCTGACTATATAACGCATTTTTTGTAGTACCAAATAAACGGGGCACATTTAGATTTTGCTTTATCCAACGAAAAAATAGTTCAATTCATGCTTTTTTAACAAATTATCGATATCTTCATCAGCAATAAGCTGTTTAAAAATGTTTAGAAATGTGGTAGAATTTTTGATAAAGGATGCCTCTTTTCTAATCGTTTGTCTTAGCAACTACGATTTTACAGAAAATGTGTCCTTTTGTCTTTACTTTTTTTGGCTAATCAACACCCGTGATAATAAATAAAATAGTTATTTCGTTTAGCGATGCCCGCTTTTAGCCTGGGAGACTAATAGGCTGGATGTCATTTATTTAATACATTATATATATTATGAAATTTTAAAATAAGCATTTGAGCATAAAAATGTGTTACACTGAATAGAAATTTAAAAATACAACCTGATGAAAAATAATCGCAACATATTTATGTAGTAGAAAGTTTTTATGAAGGATAAAGAAAGTTGGAAATTCATTCATGGCAAGCGTATTTATAGAGCCGAATAAGGCTGGATTGACTACGATATGCATCGAGGCACTACAAACAGATTATAAAATTTCGGATATGGTGGATCTGTCGCTCGTGGAAAAAGAAGCAGCACGATATTATGGAAATTGTTTTGCGGATGAGCGGCATGTCATATATGTGGCACATACTGAAACGGGGTTTGTTGGCTGTGGGGGCATCAGTTTTTACGAAATTATGCCAACCTACAACCATCCATCGGGAAAATGTGCTTATATTATAAATATGTATACATCTCCTTTATATAGAAAACAAGGTGTTGCAACGCAGATTTTAGATTTATTGGTTAAAGCGGCACAAAAACATGGTGTTCGTAAAATCTCATTAGAAGCCACTAAAAAAGGCAGAGGTGTTTATGAAAAATATGGGTTTGTGCAAAGTGGTTATGAAATGGAATATAAATAAGTTCTCTGCTGTTTTTCATAAAAGTTTGCTATAATAAATTGTCTTATTTATTTTTAGAAAATACTGCCAATGTACAGTATTTAGATTTAATACCACAGGGGGATTTTGATGAATTTTGATAAAAGTGTATTTGGTCGGTTTTCAGTAGTAATAACAGCAGGAGTTTTATGGTTTGTTTTAGGAATGGTCTTGCGTGTTGCTTTGACATTATTTTCTTATCATACGATTATCGCGACGCCGTGGGAATTGTGCAAGGTTTTTGTTGTTGGCGGCTTTTTTGATTTAGTCGTTATTGGACAGGCCTTATTGCCATTGATTCTTTATGTATCTTTGGTGCCACAACGTTTTTTTGCTGGTAAATGCAATAAAATAATTCTTACGTGTTTTATTTGGATTTCGACGGTTGTTATGTTGTTATTGGGGATTACCGAGTTTTATTTTTGGGCTGAATTCCAGGCTAGATTCAATTTTATAGCCGTGGATTATTTAGTTTATACACAAGAATTAATGGGGATGATTCGTGAGGGGTATCCACTTAAAGCATTATTCAGTGGCATGGCGATTTGTGCTAGTATCCTAACATTTTTTATTTGGAAAAAATCTTTGTGCTGGACGACCAGCATTTCGTTTAAAAAAAGGTTAGGTATCCTCGGGATTTTTCTACTATTCCCAATACTCGTATTTTTTGCAGTTTCTGCAAATTGGAAAAATGTGAGTACCAATGTTCTTAATAATGAATTGGCCGGTAATGGTTCCTATGAATTTTTATCAGCATTTCGTAATAATGAACTTGAGTATGATCGTTATTATAAAACGATTTCGAAAGAAGAACTTGATCCTGAACTCAGAGGACTGTTACAGGAAAGCAACAGTCAATATAGTAGTTCAGATTTAGGTGACTTGACAAAAGTTATAACGGCAGCAGGACCGGAAAAACATCCAAATATTGTTGTAATTACCGTGGAAAGTTTGAGCTCAGATTACTTGGGCATTTTTGGTAATAAAGAAGGGTTGACGCCCAATTTAGATAAAATTGCGCAGGATTCGCTACTGTTTACTAGAGTTTATGCTACTGGAACGAGGACGGTTCGAGGCCTTGAGGCGCTTACTTTATCCATTCCACCGACACCGGGACAATCGATTGTCCGTCGTCCTGATAATGCAGATATGTTTTCTTTAGGATCGGTACTAAACAGTCGGGATTATAAAAGCTGGTTTATTTATGGCGGGTATGGTTATTTTGATAATATGAATGATTTTTATGAAAAGAATAATTATCAGATTCTAGATCGTACGAGTATTCCAAAAGAAAAAATCATGACCGAAACTGTCTGGGGTGTAGCGGATGAAGTTGTTTTTGGCGAAGCGGTTGAAAACCTTGATAAAGCGTATGCCAATGGTGAGAAGACTTTCCAGATGATTATGACTACATCAAATCATCGTCCTTATATTTATCCAGATGGCAGGATTGATATACCATCTCCAGGCGGTCGCAATGGTTCGGTTAAATATACAGATTGGGCTATTGGAAATTTTTTAGCTGAGGCCAAAAAACATCCTTGGTTTAATAATACAGTCTTTGTTATTGTTGCGGATCATCAGGCATCAAGTGCCGGCAATACAGAAGTACCAATCAAAAAATATCATATTCCATTGATCGTTTATGCACCACAATTGATCAAACCGGGGCGCGTGGATCGGCTCATGAGTCAAATTGATGTTGCTCCTACCTTGCTAGGATTGCTTGATTTTTCTTATACTTCACGGTTTATGGGTTACGATGTCATGAAGCTTCCGGAAAATAAGGAACGCATTTTTATTAGTACCTACCAGAATATTGCTTATGGGAAAGGCGATAAATTGGTTGTCTTAGAACCCAAAAAACAAGTTTCATTTTATCAAATCAATTATGAAACTGGTGAGTATATTAAACAAGCACCGGATTCCGATTTGCTGAAAGAGGCAATTACGTGGTATCAAGGTGCCAGTACGCTCTATAAAGAGGGGAAATATGGTGCAGTGCATTAAAAATTAGGTAATATGATGTTAAAATAAAAAGACAGTGAATGTGAGATCGTTTAGAATATAGCTCACATTCACTGTCTTTATTAGTTATGCAGTTGTTCTAAATGACGGTGAAGTTTTTGACCAATCAGGACAGCCATACATAATTTCACAAGGTCACCAAGAATAAAAGGAAGGAAGCCAACGCTTAGTGCTTTGCCCATTGACATATCGGTGATCCAGGCGAGCCAGGGGACACCGATCAGATAAACGATGCCGATTCCACCAAGCAGATTTGCCAGAGCTAATCGAGCTAGTGTATTACTGGACCCTTTTAGCAAAGAGATCAAGACAGCCCCAGGGAGATAGCTGATTAAATAACCACCACTGGGGCTGGTAAAAGCTCCAATTCCACCACTGAATCCAGCAAAAACAGGAAGTCCGACGGCACCGAGTAATAAATAGATGGTGAGACTCCAAAAGGTTAGCTTCGGTTTTAATAAGGTTCCTGTCAGCATGATGGCAAGTGTTTGCCCTGTGATTGGTACAGGGCTAAATGGCAGTGGGATGGAGATGAATCCCATAACGGATATAAGTGCTGCACAAAATGCAGGATAAATTAAATTGGTTAGAGTAGATTGGTTCATAAAGCTACACTCCTCGTCATTTGTATAAAATAAGTACGAGATAAAGTATACCGATTTATTTACATTCCGTCAACAAAGATATATTATATGGTTAACGACTTGCTTGGGAGGATATTTTATGTGTACTTGTTTTGCAGTTTATTGGGAACGGCCTATTTATGCTATGAATTTTGATTTTGCTCCTATTGAAATGAAAGTTTGTTTAAAAAAGACCGTTTCTGGCAAATTTATTTGTTTTTATATCCGGTATTTTAAAAAATATTCACCACTTGTTGGAATGACGGATACCGGAGAATTTGTTAATTTGCAGGAAATGCACTTTATTGGTAAAAAAAAGAATGTTTTGCCTCGTCAATCAAATCAGCAGTTAAACGGTATGCAATTATTTCACGATTATTTACATAGGAAAATTAAGCTAACGGAAATTATGGCGATCAAGGGATCACAAGGCTTTTTTATGCCGCCAAGTTTTCAGATTCATAACATGTATGCCAACAGCAAGGGGCAGGCGAGCATTTTGGAGTGTGTGGATGGTAAACTTCAACAGCAGAAAATAACGGGCAGCAGACTGGTGATGACAAATTTCGCGAATACAATCTATAAAAATTCACAAGATATCGATGAACAATGTCAGGGGGCAAATCGCTATGTCCTTGTTAACCAGTTACTGGATAAAGCCAATTCAGGTGATCCGGTTGAAAAGGCATTTCATATTTTAAAAGCAGCAAGGCAGGATCATCCGCAGCATCCAACGCAATGTAGTATGGTTTTTGATCCTGAAAGGCAATTTGTTTATTTTAAAATCCGCAGTGATTGGAACCGTATTTGGTCCATTTCGCTTAGGGATGAGGTGCTAGTTGAAATCAATCGTAGTTTGGCCGTGGAACGATTGATTGATGAAGCTGGCTGCTTTTTTAGTGAACTATAGAATTTTTTTGTTGGTTTTTACTCGTTTTCATGGTTTTATAAAGCTGGGAAACTATACGATATGGTCGCTTACAAAAATATAACTTTACATTTATTTGCTTTAAGGTAAAATTAAAGTACGGGTAAGTTTCGTTGTACGAAAATTTTATCGAAAGAATCCCTATGTAAAATGAAGCAAAAATGCTGGAATTTATTATGATTTTGCGTTTTTGTATAAATGTCGAGAGGAAATTAAATAAATGGAAATCATCATCAGTACATATCCAGAAAAAATTAAAAGTAGTCCATCGGTTGAAACGATAGTTAAAGATGCTATTATTAAAGTTGGTGAACTGTATGGATTGGAAACAGCAGAAGTAAGTGTTACTTTAACCGATAATGTGTATATTCATGAATTGAATATGAAATACAGGAATATAGATCGTCCGACGGATGTGCTTTCTTTCGCTTTAAATGAAGGGGAAGAACCGGATATTGTTGATGGACCTAGTATCAACATGCTGGGGGATATTATTGTTTCGGTGGAACGTGCCACTGAACAAGCGGCTGAATATGGGCATAGTATTGAACGTGAAATAGCATTTTTGACAGTGCATGGAATGCTGCATCTTTTAGGATATGATCATATGGAAGAAGTTGATCGGGTTGAGATGCGAAAAGAAGAAGATTACGTTATGGCAAAGTTGGGGATTGGTCGTGAATCTTAATTACAGCCTAAGCAAAGCTATGTTTCATTAAAATATAAGAAAAAGAAGAGGCGATCATATGGAAAAAATTCATAAATCAGGGTTTATTGCGGTTATTGGCAGACCAAATGTAGGTAAATCAACATTAATCAATAGTTTAATTGGACAAAAAATTGCCATTATGTCCGATAAACCACAGACAACACGAAATAAAATTTTATGTGTACTGACGCAAGATGATGCACAGATTATATTTATCGATACACCGGGGATTCATAAGCCAAAACATAAATTAGGCGAATATATGCTGCATGCCGCGGAAAATACTTTAAAAGAAGTGGATGTCATTTTATTTGTGGTTGATGCCACAGAGGATTTGGGTGCAGGTGAATTATATATTCTAGAACGTTTACAGGCAACGAATAAACCAGTTATTTTGGTAGTCAATAAACTTGATAAGATTACGAAACAGCAAGTTTTGCCGATTATTTCGCGCTATACAGAAAAATATCCATTCATTGGTGTTGTGCCAATTTCCGCTAAAGAAAAAACAAATTTAGATGGCTTACTTGTAGAAATCAAAAAACATTTAGAAGAAGGTCCGCAGTATTACCCAAGCGATATGGTTACAGATCAGCCTGAACGCCTTATTGTTGCGGAACTTGTTCGTGAAAAGGTACTTATTTTAACCCGGGAAGAAATACCGCATGCGATCGCAGTGGATGTTGATGAAATGACAACACGGTCAAATGAGGATGTTTATATTCGTGCTACGATTTACGTAGAACGTGATTCGCAAAAAGGTATCATCATTGGTGCAAAAGGTACGCTTTTAAAAGAAATCGGTGCCTTGGCACGCCGGGATATTGAAACATTGTTAGGGTCGAAAATCTATCTGGATCTTTGGGTCAAAGTCAAAAAAGACTGGCGTAATCGAGATGGTGCTCTGAAGAGTTTTGGTTTCGAATAAAATAAAGTAGACTGGGCGTTTTTATATGTTTTATTTGTCAATAAGTAAAAACATGTGAAATAGCCCATTTTGTATGATGAAAATGGAGTTGGGCAAATGAAACCACTATCGAAGTATTTTATTAATGGACTGATTTTAATTGTACCGCTGGCTATTACGATTTTTGTTATTACAGAAATCTTATCTTTTACGGATGGTGTTCTTGGACGTTATTTGCCGGTTTATTTTCCCGGAGTAGGGTTGATTACGGTTGTGGCAATGATTCTTCTCGTGGGCTGGCTGTCATCTTATTGGGTTTTGAAAAAAATAATCGGCTATGGTGAAAGTCTTGTGAATAAAATTCCTATTGTAAAACTTATTTATAATGGTGTTAAGCATTTGTCTACAGCAGTTTTTGAATCGAAAAATTTATTCAATCATGTTGTTATGGTGCCGTATCCTCATCCCGGGGTTTTGGCAATGGGATTTGTTATGGCGGATGTACCCAAAAAGCTGCAAAATCAACTGGGCGATGAATATATTTGCGTGTTTATTCCCTGGAGTCTTAACATGACATCGGGAAGCAATATCTTTGTTCCGAAAAAAGATGCAGTTTATTTGAATATCAGCGGCGAGTCGGCGCTGCAATATATGCTGACGGCTGGAGCTGTGATGCCGAAAAGTAACGGCACGGAACAAAATTATGTAGAAGATATGGAAGCAAACGCTGAAAAGAAAGGTATAGAAGAAAAATAACATGGCGCAGTATAAGACAGATGCTATAATTTTATCCGTCCACAATTGGGGTGAAGCGGATAAAATGGTTACTCTTTTTTCCAGAAATTTGGGAATTATAAAAGCAGCCGCTTATGGCTGCAGGCGTCCGCGCAGCCCCCTTGCCGGCGGGATGCAAATGTTTAGTTATTTGGATGTGCAGCTGGGGGAAGGACAACGGCTGGATATCGTTCGGCAATGTGAAATGAAACTATCCTTTAAGGCTTTGCGCGAAGATTTAGACGCTATGGCGTATGCGACGTTTGTTGCTGAATTGGTCTTGGGTTTGTGTCCGGAACGCCATCCTGAACCACAAATATTCGATAAGTTATTACAAGCCTATGCGGCTTTTTCCAAACATAATCCTCGCATTGTAGCGCTGGCGGTGGCTTATCAATTTTTAGATTATACGGGGTATCAGCTGAATTTTGATACATGCGTCGTTTGTAGTACACCGATAAAAGGGGATGCATTTTTTTCACTCGAACAGCGTGGCGTTTTATGTAGTGACTGCAAGTCACCAGGATCCGATGCATTTTCAGATAAGCTGCGAATGTTTATTTATCAGTTACGGGAACTCGATTGGCTTAAGCCGCCGGTCTTTAGTGTAAGCGGAGGAGATTTGGTTTTAGCAGAAACGTTATTACTGCTTTATTTGCAAAACCTGCTAGAAAAACCATTGAAGTCGCTGGCCTTTATTCATCAATTGTCAATGCTTCCCGGGGCGAAAAAAATGTAATGTTAAAAAAGACAGGCGAGAATATTTTTTAGCTCGTTAAGTTGATTGACAAGATTCGTGTGATTTGTTACACTAAAATAGTCTTTTGAAGATACGATAGAGATGAATGCGATGAAAAAAAGAGTAGCTCTTGACTAAAAGCGAAGTGGAGATGGTGTGAGTCCACTAAAAAAGAGTGAACGGCGTTTTGGAGCAGTGAGAAGAAAGCATTTTGCCAGTAAAACTCACAATAGATGAAGGTGGGCGAAAGCCAATCAGGGTGGAACCGCGGGAATAACATCTCGTCCCTGTAACATTTGTGTTACGGGATGGAGATGTTTTTTTTTTGCCAAAAAACCGTAACGAGATCGGTTCATTGTGTATTTCATCTTCAAATATACGCTGCTATAAGCAGTATAAAACAAGAATGAGGAGGTAGTTTTCTTATGAAATTTCAGGAAATCATCCTGACCTTGCAAAAATTTTGGTCTGAGCAGGGTTGTATTTTAGCACAAGCGTATGATATCGAAAAAGGTGCCGGGACTATGAATCCGTCGACTTTTTTACGTGTTTTAGGTCCAGAACCTTGGCATGTAGCCTATGTAGAGCCATCGAGACGTCCTGCTGATGGTCGTTATGGTGAAAATCCAAATCGGTTGTTTCAACATCATCAGTTTCAGGTGATTATGAAACCATCGCCGGATAATATTCAAGAATTATATCTGGAAAGTTTGGCTAAATTAGGAATTAATCCAGCAGAACATGATATACGTTTTGTCGAAGATAACTGGGAATCACCAACCCTGGGAGCTTGGGGGTTAGGCTGGGAAGTTTGGCTCGATGGCATGGAAATCACGCAGTTTACGTATTTTCAACAAGTTGGTGGCGTTGATGTAAAGCCGGTATCGGTCGAAATTACATATGGTTTAGAACGTTTGTCCATGTATATTCAAGGTAAGGAAAATGTTTATGAACTGGAATGGGCTGAAGGCTATACGTATGGGGATGTGTTTCATCAAAACGAAGTTGAACAGTCAACCTACAATTTTGAACTTGCCGATGTAGATTTATTGTTTGATTTATTTGATAAATACGAAAAAGAAGCAATTCGTGTCATTACACTGGGGGTTGTTCATCCCGCTTATGATTATGTACTAAAATGTTCGCATACATTTAATCTTCTCGACGCTCGCGGTGCTATTAGTGTTTCAGAACGTACGGCATTTATTGGCAGAGTCCGTAACCTGGCAAAACTTTGTGCGCAGTGTTATTTGAAGCAACGTGAGGAACTTGGCTACCCATTGCTAAAGGGAGGTAAAGAGCATGAATAAAGATTTATTATTGGAAATTGGTACGGAAGAAGTTCCTGCACATTTTATGCCGGGGATTTTACAGCAAATTGCCGATACGGCAAAGAAAGTTTTTACAGATCTCCGCATTTCCTATGAAGATATCCGTACGGTTGGAACCCCGCGCCGTATGACACTTCTTATGAAAGGTCTTAATGTAAAACAGGCAGATATCCAAAGTGAAAATAAGGGACCTTCCGTGAAGATTGCTTTTGATGCGCAAGGCAATCCAACAAAGGCTTGTGAAGGGTTTGCCCGCGGTCAAAAAGTTGATGTTAAGACACTGGAAGTTAGAGCTGGCTATGTTTATGCAATCGTTCACGAAAAGGGTCGCAATACAGAAGAACTACTTCAGGAAGTTTTGCCGAATTTAATCAATGGGTTGAACTTTCCTAAAAATATGCATTGGGCAGATCTCGATATGAAGTTTGTTCGTCCAATTCGGTGGATTGTGGCATTGTTTGATGATGCTGTTATTGATTTTACGGTTGCTAACGTGTCTTCTGGTCGCATTTCACGCGGTCATCGCTTCTTAAGCCAAGGGGATTTTTCTATTACACGGGCGGCTGATTATGAAGCATTGCTTAAAGAACAATTTGTTATTGTTGATCAGACCATTCGCCGTAGCATGATTCGCCGGCAAATTGAAGAATTAGCTGCTGCCAAAGGCGGAAAAGCTGATATAACGGAAGAACTTTTAGAAGAAGTTGTATTTTTAGTAGAATATCCAACAGCACTTTGTGGCAGCTTTTCAGAAAAATATCTCTTATTACCACCAGAAACTGTTATTACGCCGATGCGTGAACATCAGAGATATTTTCCCGTATTAGCAGCTGATGGGAAACTCATGCCGCTGTTCATTACGGTCCGAAATGGCGGCAGTGAGCATTTGGAAACGGTACAACATGGTAATGAACGTGTGCTTCGGGCGCGTCTTGATGATGCACAATTTTTCTTTGATGAAGACCGTAAAGTGAAATTGGTTGATCGTTTAGAAAAATTAAAGACAGTTGTATTTCAAGAAGGTCTTGGCAGTGTTTATGATAAAACAACCCGTTTGGAAAAATTGGCTGCTTTTCTCGGCAAATCGATTGGAGCTTCGTCTGTTGAAATAGAGACTTCAGTTCGAGCGGCAAAACTCGCGAAGGCAGATCTTGTTAGCGGTATGGTTTGCGAATTCACAGAACTTCAAGGTGTCATGGGCCGGGAATATGCTTTGCTTGAAGGTGAAACGAAAGCAACGGCTGCTGCCATTTATGAACATTATTTACCACGTTTTGCCGGGGATGTTTTGCCGCCAAGTACTGCGGGTCGTATTGTAAGTATTGCGGATAAGATCGATAATATCGTAGCAACGTTTAGCCGTGGTTTGATTCCAACGGGGTCACAGGACCCATTTGCTTTGCGTCGTCAAGCCTTGGGATTGGTTAATATTTTAATTGATGCCAAGTATACGATTCCTTTAGCGGATTTTGTGAATTACTCGATGGATTTATTTGGTATTACCGATGCAGAAGCAAGAAGCAAAATACTGCTTGCTGTAGCGGATTTTTTACGCTTACGGATTAAAAATGTTTTAGCGGATGCGAAAATTCGTTATGATATTGCTGATGCAGTTATCAGCGGCGGTGTTTTTGATGTTTACAGTGTATATTTAAAAGCAAAAGCACTTTCACTGGAGATTGACAAAGAACCAATGGGGAGAGCCATTCAAGCATTTGTGCGTGTTACGAATTTGGCAAAAAAAGCATCGACGATTTCTATGAATGTCGCTTTATTTACATTGATGGAAGAAAAAGCTTTATATCAAGCCTATGCATCTACAGCAAGCGCTGTTGAAAGCTTAGTGGATGGACAGGACTACAGTGGGGCAATTGATGCACTCATGGACTTAACAACGCCGATTGATGTCTTTTTTGCAGGTGTTATGGTCATGGATAAAGATGAAACAATCAAAAACAACCGCCTTGCTTTATTAAAATCCATATTGGAACTGATAAGCCAGGTGGCAGATTTTAGTAAAATCGTATAACGTGATATATAACAGCAAAAAAGGGGATGTGACAAAATGAGAAATCATTTTGTCCACATCCTCTTTTTCTATGCATATTGAGTAAACAAGCGGGCAATTACCTTAAAAAGGGTACACAACCCCTTTCCCCATAAAAACTGTTTTTCTACAGTTTATGCGGCTTTCTTCAAACGTAGTCTTTTATTGTGGTATTTATAAAGATTATGCCCGATAGAAACCAGGAAAATCTCTAAACGTACTTGTTCCATGCCTTTTCGAACGATTCTTTTGTACCAGCGGTTATTTTTCATGATGCCAAAAGTACCTTCGGATTGAATGGAGCGATTCATACGAAGAAGCGC
>NZ_FNZK01000032.1 GCF_900109225.1 Propionispira arboris
CACCTGTTCCCATACCGAACACAGTAGTTAAGCACTTGAACGTCGAAAGTACTTGGGTGGAAACGCCCTGGGAGGATAGAAAACTGCCAGTTAAACAAGAAGCACTCATGTATATGGGTGCTTTTTTCGTATGGAAAAAACTTTAAACTCTTCCTAAAAAGAAGTTAACGAATATAGGACCACCTCAACTTGGTGGTCCTATTGTAAAACTTCCATAATAAAATTATTTTCCCAATCTTTTTTGCATAGTTTTTTGATAGTAGCCGCTTTTTTTGATAGGGTTTTTATATCGACATTATGATTGTTTTGAACAATGATTACAGCTAAAGATATTGTCATAAGCGGGAATTCACCAATTTGATCACTACGGTTTTTGGCTACAATATAACCTAACTGACGATGTTCAGCTGAATAAAATAATTTTGATTCCTTGGCAAATACATCGATGATGTGCTGACATATTTTTGTAGTTTCAGTTCCTGGCAAAAACATAATGAAATCATCACCACCGATATGACCGAGAAAAGAATTTTTATAAAGCCGATTGATACATTGATTTAATATTGAAGCGGTTGTAATTAAAACGGTATCACCAGCATCAAAACCATATACATCATTGTAAATTTTAAAATTATCTAAGTCTATGTAAATAGCTGTGAAGGGAATTTGGTTACGTAAATAATATTTTAGTTCGGAATCAATCATTTTATTTCCAGGTAGATCCGTTAGGGGATTTGCATCTTTGGCACGATTTAATTCTATTTTCGTTGATATTTCCAAGAGATCCTTAATGGTTGCTATTCCAAAATATTTTTCTTTTTTTGTAATGATGATCGAATCATAAATATGGTCAGGCTGACGCTGCATGGAGAGTTTTGTGGCTTCATTGATGGGGGTATTATAATCTAAATGCAGAGGTGATGAGTTCAGTAATAATTTTATTGGCCGACTGCTATAGATTGATAAACCATAATTTGTCGCTAAGTGGCTCAGAAAAGTATCTTTGCTAATAAGCCCAATTGGATATTCATTATCGACGATGATGATATCTGATTCTTTTTGATCCAACTGTAAATGAGATAATATCTCTTTACCAAGTGTTGTCGAAGAAAAAGGTTTCTTTTTTTTTGCAATCGTACCTATTGGCGTACTTAAGAAAATATTACTAGATTGCTCTTTTTTGTAACATTCGTTTTTTTTTATCAATTCGATTAGTTCAGTTGAAATGTCATTTAAGGTTGGTGCCGGTCTACATAAGTAAAAACCTTGTCCATAATGAATACCCATCGACATTAATGTGAGTAAATCTTCTCTCGTTTCAATGCCTTCGGCAATGATTTCCATTGATTTTATCGCCGAAATATCAACTAATGATTTTACAATGGCTTGTTTAATCTTATCATTATGTACACCTTGGATTAATTCAAGGTCGATTTTTATAAATTGCGGGGTGACTTTGGTCAATAATGTTAGACCTGAATAACCAGACCCAACATCATCTAGAGCAATGGAATAGCCTTGGCTTTGATAATTATTCAAAACTGCGCGGAAATTTGCATAATCATTAATAATTGTTTTTTCGGTGATTTCAAAAATAATATGGTTGCTATTGATATTTGATTCTGCTAATAGCTTTTTTGTCGTTCCTTGGTGAAAATCTTTGTCATACAATATTTTAGGATCGACATTTAAGAATAATAGTTGATTTGTTAACATGGGTTTCGCATTTTTTATTGCTTTTTTACGGCATAGATAATCAAGTTTCCATAATTTATCGTATTGAGAAGCAATTTTAAACAAATCTTCGGGATTAGCCAAAATGCTATTTTTAGGACCGCGGCTGAGTGCTTCATAGCCAAGAATGGTACCATCTTTTAAATTTACAATTGGTTGATACACTGGTGTAATGAGTTCTCCTTCAATGATGCGTAATAATTCGTGTTGAGGTGAAAAAGACAAAACATTGCCTCCTAAAATTTTATTTATAGTCTCCTTTTACTACTATAACAAATTTTATAGGTAATTAGACTAAGTTTTGGTTAATTTTTAGTTAATACTTAGGTTATATTTTAATAAAAAACAGCTGTATTTCACTTTCGTGAAATACAGCTGTTTATGCCACGTATTTTATTAAGACGATGCCCGTAATCATGCAGGCAATACCTGCGATCGCGCTATTTTTAAGGCGCAGACCATAAAATGTCATATCGACAAAAGTCGTTAAAATCAATCCGGCGGCGCCCCAAAAAGCATAGGCGATGCTAAGATCCATTGTTTTGATGACTTGGGAAAAAGCAATAAAAGCTAAAAGAATCGATACAATTGCGGCCAGACCCCAGAGTTTTTGTCGAAATCCATTTGATTTTTTTAAAAAAATATTTGCAGCAACATCTAGTAAAATGGAGAGGCTGAGGAAAAGCATTTCGTTATTCATTTCAATCACCTGCTTCTTTCGTTGCTGCCATTTTTCAATAAAAGAATGCCAGCAACGATTGTTGAAATGCCAATTATTTTGGTGATGGGTAAATGTTCATGGAATAAAAAGAAACCAATGAACGTAATAGCAATCAGTCCAGCACCTTCCCATACGGCATAGGAAAGACTCAAGGAAATCTTAACAATTGCTTTTGATAAAAAGAAATACGATAAAGCCATCATGGCTAACCATAAAACATATCCTACAATAGGTTCATTTTGATCGACGATATTTATTTTGATTAGCGTCGTTCCTATTACTTCAGTAATGACTGCTAAAAACAAAGCGCACCACTGTAGCATAATATCTAACCCCTTACTATAAACCAAACTGCCCGGTCATTTATTTTATAAAGTATATATTCTTTATATGTATATTGTATCATTTATGATAGTACCTTGGCGAATGACGCTATTCATGCCAATCCTGCACTATACAGCCCAATCCTGCGCCAATCGGGATAGGCATGCTGCTCCGTACATCTCCTTGCATCTCCATCGAGTTCCGTGGACTTCGATCGATTTGAAAGGTTTGTACGCATTTTCCTTTTTTCACAAAATGAAATATAATACCATAAAACATTTTTTTTTGTGATTTATATATATATAATGATAAAAATGAAAAAATATTGCAAAAAATAGAATTGCATGTTATTATCAAATTAAAATTAGTTATTACATCTAAATAGAGGAGGCTGGTTCGTTGTTAGCACAAATAAAGGGGAAATTATTGGTATCGTGTCAAGCTTTGCCGAATGAGCCGCTGCATAGTCCATTCATTATGGGGCGTATGGCAAAAGCGGCGCAAGAAGGTGGTGCTGTTGCTATACGAGCACAGGGAGTAGCGGATATTCAGGAAATTAAAAAAATAACAGGTTTACCAGTTATCGGTTTAATTAAGCGAAATTATGCCGATTCAGCTATTTATATTACACCGACAATACGTGAAGTTGATGAACTTTTAGCAACAGGATGTGAGATGATTGCACTTGATATGACAAATCGAAAAAGACCAAACGGGGAGTCTATGCAGTCTTTAGTTGCGCGAATCAAGAAACAAAAAGTAGAGGTTTTAGCCGATATATCAACGTATGAAGAAGCCGTGCAGGCGGTACAATATGGTGTAGATGCAGTGTCGACAACGATGGTTGGCTATACGGATTATTCAAATTTATCGATAGGACCTGATTTTGCTTTAATAGAAAAATTAGCAGCGGACTTAACGATCCCTGTATTAGCTGAGGGGAAAATCAATACACCAGAGGATCTGGCACATGTTTTTGCGGCGGGAGCTTATGCGGCAATTGTTGGCTCGGCGATAACTAGACCGCAACTTATTACAAAAAAGTTTGCTGCTGTAATACAAAATTAATTTTGCATAGACTAGGATAAAATAGCTGTATTATAAAATGAAAAAGGAGAGAAGTCTGGATGAGTATTTTTGATACAACAGGCAATAGCACTTTTTTTGAAAAGGCACAGCGTTTTGGTAAGTCTTTTATGCTGCCGATTGCGGTATTACCCGCGGCAGGTTTATTGCTCGGTATTGGTGGAGCTTTGTCAAATCCGAATACTGTAAAAACATATCCGTTTTTGGATATTTCGTGGCTGCAAAATATTTTTATTATTATGTCCGATGCCGGATCTATCGTTTTTGCTAATTTGGCAGTATTGTTTGCAGTGGGGATTGCTGTTGGCTTAGCACGAACTGATAAGGGAACAGCTGGACTAGCGTCGTTGCTGGCTTTTCTTGTCATGAATGCCAGTATCCATGCTTTGCTTAAAATTACGGGAACTTTAGCCACCGATAACCTTGCTGGAGCTGGACAGGGGATGAGCTTAGGGGTTCAGACGCTGGAAACTGGCGTCTTTGGTGGTGTGGTGATTGGCCTTATGACTTATTTTTTGCATTATAAATATAATAAAATTGAATTACCGCAATTTCTCGGCTTTTTTGGTGGGTCACGCTTTGTGCCAATTGTCAGTTCTTTTGCCGCAATTTTTGTTGGGGCAGTTATGGTCGTTGTGTGGCCGCATTTTCAAAAACTGATTTTTGGCATGGGGACATTGGTCGATTCTACGGGATATATAGGTACTTTAATTTATGGATTTGTGCTTAGAATGCTTGGCCCTTTTGGATTGCATCATATTTTTTATCTACCATTTTGGACAACAGCCCTGGGTGGCAGTGCAGTGGTCAACGGACAGCTTGTGGAAGGAACGCAGCGAATTTTCTTTGCTCAGCTTGGTGATCCAACAACGCAGCAGTATTATATTGGCATTTCAAGGTTTATGTCTGGCCGTTTTATCACAATGATGTTTGGACTGCTTGGTGCCTGTTTAGCGATGTATCATACGGCAAAACCGGAAAACAAGAAAGTGGTTGGTGGGCTCTTGCTGTCGGCGGGCTTAACATCGTTTTTGACAGGGATAACAGAACCAATCGAATTTTCATTTTTATTTGTAGCACCGGCACTTTATGTATTACATGCATTTTTTGATGGCTGTGCATTTATGATCGCCCATATGTTACAGATTACGATCGGGCAAACTTTTTCGGGAGGATTTATTGATTTTGTTTTGTTTGGTATCTTACAAGGAACCGCAAAAACAAATTGGGTTTTAGTTCCCCTGGTGGGTGTTCCGTGGTTTTTCTTATATTATTTTTCCTTTCGGTATTTGATTGTGAAATTCAATTTTAAAACATTAGGCAGAGAAGATGCTGAAATGGAACCAGTGACTGTGCTTTCAAAGGATGCAGCACGCCCGGAGCTGATTCTTAGAGGCCTGGGTGACCGAGATAATATTGTAGATCTTGACTGCTGTGCAACACGTTTGCGGGTCACCGTAAAAGATGGCAAAAAGGTCAGTGAACGGATCTTAAAAGAAAGCGGTGCCATTGGCGTTTTGCAAAGCGGTAATGGGGTTCAAGTTATCTATGGTCCACAAGTTACTGTAATTAAAAGTGAAATTGAAGAGATTTTTACAAAGCGCAACGAATAAGCGGCAAAATAAAAATCATTTTGTCAGGATGTTTTTGGATAACTAGGAGATTTTTTTGAAATGAATATAATTAAACAGCTAGCAAAACCTAAATTTAAGGTATCAAAGTCGGATAAAATTTTAATGGAATATATCAAACAAAATATCGAAAGAGTGTCTCATACGGCGATTTCACAATTGGCTAAGGAGTGCGGGATCGGTGAATCAACGATCACGCGTTTCGTAAAAAAAATGGGCTTTTCCACTTTGCCAGACTTTAAAGTGGCCTTGGCGCAAGAGTTAATGTTTGTCAACCAGCGTTATATTATTAATCGCAATATTGAAAGTGATGAAACGGCATTGGTTACCGCGCGTAAATTATTGGATGCAAATATTGGAACACTGGAAAAGACCTTGAATTCATTAAAAAATGAGGACATTCAGGTCAGTGCTGAACTATTGATGACAGCACGACGCATCTATTTTATTGGCATTGGAAATTCTGGCTTTATGGCACAAGATTCAGCTTATAAATTTTTCCGGATTGGTCTTGATTGTACCAGTTATGACAACAGTCATCAAATGATTATGATGGCTTCACTGGTGCAGGACAAAGATATTGTTGTGGCGATTTCGCATTCAGGGAACACAATTGAAGTTATAAAAACGGTGGAGTTAGCTAAAACAAATGGGGCTAAAATTATTGCTATTACGTCGAATCAACATTCGCAGTTACAAGCTATAGCGGATTTGCATCTTGCGTATGCAGCTCGTGAAACATTGCTGGAGACGGGGTCAATTTCAGCGAAATTGGCACAGCTGTTTTTGATGGATCTTGTTTATACGCAAGTCGTGAAACAAATGCCTGCTGTCGCCGAAAAAAAGAAATGCCTGACAACGCAGGCCATTGAATTATTAAGATGAAAATTTCATTTATGATGCATTTGATGGAATGTTTAAAAATATTTAATCGATAGAGGTGTGAGAGGAGAGTATTATGCGTATTATTATTACGGAATCTTATGAAGAAATGAGTACGGCTGCGGCGAGGATTGTGGCCGGACAATTGTACTTAAAGCCAAATAGTGTACTTGGTTTGGCTACGGGAAGCACACCGCTTTTGATGTATCAAAAGCTCGTGCAGGTTCATGAACAAATTGGTTTGGATTTTTCTGAGGCGATTAGTTTTAACTTGGATGAATATTTGGGTTTAGAGCCAGGTAATCCACAAAGTTATCATTATTTTATGCATGAACATTTTTTTGATAAAATCAATATCAAGCCGGAAAATATTTATATTCCGAATGGCAATCCGGATGATTTGGCAAAAGAATGTAAACATTATGACACATTAATCGAGGGTAAAGGTGGTATGGACTTACAAATATTAGGGATTGGGCAAAATGCTCATATCGGCTTTAATGAACCGGATATTAAGTTTGAAGCGACGACACATAAAGTGAAACTTGACGAGGAAACAATTGAGGCAAATGCAAGATTTTTTACTACCCCTAAGGATGTGCCGCGTTATGCAATCAGTATGGGGATTAAGACCATTATGCTGGCGAAAAAAGTAATTTTGTTAGCCAATGGGAAAAATAAAGCGGAAGCAATCTATAAGGCTATTTATGGTGGTGTTCGTCCTGACGCACCAGCATCTATCTTGCAGCTGCATCAAGATGTTATCGTTATTGTCGATAAAGAGGCAGCGGCTCTTTTACCGAAATAGCAACATGTTTTGTAAAAGCTTTACTCGTAAATTTTGATTTTTAGGTGGTTCTGCAGGATAATAGAATCCGCTTCTAGAATGATTGCAAAATCTCGTTTTCTTTATCGTGCAGTGTTGTACATTGCTTAGCACTGTAGGTTAGGGGTATAATAAATGAGTTTCCAAGCAAGTAAATTATATTTAGGAGGAGGTCTATATTTATGGGAAACTGGTTTTCAAAATTACAAAGCATCGGTAAAGCTTTGATGCTGCCGATTGCTGTATTACCAGCAGCGGCTTTATTATTACGCTTTGGTGCACCGGATTTATTGAATATTCCTTTTATTGAAAAAGCAGGGGCCGCTGTATTTGGCAATTTAGCACTTTTATTTGCCATTGGTATTGCGGTAGGTTTGGCGAAAGATAATAATGGAGCGGCAGGTTTGGCTGGTGCCATTGGTTATCTTATTTTAACGGAAGGGCTGAAGGCAATTAATCCCGAACTCAATATGAGTGTTTTAGCGGGGATTATCAGTGGGATTGAAGCGGGTGTTTTATATAATCGATTCTATGATATCAAGTTACCGGAGTTTCTCGGCTTTTTTGGCGGGCGGCGATTTGTACCGATTATTACAGCACTGGTATCAATCGTTTTGGCGGGGATTTTTGGCGTAATTTGGGCACCGATTCAGGTATTTATTCATTCTCTGGGGGAATGGATTATTGGTGCGGGCGTCGTGGGGACTTTTGTTTATGGTGTTTTGAATCGTTTGCTGATTCCAGTTGGTCTGCATCATATTTTGAATAGTTTTATTTGGTTTGTATTCGGCAATTACACAGATGCCGCTGGTAAAGTGGCAACGGGTGATTTGAACCGTTTCTTTGCTGGCGATCCACATGCGGGAATGTTTATGGCAGGATTTTATATCATATTTATGTTTGGTATGCCAGCCGTGGCATTTGCTATGTATCGGGCAGCCAAACCGGAAAATCGCAGTAAAGTTGCCGGGGTCTTGATTTCTGTTGCTTTTACTGCATTTTTAACGGGGATTACGGAACCAATCGAATTTATGTTCATGTTTTTGGCACCAGGTCTTTATGCAGTCCATGCAATTTTGACGGGGCTTGCGCTGTCAGTCGTTTATAGTTTTGGTGTTTTGCATGGATTTGGTTTTTCAGCAGGGCTTATCGATTATTTACTAAATTGGGGGCTGGCGACGAAACCGGCGCTGATTATTCCAATTGGTTTGGTATTTGCCGTGATTTATTATGTTATCTTCAGCTGGGCGATTCGTCATTTTGATATTCCGACAATTGGCAGATATGATACTGAAGATGATAATAAAGCAGGTGATAATACCAATATTGATGCCTATACGAAACAAATCGTAGCTCATTTAGGTGGTACGGAAAATCTTGAAGCAGTGAGTTCATGTATTACACGTTTGCGTTTAACTGTCAAAGATGCCGCACAGGTAGATGAAGCGGCTCTAAAAGCACTTGGTGCAGCTGGGGTCATCAAAAAAGGTCAAAATGTGCAGGTTGTAGTTGGCACCAGGGCAGAACTTATCGCGAATGAAATGAATGCTTTGGTAAAACAAGAAAAAAAGTAGATACATTGCTTTTGTTATAGCATCAAAACGATGATTTTAAACGAGGAATGGGGCTGCGGCAAAAGTTTGTCATAACCCCATTCCTTTTTTCTATGGTAAAATAAATCTTGGGAGATGAATCATATGAAGGCAATTATCAATGGGAAAATAATCTTAGACGATCAAATTTTAACAGGACAGGTCCTTTTATATAATGAAACCATAGAAAAAATAATACCCGATACCTTTTTTTCAGCAAATTCCGCTGATTTGGTAATCGATGCAGAGGGTAAATATGTATCTGCCGGATTTATCAATTTACATATTCATGGCTGCCATGGTTTTGATGCGATGGATGATACTCCAGAAGCACTGGATACAATTCGTGAAGGTATGGCACAAAGTGGCGTGACGGCATTTTTGCCAACGACCATGACCTATGATTTTCCGACAATTTATCGCAGTTTTGATCAAATTAGAGCGGCCATGGGGAAAAAAATGGGTGCGAAAATTCTCGGGTGTCATGTCGAAGGACCTTTTATCAGTGAAGTTTACAAGGGAGCGCAGAGTTCAAAGTATATTATTACACCGGATTTTTCCTATTTAGAACCTTATAAAGATATTATAAAAATCGTTACGATTGCCCCAGAAAAACTGGTCGACGATACATTTATGAAAGAGTGTAAAAAAAATCATATTGTGGTCTCAATGGGGCACAGCTCGGCAACCTATGAGGAAGCCATGGCGGCGATTGCGGCTGGCGTGGGTCAAGTTACCCATCTGTTCAATGGTTTGCAGCCGCTTCATCACCGTAGACCGAGTGTGGTAGGAGCGGCCCTTGATACAGCAGTGACTTGTGAAATCATTGCGGATAATGTGCATGTGCATCCAGCTATGCAGCGACTTGTTTATAAAATAAAAGGAAAAGACCAGCTTATTTTAATTACGGATTCCATGCGTGCTTGTATGCTGCCGGATGGAGAATCAGAGCTGGGCGGGCAGGTTGTAATCGTCAAAGATCAGATTGCAACACTTCGTGATGGTACCATTGCCGGGAGTGTATTGACCATGAATGAAGCGATTCGACGCTTTTGGCTAAATACGGGAGTGCCGCTGCAAGATGTAATACGACTTGCAACCATAAATCCAGCAAAAGAACTTATGATTTATGATAAAATGGGGTCAATTGCTGTTGGCAAAGAAGCAAACTTGACATTTTTTGATGATAACATTTTTATTTCGCAGACCATTGTAGAAGGCCACGTAGTTTATCAGAAAGATTAAAATAAGAAGTGATTGCCATATAAATAGAAGGAGTGACAGTATGTTTGGTTTATTTAATAAGAAAAAATTTGAAATTTATGCACCGGTTTTAGGCAAGGTGATTGATATTACAGAAGTGGAGGATGCGGTTTTTTCATCGAAAATGCTGGGGGATGGATTTGCGGTGGAACCTGAAACAGATTGTATTTTGGCACCCTGTGATGGTCAGATCGTTTTACTGGCAGGGACAAAACACGCGGTGGCAATCGAAAAAGATGGCGTGCAGATTCTAATTCATGTGGGACTCGATACCGTGGAGTTAAATGGAGCGGGCTTTGAGGTTCATATTAAAGAAAATGATTCGGTCAAACAAGGCGATAAATTGATTACGTTTGATCGGAATTATATTCTTTCGCAAGAGAAAAAACTGACAACAATTGTTGTATTAACGAATATGGCAGATAAAGTTAAAAATGTGGTAAAAACGTTGGAAGATAGTAGTGGTAAGATACTGGTTATCGAACCTAAGTGAGTAGAAAATGTCCGTTTTGGTATAAAACTGAAACGGGCATTTTTATTTAAAATAAAATGAAATAACTATATCATTTATTATTTAAATAAATGAATAATGTATTGCATTTTATTGTGGCTTGTGTTAGACTACAATCAATTCATAAGCGATGCTTAAAATAAATTTGGAGGTTGATTTCATGCAAAAAGAGCGGTGGGGAGATTGTGTTTGGATTGGCGTTGACATTGGTACTACCGGAGTTCGGGCAATTGCTTATCAGCCCGATGGACAGAAACTGAGTTCGGCTGAAGTTCTGTATCCATTGGATACACCGCATCCGGACTGGGCGGAACAGAATCCCGCGCAGATTTATAATGCGGTGGAAAGCGTTGTGAAAGATACAGCGGATGCGTTACGTTATAAAGGTAAAATACTTGCCGGCGTGGCCCTGAGTACAGTTATGCATAGTTTTGCCGCGATGGATGCTGATAAAAATTTTCTAACAAATATGATGACTTGGGCAGATAGCCGCAGCTCAGATATTGTAAAGACGATGAAGCTCGATGCAGAACTTTGCAATCGTTTTTACCAAAAAACTTGTTGCCCAGTTCATGCTTGCTATCCAATGACTAAAATTTTATGGCTGCGCAAGCATCATCCAGATTTATTTGGTCGCATGTCGTATGTCAGTTCCATTAAAGATTATGTGTTTGAGCATTTTACTGGCGAGTGGGTCGTTGATAAATCTGTTGCGAGCAGCAGTGGACTTTATAATGCGGCAAATTTGCAGTGGGATACGGATATTCTTCAGTATTTAGGCATAACAGAAACTGCTTTGCCTCAGGTTGTAGCAACGACCTATCATCAGGCAATTTTGCCGACAGCGGCACAGCGCATGCATTTGCCAAACGGGATTCCGATTGTTATTGGAGCAACGGATGGGGTGCTGGTAAATGTTGGCATCGGTGCGGTTCAACAAGGTCAGCTCAGTGCCACAATCGGCACAAGTGGTGCTTTGCGAATGTTGACTGCGGTACCGAAGGTTGATCCTAAGGGACGGACGTGGTGCTATAATCTTACCGATGATATGTGGGTTGCCGGTGGTGCAATCAATAATGGTGGGATTGTGATGCGCTGGATGCGAGATAAAGTCTGTCATTATGGCAGCGCCCAGATGGAAAATCTGGATGTGGATGCCTATGATCTTATGACGATGAAAGCGGGGCGGGTTGCAGCCGGGTCTGATGGTTTGCTGTTACTGCCGTTTTTTACAGGCGAAAGAGCTCCTTATTGGAATTCGGACCTGCGCGGTATGTTTTTTGGTTTATCTTTGAATCATGGCCGGTCACATATGATACGAGCTGCGATGGAAGGGGTTTGTTATAGTCTCAATAGTGTTTTACTGGCATTGCGAGATTTTGGTGATGTCCAAGATATACGTGTGAGTGGTAGTTTTACTAAATCACCCTTATGGCTTCAAATTATGGCTGATGTGTTTGGTGAAACGTTAACTTTGCCCGATAACAGTGAGGGAGCAGCGTTTGGCGCAGCGGTATTAGGTTTTATTTCAACAGGTATTATACATAGTATTGAAGATACAGCTTCCTTAATCCAGCCTAAAAAAATATATACACCACAAGTAGAAAATGCAGCGGTGTATGCAAAACTATATGATATTTATGATCGGCTTTATTGGAACGTGCAGCAGGAATTTTCCGATCTCGTGGCTTATCAGAAAACAATTTAAAATACAGACAAAGGGGTACATTGGGATGAAATTAGGACTAATTGGTATTGGGAAAATGGGCTATAATTTGGCTAAAAACATTTTAGCAAACGGGCATGAATTGGTGGTTTATGATGTTATGCCAGCTAATACGAATGGGCTAAAAGAAAAAGGGGCAAACATAGCGGCAGATTTGGTTGATATGGTAAATCAACTTGAAAGTCCGCGGGTATTATATATGATGGTTCCTGTTGGTAAACCGGTAGAAGAAACGCTGAATTTGCTTAAAACAGTATGTCAGCCGGGGGATATCATTGTCGATGGCGGTAATTCGTATTATGGTGATACGGTTCGGCGGAGTGAAGAATTAAAGAAAGTTGGGCTGTCTTATTTGGATTGTGGAACGAGTGGCGGTAAAGAAGGGGCGTTAGAGGGGGTTTGTGTGATGATTGGTGGCGATGAATCCGCTTATCAACATTGTCAGCCGCTTTTTGAGAGCATTTCTATATCTGGAGGCTGTCTATATACAGGTCCATCTGGTAGTGGTCATTATTGTAAAATGGTACATAATGGTATTGAATACGGCATGATGCAGGCGATGGCGGAAGGTTTTGAAGTTTTACAAAAGAGTGAATACAAATATGATATGGAAAAAGTTGCGGGAATGTGGAATCATGGCTCTGTCATTCGCAGCTGGCTTATGGAACTGGCAGAAAATGCATTTCGCGAAGAGGGCAGTCAGCTGTCGGGTTTAAAAGGAATTATGCATTCGACCGGTGAAGGAAAATGGACGTTAGAAGAAGCCTTGGCAAAACAAATTTGTACGCCGGTGATAGCATTGTCAGTTCTTATGCGTTATCGTTCAATGGAAGAAGATACATTCAGCGGGAAAGTGGTGGCAGCCTTGCGTAATCAATTTGGCGGTCATGCCGTGGAGCATCAATAAATATATAGATCCATTTTATCGACGGTCGTGTTTTTCATCTAGGGTGTCTTACTAGTTAAGACATCTACCTTTTTACCGATAAATGATGAGAATATAACATTTATTTGTAAAAATAGAGATAGAATTACTTCTTGTTTATATATCTAGAAAGAAAATAACAGGGTTTTCAGTAATAATTCAAAAGGGGGATTTACATTATGCCATTATTTATTTTAGCTTGCGGTATTTTTCTGCTATTTTTCCTAATTGTGAAGGTGAAATTGAATAGTTTTCTGTCCTTGGTTTTAGTGGCAATGGTTGTGGGCTATGCAGAAGGTTTGCCTATTATTAAAATTTTACCGACGATTCAGAGTGGCCTTGGCGCAACACTGGGCGGATTAGCGATTGTCATTAGTTTCGGTGCTATGCTTGGTAAGCTTATGGCTGAAAGTGGTGGAGCACAGCGTATTGCAACGACGCTTATTAATGTGTTTGGTCGTAAAAATGTAAAATGGGCGGTATGTTTGACGGGTTTTGTTGTAGGCATTGCTTTGTTTTATGAAATTGGGTTTGTTCTTTTAATTCCGTTGGTATTTACGATTGCCGTAGAAGCTAAGATCCCACTGCTGGAAGTGGGGATTCCGATGGCGGCAGCTTTATCAGCGACACATGGTTTCTTGCCACCACATCCGGGCCCTACGGCTATTGCTGTAATTTATAATGCTGATATTGGTTTGACGCTGCTTTATGGAGCTATCTTGGCTGTACCTGCTGTAATTATTGCGGGACCTTTGCTTTATAATACAGTGAAAGATCTTAATCCGGCAGTACCACAAGGTTTATATAGTCCAAAAGTTTTTACGGAGGAAGAAATGCCTTCTTTTTTGACCAGCATTTCGACCGCGTTGATTCCTGTTATATTAATGGCAGTTTCTGCTGTGGCAAAGCTGACGATGTCTGGTGATTCTGTTGTCCAAAATGTTCTGGTTTTTTTAGGGACACCGGATATGGCAATGTCTATTTCGGTTGGGATTGCCATATTTACCTTCGGATTGAATCGGGGGAAAAGTATGACCGAAGTAATGAAAATTGTTGAACAGGCTGTTTTGGTTATTGCAATGATTTTATTGATTGTGGGTGGCGGCGGCGCTTTAAAGCAAATCTTGATTGAAAGTGGCGTGGGCAAATATATTGGCGCTTTAATGGCGGGATCTAATCTTTCACCCTTGCTTTTGGCCTGGTTGATTGCAGCCGTTATTCGTATTTCGGTAGGTTCAGCGACAGTAGCTGCTTTGACAACGGGCGGAATTGTAGCACCGCTTATCGCAATGTCTGGTGTCAGTCCAGAACTGATGGTTTTGGCAACAGGTGCGGGGAGTCTAATTGTTAGTCCACCAAATGATCCGGGATTTTGGTTGTTTAAAGAATTTTTCGGGCTTACGATTAAAGAAACTGTCCGTACTTGGTGTGCACTTGAAACAACTATTTCAGTTGTTGGACTGATCGGTGTCTTGGCAATTAACGTGTTTGTCGGTTAAAATGATATAATAATTTGTGTAGGAGGAGGCGGAGTTTATGAAATATGAAGTAACGATTACGAATATCGGTGATTTTTCCCTTCAATTATTAAAATTGCGCGAAAGCATGATTTTATTCGATCGAGATGTGCCATATGAATATCTCGATATGGTTGTGGCTCATACGAAAGATGAAGTGAGCGGTTTGATTGAAGTTGGTGGTACTGTGCTTATAGCGGATCATGAATACACGATAACAGCGATTGGTTCTGATGCATTAAACACGTTAAAGGAACATGGTCACTGCACATTGTTATTTAATGGGAAAGATACCGTGGAACAGCCGGGACAGATTGCCATGTCGGGGAAAGGAATACCTCGGGTTATGGTCGGTGATACAATTTGTTTTGTCTGATGATAGTGTAATATTTTCAAGAGTCGCGAACATAAGCGGCTCTTGTTTGTTTTTTCCCTAAATCACGTTATAATGGAGGAATGATTAAGGAACGGAGTGGTTTACGTTATGGAGAAAGCACAATTTGTCCAATTGCCAATTCTACGGAGCAGCTATCAAGATTTGACAAAATCGGAACGACGGATTGCGGACTATATTATCGAAAATGAAAAAAATATTATGGAACAAACTATTTCAGATATTGCAGCGAATACGGGAAGTGCAGAAATTACAGTATCTCGATTTTGTAAAAAATTGGGATTTAGTGGTTTACAAAGTTTGAAAATTGCGTTGGCAGGAGAACTTTTTACACCGGATGAGAGTATATATCAAGATATTCATCGAACCGATTCATATGAAGCGCTGGCTGGTAAAATATTTCAGAATATTAATGATGGACTGCAAGATACCCTAAAATTACTTGATTTTAAGACGATCGAAAAAGCTGTAGCGGTTTTATGCAAAGCCCGCAGCGTTGCTGTCTATGGGTTTGGCAATTCGGCAACAGTCTGTCGTGACATAGAAACACGATTCATGCGATTTGGCATGTTGATTCATGCTTATGAAGATTCACATATGCAAGTTACTTCGGCTTCGCTTTTGACAGCCGCCGATGCTATAATTGCGGTTTCGCATACAGGTGCTACGATTGAATTACTACAGTCCGTTGATATTGCAAAAGAAAACAATGTACCCGTCATTGCAATTACGAGTTATGTTCATTCGCCTTTGGCCAAACGGGCGGATTTCGTTTTGCATGGGATGGGACGAGAAGTGCGGTATCGCTCGGAAGCTGTTGCATCGCGACTCGTACATATGGCTATTGTAGATTTGTTGTATACGGGTATATCCTTAAATGATACAGAAAAATACATAAATCATATGAAAAAAATGCGACAGGCCATTGCTAAACGGCGAGTTTGAGCCTAGCTAAAAGAAATTTAAAAACAAAAAATGTTTTTTAAAAAAAGTATTGACAGTAAAGCTGAAAGAGTGTAGTATATTACAAGTCGCCAATAACAACGGCGAAAACAAAAAAACGAAATCACGGATTCACTTGTCTTTAAGGCAATGACATCAACTGGTTTCAAAAAAAGATATTGACAGCCGCTTGCGGATGTGATAATCTATACAAGCTGACTTAAGCAAGTGCCAGCAACGTGTTCTTTGAAAACTAAACAATGTAGAAAACAAAAAGATATATGTACACCAACATGTATCAAGCCAGATGTGCGGTTTTCGAACGCTTGCGTTTGAAAACAACAACTAACAATTTCTTTTAACAAAAAAGATAATTTAGATTTTTAA
>NZ_FNZK01000029.1 GCF_900109225.1 Propionispira arboris
GCCTTTTCTTTCGCACTCATTTGGCGGATCAGCTTTAAGACATTCAACGATATATTACTTTTAAAAGAATCCCGTTCGGCAATTTCAATATGTTCATAATGAATGCTCTTTTCCTCTGCCATATCTTCAATATGATTCAGCAATACAGTTTTCCCTACGCCTCTAAGACCATAATAGACAACGGATCTAGCAAAATAACCATTGGCAATATAATTTAATATTTCTTCTGCTTCTCGAATCGTATTTTCACGACCTGCTAAATATCTAGGAGGCACTCCCGCACCGGGCGTATATGGATTCAACAACATATAAATCGTTCCTTTTTGCTTTATTTTCTTTCATTATATTCTTTCTACGCAAAAATACAACTATTTACACAAAAATATTCTTATATTGTATTATATTTTATCTATTTCGCATGAAAAGGTTTATGTTATTGGCATTTTTCTCTCTTTTATACCACCGGGTATTCTTCCTTGTGGTATATTTTTTTGTTATTTTCTTCTTCAATTTCTGTATAAACCTCCAAATTCCCTAAAACATCGGTATTTTTGATTTCTTTTATGGGTATACGCATGGCCATATTTTGCAAACTTTCCGCAAAAGTCTTTGCCTGCATCGGATTCAATGAGAAGTACATACTTTCTTCTGTCTCTCTTTGCTTCGTCCTAAATTCAATGCCAATATGACCTCGGCAAATTCGCAAATCACAGGTTAAATCCTGATACGTTGCACAAAATAGATAAGTTGACATAATTTTGTCCCCCTTATTTTCTCCATAAATATTCATACTTTTCTCGCATACTAGAACCACCACTGCGACCGATAATAACATGATCTAAAAGCGGTATATCCAAAATCTTACCGGCTTTTATTAAACGCTCGGTCACAGCAAGATCTTCTTTACTTTCAGAGCTGACACCCGATGGATGATTGTGAATCGCAATGATTCCAGCAGCCATCGCTTGAATGGCTGGATAATAGGTTTCCCTTGGTGCGACCAAAGATGCCGTAAGCGTTCCAATGGTAATCTGCTGGCTTTTGATAATTTTATTTTTTGCATTTAAAAGCAGTATCCAAAATTCTTCTTGTTGCTTATCTTCTAAGAATCGAAAATATTCGATTACATCTACCGGACCTTGAATCCCCTTAATTTCCTGTTTTCGTCCTTCTTGAACTCGGCTCATGACTTCACGGATACAGGTTATCTTCTTTAGTTTCGCACTGCCAATACCATAAACAGCTTCTAACTCTGTTTTGGGTACATGTATCATGATCTGATAGATGCTTCGGTATTCGCGAATAAGATGTGCCGCACTTTCTTTGGGTAAAAATTCACTAAGCAATTCTTCTTCAGATAAATCTTTTAAATTATCATCTGGTTCCATAAACCATCACAACTCCTTTAAAATAAAAATAGCAGGAACCATGTCCATTCAACACAACTCCTGCTTATGATCCTTTTATGCCCGAAGACTTCTCCGAATAGGTGTAACATTTTTGATGCTACTTTCTGCTTCATGCATCGGCAGTAATTTCCTCGGGACTGCCATCGCTAAAATTTCACCGCCGATTCTTTCAAGTTCCGTAGCCCGTTCATAGCTTTCGGTGATTTGGCTTGCCGCTGTGATTGCGTTAACAAGTCCATACTGACTGTTGTCCCTGCCCATAAAGAGCTGACGAAGCACATCGCCACGTTCATTTTGATTGAGCATGAATTTATCTGCCAAAAGCTCTACAGACTTTACAGGATCATGTTCCAGTGGAATATTCATCGCCGCCCGCATCTTATCTACCGTCAACAAAAATTTCGCTTCATCGACCGCACAACGCACGGTATCTTGTACCTTCATGAAAAAGGCTTTATCGTCTTGCGCTAGTGTTTCATCGGAATAGATTTCATAAGCGGATTCTTCGCTTTCCACCTGCCGTCCCACATGATACCGCTTTTGGGCATAGTCTTTGACAATCAAACCATTTTTACAGACGAGACGATAAATCAGCGGCTCTACTTTAAGGCTTCCAAGCCCCACTTCACTGTTAGAAATAACAAAGCCAGCCTGAACAACATCGCCCACACTGACTTCGGCTTTCAACTTCTTATTGATAACTTTTAAATACAAATGACTTTCGGTGACTTCACAGCTTTCGATCTCGGCTCCTTTCATATCTTTGACAACAGGCAATACGGCGCTACAAAGCTCCAAGTGATCGAGCCTCCGATACCGATCTGACAAAAATGCCCGAACTTTGCCATCCATCACTCGAAGCATGCGTTTTTCCGGTATTCGGGTAAACCACGTATTGACGTTTTCATCGAGCAAGGGCGCTTCTTCCTGCCGCATCTTTTGATAATATCGATAGGGAATTTGAAGCCTTGATGCCATCTGTTGATGTGCCAGTTCGCTTACCGCAAAGGATTGGGGTTCATCTTCCAAATATAGGGACAAGCTGGTTCCGTCTTGATTCGTTGTCATTTCAAGGTTTCTAGTATCTGCGATAAAGTCCTTTCGTGCCATACGTTGCCGTTCTAATTCGCTTCCTACATCTGCTAAGCTTCTGCCTTGTTTCATTTTCCATTACTCCTTTTATTTTCTATTTTTTCACATGAAAAAGCACAGGCAAAATGCCTGTGCTAAATAGGTTTGTTTATTCTTTTAAAAGTGATGATTCAGCGTGTCATATGCTGCTAGATTATGTATAACCACCATTGCCATAGAACTTCCGCGCCTTGCTGTTTTCTATGCCTTACGACCATCCGTAGCCAAAGGCAATCGGCCAACCATATTTAAATCCCTGTACAACAACTGCCATAGCCCCACTATCATCGTTGATTTCAAAGCTGTTCCAATGATTTCCATCATTGCTTTTATAGGCTTCATAGAGATCTGGGCGATCCACTTTCTGATAGTACCAATACGTCTGATTTCCTGTAATATTCCCATCACTATCCACGCTAACAATGTTTTCCGCAAAAGCATGGGCGGTACTGTCATCCCGTTTTGCGACAACAGAGCTTTTATCTAAATAAAAAGCAACTCCCATATGCCCATAAACGAGAACATAATTGGTATCGCCATTGAGATATTTGCTATAACTAGCTTCTACTGGCATCATACCAGCAACCCACACCATACAGGCAAGTACTGCACCCAATAAAATCCGTTTCATTTCTAACACATCCTTTTTTATTTTTTATTCTGCTTTATCTTTTGCCGCATCTTTTTTTCCTGCAAATTTACCTAAAAGGCCGAGAATTACAATCGTACCAAGGATGCCTTGGTAATGAAGCTTCACAAAATCTATCCCCCAGGACACCGCCCCAAAGAACAGATCAAATAATAAATACAGAACAACCGCTGTTCCAACGACACATCCAAGCCACCAACTAAACAGCCCCGACAAGCTGGGGTTTAAGATAACGCTGTTGTTTAAAAGAGCCCAAAATACAATACTTCCCACAATTCCTACCACAATTAAAAATCCTATCCCTAAAAAATCCATGGTTTCCTCCAGCAGTTAAAGGCCATTCTGCCGCTTGACCTAATAAAATAAATCTATATAAAGATGATTATTTGTTCTCTAAATTTTTAAACTGAAATAATGCCGATACTTCTATATGAAGTGCTTTTGCAATTGCCATGAGCACAGGTAATGAAACTGCTTTTTTGACTAGCCCTCTTTCAATTTGAGACACATAGCATGCGCTGATGCTCACGTGTTCAGCCAACTGTAGCTGTGTCAATTGACGATATCTCCTATAGTAATTGATGTTCAAGCCGATTTGCCTAAGTTGTTCTCTATATGTTAAGTCCATTACCTCACCACACTTCCCTCTAAAATTATCGCACATTTTGCCAGTTCCCCGCTTTATAGAATAGTTCTAATACCTAAACCCAGAGTTAAAGTTTTATATTTTCACCTTTGTTTTCAATAAAAAAACGGATGAGCATTATGCTCACCCGCAGTAAAATTCCTATGTTCCTTTGTGTATGATCCTTAAAAGAGCTTTGTGATATATTCACAAGACCCTAGGATTCATTTTTATAATATATAACTGAATATCATGACTTTATCAGGTTGCTTTTATTCTTCGTTAATTGTTAAAAATGCAACATAAAGAGTAAAGACGTTAGGAGGTGAATATTCATGTTATTCGAAACTGCTTTACTTCCATCCGCAGAAGCTGCCGTTTATCTTCGCTATTCTTCTTCAATTATTTATGCACTGATTCGCAATAAGAAAATTCAATTCATAAAACGCGGTAAAAATTATTTAGTATTACGTGCCTCCTTAGATGATTATATAACTGGAAATTTATACAATAAAAAATAGAGAGCCCTCTATTGGCTCTCTATCCATACGTATTTTTATTCTTATTTTCTATGAAACATTCCGATAAATAAATCTAAAAAGGAGTGACATCCATATGTTTAATGACTATAACGACTTAGTAAATGTAGAAGATCTTTGTGAAATGCTTTCCATCGGCAAAAACGCTGCTTACAAACTTTTGGCTTCTGGTGACTTAAAATGTTTCCGATTAAAACGTATTTGGAAAATCCCTAAACAATGTGTAATTAATTATATCTTAAATCAGTCTGAATATATAAAAAATAAGGATTAACAAACCTACCAATCTTATTAAGTCTAACAGATAAAAATAGAACTCCATCCTCGTATGGTCAAGACTTTTGTTTTTATTTCGGCATAATTAATGGTATGTCGTTTTGTCCAATCGATACAATTGAGCCATCAGTATATTCAATTCTAACCCCAGTAAGCTCTGCACGTTTAATTGTGTTATTATACCATGCACAACTCCATGATTCATCTTCACCATCCGTTTGGCCAGGAGCAATCGGACCAGTGACTTTTCCATTAAATTTACTTTCCCGTCTAATCGTACAGTTTACCACATCATTTACTGCATTATAAGGAACTGCTGTAAATGTACAATATTTGATAGTTTTATCAGTTGATACATTTTTGAAAACTATTTCCAAATCAACGCCACCTGCACTATTGGGTCTAGACGTAGCCAAGTGCAAAATTTTTATCGTATTTTGTATTTTCGCTTTATTTTCTGCTGTTTTTGCAGCGGCATCAACTTTTTTCTGCTGCTCTTCTTGGTCTTTTTTAGCAGCTGCAGTAGCTACTACGGCTGCATCATCTGCCATTTTTTTTTGTTGTTGTTCAATAGCCGCCTGCTCACGTTTTTGTTTACTTGATCCATCATCCGTTAACCCAACAAGAATAAATGATACAATAGCCACGCCTAGATATATCATTGCAACTTGCTTTCTCGTTCGTTTTTCTTCCGGTCCCCACCTAATAACTGCCTTTGGCGTAACCATTCCGACCACAAACAGGATCAATGCAATAAAAAATATAAATGATAAAATTGCCATTTCGCCACGACCTTTATAAGAATATATCTACAAAATATACTCTTCGCTTTTTTTCTAAAAAAACCTGTAATAAAAAAATGAAACCATTAAATAAAAGCCTATTGAAAATACCTCTATGCAAGTAGATTCGTTACCCTTATTATCATTTTTATAGATACACCCTTATTGCACCCTAAAAATCAGCAAAAGCGCAAAAATAATCTATGCATAATTATATAGATTATCTTTGCGCTTTTTTAGGAATCAGACGATCACTTCGTATCATCGATTAATTATTTGTAACTCACCTTAGAACCAAGTTCCCCATTATAGACATGTTCAATAGACCCATCTTGATAATAATTCGGAAGCTTTTGCATTTCTTTAAAATTATATTTTTGTAGAAGTTTCTGAAACATATCCATTCGTAAATCTGATATAGTAATAATCGGCTTATCTGTTTCTAAATAGACCATGCATGCTTTTAAAAGAGCCTCCCCTAGTCCTTGGCTCCGACACTCTTCATTAATCCTAAAAGTACATATTTTTTTCTCGGTTTCCGTCTTTTTTAAAATCGCTATACTAGATACCACTTTATTATTTTCGCCTGCAAAAGAAAATAATATTTCTCTATTCCCGTTAGCACGAATAACATCTGGATAAACTATATTATTAAACCAATAATCAAATCCTGGATAATCATTAACCAAATCTTTTAACTGGTTATATACCTTATCTTGGATTTTTACACCAAAAATAGAAACAAGATATTCTTTAACCTGTTCAGGGCGTATTTCTGAAACCTTAAAAAATTTTGTATCCATTATGCTACCCCCTTTTCCTAATTAAAGTCCAAAATGTTGTTTTACAATATCGGTAATAATATTCGCTGCTATAGCAATAAACACCGTAAACAATACATACATAAGCATCAAATATTTTTTATTTTTTTGAGATTGAAATCTAGTTAAGACTGAAAAATCATTTACATACTCAAAGCAATCCTTCTTATCAGATAATTCCGAACCATCCGAGAGCTCAGGATCTTTAGATTTCTTTTTCTTTTTAAAGTGATAAGCAATCATATGATGATCCAAATCATCTATATACTTATCCCATAACTCTTGTTCCAGCATACGACTCTCGACTGGCAACCCTTGATGAATAATCGTTTCATTGGCATTTCTTAAAATTAAATAATGTACTGATTGAAGATCAAATTTCAATCCTTGATTAACTTGATTCTGTAAATCATCACTACAGCTTCTCAAATCGTTCAAACGAAAATCAATAATCTCTGTATCTGTAAGATAATCAGCAATAACAGTGACACCTGTTTCTTTATGCATAATCAAATCTAATTTGTCCTTACAAACAGATATACGTAGGCGAAAATAATACCTTTTAATAGGTTTTTCTTGGCTTACCGATTCCACCGGCTCCCCTGCCTCCACTTGTTCAATATTCTCGACATTAATATCTAAAATAGTTCCAAAAGAGATTGGATGAGATTTCAGTAAACCGTTATTATATGCATTGCGTTTGCAAGGTCGACTTGTAATTTCAGTATCTTCTAAAGCATAAATAATAAAATCCGATAATGAGCTAGACTCTGAGTATACCCTTCCTCGCTTAGGATTTCCAGATGCAACAAGATAACTCTCATTAAAAATAGCATTTACCAAAACATTATTATGTGAAATCACTTCACCTAAATCTTTAATATCATGTATCGATACTTGAAAAGGACAGTACAAATGTAATGTCGTAATTTCCGAAATATCGTCTATCATTAAGCCAAAATCAAATGAATAAGTTTCCTTGTTATTCCATAAATTGATATGTACATCCGCTTTTTTACAGCGCACACCATGTTTTGACGTATACCATACCGCAAAACTTCTCATTTAACAGCATCCCCACATATGTATTTATACGATTGCGGTGCCGAAAAATCATCAAACAATTGTTTCGGATCCAAAGGTATTTCAAATTCATAAAATCTTTCAATTATAAGTGCATATGCTATTTTTTTATCTATAAAATAATGGAAATAATCATCTTTAGATATACCCGCAAATTTTTTTGTCTGTTCCCATACATTATTAGGAGTATCTTTAATACTCTTCGCATAGAGAAAGAAGCCAACAATACGCTTAACCGGACTGCTCGAGTATACATACACGCGCTCAACTGGTTTCAAAAAAATCTTTTTTCTAAATTCATATTTTTTTCGCCCAGATAGAATTTGTTCTACATATTTGGGCTTAATAGACAACAGTACATCCATAAGATATTCCACTTTCTAAACGTATATTATTTAATTTTTCTGTTATAAAATTACATTCGACAATAGTAATACAAAGTCCTGTGTAAATCACTATAACAGTTAGATGCATTATATGATTATACAACGACACCATATATTCTTCAATAAAATTTACATTTTAAACTGTGATGATATGATAATTTTTAAATACTATATCAATATATGCACAATTTATAAAAAAAATTTGCACAGTATTTTGGAATTGGATCCATTACGATTTTTTGGTTTCGGGTCTACTATCGATAAGCGTAAGGCAGTTATCGACCGTTAAGAGTGTGCGTGGCTTTCTAACTGGTTAAAATTCTTGGTACACTCTTAACTATCGATAACTGTGCTTATCGGTCGTAGACCAGTGTCCGAAGGACTGCCGGATTAAGGCGAGGGAAGAGGGGCGACGGAAAAGGCAGGAGCCGCCCATCTTCCCCTATGCCGACTCCGGTCTTACAACACATAGTCAGTATCAGCCTCGCCCCAAAAGGCTGACCGCTTCAACGCTACGATGTTGTATCGGCACTATCACAGACTGAACGAAAGCCGAGTGCTGTCAGCATTCGGCTACATGAGCGGAAGACGAAGACGGCGGCACGGAATGTGCTTTCGCAGAGTCCGTGCCGCCGCCTTGGTCTGGAGCGCCTATTCTACTTTATTATTTTCTCCAATTCGCAACGGGCAATACGTGATATTCTTGACAATATTCCTGTAAAAATTTTTTCTTTTCAAAAATAGGATTTTCACATTGCAAAAAGCCTAATTTAAATTTGTCATGATTTTTCATTTGCCAAAGAACTCTCTCACCCCGATGATTTTTTTTACCATTATAACCGTAATCAATAAGTTGTTTAATTCTTGTATAAAGATTTTTTGCTCTTCCAATGTATAAAATTTCTTGATCGGAATCATTGAATTTTTCTTCTAATGTTCCCACATCATACAGCATAGACTTGCCTTTAAATTCTGCAATAGCAACCGTCGCCTCGCAAAATACAGCAGCTATTTCTACAGGTTTAATCACAATATATAAACCTTTTTTCTTAGGAATCTCAGCGCAATGATTCTCATACAAAGATTCAATTAAACAGTAGTTCTCAAACCGTTCTTTCACACAGCCCATCCCTCTCCCCACGATGTTGTTTTGCCTAAAACTCACATCAATGCACTTGCGTTTCATTATCACATTGAAATGCTATTCCATACCCCCTCACTATTAGATGCAAAAAATTTAATAGTGATATCTTTATTTCTTTTCTGTAGTATCTTAATTATTTTAGTTTGTTCTTCTTCTAGTTCATCATCAGTTTTTCCATCAGTAAAAATTGATAAAAAAACTGTTTTTACATTAGTTTTTTTAAATATTTTATCTATAAGATGTTTATCCTGATCTGACATCGACCATCCATATATTATTATATTTTCGCCTAAATTATTTAATACATTTTCATAAATAAAATTAAGATAAGAACTTCTTTTTATTGCTTTTTCTTTTTGTGCGGAATCTCCCTCACTTACAAAGAGTGGAACGTAATTTCCACTCCATTTATTAGCAATTTCATCTAATAAATTATCGTTATTCGTCCGTTTTATTTTTAATTCTTCATTATTTTTATCAGTAAGTAATACCAAACTACCGTGAGGATAAAAAACTAGTGTAGGGTTTGTTACATTTTTATACGTTTCTCTGAATGTTTCTATTTCATAGTTAAAAGAATTCCCATCACCGTCCCCTCTTCTTTTTGTAAAACAATCTTTCATTGTTATTGGATTATCAGACATTATTGCCCAATAAACCAGTAAATCATAGTTTAAATCTATAACAGTTTTAAACTGCTTCATAAAGTTTCTAACATCATTTATGCTAAATCTCCTAGATTGATATGAAATATGGTTGTCTTTCACTACTTTTATAAGGGCATCTTTTATGTCTTTATAGGTTTCGGACGCAACATGATCACTATCCAAACCTAAGACATCATTTATAATAGCAGCTTGTCGTAGTTTATTTAAAACAAGTTCAAAGTCTTTCGTTTGAATCGCTTCAAATACATTTGTAGCTTTTGAATTTAATATTTGATCGCTAGTTGCTTTCTCAAATAATGATTGATATGAAAAGACGTCACTTATTGCAATACTGGCACCATTCCCCAAAATAAGTGTTGATTCTTTTAACTTATCAGTTAATAAATTACAGTCTCCCCATTTGTAAATTGTATAATCGTCCATATTTCCACTCCCATCATAAATGTCTATCTCCCCCTGAATTGTTAATACGTCTTATTTCTCAATTTGAATATCAACAATGCATTCAGCATAGTCTCCATATCCTTCAATTAGTTCGCTTAACTCGTCTTGAGTTAAATGTCTGACCTGTTTGACTGGAGCATCGGCATAAGGGATTACCGTAGTTACACGATATTTCGCCGTTAGATAACCCTCTAATTCATTGTGATTAATTTCCAAGGTTTCGTGCGGCTTAACTACTAAATCTTGAATCAAGGAACTTATCTTACTCAAAGATGAAACGCCTATGTCGACAACAGTTTCGGCATCTTGTTGGCGAATATCTTCCCCATGAATAGCGCGGTTACATAAGTAGATAACCTGATTTAGTGGTGCTGATATATCTTTAGGTAAAACTTCCCTTAGTGTCAACTCGCGTATCATCATACTGAGGGTGAATGCTCTTTTTCCCGATGATTGCTTGATCATAACTAATTTACATAATCTTGCGATAGACATTTCCAGTTCTATGCGCAACTTCGCTAATGCTATTACAGCATCTTGCTTTACCAAAATTTTGATATTACTAATTATTTTATCCAATTCCGGTAAATTCATAGCTTCATCTTTTTCGGATAAAGTGACCCCGGCTTCTTCTTTTACTTTTTGAACTTCCATTGGACTTATTTCTGCTTCAAAGTCCCCAAATTTAATTTTCTTTAAATTTGAAGCAAAGGGGCTTATCAATAGAATTATAAGCAATACTAGCGTTGTTGTATCTACTTTAACTTCTGCCAATGAAAAAGTATTGCATACGAGTAAAATAAGAGAAATCGAAGAAGTGATCCACCAAACATTTTCCAATACGAAACGACGCAATATAGTTTCCTCCTTATATTCCTCTTGCCTTTATTAATATCAAAAAAGCTCAACACCCTTGTATTCCCTAAGAAACAAATAACTCCTGCTAAATTCAGCAGGAGTTATTTGCTTTTACAAGCGTCGCCTCAGGATAAACGATTTTTGTATTTTACGTCTATTAATTTTTCCGTATCATTGCCGAGATTTCTTTTATCTCGCCCGCCATGATGCTTATGGCTTTTTTAGATTCCTGCAAATTTAATACTTATCTTAAATTTGTTCTTTTTTCAATCTATCAAACAGCTCCGCCCACTGTATAATTGAAATATCTTTTTCCTTCAATACGATTCTTTCTCGGTCCGCTTCTGTTCCTGCCTGTTTTAATTGCCCATAGATTTTTCCAAGAGTCTCCGATTCTATTGAAGATGTTTCTAAGGGGGATGACACTGGAGGTTTACTAGCTAAAACCTTTTTAATAAATATGCACATTTCATCAATAACAATAAGGCTGTCTTCAAAACCTTTTTGTGATTCCGCCAGTTTTTCTTTTATATCCAATAACTGTTTTTCAATATTACGAAAATCTTTTTCCATATCTTCATATATATCATACGGTCCACCAACCCCTGCTGCACGCTTTAAAAATCCTAAGTTTTTAAGTATATCCATTAACAATTGCAAGAATTTTTTATATTGGAGACGATAATCTTTTTCTATGTCAAAATCATTCATTCGCTTTAGCAATATAACAAATGCAGACAAAGAATCCCCATTACGAACCCGAGCTAAAAAAGGCTTCATATTGGCCATAAAACTATCATTAATTTTTTTTGGCTTTTTAATTAAAAAATAGAGTTCTAATAACCCTCTATAATCTACCGGTTGATTTGGTGATTCTGTAGCAATAAAAGATATAAAATATATTTTCCAACGATATTCAGCACCTTTACCCCAGAGCGCCGTCAATATATCCGCGGAAAATTTTCTTGTTGGTAATTTACCTTCAAATTCTCTGTATCCTGCGTCCCATTCTGTTTTTTTCTTACTCAAAATCAGCTCTTGCATATTATCTACAATCCACTGGTAGTCTGTTAAAACAGGCTGCCCGGCTTCTACCAAGTGCCAAATAATGGATTCTATCTGATCTAGCATTTGCCCCTGCTGCATTGCTCTAGAACTTTCAGCCACAACTGACCGTGATTTTTCAGTATCTCTAACATCTAAGTCGTAATTGTCTCCCACCAAAAATCGGTATGCAATATAAGCTTTTATATCCTCATCATCCTGAAATAGTTTACCCATTTGCATATTTTCTTTTGTTGTGGAGCTGTCTTTCTCTGATAAGATGCGCAATACTTCCCACGCCGGCATCAGTTTATCATCATTTTTAATATCAAAACAATATCTTAAATTCTTACCACAGGCAAAACGACTATAAATTTCCGTTAAAAAATGTTTAATAAAAAAGAACGCTATTATTGTATGTTTATCACCATCAACTCTATTATTGGGTCTACTCAATATGTGATAAATATCTGTCAAAAAATACCGAACTGTCCTAATACTATATATATCTCTAAATACCACATTAATTTTTTCTGTTAAGTCTATCCCTTGAATTATATCCTTTACAAAAGCCATTGAATTCGCTTGAAAATCTTGCAAATTACCTGCTGTTAAAATAGCTTTATCAAACCCATTTTCTTTTATTTCATTTTGTATAACTTCATAAAAATCAACTTTTGACAATTTCATTGTATATGGAATATATTTTTCCAAATACTTAGGCTCGCCTGCATCGCCCAAATATTCTTTAAGTTTGACCGGATCATATTGATACAAAATTTTAACGCATTCATTATTAAATGCCAATTTTTCTGAAATATAAAAAATTTTTATTATTACATTTTTATCGACAATCCGATCCAGATCTTCATAAACAATAAGGATAGTTTTCCCAAGCTTTTTCAATTCTTTTCTTAAGTTACAAAATGCTTTGGCATAAGATTCATTTGACTCTGATAGTAATTCACCAAAAAATTTTATTTTTTTCTCCTTATCAAAAAAATTTTTTAATCGTTTAGAATACCTTGATATAATGCCATTCTCATATAAAACCCGTTCCATTTCATCCACTATAATCTGCGGTAAAACATCCAAATTACAGGCTAATACATCAATCGTGATAACTTCATACTTCTCATTGTCTTGAAAAGATTCGTTTAATTTTTTAATAAAGAAAGTCTTTCCATCGCCCCATGCAGCCTCTATCCCGATAATAGGAAAATCTTTATTTTTGATTTTTTCTTTTATTGTGTTTAAATCACTTTGCCGTTTTCCGTATAATTTTTCATGTAAATCTAATTCATTTACAACATATTGCCAGCAAGTTGTGCAATGCAATACGACCTGTATCATTTGCAATATAGCTAACGAGCATATTGCGCTAGGATTTACAAAAAGAAATGCTACATTTCCACCATACAAAACCGCAAAAATTTTATTATAAAATACGCGATTCTTACAAGGACAAAATTGTATTAGCACTAAAATGCAACAAACCATACTTAATATTGCATAAATAGATAAAGGAACCTTCAATCCCCAAAACAGTATTGCAAAAACCATCATACTTTGTAAAAAAAATATTATAATGTTTTTTAATTCTTTTTTCATAGTATAGCTCCAAATATTGTTATTTTATTCCTCGTTATTATACCATTCCTGATGCCAAATTAGTTGGTAAAGTTCTGTCGACGATCTGACTGAATTACTTCCAAGAACGGTAGTGCTTATCCATCGTCTTAAAATACAATTTCCAAAAGAAGTGTACCTATTTATTTTTACGACTAATATATTTTATAAAAAAGCAAAAAAATACAAAGCATAGACCATACTTTGTATTTTCTACCTATTAATTTTTCCGGATCATTGCCGATAGTTCTTTGATCTCGCCCGCCAGGTCGCCTATTTTATCTGCGAAAACGTCCAGCGACTTTTGAAATTTAATCAGCAGGTAGAGCGTAATCACAATTGGAAACCCGACCTGTGCGATTGCAGTCAATATATTGCCGTCCATAGCCATACACCCCCTTTTTGCCCAATCGATCTATATACAGGAAAAGCCCCGCAGTTGCAGGGCTTTTTTGACGTTGACTACACTCAAACAAGTGCCATAACGGTGACTTCTTTAATTTGCGCTTTTATTTGAAAATACATTTTAGCGATACACGCTGTCATATATTCGTCCGTATTGGCTTTGGTTAGACCGTCTTTCGGATCCGAAAGCGAATACTGCACTTCTTTATCTGACACCGTTTTAAATTCGACAAGCCCGTTATCGAACGCAAAATGGTCAAAAATCTGCTAGGCACTTGGCGAAAACTTCGCTATATAATCTTCCAGATTCGCCCGCGTGCTCGTTGAGCCGACGTTAGCCAACGAAAACTCGGATATATTGTAAAACGCTGCCTTGGCCGTTCCCGGCAAAAGCAAGTCCAGATCCACACCACTATCCTTTCTCGCCTTGTATTGATTTCGAACCGCCGCCCTCGTTGGTTCAAGCACACACTCCAACCGCCGCAACACCGTAAACGGTAATATGATTCGTCCAAACTCCGACCGCTTAAAATCGCCGCGTAAAAGATCGGCTACGTCCCAGATAAAATCGGCAAGACTTTGTTGATTGACTATATTGGACAAAGAAACAACCCCATTTTCTTATTGAAATCCCGCTTATAGCTGCTTCATTTATAATATTTGTAATTTATACCATTTCGACTAAAGCGTTCTGTTTCCCTGCTGATACAACGCATGTCAATTGACTACCCTATGGATTGGATATTTGGCGATCTCTACGCTGTGCAGACCATGAAACTGGCTGATATGCTTATTTACAGAGTAAGCGTCAAAAATGCCGTTACCTTGACAACACGTCAGTCGATAACGGCATTCATAAATTTTTGTAGTTTACTTGAAAAACACGGATACAAACCCAGTTGCTCTTCAAGGTCAGATTTCTGTGCTTTTTAATAATAGCGTAACAGCACTATTCATAACTTTTGCAATTGGATCATGGATAATAAGGTTGGCTTTTTCATCAGCTGGAGTGACTGTTTTATTAATTAAAACAATAGTTTTTCCATGGAAATAATTTACAAGCGTCGCTGCAGGATAAACGATTAAAGAAGTCCCACCAATAATTAAAGTGTCGGCACTACTAATGGCTTCAATTGCCTGCTTTATCACATTTTCATCCAACGTTTCTCCATAAAGAACTATATCCGGCCTAATGAGTTTTCCACACGAACAGAAGGGGATATCTTTAGCATTGAGAATGTAAGAGATATCGTATTTCTTGTGACATTTTATGCAATAGTTTTCATATACGGACCCATGTAATTCTATTACATTTTTGGAACCTGCAGCTTGATGAAGCCCATCAATATTCTGCGTAATTATAGCGGATAGTTTTCCCATCTTTTCTAGAGTGACTAGTGCTCTATGGCAATCATTTGGTTTGGCTTCAAGATGCACAAGTTTGGCTTTGTAGAATGAATAGAAATCCTTTGGTCGTCTTTTAAAAAAATAATGAGATACTATTTCTTCCGGTGAATAACTATTGTTTGTTTTTTGATTATAGATACCTTCCTCACTACGAAAATCAGGGATGCCTGACTCTGTAGATACGCCTGCTCCGCCAAAAAAAACAATGTTTTTACTTTGCTTTAAAATTTGTACTAGATTATTATTCATCATTTTCATAGTCTTCCATGCGTTCTTTCCAAATACCTTCTCTATTCTCTTTTAAGGCCGAAATATCTTGTGTTAGTGTATAGCAGTCCGTTTCATAATCCGATTTTAAGACAACAGCATCCGTCATTGAATCGAATTTATAAGCATTGCGATAATGATCAACTAATCGATGATGGCTTCTATCGCTCTTATCTGCAGCAAATAAATATACATACTCACAGCCTATCGTTTCGGTTATTCTGCAAATTTGAGGAACAACAACTTCCCAAAATAAGACAAATCCAAGAGGAACTTCTGTATATTTATACCCCTTGTAGCTTGTATTCTTACAGTAATGCATCAACTCAATTGCTGGATAACACTCTGCGACATGTGTTGTCTTAGATGGATCTCGTTCTTGATCTTTTTTTGCTTCTAATCGACTTCTTGCAATGTTAAATAATTCTGTAGCTCCTTTAACGTCAAACGTGGCTAATACATCAGTATAAAGACCATCTAATTCATGCTGTGAAGTATCTGTTGTATTTTCCATTATTTTATAAATTGAATCTACATAATATTCTTTCTCTTGATCTAGTTCCATCTCTTTTTTATATAAAAGACCACATTTTAATGAAAAATAAAATGCAATTTCATCTTTACTATCCTTTATTAGATATACCTTTGTTTTCCCATCTTCATCATGTTTCCACGCATCATTTTGCAGATAGTTTACTAAAGGTTCTCCATACTCAGTTGTAGTAAATGATAAAATTGCATCCTTGTTTTTTGGGTTACTAGTTAATGTTTCACATGTGTATTGTTGACAAAATGTTCTTATCTCTTTAATACTTATAAAACTCACCCCATTTTTATTCTGCTTGCGATCCGGATCTTGCCCTTTCAGAAGACTCCCTTAATGCGTCAATTCTCATTGCACTGAGTTTTAATGGAATATTTCCGTTTTCTCCTGTTTTAAGCCCCTTACGTGAAACTTTCCAAGCTAATTCTCCATGTGATAACGTACTTAATTTCCATGCAGACATACGGGCATATCTATCAAAAGCCTGTTTGACTATTTTTTGAGAATCTACTGAGATTGCAACATTGCTGTCATTAAAGTTAGCCCCTCTTTTATATTCTTCTCGAACAGAACGCAAAACAGGTCCATATTTCCATCCGTGAAACGCTTCATCGAACAAAGGCTCTTTTGTGCATATCAATGACTCTCTTTGTGTGAAGTACATCAATTTGTGCATTTTCATTTCATCCATTGGCTCATTAAACACACTAAAATAAGTGTTATAAAGTGTTTGGGCTACAGCTAATGTATTTTCCATACGTATCCCCCTCCACTGTTCATCACAATAAGTTCATTATGCAGTGCACATCAATAAACTTATCTTTTAAGATACAGTAAACCGCCTCCAGCAATCAAGCTAAGGCGGTAGACTTTTCGTTGCAAATTTAGGGCTGACCATTTAGTGGTCATGCCCTTCCTATATTTAATTATACATTACAGTGTTAAAAAAATCAATGTTGTATGTGTCACTGTTTCATTATAACATGAAAATTTTATGCATACATAATAAAAACAAAATGAATAAACTTTACATTTTCTTATGATGCATTACCGTTACGGCACCCCAGTTGTACCCTAACTATAAAATAATTACTAAAAAACATAATTTTATGCAGGCGAAAATCAGCAACATTAATCCTTCACGCCACTTTCTCTAAAAAGCACAATTTCTACTGGATTGATTTCGAATTATTTACTGCTTTCATTATTTTCAATGGTTTTTATTTTCTTTATTCTGCGATAGAATGTCGACTTCTTTATTCCCAAGATCTTCATAGCCATTGTAGCTGTTATCTCCCCAGCCTCAACTTTTTTACATATGTCATCAAATCCAGCATATTCTTTTGGCTGCCGCCCACGATATTTTCCTTGTCTTTTAGCAATCTCGATGCCTTCTCGTTGCCGCTGTAATATATATTCTCGTTCTAATTCTGCAACCGCACCAAATATTGTTAACATAAATTTTCCTGTTGGTGTTTTCGTATCAATATTTTCTTTCTGTGAAATAAACTCTACTTCTTTTTGCTTTAACTGTTCAATTAAGTCCAATAAGTCTTTTGTATTACGAGCAAATCGACTAATTGATTCAACAATCACGATATCTCCTTTTCTAGCAAATCCCATCAAATTTTTCAATTCTGGGCGGTTTGTATTTTTACCACTCATTTTATCAATGTATACTTCATCAACGCCAAGTTTTTCCATCAGCACTTTCTGCCGCTCTGTGTTTTGTTCCTGTGTACTTACACGAATATATCCAATCTTCATTTTTACTTGCCACCTCTCTGAACCAATAGGGTACAGTCTAATGGAACGCAATTTCCACGTCCCATTTAAACATGAAAACGATATTTGAAACGTTCCATGTGTATATCGGACCCTATTGGCACTTTTTCTAATTTATAAAATATTCTGTGCCCAATTATATTATTAAAGCCTATTTTTTTAATATTGTTTTCAATTCTATCAAACGATAAAACCAATTATATTTTTCGAACACCGCTGTCGACAGCAGTCCTGAATTGATAACGCCATAATCATTTTCCAAACCTTCAATGACAAATGAAACAGCCTCGACCCTACTTTTAAAGGCTTTATTTTTAACACCATCAATATATTTTCGTGTATCTAACACTCTTTGCCAGTTAGTATAAACGCCCCCACCATTTTTCCCATAAACACCATAAAATTTCATAATTATTCTTCTCCTCTCATTTTATCAAAATTTCTTGTTAATATTGCTGCAGCCGCTTTTCTCTGATCGTCCGTATCATGCAAATAAATAGATGTAGTACGTATATTCGTATGCCCTAACATTGTCTGTACTGAAGTCAGTGAGGCCCCACAATTCAGTGCATAGGTTGCTGCCATATGTCGTAAAGAATGTACCGTTATATGGCTAAAACTATTCTCTTTAGCAAACTTACTCAGCCAAATATAAAAACAATTTGCACTAACTGGTTTTAACTCTCCCCCACTGCGTCTTACCGCTAAAAACACAATATGTTTTGGATTACTATATCCGTGCCTGTTTAAATACAACTCCTGATAATATTTATGCTTTTTTAGCAATTTAACAATCCGATCATCCAAATAAAGTTTCCTGATAGATGATTTTGTTTTAGGCTTGCCGAAATCCCGATTTGCACCTTTGGCAAACTGAACAGCCTTATCAACATAAATCGCTTTTTCCTGAAAATCAATCCGATCCCATGTCAACGCTCCTAGTTCAGCTTTACGAGTTCCTGTCAGTAGTGCAATGTAAAACATCAACTGGTGTTTTACATTGGTTGGCGTATCTTTTAATCCATCTACCTTCTTCAAAAAAGCCTTTAACTCGGATTCGTTAAAAATTGGATGTTGATGATATTCCGGTCGCGGACGTTCATTCCTTGGTATTTTATAACAAGGATTTTCCGTCATATAGCCCCATTCAACTGCTTTATTTAACACCTGGCTTATTACCTTATAATGAGCATATATACTTGTCGCTGATAGAATGCCACCCGTGTTTTCATTCATACCATCTTGCCGCAATTCTTTTACAAAATCCAGTATTAATTCTGGTGTCACCTTTTTCAACTTTATTCCCCAAAATCGAGGTAGAATTCGCTTTTCTAACCTACTTCGGTCACCAATTTTTGTTGCAGCACTCAGTTTAGAATTGTGACGTCGATCCCAAATCTGAACTAATTGACCAAATGTTATTTTATTATCGAGTACGTCCTGTGGTTTATGTGCTAACAAAATATTCCATTCATCTAACGCCTTTTGCGCTTGACGTTTCGAGCTTGCTTTGATTCGCTTTGTAAGACGACGCTGTTTATGATTTTCGTCATAACCATTCGAAATTCTTAATTCCCATCGACCATTTTCCAAATCTCGAATTGACCCTGCCATAATAATTCCCCCAAATAAAAAAGAACGCATTTTTCAATGCGCTCTTTAATCTAATAAATTCAATCAATCCACTTTATTTCTTTCCCCGACCAGGCAGGTTGCCTAAATTTTCCGTCAACCCATTTTTGAAGTTCTGATAACAAATACACATAAGCCTTGCCTATTTTTATTGCAGGCAACTCACCTTCTCTTGTCATTTTTAATACCCTTTGATACTTCAGTTTCCCTTGAAAAAATTCGTCAGCAACCTCATTTGCTGTTAAAAATTTATTTTTCGCATGCTTTTCTTCCACTTAAAATCAACTACCTTTCAATCTAATTACAAAATAGTCCATCATATGTTAAAAAGATATTTTGCTAGATTAAAACCTGACCATTATTGTCTTTTTTTCTAATAACCGATACATCATGCTGCATTAATATAGTATTAATACAATCCTTTATTTTCGACAATCTATGTCGATTTATATCGAGCCGGTTACCAGTTATATAGTCAATATTATTGGCAATGAAATGTATATGATATTGCTCTTCATTAAAGTGAATTGCCATCAACACTTGATAATGTCCACAAAAACTACTAATCACTTCAGTCATATTAGTGGCTAAATCATAAAATTTCCCTAAGTCAAGAATATCTGCTGTCTCGGGATTTAAAGTATAATGAAAATATCCTTTTCCGAAAGCTTGATCAAATGTTTCTTTTACAAGCATCATTTCCCCATATGGATTGTATACAGAAAGTGCTGCTCCATAGATATAATCCCGTCGGCTTGCCGTTATTCGCGTTATATAAATAATTTTTTTATACAATGACTCGACCAAGTTTCCTTGATCACTTTCCATCGTGAATATCGACAATATTTTTCATCTCCTGATTCAGATCTTCATTTGTTTTTCTATACTTTTTTAATAAGTGTTCAGTTAGAATCTCAGCATCTAAAATCAATGGTTTCAACTGTAATCCTATATTACTATCAACTATATTTTCATTAACTTTTGAAAATATAGTTTTCAAATCATCTATTTCACCCACTACATAATGGTTGTACTCATTAAACGCATTATGAATATCCGTTAGCTGCCTTATAACACTCTTGGCATCATATCTAACAGCAACATCTTTTTCTCTTACAAAGTTTTGAATGATACTAGGAAACGATAATCCCGTCTCTCTTTTTATACGTTCTAATTTAATAAGTTCATCTTTTTTAAACCGCACATTAACCTGCCTGCTTGTGCCCGCATTGTCTTTTTTCGATTCCACCAACTCAACAATTTTGATTGGCCTACTATTTTGTTTTTGCATAATATTACATCATCCTTATCAATAAAAAATTGGGTAAAGCCTTCGCTTTACCCAATTGTATTTTTCATTGTAAAATTATATTTTCGGATGATAGCAATTTCTATCTTGGTAATATCATTTCTATATTAACTTTCTAAATACCACAATCTATATCTTTCGATTTATTAGAATGCTTCTATAATCTATCCTTTTTATTTTCTATCATTACAGTATTGTTATAAAGATATTTTTTATTAAATTTGTAATATGTGTTAATTTAGCAATAATGATTCTTATATGGCTTAGCTTATATTAATATTACACTGTCGACACTATTGTCGTGTCGTCTGTAGATTATTTTATATTGGTTCCCCAATAGCCTATTCTATCTAGGTTTTTATACTTTCAATAGAAGACAGGAATTATTCAATCAAATCCCGAAATATATATGTAGATATTTGTCGATAGCGATGTCGACACTATAAAAACACTAGGAGTGTAAGTCTTATGACAGAAAAACAGTTCGCAAATTTTACATTTCAAGCCCCTTTTATCAAATCAGTACCTGAAGTTTCCTCTAAACACATCAAGGAAAGAGAACATACGTTTAGTCAAAACATACTAAATCGCCTCACTAATAGTATAAATGAAGATGCTAAAGAAACTGCTCAAAATCATAAAGAAACCATTTATTTTAACCATTTTAAAAGCTATATTCATCGAATGTGTTCTAATAAAAGCTGTCACTTAACTTCTAATATGGAAATTTGCACCAAGTGTATTTTGGATAATTATAATATTTCTCATATAAGATTAGATAAAACATTGATTTATTTTCATGAAAATGATTTTTTATGTACACAAACTGATATAGAAATGCTAGCTCTAAAATTTCAAAAGTTCCATACTGCGAATACCTTTCCTCCTACATCAGATGAATTATTTGCGATTTTTTATTATCATAAAAAATTCATATTTGAAAAACCTTTTAAATCCCAATTATCTTTTTTATCAAAAAAAGATTCTATATATCCTTTTGTCTCCTTAGCCGCCGAAAAAATCATCCATTCTATACCAGAAACAAAAAGAATAATTGCACAAGATGGAAATTATGACCGCTTTCATCTTAAAATATTATCTGAAATGTCACTTCCGTTACCATCACAAGACGAAGCTATTTTTTCAAAAAACCGGATTCAATATGAACTCAAAAAAGACACTACCGTGTTCAATAAAAAAGGGCTCAATTTATTTGACAATTTACGAAGTATTTTATTTAATATTTCGAACGGCAATACACATACAATAAATCAACTTTTTACTCTACTAGGGAAAATATATATTGGAAAATCCATTTTCAAAATACTTAATCAAAATTATCCTCAAATAACAGTTATACAGTGCAATAATATCAGTTACATAAGAAAATTTTTATATTGTCTTTGTCCTCCAGAACCACATACAACAGAATATCCTTTGAACTCTTTATCCTATAAGCTTTTACCAATATTTATAAAGAATAAATACTTCCTTCAGATGCTTAATTTAGACTCCAGTAACTCAACTTGCTTAGACCCTTCTTTTATAAAAAAACTAGTATCTGATCATTATGTCTCTATAAAAGATCCTGTTTTCGGCGAAATATCTCATAAAAACAATATGCATTATATATACATAACCGACAAAAATGAATCTAATATAGAAAAATCCTTAGGAATTGCCAATACGTTTTACAACATAATTCACTTTGATGGTGATCTGTCAAACAGTTGTAGTGACAAATTTAAACTAAATCCTCACGAACATATTTTTATGCTTTTAACATCCATTTTTTACACAATAGACACATACATAGAGACCAACACGCCCACCAGCCCTATCACTTTAACTTCAAATAATGATTCTTCAATCGAAAAAAATATTTCAACCTTCCTATTAGAATTTTGCACTGATAGTACCATGCAAATTAGCTCATCAAAATTAATCGATATGGAAAATATTCAATCCTTTGACGAAAAAAGCAAAAGTAAAAAAATCTCTGAATTAGGAATTGATTGCCTTCCATTTTCCACTAGAAATGATTTATTTCAAGCGTTTGATTTATGGTATAATGCCACTTTTTCAAAAAAGCACTTGTTATCTATTGACGATTTCACAAAAATCCTAAAAGACCGTTATCATCCTATCTTCTACAAAAAACGTCAAACTATAGGTATATACGTAACAGAAAAACGTGAGTATCGAGGATTTTATGGTCTTTCTATACAAAAGGATAAATTAGACTCTCACATAGAAAAATGCATTCAAGTAAACGCGGCCAAGCTGGAAAACAAATTAACCGAAGACTTTTCTGAATATCTATCCTCGCTCATTCGAAAGTACATGATCTAAACTATAAACGGACAGTAAAGTAATTATCAAGTCTCCCATATACTAGATTTAAATTATAAGGACCGCTACGATTCAATCAATAACTTTACTGTCTTATTTATTTCTGATTTATGTTATCTACCATATTACTCCTAATAAGGTTTTTTTAAGGTTTTTTCGCACAAAAATAGCCCTCACAGTAATCCCTGTGAGGGCTTGATTTACTTATGGAGCGGGCGAAGGGAATCGGACCCTCGTGTCTTGCTTGGGAAGCAAGCGCTCTACCATTGAGCTACGCCCGCATATGCGGTACACTGACTTAACTAGTCTAACACAAACCAGTTTCGATTTCAAGATAAATTACCATTTTTCTCTAAACAAATTCACCTCTGCACAAATAAGACTATGCAGAGGTGAATTTATTCGTTATCGTAAACAAGGTCCGGTTGTATCTCGTTCAATCAAGATGTTATCGAGAACTACTTTTTTATTTTTTCCAGTTTGAATTTTTTCAATCAGAAGTTCCGCCGCATTGGTGCCGAGAGCAAACATATTTTGGTCCATTGTCGTGAGTTTTGGTTCGATAAAATGACTGAGTGAAATATTATCATAACCAATAATTGACATGTCCCGTGGAATTTGAAGCCCCATCTTTTTACAGGCATTAACTGCTCCCACTGCCATGAGATCGTTGCAAGTAAAGATAGCGGTTGCATCCAGATTGAGCATCATATCCATAAGCTTATACATGCTATTATCAACGGTTTCCGTACCATTTCCCTCGCCGACATTCACAATATAAGCTGGATTGTACAAACCCTTTTTCTTCATGACCTCAATATAGGTATCTTCTTTTATCTGATAAGAATCACTATTAATGCCCCGTAAAAATAAGATTTTTTTATGCCCGTAATCGAGTAAATATTGCAAAGCTATTCTAGATCCCATATCTTCATCATTCGATACATAGGATATATTCGGTAATTTTGCATAACTGTTAATAAAAACAATCGACTGATGCTGTACCAGCTGTTCATAAAAATTGGTTTCAATATTTTCCGTATTCGGACTAATGACGATAATTCCCGATACATTCCGAGAAATAAAATCATTGATGCACTTAGCTTCCTGTTTCGGATTGTTTTTAGCACACGATAAGAGCAGTGAATAAGAATCTCGACTCAAATAATCTTCGATCCCGTTGATAACTTCGGCAAAAAACATATTATAAAGACTTGGCACAACAACACCAATTGTCGTTGATTTTTGCATATTAAGTTCCCGCGCCTGGATATTTGGCACATAGCGCAGTTCTTCAATGGCCCTCATAACGCGTTGCCTAGTTTCTTCCTTCACAGGGTAGTTTCCATTGACGACCCGTGATACGGTCGCCACAGAAACACTTGCTTTTGCTGCTACATCAATAATCGTTGCTTTCATTTTCGTATCCTACTCTTCTTTATCATTCTATTTTTTTACAATTTGAACAAAAGCATCAAATGCTTTGATCCCATGATTGTCTCGTTTAAATACACCAGCATGCGTCAAAACTTGCATAAATTTAAGACCAATTTCTGTTTTGAGTATATCATCAATTGTTGTTTCAGTAAATTGATGATATTTAAGCCGCAAATCCTGGTACCAATCTGCATGCTTTTTTATGGATTCTATATTTGAAACATCACTTGTTCCTTTTAATAATTCCATGCGCAAAAGTTCTAGTTCTTCTTTTAGGCGAGCTGGCAAAATAGCCAATCCAAGCACTTCAATGAGACCGATATTTTCCTTTTTGATATGATGTACTTCGGCATGTGGATGAAAAATACCCATTGGATGTTCTTTACTCGTCCGATTATTACGAAGAACTAAATCAAATTCATAAGCACCATCACGTTTGCGGGCAATTGGCGTGATCGTATTATGTTTTTCGCCATCACTTTCAGCCAAAATAGCAGCATCTGCATCGCTGTAGCCACGCCATAAATCCAGTATCTTTACAGCAAGATCAACGATCTGCCGTGCGTCGTTTGAATGCAGACGCAAAACAGACATTGGCCATTTCACACGACCAACCGAAACTTTTTCAAAGCCTGGTATTTTATATTCTTGTTCCACAAGGGCTTTATCCATCGCAAATGTATAACGACCGCCTTGATAATGGTCATGTGATAGGATGGAACCACCAACAATCGGCAAATCGGCATTCGACCCAGCAAAATAGTGCGGAAACAAGTCTAGAAAATCTACTAAATTCGCAAAAGTTGCACGCGATATTTTCATCGGTATATGTTCACTATTTAGGATAATACAATGTTCATTATAATAGGTGTAGGGAGAGTATTGCAAAAACCAGGCTTTTTTCTGCAATTGCATTGGAATAATGCGATGAGTTTGGCGCGCCGGATGATTGATATGTCCCGCAAACCCTTCATTTTCTTTGCAGAGAAGACATTGTGGATATGATGAAGATTTGACTAGTTTAGCTTTCGCAATATCACGCGGATCTTTTTCTGGTTTGGACAGATTGATTGTAATATCCAAGTCACCATATTCCGTTTTTGTCTTCCATGCGATATTTTTATCAATGCGTGTTTTACGAATATAGTTTGATGCAATATTAAACTTATAATAAAAATCCGTTGCTGCCACTGGCGAAAGCTCATATTGCTTTTTAAATTGTGCAATGACTTCGGATGGACGCGGCATCAGACAGTTCATGATCCGCGTGTCAAACAAGTCGCGTTCCGTAGTTGTGTTTTCGATGAAACCCTTTTTTACTGCATACTCAAGAATCTTTTCGAGAATTGGTGTTGGTGTTTCCAGTGTTTCTTCGACTGTTTCTTCAGTAAATTCTGCCAGCTGTAATTCTGCCAGTAAAAGATTGGCCGCATAAATTTTATCTTCGACAACTAACAGCCCCTGCTGCAGGGCAAAATTCACTAAACGATTTATTTCGTAATTGATCATAATCTTCTTCCCTCTATCCCCAAGCCGATGAACTCTGTTTTCTATTCGTCGTAACCGTTTGGATGTTTTTTATGAAAGGTCCATGCCGTTTTGATAATTTGTTCAATATTTGTATAGCAAGGTTTCCAACCCAAAATTGTCTGTGCTTTTTCGCTGGAGGCGATAAGCTGCGCTGGATCTCCGGCTCTACGAGCGCCGACTTCAACTTTAATGGATTCACCCGTAGCCTTTTCGGCAGCAGCGATCATTTCTTTAACTGAAAAGCCTTTGCCGTTACCCAGATTGAAAATATTGCTTTCTTTGCCACTGCGTAGATAATTCATCGCACGAATATGGGCATCCGCCAAATCAATGACGTGAATGTAATCACGCAGACAAGTACCATCTTCCGTTGGATAGTCTTCACCAAAAATTGTGATATGCTCTCTTTTTTTGAGTGGAACCTGTAAAATAAGCGGAATCAAATGTGTTTCCGGTGCATGGTCTTCGCCGATGGAACCATCATCGAGTGCCCCCGCCACATTAAAGTAACGCAAAGATACATAATTGATACCATTGGCTTTATTGACCCATTTCATCATTTTTTCCATCGTTAATTTTGTTTCACCATATGGGTTTGTTGGTTTTGTTTCATCATCTTCCATAATTGGCACTCGTTTTGGTTCGCCATAAACAGCCGCTGTAGAAGAGAAAACAATCTTGTCAATTTTGTGTTTAACCATGCTTTCGAGTAAAACCTGCATGCCATACACATTGTTATTGAAATATTTCAATGGTTCAACCATACTTTCACCAACGAGTGAATTAGCCGCAAAATGAATGATCGCATCAATTTTATTTTCCATAAAAATCTTATCAAGTATTACCGCATCACGAATATCACCCTGATAAAATTTTGCTTGCGGATGAATCGCCTGTTTATGTCCTGTCTGTAAATTATCGACAATCACAACGTCTTCATTTTGTTGAATCAATTCATGTACAGCGTGTGAACCAACATACCCTGCACCACCACATACTAATATTGCCATTTTATATTCCTCCTATTTTATCAAACCTGCACCGTCCGAAATATTTGCTACATAAAAATCTGGGGCATAACCAATTTTTGCTGTGTATTCTGCTGCGATATTTTTTTCAAAGGCAGCAATGCATTCATCTTTAACAATACTTACGGTACAACCGCCAAAGCCACCACCGGTCATACGTGAACCCAAAACGCCTTCTTGCTTCCAGGCAAGTTCAGCTAATGTATCAAGTTCGATACCCGTAACTTCATAATCATCTCGCAAAGATACATGCGAAGCATTCATTAATTGACCAAATTTAACCAGGTCTTTATTTTCTAATGCTGCGACCGCTTCTAATGTTCTCTGGTTTTCATAAACGGCATGATGGGCACGCTTACGTTGGATTGGATTCGAAATAGCCTTGGAAAGTTCATCGAACTGTGCATCCGTAAGTTCGCCCAAGGCCTTCATGGATTTTACAGTTTGCAGCTGCGCCAGTGCGGCTTCACATTCACCGCGGCGTTCATTGTATTTTGAATCACCGAGGCTATGTCTTTTATTGGTATTGGCTATAACAATGCTATACCCATTAAGTTCTATTTTACTATATCTATAGACCAATGTGTTGCAATCGAGTAAAATCGCATGATTTTTTTTGCCCATGCCTACAGCAAATTGATCCATGATTCCACAGTTTACACCCACGAATTTGTTTTCAGCTTCCTGGCTCATTTTCACCAAATCGACCCGATCGATTTTCAAATTCAAAAATTCATTTAAAATAACTCCAGTCAGTACTTCTAATGAAGCGGAAGAGGAAAGACCGGCACCATTTGGCAATGTACCATAAAATAAAATATCGAACCCTGTGGCAATTTCAAAACCATGATTCTGTAATATTTGGATGACACCCATTGGATAATTTGCCCAGTCATATTTTTTATCATAACTCAATGATGCAATTTCAAATTCAATAACACCTTTTTCCGGTATATTCATCGAATACAAACGCATTTTTTTATCCGTGCGCTTGGCAGCGACCGCATAGGTACCAAGTGAAATAGCACAAGGAAAAACATTTCCTCCATTATAATCGGTATGTTCACCAATTAAATTAACACGTCCTGGAGAAAAAAAGGTACTTGTTGCCTGGTCACCAAAGTTTTTTTTAAATTCAGCCTGCATGTTTTTTACAATATCCATTGTAATTCGCCTCCGCTTATATTTTTAGTATATCTAAAAGCTGTTTTCTTTGTCGTAAAACAAAAAATAAGCTGTTTTTCCGGTAAATATTGTATATTTTTTTCTATTTTTATGTAACTATTAAAAAAACCATATAAAGCAATTCTATTATTCATAAAAAAACCGCAACAGTAAACGTTTACCATTATTAATAAAATATAAGGAACGCATGAATTTAGTCAGCAAGTCCAATTGTTCCAAGTGTCTATACAAAAATTAATTTTTACTATATATGTATTACTTTACTACCTGCAATAATATCTGTCAATATGTTTCCGTAAACGTTTCCCACCCTAATGACCCACATTACAGGAAAACAGAAAGCATATTTTCCACATGCTTTCTCCCTGCATCGATTGGTCTTAACGAATTGAAAAACCATATGTTGTTACATGATGATAGTGCTGACCCTTTTTGAGAACAGGCGACGGAAACTGCGGTAAGGCTAAGGAATTTGGAAAATATTGTGTTTCCAAACAAAAACCACTGCGGCGTTGGTAAGCCATGTCATTTTTACCAAGCATACCATTTAAAAAATTACCACTATAAAACTGTACGCCTGGCATCGTCGTTTGAGACGTCATTTGGATACCACTTTCCGTGGCATAAGCAACGGAAAATTCATTGAGACCTTTGCTTTCTGTCAAAACAAAATTGTGATCATAGCCCTTACCGAAACGAATCTGCTCATTCGTATCATCATCAATTTCAGCACCAATTTTTTTTGGCTGCCGAAAATCAAATGGAGTGTTTTCTACAGGCAGATATTTACCGGTGGTAATCGATTCATGGTCCATTTCGGTAATTTTATCACTATGCAATTGCAAGAACTGATTTAGCATTGTACCACTGTCTGCTCCATTTAAATTGAAGTAAGTATGGTTGGTAAGATTCACCACAGTGTCCTGATCTGTATCAGCCTGATAATCGAGTGTCAATAAGTTATCGTCATCAAATGAATATTTAACTGCTACCGTCAATGTGCCTGGATAATGTTCTTCACCATCTGGTGAAACACGTTTAAAAACGACACCGTCTGTTACGATTTCATACTGCCAAATTCGGCGATCAAAGCCAGTTGGGCCACCATGCAAATGGTTTTGATTATTATTTTTTGCTAATTTATATGTTTTACCGTTAAGGATAAATTCTGCTTTGCCAATACGATTGCCATAACGACCGATAGAACCGCCTAAATGCCCGCCATTGTCCTCATACTCAGCCGCAGAGTCATAACCGAGGCATACATCAACCAATTTTCCTGTGTGGTCAGGAACCACAATGGATTGAATCGTTGCACCATAATCCAAAATATTTACATAAGCGCCTTTGCTGTTTTCCAAGTGGAAGCAGGTAACTTCCTGTCCATCTTTGGTCCTACCAAACGAACTACGAGAAATTTGCATAAAAAAACACCCCTTAGATTTTATTAATTCATCCTGCTACGTCTGATTTCAGTCGTATATTGTATTTATATACACCAAATAATCCGCAAATCCTGCAAAGCAAGAAAAATACGTAAACGTTTTCTGTCTAAAAAGTGCTGGCAAGCCCATGCAGCAAACTATCACCTTTCGATTTTTACGGCGAATAAAAACGCCGTAGTAACATGATTTACAAAACGTATACACATTTCGATAAAAACCAGCAATAATTCTATATATTGTATACATTTCGTGAATCATGTATACATATGTCGTATCTATTTACTATTTTTTCAGCACATGTCATAATGAATTTACATTCTTTTTTTTAATTAAAATTTATATTGATGGAAAGGTCGTGTTTCTTATGAATAAACAATCTACTATGCAGTGTCAGTATTGTCACGAAAACAAATGTTATGCAAATGCCGCAACATCTCCGGAAGAATATGATAACCATCCCATTCAATGTCATGGTTGTAAAACTCCGGTACTAAAAAAAGAATCTTAACGCACATGAACAAAATTTTCTTATCACAGCAAAAAGCTCCAGCAAATCACAAAATGCGCTGAAGCTTTTTTTCATTTTTTATTTCAACGCATAACAAAAATCCTGTCCCTTTGGACAGGATTAATTTTTCATATGGTGGGCGATGACGGGATCGAACCGCCGACATCCTGCTTGTAAGGCAGGCGCTCTCCCAGCTGAGCTAATCGCCCGTATGGTGACGCGTATGGGATTCGAACCCATGAAACCGCCGTGAAAGGGCAGTGTCTTAACCGCTTGACCAACGCGCCAGATAAAACTTCACAAACTATGCTTGCATCACTAGAATATTATACATAATTTATCAATGAATTGCAACTTATTTTTCATTCAAAAAAACAGCTGCCACTCATAAAATAAAAAACCTTCTAAACAAGAGCCTAGAAGTGTATTAACAAAATGGTGACCCACCCGAGATTCGAACTCGGGACACCCTGATTAAAAGTCAGATGCTCTACCAACTGAGCTAGTGGATCAAAATAAATGGTGCCTTAGGACAGAATCGAACTGCCGACACGAGGATTTTCAGTCCTCTGCTCTACCGACTGAGCTACCAAGGCATAATGGCGA
>NZ_FNZK01000027.1 GCF_900109225.1 Propionispira arboris
TTACGCGTTTTGCTTTAGGGAATGGTTGATTGAAATCTTCGATTGCCAAATACTTGCGCACCGTTTTGCGATCACAAGAAAAGGTTTTTGCAATTTGTGAAATATTGAGACCTTCCTCAAAGAACGCTTTTCTGATATAATCAATTTGGGTCATTGTGAGCATCCTCCAGTCCTCCCCCGTTAGTGTTTTGTCACCTAATAAGGGTAGGTTATTTGGTTCTTGTTCGCAATGGCTTTTTGCATTTTTGAGGAATTCTGTTTTGCATAAGTGGGGATTTTTATTTGCAACTTTGTCCTATTTCATTATGCCATAAACAAGAGACTTGAATCAAAACAAAGTGATAAAAGGTTAAACTTTTTGTTTAATGAAGGTAAAGAAGTCCTTTCATATGATTACATGGATAATCTTAGTAAAAAATTAATGCATTCTAGTAGTCTTCAGCCCCAAAAAGGCATCAAGATTATTGATTTTTCAGAAGTGCCATCTGATGTACTCCCACTAATGGTGAGCTTGGTAGGACGATTGGTGTTTTCTATTCAACAATGGATTAAAAAAGAAGACAGACATCCAATCGCTTTATTTTGTGATGAAGCACATCTTTATCTTCCAGAGAAGACTGGAACTTCTATTGAAAATGCTGGCTTGGAGAACTTTGAACGTATTGCAAAGGAAGGTAGAAAGTATGGAGTTGGACTTGTTGTAATTAGTCAAAGACCAGCAGAAGTAAATAGAACTATTTTGAGTCAAAGTAATAATTTCATAGCAATGAGATTAACCAACGCTGAAGATCAAGCAGTAATTAAGAGACTTTTACCAGATAGTCTTGGCGGATTTTCAGAACTTTTACCTATTCTTGATGTTGGGGAGGCATTGGTAGTAGGCGATGCTTCATTACTCCCTAGTAGAATAAAAATAACAAGCCCGAGATGCAAACCTAATAGTGCAACTATAGATTTTTGGGATGAATGGCAGAAAACATCCAATAAAGATGTAATAAGTGAAGCAATAGAGGCACTTAGAAAGCAATCTCGATAAGAAAAAATTTTCGTTATGCAATTAACCGTTGGGCGAATGGGGGTGTTTCAAAGCTTATAAAAACTCCTTGTAAAATGGTAGGAGTTTTTCTTTGATGGAAATAATAGTTTTTAAGATAAATAACAGCCGTTAATTTATATTCGATTTTATGAGTATAAATTAACGGCTGTTATTATATATTTACGGTATTACTGGGCGGTGCTTTGTTTTTGAATGCTTAGAAATACATCTTTTAAAGAGTCTATTATTTTTTTTCGGGAACTGTTGTTTAACTTGTAAGTAATACCATCAAAAACAATTTCTGTGTGGTCAAGAACATTTATAAGGTCTATAGGAGGAAGGTCAGTTTCTAATGTAGGAACTGTTTCATGCTTGTTTTCGAGAAGATAATCAGTTGTTATGTTAAAAAAATCAGCGAGTTTAGAGGCTTTTTCAAAGCTTAATTTAATAGAATCTGTTTCATATTTTACATATGTAGTTCGCGTTATGTGTAAAATATCGGCTAAGTTTTTCTGGGTTAAATTTTTATCAGAACGAAGCTGTCGTAATTTTTCTCCAATACTCATATACAGCACTCCTTTTTGTAAAACATAATATACGTGATTTTTAATAACTTTTTATTGACGTGTGACTTAAAATAACTTATAATAAATATGTGATTTAAAATCACATAGAGAGCCACATAAAAATGAAATTTGAAGCCGAAACATATCATTAAATTTTTATATACAAAAATTTAATGAAGGGTGTCAATCACGGAGGGGATAGCAGAGAACTACTAGGGATACTCTTTTTTAGTTTTAGAATAACTGTTCAATAAGAAATTTACGTTTTGAAGATAATAAAAGATTTATTCATCAATTATTATATCACGAAGCTAACCCGCTGAAAATTATGGTTTGCGATGTTGAAAAGGGAGGAGGACTTAGTTTAGTACTCAAAAAAATGTTGGAAATTAAATTTTTATTCTTGACTATGATCATTTCGAACACTTTCATAGCTACGCAAATAAACAGGTGCAAGTTCAATAGGATATGTTGCTTTATCATGTTTATATTTGTCAATTAAATCTTGAGAGGTAGTAGGGTGATTGAAAAAAGCTTCTTCTGCTGGGGGGAGAAATTCTTCATACTCTGGGTCATTAGAACGTCCGGTCAGATAATCTAATGAAACACAAAAAAAGTTAGCCATTTTTAATAATGTATGAAAAGACGGTAAACTAGCGGATTTCTCAAATTGATTTATGGCAGATTTTGTTTTAAATCCTAATATAGATGCTAATTCAGACATAGAAAGATTATGCTTGCTTCTTAGGTCATGCAAAATGTTAGCAAAGTTATTATTATTCAAAATATAAAATAAACCTCCTTGACGGTACACCTTAAGTGTACTATAATCTGAATTATAAAAGTAAACTTACAGTGTACTTTTGGGCGAATGAAAATATAGTATATTTTGAGGTATTACAACAAATTATGGATAGCAATATATGAACCATATTATTATATCATGAAGCTAAAACTGTGAAAATATGGATTTAGATGTTGAACGGGGAAGGGGGCTTATTTTAACAATCAAAAATGTGGGAAATTAAATTTTTATTCGTGACTATGTTCATCTCGAGTAGCTTCATAGTCACGTAAAAAGACAGGTGCAAGTTCAATTGGATGTGTTGCTTTGTCCTGTTTATATCTAGCAATTAAATCTTTTGAAGTAGCAGGATGATTAAAAAAAGCTTCTTCTGCGGGTTGTATGTATTTTTCGTATTGGGGATCGTCCGTGCGACCAAGTAAATAATCGACAGATATACAAAAATAGTTGGCTAGTTTAAATAGCATATCCAGGCTAGGGGATTTGTCAGAACGTTCAATATTTCCAAGGGTTCCTTTTTGAATACCGAGGTCATCAGCAACATCTTTTAAGGATAGTTTTGATAATGTTCTAATTTTACGTAGATTGGTTCCTACCGTGCGTGTATTCATAAAAACACCTCTTTAAAAGTTTGAAATAAAAGACTTGACGTATTCTAAAAGAATACTTATAATTAAATTAATCAAAGGTATTCTATCAGAATACCTAGAGGGAATAAAATTAATTAAGGTAATAGTTGTTTTCGGATAATTAAAATTGTAATGAAAGGGATAATTAAATAAAGCATATTTAATATATGGCTAAATAACCAGTTAAATTCGTTATTTGTAGTGTACGTAAATTAACAATAATTATAGATATCATCAAATTATTATATCACGAAGCAAAAACGCTGAAAATGAAGGTTTTCGATATTGAAAAGGGGGTGGGGCGTTTATTTTAGTAATCAAAAAATCTGGTGAAATTTTCAGTATGGATGATGCTCATCCCGAGCAGCTTCATGGTCGCGTAAGAAAACAGGCGCAAGTTCAATCGGGTGCGCTGCTTTATCCTGTTTATATTTATCAATTAAATTTTTTGAAGTAGCTGGATGATTAAAAAACGCTTCTTCTGCGAGGTGTAGATATTTTTCGTATTCAGGAATATCAGATCGTCCAACTAAATAATCTAAAGAGCAGCAAAAATAATTCGCTAAAGTCACAAGCTTTTCTAATGTTGGGTTAGATGGGGCATTTTCATATGAAAAGACCATTCGTCGACTAATGCCAAGTTTTTGATAATTTTCCGCCGAAAGGTTATGTAGAGAACGTAATAATTTAAATCTATTTGCAAATGTAGTCAAATCAATCCCGACCTTTCATAAAATTTGCAATAGCCAATATAGACATAATTTATGCCTGTGGTTGTATGTGATTATCACGCATAAATTCAATTTTTCTTAAAGATACAGGTGCAAGGGAAATAGGCTCAATGATTTTTTCATCTTGATACATTTTAATAAAATCTGGAGTTGTGTCAAGATGATTAAAAAACTTATTCTCTGCCTGTGGTAAATAGTCCATCCAAGATGGATTGTCAGAACGACCAATAAGATAATCCATGGAACAACAAAAATAGTTAGATATTTTTATTAAAACTTCGACTGATGGTAAAGTAACTTGATTTTCAAAATTAAAAATCATACTTTTTGATACATTTATGTTTCTAGAAAATTTAGAGAGCGAAAGTTGATGCAAATTACGTAAGGTTTGTAATCTATCAGAAAATAGGACAGGAAAAGTATTTTTCATAAAAACCTCCTAAAATGTAAAAAGTAACTTGACGTTCTTAAATAAGAACGATATAATAAAGAAAAAGGAAAACGTTCTTATTTAAGAACGAAAAACTAAAAAAATACAAGAAAAGAAATTAAGTCTCCATAAACTAGATAAAAGGGCATAAGGTATGAAAATTATTTGCATAAATTTATTATACCATGGCATAAGAGAACTCGATTATGTTTTATCTTCGTTCTTTAATATCGCTTCTACCAACGAGATAATCAAGCGATACATCAAAATAATCAGCAAGTGTGACGAGATTTGTTGCCATTGGGATTACTTTGCCGTATTCATAGGATTGATAAACACGTTCTGCAATAGAAGTGTCATTAGAAATTTGTTTTTGTGTTACTTTATGAAGTTTTCGTAATTCCTTTAATCGTTCAGCGAATTTATTCATAGATAATCTCCTGAATTTTATTATCATTTCAAAAGATGGTTCATTTTAGCGATTTTAAAAACATGGTCATTAAATCACGTTGTTCTATTGTTAGGTTTTTACTGGCATCAAGCAGCGCTTTTAAGTTTGCTTCCAGTTCGGTTTCATCTTCCTGAAAGAAATCCGTGAGGGAAATATCCAGCAGGGTGCAGATTGCATCCAATGTTTCTAATGAACATTTCTTGTGATTGGTTTCTATGCCAGATATAAAGCTTTGCGTTACGCCAAGCTTTTGTGCAAGGTTGGTCGATGTTATGTTTTTTGCTTTCCGTAGTTGTCGAATTCTTTCACCAACATTAATCATAATATAAGATCCTCCGTTAATAACCTGCAGGTAATAATTCCATTATAACTCGATATAGGAATAGATAAAATAATATTTTTTAAATATTACCTATAGAATATAAAGCGTGTTGAAATAATAACTTATAGGTGATAAGATAAAGGGAAACTAAAACACAGAGGTGATAAAAGTGATGCAGGAACTTGTAAGCCGGATAAAAAAAGAACGTATTCAGCAAAAAGTTACGATGGAAGAATTGTCTTTGAAAAGCGGGGTCAGTCAAAAACACATCAGTAATATCGAAAATGGGAAAGCTGTGCCGACGGTTGAGACTTTGGAAAAGCTTACTCAGGTTTTGGGCTTTGACATTACTTTGCATTTGAAAGTTCACAAAGCTGCTAAGGGAAAAAAAACGAAACGTGGCGGAGGGTAGAATTATAATAATCGGAAAATTCTATTAATTAAATCGAGCGTTTTATCTATTTTACGAAATAAGGGGCGATGGCATTGGATGAGATTTTGTTTGACGAAAAGAATACGAGACTGCAAATTGAAGCGGAGTCTTGGGAAGCAGCGGTGGAGATTGGCGGGGAACTGTTAGTTGAACAGGGGTGTGTAGAAGATTCATATATTAACGGAATGCTTCAAAAGGTCAACAAACATCGGATGGATGTTGTCATTGCGGACGGGATTGCAATCCCGCATACAAGATATGAAGATGGAGCGTTTCGGGTGGGTGTGAGTTTAGTTACATTGAAAACACCGTTGTCTTTTGCCGAATCAGAAGAAAAGGTCAAGGTGGTGCTTTGTTTTTCGGCAATGAATATCCAGGATTATTGGCATATGGTGTCGTTTGCCCTTGATCTAATCGAGTACGATGTGCTTGATCAGCTGGCAGAGGCAAAGACGCTGGAGGAGGTGAGGTCCGTCATGGCTTTGTGCTGAATAAATAAAAAAGGGGGTGAGAGAAAATGTTAGGTGAGTTATTGACGAAAGATACCGTACGTCTAAACGTAAAGGTGAAAAACTGGGAAGAGGCTATCCGCATGGGAGGTCAGCTTTTGGTGCAGGAAGATGCGGTGGAGCAAAGTTATGTGGAGGCAATGGTACGTGCGGTAAAAGAACTGGGGCCGTATATTGTGATTGCACCGGGTTTTGCTATGCCGCATGCAAGAGCGGAGGATGGCGTGAAAAAGATTGCCATGAGTTTATTGACCTTGGAAAGTCCTGTTGCCTTTGGTAATCCGGATAATGATCCGGTTGCAATGGTGATTTGTCTGGCGGCTGTCGACCACACAACGCATATTAAGGCAATGCGTGAACTGGCTGTGTTTTTGAATGATGCGGACAAAATGAGGCAAATAAAATCCACGCGGGAAGTGAACGATATTTTAGCTTTAATACAGGTTTGAAATGATAAAAGGAGGGATTTTCTATGAACATTGTAACGGTTTGCGGGATGGGAATGGGTTCGAGTTTGGTCTTGAAGATGAATATAGATGATATTTTAAAACAAAAAGGAATCAAAGCCGAGGTAGAAGCTTGTGACCTTGGTTCTTTGGTGGGGAAGGTCGCGGATCTTGTTGTAACGACGAATGAATTGAAGTCACAGGTAGAAGACAAAGGCTATAATGTGGCGTATGTTCGCAGTGTGATTGACAAGAAAGCTCTTGAAACGATCATAATGGATGCGATTGGAAATTTAAAAAAATAAGAATAAAGATATAATACTTTTATATCCTTATCGATGGGGGAATAAAATTGAATTTTATTTTTAGTTTCTTTGATGAACCTGCTATTATTGTAGGGTTAATGGCCTTAATCGGGTTAATCTCACTTAAAAAATCCGTATCACAGATTGTAAGCGGAACTTTAAAAACCATTATCGGCTTTATTATTTTCCAGATTGGATCGAGTGCTATCGCGGAAGCTTTGGGGCAGTTAGGACCTGCTTTTGAAAGTGCATTTCATATGCAGGGAGTAGTTCCGACGAACGAGGCTATTATTGCTTTGGTTCAAGAGCAGTTTGGTATGCAGATGGCTTTAATCATGGCATTTGGTTTTGTTGCCAATTTATTACTGGCGCGATTTACACCGTTAAAATATGTCTTTTTAACAGGACATCATATGCTTTTTATGGCGGGATTACTGGCGGCTATTTTAACCGTCATTGGATTTCAGGGAACGAGCTTGATTGTTATCGGTTCTTTGCTTTTGGGAGCGACGATGGTTATCACACCAGCACTGGTGCAGCCTTTTTATCGAGCGGCAAGTGGCAGTAATAGTGTTGCTATGGGACATTATAATGCCTTGACATATTGTTTGGCGGCGTTGATTGCCAGATGGACCGGAAACAAAGAACATTCGACAGAAGATATTCATGTACCGGAAAATTTGAGCTTTTTTAAAGATAATGTAATATCGACAGGGCTTGTTATGCTGTTGCTTTTTGTAATTACGATTCTGCTTGCGGATACGAGCGTGGTGGCAAAATTGGCGAACGGGAAAAATGCGGGGATGTTTTCCATTATGGCAGCGATGAAGTTCACGGGTGGATTCGTTATTGTTCTGCAGGGTGTACGGATGATGCTGGCTGAAATTATTCCTGCTTTCAAGGGGATTTCGGAAAAACTGGTACCGAATGCGATTCCGGCATTGGATTGTCCGGTCATTTTCCCTTTTGCTCCGAATGCGGTTATTATCGGGTTTTTGTCTTCTTTGGCGGGGGCAATTGTCATGTTCTTAATTCTTCCGTTTACGGGTTTGGCAATTATTATTCCTGGATTAATTCCGATTTTCTTTGTTGGTGCGGCAGCGGGGGTTTTGACGAATGCACAAGGCGGTGTTCGCGGTACAATTATCGGCTGTTTTGTCAATGGTGCTATATTGAATGTATTGCCAGCTTTCTTATTGCCGCTGCTCGGGAGTTTGGGGTATGCGAATTCCACGTTTGGTGATGCAGACTTTGTTTTGACGGGTATTATTATTGGGACGATCGGCAAGATTTTCTCGCAAGAAGGTATTTATGCTTTATTGGCCATCTTGTTTGTAGTTTTTGCAGGTTTGCAGCTTAAAGCGAAGCTGTCACCACCTGTGAAAGAATAAGTTGTAACTATTTTAGATTCAGCAGATAGGGTTTGTGTTCACACTTTATCTTGTCTGTTGGATTTCATGAAAGGTGAAAAACGATGAAGAGTATGATTCGGGAGTATTTGGATCAAATTGCTGAGATTTTAGAAAATTTTGATGAAGAAAATATTGCAATGTTGATTAAATGTATGGAGAAAGCTAGAGTTCGTAATAAAAATATTTTTGTTTTGGGTAATGGCGGCAGTGCGGCAACGGTCAATCATTTTGTTTGTGATTTAGGGAAAAACGCCATTGAAGGGGATGAAGGGCGTTTTAAAATTATTTCGTTGTGCGATAATATTGAAACGATTACTGCTTTTGGCAATGATCTGGGCTATAAACATGTTTTTGAAGAAAGACTCAAAAATCTTATGAATCCGGGAGATTTTCTCATTGCAGTATCGGCAAGCGGAAATTCAGAAAATGTACTTTGTGCCGTAGAGTATGCAAAAAGGAAAAAAGGAACGATCATCAGTCTGACCGGAGCTACAGGAGGAAAACTGAAAGCGCAGTCGGATTATAATATTTCGATTGACTCGATCATTACGGAACAAATTGAAGATCTTCATTTAATCATAGAACATAGTATTGTTACGGTTTACAAACATAAAAACACAGTTTGTGGGGCGGTATTCGATGTTGAAAAAGACGACTTTATCCATCATTGAGATGCTTATAAAACGGCAGCCTGCATTATCAGTCTGCCTAGATGCTTTTTTGCCATCTGTAGAAGCACTGTATGCTTGTTATAGCAAACAGCATAAACTGCTGGTCTGCGGTAACGGCGGCAGTGCGGCAGATTCGGAACATATTGTTGGGGAACTCATGAAAGGCTTCCTTCTGCCGCGTAAGTTAAAAAGGGCGGTGCAGGATCAATTTGAGTTTATGTTTCCTGAGGATGCAGCGTATTTTATCGGAAATCTACAGGGAAGTTTACCGGCGCTCTCTTTGGTGAATCAAATTGCGTTCAATACAGCGTTTGCCAATGATCAGGCACCGAATCTCTGTTTTGCGCAACAAGTTCTGGGACTGGGGAATGCGGGGGATGTTTTTCTGGGGATCAGTACGTCCGGTTACTCGGAAAATGTTATCTATGCTGCCAAAGCAGCAAAAGTAAGAAATTTGACGGTTCTGGCACTCACCGGCCAAGATGGCGGTGAACTGGAAGCGGTAGCGGATATTTGTATTCAAGTTCCCGAAAGGGAAACGTATAAAGTTCAGGAGTATCATGTGATGATTTATCATATGCTTTGTGCCGCGATAGAAAATGAGATTTTTGGAAAATCTTAATCGGTAATTTAATCTTAAAAATGAAGGCTGGATAACATGCTGTATGGTGTTTTCCAGCCTTCATTTTTATGTCTAATTTGATATAAAACTTCTATATTTCCATATTTTATTGTATATTTATAGATAGAAGGTTTTTCAACAAATGAGGAGGCACATGAAATGAGAAGAAAAGATAGAGAAATAACGAAAGAAGAAACTATAAAGCTTTTGGAAACAGCAGAGGTCGGGTCATTGGCTACAGTGAATCCAGATCATACACCGTATGTGGTTCCGCTTAATTTTGTTTATGCAAAAGAAGCGATTTATTTGCATAGTGCCGTAGAAGGTAAGAAACTGGATAATATAGGTATGAACAGCAACGTTTGTTTTAGCGTGTATGATGCGGTGGAACTCATGCCGGAAGCTTTTTCGACGAAATATAAATCAGCCATTGTGGTTGGCAAAATCCATGAAGTGAAAGATCCAGAAGAAAAACGGGAGGGTCTTATCGCTATTGTGAAAAAGTACAGTCCGGAATTTTATGAAGCAGGTGTCAAGTATGTTGATAATGCCAGTGAAAAGACGAAAGTGCTTAAGATCGAGATTCTTCAAATTACAGGTAAATCACGGGGATGAGGGTTTTTTATCCTAGATTATTTATTAGGTGAGGCTTTTGAAAGAAGAATTCATAGTATCACTTATATGAATACAGGAGATGCTAATAGGTGAAGATAAAGAAAATATTAACTCGTTTATATGTACATGATATAAATACATCTATAGATTTTTACAAAAAACTATTAAATCAAGATTGTGATCTAATAGTTAAGTATAGTGAGATGCAATTGGAATTAGCACAAATCGGTAACATTTTAATTTTAAGTGGTACGGATGAAGCTTTAAAACCGTTTAGGGATACAAGTGCAACTTTCTTAGTAGATTCTGTCATTGAATTTAGGGAATTTTTGTTACAAAATGGTGCTGTTATTGTTAGAGATTTAAAAAAAGTTCCAACAGGAATGAATTTGACTGTGAAACATTTAGATGGCACTATAATTGAATATGTTGAACATAAAAATAGTAATGCATAAATTTCATTATTTTTACAATAGCTTTTAGTGGAATGAAAACACCGATATATTTAAAGAACTTTTTAAATATATCGGTGCCTTGGTAATATATGTATTACCTTATGAAATCAGCACGTTGTGGTTACTATCTCTAGTTTATAATTTAGGGAAAATGTTAAAAAAGTTATTTCTTTTTGTGTCTTGCCGAGTGAGTTACTGTATTGCGATTTTAAATTAAATTTTCTGTATTTTCACTTGATTAGTTTCGAGTGGTAGTTTATAATAAAGAAAAACATGTATGAAGAGTAACGACTGATGAGCAAGACTGGAGATAGAAGGTATTATTATTGCAAATTATTAAAGTAAATATTACACAACAAGTTATCGAATACTTAAAGGAAAATATTGAGAATGGTACATGGTCAGTGGGAGAAAAAATTCCGTCAGAAAATAATCTCACGGAAATTTTAGGTGTAAGCCGTTCCAGTATAAGAGTTGCAATTCAGCAATTTATTGCCTTAGATGTATTGCAGAGCGTTCATGGAAAAGGTACATTTGTAAGAACGAATAAGATTATGGGTGTAAACAAGAATTTAAATGCAATCAATGATGCTAATTATGATGATATAAACCAAGTTTTAGAATTTAGACGAATCATTGAACCCGAATGTGCGTATATTGCTGCTCAACATGCAACAACTGAGACCATAAACAATCTTGAAATATACTTGGGGAATATGAAAAATAATATTGGTCAATCTGAAGAATTTGTCAAACAGGATATTCTTTTTCATGAAGAAATTTGTCATGCTACGGGCAATCATTTATTGGATAATTGCTTAAAAGAAGTTTTTCAGAAGACAACAAAAAATCATAAACAGATGAATGAGGCCTTTGGTTATAATGATGGGATTTATTTTCACGCTTTATTAGTGAAGGCGATTAAAATAAAAGATGCTAGAAAAGCAAAAAATTTAATGAAAGAACATTTGCAGCAGGCAATAGATCGCTTGAAGTTAAAATAAAAAAATATTTTTTTTATTTTAACTTGTATGACGACCTACAACATAGAAAATTATATAAATGTTAATAAAATAGGGGGATCGAAAATGGGAATAAAAATTACGAATGTTAAGGTGATTCTAACAGCACCTGAGGGAATCAACCTTATTGTTGTCAAAGTAGAAACAAATCAGGATGGCCTATATGGTTTAGGGTGTGCAACTTTTGCTTATCGGCATCTGGCGGTTAAGTGTTTGATTGAAGAATACCTCAAACCATTGCTGATTGGTAGATGTGCAGAAAATATTGAAGAATTGTGGCAGTTGATGCATCAAAATGCTTATTGGCGCAACGGACCAATTGAAAATAGTGCCATTGCTGGCGTAGATATGGCACTGTGGGATATCAAAGGAAAAATGGCAAATATGCCATTATACCAATTATTTGGTGGTAAATGTCGTGGCGGGGTACCTATCTATCGTCATGCTGATGGTAAAGATTTAAATGAGTTATGTGAGAACATTCAAAAATACAAAGAACAGGGTATAACTCATATTCGTTGTCAAAGTGGCGGCTATGGTGGCAGCAGTTATGGTAAGAAACCTCTCAATTCACCTAGTGGTGCTTTGGCGGGGGTTTATCTTGACAGTAAAAAATATATGCGCGATACGCTAAAACTATTTGATAACATTCGCAGCAAAATAGGATTTGATATCGCATTGTGTCATGATGTACATGAACGGTTAAAACCAAGTGAAGCCATTAAATTTGCCTGTGAGCTAGAAAAATATGATTTGTTTTTCTTGGAAGATGCGATTTCATTAGAAAATAGTGAATGGATGCATCAGCTTCGTAGCAAGACCACGATTCCGCTGGCTCAGGGAGAACTATTTACGAATCCTTATGAATGGAAGTTTTTGATCACAGAACGATTGATTGATTATATTCGTGTCCACATCAGTCAAATTGGTGGTATTACACCAGCACGTAAATTACAGATTTTTGCTGAACAATTTGGTGTCAGAACTGCATGGCATGGCCCTGGTGATATGTCGCCATTAGGGCATGCGGCTAACATTCATATTGATTTGGCTGCACCTAATTTTGGCGTGCAGGAATGGTCTGGAACAGAGCCACCGAATTTTGTGATACAAGAGCTAAAAGGACCTAAAGAAGCCTTGTTAGATGTATTTCCTGGTCTGCCAGAATATAAAAATGGATATGTATATGCAAATGATAAGCCTGGATTAGGGGTGGAAATTAATGAAGCTGAAGCTGCAAAATACCCCTGTGAAAATACGATTACAAGATGGACACAGACAAGGTTGATTGATGGCACATTACAAACTCCATGAGAAAGGAACTATTCAAGAAGACTTAGCTAATGAGGAGGTATTATTTAATGGCTGTAACTTTATCGTAATGCAAATAGAAAAAGCTATAAGAAAACTCATAGAATTTAAGGAGGTTTTATTATAATGGCTGTAACTTCTCGGGTAATACAAACAGACAAAGCTACTAAAAAACGTTTTATTGTAGGTTTACTTCTCTTTCTTGGCGTTATAATCAACTATATGGATCGCAGTAATCTTGCACTCGCAGCACCAGTGATAGGAGTTGATCTGAATCTTGACTCGGTACAAATGGGTCTTATCTTTTCAGCTTTTGGCTGGTCATATGCTATTTTGCAAATTCCGGGTGGTCTAATTGTAGATAAAGTCAAACCACGTATTTTATATGCAATTATGTTGGGGGGATGGTCTATTGCTACGTGTTTGCAATCCTTGGTGAATGGATTTTCTGCCTTTTTGGGTCTACGTGTAATTCTTGGTATTTTTGAGGCTCCATCTTATCCAACGAACAATCGAGTCGTTACTTCGTGGTTTCCTGAACAAGAACGGGCTACTTCTACTGCTTTTTACACTTCAGGACAATACGTAGGCATTGCTTTCTTTACCCCGCTTCTTGTATACATACAAAATGCTTTTGGCTGGAGAGGTATGATATTTATTACAGGTGTTATCGGGGTTATTTATAGCATTGTATGGTATCTTATGTATCGAGATCCCAAAGATAGTAAAGCGAATGAGGCTGAACTAAATTATATCCGCCAGGGCGGTGGCATTGTTGATATGGATGGTAAACAAAATGTAAGAAAAGCTAGTTGGTCACAGTTGAAGTACGTTTTGAAAAATCGCAATATTTGGGGTGTATTTATCGCACAATTCTGTCTTTCATCGATTCTTTGGTTTTTCTTGACGTGGTTTCCAACGTATCTCGTCCAATATCGTGGTATGGGTTTTATTAAAATGGGTTTCTTAGCTTCATTACCATTTTTAGCTGCTTATGTTGGTATATTGTTTTCTGGATTTATTTCTGATTATCTCATCAAACGTGGTCACTCTATTGGATTTGCACGCAAAGTACCTATTGTTAGCGGTCTTATTTTAGCGACTTCTATTATTGGTGCTAATTATGTTGACGACCAAACTGCTGTTATTGCATTTATGGCATTGGCGTTTTTTGGTAATGGGTTGGCGTCCATTACATGGGTTTTTGTGTCTGCATTGGCACCATCTCATTTACTGGGGCTTACCGGTGGCATTTTTAACTTTATGGGTAATCTTTCGGCTATAGCTGTACCCATCATTATTGGATTTTTGGCAAAGGGCGGAAGTTTTGAGCCAGCATTGGTATTTATTAGTTCATTAGCTTTAATTGGAGCCTTATCATATATCTTTATTGTTGGAAAAGTCGAACGTATTGTAGTTCCAGAAGAATAATATTCTTAAGAATAAAAATTTTCATAATATTAAGAAGGATGTGTTAATAATGAAGGAAGTTGTTGTTGTACGACCACATGAAGTTGAAGTTAAAGAGGTACCAATCCCTAAAATATCAAATAATCATGATGTTTTGGTAAAAATGCAAGCAGCAGGCGTATGTGGAAGTGATTTTCATATTTATCATGGTACAAACCCTTGTTCAACTTATCCCAGAATTCCAGGACATGAAAATGCTGGGATTGTTGCAGCAATAGGGGATATGGTAACAAATGTTAAAGTTGGAGATCATGTAATTGTAGATCTCATTATGACTTGTGGAGAATGTTATCAGTGTAAAATAGGCAGAAAAAACGTATGTGAAAATGTACGGGTAAGAGGATCAGGTGCTGATGGTGGCTGGCGAGAATACTTCACTGCCCCGGAAGATGAAGTTTATAAAATTTCTGATGAAATACCATGGCAAGATGCTGCGTTAGTTGAACCATTTGCTATTGGTGCGCATTGTACGAATAGAGGACGTGTAGTCGAAGATGATGTTGTATTCATTCTTGGAACGGGAACAATTGGGTCAATTATTTTGCAGACTTGTAAAGCTAAGGGATGTAAAACAATTATTTGCTGTGATATCAATGATGACTCATTGGAAAGAGCAAAGCATTATGGTGCAGATTATATTATTAACTCTAAAAAAGAAGATGTAGTTAAAAGAGTTCAAGAAATCACGGATGGAAAAGGTATAAGTATTGGATTTGATTCAGCTTGTTTTCCCGGTTCACTTACGTTTCTTATGCAGCCGGGGATTTTGAGAAATGCAGGCAGGGTAGTACCTATGGGGTTTGTTACGGAACCGGAAGCTATTACCCAGGCTATGATTAATCAGCGAGAAATAGATATTATTGGTTCAAGAATGTCTTGCTATCAATTTGAGCCAACGATTAAGCATATGGAAAACCATGATTTTATATTAGAAGGAGTTGCAACAACATTTATCAAATTTAGTGAAATAGACAAAGTGTTTGAATATATGAGTCATCCAAATCCAGCCGTAAAGAAAATGGTAATACTTTTTGACGAATAGACGAATAATAGAAAGTGAGGAAATATTATAATGAAAATTTTTGATATTAAAGGGAAAAAAGCAATTGTTACAGGTGGAACTAGAGGTTTGGGTTATGGAATGGCAGAAGGCTTGATGGAAGCTGGCTGTGAAGTCGCCATTGTTGGAACAACCGATAAGGTTTATTCAGTAGCCGATGAGTTTTGCAGCAAAGGTTTTACCTGTTATGGAGTGAAAGGGAATTTTGAAGTAAGAGATGAAGTATACAGTTCTTTTAATGCTTGTATAGAAAAACTAGGCGGTGATTTGGATGTTCTGGTAACAGCGCATGGAATTCAAAGGCGCCATAGTGCAGAGGTATTTCCTATAGAAGAATGGGATAGCGTTTTAAATGTAAACCTAAACTCAGTTTTTATTCTCTGCCAAGAAGCTGCTAAAATAATGTTGAAAAAAGGCTATGGAAAAATCATTACGATTGCTTCAATGGTTTCATTCTTTGGAGGACAAACTGTTCCAGCTTACTCAGCTGCCAAGGGTGGTGTTGCTCAAATGACGAAAGAGATGAGCAATGACTGGATTAGTCGGGGAATCAATATAAATGCTATTGCACCTGGTTATATGGCAACTAAAATGAATGAAGCATTACTGGATCAAAACAATCCAAGATACAAAGAAATTACGGATAGAATTCCAGCCCATAGATGGGGGACTGGTGATGATATGAAGGGCGCCTGCATTTTTCTTGCATCTCATGCTAGTGATTATATGGGGGGAGCTATTATTCCAGTTGATGGTGGTTATTTAGTAAAATAGTTTAGTTTTTATAAAATATAAGTGAAAATTACGATAATTTATTTTTATAAAGGGTACTTATTTATATAAGTGCTCTTTATTTTTTTGAACTATAAATAATTAAAATGGAGGAAACTATCTAAAACAGCATAAAAGTGAAAATACCAGTTCGTTAGATGTTATATAAAATTAAAGAAATTGCATCATTTCCGCTTCTATGCGGAAGTATTATATTTGATAAACACTTCATAATAATATTATAATGATATCAGTTAAGAATAGTATAGTTAGATAAGACAATGTGCGGTTTATAATAGGTGAAATAATTTATAACCGGAGAAAGGAGTTAATTATGAACCTTTCATATTGTGTTCCTCGACAACGTAATTTGTTGAAGATTTTATTGACTAAAAATGAATGGATTACAGGTGTACAACTTTCTTGTATGCTGCATGTTACAGATCGGACTGTTCGTAGTGATGTTAGTGTTTTAAATTATATTTTAGAGCAATATAATTCTTCGATTCTTTCGGCCCGTGGAAAAGGTTATTATTTGCAGTCGAAAAATAAAGAAGCTTTGTATTTTGTTTTATCTAAAAATTCTGAATTTAAAAACATTTCCAAAGAAACTTGTATTAGAAAAATTTTATTACTTCTATTAACAACAAATACAGAAATAGATCTATATGATTTAGAGGAAAAACTTTTTATCAGTCGGACAAGTTTGGAATCATACATAAAGAATATTGAAAAAATTCTTGTGGATTTTTCCTCATTAAAAATTGCGAGAAAGCATGGAAAAATTAAGTTGTCGGGACCCGAATTTTCAATTCGGTTTATGTTGAATGAAATTTTAAAAATTCAATACGATCATGAATTAGGTAAATTTTATTGTGAAAATGAATATATTGCTGAAACTGATTTTTTAAGAGTATATAGTTATGTTATTTCGTGTATAAAAAAATCGAATCTATTTTTAGACGAAAATGGGATTGTGAGTATAGCTCTATATCTGGCAATTTCTAAAAAAAGAATTAAAGAGGGACAGCTTATTGAAAATAAAGAGTATCATGATACTTTTAGGAATCCAAACCAATATGATAATGATGATTTGGTCTATGCTGTGGCAAAAAAGATGTATGGTGCAATTATTTTCGATAAATTAGGAGTGGAAATAGAAAAAGCAGAAATTTATCAAATAGCAATCCAGCTTTCGTTTGTTAATTTGTTTCAAACAAAAGATTTTTCTAAAGAAGAGCTGATAAAAAATACGTCGCCTCTGATTATCAACATCGTAGATTCTTTGGTACAGGTAATTAAAAAAGACTTTTATTTGGATTTGACAAATGATGAAGAGTTGTATATTGGGCTCATTTTGCATATTAGGGCTTTAGTTAACCGCAACCGATATTGTCATGAAGAAATAAATCCTATTTTAGATAGTATAAAAAGTCAGTATCCTTTTGTTTTTGAATTATCTTTGCACATTTATGAGATATTTAACGATGTTATGGGAATAAAATTAACGGAGGATGAATTGAGTTATGTAACAATACATATTGCTGGAGCGGTTGAACGTTTGAGCATGCAGCATTCTCAAAATCAGACAAAAATTGTTATTATCAGTCATTTAAGTGCAAGTTATTCCGATTTGTTGGTATTAAAGCTGCATTCTATTTATTCATCCAAAATACAAATTGTTGGATTGTTTCCTATATACCGTTGGAAAGAGGCGTTAGCTGCAAAGCCTTCTATTATTTTGGTGACATCCTCTGTTTCACAAATATTGATTCGTAAAAGTAAAAGTGAAATTCCCATATTAAAAATAGGTCCGCTGTTTTCGGCTGATAATGAAATGGCTTTAAATATATTGCTCACAAAAATCAGAAAGAATATTATTTATAGCAAAAAAACAGAAGACTCTATTTTTAGTAAATTTGATAAAACTTTATTTTTTCAAAATATACACTGCCAGACAGTAAAAGAGACCATTGATTTTCTATGTGATCAGTTGGAGCAGGGGGGCATGGTTCCTAAAAGTTTTAGAAAGTTTGCTTTTGAGCGAGAGGAACTTGCCTCTACTGCTTTAGCGAATTCAATTGCGATTCCTCATCCAATTACAGCTTGTGCCTACCATACTGTTTTTGCAGTGGCAATATTAAAGAAACCGATTTTGTGGGGGAAGTATAAAGTCCAAATTATTTTTTTGATTGCTGTAAAACCTGAAGAGAAATCTATTATAAAAGATTTCTTTAACTTTATTAGTTTCTTAATGGATACACCGAAAGATGTACAAAAAATTATAAATACAGATAGTTTTTCCGATTTTTTGAGATTTATACAAAGTATAAAAATATAAGGTAAAGGAGAAAATGTGAATGTGTGAAACAGAAAAGTTTTTTTGTCTTGGGATGAATATAAAACCAGAATATATGATGTTAAATATAAAAGCATCAACAGATGTGGAAGCTATTAAGATTTTAGCAGAAAATTTTTTTAAGGCAGGGGCTGTAAAAGATACGTTTGTTCCAGCAATTTTACTGCGAGAAAAAAATTTTTGTACAGGGTTGCAGTTTGAGGAGGCTGGAATTGCAATTCCACATACGGATGCCATACATGTAAATTATCCGGCAGTAGCGATTGGAAAATTAGAAAATCCAGTCGTGTTTCAATCTATGGGAGCACCGAATACTCCAGTCAAAGTAGAAATTATGTTTATGTTAGCAATAAAGGAACCGCATAAACAAATTGAGTTTTTGCAGTTGCTGATGACTAAATTTCAGGAAGAAAATCTTTTAAGGAGGTTGATGAAATGTAATACAGCGGAAGAGTTGACGGAAAAATTTATAGCGTGTTTGGTCTAATATTAAATATAACAGGAGGAATCTATGATGAAGAAGATTTTATTAGCATGCGGAACTGGTATTTGTACGTCAACAGCAGTGAGTGCAAAATTGCAGCGAATATTGGATGAAAAAGGATTAAAAGGACAGTATCAGATTGCACAATGCAAAATTGCCGAAGTCCCTATGAAGTCAGCAGATTTTGATTTATGCATTGCAACTACGCAGGTTTCTGGAGACGTCAAATGTCCGTTTATTATGGGAGTCGCTTTTTTAACAGGTATGGGATTAAATCCTATTATTGAAAAAATATTAACTATTTTTGAAACTAAATAAAAATTTCTTAAAAAATATTTTATAAGGAGTGAAGTAGAATGGATCTTATATTGCAAGGCTTTAAGTTTATACAAGGACTGGGACCGGCAGTTATGATGCCAATTATCATATTTTTATTAGGCGTATGTTTAAAGGCTGGAATTGGTAAATCTATCCGCTCCGGATTAACGGTTGGTGTTGGTTTTATTGGCTTAAATTTAGTCATAGGCTTGATGAGTTCAAATTTAGGCCCGGCAGCTCAACAAATGATTGAAAAATATGGACTTACTTTATCGGTTATTGATGTGGGATGGCCGGCAGCCGCAGCGATTGCTTTTGCATCGACGGTTGGAACTTTAATTATTCCGGTTTGTCTGCTTGTGAATATTGCTATGCTTTTAACAAATACGACACAGACAGTGGATGTAGATATATGGGATTATTGGCACTTTGCTTTTACAGGGGCGTTGACAGCGATTTTGACAGGAAGCCAGTTGATCGGTATGGCGGCTGCTATATTGAACATGGTTATTGTTATGGTTATTGCAGATTATACTGCACCTGGGTTGGAAAAACATAATGGGCTGGCGGGGATATCATTGCCACATGGTTTTTCTACGGCATATGTTCCGATTGCCTGGATTGTAAATAAAGTGATCGATCAGATTCCGGTAGTTCGTGATATTAATATTGATCTGGATCAAATTCAAAGGAAATTTGGCGTTTTTGGAGAGCCGATTTTAGTGGGAACCGTTTTAGGCATTATTATTGGAGCTGTTGCTGGATATGAGATCGGCGGGGTCTTAACGCTGGGAATTACCTTAGGCGGGGTCTTGGTCTTAATTCCTAAAATGGCAGCTATGTTGATGGAAGGATTACTGCCGATTTCAGATGCGGCATCGACCTTCATTGAAACTAAATTTCAAAATCGCGGTAAGATTTATATAGGGCTTGATTCAGCTGTAGGGATTGGTCATCCAATAACATTAGCGGTATCCTTGATTCTTGTTCCATTGACCGTGTTTTTGGCAGTGGTGTTACCAGGGAATAAGGTTCTTCCTTTTGCTGATTTGGCAGTTATTCCCTTTATGTTTGTTTTGATTATTCCGATGGTAGGGGGAAATGGATTTAGAGCTTTGATCACTGGTATTATTACGATTGCATCAGGTTTATTGATTTCGACAAATCTTGCGCCCATGATGACGGAAGCTGCTATTAATGCACATTTTAAAATGCCGGAAGGCGCAATGGCAATTTCCAGTATTTGTGATGGAGCGAATCCTTTAACTTGGATTATTGTAAGATTAAATGATTTTGGCATGATAGGTCTGGGAGCTTTATTAGTTGTAGCTGCTGGACTGGCTGTTATGAATCGGAATCGAATTATTAAAGAAGCAAAAATGCTGCATAGTGAAACTACTGTAGAATAGCACAAAAGAGTATGGTAGATGCGTAGGCATGTATACTGATAAATTGAGAGAGGAGAATAGAAATGAAAGAATATCGCTGTAATAAAAAAATGTTTTTTTGGAAAGTAACAATTCCAGCGCTATTTGCCTTATTTTTATTGGTTATATGTGCTGTAGTAAGCTTTTATTCAAATTATCGTTTACTATTGGGACTTGTGGGGCTCGTTTGTATTTATGTGATTTGGAATACAGTAGTAACTTCAAGCTATCCGGATCGAATTGTTATCCGGGATAAATCGATAGCGTTCTTCTCTTATGGTAATTGTCAGGAATATTTTTTTGATCAGATTAAACAATTTCGTGTTCGGGATGCATTTTATTCAAAAGATATGTTTATAAGAATAAATGATCCTGCTTTTTATAAAGGGCGATTTTGGTTGAATGCAGATTATTTTAATCAAGGAGAAGAACTGCATCGGTTTATTTTGACATTAGAGTATAAAATACATCCGTCATCACTGAAAGCAATGGCGAGAAAACGATAAGTAATAGAAGCAAAAAATTGAACTTTGGGGAGGCTGGCTTATGTTTGAAAAAGAAAAGGGGGAAATCATAAAAACTGCCATGAAGCTTGATCGTTATGGTTTGATTGCTTTATCGGGAGGCAATGTCAGTGCACGTATGCCATCAGGTGAAATTTTACTTACGCCGTCCGGTATGATTTATGAAGATATGATACCATCGGACCTGCTGGTTGTCGATATAAACGGGGGGATTTTGGAAGGAACTAGAAGACCTTCTGTAGATACGGTAGCTTTATTGTATATTTATCAAAATATGCCTTTTGTTCGGGCAGTTATTCATACGCATCAACCTTATGCAACGGCAGTTGGACTTATTTCAGATAAGCTTCCTTGTGTAGTGACGACACTTGCTAATGCAGCAAAAGGATCTGTCAAGGTTTGTCCATTCAGTTCGGCAGCCAGTATTCAAATGGGGATTGAAACGGTTGATAATATAGGAAATAAATTAGCCGTTATTTTAAAAAATCATGGCGTAATGGCTATTGGAAAAGATTTGAAAGAAGCGTTATATGCTTGCGTTTATGTAGAAGAAGCGGCAAAAACTTATTTGTTGGCACGATCTATCAGCAGTCAAGTCGTTGAATTAGATGCCAGCCAGGTTGATCAGGCAGTCGAGGTATTTGAACATTATGGGCAAGGAACGCAGCCTTTATAAAAAGCAGCAAGCACTAAATTTATAAGAGGGAGTAATAATGATAAATAAATTTAGAATTTATGCAGTTTGTGGCAGCGGGGTAGCTACGTCAACCTTACTGGCGAATCGTTTGAAAACTGGATTGGAAAAAGAAGGGATTGTATCTTTTGTTATTATGGAATGTAGCATTCGTGACTTAGAACGATTCGTACAAAACAGCCGTCCAGATTTTATTATTTATACAACCCCGCTTGATGCGCTTGATTTAAAAGATATTAAGATTTTTAGTGGATTACCCATTTTGATGAATAAAGATACAGCATTGCTTTATAAGGAGATTGCGTCTTACTTAAAGACGAGAGAATCTCGCTTTATTTTGAAATAGCCTGTTTTTTAGAGAAAAAGATGCTGCAAGTGAAAATGCAAAATGGTTGTTCTTGATGAATAAAAAAATTGATTGTACAAATTTATACGTCGTTCATAGCAAAAGAGCCATCGGTTTCAAATCGATGGCTCTTTTTGATTTGTAATTTATGCGAGTTGTTTTATTACGATATCAGGTAATAGTGTTTGTACTTGCTGTTGTCGGATGAAGCCGCTTTCTTTTTCAAGAATGTTTGCGGTGCCGCAGGCTGAGGCGAGACGGAGAATGGACTGAATATCAAGCTGGCGATGCAGTCCACTGGCAATACCTGCAACATAGGCATCACCAGAACCAACGGCATTGACAGCTTCAAGTGTTGGCGGCAGGGCATGATATATTTTTCCGGCAAAAGCAGCAATGGATCCCTGTTTACCGAGTGAAATAACAGGCAGTTTGATATCTTTTTGCACAAGGGTTCTTATTTCACGAACGGCATCTTCGATGGAGTTGATTTTATTGCCCGTGAGTGCTTCCACTTCATCTTTATTTGGCTTTATGAAAAATGGCTTTGCTTTGATACCTTCTTGTAAGGCTTTGCCGCTTGTATCCAGCAAAAATTTTTTTCCGGCGGCATTGGCTAGTGTGATCAATTCATTGTAGAAATTCGGTTCTATATTTTTCGGCAGACTGCCTGAAGCTGTTATGATATCGGCAGATTTTAACAAATTTTTATATGTTGTGAGAAAATCTGTTTGTTCCAGCGACGTGATCCAGGGACCTGGTTCGAGGATTTCTGTCTGTTTACCATCTGCGGTGGCGATGTTGATACAGGCGCGGGTTTCCGCTTGTATGTTTGTTGACTGATTGGTAATACCTTTTTCTACCAAGTTATCCGCGATGAATTTACCGATATGACCACCGAGAAAACCTGTAATGGTGCAGCTTTCTTGCAAAATATTTATAACATTGGCAACGTGGGTTCCTTTGCCGCCCGCGGTGTTTTGTACGTTTTCAGTTCGCATGACTTGTCCATATTTTAAACTTTGAATGGTATAGATTTTATCTAAAGACGGGTTGAGGTTTATAACTAGAATCATAAAATTTCTCCTTGTTTTAATAGCGATTTGCACTACCGCATATTTTGATTTTATGTTCTACAACTTTTGCCATGGCATCTTTACCCGGCGTCATATAACGACGGGGGTCATTCGCAGAAGGGTTTGCCAGAAAAAATTCTTTGATTGCGCCAGAAAACGGGATTTTGAGATCCGTGGCAACGTTGACTTTACAAATACCCATAGTAATCGCTTTTTGTACAAGTTCATCCGGTACGTCAGAGGCCCCATGAAGTACCAGGGGAATATCAACTTTCGAACGAATTTGCTGCAGCCGATCAAAATCAAGTTTTGGTGTGCCTTTATAGAGACCGTGCGCGGTGCCGATGGCAATGGCGAGGGAATCGATACCAGTAGCTTCAACAAAAAGCTTAGCTGCATCTGGATTGGTATAGGCACTGTCTGCTTCGTTTACAATGAGATCGTCTTCTTGTCCAATGAGTTTACCCAGTTCGGCTTCCACGGTAGTGTCATATTTGTGAGCGTAGGCAACAACTTCTTTGACAATCTCTATATTTTTCTCGAAGGATTCATGTGAAGCATCGATCATAGCAGAGCGAAAACCCGCATCAATATCCGCTTTGATTGTTGCAACGTTTTCATGGTGATCAAGATGAAGGGCGATGGGAATATCCGTTTGTCTGGCGGCGACTTGAGCCATGGCAATCAGGTAATCGCAGTTGGCATAGGTTACGGTAGAAGGCGTGGCTGCGATTATGAGCGGTGAATGCATTTTACTGGCTATTTCAACAACAACTTGCAGGGTTTCCAGGTTATGAATATTAAAAGCGGGGACCGCATAGTTTTCTTTTTGGGCATTTAGAAGCATTTGTTTGGTTGATAAAATTTTATGCATGATTTTTTCCTCCATAAATTAAGTGAGTTTTGCCGACTTTTGGGCAGAAAATTGCCCGCTATAAAAATTGTCTTATAGGCTATAACATCTATTCGTCAAATTTTGTTTGCGGGCTGATTTCAAATTATTTGTTTTCTAAGCGAAGTTCTGCTTCCTGTGTCATTGCTGCGAGTTGTTTTTTGTGCCAGAAATAGGTGCAGACAACACAGGCACCATAGAAAATTCCAATGAGAGCAAGTCCGGTAACATTGGTTGTATTCATGATCTGCGTCAAGATATAGGTTACAGGGCTGCCGCCTTGATCAAGGGATGCGAACTGTGAAACGGAAGAGGTTACTTGGCCGGCATTTGCCGCAAGTACCGTATGGAGCCCAATCATTTGATTGGATATCCAGATCGTCATGAACATAACGATGGAGCCAGTAATGAGTGTACGGAAGAGATTGCCACCGTGAACACCAACTGCCATAGCGATGAAGAAACCAATCGTTGGCAGATCACCAAAAGGTAGAATCTGATTGCCCGGAACAATGGCTGCAATAAAAATGGTAACTGGAATGAAGAGCAAAGATGCTGCAACTACAGCTGGGTCGCCAAGTAAAAGTGCGCAATCAAGACCTATATAGAAGGTCGAGTTTTTGAAATGTTTCTGTAGTACAGTTCTTGCTGTTTCAGATACAGGCAGCAAACCAGACATAATATGTTTTACAACTTGTGGCATCAGAATGATGACTGCTGCCATTTGAATGCCAAGTGTGAGAACACCACGGACATCATAGCCTGCGAGAATACCAATAATAATACCCATGATAGCACCCATAATAGCTGGATCGCCAAGTGAACCAAAGTGTTTTTCGAAGCTTTCCAGATTGATGTCGATGTCTTTTATAATAGGAATACGATTGAGAATCAAATCTACCGGAACTGCAATCGGAGCGAACCAGCCGGTTGTTCCATGGGGCATGGCAATTCCTTTAAGACCAAAATATTTTTCAGTTACAGGTGCGAACCAGTCACCGATTTTGTAAGCATAAGCGGCATGAAGAGCTACACCGAGAATACCAAGTGTATAGCTGCCTGTAGCGATATTGATAATGGCACCGGTAAAGGCAAAATGCCAGATGTTCCAGATATCAATATTCACTACACGTGTGAGCTTTAATATGAGCATGAGAATATTGACGGCAATAGCAACGGGAATCGCAACAAGGGCTATACTGCTTGCCCAGGTCATAGGGGAGGAACCAGGCCAGCCAAGATCAATGATGTTCATAGAGATACCGAAGTTCGCTGACATTGCTTTCGCTGCCGGGGCCAGGTTATTGAGCATGAGCCCAATAACAAGTCCGATGCCGATAAAGCCGATACCAATGGATATACCAGATTTTAAAGCTTTGCCAAAGGATTGTCCAAGGCACATCGCAACGATGAAGATAACGATAGGCAGCATGACCGCTGCACCGAGATCGACAAAATATTGTACACAGTATAGTATTGTTTCCAAATAAAAAACCTCCTATTTCGAATTATGCTTTTAAAATAAATACTGGCAGGGGATTACTTTAAATAGGATAAAATTTGTTCTTCTGTTGTTTCTTTATTGATACCACTGAGAAAAGCCATACCATTCACATAAGGTTTGCCAAAATCTTTTTTTATGCGCATGGTTGTAACAATAAGATCCACACCGTCGAGATTGCTTTCAATTTCTGACATACGTATTTGGATAATTTCCACAGGAATCTGGTTGGCTTTGCAAAGGTCTTTAATTGCACTTGCAGCTACTGTTGAAGTTGCTACGGCACCGCCGCAGGCTACAATAATTTTTTTCATGTTAAACGTCCGCCTTTTTCATATATTCTCGAATCGAGTGTTACTTGAGATTGTCCAGCATAAGCTGACACACTTCTTTGGCACTTGTTGTTTGCTGCATACATTGAACCAGTGTTTCTTGTTGAAATATGGCAAAGAGTTTCTGCAGCATATTTAAATGATTTTCGCTGCCATTTAAAGCAAGCATAAAGAGTAAGGTAACAGATACATTGTCATCAGGATTTTCCATGCTGTGGAATTGGACTGGCTGTTTCAGGCGTAATACAGCAATACCGTTTTTAAATACATTATCTTCCGGAGTTGCATGCGGGAGAGCAATGCCGCAGCTTGCAAGAACGATACCTGTAGGAAAGTTTATCTCTCTTTTGTGTATAGCTCCAATGTAGGAAGGATGGATATAACCGTCCTGTACCATCATAGTACCCAGCAGGTTAATTGCTTCAGTACTGTCAGCAGCTGTTCCGTCCAGGCAAATCAACTTTTCATTCAATAAATTTGTCATATTCATTATTTTAATCACCTCTAAGAAAACTGCTTTTTGAAATTTTTGATGAATGCTTCATAGTTAGCATCATGAAGGATTTCTTTAACTCCATTGTCTTGGACAAGATATTTAAATAATTTGAGGAAAATCGTTTCCCATAATTTGAATTGTGATTTTGCAATACTGATCAGAAATACGAGTTGGACATGATGTTCATCCCACATAATTGGTTTGTCTAAGATTAAAACAGCAATGGATGAGACGGGAGGATCGTTGTAAATGGGATGCGGAATTGCTACCAGATTGCCAATTTCAGTTGGGGAGGCTTCTTCTCGCTCGAAGACAGAGGCTTTTGCTTCGTCATTCATAAAATTTTTACTTTTAAGCTGTTCTGTAAGAAATTCAAGAATGTCTTCCTTGGTTTTAAACTGAAGACCGGTATTAAAACAGTCTTTATGAAAGAATGTCTCAATTTCAGTACCGGCATTCGTTTGTGGCGAAAAAAACTTTTGCTGCAGTAGCTGGAGTTCATTTTGATTTAAAAGGTGCTGAATCAAAATAATTTTATCAGATTGAATATGTTTGATGGGAACGGTCGTGATTACCATATCTACATCGTCAATGATACGTTGTTCTAATTGATAACCAGGAATTGTATCGACAATTTTTATGCGGCTTTTGAAGTTTTCTTCAAGACATGTTCTAAGTAGAACGGCGGTACCGATACCTGTTGCACAAACGAGCAGTGCTCGTTTGACGCAAGCATCATTTTTGATATCCATACGGCTGAGAGCGGCACCAAAATGAACCGCAATATAGCCAATTTCGTTTTCGTTGACGGTAATGTTCTCCTGTGTTTCAAGGTAGTGGCTGGCGATAACCGCAATTTGAAAGGCTAATGGATATTCAGATTTGATAACTTCCAATACATCATTGCGGATATTCATTTGAAAACGCATGCGTGGTATGGATGTTTTTAAGTGCAGTGCCAGCCATTGGATGAGCACTTCATCTTTAGAAAAATCAATGCTTACATTTTCGTTGATAACAAGGAGTATTTTTTTTACCATTTCTATAGTACGATCAAGCGCTGCATCATCGACATCCATGTATTTTTTACTAGTCATAAGATGCTGCGTTAGGTAGTACACCTCACTTGTAGCTACGTCAATGGACATTTCGCGATAGATTTCTTCAAAGATCGAAGCAGCAACTTCAAATTCTTTTGTTTTTTCCATCATTTTTGTTTGGCTGACGGTGTAGACCATGTAGTTTTCTTGATTGGCGCGCTTCATAGCGATTGCTATGTGGATGAGCAGATTTTGCACAGCCATGTCGGTTAGTCGAATTTCATAGGCTGTAATGACACGTAAAATAATTTTTTCGACAGCATCCAGATCTATTGTTTTAAATAGCTGTCGATAGAAATCTTCTTTGGCGATGGCATTTGTTTCTTTTCGATCCGAACAATATTCTGCCAAAAAATAGCGGAGCTTTGCCTCATTGCCACTAATTTGCATACCTTGTGTTTTGTAGGTTCTGAATTCTAAATCATATACGGCCAGTTTTTTTGCAGCTTCTTTTAAGCTGTTTTTTAGGGTGGAAAGGCTGATGAAAAGATCATTTGCCAATTGTTGCTGTGTGAGAGGTTTATTTTCCAATGCACCTTGTAGAAATTTTTGCAGGATAAAGGCTACTCTGTCGTCCATGGATCCAATATAGATACCAGGCATTTGATCCGTCAATTTTCTAAATAAATTTGTATCAAATATTTCTAGTGTATATCCGGAACGGGTGTCTGAATGAATTCTGGCCCCCTTTGATTCAAGTGTAGTGGAAGTGTTTTTAACATCCGTGCGGATTGTTCGGGAAGAGACGCCAATCCGTTTAGAAAGTTCCTCGCCCGTCAGACCATCTTGGTGTTGTTGGAGCAGCCTTATGATTTTTTGCTGTCTTTCACTTAGCATCGTTGTCAATCCTTTCTGCCTTAAAACAAGTGTATCAAAAAGCGGTAAAAGCGCATAGGCTGTCTATTTCCTTTCATTGAGGAAATATTTTGTGAATTTATTATGTTTTTCCTAAAGTACTTTTTCATGAGGAAATTATACCGCTTCGTCATGTATATACTATATTACATTATATACATAACTTTTAATGTTTTTTTCTCTTTTGCTAACAAGGTATCAAAAGCTTCATAGCCAGCAGAAAGCGGAAATGTGTGTGTGATGATTTCGTCTACTTTTACTTTACCTGATTTGAGGTATTCAACAGCTGCGGTCCATTCGTTACCAGGAAATGGGGCCGAATAACTCATCCAGGAGCCGGTGATATTGAGTTCACCACGCAGGATGAGTTCGAATGTACTTGCCGGAATTGTGATATCACGCTGTGCCGTACCAATATAGACTACATGGCCGTTCTTCTTTACAAGCGTGAGTATTTGCGTCTGGAGAGCATTTACTCCGGCTGTTTCAAATGCATAATCTACTTTACCATGTTCTTCAAAATAGGCGGTTACATTCACTTTTCCCGAATTGATGGTCTTATATGCGCCAAGCTTTTTGGCAAGCGTAAGTTTGGCTTCGTCAATATCAATGACATAAACTTGTTCGATACCTTTGGCTTTGAGGCATTGCAGTGTGAGAATGCCAATCGTACCGCAGCCATAAACTATGGCGGATTTGCCGCTATCCAGTTGCTTGACCCGTTCGATGCCGTGAATAGCTACGGTAATTGGTTCAATACAGGCTGCTTGTTCGTAAGAAACGTTGTCAGCAATTGGTACAACATTACGTGCTGGTACAACTACATATTCTGCCATGGCCCCATTTTGACGCGAGCCAATGAATGAATAATTCATGCACATCGCAGGCTTTCCTTTGGCACAATTATCACAGGTATAACAAGGAATCAGCGGCGCTGCTGTCACGCGGTCACCTTTTTTTACATTTTTTACCTGCGTACCAAGTTCAGTGATTTCACCGGAAAACTCATGACCAATGATGATGGGATAAGAATGGACGCCGCCGTCTTTGGCACGGGGAATATCCGACCCGCAAATACCGCAGGCATGTACTTTAATGAGAACTTCGTTTTCTTTTACTTGCGGAATGGGAACGTCTTTATAGACAAGTTCCTTTACGCCTTCGACAAGAAGGGCTTTCATTGTTTTCATAAAATCGCTCCTTTTGTATTTTGTCACTTTTTTGACAAACCAAGTGTAACAAAAAGATTCTCTACGCCATAGTCTGAAAATTTCCGCATAGAAGGGAAATCGAGAGGGGCGAAAGACATCTATGTGTAATGCTGCGACAAAATAAACTAAAGGTTTTGCCTGAGAAGAAATATTAATCACAGGTTTAATTATGAAGTAATATTTTTTGTAAATCGCATTCCACTAGCTTTTTCTTGTTTGCAGCAATCGGGTCTTATATAATAAGAACATAGAGTTATTTCATGAATCGTTAAATTATTGTTGAGGAGTATGGATATGGATCATAATTTAAAAAAAGAAATTATTCAGTATGCAAAAATTTTAGAGGCGCAGGGGCTCGTAAATCCGCTTGAAGGTAATATATCAATTTTGGATCGAACGGCAGGTGAGCTTTATATTACTCCATCCGGTACCAGAAAAACTTTACTTACAGAAGATATGATTGCTGTTATGAAAGGGGAACAGCAAATTGGCGGGACACGGAAAAGATCAAGTGAATATCTTTTACATGAAGCAGCCCTGCGGGCTCGTCCTGATTGCAATGCTGTAGTACATGCTCATGCGCCTTATTTAACAGCCTATGCTTATTGTAATAAAAGTATCAATATCAGATGTTCGACGACGTTTGGTTTGTTTTTTGGAGATATTCCCTGTTTGCCATATGGTGAACCAGGTACGGTTCATATTGCCGATGGTATTGAAGAGGCAATGAAAGAGCATGAACTTATTTTATTAGCGAATCATGGCTGTGTTTGTATTGGCAAAACGATGGAAAATGCAGTAAGTATTCTGGAAGCCGCGGAAGCAGTTATGAAAATTTATCAAATGGCAAAAACGGTCGGTGAGATAAGTGATCTTTCCCCTGAACAATGGGAACAACTGGGCAACAATCATCCAGGACGGAAGTCAACAGTTCTACATAGATAGGCTGTTATTAATGAAGGCAGGTTTTTACATATGAACGAAACATGGTCTATCGGTGAAGTGGCAAAGCTTTTTTCTGTTTCGACGGATACGCTGCGTTATTATGAGAAAATGGGACTGTTGGCTTCACACAAAAATCAGGAAAATGGGTATCGGTATTATTCATATGATGAAATTGTCGTTTTAATGGATATTTTATTTTTTCGTAATATGGAGTTATCAATTCAGGATATTAAACAGATGATCACGAAAATGGATGTTGGTGATATCAAAAATATCCTTTATCAAAATCAAAAACTTGTTGAGCATAGGATACAGGAACTGCAAAAGTTGCAGACGATGATTACACAGGTTGCGTTACAATATAAATCATGCGAGGAACGTTTGGGGCAGTTTAAAATAGTTACGGCACCAAGCTTTCAATATAAACTTATGAGTCATCAGGAAGACGATCTTGTTAGTATGATTCGCGAATATAAAAAAGAAGACTGGATTGATGATCGTATACGTTACATGCTGTTTGTAGATGCGGCGGATCTCGTAGAAAATGCAAATTTTTGTTTAGCACATGTTGGCTTTAGTATTGAAAAAGCAAATTTTAGTATGCTTCCGTCGTGGGAGGCTAAAAACTTTTTATCGCTGCCGGAAGCAGAGTATTTATATACGATTCTTGGAACGACTTATGTAGAGAGTGAAAATGATATATTGCAAAAAACCTTACAATATATTCAAGAATCAGGAAGAGAAGTCGCCGGAGATATGGTTGGTCGTTATATGGCCAGTTCTCATAAAGATGGTCTGGATTACTATGAAATATGGATTGCTTTGGCAAAAACTTGACATTGGATCTACTCCAAGCTTTATCATCTTAATTGGGTGATAATGATGAATGGAAATATCTTAGGTGAAGAGAAGATTACGACATTGTTTCTGAAATATACAATTCCAGCCGTTTCAGGAATGTTGTTTTTGGGCTTAAACACGATTGTTGATGGTTTTTTTGTTGGTATCTATATTGGCGTAGATGCATTAGCAAGTGTGAATATTGCGATGCCTTTTTTGAGTTTGTTAATTGCATTGGGTGTCGTTATCGGTATTGGTACGCAAAGTCTGGTAGGTAAATATTTGGGTGCAAACAATATTAAGGCGGCAAATGATACGTTTATAACAGCACTTAGTTTGATTACGGGCAGCTCGGTTCTGCTGGCAGCTTCGGCTCTTTGCTTTACAAAAGAAATGGCTGGTTTATTGGGGGCGAATGAACATTTGCTGCCAATGGTAACGATGTATATTTATTATACGAGCTGGTTTTTACCGTTTTTTGCTATTATGTTTGTTTTGGATTATGTGTTAAAAATTATGGGGAATCCCTTCTATTCGATGATGATTCTGGTCGTGGCTGTCATCGGGCACATGTTGTTGAATTATTTGTTGATTGTACAATTGGGCTGGGGGATAGAAGGTTCGGCCTTTGCTATCGGAATTAGTTATACAATCGCTTTTATCTTGTCGCTGTTGCCGTTTCTTATGGGTAAAACCAGTCTGAAATTATTTCAGGGCAGCTTTAAAAAACCTTTGGCACACCAGATTCTTTATACGGGTTCTTCTGAAGGCGTTGCCGAAATCGGAACGGGTGTCACGACTTTTTTGTTTAATATTACGCTCATGCGCTATGTTGGCGAAGTCGGTGTAGCTGCTTTTACCGCGATTGGCTATTTGTCTTTTATCGGTAATAATATACTGATCGGTTTATCAGACGGTGTTGGGGCCATTATCAGCTATAATTATGGCAGCGGAAAAATGGAACGGGTCAAAGAGGCTTTGAAGCTTGCTTGCGGTTCGGCTGTAGTGATTGGTATCGGTTTGTTTGCGGTGATTTCACTGTATGCGCAGGAAATTATTCAAGTGTTTATTGAATCAGGCAATGAACGTGTGATTGCGTTTGCCGTATATGGTGCACACTTATATGCACTGGCATTTTTAGTAAATGGATTTAATATCATTGCATCAGGTTATTTTACGGCTATTTGCCGCCCTCAAAGTTCCGTTTTGATTGCGTTAAGTAAAGGTATTGTCTGGATTGGGGTGGGCGTTCTTGTTTTGCCGCAATTTTTTGGCATAAAAGGTATTTGGCTGACGGTGCCAGCAGCGGAAGTCTTGACGCTGTTTTTGTCGCTCGTGTTATTATACAGACACTTTCGTCCTAAACTTGGTTCATAAATCGTTTTTGATGTAAGAAAAGCAGCAGAAAAATCCTTGCGATTTTTCTGCTGCTTTTTGTTTTGGCCGTTATTTTTAGAAAAACACACCTATCTTCATCAAATGAGTGATTTTTTAGTTTTGAAATATACTACGTAAGCGGGTTTTTGACATTTTTTTCTCTTCAAGTAACACAATTGTATTGTGTTACTTGAAGAGAAAAAAATACACTCTATATCTTAGATACGACATTTCCAATTCTATTCCTTCTATTTATACTAAATAATGTCATTTATCATAAATTTAAATTTATATAAATTGTATCTAATTCATCTTTTGTAATACCTATATAGGCCAAAGTAACACTAGGTGCAGAATGATTCAAAAGTTTTTGAATTCTGGTTACATCGGCACCGCCTTTATATGCCCAATAACCAAATGTTTTTCGTAGTGTATGTGTCCCGATTGCTTCCGTTATACCGATTGCCCGAGCCGCAATATTCATGATTCTATAAGCCTGTACGCGGGTAATTGGCTGCTGACTTTTTTTGCTTTTAAAAAGCCAGCCACTGTCGCGGTTTGTACTTAAAAGATATTCATTTATCGTTTTTTTACACGTTTCAGATAGTGGGAAATCTTTTATTTTACCAGTTTTCTTCTCCTGGATAATAATTCGATCACGATTTTTAATATCAGTTACCTTTAGTGATAATAAATCAGAAATTCTTAAACCACTGTTAATTCCCAGGACAAAAAGCAGGCAGTCACGGATATTTCGATTTTTTAAATACTGTTTCATTTCATTAATTTGTTGTTTGTCACGAATTGGTTCTACATATTTCATTATTACTCTCACCTTATCTAATGTTTCTTATTATATAAATATAATACATTATAATACATTAGTATATAGATATATGTAACATAATACAATTGTGTTACATCGCTATTGGAAAGAATAATCTAGAAATTGAGACTTAAGTCAGGGGATGGTTTTGAAAAGCAGCGTCATTGACGGAATTTGGGTTTGATTCGTTACGAAAATGAAATTGTTATAGGGGAATGGAGAATGTGAGAATGAATTTAAGGGCAAAAATGTTGATTTATTTTTTTATGGTGGTTATGGTAGCTTTAGTGGGATTTTCATATACGGTGTGGAAAGTAAACGATGTAGCAGAAATTGTCGATACTGTTAAAACACGTGATTTACCTCGTACACTTACGACGAGTAAGCTAAATAACAATGTTTCTGATAAAGTTGGGTATGTGAGAGGTTATTTTATTACAAAAAACCAGCAAATGCTGGATGATTATAAGAAAATCGTTCAAGAGAATAGCAATATTGAAGATGATCTTATTAATAGTTCTGTCACTGAAGATGGAAAAAGGTTAAGTAAAGAAGTAAAAGCTCTAGATGATAAATATTCTTCTATTGCAGAAAACAAGCTGTTTCCCCTGCTAAAAGCAGGGGCGGATGCAGAAGCTTTGCAGGTTATGATCAATGAAATGACACCGACAGCGAAAGCTCTAAATGATAAAGTAGATGAATACCAAGATTTGCGAAATAAGAACGTTACCGCTTCTTTGGATCGATCTGTTGAACTGGCAGGTCATGCGAAGATGATAGCACTTTTTGCCGGAATATTTGCTGCCATTTTAGGTATGCTCATCGGGCTCTTTTCGGCTCGTAGTATATCGCGTCCGATTAATGAATTGGTTGGGGTTGCACAAAAAGTGGCGGCCGGTGATTTGACACAACAGGTGATAATTGATCGAAAAGATGAAGTAGGGGAACTGGCAGTCGCATTTAATACTATGGTAGTGGCATTGAAAACTTTAATAAAAAAAGTCAATATCAATGCAGAACAGGTAGCGGCTTCTAGTGAGGAACTTACGGCAAATTCTGAACAGTCGGCTCAAGCAACAACCCAAATTGCTACGTCTATTACGGATGTGGCCGCTGGTGCGACCGAACAAATGGATGCAGCAAATTCAGCATCGGCAGTGGTAGAACAAATGTCAGCTGGAATCCAACAAATAGCGGCTAATGCCAGCCAAGTTGCCGAAAGTTCAGCGAAGGCTACGGATAAAGCAAAAGATGGTGACCAAAAAGCGGAAGATGCAGTCCGTCAGATGAATCAAATTGAAAATACAGTAAATAGCTCCGCTCAGGTTGTAGTTCAGCTGGGCGAGAGATCAAAAGAAATCGGACAAATTGTGGACACGATTTCAGGAATTGCTGGTCAGACGAATTTGCTGGCTTTGAATGCAGCAATTGAAGCCGCTCGGGCAGGAGAGCAAGGCAAAGGCTTTGCTGTAGTAGCCGAAGAAGTGAGAAAGCTGGCCGAACAGTCTCAGGAAGCTGCACAAAGAATAGCTGAATTGATTGCTCATATTCAAGGTGAAACAGAACAAGCAGTCATTGCTATGAATGCAGGTACACTAGAAGTTAAAACTGGTGCGAAAGTAATCAGGGATACAGGAATCGCATTTAAGGATATTATGATGGCTGTAGGTGAGGTTTCTGATCAGGTGAAGGAAATCTCATCATCTATACAGCAAATGGCATCTGGAAGCCAGCAAATTGTCGTTTCTGTACAAAAAATTGATGATCTCAGTAAAAAAGCAGCTAGTGAGACACAAAGTGTTTCTGCAGCAACGGAAGAACAATTGGCGTCGATGGAAGAAATTGCAACAGCTAGTCAGTCTTTGGCTACTTTGGCAGGAGATTTACAAATGGCTGTTAATCAATTTCGTGTGTGATTTGTGTGAATTTTAAAGCAAAAGTTTTTTCGGTTATTTGTTTGGCTTGCAGCTTATCAAAGGTATATAAAGTAATATGTTTCTATGTTTGAGCGATCGATGCATACAAAAAATGTTAAGCGCACATGGAATATTGACAAAACGCTTATGAATATAAATTGACTGTACGAAAAAGCACCTTTCGAATTTGAAAGGTGCTTTTAAAATTGTAAGTCTATAGAAAAGTAATGTTTATAATTTTTGTGGTAATCATGTAAAAAAAAAGAACTTTTACAGATTGTATAGAGTAGGAATGAACTGGTATGATTTAATCATGAACATATATTTAAATAAAATAAAAGATCCAGGAGGGAAGTATGGTGAAAAGTGAATTGTTAAAAAATATCATTGAGATTCTTTTGGAATGTGGCAGTTATATGTCCGTAGCGCAAATTGCGGAACAACTTCATGTATCCACAAAAACAATCCATAATTATTTAAATCAGCACCAACTTCAAGCGTTTATCCGACCTGTGGTATTTGAAAAAAAACAAAAATTAGGAATTCGACTTATTGGAACAGAGGAAGAGTTAGATGCTCTTCGTAGTATGATTGCTGCTGAAAATATAAATAGGATTGTTAAAAATAATTTATTAAAATTATCAGATTATTCTTTTATTTTACAGGTGTTATTCACTTCGGCTAAGCCATGTACTACACAGGAACTTGGCGATATGTTATTTATGAGTAAAACAAGCATTCATACCCATTTTATTGCTATTGAAGATTGGTTAAAAAGGCGAAATATTCAATTGATGAAAAAAGAAAATCATGGAATTTGGCTTGAGGGAAATGAACGGTTCATTCGTGAGGCCTATAAAGATTATTGCCTTAATATTCCACTTAATGAAGATACCTTAAATCTTACAAGTTTTGATCGATTGGATCGAAATCATTACAATAGAATTGTCATGATTTTTACCAAAGAGGTTACGGATAAGACGATTCAAATTGCATTACTGGCAGAAATTATACTGAATCAAAAAATGACAGAAAATTCCTTATTTTATTTAATTATAAAACTTAATATTTTAATTAATAGGATATGTATACACAAAATCATTATAAAACCACTGCAGGATGTAAAAAAGCTTCATGAATATTTAGGGGCACAGGTGATGAAAATTCATATTGAAGAAATGTTCAAAATTAAGATTCCTGAAAATGAATTGTATGAAATAACAGAATATCTTTTGGAAACACGTTTGCAAAAAAACAATCTTATCGAGAAGAATCCGACAAAATTAAGTCAACCTTTAGCTGAGAAGTTTTTACAAAATGTATCACAGTGCTTGCAGGTTGATTTAGCGAATGATGAGGATTTGATCCATAATCTTCTGCTACATTTGCAACCTGCTATTCGTAGAATAAAATATGGGGCAAAAATCGAAAATCCATTGATTTATCGGATTCGACATGAGTTTACAAATATATATCTTGCGGTGTTGACTTCTATTGAAGAATTAGAAAAATACGAGCAAGTAGCTTTTGACTCAAATGAAATTGGATATATTTGCCTTCATATTGCTGCTGCGATTAATCGACGCGAACGGGGGAACTATATTAAGACTTGCTTGATTTGTAATGGGGGTATTACGATTACACAATATTTAGAGAGTGCCATTCAGAAGGAAGTGCGGGAAATTCAGATCGTCAAAACTTGTGTTAGTGATGATTTTAATTATTTGGCAATCGGACAATATGATTTAATTCTTGATGCAACCTATATGATTAAAAATGATCAGGCTAAATTGATTCAGATTCAGGAAATGTTTACAAAAGAGGATGTCTCTCGGATTCGTCATTGGATTTTAGGTAAATTTGTCTTAGATGCTTTTAAAGAAGGAAAATCAGAATCAGAAAATTTATTGTATTTTAATGATGACTTAAAAACGAAGGAAGAAGTTTTCTTGAAGTATGGGGAATATTTATTTAAGAAAGGTTATGTAAAAGCAGGCTACGCAGAGAGTATGCTAGAGCGTGAAAATCGTGCATCAACAGCATTGGGAAGATATATAGCTGCACCACATGGGTCGAGAGAATTGGTGTTAGTTTCTGCTTTAGTGATTGTTAATTTGAAAAAAACAATTGTTTGGGATGAATATAATGTTGATTTGATTTTTATTTTGGCTGTCAATTTTTCGACCAGTATGACAAATCAGTATTTTTTTAAAACACTCTATGAGATTATAAAAGATGATGTTCTGATTAAGAAAATAAAAAAATCAGCTAATTTGGAGGATATTAAGAAAATATTGACAGAGTTAGAGCATCTTGAAAAATCAAGATAAATACCTTATTTATGAATTGAATATGGAAAAATTCGAGATCTATAACAGCTTGAATATGGAAGTTACTCTGGCGTATTCTAAACGTAGAGATGATACATAGGAGGTCATGCAGATGGATATTTCATCCATTCTTGATAAAAAAAATATAATTTTGGCTATGCAGTCAAAGGAAAAAAGTGATGCTTTTTTTGAACTTGCACAATGTTTTAAAGAAAACAATATTATTACGGATGTCAAGGGGTATGTAGAAGATGTATTAAAGCGTGAAGCAGAATTTAGCACAGGCATTGGTTATGGCATCGCGATACCACACGCTAAATCAAAATATGTGAAAACAACAGCTATTGCGGTAGGGAAACTAGCACATAATATCGTATATGATTCGATTGATAATGAACCGGTGCGGATTCTTTTTATGATTGCAGTTCCGGAAAATGGTAATGATGCCCATTTGAAAATCTTAAATAAACTTGCCCGAAAATTTATGGATGAGAATTTTAGAAAAAACATTTTAGCAGCTGAAAATGAAGATTTTATGTTTGAGGCTTTACGTATTTTTTAACATGTTTTATTATAAAATGTTTTAAAATAAGAAAATTTAAGTGGGGGGATTAGTATGAAAATCGTTGGAGTTTCAGCGTGTCCGACAGGGATTGCTCACACCTATATGGCTGCCGAAGCATTGGAGAAATGCGGGAAAGAATTGGGGTATGAAGTCAAAATTGAAACACAGGGTATTGAGATTGAAAATATTTTAACACCACAGGAAATTGAAGAGGCAGATCTTGTTATCATTGCTTGTGCAAAAAATGTCGACTTGACACGTTTTGAAGGAAAAAGAGTCATTGAAGTACCAATCGACAAAGCTGTTAAAAATGCGAGACAAATTATCATGGATGCTGTTGAAGGAAAAAATATTAGTATATTTCATTTAGCTGAAGAGGAAAAAGAACAAAAAAATCAGCAAACAGGTGTATATAAACATTTGATGACGGGTGTTAATTTTATGCTGCCGTTTGTTATCGCCGGTGGTATCTTAATCGCTTGTAGTTTTATGTTTGGTATTCATGCCGGTGATCCGAATGATCCTTCCTATAATATCTTGGCAGCAGCTTTCAATAAAATTGGTGGTGAGGTTGCCTTTGGATTAATGGTTCCAGTCTTAGCCGCTGGGGTTGCGTATTCCATTGCAGGAAAGCCTGGTATCTGTTCGGGTATGGTTGCCGGAATGCTGGCAAAAAGTATTGGTGCAGGTTTTATTGGTGGATTAGCAGGTGCATTTATCGCAGGATATTTAACACTTTTTTTACTTAAAAAGATTCATTTACCAAAATCAATACAAAGCTTAAAAGGCCTTATTATTGTACCGCTCTTATCAACTTGTATTACAGGGTTTATTATGATTTTTATTATTGGTACACCTGTTAAATTTTTACTGGATACATTATCAACTTTTTTAAATAATATGGGAACAACCAATGGGATTTGGATTGGTCTTTTGATTGGCATGATGATGGCATCTGACATGGGGGGACCAATTAATAAAGCGATTTCTACTTTTTCAATTGCTTTAATGTCTTCTGGAGTCTATGGTCCCATTGCCGCCTGTATGGTTGCTGGTATGACACCTCCGCTTGGCTTGGCACTGGCAACTGTTTTATTTAAACAAAGATTTACGGTCGAAGAACGTGAGGCGGGAAAGTCGTGTTGGGTTTTGGGACTTTCATATATTACCGAGGGGGCAATTCCTTTTGCTGTAGCCGATCCGTTTCGTGTTATTCCCTCTTTGATGGCAGGTTCAGCGATAGCTGCGGCTATTTCACTTGGTGCTGGATGTACATCTTTGGCACCGCATGGAGGTATTTGGATATTGCCAATACCAAATGTCATCGGCAATTTACCAATGTATGTCGCAGCTTTACTTGCCGGAAGTATTGTAACTTGTTTCTGTGTGGCATTTTTAAAAAGAAAAAATAACTATGAATTATAATAAAGGAGAGAAAAACTATGCTTTATACAATGAATGACTTACTGTGCGTAGCTAAAAAAAATCAATTTGCAGTTCCTGCTTTTAATATTGGAAGCTTTGAAATCTTGCGTTCCGTTATAGATGCGGCAACTGAAACAAATTCTCCAGTCATTTTGGAAATTCATCCTGATGAAATTGCATATTTAACGGATGTTTTTATAGAGTCAGTTAAGCAGGCTGCTTATGAAGCACCAATACCTGTGGTTATTCACTTAGATCATGGTGCTGATTTATATGATGTGTTGCGTGCTATTCGAAATGGATATACATCGGTTATGATTGATTCTTCGAAAAATGCGTATCAAGAAAATATTGAAGTTACTAAAAAGGTTGTTGAAATAGCACATGCGTTGAATGTTTCAGTAGAAGCAGAGTTAGGCACAATTGGTGCTATGAACTATGCGGATGAAGGTGTAGACAATGTTACGTATACAGACCCTGATCAAGCACAGGACTTTGTTCAAAAAACAGGCATTGATACGTTAGCAATTGCTATAGGTACAGCACATGGCTTATATCCAAAAAACTTTACGCCTAAACTAAATCTACCGTTGCTGGCAGAATTGAATAAACGTTTGGATATTCCTTTAGTATTGCACGGCGGTTCGGGAAATCCCGATGATGAAGTAACGAAATCTGTTTCATTAGGCATCTGTAAAGTTAATATTTCAAGTGATGTTAAAAGTGCTTTTTTTACAGAATGTCAGCGTTTTTTTCGGGAAAATCCAGATCAGTATGAGCCAAACATGATTTTCTCATCGTGTATACAGGAAGCAAAAAAAGTAATTCATCATAAATTTGATATCTTAAATACGCTGGGGAAAGCATCATTGTATTAAGTAAGTCGATGTATACAAGCCTAGTTCAATCGAAGCATAGCTATATTATGTCCGTTTTAACGGACATAATATAGCTATGCTTCTTTATTGTTTATTGTTAAAATGAAATCAACGAATAGAGGTGATGAACATGCTGCAAGCCAGAGAATTCCAGATTATATCATTGTTATTGGAATCTGCTCAAGGATTATCAGGTAATGAATTAGCACAACTTATTGGTGTTTCGGAGCGTACAATTCGGCGAGATATTAAATATATTCAAACATATATCGAAAGTTCGGGCTGTATAATACATTCCTCTGTAAAAAATGGTTATTCCTTAGAAATTTTGGACGAAGATAAATTTAATACTTTGAAAAAAAATCTGAATGATTGTGAACAAACAGATTATATTTTAGAACAACTTATCATTAACACGTTAAATGATACTTGTATTTCGCAGGCAGAGTTGGCAGATAAACTCTATATGAGTCTTTCGACATTAAAACTACACATCAAAATGATAGAAAATAATTTGGAGAAATATCATTTGGAAATTATTAATTACAAAAATAAGGGCATGAAAATATACGGGAATGAAGAACAAATCCGGTATGCTATTTCTGAATACATTTTCACAAAATATAAAAGCAGTGTATGTCAAGTTTATCAGCCTTTTTTTGCTAATATAGATTTACTTTTGCTGAAAAAAATTGTAATTCAAGTAATTGAGCAAAATATGTTAAAGCTAACGGATTTATCTATTGATAATTTATTAATACATATTGTTATTTTAATGAAACGAGCTAGTCTTGGACAGTTAATTATTTATAATGATGATCAAATTGCAAAAATAGAGCAAACAAAATCTTTTGAGGCAGCACGATATATTGTTAAATCAATCTATCTTAGCTTTGGCTTGGAAATTAATTTAAATGAGACTTGCTATCTTGCTCAACATATCATTACTAGCAAAAAATATTCTGAATTTGAAAATATAAAGGTGAATGTTGAAATAGAAAATTTGATAAAAAATATAATGAATATGATAAATCAAATTTGTGGAATTGATTTTTCAGAAGATAAAACCTTACTCCATTGGTTGTCGCTGCATCTTGACATTGCCATGAACCGACTGAAAAACAATATGAATATTCACAATGAGGCTTTAGATTTAATAAAAAAAGAATATCCATTGCCCTTTCAAATTGCAGCAATGGCAGGAAAAGTTATTGAACAGGAAAAAAATATTAAAGTTAATGAAAATGAAATCGGTTATATTGCAATTCATTTTGCGGCTGCCTTCAGTCGTCGTGGTAATTTAAAGAATGCAAATGTAAAAAAAATCTTGTTAGTATGTGGATCGGGGATTGGAACTACAGTTTTATTGAAAGCAAGGATACAAGAATATTTTCAAGATCGTATACAGATAGTAAACACTATACCTGGTTATAAATTAAATGAACAAATCATAAGTTTGGTGGATGTGGTCTTAACAACAATACCTATCGATCATATCAAATCTGATAAAATAATAAACGTTAATTATTTATTAAATTTAGATGAAATTGTCTTTATTGAGTCAAAAATATTTAATAAAGAGATGTTTAATAAAGATCTTATTTTACAATTTTTTCGAGAGGATTTTTTCTATACACAAATGGATTTTGATAATAAAGAGGATATTTTAGACTTTATGACAGATCAGATGATACAAAAAGGAATGATAAGTGAAATTGGGAAAGTTTCAATCAAGGAACGAGAATCTTTGTTTTCTACCGAAATGAGCAATCTATTGGCAATTCCACATTGTTTATATAATGATCTTGATAAGACAATTATACCAGTGTTGGTTTTAAAAAAACCGATTCTTTGGAATACGAAATATGTACAGATGGTGTTGTTAATCAATGTTGCAAAAGAAACATTTGAAGTGTGGGATACCTTTTTCCCTAAATTGATACACTTTTTAGTAAAAGAAAAAGGAGTACAGTTTTTTTTAAACGGTACATCTTATCAATATTTTATAAAAAAAATAGTTAAAATATTTAGAATTTAGTAAAACATTAAATCATAACATCTTAACTATTATGGATTAAAGTTTGATGGTATAAATTTATTAATAAAGGAGCTTACTAACATGATCGATCAATATGTTTATCCAGAACTTGTATGGGTTCATAAATTATTTCCCAACAAAGAAGATTTATTCAAGACAGTTGCAAGAAATTTATATAATAAGGGTTTTGTCAATGAGCAATATTCTGAAAGTCTTATATCAAGAGAAATTAAGTTTCCTACAGGGTTAGCATTGGAAGATTATTTTGTAGCAATACCTCATAGTGATTGCAAAAATGTAAAAAAATCATTTGTAAGTGTTGTTATTTTAGATAAACCTGTAATCATGAATAAAATGGATGATCCAGAGATAGAAATACCGGTCGAATATGTGTTTTTTTTAGGTATGAACAATGATCAAGATCATATAAAGTTTTTGAAGGAGGTTATTTGTATTATAAAAAATAAAAAATTAATTTTAAAAATGAAAAAAGCTGCTTCTTCGGAAAAAATAATAAGCTTGTTATCAACTGATTCATTGGGGGGGCGTTTATTAGATCCAGCATGATTCTTGAGGTCCATATTATAAGACAAAGCATAATGATCAATACTAAAGTGAGGATGATGAACATGAAAAAAATTAAAATATTGATTGCTTGTGGCAGTGGAATAGCTACTTCTACGATTGGTGCTGATGTAGTAAAAGAAATATGTAAGAATTTAAAGATTTCTTCTTTTGAGATTATTAAGTGTACTATGACTGAAATATCTTCCATGGAAAAAAATGTAGATCTTATTTTGACAACAAATAATTATACGGGTAAAACGCAAATACCTCATATAAGTATTACAGGGTTTATTACAGGAATTAATGAAGATGCTTTGCGAGAAAAAGTCAAAAAACAAATATTGGGAATTTATCAACAATTAAAACAATGAAATAGGAAGGATATCATTCCTGATGCTTATTCGATTCAGTGAAAAATATATAAAGGGGATGTTTTATTTTGGAAACAATGTTGGCAGGTATTCAAGAGGTTTTAGGATTAGGTGCTAAGGCTATTTTGCCTATTATTATCTGTTCATTAGGTTTGTTTTTTAGAATGAAATTAAGAGATGCTATTAAAGCAGGGCTGACAGTTGGGTTAGGATTTTTAGGGTTAGGTTTAATTATAACTTTATTAACTTCGACATTAGAACCAGCTGTTTCATTTTATCAAAAATTAGGATCAGGTTATACGATTATTGATATTGGCTGGGCTGCTGTTGGTGCAGCTTCATGGATGGCTCCTTTCGCAGCACTCGCAATTCCAGTCGGTTTATTTATCAATTTAGCATTAATTAGATTTGGTGCCGTAAGAACAATGAATATTGATATATGGAATTATATGCATTTTTTAATACCAGGATTTTTAACATATGTATTATTTAGTAGTGCTATTGCTGGGTTTTTAGTTACAATTTTAATGTCAGTTATTGCAATTTTTGTAGGAGATCAATTAGCACCAAGATGGCAAAAATACTTTGGGTTGGAAGGAACTACCTGTACAACCGTTAATTTAATTGCGTGGACTTTTCCTGTAGCTCTCATTATTAATAAGATTATTGATTTGATTCCAGGCTTAAACAAAATAGATTTCAGTATAGAAAAGGCAAATAAGAGATTAGGAATTATGGGAGATCCAGTTCTTATAGGTTTGTTTGTAGGAGCATTACTTGGTATCCTAACAAAACAAAATTTTTCTAATACGGTCACCATGGGGATAGGAATTGCAGGAGTTATGCTATTGATGCCTAAAATGGTTGGGATTATGATGGAAGGTTTAGCTCCGGTTGGAAAAGCAGCAAATAGTTTTATAAAAAAGAGGATAGAAACAGAAAAAGAAATAATTATTGGGATGGATGTTGCTCTAGGGTTGGGGGACCCCACGACTATTACAACAACAGTTGTTACGATACCGCTCGTGATTTTGTTTGCTTTAATTTTACCAGGTGTTCAATTTTTCCCGGTGGGAATGCTGACGTCAGTCTGTTATTTTGCAGTAGTTTGTACACTTGCTAGTAATGGTAATTTATTTCGATCGGTTATTTCTACGCTCATTTATTGCATAATTTCAATGTATACCTGTGCTTATGTGGCACCTGGAGCTACAGCAATGCTCAATGCAGCTGGGTTGAGTATTAACGGATTAGGAACAGATGTATCTGTTGGTTCACCTATTTGGGGCGTTCTTATTTATTGGTTAAGTACAATATTCCAATAAATGTAAGAAAATTATAGTTAATATTAAATCTATAAAATATATATGGAGTTAATAATAGGAGAAATTTACATGAATATGATAAAAATTATTCCTTCAGTTTTTAATGCTGATTTGTTAAATTTAAGAGATGATATTGTCTTTTTAGAAAAAAATCATATGGATATTTTACATATTGATATGATGGATGGAAACTATGTTCCTAATATTGCATTTGGTCCTGACCAAATAAAACGAATAAAAGAAAATACATCTATGAAAATAGATGTTCATTTGATGGTTGCTCGACCAGAAAAAATAATTGATAGAGTTATAGATGCTGGTGCTGATTTCATTTCTATACATTATGAATCTACACTTCATGCTCATGAAGTGGTGAAAAATATTAAAAACAAGGGGGTACGTGCAGGTATCGCACTTAATCCAGCGACGCCACCTGCTGTTTTAAAATATATGATTGAAGACATCGATTTTGTTTTACTTATGTCTATTAATCCAGGACATTGGAATCAACAATTCATTGATAATATTTACGGTAAAATCAAAGAAACAAAGGAGCTGATTGATAATCGAATGGTTGAAATTGAGATAGATGGTCGAATGGACCCAAACCGAATTAAAAAAGCTTCAAATATTGGAGCTTCTATGTTTGTTGTCGGAAGTTATTTGTTTGATGGAGATAAAAAAGAAAATATTTTAAAATTACAAAAAATATTAAAATAATTGAATATGGAGAGATTAAAATGGATTCTTTAAAATTATACGGAGTTAGAGATATACGATTTGAAAAAGCAGAAGAACCGATAATGCACAGTGACAATGATGTCATTGTAAAAATTAAAGCAGCAGGGATATGTGGGTCTGATGTATCTAGATATAGACTTTTAGGACCTTATATTATAGGAATGATTTGGGGACATGAATTTTCTGGAGAAGTAGTAGCGATTGGCAAAGCAGTTACAAATGTTTCAATTAATGATAGAGTCGTAGGCTGCCCAGTCGTATTTGACGGAGAAGATTATTATTATAAAAAAGGTGAATTTAATAGAAGTGATTTTAACAATGCTATTGGTGCCAAAAGACCAGGAGCTTTTGCCGAATATATTTGTTTGCCTTCACAAAATCTTGTTAAAATACCGAATACACTTTCTTTTGATGCAGCATCTTTAGTTGAACCTTCATCTGTTGTAATTCATGGATTATATAGAACATCTTTAACCGTTGGCAAGAGTGTAGCAATAGTTGGCGCGGGCGGAACTCTTGGTCTGATTGCTATTCAATGGGCTAAGATTTTCGGTGTAGGAAAAATTATAGCAATTGATATAGATGATGCTAAGTTAGAACTATCAAAAAAGGTTGGTGCAGATGTCGTTATTAATTCATTAAATGAGGATACGGAAAAACTTATTGCAAAAAATACGGATGGACTGAAAGCAGATCTTGTTATTGAAGCTGCGGGGTCACCTATCACTGCTTCACAAGTTTTTGCTTATGCTAAAAAAGGTGGGGAAATATTGTTCTTAGGCATCCCTTATGGTGATGTTCATGTGAAGAGATATTATTTTGAAAAAATTTTAAGAAGTGAATTAACAGTTTTTGGTTCATGGAGTAATGTTTCAGCACCTTTTCCTGGAAAAGAATGGTCGGATAGCGTGAAGTTTTTTGCGGAGCACAAAATCAACACAGAGCATATTGTTACACATAGATTACCTTTAAGTAAAGGACCAGAAATTTTTAAAAAATTAATGGAAAGAAAAGAATTGATAGGTAAAGTTATACTTCATCCAGATGAAAAATAAGTCATTAATACTAGAGCTGGATATAGAAATTATGGAAGATATTTTTAATTAGTATATCCTCTATAAATGAAGATAAATTAGGAGGAATTGTTCATGAAACTACAACTGGCATTAGATGACATAAAATTAGTCGATGCATTAGTATTAGTAGAAAAAATAAGAGAGTATATTGATATTATTGAAATTGGCTCGCCATTTATTATTGAAGAAGGCATGAGAAGCGTACGAGAATTTAGAAAGTATTTCCCAGAAAAATATATTTTGGCAGATACTAAAATTATGGATGCTGGAGATTACGAGACAGAACTAACATATTTAGCAGGAGCAGATTATTGTACAGTTCTTGGTGTAACAGATACTTTGACAGTAAAAGGCTGTCTGGAATCTGCAAAAAAATATGGGAAAAAAGTTTTTGTTGATATGATTTGTGTAAAAGATATGGAAAAAAGAATTTTAGAATTGGAGGAAATTGGTGTTGACTGTTTTACAGTTCATACAGGAGTTGATCAACAGGCTGTTGGCAGAACAGCATTAGAAGATTTGGCAGAAATGAAGAAAGTAAGTAAAAAATCTCAGATTTCTGTAGCGGGAGGAATCAAAGAAAGTACTCTTTATAAATATAAGAAAGTAGGTGCTGATATTATTATTGTTGGAAGTGGTATTATTCACGCAGATGATCCTGTTAAGGCAGCGAAAGCGATCTATAAAGAACTCAAAAGTAAATAGGTTGTGAAACTGATAGAGTACAAAAATGCTTTTAAGCGTAATTGTACTATCTGGACATAAAACAGAAAAAATGGGAGCATAAATTTATGTTCCTATTTTTCATTTAATGACTAGTCTTATCAACGTTAAGGCAAGTTTGTTTAAGAAATTTAAAAATTTATGCAATAAATTGATGAGTCCTGCGTTATATTAAAAGTACGATCAAATTTATTATGAGGAGTGTTGTATAATGGATGAGGTTTTAAAATTTTTGCAGGATAATTCACCGTTTTTTCTGGCCACGGTTGATGGCGATGTTCCCAAGGTTCGTCCGTTTGGATTAGCGATGGAATTTGAAGGAAAACTATATTTTGGTACCAATAATAAAAAGCCTGTATATCAGCAGCTTCAAGTAAATCCGAAAATTGAAATCAGCACAGCTTCTAAAACAGGAGAATGGTTACGTTTAAAAGGCAACGCTGTTTTTAATACAACACCACAAATAAAGCAGGCGGCCTTGGATGCTGTGCCGATGCTGAAAAACGTTTACAGCGTAGAAGATTCGCTGTTTGAACTTTTCTACATAGAAAATGCTGAGGCAACTTTGAAAGATATGAAAGGTGCTGCTAAAACAATTACGTTTTAATTGTCTTATGATTGAGCTGTGAAACAGCATGCAGATTTTATGAGAGGAAGATACGATGAATCCTATTTTAGAAAATATTTTGACACGTCGCAGTGTTCGTAAATATAAAACAGAACAAATAGCCGATCTTGAACTTGAAAGTATTCTTGAAGCAGCGAAATATGCACCAAGTGGGGGTAATTCACAATCGTGGCATTTTACAGTTGTACAAAATACAGATAAGCTGGAAGAATTGAATCAATGGGTACGGAACGCTTTTTCAAATTTAGTTATTGATAATACGATGTACCGTTCTAAAAAAGCCGGAAAAGCAGCAGCGGCAAATGAATCTTATAATTTTTATTATCACGCACCGACTTTGATTATTGTATCGAATGAACGAGAGTATTCAAATGCATTGGCGGATACGGGCGCAGCTTTGCAGAATATTTTTTTAGCGGCGCATGCACTCAACATTGGTTCATGCTGGATCAATCAACTGACTTGGTTTTGTGATGATATACCTGTAAGATCTATGTTGACTTCACTTAGAATTCCGGAAAATCATAAAGTTTGTGGTGCAGCTGCACTTGGTTATATAGCGGGGAATATTCCTAAAGCTGTGTCTCGTAAAGAAGGTACGGTGCATATCGTAAGCTGATATGTGAATGTTTTTGTAAAATGAAGAGGGTAAGGTCACAGTTATAAATCTATAAAAGAGACCTGCCCTGCTTTATGTCAGTAAAATTTTAAGGAAATAAGGAAATTTATTGTTAAGTTCTTGACTCTTATATATTTGTATGATACAAATATATAAGAGGGTGATAAAGATGCTGGATGTAATTTTGAATGATGAGAAATATAATCGTTGTATCGAAGATATCGGCGAGTTGTTGCAAAAAACAGTTCGGGGATTTCAGATGTTTGAGAAAGAACAAATTCGCATACATGGCTTTACACATTCGCAGTGTTATATCTTATTGGAAATTCTTAAGCATGGATCGCTTACGATTAATGAAATTAGTGTGAAGATGAAGCTGGAAGCGAGTACGATTACCCGGATCATGGATAATTTAGTGCGGGATCACCTGCTTATGCGTCAGCGATCTACATTCGATAAACGGATTGTAGAAGCGATACTTACTGAGCAAGGGCACGCAGCGGCAATTCGTCTGGAAGCGAGTATAAAAATGTATTATCGTAATGTCATCAAAAATTTACCACGCGGCCATGTGCGTGAGATTATGAGTGCAGTTGAAGCACTATTGGGAGCATTGGAGAAAGCCAAAATAGAGTAAAGTATTTTTACAACAAATACTTGTATGATACAAATATTTGTTGTAAAACACAGATAAAATTGGAGGGATTTATAATGACGGAAAGTTTTATTCAACAGATGATTGCAGAAAGAATTGGCGGGAATCAATTTGGCAAAGATACAGTTTTGTATAAATTTGAAAAAATTAAGAGAGCAAAACGGGCAGCACAGAAAAAGAATCCTAATATGGATTTAATTGATTTTGGGGTCGGCGAACCGGATTGGATGGCAGAACCAGAAGTGATCGAGATCTTATATAAAGCGGCTAAATGCAAAGAAAATCGTGGCTATACCGATAATGGTTTGCTTGATTTCAAAGAAGCGGCTGCAGATTATATGAATAACGTTTATCATGTGCAAGGGTTAAATCCTGTGTCAGAGGTGAATCATGGTATCGGGTCTAAACCTATTTTGGCACTTTTGCCATTGGCCTTCATTAATCCGGGTGACATTACGCTTATGACGGTTCCCGGATATCCGGTGATGGGAACGACAACACAGGCAATCGGTGGTGAAGTGGTTAATCTGCCGCTTTTAGCAGAAAATAACTTTTTACCGAACTTAGATTCTTTGACGGTTGAGCAGTGTAAGCGGGCAAAATTGCTTTATATAAATTATCCAAACAATCCGACTGGAGCTGTGGCAAGTAGAGAATTTTTTGCAAAGGTTATTGAGTTTGCCAAAAAACATAATATTATTGTTGTATCGGATGCCGCCTATGCTGCACTCACGTTTGATGGAGAAGTTCCATTTAGCTTTTTGTCAATGGATGGTGCAAAGGATGTAGGGGTGGAAATACATTCGTTGTCTAAAGCATATAATATGACAGGCTGGAGATTGGCTTTTATTTGTGGAAATGAGCTGGTAGTGAAAGCGTTTGCTGCAGTTAAGGATAATAATGATTCCGGACAGTTTGCAGCCATCCAAAAAGCAGGGGTATATTGTCTCAAGCATCCTGAAATTACCGAAAAAACGAGTCTGAAGTATTCACGTCGCCACAATTTACTGGTCGCAGCGTTAAAGAGTCTTGGTTTTTCAGTAAAGAAACCGAAGGCTTCTTTCTATCTTTATGTGAAGGTGCCAAAGGGAATCAAAGGAGGCCGCAGTTTTGCCAGTGCAGAAGATTTTTCCGAATATCTTATTGTCGAAAAAATGCTTTCAACGGTTCCGTGGGATGACGCAGGCGCCTATGTCCGATTTTCTGTGACATTTGAAGCAGGTGGTGAAGCAGAAGAACAGGAGATCATTGCAACTGTAAAACAGCGGTTAGCCGATGTTCATTTTGTTTTTTAAATAAAAATAGACCAAGACTGGCAGAAGATGCTTGACTTGGTCTATTTTTATGAGTTACAATATAAACATGTCAAAAACAACATGTAACAAATAAAATGAAAGAAGGATTTACAGATGGAACAATTTATTGGCAGTCATATGATTTATACGTATGAAAATGGTTGGGAATATGAAATCTATATAAAAAATGATCATACAATTGACTATCGTATTCATAGTGGTATGGTTGCAGGACGATGGGTGCGTGATCAAGAAGTCAATATTGTGAAACTCACAGAAGGTGTTTATAAAGTTGCTTGGACTGAGCCTACCGGAACCGATGTTGCTTTGAATTTTATGCCAAATGAAAAAAGAATGCATGGGATTATATTTTTCCCGAAATGGGTCCATGAACATCCGGAAATTACGGTGTGTTATCAAAATGATCATCTTGATCTCATGCGAACATCTCGTGAAAAGTATGATACGTATCCGAAGTATGTTGTTCCAGAATTTGCGGATATAACATTTTTGCATAATGCTGGTGTGAATAATGAAACATTGATATCAAAAAAACCTTATGTGGGAATGACGGATGATATCCGTGCGGGGAAATTGAAGTAAGAATTTAAATGAACGTTTACTATGGAAAACGTTTATATTGAGAATAGCGTTTCGCTATATAAAAAAATACCTATAGATTAAAAATTGTTTAATCTATAGGTATTTTTTGCTTTTTTATTTTAAAATGAAAATCAAATGTAAAACAAAAGGAAATCCAATAGTATCCTTGTAATATAAGACTTGTATCGTAAATGAGTTACACCATACGGATGTAAAATTTAGTTTAGGAGATGGTTTATTGATGAAAAAAATATCGATGTTGATTGTTGGTATGTTTATGTTTACATTATCAGCAGCAAGTGTGAGTGCCGCAATACCTGAAACGGAGACAATCCCACCAGCTACTCAGCAGAAACAGCATGAAGATCAAATCAGGCAGACTCCAACTCAAACAGGCCAACAGGGTGAAGATCAGTTAAATCAGGGTAAAGCGGATTCAACGAAACAAGATCAGTTAAATCCAGATAAAACAGATCCAATGAAACAAGATACACTAAATCAGGGTAAAGCGGATTCAACGAAACAAGATCAGTTAAATCCAGATAAAACAGATCCAATGAAACAGGATACGCTAAATCAGGGTAAAGCAGATCCAACGAAACAAGATCAGTTAAATCCAGATAAAACAGATCCAATGAAACAGGATACGTTAAATCAGGGTAAAGCGGATCCGATGAAACAAGATACATTAAATCAAGATAAAAAAGACCAAACGAAACAAGATAGCAAATTCATTAAAAAAGACACAAAAAAACAGGATCAGGCTAAATTAACTAAAAAAGACACAGTGAAACAAGATCAGATAAAATTAAATAAAGAAGATCAAAAGAAACAGGATCAACTGAAATCAAATAAAGAAGATCAAACGACACAAGGTTCACTTATATCAGGAAAAACAGATCCAACAAAACAGGAACAATTGAAACCCGCTCAAGAAAATCAACAGTTACAGAAAGATAATTCTTCACAAATCGTATTTTAACAAAAAATTGGGGATGTGACAAAATGAGAAATCATTTTGTCCACATCCTCTTTTTCTATGCATATTGAGTAAACAAGCGGGCAATTACCTTAAAAAGGGTACACAACCCCTTTCCCCATAAAAACTGTTTTTCTACAGTTTATGCGGCTTTCTTCAAACGTAGTCTTTTATTGTGGTATTTATAAAGATTATGCCCGATAGAAACCAGGAAAATCTCTAAACGTACTTGTTCCATGCCTTTTCGAACGATTCTTTTGTACCAGCGGTTATTTTTCATGATGCCAAAAGTACCTTCGGATTGAATGGAGCGAT
>NZ_FNZK01000025.1 GCF_900109225.1 Propionispira arboris
AAATTATCTTTTTTGTTAAAAGAAATTGTTAGTTGTTGTTTTCAAACGCAAGCGTTCGAAAACCGCACATCTGGCTTGATACATGTTGGTGAACATATATCTATTATTCTACATTGTTTAGTTTTCAAAGAACGTGTCGTTGATCTCGTAAATCAACTTCTATATAATATCTCAATCTTGATTTTTTGTCAACCACTTTCTGATTAACTATCCTTCAAGCTGAACCATCGCTTTGTTACTGGCGACTTGTATTATATTACATGGTTTTGTTTTGTTTGTCAATCTAAATTTATAAAATTTTACAAATTTGTAAAAATAAAACGCGAACAATGCTGTTCGCGTTCATTTTTCTATTCGGCTTTATGACGCATATGTGGGAATAAAAGTACATCGCGAATTGATACACTATCGGTCAAAAGCATGACTAAACGATCGATGCCTATACCAAGTCCACCCGTTGGCGGTAATCCGTACTCTAAAGCTGTTACATAATCTTTATCCATCATATGCGCTTCCGCATCGCCTGATTCACGTTGTTTTACCTGATCCAAGAAACGGCCCTCTTGATCAATTGGATCATTTAATTCCGAAAAACCATTAGCCAATTCACGACCATAAATGAAAATTTCAAATCGATCCGTAATTTCCGGATTTTCTTTATTTCGTTTTGCGAGTGGAGATATTTCAGTCGGATGCCCTGTAACAAAAGTAGGCTGTATCAATGTTTCTTCAACTTTTTCTTCAAAAGCTGCATTCAAAATAGCACCAATTCCGTGTTTTGTTTCATAAGGTACACCGATTTCATCGGCCATAGCCCGTGCTTCTTCAACTGTTTTTGCCTTACTAAAATCTTTCCCGGTCACTTCAAGAACTGCATCTACCATGCTGATGCGTTTGAATTTACTCAAATCAATTTCAGTTCCCTGATAATTAATTACAGTAGTTCCCAAAACTTCCTTCGCTGCATTTACGATAATGCCTTCCGTAATGGCCATTAAATCGTTATAATCAGCAAAAGCTTGATAAATTTCAACTAAGGTAAATTCTGGATTATGACGAACATCAATGCCTTCATTTCTAAAAACACGAGCTACTTCATAAATTTTTTCAAAGCCACCTACAATAAGTCGTTTTAAATAAAGTTCTGGTGCAATACGTAAAAACAAGTCCATATCCAATGCATTATGATGGGTAACAAACGGACGAGCTGCCGCACCACCAGCAATCGGGTGCATTACAGGTGTTTCGACTTCAAGAAAATCGAGATTATCCAAATAATTGCGAATTGATTTTACAATTTTACTGCGTGAAATAAATGTATTTCTTACTTCTGGATTCGTAATCAAATCAAGATATCTCTGACGATAGCGCATTTCAACATCTTTCAAGCCATGAAATTTCTCTGGCAAAGGACGAAGTGATTTCGCTTGCAATTCAAATTTCGTTACTTTTACGCTGACTTCACCACGATGCGTTTTAAAAACAATTCCCTCGGCACCGACAATGTCACCAATATCGAGTAATTTAAAATTTGCATATTCATCTTCACCAATTACATCTTGACGAAAATATAACTGAACATTGCCACTCATGTCCATAAGTGTTGTAAAACTTGCTTTACCGTGACCACGAATCGCCATCAGACGGCCTGCAACTTTTACTGATTTTTCTTCTAATTCATCAAATTTTTCAGCAATTTCATTTGCATGATGGGTCGCTGAAAAGCGTCGACCAAATGGTTCAATTCCTTTTTCGATAAAAGCCGCCATTTTTTCGCGACGAAATTTCATCATTTCATTGATGTCTTCACTTTGCAGCTGTTGTTCTTTTTCTTCTGCCATTATCTATAATCTCCTATCATAAACTCACGCTCTAATTTCGACAATCTGATACTGTAATACGCCCGCTGGTACATGCACTTCGATTGTATCACCAATTTTTTTACCAATAATGGCTTGACCAACTGGGGATTCATTCGAGATTTTCAACTCTTTTGGATCCGCTTCAGCCGAACCAACAATCGTATACACCTGATCTTCATTAAACTCTAAATCTTTAATAACAACGGTATTACCTAAAGCGACTATATCTTTATTTGTTTTATCATCTTCAATGATCTGACTATTACGAAGCATTTTTTCCAAAGTAAGAATTTCGCCTTCAATAAAAGCCTGTTCATTTTTTGCATCTTCATACTCCGAGTTTTCACTAATGTCACCAAAATCAATTGCTTGTTTAATACGTTCAGCTACTTCTATTCTACGTACACTCTTTAATTTTTCAAGTTTTTCTTCAAGTTTTTTTAAACCTGCTTCGGTCAGCATTACTTGCTTTTCAGCCATTTTACATGCGCCCCTTTATATTTAATTGAAAATTGAAAGTAAAACGTTGAAAATGAAGCATATTACAGTCCATCCTGACCCTAACTTTCAATTTTCAATCATCGACTCTCAAATATCATTAAGACAATATAAATAAGTGCCAAGTTATAACTTGACACCTCCACGTAATACAGTTTAATGATTATTAAATATTATATGTTGTTTTCTTCTCTTTGTCAATTTTTTCTACGGATTCATTAAATAATAAAAGTTTCTTCAAAATTACCGTAAACTCCTCCCGATTTTCCGCTTGATTAAACAAGTTACGCAATTCAGCTGAATGTGGCAAACCTTTTGTGTACCATGTTGCATGTTTACGCATTTCTCGTGGACCAATATACTCCCCTTTATTTTCAATCAGCATATCTAAATGACGTAAAATTAAATTCATCCGTTCTTGCATCGTCGGGTCTGGCAATTCTTGCCCCGTTTGCAGAAAATGATTTATTTTTCGAAAAATCCATGGATTTCCTTGTGCTGCCCGCCCAATCATAACCGCATCACATTGTGTTTGCTCAAAAATTTTCTTTGCATCCAAGCCAGTGCGAATATCACCGTTACCAATAACAGGAATGTTCACAACCTGTTTCACTTCAGCAATGATGTCCCAGTCCGCCACACCACGATAAAATTCTTCGCGTGTCCTCCCGTGTACAGCAATCGCATCCATCCCAGCTTCCTCAGCAAGTTTTGCCATTGAAACGACATTAACATGCTCAGCATCCCAGCCTTTGCGCATTTTAACCGTAACCGGCATCTTTACGGCGTGACGTACCGCCTTCATTATAGAAAATGCGAGTTTGGGATCGCACATCAGCGCCGATCCCTCCTTGTTTTTAACGATCTTAGGTGCAGGACAACCCATATTAATATCAATAATATCGGCACAACCAATGCTTTCTACATATTTTGCCGCTTCAGCAAGCCGCTTCGGCTCAGCACTAAAAAGCTGCAATGTAAGCGGATGTTCCGCTGGATTTGTTTTCAGCATTTCCAACGTATGAGCATTTCTATAATTAATCCCCTGATCACTCACCATTTCCGAATATACCAGCCCACAGCCGAGTTCAGTTGCCAAAATACGGTAAGCCATATCCGTAACACCAGCCATCGGTGCCAAAATTAATGGATTTTTTATTTCTATGTTCCCTATTTGCACTTGTATTTTGAGCCTCCTTAAAAAAAGCGACGCGAATCAAAATTCGCGCCTTTGTTTCTTACATATTGCGCTCATATAAAACCCTGAGCCCGGTCAAAGTTAAAAAGTAATCATTAGTGTCGATGGTTTGTGATTCCTTCGCAATCATTTTTGCCAGACCGCCGGTTGCTACAACTTTTACGTCTCGACCCAATTCTGCTTTCATCCGACAAACAATTCCATCGATTTGTCCTACAAACCCAAAAATAATCCCCGCCTGCATACTGGTGACTGTATTACGGCAAATAACATTTTTCGGTGTAACAAGTTCAATACGGGGTAATTTAGCTGCCCTTTGAAAAAGTGCCTCCGTAGAAATTCCAATTCCCGGTGCAATCGCCCCACCAAGATAATCGCCATTTTCATCCACAACATCAAAAGTCGTAGCCGTACCAATATCAATGACAATCAGCGGGCCTCCATATTGTTCATACGCACCTACTGTATTAACAATACGATCTGCACCAATTTCACGTGGATTTTCATACTTCAAGCGGATGCCCGTTTTAATACCCGGACCTACTACGAGTGGTTTAATTTTAAAATAACGTTCACACATCTTCACGAGTGGCACAACGAGTGGTGGAACAACCGAAGATATGATGATTGCATCAATGTCTTTCATATGTATCCCTTGAAACATAAATAAATTATTAATAAGCATACCATATTCATCACCGGTTTTTTGCCGATCAGTCGATATACGCCAATGCTTTAATAATTTTTTTCCTTCATATGTACCTAAAACAATATTACTGTTCCCAATATCAAAGACTAATAGCATGATTATTTTTCCTCCAATGAAATCGATCATGTTTTCGACGATTCAGTTTACATTACCCTTTGGCTCGAATAGACACATCTCCCGCCAAGACTCTTTTAATGCCTGCTTTTGTTTTTACCAGCAAGGCTCCATCTGCATCAATATCCATCGCAAGTCCCGCGAAAGTATCGTTGATACCAATAACATCTACGGTCTTTCCCAACGTAACGGAATATTTTTTCCATTCTTCCAATATTTTAACAAACCCTTCGGCTTGCGCTATATTATATAAAGTTTCAATTTGAAATAAAATTTCGTTAAGCAACTGAACTCTCGATATTTTCTTACCTTTTATAATAGCCAACGACGTTGCAATGTGTTGTAATTCTAAGGGGAATTCATTTTTTTGAATGTTCACATTGATACCCATACCAATTATAATATAATTGATACAATCCATTTCAGCATTCATCTCCGTTAAAATGCCAACAAGTTTCAGTTTATTATAGAGAATATCATTCGGCCATTTAATGCCAACCTGAATTTCTGTTATTGTTTCAATAGCCTTAACAATAGCCACAGCTGCCAATAATGTACATTTTGGTGCTTCTTGAGGTAAAAAATGAGGCCTCAATATCACCGAAAACCAAATTCCTTTTTCCGCTGGTGAATACCAGCCGCGTGCTAACCGGCCACGCCCACTAGTCTGTGCTTCACTAACTATGATTGTGCCTTCACCTGCATCTTGCTGGGCTGCAAACTTCGCTTGATTATTGGTTGATATAACTTCCTTATAATATTGAATGTCCTTGCCCAGGACTTTCGTTTTTCGTCCATTTTGTATTTCACTCGGCAAAAGCAAATCTGGCGTTTCCATCAAACAATATCCACTGCGCGAATGACTGTCAATCGCATAACCCGCCTGTTTTAATTCACGGATATGTTTCCAAACAGCTGTTCTTGATACATTCATTGTCCTGGCAATGTCTTCACCAGAAACATAAGTCCCGTTTGCCTGTCGCAGTATATCCAATATATTGGAACGCATTTAATTATCTCCTTCATTTCTCTTTCTATCCTAACAGGTTAAAACCCCTCCTAATAATAGCGTATCAAGCACATATAATCAAGTCTGAAAAATTTTATCTCTGCCACTTTTATCTTAGGCAAACCAAACATACAAAAAGTGAATATTTCTTATTTATTTCTAAGGAATATCGTATATACTAGTAAGTACATATGGAGGTGCTTTAATGAAAATACTCGTCGCCGATGATGAACCAACAATTCGCGAAATCGTTGCCCTATATCTAGAAAAAGAGGGATTCACCGTCTACACAGCTGCCGATGGTGATGAAGCCATGCAAATTGAAACCACGCATCGCCCTGACTTGCTTATTTTAGATATCATGCTGCCAAAAATAAATGGATTTGAACTATGTGAATCGATTACCCGTAGTGTTCCACGCATTTTTTTAACAGCAAAATGCGCCGAACCTGATAAAATTGCCGGGTTTGCCTTGGGTGCAGATGACTATATTACAAAACCATTCAGTCCTCGTGAGGTCGTAGCTCGTGTAAAAGCAGTTCTAAGGCGCAGCGGTATGATGGAAGATGATGTCCATCTATGCAAAGCAGGTGAACTTATGATAAATGATATTAAAAAATCAATCATGATTGGTCAAAAAGAATTGACTTTGCCGCCAAAAGAATTTGAACTATTGTCTTTTTTTATGCGGCACCCGAAACAAACATTTTCTCGTGAACAGCTCTTAACCAATGTTTGGGGATATGATTTTGATGGAGATGACCGAACCGTTGATGCAACAATTAAAAGGCTGCGCCAAAGCCTTATATCTGCTGATTTGACATATATCCATACTATACGAGGCTTCGGATATCGGTTTGAGGTTATAAACAAATGATTCGATCACTTTTTGGTAAAATATTGACATCTCATATTGTTGTACTGGTCTTACTGACTGCCAGCATTGGCATTTCTTTATCGCATTTAGTCACAAATTATTTGGTCGAGGCAAAAAAAGCGGAACTGATTCGTGTTGGTATATCGACCACACGCTTCTTGAATGCTGTAACACAAGACCAATTATATTCTCCCTCACTTTTAGAAAATTTAAGTGATTTTTCTGGTACAACCATGTGGATCATTGATCAGGAAAATCATACCCGTTCTGGTAAAGCACCAAAAATCTGGCAGCATCATATGCAAGTACAAAATGATCCAGCCGAAAATTTATTCAATGGTGAAGTAACCTCTCGCCTCTACAGTGCTAATGATGACGATGATCCAGCCATCGTTGTATCAATTCCCTTTCCACAAAACCCTTCCATCGTTCTCATGATCCATACCCCCATCACCGGTATAGCAAAAACTTCTGCGGCCATTGAACAACTTCTGCTCTATACAATCTTAGGTTCAATTCTGCTTGCGGGAATCTTTGCCTTCATCTTATCACGCAATCTGACAAAACCAATTAGTAACATCAGTCATGCTGCAGAAAAGTTTACAGCGGGAAACTATAAAAGTCGTACAACTGCCATCGGACAAGACGAGATTGGCAGACTTGGTTTCACCTTTAATGAAATGGCTGCTGCGCTAGAGCGCATTGAACAAGAACGGCAAGAATTTTTTTCCGATATTACACATGAATTAAAAACACCGCTCGCTACCATTCAGGCTGTAACTGAAAGTCTTTTAGACGGTGTTGTCACAGAAAAAACGAAACAAGCCTGTTATCTAAAAACGACACTTGATGAATGTCATCAGATGAATTCTTTGATCAGTGAATTATTAAATCTGGCCAGAATTGAATCTGGCCAAATGCATTTTCAATATCAAAATTTAAACCTTGGCGAGTTTATCGAAAAACAAAAAGGTAAATTCCAGCCAATGTCTGCCGAAAAAAATCAGCAGCTAATTTTTTCTGTATCGCCAAAACTTGTATTCGTAAAAACAGATCCACTGCGAATCGAACAAATTCTCAGCAACTTAATTAGTAATGCATTGCGACATTCCCCTGACGGAAATAAAATTTTCATTCAATTTGAACGTGATAAAACAAGCTTCATTCTATCCGTTACGGATTCAGGTGAAGGTATCCCCCAAAAAGATCTGCCTTATCTTTGGGATCGTTTTTATCGTGTCGATAAAGCTCGATCTCGCAACAAAGGCGGTACCGGCCTTGGACTGGCGATTACGAAAAAACTCGTCGAAGGAATGCATGGCAATATTTCTGTTTCCAGTATTCCCAATGAAAAAACCATTTTTAAAGTAATATTCCCCAAAACATTTTAATCTCTTGTCATGATCTTGTCATTTAAAAAGTATATACTATATTAAAGAACAGTTCTTCCTTGAGAAGTAAAACAAATTTGGAGGCTATTTTATGAATTTACTATCAAAAAGCAATAAAAAGAAAACTCTCATCCTTGCTCTCACCGGTGCTTTTGCCATTACAGGTATTGGTACAACCTATTTAAACCAAACTGCATTTGCCGCAACAGCTGATACCACGCAACAAGATCAAGGACAGATGCATCGTGAGCATAAAGCAACGTCAAAAGTCATGACGGATGAAATGGCGCAGCAGTTTGCGACAACTTTTAATGTAGATAAAAAAGTCCTGCTTGATTATCAAGCCAAGGGTTATACAATGCGCGATTTTCATCAGGCCGCATTGATTGCTTCAGCTGGCAACAAATCCTTCACTGAGGTCATGAATGCAAAAACAGCAACAAATAGCTGGAAAGATGTTATGGATTCATTTTCCATAACAAATGAACAACTTCAACAAGCTGCACAAGCATTTATGAGCAAACAAATGTCAACCATGCTGCAAATTGATGAAAGCACCGTTAATGGTCTTTTAAAAGACGGATACCAACCAAATGATATCGTGATGGCTTCTGTTTTATCAAAACAATCTTCAAAAACCATTTCAACTGTTCTTAACATGAAAAAGATCAATAACACTTGGAAAGATGTCGCCACCTCATTGGGCATTGATGAAGCAACCTTTAACCAATGCATGACTGATTTGAAAAGCAAAATGCCAAAAAGCCCCGGTATGCATCGCGGTATGGGAAACCACGAAGCAGCTCCAGCGATGCAGGAAGACACTACACCGACTGAAGCAGAATAACGCCAAATATTTTAACGCCAAAAACAGGGTATCTCCAAATTGGGGATACCCTGTTTTTTATGCTTTAAAAAACTGTTTCAATAACACCAATTTGATCACCACGATGGTTTCGCAAAACTGGCGGGAATTTTTCTAACAATTGTTCATGTTCTGCCTTTGTAATCAAATCTAAACGTTTTAAAATACCAATCACCGCTGGATTAATTGCCCGATAACTGCCATCTTCAATTTTAAAGGTAATACCAATCCCTGCTTCAACAGATGCCAAACAATACACAGCATCGGCACCAATCTTGGCAATGATACGGCCTTTGGTAATTTGGGATACCAGCAGATCTATACGTCCCGTTCCTGCGACGATTTCTGGATAAGCAATCATTGCATCACGTATCTTTCGTATCGCCGCCTCATCCTCACCCCATTGGCCTTTTTGTGGTACAGCGAGTCGAGCATAGGCTAAAGCCATATTATAAATTGGTAAATAAAAAACAGGTACACCACAACCGTCAATACCAATTTCCAATTCACCTTCAGGAATTTTTGCAGCTTTCGCTACCGATTGATGCATAATCTGCTGCACTGGATGCTCTGGTTTTGTATACCCTTCAATAGAAACCCCGATCATTCGGCACAACGCCAGCATACTGGAATGTTTGCCAGAACAAGGATTGTGTACGGGTTCTGGTTTTTGATGATTTTCTGTCAATACTTTGGCGGCCTTGCTGCTCATCGGCCGGGCTGGCCCACATTCTAATGCCGTCAACGGAAGTTTCAGTTTTCCTAAGATTGACTCAATCAATTCAACATGCATCGGCTCACCACTATGCGATGACACTAAAATAGCCAGTTCCTTCTGCGTAATGCCAAACTTTTCCAAACCACCTTGACGTACAAAAGGCAAAGCTTGAAATGGCTTTGCCGCACTGCGCCAAAACATATTTCGCTGCGCATCCCCTATCGAATCAACAATGTTCCCTTTTATATCTACTGCAACAATATCACCACGATGTATATCTTCGATCTTGCCGCCACGCGTATAATGTAATAGAATTTCACTCATTTGTATTCATCTCTCTTTTCCTAAAATAAAATTACAGTTTATATAAAATTTGCATTAAATATTTTATATGGCAATCGCCAGGAATTGAGTATAGGGTTGAGTGGCGTTACGTAGGAAGCAAACGATCTCTATACTCAATTTCTGGCAGCCTAATAGTATAGCTGTTATTTCTTTAATGCATTATATATAGTATAACGCTTTAAAGATAAAAAAAGAAAGTGCTTTTCAGCACTTTCTTTTTTATTGGCGAACATAAATTACTTACTTAGTGTGTTTCATGTTCTTTGGTCGTAATATTTAAATCAAGCTTCGCTTTTGCAGGATCTGCTATTTCAGGTTCTGTTTCTTCTTTCGCAACAGCTTCTTTTTCTTCAGAAGTGGCTTTAATCTCTGGTACAATCGGAGCTGGAGTATTCGAAGAATCAGCTTCACTGACCTTCGGTTTATCCGCGATAACTCCATTTGTCATGAGCTCTTTAAGTTCCGATGCCTTAAGTGATTCTCGTTCGAGAAGCGCTCCCGCAATCAAATGCAGCTTATCGACATTCTCAACCAGAAGTTTGCGGCATTCTTCATAGGCATCTTCAATATAGCGGCGAACTTCCTTATCAATATCACAAGCAACTTCTTCACTATAATTTCTCTGATGGTTGAAATCACGGCCTAAAAAGACTTGATGATCCTGACTTTCACCAAAAGCAATTGGACCCAATGCATCACTCATACCATATTGTGTAATCATACTTCTAACAAGTTGTGATGCTCTTTGAATATCATTTTGTGCACCCGTACTAATTTCCTTCAGTATGACCTCTTCAGCCACACGACCACCAAGAAGTGTCTTAAGTTGATCAATCAATTCACTACGCGTTGCATAAGAACGATCTTCTTTTGGCAGCATCAAAGTATAACCACCAGCACGACCACGCGGAATAATCGTTACCTTATGGACCGGATCTGAATTCGGCAATAAAAGCCCCACTAAAGTATGACCGCCTTCATGATAGGCTGTTAAACGTTTTTCACGATCGCTCATAACTCTTGATTTACGCTCTGGACCAGCCATAACACGTTCAATGGATTCTTCTAGTTCAGGCATTGCAATACTTTTTTTATTACGACGAGCCGACAGCAGTGCCGCTTCATTAACAAGGTTACTTAAGTCAGCTCCTGTAAATCCTGGCGTCCGACGTGCTAACACATCTAAATCCGCATCCGCATCAACCGGTTTACCTTTCGTGTGAACTTTCAAAATTGCCATACGACCTCTTACGTCTGGTTTATCAACAACAATCTGACGGTCAAAACGGCCTGGACGCAATAAAGCTGGATCTAAAATATCCGGACGATTGGTTGCAGCAATAATGATAATACCTTCATTCGCAGCAAACCCATCCATTTCAACCAATAACTGATTCAGTGTCTGTTCCCGTTCATCATGACCACCGCCAACACCAGCACCACGCTGGCGGCCTACAGCATCAATTTCATCAATAAAAACAATACATGGTGCATTTTTCTTTGCTTGTTCAAACAAATCACGAACACGCGATGCTCCTACACCAACAAACATTTCCACAAAATCCGATCCACTGATTGTAAAGAAAGGTACCCCCGCTTCACCCGCAACAGCTTTAGCAAGCAAAGTTTTACCAGTCCCCGGAGGACCAAACAAAAGAACGCCTTTTGGAATACGAGCTCCCAAATCATTGAACTTTTTAGGATGTTTCAAGAATTCCACGACTTCTTCGAGTTCCTGTTTTGCTTCATCAGCACCAGCAACATCGTTGAAGGTTATTTTCAGTTTATCGCCACCACTCATCTTAGCACGGCTCTTACCAAATGACATCACACGATTGCCACCGCCTTGTGTTTGCTGCATGATAAAAAACCATACACCAATTAAAAGCAGCATTGGTAAAATAGAAGAGAATACGGTTGTCCACCAAGGTGGTTCTGGTGTTTTTTCCGCTTTCATATCCACGCCTCTATCTTGAAGATATTTCACCAAATTTGGATCATTATTTGGCGTATTCGGCGTAATTGTTGTAAATTCGGTTCCATCGCTTAATGTTCCCTTAATTACATTATCGACGATCGTTACTTTGGTTACTGTTTTTGCATCGACCTGATGTAAAAACTCTGTATAGTTTATTTCCTGTTTTGTAGTGCTTCTCGTTGAAAAATAATCAATAATCGATATTGCGATTAAAATAATCAATAAATAGAAGCCTACATTTCGTAAAAACTTATTCAATCGGTCGCCCTCCCTCTCGGCGGAGCACACAGTCAAACAGGGCTCCATAGAAAATTATTATATCATTAATTAAAGCATTTAACAATCAAACTGACCAGCTCTACAAAATTCTTCTTTTTTTGTAAAGCTGCTCTCGCTTAAGAATAGATTTCTTTTTTTAAAATCCCAATACATGGTAAATTGCGATATTTTTCTGCATAATCCAGACCATAGCCAACTAAAAAATCATCTGGTACAGTAAAACCAGAATAATCGATCTTGACTTCTACCTTACGGCGTTCCGGTTTATCTAGCAGTGCGCAAAGTTTCACGCTGGCAGGTTTTCGTTCTTTAAAATTTTTCAACAGATAGTTGAGTGTTAAACCTGAATCAATAATGTCTTCAATAATCAAGACGTGTTTTCCTTCTACACTAAAATCTAAATCCTTTAAAATTTTAACCGTCCCGCTTGTCTGCGTACTATCTCCATAGCTTGACGCCGCCATAAAATCAAGTTGAACGGGTACATCAATTGCACGAACCAAATCCGCAAAGAAAATGACCGCTCCTTTTAAAATTCCCACAGCAAAAATTTCTTTTCCTGCATAATCCTTACTGATCTGCTGCCCCAGCCGCTTTACACACGCTGCCAATTCCTCCTTTGTATATACTACTTTTTCAATATCGTTCATCATAATAAAAACGTACTCCTTTGCTGCTTATATATCTTTTAATATAGTAAATCGTAAAAAATGTTTGCTCTGCCCCGAAATTTGACTTGTTTGATTTTGACGTAACCCGCCAACCCAAAAAATTGTATTTTGATCACAAAATAATGGTATTCGATCACGTTCTACACGTGCAACCTTATTATCAATAAAAAAATCTTTCAATTTCTTAAATCCATTCATTCCACTAGGCTGAAATCGATCACCAGGTTGTCTTAACCTTAGAAACAGTTCGCCGTTTAGTCGATCCATATCACAGACAATATTATCAAAACCATTTGGTTTAACATATTCATTGATTTGTTCGACCTGCACCGTAAGCTGCAATAATGGTACCGGGGTAAAACCTGGAACACGCAGGACTTGAAAGACTTCTCTTTTAAGTGGTTGTTTCAAAGCACTTTTATGACAAAGCTTCACGGTTTCATAATCACAGACGAATACAAACTGCTTAGGTAATTCAAGAATTGTACCTGTTTTCCCTGCTCGGACAAATGAAATCATCTTCTCAATATGCAAAAATCCCAAACCTTGCAAATCACCAACTGCTTTCATAACTGCTAAACGCAATAATTCTCGTTGTAAAGCAATATGCAAGCCCTGTAACTGGCGACGATTAATAACAAGTTTCCTGTCTGTTTCACTGACTATATCTTTCCAGAGCGTTTGTGCCGATGCATTAATAAAATCATGTTCAGCGCCGATCAGTTCAGCACTGCGGCAAAGTGCCGCTGGCATAACCGGATTATATGTTTTTTTTAGCACTGGCATAAGTTCCAGACGAATCTTATTACGCAAATATTCTGTTTCACTATTTGTTGCATCAATTCGCGGGGTAAGATTTTTTTCTTTACAATATCGTTCAATTTCTTGCCGCGTAACAGACAAGAATGGTCTTATTATACCACAGGACTTAGGACGAATTCCAGCTATACCTTGACTTCCTGCACCACGGAATAAATGCAGCAATATCGTTTCGGCCTGGTCATCACGATGATGTGCTGTCGCAATCAATGCTCCGCCAAGTTTCACAGCCAAATCTCGCAAAAAGTCGTATCGAACCATTCGTGCGGCTTCCTCCGCTGACAAAGCTTTTTCTTTAGCAAAAGCTGGGACATCCACTGTTTTCAAATAAAATGGCAAATCATTATGTTTACAGAAAGTTCTAACAAAATCAGCATCGGCTTTAGATTCTGCACCTCGAAACATATGATCTACGTGTCCTACACTAATTCTTAATTCATATGTTTTGCGAAGATCCAAAAACAAATTGACTAAAGCAAGGGAATCTGGTCCCCCGGAACAAGCAATTAAAATCGCATCGCCCGTCTGAAAAAGTTCTTCTCTTTCACACCATTTTTTTACTTTTTCTAACACATCTCATCAATCCTATCTCTTTGTCAAAGCGAAATGCACAAAAAAGCACTCCTTCACAGAGTGCTTTCGAACATTAGTTATTCAGATCTGCGTGACCCGCCACCACGGCCGCCACGTTTTGAATCCGTATTCTTCCGTAAATCAGTAAGTCTTTCATCACTGTCTTTTAAAAATTTTGTTAACTTATCTTCAAAAGAAGGCGCATTAAAACGACTAGGTCTTCTAAAATCATTCGCTGGAGCTCTTCTTGGCGCCGGCTTATAACTTGATGGCGCACTTACCTGTGCATTCACCGATTGTTCAATAGGCTTTTTTTCTTGTAATTGTTTAATTGACAAGCCAATTTTACCACGTTCGTCAATTGTTAAAACTTTAACTTTAACTGTATCTTGTTCTTTAAGAAAATCCTTTACATCACGGACGTATACATCTGCAACTTCCGAAATATGAATAAGACCGACTTTACCGCCAGATAACTCTACAAATGCACCAAAATTCGTGATTCCGGTTACAACGCCTTCTACTACACTGCCAATTTCGATGGACATACTAATTGTACTTCCTCCTTATAATTTACATTACATCGCTATTATACCCTTGTACATTAAAGCGTGTCAAGAAATTTACCTACTTCTGTGCCGAAGAAATATATGGCATTTCTCCAGGTTTGACCATGCCCAACTCTTCACGAGCAATCTTCTCAATACAAGTGCTCTGTTCTAAATTCACTTTTTCCTGCATAAGGTCATTATTTAATTGCTGTGCTGTCATTAAGCGTACCTCAGCCGCTTTTTTCTCCTGGACTATTTCATTGGCATGCATCTGCTGTTGGATGGCAGAATAAGAAAAACCCCCTACGATTAGTAGGATCAATAAAAAAAACCAATTGAGTTTTCGTTTTTGCATAATGCCACCACCTTTAACGCTGCACCATAATTATAGTACAGTCAAACCTTGCTGTAGTTATATAATACAAGTATTTTGCGCAATATGCAAGGTTCTGTGTTGATTTGCCTAAGCAAACTTGTTTCGTAAGCATCGCTTCATTATTTTTCATTCCATTGATAATATGTTGTATTAACTATTTTTCTATAGACAGAATGGCAGTTATCACATTCATAATGTTCAAGTACATCATCCATATTTAATTTACCATCAACAATCCGGACCGGCTGGCTTTCAATAAAACGCATTACAGCACCACACCGTGGACAATTACATAGCCCATTCAAATCTCGCTTTAGCTGCATTGGCTTCAAATCACCAATTGCCACCGTTTTTTTAGGGACTGCTTTTGCCGGCGATTCCGACATGAAAAAGTGTCCATAATACTCTGTACTCAAAATCCGGCGATATAACAATTGGCAAGTTTCACAGGCATAATGTGCTTCCGTATTTTCAAAATATACTTTGCCTTCCACAATTTTTATTGGCTCACCTTCAATCAGTTGCAGCGGGTGATCACATTGTGGACAGCGGGGAATACCTTGCCTGTCAACATTCAATTTTGTCGGTTCCATCAGCACCACCAGTTCTCCTATAAATTTTTCTACTATCTTTAGCATATCATAAAACAGCTACTTCTTATACTATAAAAAAAAGAAAGTACTTTCGCAAGTACTTTTCCTTAACTAAAGACCAATTACCTTATGTTCAAAAGATATACGCATATATTCATCAAGAACAAACACAATATCCCTTGCTGCATCAGGTCTTTTATACTCTCTGGCCTGGACCTTCATCTTTAAAAGCTTCGCGGAATCATATAAGACAGATTCAACAATTTCAGTCAATTTTTGATTATCTTTTATCCAAATTGCTGCACCAATACTCTCAACATAGGCAGCATTTTCTTTTTCCTGCCCTGGAATCGGCTCATGCAAAAGCATCGGCAATTCCATCGCCAATGCTTCACTAATCGTAAGTGCTCCCGGTTTACTAATAATAAAAGTTGAAATGGCCATAAGTTCTTGCACATTATTCGAAAATCCCCAAACTTCCACTATATGTTTCGAATTTTTAGCTATTTCTTTTAAATCAGCCCACAAATCAGAGTTAACTCCGGCTACTACTAAAATTTGAATTTGTTTTGTTAATGTTTCCAGATGATTCAAGGCAAATTTCACACCGCCCAAACCTAATCCGCCACCCATTATTAAAATCACCGGAAGATCCGATTTTAAATTAAATTTTCGCAAAAGCTCTTCTTTATCAAACTGAATCCCAAACGACAAATCAATTGGTATCCCCGTATCATGAATCTTGTCTAAAGCTACATCACGTTTGGCAAGTGCTTCCCGTATTTTTTGGTTCGCGACAAAGTACAAATCAACTTCGTTATATACCCAAAGCTGATGGATCGTAAAATCCGTAATAACGCCAGCGAGTATAATATTAACCTGTTTTGTTTTCTTTAAGTAAGCCGCAGCAGCACAAGGAAAAGGATGTGTGCAAATCACAACATCGGCTTGGTATTGCTTTATTAATGACTCCATATTGCTTTTCATCGTAAGTGCCAAAAGGCTCTTCACTGAAATGCCTTTCGATTTTCCCGCCGTTAAATTATAAAAGAAATCATATACATCCGGAACAAAATCAAGTATCTTCAAATACGCTTCTTTGAGAAAACCATTTAGATAGGCCGTTTTCGTTGACATAAAATCTACCATATGTATCTCAGCGTCGGGGTGTTTGATTTTTATCTCATTGACAAGGGCCTCTGCCGCTTTGTTATGTCCTGAACCGATTGAAGCCGTAACAATAAGAAATTTTTTTTTGTACATGTGTCCTCGTTCCTCCAACGTATCATGCCTAATACATAATAGAGCTTACGAACGTTGATTTAGCAATTTATCTCAAGCCCGTTCTTTCTCTCTGACCACAATTTATGCAATACATGTATCATTCATTCTAACATATTCCTTTGATGCTGTAAAATTAAATCATCACCACTTCTAGACTTTAGCATAAAACAGTTTTCTGAACTTCATCTGGAAGCCTTGTTTAACAAGCTGTAATTCCACCATCTACCAGCCAGGCTGCACCTGTAACAAAGCTTGCTTTTTCAGATGCCAGAAAATAAATCACTTCCGCCGCCTCGCTTGCTCTGCCAATGCGCCCTAAGGGATACAGTGAACTCATGACTTTAAGGTCTTCCTCTTTGGTAGATTCATTTTGAAACTGCTCCTGGGTAAGCGGTGTATCAATATCTCCCGGACAAATACAATTTACGCGCACATTATAAGGTGCTAACTCTAAAGCCAGTGCCTTGGTAAAAACGGTAACAGCCCCTTTCGATGCACAATAGGCCGAACATAAATAATTCCCATTGATTCCAGCATCTGATGAAACATTAACAATAGCACCCGCTGAGCTTTTTTTTATATAACCAGATGCATATTTACACATAAAATATGTACCTTTAACATTAATATCCATTATTTGATCAAAATTTGTTTCATCCATTAACTCAATTGATTTTTCAAAATAAATTCCTGCTGAATTAATTAATATATCAATCCGCCCAAACTGCTTATAAGTCGCTTCCACAATTTGTCTGCATTCATCAGGGTGTGCAACATTGCCTTGAATAAATTGAACCATGTTAGAATACCCCAACGTTTGCAAAGCTGCCTGAGCTTTTTCATATGATCGCCCGACAAGCATTACACGAATTCCTTTTTGGATAAACAATTTTGCCGATGCTAAACCAATTCCTGAAGTTCCACCTGTAATCAGTACTACTTTTTCTTCTATATTCATTCTAATTCTCCTACAGATAAAAACAAAAACCGGGTTCGCTGTGAACCCGGTTTCCTGTTTTTTACTTATTTACAGAATCTTTTAATGCTTTTCCTGCTTTAAATACAGGGTTCTTCGATGCAGGAATCGTAATTTCCGCACCAGTTTGTGGATTGCGACCTTTTCTTGCATCGCGTTCTTTCACTTCGAAAGTACCAAAGCCAATCACTTGGACTTTGTCACCTGCAACAAGTGCTTCTTCAACGCTGGCAAATAATGCATTGACTGCTTTCTCTGCATCTTTTTTTGTTAAGCCAGCTTTATCTGCAACGCTAGCCACTAATTCGGTTTTATTCACGAATATAGCCCCCTTTGAAATGATTACGTTTAGCTTAATTCGCGATAAATCCTGCGATTCCTTTTTATTTCAATAACTTTCTTAAAAAAAATGTTAAATTTTATAAATTTAGTGCTTTTGCCTCGTTCCAGAGGACATTTAAGCGATTTATGTCTACATTTTCCCATTTCAGGCTTTTTGCCTGTACTTGCTCTTCAATATATAAAAAGCGAGTTAAAAACTTATAATTGGCTCTATTTAATGCAATTTCTGCATCCACTTTCAGAAAACGCGATACATTGACAATTGAAAATAAAAGATCCCCTAATTCTTCTTCAATATGTTTTTGATCCTTCTCTAAAACCGCCTCTTTTAATTCATTCAGTTCTTCGGTCACCTTATCCCAAACTGGTCCGATATCGGCCCAGTCAAAACCAACTTTCGCAGCTTTATGTTGAAGTTTGTAGGCTCGCATGAGGGACGGTAAATCTTTCGGCACGCCATCAAGTACTGATTTTCTTTCCGCTGCTTTTTCTATCTTTTTGATCGCATCCCAATTTAAAACGACTTCTCCCGCATCCTTGACCGTAATATCACCAAAAACATGCGGATGACGTCGAATTAGTTTTTCCGTTATACCATCGATAACGTCCTGCATTGAAAAAGACCCCGCCTCTTCAGCCATCCGGGCATGAAACACAATTTGCAATAGTAGATCACCAAGTTCTTCACAAAGCAGTTTTGGATTTTCCAAGTCAATGGCTTCAATCACTTCATAAACTTCTTCAATAATATTACGCCGTAAAGATTGATGGTTTTGTTCGATATCCCACGGACAGCCACCCGGCGAGCGTAAAATTTTCATGATATCTGTAAGCGGCTTCATTTCAAAGCGTTTTTGTTTCGCTTCACACGTTGGAATATACACACTCGTCAAATGATCAATTCCAGTTTGACGATCCAGTTCATAAAGCGGCAGTGTATAGATTGCTTCATCCGGCAAACCCAAATTACGCACTAAAGTGATTTCATAATCATCCGGATATGTTTCCATTAAGCTCAGTTTCGTATCGGATGCAACTTGTTGATTGTATACTTGTGTTATAACAAGTGCTGTCGCCAAATCCGGTGGCAATGTTTCTAAATCAGCACTATCAATAATTGTCAAACCATCAATCGGATCAACTCCAAGCTTTACATAAAGCACCTCAACAAAGCTCATCCCAGGTAAAATAGTAAGCTTCACCTGCCGTTCAGCCGCTAAGTCTCGAATAAGCACAACCGTTCTTTCAGCCACCAGTGGGCTGCCAGGAACGGCATAAACGATATCCTCACCCTTCTGCGCCCGTTCAACAACATTCGCGGCAATTGATCGATAAACTTCCTCAAACGTCTCCTTTTCAGTATAAACAGTATCATACGACTCAAATGCAATCTCCCGTTTTTTTATCTCAGCAACAGTTGGATGTTTCGCCGTTCGCAAAAGCAACGTCGCTGCCTGCTTTATTTTATCCCATGTATCCAAGGTTATAAAACCAAACTCACCCGGTCCTAACCCGACAATTGTTATTTCCCCCAAAAAAAATCCCCCTTTTAGCTAAAATGAATTGGTCTGATTTTTTATTTTCTCACCAGCTAATGTCATTAAAATACGAGTACTATAATTCAGTATTTTTTTCCGATTCAACGGCGTCAACTGAAATCGAATGATTCCCGGCGGTCCTGGAATAAACTTAATTTGTCCGCCCAGCAGCGTTTTAAGCTGGAGTACATTTTCAATTTCCAAATTTGGCTGCTCACTAAATAGGATTTCCAAAAACATTGGTTTTTCGACAATCGACTTGACTCCTAAATTTCTCGCATAGTTTTTGATACGTGCTACCGACAACAAATTCAAAACAGATGGTAACGGATCACCAAAGCGATCAATCAATTCATCGAGCAAGGCCCTGATATCTTCATTCGTACGAATTGCAGCAATACGCTGATAAATTTCAATTTTGTGCATTGCATCCGTAATATAATCACCATCAATATAAGCTTCTACTTTAATTTCAAGAACCGGATCGACTTTTTCCACGGGTGTTTTACCAGTTTTTAATGCTTCAACAGCCTCTTCTAGTAGACGGCAATACATTTCAAAACCAACACTTGCAATATGCCCATGCTGCTGTGAGCCTAAAAGATTACCTGCACCACGAATCTCCAAATCACGCATCGCAATTTTGAAACCCGCCCCCAGTTCCGCAAACTCCTTAATCGCCTGCAATCTTTTTTCGGCCACTTCCGTCAAAACTTTATCGGCCTGATAAATAAAATAAGCAAAGGCTAGCTGATTGGACCGGCCAACACGTCCACGCATCTGATAGAGCTGTGATAAACCAAAGCGATCGGCATCATAAATTATGATTGTATTAGCATTGGCTACATCCAGACCATTTTCAATAATGCTCGTCGCCACCAGCATATCATATTCGCCTTCATAAAAATCAAGCATCACTTGCTCCAATATTTCTTCCGGCATTTGCCCATGGGCAGTTTGAATTTTGATATCTGGCAGCATATCCGCTAAATGAGCCCTCATTTTATCAATGGTTTCAACACGATTATAAACAAAATACACTTGACCGCCACGTTTTACTTCACGTTTGATGGCATCACGAATGATGGCATCGTTATTTTCCACCACATAAGTCTGCACCGGGAAACGCTCTTCTGGCGGTGTTTCGATAATACTCATATCTCGGGCCCCAACCAGTGACATATGCAGCGTACGCGGAATAGGGGTTGCACTCAGTGTAAGGACATCGATGTTCTTACTTATTTTTTTAATTTTTTCTTTTTGGGTCACACCAAACCGTTGCTCTTCATCAACAATCAGCAACCCTAAATTTTTAAATTTAACATGTTTATCATTCAATATACTATGTGTACCAATCAAAATGTCGACTTGTCCTGTCGCCACCCTGTTACAGGTGCTTTTCTGTTCTTTTTGGCTGCGAAAACGACAAACTACGTCTACCACGGGTCCAAAACCTTCAAACCGTGTACTAAATGTTTGATAATGCTGCTGTGCTAATACAGTGGTTGGCACCAGCACCGCTACCTGTTTCCCATCCATAACTGCTTTAAAGGCAGCCCGAATTGCCACTTCGGTCTTACCAAAGCCAACATCACCACAGAGCAACCGATCCATCGGGCGTGGCTTCTCCATATCTTTTTTAATCTCTTCAACAGCCGTAAGCTGATCTGGCGTTTCCTCATAAGGAAATGCCTCTTCAAACGCTTGCTGCCATGTCGTATCAACCGAAAATGGATACCCATTGTCAACTTGCCGCACAGCATAAATCTGAATGAGTTCTTTCGCAATATCTTCTACGGAAGCTCTGGCTTTAGCCTTTGCTTTGTTCCATTCATTTCCCCCCATACGATGAAGTCTTGGCACATCGCCTTCAGAGCCTATATATTTTTGTAATAAATTAACTTGATCTGTTGGAACAAAAAGTTTGTCATCGCCGCCATATTTAATATGCAAATAATCCCGATGTATACCAGCCACATCTAACGTTTCAACACCTAAATATTTACCAATCCCATGATTTACATGAACAACATAATCCCCTACATTAATATCACGAAAATACGTTATTTTTTCACCTTTAGCTGCTCTCGGCACTGTTTTCTTTTTTTGTCGTCCAAAAATATCTTTTTCAGCCACAACAATAAGCCGTGCCTGCGGTAATTCGAAACCATTGGCCAGCGTTCCATTGGCAATTGTAACAAAACCATCAACAATCTGCTGCAGTTTAGGTTCATAAGCAGTCCCTATTTTATACTCGGCCAGCATCTCCTTAAGTGATGCTCCTTTTTGAGCATCACTTACAAAAACCAAAACCTGCTCTTTATGAGAAAGCCAGCCATTGATTTCACTGGCAAAAAAGTCTAGGTGTTTATGAAATGGTGCAATGGCTTTAACCGTGACGCTGACCATTTCCTCTAGCTCTGCATTATGGATTTTTTGCAGCATGAGAGCCATGTAAAGCACGTTATGCTGCTTAGCAACTGTTGTAATATCATTCCAACTAAATAATTTCTTTTTTAACTCTGGCCTTTCTTTAATAAGCATTGAAATTTCTTCACGAATCCTTGTTGGCTCATCAAAAATCACCGTTGCCTGTTTTTCGAGATAAGAAAGAAAAATCGCAGGATTGCCGTCATTATCGAGCTGTTCTAATGGCAAAATAGCAACAGAGCTAATATTTTGCAGCGAACGTTGTGTCTCTATTGCAAACTCACGCAGCGAATCGATCGTTTCATCAAAAAACTCCATGCGAATCGGATGCAGTAAATTAATGGGAAATATATCAACAATTCCACCGCGAGCACTAAACTGACCAAGGCTTTCCACCTGTTGCACACGTTCATACCCTAACTGGATCAATTTTAAGAGCAATTCGTCGCGTCCGATGGACTCTCCAATCGTCAAATGCACACTGAAACGTTCAAAATCTTGTCTGGACAATCCTTTTTGCACAGCGGCTGCTGTACTGGCTAAAACAATAACAGGTTCCTTCCTCATTAGCCGACCCAGAACCTCCATGCGTTTTGCCGCCAAAGCAATACTTTTTGCCGCGACGGAAAAAGTTACTACGTCGATCGCTGGAAGTTCTAAAATTGGAACGTTTGGCAACAGCATTGCCAAATCAGCCTGCCATTTTCCAATCGCATCCTGATTACTTGTAATAATAATTGTTGTTCGGGGATACCGATCATAACTGGCCGCCATAATTGCATGTTTTTGTGATCCCGCTAAACCATATACTAAATTCTGCCCATATTCTTTGGCAAAACACACACCGATTTTTTCGATTGCTTTGTCCTGCATCATTGCTTTAAAAAGCTGTTTCATTATTCCACCTACCTACTTCATGCCAAAAGGGGCTTTAGCCATCGCCAAAGCCCTGATTATTCTATTCATATCTAAAACATATACATAGATTATTATAGTCTTTCAGTGCAAGATTCGTCAAGAAACAAAATCAAAAAAACAGAAGCCAGCTTTAACCAGCTCCTGTTTTCCCCCTTCAATTTAATACGTAAAATTAATCTAAATCAATATTTTTAACTTGCAGGCTTCGCTGTAACAAGTCTATAACCACAAGTTTATCAAGTTCATCTAAATCCCGTTCACGTCCGGCAGCTAACAATTCATAATTACCACAATGACAACATGTCAGCCTGACTGCACTGCCTAAAACATCCGCCTCAATTGCTTTACTGCCACACGGACAGATAATACCACCCGCTTCAGCAATATCATGAATTCGATTAATTGCCTCCAATAATATTTGCTGTTTTTCAATCTTTTCGCCATGATTCTCATGTTCTAAAATCTCAAATCCTTGACGATTAAACATTAAAATTTCTTTTATTTCCTGGCGTTTACCTATATATCCAAGTTCAAAAAAATCTTTTGCACAATAGATTTTTTCAACTTTCATTCGCATAAGCTGATGCAATGAAAATACGGCTTCATGAACTGAATTACAAACTACACAAGGAATCCGCAATCGAAAAAAATGAGATTTTGTCCGGATCAGAGTCGCCTGTTCATGTTTGAATTTACAATAAAAAATTATTTTATCAGCACTGCCGATAAAATAAGGCACATCATGTACATGAATTTTTCCACAGCGCTGACAATATAGAGCTACTGAAAAACCAGTCTGCACGATCACTGAGAATCACCTCATTCCTCAGGTATAGGTTCTTATGTCATATTTCGCCAAACCAAGGCAAAATCCTGCCTACATAAAATACCCCTTACCGAATGAAGTATAAATAGAAAAAGACTGCTGATTGTAAAAACATAAGAGGACATACTTTAAGCCTTACACCTAAAATATGTCCCGATTTTTCACAATATTAAATTTGCGGTGGATTCACCATGAGTTCATTAAACATTGTCATCATTAATGATCCAGCCAAAAGCATCGAGCACAAAAAAATTCCTACAAATATCAGAAATGGTAAGAAAAATACCAATACTGCTTTTGCACCAGACATACCATAGACTGCTTTAAGGACAAAAATAGAAAGAACCCCTTTCCAAATCCATACCAATATCGTTGCAACAACAACAATTCCTGCTGATGAAGTTACCGCTGCCACTAAATAAATCGGCATCAATAAAACATCAATAAAATAAATAAAGCCTAAAAGCTTGAGCAACTGTTTAATCTGACCACATCCACCCGTAAGTTCAGCAAACAAGTGCCAAATTGCAGCTGCTGCACCCCAAATAAACAGACTGCCAATCATATCAAAAAAGACAATTATTATTTGTGAAGTTCCACTAAAAAGCCCTGTAGTAAGTCCTCCCCAAGTCGTTAACATTGTGCAAAACAAAACTACCAGCAAACTCTGTTTCAAAGATTTCGTCTGCATAATCTCAGGCATGGCTTTTTGAGGTTTTAAAAGCAAATCATACATTGTTTCTAATAAAGATCCCATATTATTACCTACCATTTCTCCGGCATTGCTTGCGGTGCGATAGATTTCAAAGCTGTATCAGCTGTTAAGCCTGAAAATAGCTCTTTTAATAAATTTTCCTTACTATTGGCCGAAAATAATAATGAAAGTGGATTATCTTTACCAAATTCCTTAATTTGTGGTTTGCCAGAAATACCAACCATTGCGGCTGTACCATCTAAGGCGTCATAATAATTACCCAGTTCATCAACGAGTCCCAATTCTTTGGCCTGTTTACCAGTATAGATACGACCATCAGCCAATTGTTTTACGCGCTCACGATCCATATGCCGGCCCTTTGCCACAACATCAACAAAGCCATTATAAAGTTCATCGACAATTGCTTGCAGCATTTGATGTTCCTCAGGCGTCATGGGACGATCACTCGATAAAATATCTTTGTGAATGCCGCTTTTTATTTTATCCTGACGAATACCAATTTTTTGGTACAGTTCTTCCCAATTTGAATATGGCATATATACACCTATGCTGCCTGTTACCGTTGTCGGATTTGCATACACTTTATCAGCACAAGCTGACAACCAGTAAGCACCGGATGCTGCTGTATCCCCCATTGAAACAACAATCGGTTTGCCATTGTCTCGAATCTTATTCATTTCTTCGCCGACTTCTTCTGTCGCTGTAACGGCACCGCCTGGGCTATTGATGCGCATTACGATCGCTTTGACACTTGTATCCTCCGCTGCTGCATGCAAATCTTTAATCAGCTGATCGGTACCGCCGTTTCCCTCAGACAAAATAGAACTCGTCGTATGACTGCTCGTGATAACGCCATCGACATGAATGACAGCAATTTTATCAGCACTCGAAAAATTGTTCTGAGTGGATTTTTTATGGGTTGATATAAAAATCAACGCCAAAAATGACACACATACAATCCCGATAAAAATGATCATAATTTTTTTCTTGCTCATAAAAACACCACCTAAAATTAATTTTATAAAAAAACTGTTGGACAAAGCCAACAGTTTTTTTATTTTTATCGTATTTCGGAATTAATTAAAGCTGCTTTAACAAATTCTCTAAATAATGGATGTGGATTATTCGGACGGGATTTTAGCTCTGGATGAAACTGTGATGCCACAAACCAAGGATGACCCTTGATTTCAACAATTTCAACAAGGCTATCATCCGGCAACGTTCCGGCCACGATAAGACCAGCTTCAGAAAGCTGTTTACGATATACATTATTAAATTCGAAACGATGACGATGCCGTTCATGAATAAGTTCGGATTCATATGCAGTATAGGTATGCGTATCTTTCAATACCTTGCAAGGATATGCTCCTAAACGCATCGTTCCACCTTTTTTTTCAACATTTTGCTGTGATGACATCAAGTCAATCACAGGATATTTGGTTTCTCGATTGAATTCTGTGCTATGTGCTTCTCTCATCCCACAGACGTGACGGGCAAATTCAATAACGGCACACTGCATACCTAAACAAAGACCTAAAAATGGAATTTTGTGTTCACGTGCATACTGGATGGCCAAAATCTTGCCTTCCACACCCCGATCCCCAAATCCCCCTGGCACTAGAATACCGCGACATCCCACAAAAACTTCATCCAAGTCAGTATCTTCAGCTTCAATCTGTTCAGCATTGACCCAGTGGATTTTTACTTCCGTATCATTCGTAATACCAGCATGATGCAGTGCTTCCGTAACAGATATATAAGCATCTGGTAGCTCAACATATTTACCAACTACAGCCACTTTGATTTTTTTTGCAGGATTATTGATTTTATAAACCATTTTTTCCCATTCAACCATGTTAGCTGGGCTGTAATCCATATTGAGCTTTTCCAAAACGATTTTATCCAAACCTTCTTTTTGCATCATCAAAGGAACTTCATAAATCGTCGCAGCGGTTTTATTTTGAATGACTGCGTTAACATCCACATCACAAAACAGTGCTAATTTTTCTTTCATATCTGTCGAAATTTCTTTTTCCGTACGACAAACCAAGATATCTGGCTGAATCCCTATAGCACGTAATTCCTTAACACTGTGCTGCGTTGGTTTTGTTTTAAGTTCTCCTGCTGCTGCAATATAAGGTACCAATGTAACATGGATATACAAAACATCATTTTTGCCAACTTCTTTTTTCACTTGACGAATAGCTTCCATAAACGGCAGACTTTCAATATCACCGACAGTCCCACCGATTTCAGTAATAACAACATCCGCGCCATCTGCTGCTGCAACATCATAAACACGCTGTTTTATTTCATTTGTAATATGAGGAATGACTTGCACGGTACTGCCCAGATAGTCGCCTTTACGTTCTTTCGTAAGTACCGACCAATATACTTTTCCTGCTGTAATGTTAGAACCCTTTGTCAAATTAATATCAATAAACCGTTCATAATGCCCTAAGTCTAAATCCGTTTCAGCTCCATCATCTGTAACAAAAACTTCTCCATGCTGATATGGACTCATGGTTCCCGGATCAATATTGATATATGGATCAAACTTCTGAATTGTTACCTTAATACCACGACTTTTCAATAATCGGCCCAAAGAAGCTGCAGTGATCCCTTTACCGAGTGAAGACACAACCCCACCAGTAACAAAAATATATTTTGCCATGCGAAAATCCTCCTATTAACTGTCCCTGCGTTATTTCTCTCGAAAATATCTGCAAAATTTGCTTACGTTTCTTGAAAACACATGTCCACTATTGTATCCTCTTTACCCTTTATAGTCAAGCATGATTCAGATCAATTTTGTTTATTCATTATCTGCCTGAATACCTTCAAGCAATTTTTCGCGACGTTTACTTGGTGGTTTTGGTTTTGTCCCAGCTGAGGTAGTCGAATGCGTACGCTTCACTTCTGGAGGATTCCATTCAGTAAGGCCCCACATGCTTTTACCCGCATAATGGAAACGACTATCCATATTAATCAGTGTATAAACTTCTGAGATAGCACCGGATAACGACTGAATTGGCTTATGTTTTTTTTCGATTACATCCATCACTAAATCTTTATAATACATAGGTTCCCCGGCTTGTGTTAATGTAAAATATGCTACATCAACTTCTGAACTAGTTAAAAAATCCAAAACTAATAACCCCTCTCAAATTAAAAACAAACTAAAGCTGCAAAGACTTTCTCTATAACTTACATTTTTTCTGGTGCACTTACACCCAGCATTGCCAGCGCATGACAAATAACATTTGCTACTGCACCCACAAGAGCCAGTCTGGCCTGAGCCAGATCCTGATCCACACCCATGATTCGACATCTATTATAAAAGCTGTGAAACTCGCTTGCGAGTTCATGCACATAACGAGCAATACGATGTGGTGCTCTTTCTTGGGCAGCGTATTCAATTTCTTCTCCATAAGCTGCCATTTTTTTAATGAGAGCTAATTCCGATTCATCGGTAAGCAGTGAAAGTTTAGGCTGATTGGCCTTGGCAATTCCAGCTTCTTGTGCTTGACGGAAAATACTGCGGATACGTGCATGTGCATACTGAATATAATAAACCGGATTTTCGCTTGATTTTGATTTTGCCAAATCGAGATCAAAATCAAGCTGGCTGTCTAAGGAACGCATAATAAAAAAGAACCGTGCTGCATCCGTGCCGACTTCTTCAATGAGTTCGGCAAGTGTTACGCTCTGCCCAGTACGTTTAGACATCTTGACAAGTTCGCCATCGCGGTACAGACTAACCATTTGCAAAAGCAGTACTTCCAAATGATCAGGCTTATAGCCCATAGCTTCAATAGCGGCTTTCACCCGACAAATATAACCATGATGATCCGCACCCCAAATATTGATCAAAGTATCAAAACCGCGTTCAAATTTATTGCGATGATAAGCAATATCAGCTGCCAAATAGGTTGGAATGCCATTATCACGAATCACAACACGATCTTTATCATCACCATACGCTGTAGATTTGAGCCATAACGCTCCATCTTTTTCGTAGATATTTCCATTTTCCTGTAAAACCTGACAAGCAGTTTTTACATCGTCTGGATGAAGCGAGCGCTCGCTGAACCACACATCAAAATTCACATTAAAAGCTGCCAAATCTTCTTTAAGTGCTGCAAGTTTTTCTTTTAAAGCAAGTTCTTTAAAAATTGTCAGACGTTCTGTTTCTGCCATTTTTAAATATAACTCTCCATCTTTTTTGATAATGCGTTTTGCCGTATCAATAATATCCTGTCCATGATATCCATTTTCAGGGAATTCTACCGTTTGATCAAATAATTCTAAATAACGAGCATTCACTGAAGCCGCTAAATTGTCAATTTGATTTCCCGCATCATTGATATAATATTCGCTGGAAACTTCATATCCCGCTGCCCGCAGCAGATTGACCAGTGCACTGCCAGCAGCAGCGCCACGTCCATGACCGACATGTAACGGTCCTGTCGGGTTAGCACTCACATATTCAACCTGTATTTTGGCTGCATTCTTTTTCGGTAAATTTCCATAATCTCGACCCGCGGCAATTATTCCAGCCAATTGATCATAAATAATATTGGCTTTCAAATAAAAATTAATAAACCCTGGACCCGCAATTTCTGTTTTTTCCAGCCAAGGTTCGCTCATTCTTTCTATAATTGCTTCGGCAATTTTTCTTGGATTCATTTTTGCAGTTTTTGCTGACTGCATGGCAAAATTCGTCGCAAAATCACCAAATTCTTTTTTGGGTGGTACTTCTAAAATGATGTCAGGCAATGTTTCTATCTGAAAAACACCCTCTGTCATTGCTTGCTGTGCTGCATTTGCAATTGACTGCATCAATAAACTTTTAATATCCAAAACAAAAAAATCCTCCCCTGCATTTGTCTAATTCAATTGGTTCTTTTCTTTTTTATCGGCGCAAATTTCAATGTGCAAAAGGTTATCACTCTGCCATTGACCTTCCATCGACAATGCATAATCAATAATAACGGTTCCTGACACGGATCCATACTTAATGTTTATATCGTTTGTTTTAACAGACAAACTCAAATTACCATAAGGAGTTTTATAAATTCCCGTACTTTCATAGGCCCTGGCAAAATATTGTTCCTGCATGACATCACCTTTACGTATCAATGTCATATGGTCGTCACCAATTTTCAAAAGTGTTGATGTTCCCTGCACACCACTGAGTTCACTGTCACTGTATAAGACATAATTGATGCCGTTTTTATAATAATGTTTGCCTTCTGATACCAGTTCAATTCGACTTTCCGTACCAGTTGCATCTTTCTGTGACCCAACCACAGTAACAACTACTTTATTCATCCACTCAATTACTCCTTAAAAATACACTATAGAATATTATATCTTACCAACTGAGGATTGCCAACAACTAACCAAATTTTCTTATAAAAAAACATACTCCTACTATTTTATAACAAACTGACCAAAAATTCAAAGAAAAACGGACAATTTATAAAGAAAATACAAAAAGTATAAGATAAAATAATCTATATATTTTATCTTATACTTTTCTCTTGTTGTCTATTTTAATTGAACATTGAATTTTTCAATGAGTTTAACTGGTTTATAACTTTCTTTTGCTTTACGTAAACCCTCTAATCCCATGTCTTCTTCTCGGTTGATATATTTCATATCAGCCCAGGCATTTTGAATAAAACTTTGATTGATAGCTGGATAAGCACCCCGTATTTCAGGATCTGCTTTTTCAACATGGATAACAGCGGTATCTTCATTGAGTTGTTCACCAAACGTAAACGCTACCACACGTTTATCCAGCATAATAGCCCCACCCTTAAGACCAAATTCAACAAAATTATTAAGCACTTCAATGATTGCATTGCGTTCTGCCGCAATAAATGGATCATCCGGATTTTCCTGGCTATGTTTTTTGTACCAGCTATTGATATTGAGTTTACATTCCAGCATAATATCTTCAGTAATGGGCATATATTCCGCATTGGGATATGTTTTACGAAAACTATTTAAATGATTTTTTTTCGAATGATATTTGCGACCAGCTAAAGTAATGAGATCCTCACTACTATACACATAATCAAAATTATCACGATCTGCTTCAATGTTAAATGCGGCCTCATCATAAGCGATGAATTCATCGACCATCTTTTTTTCAATACCATACATGGAGAAATCCCCCCCTGTACGAGCAAAATAATCAAGCCAGTTTTTAATTGCCAGCTGCATCTTGTCAGCTGGGCCAAAAGGCTGCAAAGCAAATTCTTTACCATCCCATTCTGCTTTCATATACAAAACATCATCCTGAATGGTCCACATAATGTTATAAGCACTGCGCCACATAAAAAGATTGGTAAAATTAAAATGAGAATTCTCATAATATCTATCTTTAAAGAAAGCATCTACTGCCTGTTTATCTTCTTTTTCTAATGCTTGAAAATTAATTTTAATCACTCCTTTGGAAACTAATAAACAAAATCGACTATCAGTTATTAATTATAACAATAATTCTCCATAAGAGCAATTAATTCTTATTATTTTTATCGGATTTGTAAGAAATAGAAATATATTTTTAAAAAGATGCTTCTTTTATCTTGCTGCTTTAATTTCCGTCCAAACACGATCATATGCGGCGATATTTTTTGCTAAATCATCAAACACTTCGGTATTTTTCAGTATCTCATCTGATGGATATGCTGCTAAATCCGTTTGTATCGATTCCGCCAGCTGTGCTTGCGCTTTTGGCAGTGGTGTTGCATAGCCAATATATTCAGCATTTTTCTGGGATACTTCCGGTCGTGCCAAATAATTGATAAATTCTTCCGCTTCAGCTTTGTGTTTTGCGCCTTTCGGAATCACAATCGAATCAAACCATAAATTCGTACCTTCTTGTGGAATAGCATATTCAATATCAGGGTTTTTATCCTTAATAAACATAGCATCCCCTGACCAAACGACAGCCATGGCAGCTTCGCCCGCAATCATTTTGTCTTTGACTTCATCGACCACATAAGCCAATACAAGTGGTTTTTGCTCAATGAGTTTCTCTTTGGCTTGTTTTAGCTGCTCAGGATCACTTGTATTTAAGGAATAACCTAGCATTTTAAGCGTAATACCGATTGAATCGCGTGGGCTATCCAGCATTAATATCTGTTTTTTATATTTTTCATTCCATAAGATACTCCAGCTGTCAACAGGATCTGTGACCATTTTTTTATTATAAACAATGCCTACAGTCCCCCACATATAAGGCACGGAATACTCATTTTGACTATCAAATGGTAAATTTTTAAATTTAGCATCAACATTTTTATAATTCGGCACCTTCGAAAAATCAATTTTCTCCAAAAGTCCTTCATTGATCATGCGTTTAATCATATAGTCCGATGGAATGACAACATCATAATCACTACCGCCCGATTTGACTTTTACATACATATCTTCATTCGTTGCAAAGGTATCATAAACAACATGTATCCCGGTTTCTTTTTCGAAATCCTCTAAAACAACCGGATCAATATAGTCTCCCCAATTATAAACTTTCAATTCCCGCTGAACTGTCTTTTCCCCGCCGCAGCCAACAAGCATAACTCCTATCACCAAGCACAATGCAGATATCATTAAAAATTTTACGATTTTGTTCAAATTTATAGCCTCCTAATTCATTTCTGTTTTGGTAATTCTTTTATTAACGATAAGCAATAACAATAAAACGGCACCAAACAACAACGTCGATAAAGCGTTAATCGTTGGATGAATACCTCGCCGTGCCATCGAATAAATCAAGATGGAAAGATTATTAACACCCGATCCTGTTGTGAAAAAACTAATAACAAAATCATCAATCGATAAAGTGAACGCAAATAACAAACCAGTTATAATACCTGGCATGATCTCTGGAAAAACGATTTTACGAAATGCCACGCGCGGTGTTGCGCCAAGATCAAGGGCCGCTTCGTAAAGGCTATGGTTAAATTGCTTTAATTTTGGCAAAACCGCTAAAACAACGTAAGGAACATTAAAAACGATATGTGCTAACAGTAGTGAGAAAAAACCCAGTTCAAACTTCACAAAAATAAAAAGGAGCATAAGTGAAATACCTGTAACGATATCGGGGTTCAGTACTGGCAGATAGGTAAGATTCATCACAATATTTTTTTGAAAAGGCTTCATGTGATAATAAATTGCCAAAGCTGCCACAGTCCCGATGATTGTGGCTAGTAGTGAAGCAAGTACAGCAATCGATATTGTATAATACAATGCATTTAAAATTTCACTATTATGGAAAAGCTCCGCGTACCAGCGTAACGTAAAACCATCCCAGCTTCCTCGCGATTTTGAATCATTGAACGAGAAAACAATTAAAACTACAATCGGTGCATAAAGGAAAAGATATATACTGCCCGCATAAAGTTTTTTGATAAGGTTCATCAAAAAAACATCCCCCCTTCATTTTCTTTTTCATACCGCGACATAAAGCCCAAGCTTAATAAAATTAGAACAAGCATAAATACAGAAAGAGCTGAACCAAAGTTCCAATCTCCTACTGCTAAAAATTGTTCCTCAATTAAATTTCCAATCAGTGTATATTGCCCTCCACCCAAAAGCCTTGAAATAACAAAGGTCGTAACGGCCGGCATGAAAACCATGAGAATTCCCGCATAAACCCCAGGCAAACTCAAAGGAAACGTAATCTTTATAAAAGCCTGCCAGCGCGAAGCCCCTAGATCCTCAGCCGCTTCAATGAGATTTTTATCCATTTTCATCAAAACAGAATAAATTGGCAAAATCATAAAAGGCAAGAAATTATATACCATACCCAGCACCACCGCATAATCTGTATATAAAATATTAACGACAGGTAAATGCAGCGAAGTAAGTATGATATTAATAAGACCTTTCCGCTCAAGTAATGTCATCCAGGCGTAGGTGCGCAAAAGAAAATTCATCCACATGGGAATTACAATCATTAAGACCAACATGGAACGATATTTTAGTTTCGTACCAACAAGAATCATTGCCATCGGATAGCCAATCAGAAAACAAAGGATTGTACTGAGTCCTGCCAAATAAATTGAATGCCAAAAAACTCCCAGATAAATTGGATCAACTACGCGCTGCATTGCAGTAAGTGTAAATTCTCCTGTTGGCGAAGTAAACGCGAAAAAAACAATCAAAGCTAAAGGGATAACCGTAAAAAGAGCCATCCAGATATGATATGGATACGTAAGCCATTTTTTCCCCATCAGCTCTGCACCTGCTTCATTACATGGATCTCATCCGGACCAATGCAAAGTCCAATTTCAGTTTGAGGCATTGCCATTTTGGTACTATGAATCAACCAGCTGTAACCATCGTCCATCGTGGCTGCCATCTCATAATATACTCCTTTAAAGGTAACAGTCTGTACAACAGCTGTAAACATCCCCTGTGCTGTGCTTACAACCTGTATATCTTCCGGACGAACAACAATATCTACCATTTCATTTATCGAAAAACCACTGTCAACACAGGGAAATTCATGTCCGGCAAAAAAACTTCGATAATCGGCGATCATTCGTCCAGGCAGAATATTGCTATCACCTATGAAATCTGCAACAAAGGCATTTTTCGGTTCATTATAAATATCTTCCGGTCGGCCAATCTGTTGTATTGTACCATTATTCATTACAACAATGGTATCGCTCATCGTCAATGCCTCTTCTTGATCATGTGTTACATAAATAAAAGTGATTCCTAAACGCATCTGAATTTTTTTAAGTTCGCTTTGCATCTCACGCCGTAATTTCAAATCAAGTGCACCTAATGGTTCATCCAGCAACAAAACTTCAGGCTCATTGATCAACGCCCGTGCAATTGCAATACGCTGCTGTTGTCCGCCACTTAAAGAATCAATACTACGATGTTCAAAGCCTGATAAATTAACCAACGCCAGCATATCCATTACACGATTTGTTATCTCTTTTTGATGAACTTTTTGAATTTTAAGACCAAAAGCTATATTTTCAAAGACATTCATGTGTGGAAACAGAGCATATTTCTGAAATACGGTATTGATTTTTCGTTTATAAGGCGGCCATAGACTTATATCTGTATCAGCAAAAAACACACTGCCTTGTTCAGCTTGCTCAAATCCGGCCAAAATGCGGAGCATGGTCGTCTTTCCACAACCACTCGGCCCCAGCAATGTTAAAAATTCATTTTTTCTGACATGCAGAGTAATATCATTTAATATTTTATTATTTTCAAATGATTTACTAATGTGATCCATCTTAATAAGTACTTTTTTTTCCAATTTTATAATCTGCCCTTTCGCTTAGAAACTCGGTAGTGATACAATCCAGAAATCTTTATCCACCTAAATAAATCATATTTTACAATTAAAGTCAATAGAAAAACAGGTAGTCACAATATTCCCCAATATCATAACTACCTGTTTCTAAAAAAAATCGAAACCAAGTTAGGCTGGCTGTATAAAAGAATATACAGATTATAACTTATTTATAATATTTTACCCCAGCTTCAAAAAGTTTTTGGTCTTTTTGACCCGGAATATTCATACAGACACCATTACCGATTCGCTCAGAATGCCCCATCTTACCTAGAATACGTCCGTCCGGGCTTGTAATTCCTTCAATAGCTTCGGTTGATCCGTTCGGATTAAAAGGTATCGTCAGGGCTGGATTTCCTGTAAAATCAACGTATTGCGTAGCAATCTGTCCGTTGGCACGAAGTTTTGCCACAATATCCGGTGATGCTACAAAGCGGCCTTCACCATGAGATACGGCAATCGTGTGTACATCTTCCACTTGAACATTATTGAACCAAGGAGAAAGGTTCGATACAACTTTTGTATTGACCATACACGAAATATGGCGCCCAATCTGATTATGGGTAAGGGTCGGGGTATCAATCGTTAAATCCGTGATTTCACCATATGGAACGAGCCCTAATTTAATTAGAGCCTGAAACCCATTGCAAATCCCCAGCATAAGTCCGTCTCTTCTTTTTAATAAATTCATAACTGCTTCTGCTATGCGCGGATTACGGAACATTGCTGCAATAAATTTACCGGAACCATCTGGTTCATCCCCCCCGCTAAAACCACCTGGCAGCATAACAATCTGCGACTGCTTGATACCTTTAACGATAGCTTCAACAGATTCCTCTACCGCAGTTGCCGTCAAATTGCGAATAACAAGTGTTTCAGCTTGACCGCCGGCCTTTTCAAAAGCTTTTACTGTATCATATTCACAATTCGTCCCCGGGAATACCGGAATAAAAATACGCGGTTTTGCATAAGAATCTTGACGAGATACCTTATTGCCAACTTTATAAAATACAGACTTAATACGTTTTGCATTGGCATTTTCTTTCGTTTTAGTCGGGAATATTTTTTCCAAGGTCCCCATAAAAGCCTTTTCTACTTTTGCAATACTAATAATACTGTCACCACAAATGATATTTGGTAATTCAATCGTCGTCCCGAGTTCATAATAACCTGTACCTTCAAGCGATTTTTCCGGATTTGCATCCAGTGTAAGTTCAAGAATTACTGTACCATAGTCACAAGCAAACAAAGTATCATTCGTTACTTTCGGTGTGAATTCAAAACCAATACGATTTCCTAATGTCATTTTGCTGATAGCTGCTGCGACACCGCCATTGCGTACACTATGAGCTGACAAAATTTTGTCTTTTTTACTCAAGGCGCTAATGCAGGAAAAATTATGCTTCAATCCTGCAAAATCTGGTAGATCATAAGCGTCCCGCACTGCCGGCACAATATAAATCTTGCTGCCAACGTTTTTAAATTCTGGTGAAACGGCTTCTTGGGCCTTTAGAATATCAACTGCAAAAGCAATCAAAGAAGGTGGTACACTGATATCCATAAATGTACCCGACATTGAATCCTTCCCACCGATAGCCGGAATACCAAATGCATGCTGAACTTGCAAAGCACCTAATAATGCACTGAATGGTTTTCCCCATTTAACACTATCTTTACCAAGACTTTCAAAGTATTCCTGCAGCGTTAAACGAATCTTATCATAACTTCCGCCTAATGCAACCATTTTTGTTACAGCTTCAACCACTGCATAAACAGAACCATGAAATGGGCTCCACGCCATTAAATGTGGATTAAAACCATATGTCATAGCCGTCGCTGTTGTCGTTTCGCCAGACATAACCGGTAATTTTGCTACCATACCTTCAGCAGGAGTCAATTGATACTGCCCGCCAAATGGCATAAGAACCGTATTGGCACCAATGGTAGAATCAAAACGTTCAGCCAGCCCTTTTTGACTGCACACGTTAAGATCTTTTAAATTGTCCAGCCAAATTTTTTCGACATCAACGTTTCCATCAAGCAAGGATTCATAACTTTGTTTAAAATAATTTTTTGTTTCATCCGGCAGATTAATTTTTATATTGATATGTTGCTTTACACCATTCGTATTTAAAAAAGCACGGCTTAAATTCACAATTGCTTTGCCACGCCATAACATCATAAGTCTTGCATCGTCGGTTACATTGGCTACAACCGTAGCTTCCAGGTTTTCCGCATCAGCATAAGCAATAAACGTTTTAACATTTTCCGCTTTAAGCACCACGGCCATACGTTCCTGTGACTCTGAAATCGCCAGTTCAGTGCCATCAAGACCATCATATTTTTTTTGTACTTGATCCAGATTAATGACAAGTCCGTCCGTTAATTCGCCAATTGCTACTGCAACACCACCCGCACCAAAATCATTACAGCGTTTTATCAATGTGCTTACTTTAGGATTTCTAAACAACCGTTGAATTTTACGTTCGGTTGGTGCATTCCCCTTTTGAACTTCAGCACCACATAATTTGAGTGAATCCTGAGTATGTTCTTTGGATGAACCAGTGGCTCCGCCGCAACCATCACGACCAGTCTTACCGCCGACCAAAACAATCACGTCACCAGGATTTGGAACTTCACGAATTACATTGCATTTTGGTGCAGCGGCAATAACAGCCCCTACTTCCAAACGTTTAGCAACAAAATCCTCATGATAAACTTCACTGACCTGCCCTGTGGCGAGTCCAATCTGATTGCCATAAGAACTGTAGCCATTGGCCGCACCTAAGGTAATTTTCTTTTGCGGCAGTTTACCTGGCATTGTTTCCGAAATAGCTTTTCTTGGATCAGCCGCCCCAGTTACACGCATTGCCTGATAAACATAGGAACGCCCTGAAAGCGGATCACGAATTGCACCGCCCAGGCAAGTTGCAGCTCCGCCAAATGGTTCAATTTCAGTTGGATGATTATGAGTTTCATTTTTAAACATAACCAGCCAATCTTCGTTTTTTCCATCAACATCCGCATTCACAACAATACTGCAGGCATTGATTTCTTCCGAGACATCAAGATCTGCTAATTTCCCCATTTTACGCAGCTGTTTCATGCCGATTACAGCAATATCCATAAGTGTGATGTCACGCTCTTTCGCACCATATACAGACTCACGATCTGCCAAATATTGTTGATAGGCTGCTTTTATTGGTTCAGCAAAATACCCTGCCTCAATATCGACTGCCTCAACTTTCGTCATAAAAGTCGTATGACGACAATGATCAGACCAATACGTATCAATAACTTTAATTTCACTTATGCTTGGATCACGCTTTTCCGTATTACGAAAATACGTTTGACAAAACTTGAGATCTTCAAAACTCATCGCAAACCCATGTTCATCCATAAATTTTTGAAGATCCAGATCCGTTTTTTTGATAAAGCCGGTCAAAATTTCGACATCAGCTGGAATATCCGCTTGTAAATTCAAAGTTGCTGGTTTGCTCAGCACGGCCTCGCGACTTTCTACTGCATTGATACAATAGTCTTTGATTTTTACAAAAGCATCATCATCAATTGATCCTACAAGTATGATTACTTTTGCTGTCGTAATAACAGGGCGCTCTTTTTGCGTAATAAGCTGCACACATTGTGCTGCCGAATCCGCCCGTTGATCATATTGGCCTGGTAAATATTCTACCGCAAACATGCGTGAATTGGTAAATTCAGGTAATATTTCATCATAGACGACATCTACCGTTGGTTCAGAAAAAACAAGATTTCGGGCCTTCATGTATTCATCATCGCTAAGACCTTCAATATCGTAACGTTGGATGATGCGTACTGCTTTTAACCGGTCAAGGCCAAAACTTTCCTGTAAATCAGCGCACAATGCCTGTGCCGGTATATCGAAAAACCCTTGACGTTTTTCTACATAAATTCTTTTTACACTCATTAATTCATAATCCTCCAACTCTTCGCTTGCAGTAAAATCCTTTTTTATATGGTTCCTTTAACCTTTGGCATGTTACGGCCATAAAATATTTCTGCCATTTCTTTTTTTAAACGCTGCTTGATTTTTTTCTTTTCACCATTTAATAATTCCTGTTTTGGTGTACCAAAAAGATAATTATCAAGATCAAACTCCCGGAGTAACATCTTTGTATGGAAAATATGTTCCTGATATACATTAACATCTATCATCTGATATTGATTACGGGTGTTCGGCTCAATAAAGTTCTGAATCGAATTAATTTTATGGTCAATAAAATATTTTTTCCCATTCACATCACGTGTAAAACCTCGTACACGATAATCTGCCATAACAATATCAGAACAAAATGATTTCAATAAATAATTTAATGCCTTAAGTGGTGATATTTCGCCACATGTCGAAACATCAATATCGGCTCGAAAAGTCGTTATCCCCTGATCCGGATGACTTTCCGGATACGTATGCACTGTAATATGGCTTTTATCAAGATGGCAGACCACATCGCCTGTTTCGACCGGACCTTCAGAAATCAGCATTGTCACACTCGCTCCCTGGGGGTCATAATCCTGTTTGGCGATATTTAAGATATTTGCACCAATAATATTAGCAACCTCTGTCAAAATGTTCGTTAAGCGCTCGGCATTGTACTCTTCATCGATATACTCGATATATTCTTGCTTATGTTCTGCCGTTTTTGCATAACAAATATCATACATATTAAAGCTCAATGTTTTTGTTAAATTATTAAAACCATAAAGTTTTAGCCTGTTTGTGCTTTCCATTTACTCCACCTTACTATTTATTTCATAAACTTTTATTTCTCTATTATAATTCTATAATACGTCAACTGCAATTTTAATTACTACTTTTATTACAGATTCAGGTTTTTCTACGCAAGAGCAAGGTCGATGGACATCCTGCGGATACAAAATTGCATATACCCCTTCTTCTAAAAGCAGATCACTTTCCGGAATTAAATTCTTATAAAAAATTGCATCTTTTTCCGCCAGACAATCTTCTTCAACCGTAATAAGTGACGTGAGTGGACACCAGCCCATATATTCTTGTCCCTTGGCAACATATTGAATATCAATATATTTCGCATGCGTCTCGGCGCGACAATCTTTGACAGCACGAGTTTGATACTTTTGCACCATCGCATAAATTCGTTTTCCATCAATTTCATAAGTTCCCGGTTCCATCGCCGCACAATCATTTTCTTTTAAGAATCTCATGGCTTTTTTTATCGCTTCTGGATATGGGTACAGTTCTTCTTCAAAATTTTCAATGTGTCCAATGATCATGAAAACAACCCCTTTTTTATTATATATAATGTATTAAATAAATGATATCCAGCCTATTAGGCTGCCATATAAAATATTTAATGCAACTTATATAGCTATAATATTTTTAAAATATTGTTGAATAGTATTTCCGCCTATGGTATTATTTTATACAAATATACAAATATACGCAATGATTGGAGAAGTACAAATTTAAATTCTTTTTCAGAGAGACGATAGTTGGTGTGAATCGTCAAGATTAAATTTGGAAAGCTGTCCAGGAGTGGTGGGCTGAACAACTCTTAAGTAGGCCTTACCGTATGCCGGCGTTAACGGCTGTTAAGTGAGCTTTATAGCTAACTAAGGTGGTACCACGGGAACAACAGTCCTCGTCCTTTTTATAGGATGAGGGCTTTTTTCATTTATTTATAAAATACAAGGAGTGAAAAACATGCGAGAATTATTAGAACTATTAGAACATGATGCACGAAGACCAGTGAATGAATTGGCGGCCATGCTGCATCGATCAGAATATGAAGTTGAGCAACAAATCAAACAACTAGAAAAAGACAACGTAATCTTAAACTACAATACTCTGATCAACTGGGAAAAGTTTGGTGACGATATGGTCACCTCAATCATTGAAGTCAATGTAACACCGCAGCGTGAAGTCGGTTTTGATGCCATTGCCGAACGAATTTATCGTTTTGATGAAGTCCGCTCACTCTATCTTATGTCTGGTAGTTTCGATCTTCTGGTAATTATTGAGGGCAAATCCCTTAAAGATATCTCCAATTTCGTCTCTACACGACTGGCTACTATTGAAGGTATCACGAGCACCCGCAGCCATTTCATGCTCAAACCGTATAAAAAAGACGGTTCCATTATTGATGATCAAGAATGTGATCGCAGACTGGTGGTCACACCATGAACTGGAAAAACCGCATATCACCAGCCGTCAATGCAATTGCACCATCAGGCATACGTAAATTCTTTGATATTGCAGCTGAAATGGAAGATGTCATTTCACTTGGTGTTGGTGAACCCGATTTTGTAACCCCCTGGTCAATCCGTGAAAGCTGCGTTTATGGTCTTGAACAAGGTTATACATCCTATACATCAAATCGCGGTCTGCTTGAACTACGCCAGGAAATAACGAGTCTCATTGAACGCGAACACCAAATAACCTATGATCCAAAAAAAGAAGTTCTTGTGACAGTGGGAGTAAGTGAAGCACTCGACATTGCCATGCGTGCTGTTTTAGCCCCGGGCGATGAAGTTCTGATTCCTGAACCATGTTATGTTTCATATAAAGCCTGTGTCACCCTTGCAGGAGGCAAAGTCATCAGTGTACCAACAAAAATTGAAAATGAATTCCGTATAACAGCCGAAGAACTCACAGACTATGTTACACCAAAAACAAAAGTACTTTTAATTGGTTATCCAAATAATCCAACGGGTGCTGTTATGGATTATGAAACACTAGAAAAAATTGCTAATTTTGCTGAAAAACATGATTTAATCGTAATTTCCGATGAAATCTATTGCAATCTCATTTACGCAAATACAAAACATACCTGCTTTGCATCACTCGATAAAATGAAAGACCGAACAATCTTACTCAATGGTTTTTCGAAAGCTTATGCTATGACTGGCTGGCGGATTGGTTATGCTCTTGCCAATCCAGTCATCATCTCAGCGATGACAAAAATTCATCAATACACCATACTTTGTGCACCGATCACCGCACAAATCGCTGCGATTGAAGCCCTAAAACATGGTGAAAAATACATGAAAAAGATGGTTTCAGAATATGATAAGCGCCGCCTTTTGATTTTAGATGGAATGCGAAAAATCGGACTTGAATGTTTTGAGCCAAAAGGTGCCTTTTATATTTTCCCCTGTATAAAAAATACAGGTCTGACTTCTGAAGAATTTGCGGAAAACCTACTGCGAGCTGAGCGCGTAGCACTCGTTCCAGGCAATGCGTTTGGGGATTGCGGCGAAGGTTTTATTCGCTGTTCATATGCTACCTCTGTACCCAAAATTTCCGAGGCACTCGTACGGATTGAAAACTTTCTTAAAAATCATGTATATCGATAAATAGACTACAAAAAACTAGCAGTGGAGCTGAACAGCTTTCGTTCAGCTCCTTATTTATTTACCGCATTTAAACTTTAAATTTTTTAACCTCACTTTGACTTGTGAAATCTCATCGCGAGCATCCACGCTCAGCTGATCCTGACGAAGAGCACTCTCATTTAGAACACTTCATTTTCATTCACCATAAATTTTATAAAACAGTATCTATTGCAAGGATATATTGATTTCGATCCGATGTCCGCTTAAATCCATATCAATTGCTAAATACTGTTCACTACTGATTTTGACCACAAAATTATGACCAACTGATAAACTCGGTGTAGAGATATCAACATCATACCCCAGTGTTGCCAAATTCGTCGCAGCATTGGCCGTAAGCATATTTGACAGCTCTGATATAGCACTTTGTGCCATATCATTGAATTCATCGACGGGCATTCCCATCATCATTGTGGAGGCAATGTACTTTGCTGTTTCTTCTGACATATTATAAGCAACATTACCGCGAATCTGTTTTGTAAAACCAACTAATACTGTTACACCCAAACTTTGTGCTGATTTATCCTTCACGGATACCTTTTTTCTGGTAATATCTTGAAAACCGATTTGCGGCATCACCGTCATAAAAGCATCTATAAACGGGTTTACAAATTTTGCATCCATTTTCCTATTCTCCCTCCGCAAAACCAATATTCATTTTGAAATCACCTAAGCGTGTACTCGCTGTAATATTAAACGAAGTAAGCTTAGGATTCACAATACGGATTCTATGTCCACAAATCGTTCCCGGGGGAGTAATGCGCATTTCTTTATCTTTGCAAATATCATTAATCATTGATACACTTCGCCCAACAATGATATTCGCTGATTCTTCCACGCTGTCACTCGCCTCCTCTTCCGACAAATCTTCTTCTTCACCCATCCCCAGCATGATTTTCGAATATCGATTCATCGTTTGTGTATCCATATGCAAGATAGCACGCCCCATTGGAACACCCGTCAAACCAATAATGACGGCAATACCGTTCACATCGAGAAAATCATCTTTATCCAGCTCAAGATCAACTTTACTATGCAGTCCCGCCAAACTAAATAAATTTTTCTGCAAGACTTTTATAAATGGCTTTACATAGGATTCTCTGAGTACATCTATTGAATTTTCGGTTGATTGGCAAACCATCTGTAAAGTATCAATCAATTCATTCGCATTAATTGGTTTTTGTAAAAAAGAATTGATCCCCACATTACGGCCACGCATCATCAAACTTGCATCTTTCATTGCACTAATCATCACAATTTTAGCATTGGGATTGATTTCTAAAATTTTCCGACTGCACTCAATGCCATCCCCATCCGGTAAATTCATATCCATAGTGACAACATCGGGATTTAGCGAACGATATTTCTCTACAGCCTCCATACTGTTTTTGGCATAATCACAAATTTGAAACGTTGTTCTTGACAACACGCTTGCCATCATAATTCGGCTGACTTTCGAATCATCAACTACCAGAACCCGAATTTTTTCCACTAAAACTCACCTTCTTCTAATTATATTCCTACTTAGCCTACTTACATGTAAAATTAAACATTACACAAAAAACTCCTGCATCGAAACAGTCTTTTTCAGTAGAAAGCAAAACAGAACGAAATGGCTTGAACGATAAGATAGTAACAACGAAAAAGAAGCTCTCTCAAAATAGATTCTACAAGATCTATTTTGAAAAAGCCTCTTTCGTGTCTGCACACGGTGATGAAGCTATTACTTTTCATCCATAATAGCTTTATCACCTTCTTCACCAGTACGGATACGAACAGCATTTTCTACATCGTAAATGAAAATTTTTCCGTCCCCCGGTTCTCCTGTTTTTAAAACTCTTTGCGCTGCTTCTAAAACATCTTTCACCGGAACTTCGCAAATCACCGTTTCAATTTTCACTTTTGGTACAAGATTAATAGAATATTCACGCCCCCGATATACTTCCTTGTGTCCTTTCTGCAAACCACATCCATATACCTGACTAACAGTCATGCCTTGAACCCCAATTTCATTTAAAGCTTCTTTCAATTCTTCTAACTTATTAGGTCTTGTAACAATATCAATTTTAGTCAATTTCCGCATATGCCCCACTCCTTTTTTATATTATAGCAAACTATGAATTGAAGTCCAATTAAAAATTAAGTAATACTTAGATATAGAGAAGGAGGGGATATGCCCCTCCCATTGATCACTCCATATAAAAGATCGAAAGCTTTATCTATATCCTTTATTTTATATCAGATTCTCCTGCATGCAAATTTTGCTGCATAGCCATAGCTGAACCATCCGACGTATCAAAGAAAGAACTACCAGCAACAAAAGACTGTGCATACCCTCTTTCACCATGTTCGGATAAATCAAGACCAGAAACTTCTTCATCTTCATCTACTCTAACTTTCATAAAGAGACCTACAATCTTAATTAACACAAAAGAACCAACGATGGCAAGTACATAAGCAACCACAATCGAAATAAGCTGTGCAACAATAAGATCGGAACTGCCGTAAAATAAACCATCCGCACCAGCCGGATTCACTTTAGTAGTCGCCCAAAGGCCAGTAGCAATCGCACCCCATGTACCACCAATACCATGAACCCCAAAAGCATCTAATGAATCATCATAGCCAAGCTTTGCCTTAACAATGGCAACAGCAAAATAACATACAACGCCGCCAACTAAACCAATAATAACAGCTGGAAGCGGTTCAACAAAGCCAGCTGCCGGTGTAATGGCAACCAAACCAGCTATACAGCCACTGACTGCACCCAGAATCGTCGGTTTGCCATTATGAAACCATTCAGCCACTACCCAGGAAAGCGTTGCAGCAGCCGCTGCTGCTTGTGTTGTAACAAATGCATTGGCAGCCAGTGCATTTGCGCCCAGCGCACTGCCGGCATTAAAACCAAACCAGCCAAACCAAAGCAGCGAAGCCCCAAGAACTGTCATTGGTAAATGATGTGGCAGCATCGGTGATTTACCATAGCCACGTCTTTTTCCAAGCATCAAACAAATCGTAAGTCCTGATACCCCTGAAAGAATATGAATAACAAGTCCGCCAGCAAAATCAAGAGCCCCCAGCGATGCAAGAAAACCACCGCCCCATACCCAATGTGCCATTGGATTATAAATAAAGATAGCCCAAAGAAGAATAAACATAACAAATGCCGGGAATCTCATACGTTCAGCAAAGGCCCCCGTTATCAGTGCCGGCGTAATGACCGCAAACATACATTGGAAAGCAACAAATGCCAATTCGGGAATTGTCCCATTTGTTAAAACATTAAGTCCAACACCAGCCAGACCAATTTTGTCAAGATTACCAATAAATCCATTAACATCTGTACCAAAAGCCATTGTATAACCAATTAATATCCATTCAACTGAAATAAGTGCAACAATAAAGAAACTCTGCATAATCGTTCCTAATACATTTTTACTTCGAACCATACCACCATAAAAAAACGCTAATCCTGGTGTCATAACAAAAACTAATGCAGCACTAATAAGTACCCAAGCTGTATCCCCTGTATCAATTGTTGCTTTTGCTGCATCGTCTGCCGCCAAAGCAACAGGAGCTATAAGAACTACCAACATTAATGTCGCTAATATCGTCGACCATATCTTCTTCATTTAAAACCACCCTTTCTTTTTTGAAAAAATAATAAAAGAAAAAACGCCTTATTTCATCACATAATCTTTCGATTATCTAACAAAACAAGACGCCTTTGTCTTTATAACGGACCAATATAAAATTTAAAATTCCAGTTCCTCCTTTGTCAGCAAAATGATCAAAAACAGAAAAAGCCTCCTCAAAGTAAATCTCTGCGAAGGCTTCATTGCCTAAAACATTTTGTTGATGTTGTTATTATATACATATCAAGGTTTAATGTCAATATCAGAAAAAATTGTATACATGTATACGCACTAATCCTAAAAGTAATGGGAATCTATGTGCAGTATGAATAGTAATAGCTGCCAATAGAAAAACATACTATAAAAAAGTTATATATTGCTTTTTCCCAAGCGCTTCAAAATAGTTCTGGCAACATAAATGCCGCTGGCTCCAGCCTGTGACAGGCCCCGCGTCACGCCTGCACCGTCACCAATTGCAAAAATATTTTTAAGCTTCGTTTCAAGTTCTGGTGAAAGCTTTAATCTTGAACTATAAAATTTAACTTCAACACCATAAAGAAGCGTATCATCATTCGCCGTTCCCGGTGCAATATGATTCAAAGCCTGAATCATTTCAATAATATTATCAAGATGTCGTTTTGGCAAAACAAGACTTAGATCACCCGGCGTTGCTTTTAAAGTCGGTTTCGTAAAACTTTTACCCAAACGATGTTCATTCGTCCGTCGGCCTTTTAATAGATCACCAAATCGCTGCACAATAATACCACCGCCCAGCATATTTGAAAAGGATGCAATCCGTTTTCCATATTGATGCGGTTCATTAAACGGTTCGGTAAAGCGATTGCTTACCAATAAAGCAAAATTTGTATTTTTACTATGTAGTTTCGGATCACTATAGGAATGACCGTTAACCGTCATGATGCCATCTGTATTTTCCATCACCACATGACCTTTAGGATTCATACAGAATGTCCTCACAAGATCGCCATATTGTTTCGTGCGATAAACAAGCTTTGCTTCATACACCTCATCCGTAATATGATTAAATACTTCAGCCGGTACCTCAACCCGCACCCCTACATCGACTTGATTATTCAAAAGCTCAAGCTTTAAGCGTTTGCATTCATCCGTAAACCACTCTGATCCAGCGCGTCCAGGTGCCGCAATAAGATATGTTGCTTCAATCACGTCACCAGTTTCAAGCTTTACCTTACACTGTCCATCCATTTTTTCAAAAGAATGAACGGAGCACTCAAATAGGAATTTAACTTTATCCTTTAAATATTCATACGTTTGCTCCAGCATTTTGAGATTGTTTTCCGTTCCCAGATGACGAACTTGCGCATCGAGCAGATGTAAATCATAAGCAAGCGCTTTTTGCCCTAAAGAACTATTTTTTGTGCTAAAAACTTTTGTTGGTGCACCATGGCGCAAATTAATTTGATCAACGTAATCAATCAATTCCAAAACTTCCTCATCCGGCAAATAGTCATTGAGCCACCCGCCAAACTTCGTCGTAAAATTATATTTTCCATCAGAATACGCGCCGGCGCCGCCAAAGCCACGCATAATACTACAAGGTTTACAATTAATACAAGTTTCTACTTTTTTTTCAGCAATAGGACATTTACGATGATAAATGTCTTTACCAGTTTCCATGACAACTACTTTTAGTGTTGGATTTTTTGTAATCAGTTCATAGGCGGCAAAGCTTCCCGCAGGACCAGCTCCAATAATTGCTACATCATAATGCTGCTTCATTTTATCAACCCCTTAGCTTTTCACATTCCACTTTGTATTATATCGTATAATACAAGCCGTATCCATAATTTGCCTCAACAATCCTGTAAAATCCTAGACAAAGAATGAAACTTCTTGATTTATATAGTTTATATTAGCTATAATATAAACTATGTTTATGAAGGAGGATTTTTCTATGATGACAAATAATATTCCCATCATCCTGGCCTTTGCCCTGTATTTAGGCTTAATGATGATGATCGGTGTCTATTTTTATCGCCGGACACGAAATATGTCCGATTATATACTCGGTAATCGCAAACTTGGTGCCTGGGTAACATCACTCAGTGCCGAAGCATCCGATATGAGTGGCTGGATGCTCATGGGACTACCAGGCTATGCTTATATGGCCGGACTGAGTGCTGGCTGGATTGCACTCGGACTTGGCCTTGGTACATGGGCAAATTGGCAATTTGTTGCCGCGCGTCTGCGTAAATATACAGAGCTCGCCGATAACGCCTTAACGTTGCCTGATTTTTTCCAAAATCGTTTTCATGATAAGACAAACCTGCTTCGCATTATTCCAGCAATCTTTATTTTAATTTTCTTTATTATTTACACCTCCTCTGGTTTTGTTGCCGGTGGAAAACTATTTAATACGATTTTTGGAATTCCCTACACATATGCCATATTTCTCGGAGCATTCGTTGTCGTATTTTATACACTTGTAGGTGGTTTTATGGCCGTATGCTGGACCGATTTCATTCAAGGAGTAATGATGTTTTTTGCAATTATTATTGTTCCGTTGGCTGCAATCTACGCCGTAGGTGGATTTACCCTAACGTATTCTGCTCTTTATATGATAAACCCAGAATATTTTAATCCATTCCATAATGCCGACGGTTCACCATTTACATTTATCGAGTTAATTTCACTGCTTGGCTGGGGCCTTGGTTATTTTGGTCAGCCGCATATCTTAGTACGCTTCATGGCCGTTAAATCTTCGGCTGAAATCAAACAAGCCACCCGTATTGCCATGACTTGGGTAATTTTTTCTCTGACAGCCGCGGTCCTGGTTGGCCTGGTCGGTAAAGTATTTTTAACTACCGGGCTTACTGGCAGTGACTCAGAAAAAGTTTTTCTCGTAATGACCGATATGTTATTCTCGCCATTTTTTGCTGGTCTTGTTTTATCTGCGGTCCTGGCCGCTATTATGAGTACTGCATCCTCTCAGTTACTGGTTGCCGCCTCAGCTTTCGCGCAAGATTTCTATAAAGCTATGCTTCATAAAAAATCGAGTGAAACCGAACTTATTTGGGTTGGCAGATTATCCGTTATCATGATTTCAAGCATTGCCATTTATCTAGGGCTTAGTCCAGATAATTTGATTCTAAATATGGTTGCTTATGCCTGGGCTGGCTTTGGTGCTGCCTTTGGACCAGCATTATTAACATCACTTTTTTGGCGCCGCACAACACGAAATGGTGTTTTAGCGGGTATTCTCGTCGGTGGGCTAACCGTTTTAGTCTGGAAACAATTTGCCTGGTTTGGTCTATATGAAATGGTCCCTGGCTTTTTCTTGTCGCTGCTCACAATTTATCTTATAAGCAAACTGGATAACGAACCAGCAAAAATAATTACTGATATGTACGATACTGTAAAACATAGTAAGATTTAATTAAAAATGGGGGCAGTTGCTAAAAGCATACTGCCTCTATTTTATTAATTTACAAAATTATCCTATATTCTTTGCACATAAAAAGCACAAATGTTATACTATTTATAAAAGAATAAGAACCATCTTTTCGTTTGGTCTAAGGAGGATTTTTTATGAAAGCACCACTGAATAAAATGTCGCAAATAGTATCCTCTAAAACATATGAAATCCACAGCTCACCCGCTAAAAAAGCAGAACGAGATGAGGCTTTGCGAAAAATAAAAGAATATTTTGATGCCTCAGATGACTTTTATACAAAATTTTATACGTTGGCTAACCTACTGAAACTTTCCGCAAAAAAAGTCAAAAATGCCGATTTCCAAACAGAAGATTCTTTTGATACATTAATGACCGTCGCTTCTTTTTTAAATACGTATAACCATATGCTGCTTTTCTTACAAGATAAAAGCAGCATCTCGCCAACACTTTCCAATTTACTGCTCTCTTTTTCCATACAAAAATATCAAAACAATGCTTTTTATTTTATTGGAATTCATATAACAAAATCCGGCTTATTTTCAATTGACAAAGAGCCTTTTATTACAGCTCTGGCAGCGAACAATGAAATGGTGAAAAAGCTCATCAGCGGCTTGGCGAATAAAACCTATATAAAAGTCAATGATGCTTTAACAAATTCTTTGAATTTATTTCCCACACTGCCTGCTGTAACGAAATTCAATCTAAATTCTATTGCACCAGGGTCTATCGTAAATACATCCACATAAACGAAAAAAGCTGCATTCGGCCAAGGCCAAATGCAGCTTTTTTCTATATATTGATAAAACAAATACAACTGGCCTACCAGTCTTCCGACGAATGTCATATGGAATATTTCATACAACTTATATATAGATACTTATAAATATTTAAAATAAATATATACACTACAAATCAAAATGGATATAAGCATGAGCGGAAATGCAATTGCCATAAATTTGAGAAAAGAAATTTTCTGACCACGCTGTGCCGCCATACTGGCAACAACAACATTTGCACTGGCACCAATAAGGGTTCCATTCCCACCCAGACAAGCCCCCAAAGATAAAGCCCACCACAAAGGTCTAAGATCTGTTATCCCCATGGTTCCCATATCCTTAATTAACGGAATCATCGTTGCCACAAATGGTATATTATCAATAAACGCTGAAGCAATGGCACTCATCCACAAGATCAACATTGCCGAGGCGGTAAGATTTCCATTTGTCAATTTCACCGCTTCTGCGGCCAGCATTTTGATTACACCGGTTTCTACAAGAGCCCCAACAAGAACAAACAATCCCGCAAAGAAAAAAATAGCCAGCCATTCAATACGGCTAAAAGCCTTCGTCAATAAAGCCTCATCTGTTCCAATCGTAAGAAGCATTAAAAAACAAGCCCCCGTTAAAGCTGCAGTTGCAGTTTCAATATGCAGTGTACTATGTAAAACAAATAATAAAATCGTAACTGCTAAAGCACCCAGACATTTTCTCAACAAGACAAAATTTCTAATTTGACTTTTTTCATTCAGGCGCATAACTTTTGCCTTTAAATCATCTGTAGTATGTAACTCTTTACGATAAAACAAAATAAGCAAGGCAATTGTAACGAGAAAGACAACGGCACAGATCGCTGTTAAATTTGTAATAAATGCCATAAAAGTAAGCTCTTTAACAGCACTCCCAATCATGATATTAGGTGGATCACCAATTAAAGTCGCAGCGCCACCAATATTTGCCGACATAATCTGAGCAATTAAAAATGGCAGAGGCGATATTTTTAATTGCGAAGTAATACTAAAAGTTACAGGTACGGTTAAAAGCACAGTTGTTACATTATCCAAAAGTGCTGAGCAGACTGCTGTTAATGTAGACAATGCCAATAATAATTGAATTGGTTCTGCCTTCACTTTTTTAGCCGCCCAAATTGCTAAATAATTGAATAAACCTGTCTCACTTGTAATATTTACAATAATCATCATGCCAATCAATAACCCCAAGGTATTGAAATCAATATGATGAATCGCTGTTTCCTGACTCAAAACCCCCAGAAGTATCATCATCACTGCGCCAGCTAATCCAACAACCGTGCGATGCACTTTTTCAGATACAATCAACACATAAGCAACCATAAAAACAGCCACTGCCAATAATGCATTATTCCCCAAAGATGTCACTTCCTCCTAAAATATAGGTTTTTACAAGTATAATCCGTCTCGTATTTGCAAAAATCATGGCTGACTATAAAAGATCTACAGTCAGCCATCCCCATTAAGTCCGCGCTTTGCTTTTATTTGCAGCAGCAGAAAGCACAATATCCATACCCATTTTTTTTACTTTTATTTCATAATCTATAATACCATCTTTATAAAGATCCATTTTTAAATCCAGTAAAAGTTTCCCGATTTTTTCCTGTAAATCTTTTGTCAGGTAAGCTGTATTTAAATCTTCTTTTATTTTGTTTTTAATGACAGTCCGTGGTTCTTCTTCTCCTGATAGAAACATCGTTTCAAATGTTTCTTTTTCCGCATACCCCTTAAACATGTCCTTATCGCCTAAGTCTTTTGGTATTTTCACCATAATTACACCTTCTTTGCTTTTGCCCAGGAATCACGCAATCCAACAATACGATTAAAGACTAAATGTTCTTTTGTTGAATCCTTATCTACGCAAAAATATCCTTGTCGTAAAAACTGATAGCGAGTCCCTGGGGCAGTCCAAGCAACACTCGGTTCAATCATACAAGTATTTATAATTTCCAAAGAGTTAGGGTTTAATTCATCAATAAAATTCGTACTTTCTACACTATTTTCTTCTGTTTTCAACAAATAATCATAAAGGTGAACTTCTGCTGGCACAGCAAATTTTGCTGAAACCCAATGTAATGTTCCTTTAACCTTACGACCACTATTAGCACTGCCGCTTTTCGTGTCCACATCATAGGTACAATGAAGTTCCACGATCTGTCCAGCCGTATCTTTGATGACTTCTTCACATTTTATAATAAAAGCATGCTTCAAACGAACTTCTCCACCTGGTTTTAAGCGGAAAAATTTTTTAGGAGCTTCTTCCATAAAGTCTTCCTGTTCAATATAAATTTCCCGCGTAAATGGAACAAAACGATGTCCACCTTTATGTGGATGATTTTCAGCCATCATATATTCACATTCATCAGCCGGATAATTGGTGATGACCACTTTAAGCGGCTGTAAAACTGCCATAATACGATCTGCACGCTCATTAAGATCCTCACGCACACAATGTTCCAGCATAGCAACATCGACAAGACTATTGCTCTTAGCCACACCAATTCGATCACAAAAATCACGAATTGCTTCTGGTGTATAACCACGTCTTCGCAGACCTGAAATCGTTGGCATCCGAGGATCATCCCAGCCCGTAACATACCCACCTTCAACCAATTGTCTGAGTTTTCGTTTACTCATTACGGTATCGGTAATATTTAAGCGGGCAAATTCGATCTGTCGCGGTCGTTTCGCGACATCATAACCGAGTGATTCCAAGAGCCAGTCATACAGAGGTCGGTGATCTTCAAATTCCAAAGTACAAATCGAATGTGTAATTCCCTCAACCGCATCTGAAATTGGATGAGCAAAATCATACATCGGATAAATACACCACGTTGTTCCTGTCCGATGATGCGCTGTATGTGATATACGATACAGAATTGGATCCCGCAAATTAATGTTAGGTGCTGCCATATCTATTTTAGCCCGAAGAACTCTTTCACCATCGGCAAATTCACCTTTTTGCATCCGCATAAATAAATCGAGATTTTCCTCAATGCTACGGCTGCGATAAGGACTGTCTTGCCCCGGTTCCGTCAACGTACCACGATATTGGCGCATCTGCTCAGCATTTAAATCACAAACATAGGCTTTTCCGGCTTTTATAAGTTCCATGGCACATTCAAAAAGCTTGTCAAAATAATTCGATGCATAAAACATTCGATCATCCCAGGTAAATCCGAGCCATTTAACATCGTCCTGAATTGAATCAACATATTCGACATCTTCTTTGGTCGGATTTGTATCATCAAAACGTAAATTACACATACCATTATTTTTTTTCGCCAAACCAAAGTTCAAGCAAATTGACTTTGCATGACCAATATGTAAATACCCATTAGGTTCTGGCGGAAACCGCGTATGAATGCCTTCACTGTATTTCCCATTTTTCAAATCTTCATCAATTGCATTTTGAATGAAATTTGAAGCAATTATCATATTTTCTGCCATAAATATACTCCTTTAATTGAAACGTTATTCCATTTAACCTAATGCTTGTATATTCGGTCTTTAGGTCAAATTTCCTGCTTTTCCAGATTCTTTTTTCCTTTATTTATCGGAAATCTGCTTGTTGCGATGCATTATTCTTTAAGTTTCGCCTTGATATATGCCTTCAAATTTTTTACGCCTTGCTCCATAAGCGGCGTTTTTGGCAAACAATCAATAATTTTATCAACATAGCCTCGTTCAACAATTTTTAACATGGTCCAGCTAAAATAAATATTATAGAGCCACATCAGCCTGACTAATTTACGATCATCATATGTCTTAATTTGTGCATAATCACACTGCCGCCCGTGAATAAAAGATTGAAGAAACATTTCATTGCAGCCAGTTCCATCTGAGGGCTGTAAAAAAGGCTCTAGCACACGGTAAATATCAAGTTTATCAGCATCACGAATGATTTTTGCAAATAAAAGCTGTCTGCTATTATCTGTAGCTGTGATTAATTTGGCATTATGGTTGGCAATTGCAAAATGCAAAATTGACAGGTCTGCCTCACTTAATTCTTGGAAAAAATCAAGTTCAGCTATGACCTTTAATCCCAAGAGTGCATGATTTTCTGATAAAGCATCATTAAATGTTCGATATAGCGTAAACTGTTTAAATCTGCCAATATCGTGAAAAAGTCCAATCATTTCAGCCAAAATCTGATCATGTACACTGAGCTTTAAATGTTTAGCCAGTTCGCGACTTAGCACAGTAACCTGCTGCGTATGTTCTTCCTTTAAAACGATGGCTCGCTGAATCTCTATATCATCACTATAAAAAGTTCGAATATATTCTTGTACCCATTTATGCATTGTCTGTAATACAGTTTCCATTGTTTCTGCCCTCCATGAATTTTACAAAGCCTAAAATAGTATACTACATCACCATTAAATTTACCGTACTCAGGATTAACAGCAAACCACTTGTCTATAGCCCTATTTGATTTTCTTTCTTCGTAGGTTTACGTTATAATAAACACAAGTATCCTTCAATTTAAATTTCAAAGGTGGTTTTTTTATGGAATTCATTTTACTAAGCCTTTTAGGTCTTAGCGTTGGTATCTTCGGTACCCTGGTTGGCATAGGGGGCGGCCTCATCCTATTGCCGATTTTCATCATGTTTATGACACCTTCAACATTTGCTTCAGCCCCACAAATTGTCGGCACTTCACTTTTTGTTGTTTTTTTAAATGCCTTCTCTGGCACCCTGGCTTATATCAAACAAAAAAGAGTTTTTTTTAATGCCGCGATTCCCTTTGCCTTAGCAACCTTACCAGGAGCTTTTTTCGGCTCCTACATTGCCGATTCTTTTAATGGGCAAACACTTAATTTATCTTTTGGTTCTTTCCTTATATTAATGTCTGGCATTATGTATTGGAATTCTTCACGCAAAAAAAGAACAGAACCCAACTTTGATCCACATACCTTTACCTATCATAAAACGATCGGACTGGTTAGCAGTATGGGCGTTGGTTTTCTATCCAGCATCTTTGGTATAGGCGGCGGTATAATTCATGTTCCCCTAATGATCTACCTGCTTCATTTTCCAACCCATGTCGCAACAGCTACCTCGCATTTTGTCCTTGCCATATCTTCTTTTAGCGGTGTAATATCACATGCTATACTGCAGCATATCATCTGGATGCCAGCAATCAGTATTGGCATCGGTGCCATAATCGGCGCACAAATTGGCGCGCAAATTTCAAAAAAAACCAAGCCGAAAATTATTTTGGTTTTGTTATCATGCGCTCTTTTTGCACTTGGCCTTCGTCTGATTTTATTAGGAACAAAAGTCCAGTAAATACATAGAAAATTAAATACCGCTCTGTTTATTAGCTTGCTATCTAGAATTTTTCATATGATCCAGATAACAATTTCTATATTATACTTCTTTCTTTAATGTAAAAAAAGTAATTTCTGGTGGGCAGCCAAATCGAAACGGAAACCAACTTCCCGCACCTGAATTCACATAGCCATACAAAGTTCCTTTTTTATACATGCCACGCATATACTTAAAGCCTTGAAAAATTGGCATTCCTAACACGACAATCTGTCCGCCATGGGTGTGACCTGTCATCGTCAAATCAATTTTATTATCAAATGCATTATCAATCAAAACCGAATGATGACTGAGTAAAATTTTTGTTGATCTCGCTGGTACCCCTTTTAAAGCGGTTTCCATCATCCCCTGACACTCAGCCGCTTGCTTAGCCGTATCGCGTTCCATAGGATAATCAACACCAATAAAATAGAGCGGACTTGCAGCTTTAAGCAGTAGATCATTTTCATTGCGAAGAACTTTAACGCGCGTATTTGCTAGAGCTGCCTTTATTTTTGAAATTCCCCTCATATATTCATGATTGCCCCAAATAAAATAAATACCTTGCGGAAACTGCTCCACATACAACTCTAAAGTTTGTGCTGCTAAAACAATCGTGTCAACATCATCAAACAAATCTCCCGTAACAGCTAAAACATCCGGCTTTTGTGCAACAATATGATCTAAGGTCTGTTTGAGTTTATCAATAGAAAAGAACCAACCTAAATGTACATCACTTAATTGTGCAATCGTAAATCCCGAAAAAGTTTGATCCAAATCGGCTAAAAAAATTTCATGTTTTACATCCACAATCGTACGACTACTATAAAAAGTCCCATACGAGCTGCAGGTTACTGCCAATATTGGCATTGCAACACCTGCTGTTTTTAGAAATTGACGTCTGGACAAATCTCGTACACCATCATCCAAACCTATTTTTTCTATAACTTTTTTAACAACAAAAACAGCTGGAGTAAACACGATTAAAAAAGTCAATGAAACAAACCAGATGACGATTAAAAGCATCAAATCACCAGCAAACGGCAATTGGTCAAGCCAGCCTCTACCAAAAAACAAGGCAAAAACAGACACACTAGTCAGCACATAAAATACACGCATAATTTGCGGTTTCTTATATAGGGGAAACAACTGTCTCATTAAAATAATAGAAAGTGCTGCTACACCAACTAACACGAGAAATAAAATCACAAAGAACATAAAAATGGGTCCTTTCATAGAAACATCCAACCCCTGGAACAAATTTTCTAACTATTATATATATCTCTCTTATTATAACATATATATAAGTTGCATTAAATATTCTTATATGGCAATCATCAGGAATGGGGTATAGGGTAATTACGGAGGAAGCAAGCGATGCCCTATCCCCTTTAGGACAGACTGACAGGCTGTAATTTCTTTAATACGTTCTATATCGTTAAAAAATTTTTTCAAAAAAAGAGAATCGATTTACATCGATTCTATATGTTCTAAATTTAAATTTTATTTTTATCTGTAAACTAAACTTCACCACGTAAATGAGCCATTTCAGCCTGTTTCTCACAATAATACCATCTAACGGATTTACCAATAGCACAACGAATTGCATCAAGTTTTCCTTGTTGAGCAAGTTTTTTAAGCCTACCGGCGTCAAAACCACTTATTGATAAGTAGCTTGCCGAAATGAATCCTCCTCGTTTTAAAAGATTCCGATAGTTTGCGCTATCCCTACGGTCCATTGCAACGCTTCTTATTGCCATAATAAATATCCCCCCATCACTATTGTGTGAGATCCATTTACATTTCATGTGTGGTGACACCTATATTATATCATTTTAATGTAACTTTGTATATTAAAATTTCGTACAAAATGTTCCATGCTTTTTAATCTGGAAAAACACCTGAAAAATCAGCATCTTTCGCCCTTTTTATAAAGTGCAATGTTCTCAAATTCGTTATAGCATAACCAGCTTCAAATGGATAGTTCATAAAAAATGTATGAACAGACAAAAAAAAATAACTTTTATTGCTCTCATTTCATAAAAAAAGCTGAATATTCAGCTTTACTTCATTATTTATAACTTTTTCATTATGTATTTTTATACAACAATAAGAATACTTATTCATACTGATATTTATTGCTATATTGAATTATTTATATAAATAAAGAGAAAATTTTAATATTTTATCAAAAAAACAGACCATGTCATAATAGAAATAACTCTTTATTTACCTGATTTATACGTGATTTTTTTCTCTTACTACAGGTTTAATAAATAGTGTATTTTGAATATTTTGCATTTTTAAAAATCTATAGGCAAATAGATTTTTTTTGTATATAATAAAATATAGTGCGTATAAATTTTCATTTATCAGAAATAATCTGTGTATATTTTATTCAAGGAGGGTATTGTTACATGTCACTATCTCTTATAAAAAACTATGTTTTAACGAAAGAACTAGCAACAAAAATCGATCTCATCCTCGCTGCACATGAAAATGACGGTTCTCAACTGGTTGGTATATTGCTTGATATTCAAGAACTTATACCAAATCATTATATTCCGGAAGAAGTCGCGTATTATCTTGCCGAAAAGTTGGATGTCAAAATCACCAATATTTATGACTGTATTACCTTTTATAGCAGTCTATCAACAACACCACGAGCTAAATATCCAATCCAGATCTGTAATAGTATCGTTTGCAAAGTCAATCAAAATGATACTATTTTCACTACATTGAAAGATCTTTTAGGAATTAACCTCAACGAAATTACCTATGACGGTCGCTTCACCTTGGAAAGTGTCGCTTGTTTTGGTGCTTGTGACATGGCTCCCGCTGTACGTATCAACGGTAAAGTATATGGTTATCTAACGAGTAGAGCAAAAATCGAAAATCTTTTAAGTGAATTGATCTAATTTCAAGGAGGCAGCGAACACAATGAGCAAAACAGTAAGTTTTATCACAAAAAACTTTGGAAAATATGATGTATCCTCCATTGGTTCTTATATGGAATGCGGAGGATTTGATGCCTTAAAAAAAGCAATTACATTATCGGGTGAAGAAATTGCCGGCATAGTCGCCGCAGCAAAAATCAAAGGACGTGGTGGTGCTGGTTATGATATGGGACGAAAACTCGCTCAGGCAAAATCAGTTATTGCTGAAAAAAAAGTTGTTATCTGTAATGCGGATGAAGGTGAGCCCTGTACGTTTAAAGATCGCATGTTACTCGAAAATGACCCATTTAACCTAATCGAAAGCATGATCATCACTGGCTATACAGTAGATGCGGAAGATGGTTATATATATTTACGTGAAGAATACTGTCATCTGCGTCCACTACTTCTAAATGCAATCCGACAAGCTAAAACTTATGGGTTTTTAGGTACAAACATTTTAGGTAAAGGGTTTAATTTTGAAATTCATCTTTATTCTGGCGCCGGTGCTTATGTCTGCGGCGAAGGTACAGCACTAATTGAATCTATTGAAGGCAAAGCGGGACGTCCTCGCATGAAACCACCATTTATCAAACAATGCGGCTTGTATAATCGCCCAACTTGTGTCAACAATGTTGAAAGCCTGTCACTACTTTCTCATATTTTACTTGATGAGGATAAAGAATACCAGACCTATGGTATGGGCGACTCCATCGGCACGAAACTCATCAGTGTTGCCGGAAATGTCAAACATCCTGGTGTGTTTGAAATCCCATTTGGCACTACAGTACGTGAAATCGTCTATGATCTCGCTGGTGGAATTGATGGGGACCGTCCAATTCGCTTGCTTCAATTTGGTGGTGCTTCTGGAAAAATCGCTTCTTCAAAAATTCTTGATACGCCTTATACATATGAAGATTTAAAAAGATCCGGTGTAACCGTTGGTTCCGGTGCCATACTTGTTATTGACGACCGTACCAGCCTCATTGAATTTTTACAATCTACACAGGAATTTTTCTCTCACGAAAGCTGCGGTCAATGTACACCATGCCGGGAAGGCAATCGTCATATGAAACTTTTCCTGCAAAAACTCGCCGATGGAACCCATACAGACAAAGATATAAAGAGTATGAAAAAAATCGCCAAACTTATGGCTATGTCTTCTTTATGTGGTTTAGGGGAAACAGCACAAAGTGCTCTTGTTTCGGCAATGAATCAATTTGAAGATGTGTTTCACGTCAAATCTAGCGAGGTGCAAGAATAATGGAAATGGTAAATGTAAAAATTAATAATATTCCTTTAAAAATAGAAAAAGGAACAAAAATTCTCGAAGCTGCCAAAAATATCAATATTGATATTCCTCATCTTTGTTACCATCCTGATCAGAGCATCAAAGCCCATTGCAGAATTTGCACAGTTGAGGTTGTTGGCAGCCGCAGACTTTTGGCTGCCTGTTCAACTGAAGTATGGGAAGGTATGGAAATTCACACGGATACGAAACTCGTACGGGATACACAAGTGGGAATTCTGGAATTAATTCTTGCTACTCACGAACAAAACTGCTTAACCTGCTCCAGAAACCAGAACTGTGATCTGCAAAAACTCTGCAGCCGCTTCAATGTTTTAAATTCAAATCTGCCGGATGTCACGGAACATTTACCGATTCATAATACAAATCCAAGTATTATCCGTGACCCGGCAAAATGTGTTAAATGCGGTCGTTGTATCAAGGCCTGCAAAGAAGTCCAGGGAATAAGCGCTCTCACCTATGCTGGCCGCAGTGATAAAATTGCTGTTACAACAGCCTATAACAAACCAATGGAAGAAACCGACTGCATCTTATGCGGACAATGCAGTGTTGTCTGCCCAACTGGTGCAATCGTCGAAAAAGATGATACACAAAAAGTCCTTGACGTATTACAAAATCCAAAGAAACATGTCATCGTACAAGTCGCCCCCTCTGTCCGCGTTGCACTTGGTGATGCGTTTGGTTTGCCAAAAGGTACCATTGTCACTGGACAAATGGTAACGGCTCTTAAAATGCTTGGTTTTGATCGAGTTTTTGACACAAATTTTGGGGCAGATCTTACAATTATGGAAGAAGGCAGTGAACTGCTGAGCCGCATAAAAAACAACGGCACGTTACCAATGATTACTTCATGCAGTTCCGGCTGGGTTAATTATATGGAAAAAAACTATGGCGACTACCTTGAACATCTATCTTCAACAAAATCACCACAGCAAATTTTTGGCGCTATTTCCAAAACATATTATCCAGAGCAATCTGGCATTGATGTGAATGATATTGTAACGGTATCCATCATGCCTTGTACAGCAAAAAAATTCGAAGCAGCACGCCCAGAACACGGACGAAATGGTCATCAAGATGTAGACATAGTCCTTACAACAAGGGAACTTACGAAACTTATTAAATATGTCGGATTAAACTTTGCGAGTCTTCCTGAAGGACAATTTGACAGCCCGCTTGGTTCTGGTACTGGAGCAGCAATTATTTTTGGGAATACTGGCGGTGTCATGGAAGCAGCACTTAGAACCGTATATGAGAAATATACCGGTAAAGAACTAAAATCTGTAGAATTCCAAGAAGTTCGTGGTCTGGAAGGAATTCGCGAATCAATCATTGATTTAGGCAACACAAAAATTAAAGTTGCGATTGCTCATACGATTGCCAGTGCGAAAATAATCATGGAAAAAATAAAGGCAGGAACTTGTGATTATACCTTTATTGAGATCATGGCTTGCCCTGGTGGCTGCATCGGTGGTGGTGGTCAACCAATAAAATCAACAACGGATGTTAAACACCTTCGGATGGATGCATTATATGACATTGACAAAAATAATCCACTGCGTAAATCACATGAAAATCCAGATATTATTCGTATCTACAAGGATTTTCTTGGTGAACCACTCAGTGAAAAATCTCATATATTATTGCATACAGAGTATCATAAGGTAAAAAAAACTCATGATTTTTCTTATTTAAAAACTGAAGAAATTTCATCGATTTAACCGAAAAAGCTCAAAAAAAGACCTTCTCAATACTGCACCACAGTAAAAATTGAGAAGGTCTTTTTTGTGTTATATAACTTCACCATATGTATTATCACGGAGAAACCTGCGAATTTCACCGGGGTCACTACACTCACCCAATGCCAGCATAAATTTAGCTAAAAGTGCCTCCAGCGTCATATTGCCCGCAGATACGACACCCATACGCTCTGCTAATATTCCCACTTCATAACAATCCATATACGTACCGTCGTAGATACACTGACTTACACAGGCTACAACGACTCCTGCCTTTAGTGCTCGCTCTATGGCTGGCAGCAAATTGCGTTCACAGTTTTGATTTGGCACACCACCAGCACCAAAGCCTTCTATAATGATACCTCTATATTCAGCCAAAATAGCCATATCAATTAATTGTGGTTGAATTCCTGGAGTCAATGTTAAGACAAAAACTCGTTGGTCCATTTTATCTCTCAACGCTAAAAGCTCTGCTGGTTTTTGCGAAACAGGTACCTGCCAGATAAGCTGACTTCCGGCAACATGCGCCATGATTGGCGCATTGATGCTGCCAAAAGCATTCAGATGCTTCGTATACAGTTTCTTTGCATGAAGTCCATGTATAACGGTATTAGCAAAAACAAGATACACGCCAAAATGATCTTCTGCTGCTACACGAAAAGCCGCTAAAAGATTTGCTTTACCATCCGTATCGGCTTGACCAATTGGTCGCTGCGAACCCGTAAAAACAACCGGCTTTGCAAGATTTTTCAGCATGTAAGTAAGTGCAGCTGCGGAATAAGCCATTGTATCTGTACCATGACTTATAACAAAGCCATCATATAAGTCGTAATTGTTCACAATTTTCCGGGCGATAACCCCCCAATGCTCCGGCTGAAGATTACTGCTGTCAATATTCATTAACTCCTGACAATCAATCTGGCATACGCCTGTTAATGCTGGTATTAAACGAAGCATTTCAGCGCCATCCATTTGCGGAATGAGACCCGCGGCTCCCTCTGCTGAAGCAATCGTTCCCCCTGTTGTAAGTAAACAAATTTTTTTCATTTCAAAAACCCCTAATAGCTGTTTGTATTTTACACAAAATTTTATTTTAAAACTAAAAAAAGACCTCATTTAAGAAGTCAACAATTTAAAAATATTGGTGCGGTCGATGGGACTTGAACCCATACGACTTTTGGTCACTACCCCCTCAAGATAGCGCGTCTGCCATTCCGCCACGACCGCATAAAAACAATATTAAATGAAAATAAATGGTGCGGCTGAGTGGATTCGAACCACCACGAGGTCACCCCCACTAGCACCTGAAGCTAGCGCGTCTGCCATTTCGCCACAACCGCATAAACAATACGTAGATTAATATATAATTGGTGCCGAGGACCGGAATTGAACCGGTACGGTTGTTACCAACCGCGGGATTTTAAGTCCCGTGCGTCTGCCAGTTCCGCCACCCCGGCAAATAAACATATGGAGCGGGTGATGAGAATCGAACTCACGTGATCAGCTTGGAAGGCTGGAGCTCTACCATTGAGCTACACCCGCAGATTATGGAGCTGGCGAGAGAACTTGAATCCCCAACCTGCTGATTACAAGTCAGCTGCTCTACCAATTGAGCTACACCAGCAAAATAAATGGTGCCTTAGGACAGAATCGAACTGCCGACACGAGGATTTTCAGTCCTCTGCTCTACCGACTGAGCTACCAAGGCATAATGGCGA
>NZ_FNZK01000024.1 GCF_900109225.1 Propionispira arboris
CATTTGTCATAAATCCGAATAAGATTGTTTTCAACATGCTGGTCGGGTTATACCTGATACGTCCAGCAAAGTGAGCTGGAACATTTTTCAGGTATTTCTCCAAGTCGATTTCCTCCATAAATCGGTCAAAAACCAGCACGGGATCACAGATATTCAGATAATCTGAAATAAACAGTGGCAAAACTGCCTGTTTTGTTTTAAAATAATGTATGTTTGAATTTTTCATGTGCTATGTAAAATTTTAACACAAAAAGAGGATCAGCGGCTCTTTCGAGCTAGTGATCCTCTTTTGTTTTTATAGGGGCATTATTTCACAGCCCCTTTTTCATTCAATGAATTCTATACAGTATGAGCCGGCTCTACTTCCGGTTCTTTATGCTCATACATCACGTTTTGAAGCTTTTCTACATCTAATTCATTTTCCCATTTTGCCACAACAAAGGTAGCAATTCCATTGCCAATGAGATTTGTAAGTGCACGACCTTGTGTCATAAAACGATCTACGCCAAAGATAAGGGCCAATGCGCCTACCGGAATGGAAGGAATGGTCGATAAGGTTGCCGCCAATACAATAAACCCACTGCCGGTAACACCCGAAGCACCTTTTGATGTTAAAAGCAAAACTGCAATAATTGTAAATTGCTGCATAAACGTAAGATCGGTATTCGTAGCCTGCGCTAAAAAGATAGCTGCAACTGTCAAATAAATAGATGTCCCATCTAAATTAAATGAATAGCCCGTTGGTATAACAAGCCCTACAATCGATTTGGAGCAGCCAACTCGTTCCAATTTTTCCATCATACGAGGTAAAACACTTTCGGAAGATGCTGTACCAAACACGACCAATAATTCTTCTTTAAAATAAGCAATATATTTTGTAAAACTAATTCCTGCCCATTTGGCAATCGGCCAAACAACCAAAACAATAAATAAGAAACAAGCAAAGTAAAAAGTTCCTAATAACTTCATCAAAGGACCTAAGGATGCAATCCCATATTTACCGATTGTAAAAGCCATCGCCCCGAATGTACCAATTGGTGCCAAACGCATAATAAGATCAACAATACCAAAAAACACACGAGATACATCACCAATTACGCCTAAAAGCATTTTGCCTTTTTCACCAAACTTTGATAAAGCCCAGCCAAACATAACCGAAAATAAGAGGATCTGTAAAATTTCACCTTTCGCAAAACCATCCACTACGGTATTTGGAATAATATTCATAAAAAACTCACCGACCGTGTGGGTTTGCGCGCCCGTTGTGTACATTGCTACCGAGGCAGAGTCCAATGTACTAGCATCTACATTCATGCCAACCCCTGGTTGCAGCCAATTCACTAAAAAAATGCCAAAAAAAAGTGAACTCGTTGTAACCGCTTCAAAATAAAGCAAAGCTTTACCACCCACACGTCCAACTTTTTTCATATCGCCCATGCCTGCTATTCCACAAACAATTGTACAAAAAATAATTGGTCCAATAATCATTTTAATAAGTTTTATAAATGCATCCCCTAAAGGTTTCATACTTTCACCAACAGACGGATATAAATATCCCACTAAAATCCCAATGATAATAGACGCAAAAACCTGAAAATGCAATGATTTAAAAAAATCTTTTTTCAAAATGACTACACCTGCTTTCAGCTCATATGAATTCGTATACACATAAAACCTGTTACATATCTTCCTATAAAAACTATCGCGCTATATATGAAAGTGCTTATATTCACAAATTGGCGCATTCTGCTGCTTTGCAAAAAGTCTTCTTAGAATATCGGCCTCCTTTTACGCTTAACCCATTAAAATTGTCTTTATCGATAGAATTAAACTATCAAAGCGATGCTTTCACGTTATTATACGCCTAAAATAAAAAAAATACCACCCAGTTTCATAGCATTTTCTAATAAATTTTTTCATTTTATACACAATACACAAAAAAATCGTTAAAAGTATTATATTTTCTGATAATCAGCCATTATTAAAAAAAATAAAAGTTAGAGACGAAAAACATCTCCAGCTTTTATTTTAATCAATCTATTTATTGATGCTATTTGTTGGAAGCCCTAAAGGGTTTTGCCTTACTGGCAAAATACACCCAAGCAGCAGATAGCCTTCTTTATCCGGCTTTTGCAAATCACTTGTTGTTACAGTTTCGCGAAAAGGTGACAAATCGCTTTTTCGTAAGTCAAGCGTAAGCAAATCTTTCTTGATCGCACAGATAAGACCAACCTTAACTAATTTGTCCACTGGGTTATATTGTATCGTGATTGTGCCGATTTGTACTTCATTACAGTCTAAAGCCGTCACCCAGCCTGCCGCCTGAGCATTTTGAATCCATTCTTTCACATTACCAGTCCAATTGGCTCCAGGAGCTGGTGCTATTTTATCAAATTCCTTAATCATATATGTTGGCGCCCAATATTCTTTGAAGCTCTTATAACGAGGTTCTTTCGTCTTCAGCTGATCCACAGAAGACACTGTATATTTATCTGGATTTTGCTCATAGTCACTTTGTCGTACCGGCCAGATATATCCCATAAATTTTTTATTATCCATTTTCAAAAGATCACTATATAAAATAGAACGTATGCTGATTTTATTCCAGCCATCCGTCACTGGTGATTGATGGCTTTCCCCGCCAAAATTATACACAGCCGTTCCCGTAGTAGTTCCTACGTTCATTTCTTCCACTATAATACGATTTGCCAAAACTCGCCTTACGATTGCAACATGACCGCCATCACGTTTAAGTCCCTGCCACTCAACAATAGCACCTGGTATCACATCTCGAACGCTCGTCTTAACAACCCAGCCTGCCTGCCTTGCCTGCAGTACCCAATCATAATTGTATTTCAACCAATTTACGCCTGGTTGAGGTGCAATTTTTTCAAATTCCTGGGCAGCATACTTTGCACAAATTCCATCAGGCAGTCCCTGCCAGCTGGCACCATATGCACTAGCATAAAAGCAAGCAAAAAAAACTCCTATAAATACAAGAACCTTCTGCATAACAAAACACCTCTGTCCTACTACATCTCCCCTTATTCAAAATCAATACGAAATAATTACAATCAATTCAAAACAAAGGATGTTATTATCTAGAATACCACATCAAAGCCCTTTTGTCCTTCTAAGATATTTTTTATTTTCCTGTTGAAAATTTACAAACTATAGCTAGATGAATAATCTTACGTAAGAATTATGAAAAAACTATTTATTTTAACGAAAAAAGCAAAATCGTGTAATATTATTTCAGCATATTTATGATTTTTTATTCAATATTGAAACAGCACTCCAAAAGGTGTTAAATCTATAGAATACCTTTTAGCTCAGTGCTATAGTGTAAACTAGTATATTCATAAATAAATTGAGGTGATCTACAACATGTCAAGGTTTTTAGGATTGGATGGTATAAGAACCATTGCCTGCTTGCTGGTAGTTTTTCATCACATGGTACAACGTTTTGGTGTACCAGCAACCAATGAATTTTTAGCGGCGCTCCAGCGAGCTTTTTGGATTACAGCACCATCCGGCGTCAGTATTTTTTTGTTTTAAGCGGCACCTTGCTTGCCTATCCTTTTTGGAAGCACTATTTAGACAATCAACCGCTGCCGAATTTACGAGAGTATACCTTGCGACGGGCCGCTCGTATTGTACCTGGGTTTTATCTTGTCATAGCCGCGTCTCTGTTATTGGAAATGTTATTTTTGCCAAATTCACCAAACCGCCTTTTGCGCTTCCTAACTGCCCTTACGTTTACTGGTGGATTCCATTATACAACGTTTTTCCCTGTACCAGAACTAAACGGTCCCTTATGGTCCATTAGTTTTGAGGTTTTTTCATATATACTTCTGCCATTTTTCATGACTGGCTTATTTTACTTAGGAAAACGCCATACCTTTCGCAAAGCCCTGTATTATTGGTTTATTGTATTGCTGGTAATTTTTGGTTTAAACAGCCTCATTCAAATGTATTGCCAGCCGGATAACATTAACCGGGGCTGGCAATATGGTGTTGTGGGGGGCGCCAAATATTGGATGCCGAATTACAATCCAATTGGGTTTTTCGCTCACTATATAATCGGAATTTTTGCTGCGGGCTTTTTGGTATGGTTCAGTAAACATCAAATAATTCGAGAAAAATTAGCTGGTTTTCATTTTTTTGATTTACTTTCCCTTGTTGGACTTTTTTCATTTATAATGATTTTATGGACACAAAAAACAACCCCTGATTTTGGTTTCAGCTGGCAAAATCAACCATATTATTATCCATTTCTTGCTTTAAGCATAGGAATAGTCGTTGCAACAGTTCCTTATAGTAAAATTATTGGTCATATTCTAGATAACCCATTTTCTCGTTATACCGCTAAAATTTCCTTTGGCATTTACATTTGGCATTATATTATCATGACACTTGTAATGGTATTTGCTGCACCAAACCATATTCCATCTCCCCTCAAAGATTTTTCCAGCTGGATCACTATTATGGGAATTTCTTTACTCTTAACCTATGCAATTGCTTCTTTATCATGGTACTACCTAGAAAAACCTATTTTGGATTTTGCCCATCAAAAGTTTAAACATCCCAAATAAAAAAGAGGCTGTACATCTGCAAATAAATCTGCGGCTGCACAGCCCTTGTTGTATAAAGATATAGTTTATAGCAAGGAAAAATTGTTCATGCTTTATTTTTTTGTTCTGTAAGATAATAAACAAAGGCAGCCAGCGGCATGCTCAGCCCAATTATAGATGTAAAAAACCATCCATACTGTGCATAAGACCAGCCGCCTATAGCAGAACCAACCGCTCCGCCGAGGAAAAATATTGCCATAAAAATACCATTCAGCCGGCCTCGTATTTCACTTCCTAAAGAATAAATAGCTCGCTGTCCTAAAATTAAATTTCCAGAAACCGCCATATCTAACACAATAGCAGCCACAACCAAAATAGGTAAAGCAAAAACCGTATCTTGCAAAAAATGTGTTAACAAAAAGGCGAATGATCCAAGTATAAAAGCTGCCCCCGTCAAGCAACGTGTCCATCCTCGGTCAGCAAGTCTTCCCGCAATTGGAGCGGCAAGCGCACCAGCAACTCCAGCTAAAGAAAACAAAGCTATACCATTTTGTGATAAAGCAAACGCATCTACCAGCCACAAAGGCATAACAGTCCAAAAAAGACTAAAGGCACTGAATAAAAAAGCTTGGTAGATGGCACGACGTCTTAAAATAGAAATTGTTGTAAAAAGGCCCCATAACGATTTGATCAGTTGTCCATACTTCATCGTAGGTACTGGCTTTCGTTCAGGAAGATATTTTCTAAGCATGACCATGATCAATACAATCAAAACTGCCGCTAAAATAAAGACTGCGTTCCAATCCCAGGCTGCCGTAATAAAGCTGGCTACTGGTCTGGCCAGCATAATACCAAATAGTAAACCACTCATTACATTTCCTACAGCCCGACCGCGTTGCTCATCGGAGCTGAGATACGCCGCATACGGAACTAAAATTTGAACAGCAACCGCACCTATTCCAATAAAAAAAGATGCGATGAAAAATATGTTTGCTGTTGGAATTACGACGAGAGCCACCAATGCCAGTAACAGAATCACCAATACGGACAAAATTAATTTTCTATTTTCGATCAGATCACTCAACGGCACGATAAACAGAAGCCCTAGTCCATAACCAATTTGTGTCAACGTAACAATCATTCCTGATAGCTGTGGTGAAATGCCTAACGCTAGGCTGATTGGTCCGATGAGCGGCTGCGCAAAATATAAATTTGCTACAATAACACCACAGGCTATTGCCAGCATAAGCATCAACCACTGCGGAATTTTTTGATTTTCCTGAGATTTTATATTCATTATTCCTACCTCTATTCATTATTATTTCTTTTACAAAACTGAACGTTTAGTTTTATTAATTTAATAATAAACTAAACGTTCAGTTTTGTAAAGTATTTTTTTATTCGCTTTCCAAATTTAATTTTATTTTATATAATGTACGTATAGTTTTATAATACAGGCCATAAATTGGGAGGTATTTTATTGAATAAAAAAACTGGACGCCCCCGTAGTGCACAGACAGAACAAGCTATACTAGCCGCTTCCTATGATTTACTGCTCGAAAATAATTTTGCTGCGATAACCGTTGATAAAATAGCGGAACGAGCCAAAGTTAGTAAAGCCACAATCTATAAATGGTGGCCAAATAAAGCCGCGGTAATCATGGACAGCTTTATGGCAACGGCTTCGGCAAAACTTCCGCCGCCTGATACTGGATCAGCGATTAAAGATATTACGCTGCAGGCAACAAACTTGGCAAATTTTTTAAATACGCACGAAGGTAAAATCTTAACTGCCTTAATTGGTCATGGACAATCCGATACCGGCCTGGCAGAAGCTTACTTACAACGCTATTTCAAGCCACGTCGTCTTGATTCTCATCATATTTTAAAACGAGGCATTGCCTCGGGTGAATTTAGGGCAGATATCGATATTGAGTTATCAATTGATTTGATTTATGCCCCAATTTTTTATCGATTGTTAATAACTCATGAACCAGTGAACGATCGATTCGTTAATAAAGTAATACAGACCTTACTGTTAGGCATTCAAGGCGCACTACAAGAAAAAGAACATAAATAACAAAAAGATAACTCGTATTCTATAAAAGAATTATGAGTTATCTTTTTTAGTTTCACTACACCTTACGGTATCTACTAAAATGAATTATCAAAATGGTGATATCATTTTTGCAATATGAATATTTGTATTTTTGGATAAATCAATAAATTCTCCATCCAATGTTTTTACAATCGGTAAGCTATAGGCACTAGAATTAAAAAAGACGATTTGCGCTTCTTTTCCATTCGAAAGCATAATCCGATTGTTAAGCAAGCTGTTCTTTATTTGGCCAATAAAAATCATGCAAATTTTCAAATCAAATTTATCAAACATACCTGCCGTAAGTGTATCTAAGACAGGAAATGGATTATTACACGTATCCTTATAAGCTACATTATGAAAAAAATCAGCTACGCCAATGACTCTGGCATAAGGGTGAATCTTATCGCCTTGTGCACCAGTTGGATATCCACCACCATCCGAACGTTCTCGGTGCTGTACAATCCCCAAAATAACCTGATTGGAAAGGCCTTGTGTCTTTTTTAGCAACGCTGCTGTTTTTGCAAAATCAGTTTTTGTCCGCAAATCATCAATTGAATGCATTGATAAATTCCCTATATCGTGCAGCAAACTTGCCATGACAACGCCCGCAATATCAGCTTCACTCCACTTTAGCTGATGGGCAATCATCCCTGAAAAATAAGCTACCATAACAGAATGACGAGGAATAAAGTCGGTCAATGTCGCTTGGTTAATAAGTAAGGCATTCATCACTTCAAAACTATGAACCGGACTAATTGCCGAACAAATAAGCTGCACTGAATTTCTTATCTGTGCAACCGGAATAATATCAAATTTACGAACAATATCAAAATTCACGCCTACCGTTTGAACAATTTCATTCTGCTCATTTAAACAAGCTAAACACTCTAGACTTTCAGTCGGTCTTTCTGTTAACGTTTCCACTGGTTCAGCCTCTGCTTCGGTTGAATCAACAAAAACACTTTGGACATCCCAAGTTATCAATAAAGTGATATGTCGCGGTGTCAGGTCTACACCTTTACCGAGTAATACCTTTCCATTTAGTGAAAGTGCCGCATCCGCCAAAATCATTCCTGGTATCAAATTGTCTACTGGCATTAATTTAGCTGCCATACATCCATGTCTCCCTTCAATCAAGAGCATTGATATCCCTCAATGCACAGCAAAATCAATATTATATATTTATATATAATGCATTAAAGAAATTATAACGTATTAGGCTGTCAGGAATTGGCTATAGGGCATCGTTTACGTCCTCCATAATGCCACTCAACCCTATATCCAATTCCTGACGATTGCCATATAAAATATTTAATTCAATTCTATATAGAGAGATACTTCAATTCTATTAATTACCTAAATACAGTTCAATCGCTTCAATATAGTTATCGGTTGTTTTGCAAAATACTTAATAAAAATTCATTTTTCATACAAAAAATAGAACTTTTGTCTAGCTTATCATAAACCATCAAAATAAAAGAGCCCTTTACACCGCGCAAATCCCATATTTCGGCAGCAATTCATTTAAGATATAGGTGCGGTGAATTTGCAAAGCATCATGAAATAATTTCCAATCCGACAGAAGAAAAGCATCGCTATATTCGACAGTCTGCTCAAGTTGATGAACATCCAATTCTGTTCCCAACGCCAGATATTCCCATGATTTTTCACCTTGCTTATAATATTCTGGAATTTCATCAACACCAGGAATCGAATGACTATTTATTTCTCGCTGCCAGTCAGTATGCCGCACCTCTGTTTCATGACCCGTAAAATTGGTAAATGTTTTCCGCAAAATTTGTTCTTGTTCCGCCGAAAGCCCAATAGTCGTATCAAACATTGTTTCAATATCTTCAGGAATCGTGCCTTGTTTGAATAAACATAGTGTTTTATAAATATGGTTCGCTGCATCAATAAAAATCTCTATGTTATTGCGCTTCATAAAGTTTTCCGTTCCGGCGCCCGGATTTCTGCCATCTTCATATTCAAAAGACCATTCGCTCACATAAGGTAAATCCGGATATGTGAATACAGCCCCATGACCGAGTGGCAGATATTTATTGATCCAAGCATGGGTTTTATCTTCCGCTTTAAGAATAAATTCATCAACAGTTTTTATAATTCCGGTACCACTTTCTTTATATTGCAGATTTTTTATTTGGTTCTTTTTACTGATGATCCCTGAAAACCCTTGATGTGCCCAGCTATCGGCATAGATATGCAGGGTAATACCCAAACGATGCAGCTCTGTTCGGCTGCCTTTTTGCTTTAGGCATTCCAATATCATTTCACGACCTACATAGCTGTTGGGATAGCAAATCAAGCGATCTGTCATGTCTTGTTCCGCTGCCTGTCCAGCAGGTAAGCCTAAGTTTCCTGGTAAAAAATGAAAAGGAACCCATACAAACTGATCTTCAATTTCATTTATATTATGGCATAGATCAAAAGCTGAATGAGCTGAACTCACCCTGGAAAACATTGCTCCATTGGTAAATTTGACGACACCAGAGTGAATGGCATCATCAACATATTGTGAGCTATGCGCTATCGTATCCGATTCAACTGCACTATAGCCTGCCCATTGTGCTAAAACATAAACTACATCATAATGGAAATCTTTTTGCATTATAACAACTCCCTTAAAATATATTTCATATACAGTTTTAAATTCTCTGTCATTACCAGATTTACTTCTTATTTATAAAAAAATCCATCCTGCTGTATTTACTTCGCTATATTCAGGGACATTTCCTTGTCCTTCTTGAAATATATCTATTTTCAAGCACTTTGCTTTACCCATTATAGTTTAACCAAACCCCCGTAATATAACGCAGTATCCTTTCATGCAGCCTATATTATATGTTCACTCTTAACAGAAATTTAAGTATTATTTAACAAATTAATAACATGATTATCCGCATAGCGTGCTATGCTTTTACCGTAATAAAAAATAGTATACTGCGATCTGAGAGGTGATCTTTATTGTTTATTCCCCCCCAAAAGAAGAGTCTATGGCCACTGGTTCAAGGTTTATCCTATTTAGCTCCCTCCCTTTTATTGTTTATATGTTTTGTATTCTATCCTTTATTAAAATCAATCCAGCTCAGTCTCTTCAATACTGATTTAATCGGACAAGAAACAATATATATAGGCTTTCAACGCTATATCGACATGTTTTCTTCATTGCAGTTCCTTCATAGCTTATGGGCAACCGTGCTATTTACAATATACACTGTATTGCCTGGTATGCTAATTGCGCTGGGTCTTGCCTATATTGCAAATTGGCAGCTGCGAGGTATTGCTGTTTTTCAGACAATTTTTGCCTTTCCCTTATCGATTGCCGTCGCTGGCGCATCCATGATTTTCATGATGCTTTTCAATCCAACGGCCGGAGTTTTTGCTTATTTTCTGCAAATATTTCATCTACCGGCCATTTCTTGGCTAGCCGATCCAAATTGGGCTCTTATCTCTGTTTCCCTCGTGGCAATTTGGCGTGGTCTGGGGTTTAACATCATTATTTTCCTGGGCGGATTGCAATCCATTCCCAAGCACTTATATGAAAGTGCTGGAATGGACGGTGCCTCTCCCTGGCGGCAATTCATCGACATTACCTTGCCGCTTTTATCTCCAACGAGCTTTTTTGTTTTTATTGTTTCTATTATTAATTCCATGCAGACTTTTGGTGAAATTAATATTTTAACCCAGGGCGGACCATCCGAAAGCACCAATGTAATTGTGTATTCAATTTATCGAGAGGGTTTTTTTAACTTAAATTATAGTTATGCTAGTGCAGAATCGATTATATTATTCTTTATCATCCTGCTTCTTACTTTATTTGAATTCTGGTTATTGGAAAGAAAGGTGTTTTATCGATGAAAGATATCCTTCGATATTTCTTTTTAACAGCAGCCGCTTTTTTCATTCTAGCACCTTTTTTATATGCTGTTGCCGTCAGTTTTGAGACTGCATCAGAAGCTGCGACTTTCCCGCCCCAATTTATTCCTTCGGGCTTTTATACCGACAGTTATAGCAAAGCTATTGCTACTGCTCCCATTTTCCATTTCATTTTAAACAGTTTTATTGTTTCTATTTTAGTTACAGCCGGACAGGTATTTACCTGTAGTTTAGCGGCTTTCGCTTTTGCTTTTTTAGAGTTTCCTTATAAAAAATTACTATTTTCCTTATTTCTCTCTACCATGATGATTCCTTGGGAAGCTACCATTATACCGAATTATTTTACAATACGGTCCTTGGAATGGCTGGACACCTATCAAGGACTTTCCGTACCGTTTTTTGCTTCAGCTTTTGGCACTTTTTTATTGCGGCAATATTTTCAAACTTTACCGCGAGAAATTTTTGAAGCTGCCCGCATGGATGGCTGTGGGCATTTCCGTTTTTTTATCACGATGGTATTGCCATTATCGCGCCCGGCTCTGGCTACATTAACGATATATGCTTTTTTAACTACATATAATCAATATCTGTGGCCTTTATTAATAACCAATACCGATACTATGCGAACGGTACAAATTGGTTTAGCCATGCTGCAATGGGATCAAGGAATCTCTTGGAATACGACAATGGCAGGTATCGTGCTTGTATCTTTACCTACCATCCTATTACTGGTCTTAGGGCAAAAACAATTAGTCCGAGGGCTGACTGCAGGATCTACAAAAGGTTAAAGATAAAATATGAGGATGTGACAAAATGACAAAAAGCTTTTTAAAAAAATTAATTACTTTCGCAACACTTATTATTACAGTATTTGCCATCAGTGGCTGCGGCACAAAAACTGAACCTGTCTCTGAAAACAAACCTGTAAAAATCGTTTTTTGGTATGCAGTCGGTGGCAAAGTCGGTGAAGCCACAAAAACACTCGTTGATGAATTCAATTCCTCCCATCCCGATATTCAGGTTGAAGCTGTATTTCAAGGTGATTATGATTCAGCCATTAACAAATTGAAACAATCCATCCCTTCGAAAGGGACACCAAATGTAATGCAGGTATATGATATTGGCACACGTTTTATGATTGACAGCAAAGCTGTCATCCCTGTTCAAAAATGGATTGACCAGGAAAAATTTGATATGTCCACTTATGAACCAAATATATTAGCCTATTATACCGTCGATAATAAACTATATTCGATGCCATTTAATACATCCACACCAATTTTATATTATAACAAAACAATGTTTAAAGAAGCGGGATTAGATCCAGAAAACTCGCCAAAAACATTTGAAGACGTTACAGCTGCGGCTCAAAAACTGACTAATAGAGATGCCAATGGTACTGTTACAAGACCAGGGCTTTCAGTAGCTATTTATGGTTGGTTTTTCGAACAATTTTTGGCTGAACAAAACGCTCCTTATACAAACAATGGGAATGGTCGTGACAGCCTGACAACTGCTGTTTCTTTTAATTCACCACAAGGCGAAAAAACACTAGCTTGGTGGTCCGGTATGGTCAAAGATGGTACGGCTTCCAATATGGGTCGAAAGACAGCGGATACATTAAAAGCCTTCATTGCCGGTCAGACAGCCATGACAATTGATTCTACTGGAAATCTTGGTGATATCATGGACGGTGTGAATGGAAAATTTGACGTAGGTACAGGGTTTATGCCGCATCCAGCTGATGCAAAAGACGGTGGAGTTATCATTGGCGGCGCTTCGCTCTGGATGCTTGCCGGTCATTCAGACCCTGAAGAAAAAGCCTCCTGGGAATTCATTAAATTCATGACAGCAGCAAAACAACAAGCATTTTGGCATATAAAAACAGGCTACTTCCCAGTAACAAAAGCAGCATATGATGACCCGGACTTGAAAAAATATGAGGAAAAATATCCACAATTTAAAGTTGCGATTGAACAGCTTCACAATACGCCAATTAATCGTAATACGCAGGGTGGCTTGCTTGGTGTATTTACGCAGTCACGCCAAGAAATTGAAAGCGCGATCGAACAAGTATTAAATGGACAGAGTACGCCGCGTGATGCACTTCAGAAAGCATCTGATACGGTAAACGGTGCAATCGAACGATATAATCAAACAACCAAGTAGAAAGGAATTGCCCATGGCTACAATAAAACTACAACAAATAAGCAAATCATTTACAGATCATATTGCCGTAGCGCCATTTGACTTAACAATAGAAGATGGTGAATTTCTCGTACTGGTTGGTCCCTCCGGCTGTGGCAAAACAACGACACTGCGAATATTAGCGGGCTTAGAGACACCAAGTGCCGGACAGCTGTTCCTTGATGAAAAAGATATTACAAATTGCGAACCTAAAGATCGTGATATTGCGATGGTTTTTCAAAATTATGCTTTATATCCACATATGAATGTATATGATAATATGTCCTACGCCTTAAAACTGCGTAAATTATCAAAGTCACAAATTGCAGCTGCCGTTGAAAAAGCAGCTACAATGTTAGGACTGAAAGATTTGCTTAAACGATATCCCCGTGAACTGTCTGGCGGTCAGCAGCAACGGGTAGCATTAGGTCGGGCTATTGTGCGGCAGCCTAAGGTATTCCTTATGGATGAACCACTCAGTAATCTCGATGCCAAGCTCCGTGTTCAAACACGTGCTGAACTGATTGCTTTACACAATAAGCTCAAGACCACCATCGTCTACGTAACCCATGATCAAGTCGAAGCGATGACGATGGGGACTCGAATCGTCATTATGAAAGATGGTTTTGTTCAGCAAATAGGAAAACCGATCGACTTATATAATCGACCCGTCAATCGGTTTGTTGCCGAATTCATCGGTGCGCCGCCCATGCAATTTTTAAGTGGCTCTATTGTTAAAAATGAAGAAAATCTTATTTTCCAAGGCGATGGTTTTGCACTAAACCTACAAGGTCGAGGTGAAGCAGCGTCAGAAATTTATCTTGGTATACGTCCTGAAAATCTGCACCTGTGCACCGAAAAAACTCCCAATTCTTTTTCAGCCCAAGTATTGATTGTAGAAAATATCGGTTCCGAAGCCATTATTCATTGTGACGTGGGACATGAAAAAATAGCTATAAAAATCCCAGTACCACAAACTTTGCCAAAAATCAGCGAAATTCTATTTGTGATACCGGGTAAAGGTGATTTGCATATTTTTGCCAAAGGTAGCGAAAAGTCTATGGCTATTGTACAACTATCGCTTTAACCAACAATCTGGATAATCGCTAAAAATCCCCTGAATGTTTAGCTTCTTGACAAAGTTAAATTCTTCCAAAGTATTCACTGTATAACTATTAACGCCGATTCCAGCATCATGTGCTATCTTGATCCATTTTGCATCAAGATAATACCAATGTGAATGCAGGTAATCGGCGTTTGTTTGTTTGATGAAGCTAAGAACATCCACCGGATAACAGGAAAATAATACGCCTGTTTTAAAATGATTATCTAACTCTTTAATTTTACATAAAGAAGGGTGATAAAACGAAGATATGTTGAGTCTACCATAAAGGTCAAAATCCTTCGGTGCAATTGTTTTCATGATATGAACTAATTTTTCTTCAATGCCTTCGTAAATGACTGGGCCATTTTTGATTTCAATATTTAAATACAAAGGCGTTTTTACATACCATGTAAAAAACTCAATGAATGTTGCGATTTTGATTCCTACAAAAGACTCTCCATACCAAGACCCAAAATCAAATTGCTGGAGCTCTTGCAATGTAAAGTCACGAATCCAACCACTTCCATTACTGGTGCGATCAATCGTATGGTCATGACAAATAACAAGTTCTCCATCTTTGGTCATCTGTACATCAAGTTCTATACCATCAACCTTTAGCTCTAATGCTTTTTGAAACGCAGCCATCGTATTTTCTGGTGTATAACCACGAGCACCGCGGTGGGCATAAATCATCATGATAGTTTCCTCCTTACATTTAACAAACGAATATATGCAAACTATTTAATTTTATACTACGACATTAATTGACAGGCTTAATCTCTGTATCATAGTCACGACCTTGTACCATCCGTTTACGGCTGGCATCAAACTGAGAGTTAATGATGCTTTTCGCCGGATCAAATTCACTGGTCTTTATGTCAACAAGATCCAAGACCGTATGAATCATATCATCCGTCATATAAGGCTTGTTTACAGCAGCTTGAATCTGTCGCCATTTTTCCGGATATTTCGCTTTAAACAGATCCGATGCCCAAATAATCATCGGTACTTCCAGCATATAACGATTCGGGTTTTCTTCCACATGACCAGCAAAATTGCTATTGTCATAAATCGTTTCACCATGATCTGGCAGATAAATAACCAGTGCTTCCTGCTCGCTGAACTTATCGATAATACCACTTACAATATAGTCGTTATAGTAGATTGCATTCGCATATTGCGCCAAAACAATTTTCTGTTCCTCTGTCGCTTCGCGCGTAATATCATCTTTCGTAAATTTAGCAAAACTATAGGGAAAACGACTATAATACAAGCTATGTCCCCCCATAAGATGAATCACATAAAAATTTTTTGCTGCTTGTTCTTGCATAGCACCATCGAGCATCGGAAATAATTCTCCGTCTAAACTGCCAAAATCTTCATGAGAATCACGCAGCCGCGTAAATTCATGTTTGGTACTCCGTTTGGCATAAAGCTGGGCTACATTCCCCCAAATACCTGCACTTTCCTGATTGGACAGCCAAAATGTCTTGTAACCGGCGTTATTCATGACATCAATCAAATTATTGTACTCATACCATTCTTTATCCGATTCATAGTCCGCAAAGGTAAATAAATCGCGTAGTACAGCCACCGTTGTTGAATGAGGACTGATACAATCGGTAAAAACACTGATTTCATTTTTGCGTTTCAGTTCATCTAAATTGGGTGTGTTCGGTAAATCATAACCATATAAATGCATGTGATGACGACTCGTTGCCTCCCCTAAAATAAATACAACCTGCGGAATCTCACTTTTATTATCCGTAATGCTGCTCTCCACATTGAGTTTCGAAGACAGTTCCTGATACGCTTCAATATTATTCACTGCCGTCTGTATGGATGCATAGGTACGCTGTACAGGCAAGTCCAAGGAACCATTTTCAAGCAAACCTGCATAAGCTGTACAAATACGCAGAGTTGCAAGGCTGCTTACGATTAATAATAAAAACACCAGTCGATTTTGTTTGCGCCGACTTATTTTTATACGAGCTAAGATACGATATCGCTGCACAAAAACTAAAAATAAAATCATACCAACAACGGCTGCCACACCTTGAAAGCCAATGTACATTTTCCAAAACTCAACTGCTTCATGCGAGTTCGTTTCTAAAACAGCATTGATAATTCCGGCACCAATTAATGCTTTATAATTATACATAGCAAACATTTCAATAAGAAACGGTAGACCACTGATGAAAAGCAAAATTCCCTTCAACACCTTTTTTATTTTAACGGTAGGAAAAATTTGCACCACCATAGTCACTGCCGTCACAGCCATAAAAAGACTAAATCCATACCCAATCACAAGTTCTATTTCTTTCGCACGCCAAAGCGACCAAGCCATTGTCGTATAATTCAATAAAAACAGCAAACCCATAAACCCAAAATTATTTTGAAAAAGTTTTTGCACCCACCCTGCTACACGCAAAAGCTTCCATTTTTTTTGATTTGTCCTCACGAACTCAACCTCATTCTGCTCTTTTTATATGTTAAAAAGACTATTTTTTAAACAAGTTTAGCATTATCACTATAGCCCATTCTTTTAAACTTTTCAATATTTTTCAGAAAATTTCCGACAACTTTTTAGGGTGCACTAGAAAAAAGACTACCTTACATTGTAAGGCAGTCCTAAGCATTTTTTTATTTTCGTTCGATCAGAGCAGATAAAGATTCATCTGCCGATTCATCAATATTTTGTTTGTTAATACCAAAAGCATAATAGCAAATCGTGATAATAATACAAAAAGCCGCGCCCACCAACAAGGATAGCTGCGTTTCTTCATTAAAGCACATCCCAATAAGAACCAAACATAAAAAAACAATTACAACATAATTACTGATTGGGAAAAATAGGGATTTAAACGGATGATCTTTCATTTTCTCTGCCCATTTTTTCCGAAATTTAATTTGACTAATGCATAACACAACCCAGGGAATCATCCCCGGCAAAATACTGGCACTATAAATATAAACAAAAAGCTTCGAATGAGGATAGATATAATTTAACAAGACACCCACTAGCAAACAGGCAATCGTCACCTTAATTGCATTCGCCGGGACACCATTTTTTGAAATTTTCCCTAAGAACTTTGGCGCCTGTCCATTTTTCGCTAACGTATAAAGCATGCGACCGGCACTATAGATTCCGCTATTACAGCCTGACATTGCAGCTGTAAGCACCACAAAATTAATAATTCCAGCCGCTGCCGCAATACCTATTTTGGCAAAGGTCAAAACAAATGGACTACCTAATGTGCTAATTTGATCCCATGGATAAATTGTTGTAATAACAAAAATTGCTCCAATATAAAAAATCAAAATACGCCAAATAATATTTTTCGTTGCCTTTCTAAGGGTATTTTTCGGGTCTTGTGCTTCGCCAGCTGTAATACCAACCAATTCAACCCCTTGGTAAGAAGCAGTTACCAGACAAAGCGCAAAGACAAACCCTTGCCAGCCACCGGCAAAAAATCCACCGTTATTATACAAATTCCCCAGGCCAACGGCCTGTCCGCCATTGCCAAAGCCAAAAAATATCATACCAAAGCCAATCAACAGCATCGCTAAAATAGTCACAACTTTAATCAACGCAAACCAAAATTCACATTCACCATAATATTTTACAGAAGCTAAGTTAGCGGCAGCGACAATGCCCACACCAATCAAGGCCGGCAGCCAAGCTGGCAGATCCGTAAACCAATAATTCATATAAATACCAATGGCCGTAACTTCTGACATCCCGACAGTTACCCATAAAAACCAATAACACCAAGCGGTCAGATAACCAGCCCAAGGACTGATATACTTATTTGCATATGTTGCAAAAGAACCCGTAACCGGTTCTAAAAAGAGCATTTCTCCCATAATACGCATGACAAAAAACATCACAGCTCCAGCTAAAGCATACGCAAGCAGCACGGATGGCCCCGCCCATTTAATCGTACTTGCTGATCCCATGAATAATCCTACGCCGATCGTACCGCCTAAAGCAATCAATTCAATATGGCGTGCTTTCAGCCCACGGCTTAATTCTTTCTCTTCCACCAAACGTTCCCCTCTCAAATCGTAATGAAATAAAACATTGAAACAATATTTGTCTTGTTACCATAGACTATTTTACTCTTTTATACACATTCTTGCAAAAAAATATTGAATTTATCACAACATATAAAGAATTATAAAAATATTGAATTTATATGTCCTCTTCACAGAGACTATTAATTGGAAACAATAATAATCAGCAAATTCCAAACTCTTTAAATACACCAGTAAAATAGGTGCTTAATTTTACTAAACCTATTTTCATGATAAAACATGCCGAAAAGAAGAAAGATTTCTCATCAAAATGTACTCTCACAAAAAACATTCATTTGAAAATAATTTTGTTCTTTGTCTGAATACATTTCACAGTGCAAATCAATGTTTTCAATACTTTTATTTCAAAAGTAAGGGGTATCGCACTAGACAAAAACATGTCTTGTTTTAATTTTCATACCAAACGTATGCTTTTGGTCCATCATAACTCATAAATATTACGAGCAAAATAGAAAAAGTGGATTGTTTATATGCCTCAACATAAACAATCCACTTGTCTTTCTTACTTCACAAAATTTTTTTGAGCGATTTCTCAACTAATTAACAGCCAAGGATGCATCCCTTATACAGAATAATCGATTGTATGTGTTGTTGTTGGTATAATAGAACTTTTTGCATCTGGCAGGGAATTCAGCATAGATGCCATACTATCTTGCTTTTGTTGATAATACTTGTCAATAATTGAATCAATCGTTGTACCATCATCTTTTACTTTTTCACCAAACATTTTTGCAACAGTCTTATCCGCAAGTTGTTCAATTTCATCCACCGCGGAAGAATTAATCGTTTTCGCCGCTTCACCTAGAGCATCTTGTGAGTCTTTGATATCTTTCGTATAGGTATCCACTTGCTTACTCAAAGCATCTTCTTTTTTATCGCGAAGCGCCTGTGTTTCATCAGATACTGGACCATAAAGAGCAAATTCTGTATCTTGTTTTTTCATAGATTCTAAGTCTTTTTTTGCACTTACCAGATAGCGCTGTGAACTCTTTAGTTTTATATTTAAACCAAATACCTGTTTAAATGAATTTCCAAATTTCGTGTAGGCATCCTCATCTCTTGCCGCGGCACTTATCGTTGCCGTATCCCGTTCACTGGCAACCTGCGTTTGACCGGTTCCACTTTTTTGTAAATACGGCTGAAATACACTTGCCGTACTCGTTTTACTAATATTCATACCCGCTTCCTCCGCCATGATATTTATATCTCTTACATCCTACATAAATTATTCTCCACACAAAAAAAAAATCCTGTGAAACATCCTAAATTTAAAATCATACCGTACAATCTACATTATGTGGCACAGAACTTCCGCCCCTGCCCGAATCATGAGCAGTTGCCGTACTCGGCAGTAAGCTGAGCATGGCGTTTTGACCTGCCTGATGTTTTTTATAATATTTAGCGATAATTGCATCAATCGTTACCCCATCATCTACGACTTTTTCCCCAAACATTCTCGCCACGTCTTTATCCGCCAACTCTGAAATCTCCGCGGCGGCCCCAGCATCTATATTTTTCACAGCTGTCCTTAATGAATCTTCCGTGTCTTTGATATCTTTTGTATACGTATCAACTTGTTTTGTCAAGACATCTTCTCTTTTCGTTCGCAGAGCCTTTGTTTCATCCAGTACAGGACCATATAAAGACATTTCATGATCCTGCTGCTTCATTGATTCCAGATCTTTTTGCGTACTTTTTAAGTAACGCTGCGAACTCTTTAATTTGATATCCAGTCCATACACTTGTTTATAAGGCATGCCAAAGTCATTCGAAGCTTCATTTTCGCTGTCATTCACTTCAACAACTGCGGCATCAGCCTTTTGCCGACTCGTTTGCAGCGTCTGTTGAAATATACGTGCCGTGCTTGTTTTGGTAATATACATAATATCGTCCTCCTCCATGATATTGACTAGAGATGTATATCAATCCATTGATACACAGATAAGTCTAGTTTTTGTACCCTGCATAAATTATTCTTCACAAAAAAAAAAATCCTGCGAATGTTCCATAATTTTTCAGTCATTCAGGGACACTCGTAAAAAATGACAAGCAAGCCTGCAGCATTATGATGGCAATAAACATCACTTTTCACCTTCTTTTGAAAACATGTATGTTAAAACAAAAATAGGCCATCTTTTATATAGAATTCAATTCCAGATAAAAGATGGCCTACACTTCTTACTATTTATATTATTTTTCGTCTTTAATGGCCGATTCAAGCGTATGCCAGGATAAAACAGCACACTTCACCCTTGCCGGCATATTCGAAATGTTTTTTAAAGCAATAGCTTCATCTAAAATTTCCAAATCATCATCATCCGTAATTTCACGTTTAATCATGCCTAAAAATGTATCAATGAATTCTTGGGCTTTTTCAACATTCTGTCCACGAATCAGATCAATCATCATTGAAGTAGATGCCTGTGATATGGCACAACCAATTCCGGTAAAGGCTGCATCTTCAATCACACCATTACAAACTTTCAATTCCAAAGAAATTTCATCGCCACAGCTTGGATTTCGTCCCTTTAGCACAATCGTCGGTTCCACTAAATGTTTTTTATTACGACCCGATTTATTATGCTCGGCAATCATTTCTGTATAGACACCACTAAGATCCATAACCTAATACTCCTCTCACGCGGCTTAGGCTGTCAATCAGCTTATCTACATCCTCACGTGTATTATAAAAATAAAGACTCGCCCTGCATGTTGCATTCACACCTAAATACTGCATCAATGGATGCGCACAATGATGACCGGCACGAATCGCAACACCATCCGCATCTAAGATCGTCGATACATCATGTGGATGTATATCGGCAACATTAAAAGCAATAACGCCTGTTTTAACCGATAAATCGTCACTGCCATAAAGTGTAATATAGGGAAGTGCCTTCAATTTTGGAATGGCATACTGAATCAAATCCGCTTCAATCGCTTCTATTTTGTCAAAGCCAATTTTCCCAATATATTCAATAGCTGCTGCGAGACCTGCCGCCCCCCCGACATTTTGCGTACCAGCTTCAAATTTAGCCGGAAGCGGTGCAAAGGTCGTCTCTTGCTCCCATACATAATCAATCATATCACCACCGCATAAAAATGGCGGCATTTTATCAAGAAGTGCTTCTTTTCCATAAAGTACGCCAATCCCCATTGGTGAAAGCATCTTATGACCGGAAAAAACAAGAAAATCAATATCTAACGCTTGTACATCAACTTTAAAATGTGGTACACTTTGTGCCCCATCCACAATCACTATAGCGCCTACACTGTGCGCTTTTTTCACAATATCAGCGATCGGATTTATAATCCCCAAAACATTTGAGACTTGCGTTACCGCAACAATTTTTGTTTTATCAGTAATTTTCGCATCAATTTCTTGTTGCGTAATCCGTCCGACTGAATCCAGATATATATATTTTAAAGTAGCACCTTTGGCTTTCGCCACCTGCTGCCATGGCACAAGATTACTATGATGTTCGGCAATCGAAATTACAATCTCATCGCCAGATTCAATAAAATTCATTCCATAACTATAGGCTAATAAATTTAAAGATTCTGTCGCATTTTTCGTAAAAATAACTTCATACGAGTTTGCCGCACCAATAAATTTTTGTACCGTTTCACGAGCACCTTCATAGATTTCTGTAGCCTTAACGCTTAAATCATAAGCCCCACGATGCGGGTTGGCATTAAATGTCGTGTAATAGTCATCAACCGCTTGAATTACCGAAAGAGGTTTTTGCGTTGTTGCCCCATTATCTAAGTAAACCAGCGATTTGCCATTCATTGGTTTTTGTAAAATCGGAAAATCTTTTATATATTCATTCGGCATGGCTCAACCGCCTCCTAATATAAGTCGAAATTTGTGTTTTGATTTCAGACACGGGGATTTTATCAAGCGCTGGCTGAAAAGAAGCTTCTACAACTAATTTTTCTGCATCACTCAAACTAAGTCCCCGGCTCATGAGATAAAATAATTTATCTTCATCCATTTTCCCGATACTGACGGCATGATGACCTTCAACATCTGATTCACCCGAAAGCATAAGTGGCACGGAACGATTTCGCACGTTAGGACTGAGCAAAACAATTTCTTCCGCTTCATTGCCAATTGCACCACGAGAACCTTTGAGAAAATCTAATGTTCCTCTAAATGTTTTTTGACTTTTATCCATCAATGCACCATGAATTTCCATGTTCCCGATTGATTTTTTACCTTTATGTGAAACTACATAATTCATATCCAATTTGCGTTCTTTATCACCAAAGTAAATCGCCTGTACCTGCACCGTGCTGTTATCACCTGCTAAGTTCGTCCTACAGCTTGTAATTGCCTGTGCTGCGCCAAGCTCAACCGTTGTAATATCCACCTGTGCATCCGATTCAGCAAATACATTGATGGCATCTAGATGAATATCCTGCTCGGATAACATTTGTACTTTTATCAAATGAACGCTGGCACCTTGTTCGGCATAAACTTTGGTAATCCCATTATGAAATCCTCTGGATTCATCCGCTGCTTGATAGCCAATGACGATTGTGGCTTCACTGTTTTTGCGAGCAAGAATCATATGCTGATCAACAAGCGTCTTATCTTGATCATCAAGTTCATATTGAAGCAAAATCGGATCTTTCACCTGATCGTTTGCTGCTATTTCAATGTAAAAGCCGCTGTTTTGATTGACTTGCACAAATTCTTGCAATTCTTCATTTAGCCCTGCATTCAATTCGTCTAAAACCGGATACTCTTGATTGTTCTGATCCAGATTTATAATTGAAACAGCCGGATTGCTTGTTTTAAGCGGCTGCTTTTTATAGGTCCCGATTGCTGGGATTTCATTTTCCAGCTTGGTTCCATTAACCCCCAACCAGTTCCAAGTCCGTACTGGAATAGGATTTACAATTGTATTATATTTTTCCATACTATCATCCCCTATCCCATCGTACCTTCAAGTTCAAGATTAACTAAGTTATTCATTTCCACCGCATATTCGAGTGGCAGTTCTTTCGCAATCGGTTCCACAAAACCTCTGACAATCATTGCTTTTGCTTCTTCTTCGCTAATGCCACGACTCATCAAGTAAAAAATCGCCTCATCACTGATACGACCAATTTTCGCTTCATGACCGATATCTACATCATCATTTAAAATATCCATAACTGGGAGTGTATCCGACCGTGAAAGATCATCCAGCATCAACGATTCGCAATTAACCGAGGATTTCGAATGATGCGCATTCGGAGCAACTTTAATAGCACCACGATATACAACAACCCCACCATCTTTGGAAATAGAACGTGTACTAATATTAGAAGAGGTATACGGTGCCGCATGAATCACAGCCGCGCCTGTATCCAAGGTCTGCCCTTTCGCCGCAAACGTAACACCCGTAAATTCTGCCCGAGCATGCTCGCCACGCAAAATACTACGCGGATACAGCATTGAAATTTTCGATCCGAATGATCCCGAAACCCATTCAATTAAACCATCTTTATCCACTAAGGCACGTTTGGTATTGAGATTCAACATATTACGTGACCAGTTTTCAATTGTTGAATACCGGAGACGTGCCCCTTCTTTTACATATAATTCTACACAACCAGCATGTAGATTCGTTACATTATATTTCGGTGCCGAACAACCTTCGATAAAGTGAAGGCTCGCCTCTTTATCAACAATAATCAACGTATGTTCAAACTGCCCGGCTCCTGGTGAATTTAAACGAAAATACGATTGCAACGGAATATCAACATGCACGCCAGGTGGTACATAAACAAAAGATCCTCCTGACCATACTGCACCATGCAATGCGACAAATTTATGATCTTTTGGTGTCACCAACTGCATAAAATATTCTTTGACCATGGATTCATAGTCGCGAAGCGCACTTTCCATATCTGTGTAAACTACACCCTGCTTCACCAAATCTTCTTTAATGCTATGGTAAACAACTTCTGAATCATATTGCGCACCGACTCCAGCGAGTGATTCTTTCTCTGCTTGTGGAATACCCAAACGATCAAACGTATTTTTAATATCTTCTGGAACTTCTTTCCAATCGCCCTTCATTGTCGTGTCAGGGCGAACGTAGGTAACAATATGATCCATATCTAGTTCATCAAGGGCTGGTCCCCAACTAGGAAGTGCTGTATTATTATAAACTTCAAGTGACCGAAGCCTGAAATCCAGCATCCAATCCGGATCATTTTTTTCTTTTGAAATTGCTCGGACGATGTCTTCCGTCAAGCCTTGGTTTGCTTTATAACTATAGCGATCTTCATTTTTTATATCATAAAGACTGCGTTCAATATCTTCGACAAATGTTTTTTTCTTCTCCATAAACTTGGATCACCTCACTTATATCAATTCTAAATCAAAAAATCCTGTTTATACCTTCATTATTTCAAATGAAGGAAACCATTTTCACTAATTTCATCAATAAGTGTCGCATCACCATGTTTAATAATCTTCCCATCCATTAAGATATGTACATGATCCACTTTTAGATGTTCTAATATCTTTGTGTTATGTGTAATAATCAAACAGGAATTTTCTTTGGTATGAAAATGTTTTACACCAGCCGATACGATCTGCACTGCATCGACATCAAGCCCGGAATCCGTTTCATCTAGCATTGCCAGTTTTGGATTAATCATCATCATTTGCAAAATTTCATTGCGTTTTTTTTCACCGCCGGAAAAGCCAACATTCATATAACGAGATGCATAAGACTCATCCATTTTTAGAGTTGCCATCGTTTTTTCTAATGATTTTTTAAAAGCCATTATTTTTATATTTTCGCCATCAATCGATTTTTTTGCTGTCCGAAGTAAGTTTTCCACCGTAATACCAGGAATTTCTTCTGGATTTTGAAACGATAAAAAAAGACCCCTTCTCGCACGTTCATACGTTTTAAGTGTTGTAAGGTCTTCTCCTTCAAAAGCAATTGATCCCGCGATTATTTCATATTTTGGATGTCCCATAATCAAATTCATTAATGTAGATTTTCCTGAACCATTCGGACCTAAGATGACATGAATTTCACCTTTATTTACTTGAAGATCTAACCCCTTCAAGATTTCTTTTCCGTCAATGGCTGCATGTAACCCACGTATTTCTAAAAATTTTTCTGCCATTTTTACACCTCTTATTCTAGCAATCATCTGCAATTTATATTAAAAGTAAACTATCCTTATCGAAATACTAGGAATTAAATTTATTGTATTGCTTTTTTTATCCGCTGTCAAGATATGCAATAAATCAAAATCACAGATTTATGAGTTTTATCATTAATATCATTTATACTTGTTTTTCTTATCAAATACGCTGTCATACTCTTGAGCAACGCTCAGCCCTTATGATATAAGGGTTAGTCAAATTTCTATAGCAGGCATTGATAAATCTGATATGAAAGTATGCTTTTTTTCTCTTCACATAATAATTTTATTTAGTGTGAATTATTATTAAATAAAAATTAATATCCGTACTATATCTTGTTAAATCTAAACCAGAAAAAATATTCGCTTAGTATTTCATCTATTTTAACCTATAACTTTAAAAGCAACGCAAATAAATCCCGTTTTATTAATCTCAACATACGTAAAGAATTGCATCAAAATCACAAGCTCCTTTAACATCTTAGTCAATCCACAAAATGTAACCCGTATCAGCCTTATTTTAAAGCCAGAGAACGTTTATCTATGGCACGCTCTGTCGCTAAGATACCATCTAAATGGTCATATTCATGCTGAATCAATTCAGCTAAATCACCTTCTAATAAAGTGCTTTGCTGTTTACCAAAAAAATCTGTATATTCAAGCTGGCAGCGTTTGAACCGCTGTACCTTGACCAACAAATTAGGAAAGCTCATGCAATCATCCCATAACTCTATCATCTCCGTATCGGGAAAGCACAGACTTGGATTCACTAAAAGTTTAGGTTCACCTATATTCAAATAAATAATCCGCTTCATAACACCAATCTGCGGTGCAGCTACAGCCCGCCCCGCTTTATATGTATGTCGAAAGTCCATTAAAGTATCATGAAGATCTTTCATAACCACTTCCAGCATAGACCATTCTTTGAGCAAAACAGGTTTTGATATATCGTAAAGACATGAATTACCTAATTTAAGTATTTCTTTCACTGCCATCAAAATCCGCCTCCTTATATACATGTATAAAAAGCAGACAACTTTTCAGTTCTCTGCTTTTTGTTTTCTATTTTATACGAATTAAGCCCTAGGCTTTAAGTATTTATAAATTGTATAACGAGAAATGTTTAATTTTTCAGCAATAATTGGAATGCCCTTCGTAAAGTCAAAAGCACCACGTTCCATAAGCAATTCAATCATTTTTAGACGATCGCCTCGATTAAACATAGCCACTGGCTTTCCCACTATTTTCAAACATTCATCAAAAATATCCTGCAATAAATTACCCGATGAAGAAATGGCTTCTTCAATCGGCTGCCCGACCGCCGTAAATTCTTCTAAGGATGCTTTTGCCATAGCCAAATGCGTGTAATCATAATTGATGCCTAATGCATAATGATAATCGTCGCCGCGTAAATGAAACGTTGAGCTTTTAAGCAAACGTCCATCTTTCATTTTGCCTAAACAATTAACCAAATCTTTGCCCTCAAAAAAATCATCAACCTCTTTGACTCCCAAAATTGTCAGGCTCTCACCCTGTTTACGCTGTGTTACTTGTCCGTGATAGATGGAAACAATCGATGATTTTTTATTGTTCATATCGTGAATGAGTGTCTCACAAGAATTTCCAAACATGTTTGCCAAACCAGCCGCAACTCGGTTCAAAAATTCTAAGGCTTCTTTTTTTTCCAAAACTGCCACCGCCTTCTCTATATAAAATACCATTTGCGGCAGTTTTTTTCAATTCAATTATTTACTCGAAGGTTTACCACTGCCGGTTCAGAGCTATACGTATTGGCAATACGATTTTTGAAAAAGCTTAAAATAAGCGATATTACAACAATCGACAATGCGGAAAACAAAGTATCCGTTAAACTCACAGCAAATGTTCCTATGCCGATAATAACACTGTCAAAAACCAAATTAAGCCGCCCTGGATTCCAGCCAAAACGCTTTTGCAGATAAACAGTTACGACACCCGTTCCAGCGATTGAACTTCGACCCGAAAATAAAGCAGCGAGTCCAATGCCCATTAAACAGCCGCCAAATAAAGCACCGCCCCATGGTGAAATCACAAGTTCCGGTAAAAAGCGTTCGATACCAGTAAAACAAGAAACGATTCCCACCGAAAAAACCGTTGCCACTGTGAAGTTCCATCCCATGCCACGAATCGATAATATATAAAATGGTAAGTTGACCATAAAAAATACATAATCAAACGGAACCGATAATATATAGGATAAATTCAATGCAAGCCCCGTTGTTCCGCCCGTCGTAATATGTGCATGTTTAAAAATCAAAATGCTTAGACTTATCAATAAACACCCTAAAATAAGTTTTATACCTCGTTTCATTGTCTGCACTCCCTTTGTTTGTTAATGTATCTATCATAAGTCGAATTATTTTTATTGTCAACAAAGTTTGTTCATTATAAACAAAGTGTTTATTTGTGAAAAAGAGGTATATATAACTTGCATTAAATATTCTATATGGCAAAACTTTAAAAATATTAACACAACATTAATCATTTCTTAACGCAAACAAACGTTATAAACTCTATTCTAGAGTTGAGAAGATGTTCTCAGTGAAGAGGGGGATACTATGAAAAAGTACTATGTCATAGATACCAATGTTTTGCTGCATTCACCGAATGCTTTATATGCATTTAGTGAACACAATGTCGTCATTCCTGAAGTTGTTATCGAGGAATTAGATCGCTTTAAAAAAGAATCCACGGAACGTGGTGCAAACAGCCGTCATATTAGCCGTATCATTGATCGGCTGCGCCTGCAGGGAAATTTACTCGAAGGCGTCCCACTGAATGATAACGGTGGTATTTTGATTCTGGAAGCAAACCATACAGCTACACAAATGCCGTCACATTGGGACAAATCAAATGCCGACAATCGTATCCTGCAAGTCTGCAAAGGTTTAGCAGAAAGCGGCAATCAAACGATTTTAGTCAGCCGTGATACAAATATGCGAGTAAAAGCCTCCATTTTAAATATTCAAGCTGAAGACTTTCGTAACGACAAAGTTTCCAGTATTGATCAACAATATACTGGACGTGTCGTTGCCTATACTTCGAGTGATATCATCAATGACTTCCACAAAGACGAAACGCAAACGATTGATCCAGCAAATTTGTATATTTTTGATGAATCAGCCAGCGTCTTAACTTCAGCCACGTTCGTCACCAACCAATTTCTCTTGATAAAATCAACCGACAAAGAGCGGCATACCGCTCTAGGACGTTTTGATGGGAAAAAAATCGTTCATTTGCGCTATCAAAAAACCAATCCATTTGGCGTTACACCAAAAAATGTTGGGCAGATCTTTATGCAAGAATGTCTCATGATGAACTCTACCGAAGCTCCGCTTGTTATCTTAAAAGGAATCTCTGGAACTGCCAAAACGTTTTATTCCTTAGCCGTGGGGCTCCACAATTACATGGACTGCCAGCCAAAAGTATATCAGCATATCCTGATTTGCCGCCCCAATGCCATGCTTGATGAAGGGATTGGTTTCCTGCCTGGTACGGAAGCCGAAAAAATTGAACCTTATATGCGTGCCATTAAAGACAATTTATTTACCTTAATGTCAGGAAGCAACTCTACGGAAGAAAAAGATGTCCTGCAAACCGAAGATACAGTCAATATGTTATTTGAAAAACGAATCATCCAAACCGAAGCACTGGCTTACCAACGCGGTCGTTCCTTGCAAAAATACTGGGTAATTTTTGATGAAATGCAAAACTCTACCCCACGCCAGGCAAAAGCCGTTTTAACCAGACCGGGGCTTGGCACAAAAATAATTTTACTTGGCGATCCAGCACAAATCGATAATCCATTGTTGGACAGCCAATCAAATGGTCTCAGTTATGCGAGTGAAAAAATGATGGGTTCCAAACTCTGCTTTCAAGTGACGATGCTGCCAGAAGAATGTGAACGATCACCGCTTGCCGCCGAAGCTGCTATGCGGTTATAAAATAAAAGAGCACCGGGCGCAAAAATGCACGGTGCTCTTTTATTTTTCATTCATCGTCAATAACAAATCTGTTAATCTTCTTCATCATAGGCATGCAGCGCTATTGGTAAAGCCGCAACAACTTTATTGCCAACGGCTGGAAGTGGCAGCAAAACTGCACTTTTTATTTCGTCTCTTGTTGCGCCTAATTCTTTTGCATGTTTTACGTGAAATGGCAGCCCCGTCAATAGTCCAACCGTACTAAGTACTGCAATATACGCAATTTCTTCTGTTTTTGCATCCAAGGTACTGGCATCATCTAATTTTTTTACCGCATCCAGCCAAACCTGAGCGTGCTTTGGGGCTTCTTTTAAAAAAGTTTCAAATGTCGTACTTACTTGCTTCATAACAATTCCTCCCCTATTTCCCTTGATACAATCAATCACCTTTTATGGCAATATGTAAAACATAAAAGACCAAAAATGAATATGCTATCATTTTATGGATCGTTCGCAGCTTTTTATTTTGCGGCATGCATCGAATTTTATGTCCTATATACAATAAAAATAATAACAACAAAAGTGCCAAAATCCCAAAAGCAATACTAAGATTAAAATTATGTACCCCACGAAACCACACAAAATAAACGTGCAAGATTCCGGCATAAATTGCTACCGTACCGACCAAAGGATGCAACAAGCGAACATCTTTCATTAGATTCTTATATAGCTGGTTCATCGTTTGCGAAAGAGCAATTTTATTGCGTGTGATTTGAAGATAAATTTCCCGCAATACGTAATTCATAAAAGCAATTATGGCGATGATAATTGTTATAGTACCAAATTCTTTACCAATTCCTTTGATCGCACGAAAGGACAAATTCGTCCCTAAATACCCCATATGATCCATGCCAATGACCAAAAAAGCTAAAATCAATAAGCTTATATTTAACCCAATTAAATTTTCACTCAAATGAGCTACTCTATTTTCAATTGGTTTGTACATACGACCACACTCCTTTTTTCTAAAACCGACCCGTTATTTTTTTATATTGCCTAATTTATTTGTAGTCTTATCTATATATGGCATTAAACATTTTATATGGCAATCGGATGTAATTTCTTTAATGCGTTCTATATACATAAGTAATTTCTGTATTTTATCTTTAACTCCTTTGATTCATTAAGAATAATATTTTTCAGCCACCATTAAAGGGCAAAATATCATGCTGAAATATTGACCCTTAATGCATATCCGAGCGATAAACAGGTTCTGCTTTTCGAGTGCGTTTATGTCTTTGATGGGCTTTCCATGATACGAAAAAGACCAGCACAAAAATGAACATACTCCAGAGTGTTGCTTTGCTTAGTAAGCCTGCGAAAGCGATCATTAAAATTGAAATCGCAAATTTCAATTTTACATTATCTAAAATACGAAACCCTGCCGCTAAACCAATCATGGCATTTGCCAAGAAAAAAACATTAGCACAGGCAACCAAACTATCCAATGTTAAAACATCCCCAGCAAGCAAACTCAGTGTAATCATATGAATTCCCGTAAGTGTAAAAATAGCATTGACCGGACTTCCATAGCGATTCGTTTGTGCCAAATAAGCTGGCAGCCTGCCATTTTCAGCTCGTTTTGCATTCATTCTGGTAACAGCACCAACAATCATAAGATATGTAGAAATACAAAGTCCTGCCGCTACAATACTTAAAAACGGCACAGCTAGACTACCAAATAAAGGCTGCATGATAGCGATTATTGTATGTTCACCTAAAAAGCTCTGCAGTGATAAGGCCACCAGAAGGTATACACCAGTTATAATGATAACACTGATCGTCATGGCTTTACGTAATGTTCTTTCAGGATTCTTGATGTCCTCGATATAATTACCAATAACCTCCCAGCCAACAATAGCCCAAAACAAAAGTAACAAGCTATAACCAAAATCAGGCAAGGAGACCATCGTCTGTGGTAATTGAATATCGGCTGCCGTCACTAAAGTATATAAACTACCGGCCGCTAATGAGACAACCGTACAAGCCGTAACGAGTAAATTAAACCGAGCAAAGGATTTAACGCCGCTTACAAGTAAGCCAATACAAATAAAAACTAAAATACATACAATAAATTCGCTATTTAGCATCTTAAGAAAGCTGAAGTTTTTTAAAAATCCAGCTGCCGTCAACAAAACCGCCATCGGACCGAAGAAAACAGCCGTCGTAAGAAAATTAGAGCAAAGTTCTTGCCAGAAAGGCCCCAGCATTTTCCCCACCGCCAAAGCAACCCCTTCATTCCCTGGACTTTTCAAACTTAAATAGATAAATACATAGGCAAATACACTGCCTAATATCATAATCACCAACCAAGCCACAATTGCCCAGTCACCAATTTTGTCATAAACAATCGGCGGCAGTAATAAAATTGCTGACCCAATAATCGGACCAATAATAAGTCCACAAAGTGAAAAAAGACCAATACCCTTACTTTTATTCATTAAATTCTCCTTCTTAGCGAAATTTATTCCTATTAGAATACCACCCACCTGCTGATTTGTAAAACAATTCACATAAAAAAATTTTCTATTACAAAGCGGTTGTACAATAGTTTCTTTACCTTGGTACAAAATAGGTCAATATCATACAAGAAATCCCTATTGTTTTATAGTATGATTACGGAAGACGAACAAAGGAGCGATGTCGATGGTACCTGAAACAAGGACTGTTTGTTTTGATGCCGATTTAAATATTGAAGCCTATAGTTTTAAAGGAATCAGGCAAAAATTTCCTACACATTTCCATGAATATTATGTAATCGGTTTTATTGAAAATGGTCGACGGGAATTATTTTGTAAAAACAAACATTATATAGTAGAACGCGACACTTTAATTATTTTTAATCCACAAGACAGCCATATGTGTCAGCAGCTGGATAACCAGCCTTTAGATTATCGCTGTATTAACATTTCTGTAGACAATATGCAAAAAATCGTCCGGGAAATAACGCAGAAAACATATCTGCCCTACTTTACAGAGCCAGTATTATGCGACAGCGAATTGGTCTCTGCCTTACATGATTTGCATGAAATGCTTATGCATCAGGAAAAAGACTTCAAAAAAGATGAATTGTTTTTGCTGATCATGGAAGAATTAATTTTTGAACACGCCGATACGATCTTTGATCAAAATTCAATAGAACCTTCCGCTGAAATAAAAATCATTTGTGATTTTTTACAAGCGAATTACAGTGAAAACATAAAATTAAATGATCTGAGTCAGTTAGCTAACATAAGCAAATACCACTTATTACGATCGTTCACAAAACAAAAAGGCATATCGCCTTACTGTTATTTAGAAGCGATTCGTATCAGCGCAGCAAAAAAACTGCTAGAACAACAATGTTCACCCCTAAACGTCGCCTTGCAAACAGGTTTCTCAGACCAAAGTCATTTTTCAAATTTCTTCAAAAGAATCATTGGGCTCACACCAAAACAATATATGAATATTTTTATAACGGAGACAAAACATAAAAAATGAGGAGAATTTTGTATGTCAATAGAAGAAAATAAATGTGTAATGATTATCGATTCAACCCTGCCGCTTGGCTTGATTGCCAACACTTCAGCAATTCTTGGTATTACTCTTGGCCATAAACTCAATAGCATTATCGGAGAAGATCTCATTGACGCTTCTCAGACAAAACATCTTGGTATAACCAATATTCCCATCCCAATTTTAAACGGGAGCACGACAACAATACATGAAGTACTAGAAAAAATCAAGAATAATAACTGGAATGATCTAGTCATCGTTGATTTTTCTAACACGGCCCAAACTTGCAAAGATTATCAAATTTATAAAGAAAAAGTTAAATCCATTCCCTCTGCCATGTTTCAGTACTTAGGTATCGGCCTCTATGGTTCGAGCCGCAAAATAAACAAATTGACTGGCAATATGCCCTTACTGCGATAAAAAAGCCCTCTACCTTTGACTTTGTTGTGATTTTATACTAAACTATAATTGATAACAATACTCATCTATTTAACATTTGAATTTTCTTACAATTTGCTATATCCTATAAGTGGTAGTCTAAAATTAAAACAAAGTAGTTAAAGGAGTGATTTACATGGAATATCGTATTGAAACAGACTCGCTCGGAGAAATTAAGGTTCCAGCAGATAAGTTATGGGGTGCTCAAACACAGCGTTCTTTCGAAAACTTTCAAATTGGCACCGAAAAAATCCCCCAGGAAATGGTGGAAGTCTTCGCTTTATTAAAACGTGCCTCTGCGGCCGTAAACAAAAATTTAGAAACACTAGATTCTGGCAGAGCTGATGCAATTATTGAAGCCTGTGACGAAGTATTAGCTGGTAAACTTGACGGGAATTTTCCACTAGCTGTATGGCAGACAGGCAGCGGCACACAGTTTAATATGAATATGAATGAAGTTCTGGCTCATCGGGCTGCACAAATTTTAGCCGAACAAGGCAAAGAAATTGCCGTCCATCCAAATGATCATGTAAATTGCTCTCAAAGCTCAAATGATATATTTCCCACCGCCCTACATGTAGTTGGGCTCACCCTCATTAAAAAACAGCTTTTTCCCGCACTGGACGATCTAGCTGCAACGCTTGAAAAAAAGTCAAAAGATTTTATGGATGTTGTCAAAACCGGACGCACACATCTTATGGATGCTACCCCACTCACATTAGGGCAGGAAATTAGCGGCTGGGCACGAATGATACGCCGCAATCAGGAAATGTTGACTGCTGGTATCAATTTTCTGCGTGATCTCGCTATGGGAGGCACTGCCGTCGGAACAGGAATCAATACCCATCCCCTGTTCGCCGTAAAAATTGCCGAAGAAATCAGCAAATTGACTAATGAACATTTCCAAACCGCACCCAATAAGTTCCAAGCATTATCGAGCCGAGATGAAATTGCTGCTGTCCATGGCTTGCTCAAAGCATTAGCCGCTGATCTTATGAAAATAGCCAATGATGTACGGTGGCTTGCCAGCGGACCTCGTTGCGGACTCGGTGAAATCACGATTCCTGCCAACGAACCAGGCAGTTCAATCATGCCATCAAAAGTAAATCCAACCCAGGCTGAAGCCTTAACCATGGTGGTCACACAAGTCTTTGGCAATGATACTACCGTTTCATTTGCGGCCAGTCAGGGAAATTTCCAGTTGAATGTATTTATGCCAGTTATGGCTTATAACTTAATTCAAAGCATCCGCTTACTGAGTGACAGTATGAATTCTTTTAATCATAACTGTCTGGTTGGTATTGAACCAAACCGCGAAAAAATTGAATTCAACTTAAGTCAATCCCTTATTTTAGTTACTGGTTTAGTACCATTAATTGGCTACGATAAAGCCGCTGAAATTGCCCATCGAGCTGAAAAAGAAGGCATTACGCTAAAAGAAGCTGCTTTAGCAACTGGCTATGTAGATGCAGCCATCTATAATCATTACATGGACCCCGCCCGCCTCACAAAACCACAATCACAAGGCTAACTTAAAAGACATATCAAGCAAAAGATTCGATTTTTCAACCTTTGCTTGATATGTCTTTTTTTTATAAAATATAGTCATATATAGAACGCATTAAACATTTTATATAGCAATCGTCAGGAATGGGGTATAAGGTTGAGTGGCGTTACGTAGGAAGCAAACGATGCCCTATACCCCATTTCTGGCAGACTGATAGACTTGGATGTACTTTCCGTTCTATCTAAATGAAGTATTCTCAACCTTATAATTCCTGTCTGGTAAACGAATCAGCAGTTTAATATTCCTCAATTTATCTAGAAAATAGTTTGAGAATTTACGGCATTTTCTTTAGCAGTTACGATATCCGCCTGAATTCGATATATACCTACACCATTTCCATCGAGTGAAGATTTATATTTTTCCATTAGATTTCCCGTTAACGGCTGACTATAATAGTTTGGCATATATTTGTCTATCATTTTTTGCATAACAACTGCCGATTCTGCAAAATCAATTAATTTTTCTGCTTTGCCAAAAATCATGACACTCATATAAGCTGTATCAGCATGACACGGTACTGGATCGATTACAGTACCGTGTTCTGCATAAATCGTAAAACACACTGGCGGGTTCTGAGCAAGAAGGACATTTTTCTTGCCTGATCCCATTCCATGAAAATAGATGGCATTTTTATGCCAGATATAATTAACCGGTACTGCATAGGGAAAAGACTCACCCGTTAAAGCAAGTATACCAATACGGGATGATAAAAGAAAAGCTTCGATTTGTTGTTGATCACTGCAAATCCGTTGTGTATAACGAACCGTCTCCATTAAAGAACACCCTCTCTGTCCATTTTTTCCAATTGCGTGAGAAAACAAAACATCCATTGATTATCCTGTTTGATATATTCCACATGAGCCTCTAATTCTTCCGCCGACTGCACATAGGGGCCTGGTCTCATTTCATTTTTACAATGCTCAACCAGCGCCCGGATAATTTCAACTGTATTTTCCAGATGGAACTGAAATCCAAAAATTTTTCTCTTATAGATAAAAGCTTGGTTTTTACAAGCTTCATTTTCAGCAATACATATTGCATCCTCGGACAAAATACTGAAGGTATCTCCATGCCACTCAAAAACAATGGGTTCTGGTGGAAAAAAGGAAAACAAGGGAGATTTCCTTGCTTCTTCACTTAACTGAACCGGAAACCAGCCAATTTCCAGCTGCGGATTTTTGGTAACTTTCCCGCCAATCACGTCGGCAATGAGTTGTGCGCCCAGACATAAACCAATAATAACCTTCCCTTGCTGAATGGATTTTTTTATGAAATCTTTTTCAGCTGCCAGCCAAGGATAATGTTCTTCCTCGTAAATATTCATTGGCCCGCCCATAATAACCAGCCAGTCAAACTCGCTCTGTTTCGGTAAAATTTCATTTTTATATAAATGAGTACTCGTTACGGTATACTGATTTTTTTCAGCCCAGACCAAGATACTACCAGGATTTTCAAATGGAACATGCTGTAAATAATGGAGTCGCATCGTTTTCAATCCCTTCTTAACGGCTCGTAAAGCTCAGATTTTACTTTTCAATGCAGAAATTTTATGTTGATCAAATAGCCCTTGTACTTTTTGGCATAACCTAATAACTCGCTTACCATCTTCTTCCTCTGGTGTGCCATGCTGATAATTTTCCAGTGAACAAATCCCAAAAATCACATCCAACGATCTTATTTCGGCACTTAATAAAGGCGGAATGATCATAAAAGTTTCAATGGAGTCCATAAGGCAGATATAATTATGATTTCGTGGCTCTACACCATGCAGATTCGATAAGGCAATTAAATAATTTTCCAAGGCAATAGCCGCCACATTGAACACCACACTATTCGCTTGACCTTCTTGTAAAAAATTCTCCGCTCGATGATGAAAACCCTGCGCCGTATGATAGGCTTCGACAAAACTATCGATGTCTGCTTCATTTTGTATGCTATTAATCATAATTTTTCAGCCTCTTTTTTTAGGAATGCTGCCAGAACTGATCGACATCAGAAACTGACAGCATTGCCTGCTATTTATTCTATTTACAATGCCGCTGCACTGCTAAAATGTGATTCAGTTTACCATACATTGAGTAACCATTCTTTATTTTTCTTATGTTCCATATCCTCAAATATCGTATTGGCCATGGTTTCCGCTAACCAAGTAGCACCAGCATAACCCACAACCGGGTGACGATACAAACCCGCACGATCATAGGTTGGGAAGCCGACACGTACCATCGGGATATTATAATCAATGGATATAAACCTGCCTTTGGAGTGTCCTAAAATAAGATCCAATTCAATTTCTTTATTTTTGATCCGACTTTCCAGTTCCCATAAATCGGCATTGGTTATGACCTCCATCTCGAAATCGACTTTTTCTTCAAAAGCTTTGAGACGAGCATCTTTCTTATAAGTTGAATTATCATCCCCTAAAAGCAGTAATACCGGTTTCATTTCCAAATCCAGACAAAATTCAGCCAAACCAATCACCAAATCCGGATGTCCATAGATAGCAACTTTTTTATCCGCAAAAAACATGTGTACCAAATCCGTGAGTGCATCAATCGCAATACCGCGTTCCCTAACTAAAGAAAGAGGAATTTCTTTACCTGTCATTTTTTTTAGATTTTGTAAAAATGTGTCCGTATTACGTATACCAATCGGTGTTGGTCCAATCACCGCCGGAACGTTAAATTCACTTTCTAGGTATTCCGCTGCAGCGCCGCCCTCATACCGATTTAAGGCAATCGTCCCCATAGCATTCGCCGTTCCAATGATATCTTCAACTGGTGTACTGCCATGTGAAACAGCATCACCATTTGGCATTAATGGTGAATCAAAACTCTCGATTTCAAACAGAACCGTAGCTGCAATATCCATTTCAGCCAAAAGATGCTTCAGTGCCGTTACATCTCCCGGATTAACCCAACCCGTAAACAAGTTAATTTTCCCATTGGGTTGATCTTTTTTCGCCAAAGTTCTGACAAAAGCATCCAAAGCCACATCATAGCCAGTAACCTGACTTCCTTTAAAGCTTGGCGTATGAACACTAATCAAATGAACTTCACGACCAGCATATTTTTCTTTCAATAGTCCAGCATTTAATTTACGAACAACCCCATCAACATCATCACCAATGACTTCCGTTGAACAAGTTGTGATGATTGGAATCACCTTCACATCCGGATATCGCATCAAAAGAACATCTACCGCTTCTTCAACACGATGAACCGCCCCGAATACAGCACCATCTTCATGTACGGACGAAGATGCTATATCAAAATTATCTTTAAAATGCTGGGCAAATAGCAGCCGAACAAACATTACGCAGCCTTGACCGCCATGAACAATCGCAATACAATCTTTGATTCCGATGCTGGCATATTGAGCACCGCAAGGCTGACAGGTAAATATCGGGTTGATAATGCCGGCACGCTCTTTTTCTTTCACTTCACAAGACATCATAAAAAATCGACTCCCTTTTTGATTTTCTTTGCCGCTGTAACAGCGCACCGTATTTATTTAACTATATAAGTTGCATTAAATATTCTATATGGCAATCGTTAGGAATGGGGTATAGGGTTGAGTGGAATTAAGACTGCTAGGCTAGATGTAATTTCTTTAGTGCATTATATATAGTTTAATACCGTTGATCGGTAAGTTCTTTATTTAATGAACCCGTAATTGTCAAATAATCTATGCGATCTTTCAGGTCCTGCATAAGAAGTTTAATATCCTTTTTATCCATTGCACCAAGCCATGGATAGGTTGCTTTAAAATCTTTAGCTAAAACCATTGCATCGACCCAATAACATTTATCAGCAGGCGTTTCACAATCAACCGGTTCTTCACATAAAAGCTGCATCGTTTTCGTTAATACACCCTCATTTTGTTTTTCACGATCCCAGGCCCGTGAATGAAACTGCCATAAACACCATTTCATTATATAATCCACAAGCTGCTCAACCTTGTCTTTTCTTGAATCATCCATTCTCCAGCACCTCCTTATACTACCTTCACAAGTTTATGGCTTGGTTCGGGATATGTTTTATCACGTAATTTTGTCACGCAGTCATAATCTCCAGTATAAGGCTGTTCTTCCGGTGGAGTGATTGCCGTTTTATCGATATTCACATCCGAAATCAGCTGTCTGGTTGAAAAACCGCTGCCATCTACTTCTGTCTGGCTGATATCAATGCTGGCAAGTTGATGAATCGGCGAATATAGTGCATTGTAAATATCTCTTGCAAAGCGAACCCAGCCTTCAAAGCCTTTGTAAGGTCCATTGTGATAAGCATGGGCATTTAGATATTGTATCCCTAATTTTTTAGCAACTTCGCCCGGACGAACGCCTGTAAAAATAATATCTGGTTTTAGCGTCTTCATCGCTTCGATTCCTTCCAGCTCATTTGGATCGTCAATCGCAAGTGCACCTTCACTGCAGCGAGCGATACCTTTTTCAAAATCCCCCTGATGCCCGAATTTAGAATAAACCGAAACGACATCCAGACCCATTTCTTCTTCAATGACATGAGCCCAATGCCAAAGTTTTGATCCACCCGGCCACAAGCATACTTTTTTACCTTTCAATCGTTTCGCATACCAATCCAGTTCCGGCTTCCAACGAGCTGTTTCTTCATCGATGATGGCCTGCGCTTCTTTTTCAAGTCCAAAGAACATGGCCACTTTCATCAGCGACTCGGCAAGTGGTTTAAAGCCAAATCCATCAATATCAAGGCGTGGAATTCCATATCTGACTTTGAGTTCATTACAGATATATTCGGAAGATCGCGCACATTCCAATACATTAAGCTGCGCCCGGTGCATACCTCTTAGTTCATCATACGAACCATTACCCGTAAAAGTTGACAGAACCTGGATTCCCATCCGCTTAAAATAATCCACCATCACTTCGGTGTCACCTTGGATATTATAATCACCCACATAGTTAATCACATGGTCACTGGTTATTTTCGGCTCAACCGTGCCAACTTTTTGGTTGATCCATGCAATATTGATTTTGTGATGGCCCCCTGATTGACTCGGTCCGCCAAAACCCGGTGAATTACAAACGAAGATATCTACATCACCCAATTCATCCGTCACTTCCTGGGCAACTGCTTCTATATCATCACCAATTAAAGCCGTAGCGCACGTTTGATAAATCGTCATACGTTTGATATCGGGAAAAGCTTTAAATGCTTCCAGCATATTTTGTTTTAGTTGTTTTTCAGCCCCAAATATAATATGTTTTTCTTTTACATCCGTCGCATAGGTATATTTTAGTTGAAAATTATCATTATCACTGATATACCGTTTTGTCTGCCACGTATCATAAGTACACCCCACCGGGCCATGGCTCATATGGATAACATCCTTCATTGGTGCACCGATAACGTGCTTGGCCCCACAATATGCACAGCCGCGTTCGGAAATCGTTCCCGGTATTGTATTTAAATAACCAAGCGGCAAACAAGATGTCAAATCTTCCCCGGGACCCTTGATAACAGCATGTTTTGCTCTTTCAGGAATACATTCACTGCATTTAAATGTATGATATGGCATGATTTTTCCCCCTCACAAAAATTCGTTCATTCACTGAGCAGCCTCTTAAATTGCGGCATCGCCATGTTCATTCGTTCTGACACGAACAGCATCTAATAATGGCAGAATAAATATTTTCCCATCGCCCACATTATGCTGGGTTTTATTAACTTTAATAATGGCTTGAACGATTGTTTGAACCTGCTCATCATGAGCCAAAATCGTAAACATTCGGCAGGGAAATAATCCCCGGCCATCTAAAAACTCGGTTGCCACCTGTTCTGCCTTGGGATCTTCCGGATTCGTCTTTGCCAGTAATTGTTTTTTGCGGTCAGCAATGATTTCTATATTTTCGACAACTTTACCGCGGCCTATCGCTTTTAAAGCAGTAAACCCCGCCACACCAGCCTCAACTAAAGCTTTTTTTGTAGGACCAACTTTATTCATTCGAATCACAGCTATGATTTCTTTCATAACGCCACTCCCTTATAACCCAGCTAAACCGCTGGAAACCGTATAAACTTCGTCGATTGCACTGATAAAGATTTTTCCATCACCAAATGATCCATTTTCACCGACTTTTGCATGACGTAAAATAACATCCAGTATTTTATCTTTTTCGGCCTCTTCAATAACTACCATAATAAGGCTTTTCGGAATCTCATCATAAACAATATCGCCAAATTTAATACCATTTTGTTTTCCGCGCCCCACAACATCAACAACAGTGGCGGCATTAAACCCCGCTCGTGAAAGTTCCTGAAGAACACTATCTTTTTTATCTGGTCTGATAATTGCACGAACCATAATCATAAATAACTACCCCCTTACGTTTTAGTATTTAATCAGCAAGACCATATTTCACAACCATCGCTTCTAGTTCATCCATACTTAATGGTTTCGGAATAACAAAATTGTCATTTTCAATAATTTTGCGGGCTAATTCACCATATTCATGAGCCTGATTACAATCAGCATCATACTCAACCACTGTTTTTTTATTAAATTCTGCTTTCTGTACAATATTATCGCGTGGTACAAAATGGAGCAGTTGAGTGCCAATAGCGGCAGTAAATTCTTCTAAAAATTCTCTTTCCCGATCTACTTTACGGCTATTGCAAATGATGCCGCCAAGTCTGACCCCGCTTTGTTTTGCATATTTTAAAAGTCCTTTACAAATATTATTAGCTGCATAAACAGCCATCATTTCTCCAGAGGCAACAATATATACTTCTTGTGCCTTTCCTTCCCGAATCGGCATTGCAAACCCGCCGCAGACAACGTCACCCAGAACATCAAAAAACACAAAATCCAAATCCGATGTATATGCACCATTTTTTTCCATGAGATCAATAGAGGTTATAACACCGCGTCCTGCACAGCCAACACCAGGTTCCGGTCCACCAGATTCCACGCAGCGGATGCCGCCAAAGCCTGCTTTAACTACCCGGTCCACTGTAATTTTTTCTTCGCCCTCATCACGCAAAATATCCATCAGTGTTTTTTGATTCATTCCCCCAAGAATTAACCGCGTTGAATCTGCTTTAGGATCACAACCATGAATAAATACTTTTTTGTCATAAAAATGCATCATTGCTGCTGCCGTATTTTGTTGTGTAGTGGATTTGCCAATACCGCCTTTACCATAAATCGCAATTTTTCTTGTCATTTTATACACTCCTCATATTTACATACTTTTTATCCATTGCTAAAAAAACAAACTCTTTGTATAAAAAGTGCTGCTCCCACGATTGCCAAAATTCGCCCGCCTCTTTTTACATTGTTCTTGAAAAAAGAAAATCAACCTGTTATAATCGAGAATGGGTAAATTAAATAGACCTAGTACCACTGGGAATAAAAGATTTGCCTGCGCTTCATGGATATTCGTGGTATCCATGAAGCTTTTTATTTTTTCGGATTTTATTCGTTTGACCACCTCCTTGCGATATACTCTTAAAATCAAATGAGTTTGCCTGTACGGCAATAGCTAGCGTCTTGAATATAAAAATGGGTAAAGTTAATAGACCTAGCACCACTGGGATAGAAAAACGATAAAGCTGGCAAAGTTCCCTGGATATTCGTGGTATCCATGAAACAATTTTGTTCAATTGTCAAAATAAAATAAAAAAAATCAACCAACCGAATTGCAAAACGGTCAATTGATACCTCTTTGTACCTGTATTTAATTTTGGATTTACATATAACATATACCAAAAAAGATAGAGAGTCAACATATTTTTCACGAAATACGGACAATTGTGTAATTATAGTGAATTGTTAATACAATTCAAAAAAAACATTATTAAATTCGGCAAATCATTTTTTAACTTAATATAAGCAGATAAAAGAAAAGAAAACCTGTTATTTCATTGAACATCTGTAAAATGAATGCCAGGTTTTCCCTGTTTTTATATGTTTTTTTACTTATTACGAGCCCATTTTGCAATCGCCCGAATATCATCCGGCGTTGTTCGGCAGCAACCGCCAATTGCCCGCGCCCCGGCCTTATACCATTGTTTTGTATAATCAACAAAAGAATTTTCCGCCGCAGCCCCATGCCAGTCTTTCGTTGTTGCATCATATTGTTCACCTGAGTTTGGATAAACAAGAATTGGTTTATTTGTTTGTGAACGAATGATTTCTATAAGCGATTTTACATATTGCGGCGCCGTGCAATTGATGCCAATCGCCGCTACCTGATTCTGCTGGTCAAGCCAGGCTGCACAATCCAGTATTTTTTCGCCACTACTAATATGTTCTTCATCTTTGGCACTAAAACTAATCCATGCCGACATATCTTTATACGTTTGCAGTACGGCAACAATCGCTTTTGCCTCCGCTAAACACGGCAAGGTTTCACAAGCTAAAATATCCGGCTGTGCCTCAATCAAAGCTTTTAAACGCGGTGCGTGAAAATCACGTAATTCACATTCCCCAATCTTATAATGACCTCGATATTCAGACCCATCTGCTAAAAAAGCTCCATAAGGCCCTACAGATGCGGCAACCACAGGTTTGGGACGATTCGACCTGTTTTCAGGATGCACCCAAAATTCATCACGCTCTTTTTTAGCAATCTCGACCGACAAACGGATTAATGACAAAGCTTCTTCTTTTGTCATCCCTCGACGCATAAACCCTTCAATCGTTGCCTGATAACTTGCTGTAATTGCCACATCGGCACCCGCGGCAAAATAATCAGCATGGACTTTCCCAATCATCTCCGGCTGCTCCATTAAAATTTTAGCAGACCAAAGTTCATCATTAATATCGCAGCCCCGCCGCTCAAGTTCCGTTGAAAAAGCTCCATCTAAAATAACCAAGGGAAACTCTTTTAATATAGATTGAATTGCATTATTCATTTTTCCTAACCTCCAGCTTGCATTTTCTCTCTTCTATTATACGTAAAGAGGCGAACTTACGGCAACCTATTCAACTGGCGGTTTTTTACCAAACCATTTCACATAGATCTTTTCATATTCTCCGTTTTGTTTGATCTCTGCCAAACCCTTATCAATTTTAGCCAAGAGTTCCGTATTGTTTTTTGCCACAGCAATTCCTAGATCTTCACTATTAATTGGTGTATCAACCGTTTTGGTTTCTTTGCTTTTATCTTGTAATGTGTAATATTCATTTACCGGAATATCATTAATAACGGCATCTACACCACCCGCCTTTAATTCCAAAAAGGCATCTGCAATGGTATTGAATTCACGGATTTTTACATTTTCTATCTTACGTGCGGCTTCAGCTCCAGTCGAACCAATCGAGACCGCCACATTTTTCCCTGCTAAATCAGCTACCGACTTAATATCAGTATTATTCGCACGAACCACAATGCCTAAACCTGCTTTATAATAGGATTGTGAAAACTCCACTTTTTGCGATCGATCGTCATCGATTGTCATATCAGAAATGGCAATGTCCAAATTACCAGTCTGTAATGCCGGGATTAATCCATCAAAATTCAAATTATTAATTTCCACGTCAAACCCGGCTTGTTTGGCAACCGCTTTAATCAAATCAATATCAAAGCCAATATAATCCTTCGTCTTTTCATCTTGAAAACCAAATGGTGCATAAGAAGCATCCATTCCGACTTGAAGGGTTTTACCTGCGGTAGTCTCTTGTTTGCCGCACCCCGCTAATCCTATAATGAAAAGGAATAATAACAAAATTACACTTACAGTTTTTTTTGACACTAAAAAAACCTCCCAGTCTCGTTTGCAATAAATATAGGCTAAAAAAGGTCAAAGTCCACCCTATCCAGAGTAACTTTGACCTTCAGATGTCTGATCAGCCTTTGCTGTGTAATATAATACCATTATATTTTTTATAATGCAATATTTTATTCCCATTTTACTTTGCTATAAATCCACAACCATTAGACAATCTTCTATGAAACTGAATATAGTTTTTCTTTAATATACATCTATGCTGTTTTTTTAAGATACGATTGTGCATTCCGTCAAACAATAAAAGCTAAATTTTATCTTTGCAGACTTGTTTTTCTTACTTTAGCATACCATAATTTATTTTGAAATTCACGGACTTGCTTGGACGAAACACAAAAAAGGGGGTATAATAGGAAATAAATACTACATGGTTTTTTCTTAATATTCTATACATACTTGATGACAAAGTGCACCAAAATAATAGATGTAGACTTAAGAAAAAGGGGCGTATGATGATGAATCCATTGAATGCTTTAAATGTAAAACAAAAATTACTTCTTTTGATTGGCGTATTCAGCATTGGTCTAATAGGAGTTGGGTTTGTAGGATTTTATTCGTTACAGCAAGTAAATCAAAATATGAATTCACTGTATACGAATGAATTAACTGGTATTGATTTAGCACATTCTAACAAATTTATCACCGGTCGAATCGAATCCAATATGGCAAGTTTAATGGCGACTACAAATATCACCGAAAAAAAGACATTTTATAATGATATCAACCAAAAAGTCAATGATTTTGATGAAAATCTTGACAAGTATGAAAAATTATCATTAAATTCAGAAGAAACAAATAATTTAGATGAACTTCGTAAAGCACTGCCAGCCTATCGCACAGCGCGCAAAGAAACCATTGAATTATCCATGCAAAATAAAAATGCCGAAGCCAGCCTCTTATATAAAACAAAAGTTGCTCCGCTATCAAGAGAATTTGTTCATAAAATGGAAGTCATGACCGATTTAGCAAAAAAAGCCGCTGATCAAATGAATCAGACTGCTCAAGCGAGCTTTACAACTACCATCGCTATATTTTCCGGTATTATTGTGATTTCAATTTTGGCCGGACTCACTTTGGGATTCATTATTGTTACACAAATTAGTACAAGACTGAATGATGCTGTCCATTTTTTAGCTAAAATTGCCGATGGTGATTTTTCTCAAGATGTCCCCCAGCACAGTCTGCTTGATCGCAGTGAATTTGGCACCTTATCCAAAGCGGTCGACAAAATGAATAAAAGCAACCGCAATTTAATTCAACAACTTACAACTACCTCAGCGAACCTCGCCGATTCCTCACAAGGTTTATCGGCAAGTGCTGAACAATCAGCGCAAGCATCCAATCAAGTGGCCCAGTCTATAACCACCGTTGCCCTGGGAGCCAATAAACAACTGGAACTAGCCAATATAACGAGTACAGTCGTCAATGAAATGACAAAAGGTATTCAGCAGGTTACAAACAATACCATGATTGTCGCAGAATCTGCCCAAAAAACATCATTAACCGCAGATGAAGGCGGAAAAGCAATCCAGACTGCAGTACACCAAATGCAGGTCATTGAAGAAAAGACGCACCATACCGCTGCTGTTGTCAGTGAATTAGAAGAAAAGTCCAAACAAATTGGTAAGATTGTGGAAGTCATCTCCACTATAGCCGGACAAACAAATCTGCTGGCTTTAAATGCAGCCATTGAAGCAGCCCGTGCTGGAGATGCCGGTCGCGGCTTTTCCGTTGTTGCTGAAGAGGTCCGAAAGCTTGCTGAGCAATCCAGTCAATCGACAAAAGAAATCATCGATTTAATCACAGAAATTCAAGCTAAAACAAATAATGCTGTAACGTTTATGACAGACAGCAAAAAGGAAGTAAATGCCGGAACTGCCGTTGTAAATATCGCCGGACAAAGTTTTACTGGCATCGTGCAAATGGTACAACAGATCTCTGAACAGATCCATGAAATTTCCGCTGCCAGTGAGCAGTTAGCCAGTGGCAGCCAAAGTGTTATCGATTCAGCAGAGAAAATTGCACAGGAAAGCAAGCGTAGTGCCGAACAAACGCAGACCATCTCCGCTGCAACCGAAGAGCAATCTGCCTCGATGGAGGAAATCGCTGCCTCGAGTCAAAAGTTAAACAGTATGGCTCTCGACCTGCAGACAACGATTCACAATTTCAAAGTTTAGAAAATTTTTAAATCAGGCAATTTTTTTATTCATGTCCACAAATACAATATCATTTGAAAATAAAATACTATTTTTATGGACATATGCGACACCGTATATTATTCTATAGATAGTACTTGTGTATGAGATTTCATAGGCGAAATCTCCGTTCGATTCGATAAAGCATCGTCTCTTGCGGGAATTTTTACTATGAAATTTTTTTGTCTAAATTCACTTGATGCAGGATAATATTTGGCTTTTACACAAATAAAAAATAGCGTATAATTTTATTTTCGTGTAAAATAAGAATATCGTGCCTATGTTTTACATCTTTTGTCGAAAAGAGACCTTTACACATCCCTTTTCCAGAAAAGATGTAATCTCAATATAGAAGCTACAGTTGCAGCAAAATGAAAATCAGGCAAAAGATAAACGGTAAAACTTTTAGTTTAAAGAGAATGGAGTGTATTCGGTGAGTATTAACGAAGAAGAACTTTCCCTCCCTATGGGAAAAGAAGCAGAGGCTGCGCAGCCACAACAACTTAAAAGAAGTCTTAAGACGCGTCATATGAATATGATTGCCATCGGCGGGGCCCTGGGAACAGGCTTATTTTTAGCAAGTGGTGCTTCCATCAGCACAGCAGGTCCAGGCGGTGCTTTAACTGCATACGCCGTAATCGGTATTATGGTATATTTTATTATGACAAGTTTAGGCGAAATGGCAACGTATTTGCCGGTATCAGGCTCATTCGGCACCTATGCTTCGCGGTTTGTCGACCCCGCTTTAGGCTTTGCAATTGGCTGGAATTATTGGCTTAACTGGGCCATTACATTAGCGGTAGAAATCGTTGCGGGTGCATTGGTCATGAAATTTTGGTTTCCCGATACGCCCGCAATTATCTGGAGTGCTGCTTTTTTAATTATTTTATTTGTATTGAATTATTTATCAACCCGCGCCTATGGCGAAAGTGAATATTGGTTTGCCAGTATTAAAGTTGCGATGGTTGTGGTTTTTCTAATTATTGGTACCTTGTTGATTTTTGGTGTAATCGGTGGACCATCGCCTGGTTTTTCCAACTGGACAAATGGTGATGCACCATTTGTTGGCGGTGCTGGTTCCATTGTCGGCATCTTCATGATTGCTGCCTTTTCTTTCCAAGGAACTGAATTAGTCGGCATTGCTGCCGGCGAGAGTGAAGACCCTGAAAAAAATGTTCCGAAAGCAATTAATAATGTTTTTTGGCGCATCTTGCTATTTTATATTGGTACCATGATTGTCATCGGTTTTCTATTACCGTATACGGATGCTAACCTTTTAAAAACAGATGTTGAAAGCGTTGCGGTAAGTCCATTTACCCTGGCACTTGATCGTGCCGGCTTCAATGCTGCTGCATCATTAATGAACTTTGTTATTTTAACCTCCGTATTATCCTGCGGAAATTCCGGACTTTATGCTTCAACACGCATGTTATATGCAATGGCAAAAGAAGGCAAAGCACCAGCTATGTTTACCAAAGTCAATCGTCGCGGAGTACCGACAAATGCGTTATTCCTTACAACGATCTTCGGTTTATTAGCATTTCTTACCTCTTTACTCGGGGAAGGAACAGCTTATACCTGGCTGCTCAATCTATCAGGCATGACTGGATTTGTCGTTTGGGTAGGCATCGCCATTTGCCATTATCGCTTTCGCCGTGCCTTTGTTGCACAGGGAAAAGATTTAAGTACTTTAAAATATCGTGCTACACTATTCCCTTTCGGTTCATTTTTCGCTTTAGCATTATGCCTGGTCGTAATGCTTGGACAAAATTATGGTGCCTTTATGGGAAGTTCCGTCGACTGGAACGGTGCCTTAGCAACTTATATTGGTATTCCTATTATATTGATTTTCTATTTCTGGTATAAAATTAAACATAAAACAAAATTAATTCCATTAAAAGAAATTGATCTTGACCCAACAAACTTAAGCGATCACTAATCCTATTGATAAAGATTATATAACATAACAAAAGCCGATGAAACTAGCAGTCCCCCTGCAGGTTTCATCGGCTTTTTTCATTTTCTACTATTTAGACTTTAAACTTAACAATGAGATCTTGCAGTTCTGTGGCCAAATGAGCCAGGCTCTGACTGGCTGAGGCAATTTCCTGCATTGATGCGGATTGTTCTTCGGTTGCCGCAGATACAGACTGTGCTTCCGCTGAACTGTTTTTACTGATTGCATCAATTTCTTCTATCGAGTGCAGCATAGCCTTACTACCATCCGCCATAGAATCAATCGATCCAGAAATGGCTGCTATCTCATCCGATAGATGATGGATAACTTGAACTATATTTTTAAATGTTTCATCGGCTGAATTCACAGCTTCGATACCACTAATAATACTTGCTTTTCCATCTTTACTAACCATAACGGCTTTTTCCATATCTATTTGATTGCGCTTCACAAGTTCAGCAATTTGTTGCGATGATTTATGCGATTCTTCCGCTAGTTTCCGTACTTCTTCAGCGACAACCGCAAAACCGCGACCTTGCTCCCCAGCTCTGGCTGCTTCAATCGCAGCATTCAGTGCCAGCAAATTGGTCTGCCCGGCAATGTTTGCGATTAAATCAACGATATTGCTGATTTCTTGTGATCCTTGTGCTAATTCTTCTACTGCCTGCTGAATTTGTTCTGACCCAGTGCTGATCTGCTGCATCTGTTCCACCGCATTCGCAATTGCACTGCGTCCTAAATCAACATCACCGTTCGCCTTATGAGTAACTTCCCCCACACCTTTAGCCTTCAAAGCGATTTCCGCTGCCGTCTGAGCAACGCCATTCGCAATCCCATTCACTTTTTTAGCTGCGTTGGATTGTTTTTCTACACCTTCGGCAATACCAGTAATGGAAACAGCCACCTGATTAGATGCTTCGGCGGATTGGCCAGCACTTTCTTTGAGCATTTCACTGGATGAGGCAACTTGCTGCGATTCATTTTGGATCTTTTTAATGAGCGTACGTAAGGTGGTCCTCATATCACGGAATCCTTTTGCGAGCTGCCCAAATTCATCTTCCCCCTCAACACTAAGAGGCTTATCTTGAAAGTCTCCATCATTTAAGAGTTTGCATTCATCACGAATCAATTGGATTGGTTCAGCAATTTTTTTTGCAAATAAATAAATGAATAAACTAGCAATTATAATAAAAAAGATTGATATACCAATCATATATGTGGATAATTTCTTAATTGGAGCTGCAACTTCAGCTTCTGGAGCCGTAATGATCATAACCCACCGTTGTCCATAAAGTTCAATCGGCGTCAATTCAGCTATATCTTCACGACCAAATAAATCCGTATAAGAAACCACTTCGGCGGTCCCTTTTTCCACGACCGTTTTAAATGCTGCCATCAAATTTTTGTCCAATTCCGTTTTATCAGCTTTGATAGCTGGATTAATCTGCTTTTCTGTCAAATTCAAAGTGTTAATCAGTTCAGGGTTTTTGTTATTTGCAATAACGATCCCTTCGGTTTCAGCGATATATCCATATCCTGAAGTCTGGAATTCGACTTGATCCAATACTTTTGACAATTTTTCCAGCGTAATGCTCCCCATCATCATACCAACAAATTTACCATTTTCAAAAGCTGGTGCTGTCAAAACCAAAATAAGTTTACCAGTATCTGCCGAAACTACCGGCGATGGTACATAGGCTTTTTTTGTTTCTTTTACTTTTTTGAAGTATTCCCGATCAGCCCGATTAAAATGCTTACCATCGGCACGAACACAGTTCCCATTCAAATCTGAATAATATAAGGAGTCAAAACCCAATCGTTTTTGTGATTCTGCCAAATATGCTATTTTAGCGTTATCATCTGCGCCCCGTAGGACTTTATCCGTTCCCAGCTCTTCCAACCGAATAACGCGTTCATCGATTCCCTGTTCCACTTCTGTTGCAGCTTTTTGTCCCATTGCCTTTACTGTTTCATTATTTGCCCTATTTAACGAAGTATTCGCCATATAATAGCTGATACTCGATAAAATAAGAAAGCTTAAAATAAAGATCGGCATTAGCATGACTAAAAATTTTGTCTGCACATTTTTAAAATTCAAATTTACCACAACCCTATTCTTTTTCTTTTTATAATAAAAACCACAAATTTGAAATTACTTTTGAAAATTCTTGCGATAAGACAAGCTGCCCTCTACTTTCAGCAAAATCAATTGCAGTTCCATTTTTTGCAATTATCGAAACAATAACTATAGTTTATAATTATATCATATGAAAAATACACTGCACAGTAGCCAAAGTGCTTATTTTTACCAGTTTACAAAAATGTAAAATATTTCTATTTTGTATTACACCTCCAAAGCATATTTATTGTAGAGTCAAAAAAACAAGCTGAAAACGCTCTCATAAGAGTTATTTCAGCTTGTTTTTTCTAAATACTATTATTATTTTGTGTTCGTAGTTTTGCCTTCATCTACTGATACAACATAATCTTTATTCAACCCAAAACCTTCTAATATTTTAGTCAATGTTCCATCCGCTTTCATATCATTGAGCGTTTTATTGACTTCCGCTAAGAAATCTTTGTCTTCAAAGCGTAAAGCCGCCCCTATTTTACCGGCTGCTTCTGCATCATATGGACTTAAAACACGAAGATCCAAACTAGAATTTTGTTTAAGTGTATAAGAAGCTACAATACCATCTGTGACACAGGCATCAATCTTCCCCGTATTAACTGCCATCATCAGTTCAGCCTGGCTGTTGAATATCTTTAGGTCTTTGGCTTTGCCAGCATCCAGCCATTTTTGAGCAACTTCCAGGAAGGCTGTTCCTTTTTGTCCACCGAGAACTTTATCTTTTAAATCATCTTTTGTTTGAATCGTAGAATCTTTTTTCACAACAACGGCTTCACCCTCTTTATACCAAACATCGGTAAACAAGGCTTTATCCAACCGTTCTTTTTTGATATACATCGCATCCGTTACCATATCAATCGTTTTATTATTTAACTCCAATAAGAGATTCTCAAACGGAATCTGTTTCATTTCCACTTTCTCAATGCCCAGTCGTTTTGCAACTTCTTTAATAATCACCGCATCAACGCCAGAAAATTGATTTGTACTTGCATCCATATAAGCAAACGGAGCATCATTGGATGATCCTACAACCAATACCCCTTTTTCTCTTAAAGCCGTCAAGGTTTTACTGGTTCCAGAATCAGCTTTCGCCGCTGGAGCACTTGATTTTGCCGCCTCGTCAGAAGACCCACATCCGGATACAAGCATAGCGAATACAAACATGCACACTGTCAAAAAGGTAAATTTTTTACACAAATTATTCATAGTTTATCAGCCTCTCTTTAATAAAAATAAATTATAACGGAAAACTCGCAATATACCCTATTTTCTAGTTATTACAACAAAACTCAACGCCGATTTGTTTTTAATTTATATTCAATGAATTTTACAAGATGTGACAATGGTATACTAATCACCAAATATGCCAAAGCCAAATACGTATAAGATTCTATTGTAAAAAATGTTTGTGAGGCAAAGCTCTGTGTCCTAAGCAGCAATTCATTCACTGCAACATATGCCAGCAGCGAGGTATCTTTTACCATCATAACCAAATAATTACCTAATGATGGAATAATACTTCGTAAGGCCTGCGGAATCACAATCCGAAACAAGGCTTGGTATTTACCGAAACCCAATACCAGAGCAGCTTCCGTCTGTCCACTATCCACGGCAACAATAGCCCCGCGAATGACTTCAGACATATAACAACCATAGTTGACACCAAGCCCCAAGATCCCTGCGGTCAGCGGTGCTATCTGCATATCTACTTTATAGCCAAATAAACTTGCCAGTAAATTAATTAATAATGGTACTACATAGTAGATATAAACCAACTGTACCAAAAGTGGCGTGCCACGAATTATTTCCAAAAAAACATATAAAATGCCTTTGATGATTTTCAGACTGGAAAGTCTGCCGATAGCAATAATCATCCCAATGATGGTTGCCAGTAAAAAACCTAAAATAGTTGCTTGAATAACAACGCCAAAACCATGCATAAGGGAAGGAACTAATAATTCAGCGGCTTGGCCAAAATGAAGCTGCATTAAAGTGTTCATATAATCTGACCTCCTTATAAAACTCTTGCCAAAAACGCCTGTGTACGCTCGTGTTTGGGGTTGTTAAATATTTTTTCTGGTGGACCTTCTTCGACAATATAGCCCTTATCCATAAAAATAACACGGTCGGCCACATCTCTCGCAAATCCCATTTCATGTGTCACAACCACCATTGTCATTCCATCAGCTGCCAGCTGTTTCATGACTTCCAAGACATCGCCCACGAGTTCAGGGTCTAAAGCGGATGTTGGTTCATCAAACAAGAGCATATTCGGCTGCATAGCCAGAGCCCGAGCAATCGCTACGCGCTGCTGCTGTCCACCTGATAATGTGGCTGGATAGACATCAGCTTTATCAGCTAATCCGACTTTTTCCAGCAAACTCATAGCCAGTTCCTTTGCCGCTTCTTTTTTCATATGATTGATATGGATCGGTGCATACGTAATATTTTTCAATACCGTAAACATCGGAAAGAGATTAAACCGCTGAAAAACCATGCCCACTTCCCGGCGAAGCTTCTTACTATCTAAATCCGCATCCAAAATTATTCCATTATAATAAACCTTCCCACTCGTTGGTACTTCTAATAAATTCAAGCACCGCAAAAATGTGCTTTTCCCTGAGCCCGACGGTCCAATAATGCAAACGACTTCACCTTTTTCAATATTCATGCTGATACTCTTTAATACGTCTAAATCACCAAATTTTTTCCCTAACTTATATATATTAAACATAATTACCTCCAGCATCTTTCCGTGTTATTCAACACCCTATTTCAACAATTGGAATATCTCCTGTGAAGGAAATCACTACTAAAAAAAGCACAAAAAGCAAAGATCTTTTATTAGCATCTTTGCTTTTTAACTCTGCTTTATTCACTTATTGATTCTAACCATCGGTAATAACTAAAAATGGCGCTCACAAGTATTCTAAAATACTCGTGAGCGCCATTACTCAACAAATTTATTATTTCTTTCATTCTACCATTCAATAATCCTGTCGTCAATGTTAATAATGCACAAAGATCATTTATTTTTTTAGTAAATATTTTGATTTTGAATTTAGGCTTTTTTGTTTTCCACAATCAACAACTATACATTGTTTCCAGTAAATGTTTACCCGTTTTTGTTTTAAAAATTTTCTCTTCAATGCTTTGAATTGCCTGTTGTGACATCCCGTCTTCATATATATTTACCAAAAAATCCGCTTCTACCAGAATTTGATAATCGAGCCCATCAATATCCTTATAGGTGTGATGATGCCCTATCAAATAGCAGACTCGCTCAATTACCGCTTCGGTATAACCTACGGAAACCAACATAGGTTTGGCAATGGCAGGACCTTCTTTTTCCTGATAAGTTCCCGCACTGCTCTGATATTTTTCTTCACTCACTTTAATGCCAATATCATGAACAATCGCTGTTATTTCTAAAAGAAACTGCACATCTTCCGGCAAATTTTCTGATTTTCCAATAAGTCTTGCAAAGTCATAAACTTTTAGAAAATGCTGAACCCGTTTTGCATCTCCAGCATAATAATCAATCATTTTATGAAGTAATTTAACCTGCATAACATCGGCCACAGCTCTATCCATAAGGTTTCCTCCTTTTTTCTCACAGTACAACTATAGAATATAGTTTACCGTAGTCAGATGCTTCTAGCAATAAAAATTTCACTATCTATATTGTTCAATCTGTTTGCATACACAGTCCGCGGCATTTTCCAGCTCGCCCATATCAAACAATAATTGTAATATTCCATAACGATTACGTAATTCTTTAGCGTAAACAATACTATTTTTGAGCAATTCGGGCGTCACACCAATCTCTTTTGGCAGATATGGTGCCTGAATTTTTTTCATGGCAGCAATGATTTTTTCCGGTGTAGGCAAGGCATCCGCCAATTTTATAAAATCTTCTCGATGCTGCTGCAATACGGCTAATCGTTTAGCTACTGCGACATCACTATTTTTGTGTACATTTTCTTCTAAAGACAAAACCCCAGGAGCAGATATTCCATAGGCTTTTTTGATGGATTTTATCCAGATCTTCTCATCAAAGGAAGGCTGTGGAAAAGCTTTGCCGCTTGCCAATATTTTTTTTGCATATTGATAAAGTAATAATGCAATAACCGTACCGACACCGACCTTTGTTCCATGCAACGGATCCTCTTGACCACTTTGTAAAAACATCATCTCCCAATAATGCGCTAAATGATGTTCGCTGCCCGATGCAGGTCTTGAATTGCCTACATAACTCATCCCTACTCCGGCGAGTACCAAGCCCTCCATAATAGCTCCCATCGCTTTTTTATTGCGTGATGGGATACCATCAATCGAGGTTTCCAAAGCTTTTAAGGCATCCTGCATAATACCATCAACAAACTCACAATAATATTCTCCCGTAATCAAATGAGATAGTTTCCATTCCGTAAGGCAGATATATTTGCCAAAAACATCGCCGACACCAGCCGTAATCATACACATAGGTGCTTTTGACAAAACATCCACATCACCAAGAATCGCTTTAGCATGACCCATTTTTTCATAAGTTGTTTTTAAATTATGAATCAGCATTGGTGTAACATCCGAAGCATAACCGTCCATAGATGGTGCTGTTCCAACAATAAAATAATCAATTTTCATCTTGTGAGAAATGAACCGACAGGAATCATTGATCGTTCCTGAACCTACGGCTATAATCAAATCTGTTTCCGCTGCTATATCAGCAATAAGATTTCCTAGCGTAATTTCATCCGGGATGATTTCAGCGGCTTCTAATCTGATTTTGTCAAAAAAGATTCCGCCCTTTTCTAAAACGCCATACACCGTCTCTCCGGCTGCTTTTTCTGTGTTTTTATCAACAACTACGGCCACATGCTGATAACCTTTTTCTTTGATATACGCTGTTAAAGATGCAATGGCAGCAACGCCAATAGCAACATTCTTAATATCGCAACGATGTTTCCTGCCGCAGGAACATTCTATTTCTTTATTCAAATAACGGTTCCAATCCATTTTATATGCCTCCATCTATTTTTAGTTCTTCTTAAAAGCCTATGATAAAAATCGGTAATTTAGCGTAATTCATTTTACCAAAAGCACTACCAGTAAAATCGGATTTTTTTATATGGCAATCCTCCGTAATAGGCTATAGGGTTTAATTGTCTTACGGAGAAAGTAGCTTCACTAGATGTCTTTATTATAACATATTGGGAAAAAATGCCGCGAGCTCTTATAAAAAACAACACATACCATCAGCATGTGTTGTTCGAAGAAAAATTTTATTTTTTATAATAGGTTTCCCGAAGTGGCAGTGACGTCCTGAATTTCCCATCATAACGATAATATGCATGAGAGCAGGCTGGTGAGGTCGGAATGAGGCAAAGTTCGCCAACGCCTTTGGCTCCAAATGCATACGGAAGTTTTTCGCCAGGCGCTTGTACCAGATGAACTTCAATTGGCGGCGCCTCCGTTGCCCGCATCAGTCCGAGTGTCCCGAATTTTAACAGTGGATATCCACCTTGAACGGGAAAATCCTCGGTAAGGGCAAATCCCAGCCCCATGATGATGCCGCCCTCAATCTGACCTTCAACCGATTGAATATTGACTGGTGTTCCAACATCATATGCTGCAACTACTTTTTCAACTTTTCCCTGCGAATCTAAAACGACAACCTGTGCCCCATAGCTATAGCTTACATGGCTGACAGGAAAATCCTTTGGTGCTCCCATCGGATCAGTAATAGCAGAAAATTCATCATAAAATTCCTGTCCGTTTAAATCTACCACACTTTTGCCGTCAGCTAAAGCCACTTTGAGTTTTTGCGCGGCACGCCGTGTAGCTTCTCCTGTCACGACGGTCTGCCTGGAGGCTGTACTAGTTCCTGAATTGGGTGTTCTGTTGGTATCGGGACGTTCATGCACAATCAGAGCTGGATCTAAACCGGTTTCCTGACACACCATATGCGTACACATTGTCGCAATTCCCTGCCCCATACAAGCTGCAGAAGTTCGAATGTGGACGAGTCCCTTTTCAATCGAGAGCAAGCAGCGACCAATATCCTTAAGTCCCACACCGGTACCACTGTTTTTAAAAGCACAAGCAATTCCAGCGTAAGGATTCGCTTCGTAAACAGCCTTAACTGCCTCTAAACATTCCACCATCGCACAATTTGGATCTGCGATCTGTCCATTTGGCAAAACCTGCCCCGGACGGATTGCATTTTTATAACGCATTTCCCATGGAGAAAGTCCTGCCATTTCAGCTAAAAGGTTGATATTATTTTCCGTGGCAAAACAACTTTGGGTTACGCCAAAACCTCGATAAGCTCCACCAATTACATTATTCGTATAAACCGACATCCCTAAAATATCTATATTTTGATAATTATAAGGACCAGCCGCATGGGTACAGGCGCGTTGGAGTACTGGCCCTCCCAACGATGCATATGCTCCCGTATCGGCAAGCAAAATTGCTTTCATTGCCGTAAGGATTCCCTGTTCATCACAGGCCGTCGTAAATTCCATTTCCATTGCGTGACGTTTTGTATGATAATTTAAACTTTCCTGTCGCGAAAACTTCACTTTCACCGGTTTTTTCGTATACCAAGCCATCAATGCGGCATGATGCTGCACACTCATATCTTCTTTTCCGCCAAATCCGCCCCCAACCAGCATTGAATGGCAATGTATTTTTTCTTCAGGAATCGCTAACATATGCGAAATTTCATGGCGTTCATCATAAACGGATTGTGACCCTGTATAAAGTAAGAGACCATCCTCTCCTTCTGGTAATGCAATTGCACATTCTGGTTCCATAAATGCATGATCATTAAAAGGCGTACTGTATTTACGTGTCACAACATACTTTGATTTTTTAATCGCCGCATCGGCATTGCCGCGTTTGAGAACTTCTTTGCGCATAATATTGCCCTGCTCATGGATAAGCGGTGCCGATGCTTTCAGAGCATCGGTCGGGCAGGTGATTGGTACTAACTCGGTATACTCAACTTCAATTAAAGCTAGGACTTCATCGAGCGTTTCTTTGTGCTGTGTAGCAACTAGGGCTAAGGCATCACCAATATAGCGTGTCGTTCCCCCCTCTGCAATCATCACATCCCAATCCGTAACCAGATGACCAATTTTTTTATTCGGTACATCTTTTTCCGTTAAAATTCTTATACAATCTGGATGCGCCAAAGCTTTCGACAAGTCAATCCGGTTGACAACCGCTCGTGGATATTTTGAGCGTAATGCCTTCGCATAAATCATATCCGGCAAAATCAAATCATCAACAAACTGTCCCGTACCCAATATTTTTTCTTCTGCATCCACTCTTTTAAACCGAGTATTAAGCAGCGCCTGCGTCTCACGCTGTGGAATTGGCAAATCCTCACGAAAAAAATCTGCTGCCTGTAAAATAGCTTCTTCGATTTTAACATAACCAGTACAGCGGCAAAGATTGCCACGAATTGCCTTTTTTACCTCTAACCGGGTCGGGTTTAGATTTCCATCGAGCAGACTCTTTGCCGAAATCACCATTCCTGGAATACAATACCCACACTGTACCGCCCCTGCCTGGGCAAAACAATGCACGTAGACTTCTTTTTCCCTTGGGGAAAGACCTTCAACTGTAACAATCGATTTGCCAACAAGGGAAGAAAGTTTAGGTATACAGGCTTTAATTTTTTTGCCATCAATCAGAACCGTACAAGTTCCGCAGGCACCTTCACTACAGCCATCCTTTACCGATGTCACTCGTAACTCATCTCTTAGATAGGTCAATAAATTTTGCTCTTTATCGGCTGTAACCGACGTTCCATTCACTTTAAATGTAAACATACCATTCTCCTTCTCTATGCAGCGACTACGATGGCAGCTTAATTAATAAAAAAAGCATCCACAAATGTGAACGCTTTAGAAATGCAACGTGCAATTCCATAGTAGACCCGCGGAACAGCTTCATTGCTGATTTAAATCTTATTTTATAAAAATTCTATCAGCAATAAGACGTTTCGTCAAGGAAAAAATCTCAATATGAGACATGCTGTGAGATTTCTATTTATTCAGTATCGGCCGTTAAAACACCACGACCATTAAATACTGGTACAAAGTCGACGGACGACGTTTTACCTTCTTGAATAAAGCACTGCTTTATTCCTAAATTCAGTGCATGATCAACAACTTGATCATATTCATAGGTTGTAAGCTTGCGGTTAATCTCTTTATACGCATGAACTTCATATAAAGGTGTAAATTGATTCATTAAACTTAAATAAATTCGATCGCCAAACGTATTCCACAACCAATCCAGCAGAGCCTTGCTATCTTTCATTTGCCCAGGAATGATAAGATGCCGAACTAATACACCTCGTTTCATCATACCCTGCGCATCAAAAGCAGGCGGTCCAACCAGCTCAACCATTTTTTTTATCGCCTTACTTGCCACGGAAAAATAATCCGCCGCCTGAGAATATTTCTGTGCAGCCGCGATGTCTTTATACTTTAAATCTGGCAGAAACACATCTACATACCCAGCTAAAGACTCCAGTGTTTGCACATTTTCATAGCCATTTGAATTATATACGACAGGTAGACAAAGACCACTGGCCTTAGCAATATCCAAAGCTTCAATAATTTGCGGCACATACTGGGTAGGCGATACCAAATCTAAAGACTGAGCGCCTCTATTTTGCTGTTCTAAAAAAATTTCAGCCAATCTGGCAATCAATATTTCTTCTCCCACCCCAGCTTGACTAATCTCATGATTTTGACAAAAAACACAATGTAGATTACAATATGAAAAAAACACAGTTCCCGCTCCATGTTCACCGACAAAACAAGGTTCTTCCCATTGATGAAGCGAAACCAATGCCACCTTTGGCAAAGCACCTGCGCCACAGGCACCTGTCTCACCAGCTAAGCGATTAACGCCGCACTGCCATGGACAAACTGTACAAATCCCTAAATCAAGCAAATATCTCGACCTTCTTTTCTAATATCATCTACCTATAATTATAATAGAAGCACTTTAAAAATCAAACCATAGACAATAAAAAAGCAAGACTCGAAAAAACAGTTTATATGTTTTATCCGAGTCTTACGGTGCATACTATCTTAATTTTCACGTAGGGTATAACCTTCCGGCAAATCTTTTGAAGCACAATTTATAACATCATCACGATCACGTCCACATTCTTCTAAGAACGTTATTTCCGCAAACTCATCTACTACCATTTTAGGATACGTCGGTCCCTGATCGCGATATTTCTGCATGAGATCTAAATGTTCATTTTGATAACATACTGTTTTTTGTGGATCTTTGCCAACCCAGGCGGGGAAGAAAATCGTACCATGGATTTTACGTGTTGCTAAATTGAATGCCAAGCTTACACAGGTCCCCGTTGGTTCATCCCACGAAATCTTAAAAACATCCTCAGACATTTTTACAATATAGGCTTCTTGCCCAGTTACCCAGCGTCCACCAACGATACCACTATGAATCCGATAATCAAAAACTGTTTCACTTTTTATATAAACTTCATACTGCCAGCCATTATCATATGTATAAATAAAATGTTTACCAACTAAATTTTTCAATTCTTCTTTACGTGAAGATTCACTCATGTAAATTACCTCTTTCTATTAATTCTTTCATTTTAATAAATTACAACATGTTACTTTATACATGTTGTAATTTATGTATTTATTATATATAATAGAAGAAACAAAGTCAAGTCAAATTGTTAGGAGAAATATGCCATGAATACATTAGCTTATGCCATTTTGGGATTAATTGATAAAGATAAAGTCACTGGCTATGATTTAACAAAAATTTTCAGTGATAGTGTTGCTGATTTTTGGAGTGCCAAACAAAGTCAAATTTATACGGAATTAAAAAAGCTCGTTGATGCTGCTTTGATTGAATATGAAGTTGTCATTCAAGGCGAAGTGCTTGAAAAAAAAGTTTATTCCATTACAACAAAAGGAAAAGAAGAACTCGCTGCCTGGATGCATGAAGATGAACCACCACTTTCACAGAGTAAGGACATTTTCAAGCTTCGCCTTTATTTTTCCGAACAACTCACCAGCCAAGAACTCTGCGGCAAATTTGAAAAACAGCTTGAAAAATGTCAGCTTTTACTGACCCGCTATACAATCAAATTCAATGAATATGATTCCTCTGATATTCCTACCGCAAAAATCGGTGATTATCTTTTACTAAAAGGAGCCATTGCTCATCTACGCACGCAAATCGAATGGCTCAACGAATCGCTTGCTTATATACAAAAATAACAATAACCAAAACTAGGGCTACCTTACATGTAAGGCAGCCCTCAGTGGAGTAACTGTTAATTGCTAAAAATGTTCATTCAAAAGATTTTCTGAATGTCGAACTCAATGCATGTAAAAACAGAGTCAACATGATTATGATATTCATTATCACAACGTAATTATATACTAACATGCTTAGATCTAAGATGCAAGGCTTTTAAAATATAAAACAGGCAAGTTATTCACAGGGTTGTGCATAAAGTAGTGGATAACTTGCCCATTTATTTATTTATTTGCCATTTTATAAATATTATACATATCTTCGCGGGTAAGTTTTTTGAAATTAGCCACCGTTTTTTTACCATAATCACTGCACCGATCAGCAAGATATTGTAAAGATTTTTCATCTTGCTTGCCGATACCTAATTCGCTAAAGTTTGTTGGCATATGAATCGAAGCAAAATAAGCTTCTGTAGCAGCAATTCCCGCCAAAGCCGTTTCATTCAAATCCTCATGATGTATCCCCCAGACACGTTCAGCAAAAATAGCAAATCGCTGCGGCTCTTCTTTATAGACATATCGCGCCCAAGAAGCCCAAAGCGCCGATAAAGACGCTCCATGGGGCACATCAAATTTTCCACTGAGCTCATGTCCCAGTTTATGCGTAGCAAAATCGATTTCAGCCCCCAGTCCCGTCAACCCATTATGTGATAAACTGCCGCACCACATAATTTCACTCATCGCTTCATAATCATCATGCTTGTCTAAGACAATTCTGCCATTTTTCGCTACATTCTTCAATAATACTTCGGCAATTGCATCGGTCATCTCATTGCCTTTTGTATGAGTAAAATAACGGTCAAGCGTATGCATCATAATATCTGTTATCCCGCAGGCAATCTGCCGTTCCGGCAAGGTATACGTTAATTCAGGATTCATCACCGCAAAACAAGGTCGATTGAAATCGGTATTAATACCAGCTTTTTTACCAGTTTCTTCATTCGTTAACACAGCGGAATTACTCGTTTCACTGCCCGCTGCTGAAATCGTGAGCACTACCCCAACCGGTAATGATTTTGTAAGCTCTGCTTTTCCAGACCAAAAATCCCAAATGTCCGTATCTGGATTCGCCCGTCCATGCGCAATAGCCTTACTTGTATCAATTACACTACCGCCGCCAACAGCTAAAATAAAATCAGCTTTAAATTTATTTGCCTGTTGTACGCCAGTTCGTGCGAGTTCAAGCCGAGGATTTGGTTGTACCCCCCCAGCGTTTCATAAGGCAATTCTGCTTTTTGCAGTAAGTCGGTTATTTTTTGCAATAAACCACTGCGAACAACACTGCCACCACCATAAACGACAAGCACTTTCGTACCACCATATTTTTTAATTTTATCCGCAGCTTTCAGTTCAGCTCCCTTGCCAAAAATAATTTCTGTCGGACAATGATATTCAAAACTCTGCATAAAAAAATCTCCTTTTTCCAAAACTATTTCATCGTACAGTTTCTATAATTAGGCGTTTTTTTTACTTTTCCTGCGTAACACAATAAAACCGTTTAAACACCTACTAACGATTAAACTGCTCAAAATTTTAATTCCTTAAATATAGACTCAAATCAATGCTTTTAATCGATGGCACAATGATATCAGCCTGCCGTAAATCCTGACATCCGGAATTCTTATTTTGATGAGCAATACAATACATTCCAGCAGCTTTCGCCGCTTGTACGCCCGATGATGTATCTTCAATGACAATACAGTCAGTTGGCGATACACCTAAACGTTCTGCGGTAAGTAGATAAACCGCTGGATCTGGTTTACTTTTTGGCAGATCCGCACCGCTGATAATGGACTGAAAATAAGATTTCAGTTGGAATTTTTTCACAACAGCATCGATAATTTCCCGTCCCGATGAAGAACCAATCGCAGTGGGAATAGCTTCTTGTTTTAAATATCTTAACAAATCTAAAATACCCTCAATTGGTTGAATTGATTTATTATTATCTAGAATATCCAAATATAATTTATACTTAAGTGCTACCATTTCAGATACCGAAATATCGCGATTATGTTGCTCAATCAAAGCAGCAAATAACGATTTTGTTGTCTGCCCCATATATTTTTCACAATCTTTTTCAGCAAAAGGAATGCCATAATGTTTAAACGTCTGCATCTTGGTGATGGTATGAATTGGCTCACTATCAATAATCACACCATCCATATCAAATATAACTGCTTTCAAAAAAAGTACCTCACTTTATTTTTATCCTGTATAGAAAAGTATACCATAAGCCCTATAAAAAATCTCTTTTTAAGCAGAGTTAAAAATTTTTTCCATACAAAAAAAGCACTCATATACATGAGTGCTTTTTAGTTTAACTGGCAGTTTTCTATCCTCCCAGGGCGTTTCCACCCAAGTACTTTCGACGTTCAAGTGCTTAACTACTGTGTTCGGTATGGGAACAGGTG
>NZ_FNZK01000036.1 GCF_900109225.1 Propionispira arboris
CACCTGTTCCCATACCGAACACAGTAGTTAAGCACTTGAACGTCGAAAGTACTTGGGTGGAAACGCCCTGGGAGGATAGAAAACTGCCAGTTAAACAAAAAGCACTCATGTATATGGGTGCTTTTTTCGTATGGGGAAATAGGAAGATATCTTATAAGTTGCATTAAATATTTATATGGCAATCGTCAGGAATGATGCCCTATATCCTTTTCATGGCAGACTGGATAGCTATAATTTCCAAAGCATTATATATTCATTGTAATACGTTTTATGAATTGCACATAAGAAAAAGCAGGGAATCGTTTCCCTGCTTTTTCTATAGAACATGTGTCTAGATAGCGGTTAATTAATCTACTTCTTTAAGCAATTCAATATTATCAAAATAGATTGGACCTTCATATTTAAACATGTTTGCAACCAGATCAATATCAAGTTCATTCTTATCTTTTGATTGTCCATTAAACATATTCGTAACTTGTAATTTTACGTATTCTTTTCCGTTGAATGTAACAGTCGGTAATTGACCGATATAAGCATTGTTTTGATCTACACCACATTTTACCCAGCCTGGTGTAACAACGACATATGGTCTTAGCTGAGCATGGGCTGGTAAGCCTTCTTTGGGAATATAAATGTCATACTTACAGCCGGCATAAGGGGTTAAATCTATACCTTTAAGAGCTATTCTAAGTTCTTCCCAATCTGAAATTCCCGGGAATTTAACATCGAGTTGTAACGAACCATTTCCCACTTCTTTCGTGTATTTTACATCTTTAATTTCTGCTTGATATATGCCATTTTGATCCCATCCATCTAGTCCTTTGTTGAAATCAAATACTTTTTCACTAACCAATTTTCCTTGTTTGTTTCTAATATTGATTATATCTGATGTAGTTGCTGAGGTTCCATCCTTAAATTGAACTACAGCTGAAATAGGCATTTTACCATTTTCTTCTTTTGATACATCAAGATCATACCTATAGTTGCCAGCATTTGCTTTCATTATAATATTTTTATTTTTTGGTGTTGAAAGCAATACGTTACTTATTTCTTTACCGTATGGTATGACTTTAACTTCTACTAAAGCTAAATCTTTGATTCTTTCATTTTTGCTTGGTGCCGTAATGTAAATATGTGGAGTTCTTGTTACTTTTTCACCATTCATTAACTTTGCATTTTCTTCGAAAATTTTAACGCTTGCCGCGTTTTCTTTTTTATTATATACGATTCTAAGACTATCGTTATCAGGATAAAGTCCATCTGCATCTGGCTTTAAATCATCAATACCGGTTAAAAGCCAAAACATACTACCACTATAACCAAGTTCATATGCTAAATTATTCCAAGTTTCATAAGCATAGTCACGATTCGTCACACTTGTTTTTAATATGCCATATTCTTCAAATACAACTGGTTTATTAGCTGTTTTAGCTAAATCAGCATGAACTTTTAACCAAGTACAACCTGCGTTTACACCATCTTTCCACGGATCACCCCAATAATCGGGATATAAATGTACCGTACCATAGTCAATTGTAGGTAAGGCAATCACTTGACTCCAGTCAAGCCCTTTTGAACCATTATATTCGAGGATTGTACTTTTAAGATCTTTAATAAATCCTTCTTCACCCAAGGCTACAAGATGTTTCGCATCAACCGATTTAACATATTCACTCATTTCTTTTGTCCAATTAAAAAGTGTTTTCCCGGACGGGTCGGATTCACAACGAGCTTCATTTGTTAATTCCCATGTCATGATCGTAGGGTCATCCATATACTTTACACCAGTATAGGTATTCACTCTATTTAGCATGTGATTTACGTAAGCTTTATAAGCACTTTTAATGGTTTCATTCGTATAAAACCTGTCATGTCTATTTGGGCCTTTTGTCCAGTTCACATAAGCATTCATACCACCAAAGTCATCCCAATTATTTACTAAAACTATAACTAATTTTATGCCTTTTTCATTCGCTTTTTTAATAGCATAGTCTAAGCGTTCAAAGCCACTTTCTGCGTATTCACCGATGCGGGGTTGCATTTCTATTTTTGGTTCGCTTGTTTTCCCTTCGCCAGTACCGTCAATAAATCCCCAGCAGCGCATCACTTTTAAGCCCATTTTACTAGCATTATCCATTACATCATCAATCATTTTATTAGAACGATAATGAAAATAGTAATTATTTGAACCAGAAAATCTAAATTCTTTACCATTTAACATGAGTTTATCACCTTGGCGAGTCACAAAATTACGATTTTGTTCCTTACTATCATTGGCTAAAGCAACAGGGGTAACTGTTATGATTGAAAATAAACATAAGGCTAACATAATAAAAGAAACAGAAAAAAATCTTTTCATAATACAAGTCTCCTTTTCATTTGAATTATCATTGAATCATTTTCGATACTGCTTGCCTTATAAGAAAGCAACATTCATTTACGTTTATATCTTAGAAAGGTCTTTCGATAAACATCTCCTTTAAATTTTCTTTTTTCTAAATAATTGGTGCATTCTTTTTCATTTTTAATTATAGAATTAAGTATACTCTTTGTCAATTAAAGTTATGTCTTTTATGAAGATTATTTATATGAAATACGCTTTTATACTACTAATAATGGCGGTAGTTCTTTAATAAGCCAGTTGTTATACAACATATCTTTAAAATAGAGACGGCATATTTTTTATATATTAAAAGTTATATCTTTTATTGACAATATAATTCTTTTATTGTATTATCGTATTTAAATAAAACTTCATTTTTTTAAGTTTTATTTAAAAAGTAAGGGGAGAGAGGAAGAATTATGAAAAACAAAAAGAAGGTTATTTTATCGGTCTTATCTACACTCATTATCAGCACCAGTGCAGCATCAGCAGCCGCTGCTAATCAGTTATACTCTGATGTAGCACAGGATAACTGGGCGGTAGCCGCTGTCACCAAACTAACGAATGACGGTATTGTCACAGGCTATGGCGATGGCACGTTCCGCGGTGATCGCGCGATCACCCGCTATGAAATGGCGCAAATGATTGCCAGCGCTCGCACACATTCTGAAAAAGCCAGCGAAGCGGACAAGGCTCTGATCCAGCGTCTGTCTAATGAATTTTCCGATGAGTTGAATTCTCTTGGCATCCGTATGCAGAATGTTGAAAAGAAGACCGACAACGTAAAAGTAAGCGGTATTTTTGCCAACAAGGCCATGAAAGGCATTACAGGCGGCAATACTTGGTGGGAAAAAGAACTGTTTTTGAACGTCGATGGCGATGTCGGCGATGGCTGGAAACTCCACGGCGGTCTTGATTGGAAATGGGGAACCAACACTAAGGGCTGGAATGGAGAAGAATCCTTCTCTGATCTTTATGGCACCTCGAATAAAGAGGTTAATGCCATGATTTACCAACTATATGCCCAGGGTCCGGTCGGCAAAGGTCTCACCACCACGGTTGGTCTATTCACACCTAGTCTGCAGGAAGGTGTTGTTGGCAATGCCCGCACCAAAGGTGTTGAGCTTGACTACAATATTGGCAAAAATACCCTTCGTGCCTATACCGGCAAAGTGTATGAAAAGAATGGTGATCTGTCCTCGCCATGGTCGGATGGTTTCATCCGTAATGGCAATCGTTATGATTTTTATAATGATGGAAGCACGCGAGATGATACGACACTTCGTGTCAATGGTTTTTCTGCAGAACATGTTTTCACGCCTAAAACTGCTGCCGGAATTGGCTACTACAGATTGAAGTCCCCAAATGCTTATGACAGCAGACTGGGTATTGTCGCGCTCAATGCCCGTCAGAAATTGGACGATAATCTCGATCTCGTGGGATTCTATTCTCACGGTAACCAGGGGCATCAGGATAATGCTTATGACATCAAGTTCGTCTACAATGGTAGTCCATGGGGAAGCAACAAATGGGGTTCATCCATCGGCTATCGTTATCTTGGTGCTGATGCCCTGATTCTGTCCAGTGTGGTTACCGGCAGCGAAAAGCCAGGCAGCAAGGGGATGGAGGCCAGCGTTTGGTACCACTTCACAAAAAACATTCAGATGCAGAACTATTTCTTCTTTGGTAAGGCAATTGACGCTGACTATGCCGGAAGTCATCCCAATCATACAGCGTTCTTCTCAAATTTCATCTTCGCTTTCTAATTACAAGTTTGATTTCTCAAAATAAATTATTGAATTGCACTACTATGATGAAGATCATTCTAGAGTCTTTACTTCGAATTATTTTCTTTTTTTATATGAATTACATAAAAAAACAGTCATTGAGGAAATATAGACACTCAATGACTGTTTTTTTATGATATTTTTGATAAAAAATTATACAGAGATGAATTACGCTCTGATACTTAAAGTTTTAAAAATAATTTTATCACTACGATGTCGAGAAATAGAATGTTCAAAGGCACGACCATCATCCAAATAAGCAACTTGCTCCACTTCCAACACTGGGAAATTAGTATCTACTTTTAAATATTCTTGTTCGATCTCATTTGGCCACATTGCTCGTATTGCACGATGCGCAGACTGAATCTTTAATTTTAATCTACTTTGAATATAATGATAAATAGAATCCAATAGAACATCATGCTTTAGACCTGGGATGATATCTAATGGCATCTGCGTATATTCTACAACAAACGGTTCTGTATCCGCATAGCGGGCACGAATAATATCATAGATAAAGCTATCTATATCTATTTGTAATTTATCAGCAACATCAGCGGATGGATGGACGATTTCAAATCGAATAATATTTGATTTGATACTTTTTCCTTGATTGGCTTCGGTAAACCCTGTAAATTGTTGTACTAGGCTAAGTTCTTGTACTGTCGCATCATTGACGGATTTTACAAAAGTTCCGGCACCACGCCGCTTGATTACAAGTCCGGCCGTAACTAATTCATCGACGGCTTTTTTTATTGTAATGCGGCTTACATTATATATTAAGCACATTTCCTTTTCTTGAGGAAGCTGCTCGGATGGCAAATAAAGTTTATTTAATATTTTACGGCGTAAGTCTTTGGCAATTTCTTGATATTTAACCATAATTGCATTTCCTCCTTTCACGCTATACCCTTTGTGCAAAAATATATAGTGAATTTTTTTTATAGACTCTATAAATGTTGATGCATCTCGAATATTTTAGAATAGAATAATTGTAGTGAGCGTTTCATTTTTCTCTAGAATTATATACAAGAATAGTGTATTTGTCAATAAAAGACATATCTTTTACTGATAAAGAAAAATTGGTTTTCTATATACAATTTTTATTGAATTATAGTATACAAGACAAGATAGAGTTCATTGCATTGTTTATGGCATAATGAAATAGGACAAAGTTGCAAATAAAAATCCCCACTTATGCAAAACAGAATTCCTCAAAAATGCAAAAAGCCATTGCGAACAAGAACCAAATAACCTACCCTTATTAGGTGACAAAACACTAACGGGGGAGGACTGGAGGATGCTCACAATGACCCAAATTGATTATATCAGAAAAGCGTTCTTTGAGGAAGGTCTCAATATTTCACAAATTGCAAAAACCTTTTCTTGTGATCGCAAAACGGTGCGCAAGTATTTGGCAATCGAAGATTTCAATCAACCATTCCCTAAAGCAAAACGCGTAACCGAACAA
>NZ_FNZK01000030.1 GCF_900109225.1 Propionispira arboris
AATCTGTGATGAATGGGGTTATGTGCCATTGGACAGAGAAGCTGCACAATTGCTGTTTCAAGTTATTTCCGACAGCTATGAGCGCAGGAACGTTGTTTTGACAACCAATCTTGAGTTCAGCCGCTGGGTGAGTATTTTTTATGATGAACAAATGACCGCAGCCATAATTGATCGGCTGGTACACCATAGTTATCTCTTGCTTTACGATGGCCCTAGCAACCGCATGCGCGATTCGCTTATGCGGCAAGATGGATAAAATTCCCCACCCATATAGGTGAGGAAAAACTTTTGCAAAAGTGAGGAATTTTCACTTGCAAAATACATCTCTGAATAAACCGCGTCAATTTACCATTCAGTGGGCCTGCTTTTTCTGTACCAGTTCGAGCACCTGGAACCATTTCTTCATCTAGTTTTTTAAATTCAGTTATGAGTTCCGATAATTTATATGGTATTGGACTATCAATAGTAAAACTCCCAGCAATGTCATCCTTCTTGAATAACTCTAAATTTTTCCTTTTTTGATAAATAACCGCATTAGAAAATGCCATTGCTTGGTTGGGCGCATTATTATCGCTCCTATCTAACATGAGAGAAATCATTTCTTCATATGTTAGAAGCCAATATGGAAGAAATAATATTCCATCACTACTATTATCATTTGGCCCTGCAATCTTTATATGTTGAAAACCATCTGCTATAAGCGTTGAATATTCCCCATGTATATCAAAAACAATAGCATTTGCAGATGGTAAGTTTGCAACCTGTTCAAGTAATTTTGCAACGGTCCAAGATTTCCCCGAGCCAGTGCTTCCCACAATAACAGCATGCCGTTGAAAAAATTTATTTCCATCTAACCATGCCTCTGCATTATCATCAAGAGTATAGTATCCCAAAGTTAAAGGATTACCACTATCCAAAGCAATCTGTGAAATTGCTTTCATAAAATTAGTGAGACGTTCTCCATTAAGCATATAACAGTCGGCATCAATTTCAGGAACAGTTTCAAGAGTTCGTTTAAACACATTGTTTCTTATCCCAACTTTATCAATATGAGTCCCTATTAAATTAGCCTTTACCACATTATCAATATTACAAATTGGATTATTATCTTCATCAAAAGATTCAATCGATGATTTACGCATTATTTTATTAACTAAGGCAATTAAATGTTGCCCCACTTTGGAACTTTGAATAACAACTAAATGATTTACCTGCATTTGCTTTAACTTCTCAACATTATCAATTTTAATAACAATATTGGCTGTATCTACGCTTTCAATAACACCTATTTTTTCAGGAGAATGTTTTTCAAAATCAAGAATTCCCATTTTATTACCTCCTATTACTCAAACCACAATTCATAAAACAAATCTATTTGCCAAAAATCCTCGTCAAAAACTTCTTTATCATCTTTAGAATAATTAATTATTGATCCACCACTAGGATTCTTTGAGACTATCAAACACGTATCAGATTTATCTTGTAAAAAAAGTTCACTCATTTTTGATGTTACGTCCTTGGTAATAATTACAATTGGTTTATCATTTTTTCTATTTTCATCAATAATAATAGGTTGAATGTGTTCATCATTAAACCCATAACCAATGCAAAGGTATGCACTCGACTTACGTAAAGCTTTGTCCGCTTCAGCAATAACTTCTCTAAAAGGCTCTTTATGTGTCTCTTTATATTTTCCATTTCCAGGAGTAACAATCATCGGAATATATGCATCCGAATACTTACCACTAAAAAAATCAGTAGCTATAATATTATAATTTTTTTTATTTCTAAACCAATCAATTGAGCCATGTACTTTATATAAGTTAATAATTCTTTTCCCATCATCATTATTAAACCTATTAAAACTTTTAATGCAACATCCCGAAAATCCAGTTTCAACCTGTCCTTCAGAAGAATCAATTGCATATTCTATGAGTCGATCATAATTAGTTGTAACAACATTAGTTACACCAGCGCGTTGAACAAATTTCTTAATAATCTTAGTTAAAGAAGGCACTGTTCCTGTTTTTAAAAATACATTAATTGCTTTTCGATCATTTTTGTCTATTAATGACCACACCGTTGATATAATCGAATTATGTATATCTTCCTCAAGAAATACTCTTTCTAATGCCATTTCAAGATTATCAGAACATTTCAGATTTTCCAAAAATTCTTTCCATGAATCATCATTACAATATTTTCCATTAAGTTTATTAACAATTTCCTCAGACAAACATTTCATGGATGGTAATCCATAAGGTGCAGAACCTCCACTGCCGATTAATAAAGCAACATTCCCTTCTAATTTTCTTTGTATAGTTGTAGCAAATTTTTCATACTTATCTACTTCTTTTTTCTTCGCCTTCATATCAATTCTCCCTAATCATGTTCAAAAGCTTATCAACCTTAATGACAAAACAACAAGGACATTTCCACTTTGTCATTTTTTATTAAATATTCACAAATTTTAACATACAAAAACAGACGACTAAAACAATTACCCTCTACTTGTTCAGTCGCCTAATAAAAGCACCACCATATAGTAAAGTTTTGTTTATTCAAACTGATTCAACGATTTTGTCCAGCATCCCCATTTTTTTCACTTCTTTTCGTATTTATTGTCTTGCATTTTCTTACAAAAATCTTAACATTTCCATACTTCAAGCGTTCAAATGATCTTCGCTGTCGACGTTACAAATCAACAAAACTCACATTTTTTAATTATTTATAAATATTCACTTATTTTATATAGTATAAGACTTTAAACCCAGTTTTTCAATAAAAACTACAAATTTTCCGAAAAATATTTTCGTCTTATTATTTCGAACCATTTACTCGTTCCGATTGCTTTCAAATTTCAAGAAACCCGAAGAAAATGGTGCAATAACATATGGCTAGAATATCGCTATAGTAACTCGCAGCGCATAACAGTAACTGCATTACCAGTTAAAAAGACTCGATCCGAAACAACTTTTACGCCTATATATCCGCCTCGTTTTGAAACTTGGTATGCTGTCAACTCACTCTTTCCAAGTTTTCCCTGCCAATATGGACCTAATAAGCAATGTGCTGAACCAGTAACAGGATCTTCATTGATCCCAACGGCCGGAGCAAAGCAGCGGGAAACAAAGTCATACTTGCCGATCGATGATGCACTGGTCACGATAATTCCACTGGCAGGCAATCGTAAAAGCTTTTCCAAATCCGGTTTTAGTGTCTTAACCGTATCTTCATCACTTACTTCTGCAAGATACATATCAGCATTTAATCCCGTATATAAAAGTTTTACGCCAAGTGCATCAGATAATCCTAATAAATCGACTTTTTGAACTGGCTTTGCCGGAAAATTCAATTCGATTCCATTGTCTTTTATACAGGCTGTCAGTATTCCACTACGTGTAAAAAATTGCACGGTCTGTTCTTTATCGATCAAACCCGTTTCATAAATTATGTGAGCACTTGCCAGTGTTGCATGTCCACAAAAATCGATTTCACGAGTAGGTGTAAACCAACGCAGTTCAAACCCGTCTTTCCGTCGGGTCAAAAAAGCTGTCTCCGATAAGTTCATTTCACAGGCCACATTTTGCATCCAGGTATCATCCCGTTCACGATCCAAAATAGAAACCCCTGCCGGATTTCCTTTAAAGGGTTCCTTTGTAAACGCATCTACCTGAAATATTTCGACTCCCATAATAAATCCCCCCCACAGTATGACTTTATACATAATAGCTTCCAATAAGAACATTTCTTCGAAGGACACCGAGAACATTTGTTTTTGTCACCTTAAATAACGGCATAAAAAAAACCGCCTAGCGGTTTGCTAGCGGCCTTCTTCATGATTTTTAATCTTCGAGGAGAGCCGATGCAACCAAACATCAACTATCTCATTGTCTACATTATAACACTCAAAAATATTCCTATCAATCATTTCAAAATATTTTATAATTTCCAATGATGTTTCTAGGTGCTACAGGCTTTGTTTTGCAAGCACCTTTTTATTTCTTTTTTTGCATTTTTCAGGCCGCAAAATAGACGACTGAAACCCATTATTCAATCGCCTAATAAAAATCATATAATTTTAAAATTAATTTGTTTAAACAGAACAGGAGTGCTATAATTTTCTCAGAGATAATTGATGGTGTCGGTTTTTCTACTCCCAGAGTAGGGGGTGGTTCTATGACAGTTTATGAAACGTTATCTTTAATGATAACCTTTGGTATCCTGCTTGTTGCCATTCTTTCATTCCGTAAATAACGGCATGAAAAAAACCGCCTAGCGGTTGCGAGCGGTCTTCTTCAAAGAATGTTTAATTCGAGAAGAGCCGACGCACCCAAACATCAACTATCTCTTTGTTTCTATTATAACACTCAAAAATATTCATATCAATCATTTCAAAAAATTTTATAATTTCCAATGATGTTTCTAGGTGCTACAGACTTTGTTCTGTAAGCACCTTTTTTAATAAATTTTACTCTCCAACCTCGAAATAATCTAGATCAAGCCGCTTCATGTCATAAACCATCTCACTCGAAACGCCGACGCCAAATTCAATCATGAGCTGAGCAAGCATCATCCCATCGATCAAAACAATCCGATTACCAACTCTCGCTGCAATATCCTTGGCTTGCTGCGTGAAAGTTGATGTTGTGATAAAAATTCCCTTTTGTGCATTTTTTAGCTGCAAAGCACCAATAAAAGTCTGAATATCGGGACTGCCGACGGAATTTTTCCAACGTTTTGCTTGCACATAGATCACATCTAGACCAAGACGATCTTCTTTAATAATGCCGTCAATTCCCTCATCCCCCGTTTTCCCAACCACTTGTGCTGCATCTTCGCGTGAACCACCATAGCCCATTTTCAGCAGCACATCCAATACAAGCTGTTCAAAAAACGACGGTGAATTGGCAGCGATTTTCTGAAGAAGATCCTCCGACAACGCATTTTGAATTGCCTGGTAAGATTCATCCATCTGTTCTCGCGGTGTACTTACAGTTTCATCGTCATCCATTGGAATTAGCTGAGTTTTTGCTTCCTTGGCTGGTCGCTTAAACGCAACAAATTCGGAATACTGTCCTAATAACTTATTTGTTATTTTAGTAGGAGATGCCGCCAGCAAATCCAAACCACGCTGTGTAATCTGGAAATGTCCACTGATAACTGCATTGATTAATAAAGATTTCTTTAAATACGTCCTTGCCCAGCCAAGACGGTTATAAAACATATTCTGACGCCCTGAAGGAAATAGACGATTTTTTTCTTCTTCCGTCATATTGAAACCATCCGTCAAAGCCTCTTGCAAGCTTTTGAGTGTATGTACCTGCCCATCACTCAAGTGCTGCAAAAAAGGCAGCATAATATCTTCATATGTAGGTATAGCCATAATCAAGTCCCCTTTTTAAAGCCATTTTAATTCATATACTAACTAAAAAGCTGTTCTTTTTATTGCACTCAGCGAAAATCCTTCGAAAATTTACTTTTTTTCCTGCAATACTTTTTTCAATAATGTTCGAGCATTTTCTTCTGAAGGATCATTGGTACCAAGCTCGCCACGAAAAGCACGAGCGAGAATTGATTTTTTGATCAAATTAATTTTTCCTAAAACATTAATCATTTCTTTGGCTTTTTCCTCATTTTCTAATATACAATCAAGAATACGAACGATTTCTTTTTGTTCATCTGGGGATGGAATTTGTATTAAAGTATTTTTTACATCGGTTTGATTTATACTAGCCTGATTTACTGCATGCTTAGCATTTTTCCTTAATTCAGCCAATCCCATATTTGAGTTTAGATATTTTATTATGTATTCGGCATTGACATCATTATTCAAAGTTATTCTCATTACATTGCTTTCAAATACGGCAGGTTCTTCTATATTTCTTACCAATGCTGATTTGCCTAAATAATTAATACTGTTGACTCTGTTAATCAAAATATCATTGTTCTTTAAACTATATAAATTAATTTCAGCTTCTTCTATATTTAATTTTTTCAAAGTCCGCCAGGGGTGTATATGCCCATCATAAAAATTATCAATCCTTACAATTAAGCACCCACTTCCGTAAGCAGACCTCGGTTTATAGAGCCCATTTTGCGGACCATTTCCAATCAACTTTCCTAGTTTTTTTTCTTTCCAACTATCGATCCCAATCCCATGCTCGATTCGCCAGTTTGCTGTCAGTTCTCCGCTAAATGCTTTATGCAGAATTGCCGCTTTGCGATTGGCAAAGAAATCCAGTGTATTCTGAACAAGCTTTTTCGCTTGGTCGAGCTTGGCGAAAAGGCTTTCGATACGGTCAACAATTCGTTGCTGCTCGACTAGAGGCGAGAGTGGAATTTCAACAAGACTTACCTTGCTGGCCGATAATTCTAAGAATGTTGTACCGCTTGCATATGATTCCAATAATACCTTACTATATTTTAAATAAAAATATAAATATTTAGGCAAATAAGCTACTGATGGAAGAAAATTTTTAAACCCTTGATTCGTAGATAATACATTTTCTGCAATTGCAACATAACCTATCGGAGCTCGTGACGATAATAGTACTGTACCACTAGGCATAATTCTTGCAGAACTTTTTTTCAAACCAAGTTCTGTTATATTTTTTTTACCATGAGAAATATATATATTCGTATACCCAGATAAATCAACCGGACTAATCCATGGTATAGATCCATTTTCATAGTATTCATTTACTCTCGACGATGGTGTGCCACCACCAATAACTGAAGTAATATCCCCCAGTCTTGTCCACACCCAATTTTCCGGCACTTTATAAGGTTGTTCCGCTTCTGGCACAAGTGCCTGTTCTAGCAACTCATCCAAACTCAATTCTTGTTTCTGCTTCGCCATTATTGCTTGACCCCCAGCATACGCAGCTCTTTTACCACACTCTGGATAAGATCAACAGCTTCTTCTAATTGTGCTACAATCTCTTCGCCGCTTTCAATCGGATCTTGCAGATCTTCATAGTCAAGAATACTGTCGTCGCGAATCAATCCGAGATCAAGGCTGTCGTTTTTCTCCTTAATCTGTTCACGCGTAAATACCTTAAAGCGCTCATCTTGTACCTTCGTACGGTCTTCAGCTGTATAAGCCTTGATAAAACCTTCAAAATGTTCTTTTCTCAGGGGATTCGTCTTGCCGAAATTCTGCATATTCGTTCGCATATCGTAAAACCAAACCTGTTTGGTATTGCCTTTATCGCTTTTTTCGCGAGTGAAAAACAGAACATTTGTCTTTACCCCTTGGGCATAAAAAATACCGGTTGGTAGGCGTAAAACCGTATGGAGATTACATTTATCCATCAAATCTGCCCGTACGCTGGCACCATCGCCATCGGCAAAAAGAACGTTATCTGGTAAGACCACCGCAGCCCGAGCCTGACCGTTTTTCTTTAAGGAACGATAAATATGCTGCAAAAAATTCAATTGCTTATTAGAGCTTGGATAAACCAAATCTTTGCGCGTTGCCCGTTCGCCGCCTTTTTTAGTGCCAAATGGAGGATTGGTTAAGACGACGTCAAGATTTTTTATGTTTTCACCAGCACTCGATAAAGTATCCACCAGAAGGATTTCGCCTTCAATATCATGGAGCATGGCATTCATTAGTGCTAGACGATGTGTATCATGCACGAGCTCACAACCCGTAAAAGCTTCGTGTCGCTGGAAATTCTGCTGTTTAACTGAAAGATCAAATAACTCATCTTGCTCTTTTTTGATGTGCTTATCCGCTGCGATCATGAAGCCGAACGTACCACAAGCCGGATCGTTGCATAATTCACCAACCTTCGGATCGATCAAAGCAACCATAACATCAATCAATACGCGCGGTGTAAAATACTGCCCCGCTCCAGATTTTTTTTCGTTGGCATTTTTTTCTAAAAGTCCTTCATAGAGATTTCCGAGTCCTTCTTCTTTCGCCGAATACCAATCGAGTTCATCAATGGATTTTATGATTTTTTCTAGATTTTTCGGTTCCTCAATGTTGGAACGAGCTCCCGCATAAATCTCACGAATACGCCCCAGACAGTTTTCGCCGAATTCACTTAAAATTGTATTATAATAACGCTTCAAATCGATGCCCTGTTTTTTGACCAAGTCCGCCCAGGTATAAGACTCTATTGTCAAAGCCGCATCTTCTTTTTTGACAATACTTTTTAATATATTGTCTTCATTGCCCGTTTCCTTCATCATTTTCAAAAACAGAATATAGGTTAGTTCGGTTACATATTGATGATAAGTAATACCATCATCTCTTAAAACATTGCAGAGATTCCACAGTTTTGCTACGATTTCTTGATTGTTCATTTTATGCACTCCAATTTTCATACAGGTACTCGTTAAGTTCTGCAATGATTTCTTCTAATTTATTTCCAAATACTTTGTTCATGACCTTATAGCCGCCCTTTGATTGGAAAGCTCCTATTTCAAAGGTTTCTTTATTCAGAATGCTGTCATGTAAAAGCTGTTTTTCGATCCGCTCCAGCCAATCAAGTTCCATTTTTTTAAAAGTATGCTTTTTCTTCAGTTTGTTTACAGCTTGTTCAATTCTTGCCGCATGGCTAATCAGTGGAATGCCTGAAGCCAAATTTCGGATGAAAGTAATGATATCTGCTGCTATTTCTTCATTTTTCATTTCTTTCCAGGCAGAGTTAAGCTGCACTTCGGTAAATTCATGCCGATCGAGCTCCAATTTTAGCTTTTTCAGTGCCTCACGCGTCAATTCTTTCGGTCGCGTGCAAACAATATTCAAAGCATCCATCGTATCTTTGTTTTCATCGACAAATCGCCTAAACTCGTCGAGATAGTCTTCCGGCTTTTTTCCTTTCCCATAACTGCGTGTATGTGCAATCAATTCATCTTCTTTAAATGAAATCACGACCGGCATGTTCCAATTATATTTTTGCACATCGAGCATATCAAACAAAGCCCGGCTCTGCAATATTTGCTTTTCAGCCAGAGGTGTTCCTAAAGCCTTTAATTTTTTGATAAATTCCGTGGGATTTTTGCTTCCACTTAAATATTCAAATTGTTCCAAGTCATCCGCACTGAGATTTCTTTTTTTGCGCTGCAACTTGGCGATAAGTATGTCGATAACATTCTTTTTTTGTTCTTCTGTTTCTAGTATTGTCAAACCATTCAGCAGATCACCAAACGAGGTCTCACCATTGGCAGCTACTGGTTTCATCGTGCTCACCGGTGCCAAAGATTCATATACGCCGACAGGATCAAATATTTCAAAATGCGACTTGCCAATTTCCGGACAAAGACGCGTTGCCCGCCCCAGCATCTGTTCAAACAGAATTCGCGATTTCACACGGCGCATAAAAACTAGGCTCGTAATCTTTGGCACATCAATACCTGTAGTCAAAAGATCTACTGTCACGGCAATATTAGGATATGCTTCATTCTTGAATCGCTTGATTGCCGCGGCGATCTTTTTCTTGTTTCCGTCACCAAGTGCTCCGGTAATCTTCAAGATAGCATCATTATCGACTCCGTATTCCGCGTATATTTCACGCAATAATTTTACAATAAGATCCGCATGGGCATCATCAACCGCATAGATCAGCGTTTTTCCATTTCCTTCCGGATTGATAAACTTTGCGATTTCTTCCAATACCGTACGATTGAAATTCTCTGTAATAACCTTCCGATTAAAACTTTCAATATCAAAATTCAGTTCATCTTCGATTTCCTCACTATTTGTCAGCTCTCCTGTCACCGGATCATAGATAGCAACGGTCTCGCCTTTGTCATAATGAATACCCTCGGTGCTGAGCTTTGTTTCCAATGTATGCGGCATATCATGATCGACCAAAAACCCGTCGATTACAGCTTCTCGATAAGAATAGTTAAATACCGGTTTACCAAAAATATCCGTCGTTTGCAGAGCTGGCGTTGCCGTAAGCGCAATTTTAACGGCATCAAAGTATTCAATGACAGTCCGGTATTTGCTTACGTAATCGTTCTGGTTTCGGTAAAGCAGCTCATCGTCTCCCATCTCTTTGTCGAGGATATAACCACGATGTGCTTCGTCAATAATGATCAAATCATAGTCCGTAACCGCTGGCATAGATTCTCCCGTATTATAGAGAATCCGCTTAACCAAGCTCTGTACCGTGGCCACCTGAAGTTTTGTTTCCTTATCAATTTCTTTATCTTCAAGTTCTTTGATATTATATAGTTCATCAAACGTCAGCAGCTCTTCCAGCTTTACTTCTTTAAATACATCTTGTGCCTGTTCCCCTAGCGCGGTTCGATCGACTAGGAACAAAACTCTTTTAAAGCGGTCTGCCTTGATAAAGCGATAGATGAGCCCCAATATCGTCCGTGTTTTCCCCGTACCGGTAGCCATAGACAAAAGTGCCGTCTGCTTCCCATCGACGATGACTTGTTCCGCAGCTTGAATTGCTCTGATCTGATACTCTCTCAGATTGAGTCCATCTTTATCTGCCAGAATTTCATAACCAGTCTTTGCCAGTGAGGCATTCGCCGCAGCGATGTCTTGTTCCAGACGTTCCAGCAGCCCCGCAGGACTCGGCCAGCCTTGCTGCGCATAGGAAATATTCGAGACCTGCCGCGCATCCAAGAACCAGATTCCCGATTTTATATCGAGCTGTTTTAGATATTTTCTGCCATTCGTCGCAAACAAAAACGGTACCTTATAAGCGCCCCATTGACTAATGAGATACTCTTCGTGTTCTTTTTTGATTGTTTTTGCATAATCCTTGCACTGCGTATCGATAACAGCAGGAATGTCTTTGTATTTTCGTTTTGCTTCTACTACAGCTACCAATTTTAAACCGACAAAAAGCGCATAATCCACCGCACCTTTTGTCGCAACCAATGAATCGGTCGGCCATTCAGCAATCGCTAGATTTTTCCCTTTTACCGGTCTTGTTCCTTTTGAATAACGAATATGCATCGTATCAGCTTCCCAGCCGACCTGCCGCAACTGTTCATCAATTAAGTATCGCGTTTCTGCTTCACTCATATGTAATTGATCTGCTGCCTTGCTGCTTTGCCGCCGCCTATCATCAAGAGATATAACGGATCCCACAGCTTTCGCACTCGCAAGCTCAGCCGTAAGTGCTTCTATTTTTGCTTCCTGCTGCTTACTAAGGACAGCAATATCATCGACAGAACTTGTCTTTTCCGGAACAACAAATCCCACCGCTTTGTAATTCCAATCTCCATAGGTCTGCATAAACCAAACACCAAGTTTATAGGCAAACTCGACTAAAAGGTTAGACTGCTTTGTTGATTCATAGCCACTATGGACAGCTTTATTGCGGTTTTGTCGCAGTGAAAAAAGGATATCATCAATTTCACGAGGAAGCAAGCCTTCCTTTTTCAGTAATTTAATGCGCCGATCATGTGTATTATCCCATTCCGGTTCACTTATTTTATCAAACGTAAATATGAGGTGAACGATCGTTTCGGCAAATAACCCCAGTTTTATCAGACAGGAATTTGAATCCGTATAAATATATTTTTCCGCCATACTGCCAACAGATGCTAGCAACGGCCATCGCGCTTCGAGAAAACTAAAATTCGACTTCAATAAGATCGCCTCCCAGTTACAATGTCAATCCAATACTATATCTTAAAAATAAGCAAACTAACCATAATATATTTTCCATATGGATTCGCAAATTCCTCTTTATTGCATGAAAACCTACTACATTCACTTCATTATTAAAGCTCACGGCATCCACTTACTGCTTATTGCCATCGCAATAAGTTACGCTACAAAAATAGACGACTGAAACCTATCATTCAATCGCCTAATAAAAATCATATAATTTTAAAATCAATTTGTTTAAATAGAACGGGAGTGCTATAATTTTCTCAGAGATAGTTGATGGTGTCGGTTTTTCTACTCCCAAAGTAGGGGGTGGTTCTATGACAGTTTATGAAACGTTATCTTTAATGATAACCTTTGGTATCCTGCTTATTGCCATTCTTTCATTCCGTAAATAACGGCATGAAAAAAACCGCCTAAACGGTTAAGCGGGTTCTTTTCAAACAAAAATGTAGAGGAGAGCCGACGCAACCAAACATCAACTATCTCTTTGTCTATATTATAACACTCAAAAATATTCATATCAATCATTTCAAAAAATTTTATAATTTACAATGATGCTTCTAGATGCTACAGGCTTTGTTCTGTAAGCACCTTTTTATTCCTTTTTTTGCATTTTTCAGGCCGCAAAAATAGACGACTGGAATCTATTATTCAGTCGCCTAATAAAAGTCATATCATTTTAAAATCAATTTGTTTAAACAGAACAGGTGTGCTATAATTTTCTCAGAGATAGTTGATGGTGTCGGTTTTTCTACTCCCAAAGTAGGGGGTGGTTCTATGACAGTTTATGAAACGTTATCTTTAATGATAACCTTTGGTATCCTGCTTGTTGCCATTCTTTCATTCCGTAAATAACGGCATGAAAAAAACCGCCTAAACGGTTTTAAGCGGGCTCTTTTCAAAACATTCAACAGAGAAGAGCCGACGCAACCACACATCAACTATCTCTTTGTTTATATTATAACAGCTGCTAATATTTTTTTCAATAATTTAAAATATTACATATGAATCTAGAAACTAGCTCCCTCCTATAGGTTGATAGTTACTGGGGCTTTAACAATATAATGCCTCCGCCTACAAAGGCCACAATACAAATCCATGCAAAAAGATCGCCAATCTTACTATATATTGAATTTCCAGTCGCTACAGGAACCTGCACCACGATCCTTGCATCTTCTACAACATCCGTAAAGATTTTTGATAAAACCCGTCCCCTATTATCGCTAACACTTAACAAGCCCCATTGAGCAGCCCGCACAACTGAAAAGTTACCTTCCACGCCCCGGATAATGGCTACTCGAGCATGACTCCAGGCGTCATCATGAAAATCAAGTGCTGGCACAAATACAATACCTACACCTTGTTTACTGTACTCTAATGATGGCTCTGTAAAATCCATATCTTTGCAAATCTCTACACCCTTGTTTTCAAAAATGCCTATACTGTTCCCCGATGTATATCTATTTTCAAACGTAGTTTGTAAATGCTGTTTATCGTATTGCAAGGTTTTCTCTCCAACGCTTGAAACCACGAAGGCTGTATTCTTCCATGCAGCTCCATCATGATTACTCACACCAATAATCAAGCAAATATTTTTTCTCCGTGCAGCTTCGTAAATTTTTTCCAAATCACGCTCTGACGTTATTGTGATAATTTTTTCAGGAAGAACCATATAGTTCGCACCGACTTTTGCTAAATCATCTATTTGGTCGATATACCGTTGAATCAATGCGTTGACTTTTTCTGGATCTTTATTTTCTGCAACAACTAAATATTGCTGCAAATTAATAGAAACTGTACTTGCTCCTACTTTTACATATTCTTCTCCTACTGGCATATACAGCCTGTATAACCCCAATAGAATGACAACCATCACTACACTACCCGTAAGCAAATTTTGTTTTATATTTCTAAAGGATTTATATTCTATAAGCAGTGCCACGTTGGCTGCCACCATAGTCATAATAAAGGTAATTCCCCATATTCCAACAAGTGAGGCAACCTGAATAACAATAAGATTATCCGCTTGCGTATATGCTATACTGCCAACCGTTCCATGCGGTGAAAACAACGATATAATATATTCATATCCAGTGACTCCTGTTGCAAAAATTAAAATCGTTTTCCAGCTTTTCCAACGCTTTATCGCCATTTTAAATATCATTAGAGTTCCACCAAATAAAATTGCATTAAGGAATATCCATGATCCATAAACAAAAATTGGTAAAACATTGTGTGGATTTGCATTTCCTAAAAAATATGCCATACTACCAACAAAAAACGAGTTCTTAAAATTCGCTTTAAGAGCATATACAGTCGCTAAACTTAAGCCAATCCAAGAAAGCACCCAGTATTCTGTTCCAAAGTAAAAAAATCCTGCATCAACAAACATGATTAGAATAAGCTTTATTAAATTCAAATTTTTATTTATGTATATCACTTCTTCCATAAGATATTCGCCAATCAAGCATAATTAGGCAGTAATCGCACTCTCATTTTAGCATCTTTTTCTAAACATTTATACCTTTCAAAATGCAAAAAATAGGCGACTGTACCGATCATAACGATGGGTACAGTCGCCTAAGAGGACACCAGAGAAATTTGTTTTTTGTCGCCTTAAATAACAGCATGAATTTCACATGGCTCTCCCTATTGATATAGGATCTAAAATAACTATATCCACTAAATACCAAGTTCATCCTTAATAATAATTACAGTTATTCTTCCTTTAGGATATGATTTTTCTATGATTGACCAGCTATTGCATATTCTTCTCGGTGAAGAACAATTCATACATTTATTCATGGTTATACATGGAGTTTTTAAGTCTGGATGCCGTGCTGCATTTTTCGGCGCAGTATATTCTCGAACCTTTTTAAATGCAGCATCAAGATCCTGTACGATTTTGTTCAGACTTACCGTTAAGATAACTTTTTTAGGACCAAAAGTTATCCCTCCGATACGATTACCAATCATATCAAGATTCACCAGAATACCGTCAAGTGTTACTGCATTGGTTCCGGTTAAAAATAAATCTACCGTAAGTGCTTCTTTTTTTCGAACTAGCTGTTCTTTAAATGATTCATCCGGATTAAAAGTATCAATAAATGTGAAATCACTGCAAGTTTTACAATACTCAAGAATCCCTGTACTTTTAAGTGTTTCTGAGTCACCATAGGAAACAGTTTGAGGTTTAATATCCATTATAATATTTTTTATAAAGGTACTTGCTTCCACTACGTTTTCTGCAATTTCACAATTAAAATTGTTTTTCAAAAGAGATTTTTGACAAGTTTCTAAAAGTGACATTTTAAATTCTCACCTCTCTTAATTTTATTAAAAACAATGAAATATAATGGAGTGATATAATGTTCTCTGAGATAGTTGATGGTGTCGGTTTTTCTACTTCCAAAGTAGGGGGGATGGTATCCTGCTTCATGCCATTCTTTCATTCCGTAAATAACGGCATGAAAAAAACCGCCTAGCGGTTGCGAGCGGTCTTCTTCACAGAATTTTCAATTCGAGAAGAGCTGACGCATCCAAACATCAACTATCTCTTTGTCTATATTATAACACTCAAAAATATTCATATCAATCATTTCAAAACATTTTATAATTTGCAATGATGCTTCTAGGTGCTACAGGCTTTGTTCTGTAAGCACCTTTTTTAATAAATTCTACTCTTCAACCTCGAAATCATCTATAGTAACTCGCTGCATGATAAGTGTGAACAATTCCCCTCTACATTTATCCATTTATCCCCTTACGATATTCATCTGGCGGAAGCATGAGAGCATCAAGCACCGTTTGAGTATCGGCAGAAATTCGCCCAGTTTGCCTATATTCCATTCCGGCGGATCGAACAGCTTCAAGATATGGCTTTGTAACACACTCTGTTCCTTTAAAGGAAAGCAGAGGCGCTTCCATGCAAAGTATCATAGGAATATCCGACCCGAACATACGCTGAAACTGGAATATCAGTGCGTCGAAGTTACCTTTTCTATCAGGAAAACCACAGCCAGAAATCAGTATTACTTTTTTAACACCATCTTCGGTTCCGGGATGGTGTGTTTTACCCTCATCATCAACATACATAGTTGGGCCTGAGAGCGAAATCGTTCTATCCATCAATGCCTTGCAGTTTGACGGTACGGAATAACAGTAAAGTGGAGTTGACCATATCACAAGATCGGCAGTTTGTAATTTTTCTAGAATAGCTGCAACATCATCTTTTTGGCAGCATTTTCCTGAAGTTTTGAACCAGCAAGAATAACACCCCTTGCAAGGACGGATATCCGACTTCATTGTGTCGACAATTTCAGCCGTTTCGACCATTCCGTCAAGAAATGCACGAGTCAATTTCATAGTATCACTATTTTCGCCTTTGGGCGAACCGTTAATTACTACTATATTCATTTTGTTTCTCCTTGCTTTTCCACAGCAACCCAAATTTCACTTTCATAATCCAATGAAGACATATCACCGTCGGGATAAGCCTCAAAATCTATCTCATTCTTCGGCACATAATCTGATGTCGGAAAAAACTCTGTGTAGATTTTACGCCAAAGATCTTGTATTGCATCCGGCATTGCGCCTTTGCATTTGAATATAGCCCATGTTCTTGCGGGAATTTCGTTTATACGAAAACCGTCAGGCACCGGCATTTTTCCATTGTAACCTGAAGCTATCGAATATGGAAATTCCGCTGAGCAGCCGTTTCCATAGCATATACCTAAAATCTGACCGTCAAATTCCGAGTCGCCGCAGTAACCGCACAATGTTTCGATCGTTCCGTCAGCTTTCGAATGTGTCCAGAATTCGGGTATCTCCTTCAGGTTCAAATCATCCTTGGTCGAGAATGACTTGACTTTTTCCATGACCTTAAACGTTTTCTTTTCTTCAAGTTTATAATCCATAACATAACCGCCCTCTAAAACAAGTTTAACGGAAAGTTTTGAAAACAATTTGAGATTTGCGCCGACATTTTTCGCCTGTGACGGCGTGATGCCGTGAAATTTTACGAACGCCCGTCCAAAACCTTCGGGGCTATCATAACCGTATTTCAAGGCAACATCGATGACCTTGATATTAGATGATGCAAGCTCCATTCCCGCAAGCGCGAGCCGACGGGCGCGAATGTATTCGCCAAGCGTATAGCCGCAGAGAATTCCAAACACGCGTTGAAAATGAAAATTTGAGGAGTACGCCCGCTTTGCGATCTCGTCATAATCTAATTCTTCCTTTATGTTTTCTTCAATATAGTCAATTGCATGTTGTATTCCAGCTATCCAATTCAAACAGTTTCACATCCTTCCGTTTAATATCATTATAGAAGGTTCAACATATTATTTCCTGACTTTTTGTGCGGAGAGCTGTCTGAAAGACACCAGAGATGTTTGTTTTTTGTCACCCTAAATAACAGCATGAAAAAAAACCGTCTAAACGGTTAAGCCGGCTCTTTTCAAATCATTTATTTGGAGAAGAGCCAACGCCCTACCAAACATCAACTATCTCTTTGTTTATAGTATAACAGCTGCTAATATCCTTTTTCAATATACGAAAGATTGCCTATAAATATAAACTGATATGCAGCCCCTCTTTGAATCTTCTAAAGCCTCAGCGCTCCTTATGTTCACACAATATATCATCCACACAACTTTCAATATCAGACATAATTTCATTAAAAAACAACATTTCTTCTTGTGTAAAAGCGCTGAACTTTTTTATGATATTCTTACTAAGCGTTTCATGAAATTCTAAATGATAATTATACGCGATTTTTCCTTTATCTGTTAATTCCATCTGAACTACTTTTTTATTCTGCTGCTTTGCCGAACGAGCAACCATATCTTTCTGCGTTAATTTTTGTATTACTTTCGGAATAGCACTCTTTCGAATCCCCATTTTTTCTGCAATTTCTGTAATATTAATACCTGGGTTTCGACCAATAATATCAATAATATGTATTTCTGAAGCATATAATATTTCATCTGTTCCAAACGATCTTGGTTCCTTTAAGCCTTCATTTATTTTATTGGCAATTCTTAAAACTTTTTCAAATTGGACAGCATACGGTATTTTTTTTTCCAATTTATAAAACCTCCCTTCAGACATAATGCTTACCTATTGTGTTATTGAATATATACTCCCGTTTTTATTTTGTCAATATATAAATCTTTCTCGCTTTTTTAATTGAAATAATTTTTAAGAAGTATGCCCTATTTACTACTCCATAGGTTAATAATGCTATACTTTTCTACACAAAAATCCCCCTTGACTTTATTGTTCACCTGGTGTACATTTTAATTGTGAAGTAAGGATTTTTATAATTTACAGGTGTTTCCTTTGGAAATTATAAAATCAAACGTTACATTACAGAGAAAGGCGTGACTATAATAATGAAAAGTAAAAAAATTAAAATAATGATATTAGTTATCTTTATTGTTTTATTATTTTTAAGCATTGGATTTTATATTCATAAACACCATCAGGATATTTCTACTGACAATGCAATAATTGACGGCAAAACTGTTGTGTTAAGTCCAAAAGTTCAGGGCTACATAAAAAAAATCAATGTTGAAGATAACCAAAAAATAAGTGCCGGCGATGTTATCATGGAAATCGACACTACAGATTACCAAGTAAAAGTAGATCATGCACAAGCTGCTTTACTTACAGCGAAAGCAGCAATATCTGCAGCACAAAACAATGCGATAAAAGCAGGCATAACTGCTCCAGCAAATGTAGAAGTTTCAAAAAAGAAAATCGATGCTGCCCAAGCCACCTGGGAAAAAGCATATGCAGATAAGCAACGTATGCAAATGTTAATAAATAGTGGTGCCTGTTCTCAAGAACAATTTGATCAAGCTGTTGCAACAGAAGGTTCAGCAAAAGCAACTTTAGAACAAATGCAGGCTGAACTAGATGCATCAAATGCAGCGCCCGTTATTATTGCCGCCTCACAAGATACAGTTGAACAATTAAAAGCTGAAGAAAAACAAGCTAAATCAGATTTAGCAGAGGCTGAAAACAACTTACAAAACACAAAGATTATAGCTCCTATGGACGGAAGGATTACGAAACGCAGCGTTGAAGTTGGATCGTACGTAGAGCCGGGAACACAGCTCTGCTCTTTAGTTGGTCTTGATTTATGGATCACAGCAAATTTTAAAGAAAATCAATTAGAAGGTATGCATCCAGGAAATAAAGTTGATATTTCGGTTGATGCCTTCCCAAATTTAAAATTAACCGGGATAGTAGATAGTTTTCAAGCTGGTACAGGATCCTATTTTTCTTTATTTCCCGCTGAAAACGCAACGGGTAATTTTGTAAAAACAGTACAGCGCCTTCCTGTTAAAATTACTTTTGATCCGTTATCACCGGAAGATGCTTTATTACTAGGACCTGGTATGTCAGTAATTCCAACTGTGCACCTCAATAAAGGCGATGTGTAGCTATGGACGAAAAGCACACAAATCCACTTTTTATATCAACAGCTGTTAGTCTTGCCGCTTTTATGGAGATTTTAGATACAACGATTGCGAATGTAGCACTTACTCATATTGCCGGTAGTCTTGGTGCGAGTATGCAAGAAAGCACCTGGATACTCACATCGTATCTTATAACAAATGCTATTGTTTTGCCCATATCAGGATGGTTTTCCGCATTAATGGGGCGTAAAAACTTTTTTTTATTTTGTATTATAGGTTTTACAACAACCTCATTTTTATGTGGTATAGCAACATCACTGTCAGCATTAATTTTTTTTCGATTATTACAAGGTCTGGCAGGCGGTGGTTTACAACCTAGCCAACAAGCTATTATAAAAGACAGTTTCCCTCCTGAAAAGCTGGGAATGGCTTTTGCTATTACTGGTATAGCTACTGTTTTAGCCCCGATTTTAGGTCCTGCTTTTGGTGGATATATTACGGATGAATTTAGCTGGCGCTGGATTTTTTTCATTAATATTCCCGTTGGAATAGTAGCAGCTTTATTAGTTAAAAAATTTGTATATGATTCTGGTTCTTCTCGTAAACAAAAAGTCGGTAGTATGGATTATATTGGTCTTGGACTTATTGCTATTGGTTTAGGAACGTTACAAGTTGTATTAGACAATGGGGAACAATATGATTGGTTCGATAATTTTTTTATTGTTACTTTTTCAATTGTATCTGTCAGTTGCATTTTAGCATCGATTTTTTGGCTTTTAAAACAAAAGTATCCACTTGTTGACTTAAAACTATTTACCATCCCTAGTTTTGCGATCTCCTGCATTATGACGTTTTTTATTGGTGCCTTTGTCAATGTCACCGTTATGCTTTTACCTATGTTGGTACAAGCTGATTTTGGTTATAATGCAACTTTATCAGGAATGATATTGGTACCAGGTGGTATTGCTATTTTAGTTCTTCTTCCCGTGGTTGGGAAATTATTAAATATCATCCAAGCAAAATATCTGATTGCATTTGGTATGTTATTTAGTGCAGTCAGCATGTGGGTATCTGCACAATTAAGTCCGCAAACCGATGAAGCTTCATTTATTTTTATGCGAATTTTACAAACGATAGGCATTCCTTTCTTATTGATTCCGGTAACAACACTAGCATTTTCAAAAATTTCTACAAAAGACAGCAATAATGCATCTGCTATTACCGTTTTAATGAAAAACATTGGGGGGAGTATCGGAATTTCTTTAGTTACAAACTATCTTGTACACAGTCAGCAAATAGAACAGTCTCATTTGGTAGCACATTTAAATATCGGAGAATGGGGGTATAGAAACTATCTGGATATATATACACATATATTACAAAACTCACATTTTATATCTTTCATAAATCAAAAGGAAATTGTAAAAGGAAGTTTGGCTAAACTCTATCAATCCATTCAGTTACAGGCAAGCATTCTTGCTTATATTGATGTATTTACAATGTTAAGTTATATTTTCCTTGGACTTGCCGCTATATCTTTATTTATGCCAAAAAATATTATTCATAAATGAAATGATTCTATATTAAAGAACACCGAGGATGTTTGTTTTTATAACTTTAAATAACGGCATGAAAAAAACCGCCTAGCAGTTGCGAGAGCGGTCTTCTTCAAAGAATATTTAATTCGAGAAGAGCTGATGCATCCCAACATCAACTATCTCTTTATCTACATAATAACACTTAAAAATATTCATATCCATCATTTCAAAATATTTTATAATTTGCAATGATGTTTTTAGGTGCTGCAGGCTTTGTCCTGTAAGCACCTTTTTTAAACAATTTTTACACTCCAGCCTCGAAATTATCTATATCAAGCCGCTTTATCTCAAAACCGCAGTTTGGATTTAACTCTTATTCACTTCAATTTGTATTATGGTAAGCTTTCGCCAATATACTAATTGGATGCATTGTCTTAACCTCTGCCCCATGCTCAATCTGTGCGCGGCATGTACCACAATCTGTAAGAACCGTATCAACACCGCTTGCTTTTACTGTATCAAAGAGAGTATTTCCTATTTTCATGGAAAGATTATAGTTTTCCGCTTTATAACCGTAGTTGCCTGAAATTCCACAGCAGCCAGCATCGGCGTCGGTTACTTTAACACCTGGTACGAGTTTGAGTAGTTCCATGGCCGGAAGTCCAATTCCCTGTACGCGCAAGTGGCAGGGTGCATGATACATAAATTCATGACTCACTTCACCAAAGTTTTCATTTAATTGATCATTTTGGTAGAGTGCTTCTAAAAATTCACAGGCATCAAAAATATGTTTTGCATTTTCTTCCATGTCCGGA
>NZ_FNZK01000010.1 GCF_900109225.1 Propionispira arboris
TGGTTGTTCGGTTACGCGTTTTGCTTTAGGGAATGGTTGATTGAAATCTTCGATTGCCAAATACTTGCGCACCGTTTTGCGATCACAAGAAAAGGTTTTTGCAATTTGTGAAATATTGAGACCTTCCTCAAAGAACGCTTTTCTGATATAATCAATTTGGGTCATTGTGAGCATCCTCCAGTCCTCCCCCGTTAGTGTTTTGTCACCTAATAAGGGTAGGTTATTTGGTTCTTGTTCGCAATGGCTTTTTGCATTTTTGAGGAATTCTGTTTTGCATAAGTGGGGATTTTTATTTGCAACTTTGTCCTATTTCATTATGCCATAAACAGTATATGGGCGTGTTTATAATAGATATAAAAATGAGGAGAGATATTTTAAGTGGATATAATAATAAAAAACATAAAAATTAATAATTTTCGTTCCCTCAAACAAGCATCTATTGAATTCGATGAGTACACTGTTTTAGTAGGTAAAAATAATTGTGGAAAATCAAATATTATTCAAGCGGTGGGGTTGGCATTTGATTTCACTACGGTACTTAGAGAAGATATATTTACATCTCCAGATGATCCTTATGATGAAACAAAAAAAATTATAATTGATATAAGAATTCTACCAATAGATAGTAAAGGAACCGAGCAGAAAAATTTTAATGATAAATGGGCAAGAGCTTTTGGTGATAGTATAAGCATTGATAATACAACAGATAAAGAATATTTTGCATTTAGAACTGAGGTCGCTTATGATACAGATAAAGAAATATACACAAATATAAAATATAAAATAGATAATTGGGCAGATTCAGGTGAATCTAAAGTCGGAAATACCATAAAGCGTGAAACTATAGAGAGCATTGGGAATATACTAATTAATGCTCAAAGAGATATTTCATTGGATATTAGAGACAAAAAATCAATTTGGGGGAAATTAACTTCTAGGATAAAAGTATCTGATAAAGTTAAGGCCAACATTGGAACGCAGTTAAACACACTAAACAAAAGAATTATTCGTGAAAGTGAGATATTAAAATCTATAGGTGAAGAACTGAAAGTATCAACGGCAGATAAAGAAAGTAAAGTCAATATTAGTCCAATAACGAGAGATATTGAATCACTTTATCGGGGAATGAATATTTACTATACAAGTAAGGATTCGTCGCCGACTTCTGTAGAAAATTTAGGGCTAGGTGTAAGAAGTTGGGCAGTGTTTTCAACTGTAAAGGCAGAAATTTTGGCGAAAATGAGAAAGCGAGCAGGGGATGATGTTGCATATCATCCATTAATTTTAGTTGAAGAACCTGAAGCCCATGTGCATCCCCAGGCACAGCGGCAGTTGTTTTCTGATATAAGTTCTATGCAAGGGCAAAAGATAATTACTACACATTCGCCATATATACTATCTCAAATTGAACTTCATAAAATAAGATATGTCAGAAAGGCAGGAGCCTACTCAAAAATTTTCCCGTTATTAGTTGATGGTCTTGGTGCAGATGATATTCGGAAAATTAGACGAACTGTCATGAATACTCGTGGTGAGATATTATATGCAAATGCAGTTATTATGGCAGAGGGAGAAACCGAAGAACAAGCAATAACTGTATTTTTACGAGAATATTTCAGCAAAGAGCCTTTTGAATTAGGAATTAATATAATTGGCGTAGGTGGAGGTAATTATACACCTTTTATGAGGGTTTTAGAGAGGCTCGATATAAAATGGTATATTTTTAGTGATGGAGAAACACAGCCATTAAAAAATTTAATCGAATGTTTGGAGAAAATTAGCAAGACCGGTGTTAAACCCGATTTATTGGATTTTGACAATATATTTGTGCTTGAAAATGGTAACTGTTTTGAGACATATTGCCTTGAAAAAGGTTATATTAAAGAAATAACAAAGGCAATATGTAGAATTGAAAGTGACGATAATTACATGAGCACTTATATTAACAAGAACAATACCAATAAGGAAAAAGGTGGGAAAAAAATAAGAAATTATACTGGTGATGCTGATGGAGGCTATTGTAGAGCTACAAAAGATTGTATAATGTCCGCTAAAACTAAATACCCAACCGCTATTGCAGAAGAAATATGTAGCAGTAAGCCAAAAACAAGACGAATACCACCAAAACTCAAAGAGTTATTTATTAAAATAGAACAAGATTTGAAAGATGGTGAAAAGTAATGGCAATAAATTTGTCTAATACACAGAAGGCAGTTGTAGATTATCTGGGGGATAATTTACTCGTAATTGCGGGTGCAGGAAGTGGGAAAACGAGAGTCCTTACTGAACGAATAAAAAGATTGATTTTAATATTAAAGAAAGGTGAGAAAGTACTAGCAATCACCTTTAGTAATAAAGCGGCTGAAGAATTAAAAGGAAGACTTGTGGAAACATTAGGGGAACAAAAATTAAATGAATGTACGTATATCGGTACAATACATAAATTTTGTTTAGATATTGTCACCTCACGGAGTAGTGCTATTGGTCTACCGGATGAGCTTCATATTTGTGATTCATATAATGATCGATTGCAAATATTTAAAGAAGCTATTGAGAGTATTCCTCAAATTAAAGCAAAGTATATAGGAACTGATACAAAAGAAAATCAAAAAAAAATCAAAAAGCTTCTGGATAATTTGAGTAATGCTAAAAGAAATTTAAAGTTTGCTGGAGATTATGCTAATAAGCCATTAATTCAAAAATTATTTGAAGAATATGACAATATGCTTATACAACAAGGGGTAATTGATTTTGATGATATTCTACGATATTCTTATCAAATTTTAACTGAGAGGGAAAGCGTGGCTCGACTTTATAGAAAAATTTATAAATACATTTGTATCGATGAAGCCCAAGACTTGAACAAAGCGCAGTACGAAATCATAAAAGCTCTTGCAGGGAATGAAATAGGAGTAACTATGGTTGGCGACCCTAATCAATCGATCTATGGATTTAATGGTTCCACAAGTGATTATATTGAAAGGCTTTTCTTAGATGATTTTAAGGCCGAAAAAATTGAACTTAATGAAAATTATCGTTCCTCAAAAAAAATTATAGAAGCCGCAAAAAAAATAGAAAGTTCATTTGAAGTATATGGAGTTTGCAAGTATGAAGGTGAATTTGAAATATTTAATTTTGACGATGAAAAAAAAGAGGCAGAGTTTATAGTTGAAAAAATTAAACGGTTAATAAAAAATGGACACCCTGATGTTGAAAACAATGATATAACTCTTGAGCAGTGTGCAATAATTGCACGGAACAGATATATATTTAAATATATAGAGGAACTGTTAAAGGCTAATAAGATGGAGTATACGTTAAAAGCATCTGCAAAAGGCTCTTTTTCAAGTGAATCGGACTTTGTAAAAGCGTTTGAATTAGGTATAAGATTATTAGTTAATAGTAAAGATAAAATACATTTAGTGGAACTATCTAAATTAGTTAGTAGTAAGAAAAAATATAAGACATTTGAAGAACTTAAGCAGGATAAAGATTTATCTGAGCAGTGGGTGCTGTTATTAAATATCTTACGGAGTGCATGGGCTATACTGTTGGAAAATGACAATGAAATAAAATTTCATATAGCAATAAAAAAACTTAAAAATTATATGAACAACAGTCAATTAAATCTAGATGACCATGAATTAATATTAATTAGTGAAGACTTAAAAGCATGGGAAGAACATTGGAATTGCTATGTCAAAAATTCATCTGCTGGTGAAAGATCATTGGCGAATTTTGTACGAACGGTTTCGTTAGGTAGTACAAATATATCTGAGGATAAAGGAATTGTTTTAACCACCGTCCATATGTCCAAAGGATTGCAGTATGATGTCGTTTTTATAATGGGATTAAATGAGGGCGTTTTTCCGGATTATAGAGCTGTATATGCCGATGACAATTCCAAAGATAACAAACAACTTATTGAAGAACGTCATAATATGTTTGTAGCTATAACACGATCTAAAAGACTCTGTTATTTAACCTATCCTTTGTTAAAGAATACCAATTGGGGCGTGAAGGTTCAAAAACCTTCGAGATACATTCTTGAATTATCTGGAATAAAATAGAATTTCTAAGAAATCTAATTTATTATGGTGAGAGAAACAACGTATCGGATTGAAATGACTGAAGAAAAAATGACAAAATAAGGGCTTGGCAAATCGCCAAGCCTTTATTTTTAAGCTAAATTACTTTGAGTTTTTATATATTCAATAACCCCTTGTTTAGGGATTTTCCAGATTCGGTTAGACCGGAAACATTTTAGTTCACCGGATGCTAATAATTTGTAAGCCGCGTTTTTGCCGATGAAAAGCATTTCACAAAGCTCTTCTACCGTTACTAGATCGTTATATTGTTCAAACATGATTTTTAAACCTCCATTTTTGTTATATTACTTAAATGTTTATTGAAAAAAGTATGATATTTATAATTTAGCACCAGCATAAAAATGCTTTAAAGTAACGTTGAAGGTGTAGGCTGTTTAGAAAATACTTTGCTGTATGGCGTAGCGATTGATACAGTGTTGTCCAGGAAACAGTATAAAAAAATCCTTATTCTGGGACAAGTATGTGGTAAAATGGAAGAAAGATTAAGTAATTAGATACGAAAAGAGGGAATGTAATGGCAAGTTCTTTCCATTCAAACGACAAAAGTATATCCGAGGTACTAATGTCAATTTCAAAAGCTGATGTACAACTGCCGGATTTTCAGCGTGGTTGGGTTTGGGATGATTATCGTATAAAGGCACTTATTGCGAGTATATCTAATTCATATCCAGTAGGAGCAGTAATGTTTCTCGAATATGGTGGTGATAATATAAGATTTAAGTATCGCCAATTTACAGGAGTTGATTTTGTCGCTAAACCAGACAAGCTTGTGCTTGATGGACAACAGCGTTTAACGTCTATTTTTTGCGCTATGTTTAGCAAAAAAGTAGTTAAAACTATAACGGAAAAGAAAGCTGATATTAAAAGGTTTTACTACCTGGATATAAAAAATTGCCTAAACCCACAAATTGACAGAGTTGATGCAATTCTATCCATACCAGAGGACCGAAAGTTGAAGTCGGACTTTGGTCGGAAAATTGATTTAGACTTATCGACTCGTGAAAAAGAATTTGAGCATCATATGTTCCCCCTTAATATTGTATATGACCTGATGGCTTGCAATACGTGGCAAAATGAATATCAAAAGTCTCATAAATATAATCCAGATATTTTAGAAAGATATGCACGTTTCACTGTGGATGTCTTAGTTTTAATACAATCTTATAAATTACCAATTATTACCTTGGATAAAGCAATTCCAAAGGAAGCAGTATGCCAGGTTTTTGAGAATGTAAATACTGGAGGTATAGAACTTACAGTCTTTGAACTTGTTACAGCTACATTTGCAGCAGATGATTTCGAACTTAGAAAAGATTGGGAAAAAAGAAAAGAAGCTCTTAATAAACAATCTGTTTTGTCAAATGTAACGGCGACAGATTTTTTAACATCAATGACTTTGCTTACTGGCTATAGTCGTCATAAAAATAGAGGAGCCGCAGTAAGTTGCAAGAAAAAGGATGTGCTTAACTTAACTTTAGAAGAATACAAAAATAATGCTGATCAATTAGCGGATGGTTTTTTACAGGCAGCAAAATTTTTACAGGAGCAACGCATATTTTCTGAGCGTGATTTGCCATACAGTACACAGCTAATTCCAATGGCCGCAACATTTACACTATTAGGGAGCAAAGTGCATGATAGTACAGTAAAACGTAAAATAGCTCGTTGGTATTGGTGTGGTGTTTTTGGTGAGATGTATGGCGGAGCTAATGAAACGAGGTATGCTCTTGACGTTACTGGACTCATTTCATGGATTACAGAAAACGGACAAGACCCTGACACAATAAGCAGATCCTATTTTAATCCAACACGCCTAATATCACTACAAACTAGACTGAGCGCCGCATATAAAGGGGTAATGGCTCTGCTACTAAAAGCAGGTTGTTCTGATTTTATTAGTGGGAGTGCCATGGATTTTACAACTTTTCTAGATGAAAATACAGATATTCATCATGTGTTTCCACGTGCTTATTGCGAAAAAAAAGGCTATAAGAGAGAAAAATGGAACTCTATTGTAAATAAGACTCCTCTATTTGCAAGAACTAATCGTATATTGGGAGGTAATGCTCCAAGTGAGTATCTGAATAAAATTGAAAATGACAGCAAAGTAATTGCAGCAGATTTAGATAAATTTATAACGAGCCATAAGATTGATACAGCAATTATTCGTATTGACGATTTCGATGGATTTTTTGTAAACAGAGCAAAGAAGCTATTAGACCTTATTAGTATTGCGATGGGCAAAACGATATCTAATAGAGATAGTGAAGAGACTATTGCAGCATTTGGCGACAAATTATAATACGAAGTAAATGAGTAGGATTTTTAGACCAACTAGTGTAGTATTTACCTTGAATTTAAATATATAGGATGCTCATAATTAAGTCATAATCATGTATATTATTTCAGCAAAATCTAATACACCCAATATGAATAAACGTTAAGAATCGGTTTGTCAATTTTTCATAATGAGTAGCGATTCTTTGAAATTGCTTAAGTGTCTGAAAAAAGCATTCTACGGGTGTATCTACGATTTTGTTTGATGTCATTAATCTCATAAATGTTTTTTTTAGAGCCAAATTCTAACTTTTTATAGTGAATTTATAGGGAGGCTTTATATGAATACGTTAAGAGCCTTGATTGTCGGTGTAAGTAATTATGATAGAATCCATCAAATAAATTTACCATTTTGTATTAATGATATTAGTGCTATGCGTGAAGCGTTAGTGTCTGGATTGAATTTTAATAAATTAAATATTATTACATGTGGTGAAAATGGAATTGTTACTGAAATTGAGTTTCTGACAGCGTTAAAACAAATGACTTCAATCGCTGATTCTAATGATACATTGGTTTTTTATTTTTCTGGACATGGTGGTACATCACAGTCAAGTCATCATTTGCTATTGAGTGATTCGTATATCAATACACAAGTTATAATAGAATATTTAGAGAAAATCCCTGCCAAAAATAAAATTATATTTATTGATAGCTGTATGTCAGGAGATTTTAATGTCAGCCAGACTGCTTCGTATAACATTAATGAAGCAATTAAGGATTTTCTAGGTCGAGGCTATGCAGTTTTTGCTTCAAGTAGAGATAACCAATACTCATATGGACACCCCGAGAAGCCATTAAGTCTGTTCACAAGTTTTTTGTGTGAAGTTTTGCAAGATGTTTATTTAATCCAAAAAGGGAAAAAGTCACTAGATGATATTAAAAAGCTACTATTTGTGTATCTTGATGTTTGGAATAAGCGTAATCCGGAGAGACAACAGCAGCCGATTTATAGAGCAAATATGGGTGGAACGATATTTTTTGATGTTCAGGAGTATCATCCTTTTCATGTTGCGCAAATTTATGAAGAAACCGATAATTATGTTATTTATTCTGTTAAGCCATTGCATCATGGTTTAGCGAAAAGATATGCAGTTAAAGTAATTTTAAAACGGCCATTCTCATTTGAAGAAATTTCTGTGATAAATCACGAGATAGTGAAAAAAGCTAAGACCTTTGATATATATGAGAATGAAATAACGGAAAAACATTGGAGAGGAAAAGATGCTAATCTTGTATTTTGTTATTATGGGCGTGATGAGTCTGATATAGTAAATGGTAATTATCTTTGTGATACCACATGGGTTGACGATGCTCAAGATAAAGCGTGGTGGTACAGAGTAGAGGGTAGCTCTTCCATCATTAACAATGTTTATGTTCATTTTCATTCATATTATGAGTCTTTAAAAATTTTCAATACAAATAATTGTGGTACTAAAGATAATTTGATTAATGAGTCTAAGATAATATTGGTGCAATTAGTTACATTAGCTGAACAAGTTATAGCATTGTATAATGAATTTTTAAATAAATCTAAAGATGAAAAAATGCTTGTTAATGAATTGGACAATATTATTCCAGTTATTGAAAGGCTTTTTTTGGAAGAAACAAATCTTTCAATACCACCAATTGAACTGCATGAATGGAGTCAGCGTTGTTCATATTTAGCTGGGACAATCTATGATCTTACATTATTTTATAATAAGAAAAATTTAGAGAGCAGAACTTATGAGAATAGAATGCAGTGTATGAATTTGAAAATAAGAAGCTATTATGAGGATTTAGAAGAACTTAAAAAGGTTGAAGAAAATATATAGAAGTTTTCGTCAAATCACTGTTAAATTTTCACTGGATTTTTAAATAATAATCAGGCTAACAGATGTAAAAGGCTGCTGATCTATACTATGGAAACGTCTAAAAAAGAAAAAATTATAAAAAATATTAAGAGGTGTAAGTTTTAGCGGTAGTTAACAGAGGTTTTTTGTTTACTTAATAAAAAAATATTTAAAGTGCATTTAGTTTGAATATCACAATTGCACCTTTTTATATTGAATTAAAAAGGTGCAGGCTGCGTTATATAAAATGAAAAGAGCTATTCCATAAAAAGTAAAAGAAACATTTTACAGTTATATATTATAACTATGAATACTTGTGGTTCTTACGGATGCGGCGTAAAGCCCTTGCAAAGGATCATAAAAACATAGAAGAGCATCGACTTTGTGTCGGTGCTTTTTCATTTTAAGGAGGAGAATAAAATGGACGATGTCAAAAAAGAAGTACCCCTGCAATATCTTTCGGAAGAAGAGCTGCTGCGTGAATTTATTTCACCACAAGCAGCCAGACAGCTGATCTGTGAATACAATAGTTTATACAATATCATGACGCACTTATCGCTGAAACAGTTGGCAGTTGCAAAAGGGATGGGGGAAAGTAAAGTCAGAAAGCTTGCTTGTGTGAGAGAGTTCATGAAGCGCATCCAGCAAGCAAGAAAGGCACAAATTACAAGAATTACGGCTCCGGCTGATGTAGCTGGCTACTTTGCGGATATGGAGGATTTACAGCAGGAAGAGTTCAGAGTCCTGTTTTTGGATACGAAGAATCAAATTATGGGACAAAAAATTATTTTTATCGGAACCGTCAACGCAGCTCTTGTATCTGCACGCGAGATTTTTCATGCCGCCATTCAAAATATGGCAACCAATATCATTTTGGTCCATAACCATCCCTCAGGAGATCCTTTTCCCAGCCGGGAAGATAAACAAACAACGCTCCGATTGGTGCAATCGGGAAAATTGTTACATATTTTAATTTTAGATCATGTGATTCTTGGGAAAAATACGTATTACAGCATGAAAGAAAAAGGCTATATGGAAGATATCTAAGACCGATAGGCATTGCTGCTTATCGGTCTTTTTATTTGGTTACACATTATTTATATAGATTAAAAAAATGAAAAGAGGAATTCATATGAAACAAGGCAGAACGATCATGGAACTCGCGAAGGAATTAGAACGTCAAAGAGCTGTACGCAAAGATTATATTGCCGATACCCGCAGCTTGGAATTTATGACACAAAAGGGAATCAGCACATTATCATTAGGGATTAACGACGGTCTCGAACAGTTTGCGGTCAATGAACTCGCCCATCAGCAAATTGCCAGCCGCTTGCAGATCCCACAGCGATATTACCATAAAATGCGGGAAGAATACCCAAGTTTACTCGATGAAAACATCAACAGTTGGTTTGATAAAAATAGTGATCGCAGGATGATTCGTACTTTAGACGGCAGTGTTCGGGCTTTTTTATCGGATCGTTACCGGCGACTGGATAATTTAGAGCTTGCCGATGCCGTATTACCCATTATCAAAGAGATGCGGGGTGCTGAAATCTTATCCAGTCAAGTTACTGAAACCCATATGTATATCAAAGTCATCAATAAAAAAATGAAAGCAGAAGTGGGTGTAGGAGATATTGTGCAGGCGGGTCTTGTTATATCAAACAGCGAAGTGGGGCTGGGAAGTCTCAAAGTAGAACCGCTTTTATATCGGCTGGTTTGTAAAAATGGTCTGATTGTCAAAGACTATACCCAAAAACGCTACCATGTAGGCAAACAGATTGAAACCGATGATACCGCTTACGAAATTTACTCCGATGAAACCTTACAGGCGGATGATAAAGCTTTTTTTATGAAAGTGCAGGATACAGTTCGAACCGCTGTCGATGAAGCAAAATTTCAGCTGTCGGTAGAAAAATTGATGCAGACGAAACAGGAAACAACAGGGAATGATCCGGTCAAAACCGTCGAACTCTTAGCGGATCAGTATATCTTAAATCAAAACGAACGAGGCAGTATTTTGCGTCACTTCATTATGGCAGGTGATAATTCTAAATACGGTTTGATCAATGCGGTAACAAGGGGCAGTCAGGATGTAGAAAGTTATGGAAGGGCAACCGAATTAGAGCGGTTAGGTGGAGAACTTTTAGCTATGCCACCGATTCGGCGCAATCTCCTAACAAGTCATGCTACCGGTGCAGAAGTAGCCATGAAAAATATAACCAATGTCATTTCGATGGCAAGATAGGAACAGAAAGGTGTGGATATTATGTGGATCGTCGATTGTTTAGAAAATAAAACCGTTCAAGCCGAAATTCGTCTAAAGAATCAGATCCTTGGCATTAATTTGCAAATGGACTTTGGGAAAACGATCAGTCTTACACTTAGCTATATACAAGCTAAAGTTTTAGCAGAAAACATCCTTGCGGCCGCGCAGCAAATGCAGATTACACTGGATGTAAAAGAAGATGCAGTATATGGATCAATTGAAATTACCCATAAAACACAGGGAAATGAAGGAGGAGAAACCCAATGCCAGCAAAATATTTTATCTGCCCTAGTGGAAAAACTGTCACAATCGAAACCTGCTTAAAAGCTTGCAGTCAAAGATGTATGTTCCTACCGACGCTGCGGGCCATTGCCAAAGCATCTGATCGGGGCTTGAGTGAACCTTCTGTTACAGAATTAATTGGCGGCACTAGAGAAGCCTATTTAAAGAAAATTACCGCCTATGCAGTAAAACCGCAAGATGCGGTCTATGCGATTCATGGCAGTGCTGTTCATACAATCAACGAAGGCTATACAGAAGGTAATATGCTCAGTGAAATTCGCTTGAAAGATGAAATTACCTCTGGTAAGTTTGATTTATATGGGCAGATTATCGATCACGATGAAGGGGTCCTGGGCGATATTAAAGTTACCAGTTCCTATAAAATCATGAAAGCTCTTGGACACTATAAGATTGATGTGCCAACGGGAGAATTCTTTAAAACCGGAGTCCGAAAAGGTCAGCCGAAATCCAAAAAACAATGGTGTTATAATGGCGTGAAAATGGTTATGGAATGGGCCCTGCAATTAAACTATTATCGAATTCTTCTTGAAAAACAAGGCTTTCCCGTGAATAAAATGGTGATTCAAGCCATGTGCCGAGATAACAACCTCCGGGTTGCCAGTGAACGTGGTATTGATCAGTCCATTTATTTAATCCCGATCCAAAAAATAAGCAATCGCTGGATTAAGCGTTATTTTAAAACCAAAGCCCGTGCACTTCAGCAGGCTTTAAACCAGAAAAAACTACCTTCAATCTGTAAACCAAGAGAACGCTGGAACGGTAGAAAGTGCAAGGATTATTGCATTGTCGCCATGCAGTGCCCTTATGGAGCGAAAATACAGATACAAAGTGGAAAATTTCTACCGGAAGTTGGCTGATCATGAAGCAATTTATAAAAACAGATATAAATACAAGAAAACCCGCTGCGAAAAAAGCAGTGGGTTTCTTTTATAGGAGGAACTATCATGCAAAAAATAGCAAAAAAACTGGTACAAGTCATGCAAGAATGCAGTTATATTCAAAAAACAGGAACCAATGATTTCCACCATTACCGCTATGCAACCTCAGCAGATGTACTGGAAAAAATTAATATGGCGCTAGTGAAACAAAAACTTTGCTCGGTGGTACTGCCTGAGATTTTACAACAGGCAGATGTAACGACAGCTAAAGGCAATATTGAGCACATGGCTACAGTGAAAATTGATATTATGCTGATCGATGCGGAAAGTGGTGAATCGGTATCTTTTTCAGGGATTGGTACAGGGCAGGACAGTGGTGATAAAGCCGTTATGAAAGCCCAGACTGCCGCTATAAAATATGCCTATCTTCTTAGCATGGCAATTAGCACTGGCGATGATCCGGAAGCAGATACCAAAACGGATCAAATGACAAGCATACCAGTTAAAGACAAACAACAAATACAAAGTGTTCAAACAATTTGCTGTGAATGTGGTATAAAATTGACAACCGGAGTACGTAATGTTTCGCTTAATAAATATGGTCGTCCTTTATGTATGAAATGTCAGAAAAAATTGCAAGGGGTAGCATGAAATGTAAACAAATGTAACTTTACGCTTCTATTTGAATATTAATATCTAATAAAGTATCAATTAATTGATTTCCAATTATAAACAGAGCTTTTTCTGTTTGTTGATTTATCTCTATTTCGATAAGTGTGGTAATTACGGAATAGAGAAGAGGCAGGTCGGTAGTTGGAATGTATTTGGCGGGCAAGGCCAGATCATCTAGAATTTTATAAACAAGGTGCTGTTTTTTATCTAAATTGGTAGGCGTTATATCTATGTATTGCTCAATCATTGCTGGGTGAGCAGCTAGGTATTGATTTATCGTTTGTTTAACCTGTTTTGTATATGACTTTTTATAGCTGAAAAAGTCAGTGAATTCTTCATCGGTGCAGCCATAGCTAGGCATATTTTCAAAGCAATCGATATTGCTTTGTGTAATTCTTATAGTTAGTGGTACAGACAGAGTGACTTTTTCATCATACTCGTAATTACTATAATACCATTCACAAAGATTCGTTGATTCGGAAAAAATATAATGAGATAACTCAACGTCAACTGCTGAATTTTGGCTGAAATAATGGCATAAGTCCAAGAAAAAATTTACTAGATCAATAATATTATTAAAGTTTTTGCCGTTATCGGCTGCAATTTGATAAGATTTGTATGACCAAAGTTTATCCCATTCAAAATGAAAATTTTCTGTTTTGCAAAAACGAGCTTTATGTTTGCTGATAACTTGATAAATAAATATCGGTGCAATGTGCAATAATTCTTCATTGTTGGCCATCAGAGAACATATTAGTGCAATATTATCCATAATGATTTCGGAATCATTATTTCTAGCAATGGCGAAATACTTAGTGAAAGTTTGGAATACAAAATAAATGTCCGCTTCAGTACCTGATTTTTGTAGTGGAATGTTCGTTAAACTGCACTGGTTTTTCAGTTTGCTGAAGGTGCTTTTGTAGGTAGCTTTTCTAGAAAATTCATCGAAACATTTTTTCAAGTCTTTTTTTAGGGTAAGGTAACAACCTATATCCTGTTCACTTGTACGATTAGTACGTTCTATGTCAAATATTAAACCTTTATCATATAGAATAGCCGTATAAAGTAAAAATAGGTCTTGTGGAGAAAGATTTTGCATAATTTGAGAAAGCTTTTGAGGGAATTTAGACTTGTTATTGAGCGGCAAGCTGTAGGTAGCGCAAAGATCTTTAAGCTGAGCAATAAAATGCGTCATATTTTTCTTTGCCTGTATAAAAGTAAGATTTGCCTGCTGTAACTTGACTTCTAAAGTTTCGGTAGTATCAATTAATTGATTTAAAAGATCATATTCATCAAAATCCATTCGTTTCACCTCTAAGTAACTATTGTAACAAAGAATTGAAAAAAGATATATCCGTTTTGTTTCCGAAAAATAAAGATAGAATTCGGAAATGAAACGGGTTTTTTCGTAATGCCAATATTGTTATTCTGTAATCAATGAAATGAGCTTTGAAGGGCGGTGGAACGATGAAGTGCTCATACAATATTGAACAGGCATTGCGCTTATTTAAGAAAGAAAAGGGTAAGAAAAAAGCCTTTTTATTTCATCAAGGTCAAATGTTTTACTTTTACGATCATGAATTCTGTGAACTTGACTATGTGAATCTATCATTATCATGTCGGCAAATATTAGTTGAATATCAAAGGCATGTCAGCTCTATAGATTCAATCTTCATCCGTATAGACGAAGAAAAAATTTTGGTTGTGAAGGACAAAGAGAGAGTTGCTTTTAATAGCAAAAGTTCAGATAATGATTCATTTAAACTAGCACTGTCGTATGGTATTTGCTATGACAAAGCGGAAAAACAGTATTTACGTGGCATAGTGTATGTGAATGCCAAAATTAATTCACAAATTTTCAGTGCTTATTTTACTGAAGCAGATATTGCTGCATTATTTGAACAACTGATTTTTTATAGGAAAGTAACTACGCCCACTGGACTATGTAAAAATAATTTTACGATTGGGGATTTTGCAAAAAAAATCAATCGTAAAAGCATTAAAGGTTTATCAAAACTGTATTTGCAAGGTAAAAATGTAACTACTTTTGAATGTTAAAAGATATTTTGCTAATATTGGCACTATTTATGTTAATAATCATACCTTTTTTGACAACACGCATTATGGCATCTGTGAAATAATAGGTAATAGGCAAATGGAGATGAATTGTATGCTTGCTTTTAAATATAAACAAATTGGCAGAAAAATAGCTTATTATCGTCGGATGAAAAATTTAACTCAAGGTGATTTAGCAAGGAAAATTAATATTAGTACAAGTTATCTCAGTAAGATTGAGTGTGGAAGCTATCCCAAGAGTGTATCTTTATCGGTGCTAATAGCCATAGCGCAAGGGTTGGACATGGAATTATATCTATTATTCAAATTTGATGAAGAAGCTATAGTCGCGGATGATCTTAGTCGGTGAATATGGTGTTTGTTATGATCAATATAACTATTTAATGCAGAAGAAAAGAAGGTGCAGCTTTGCCAAAAATAGCATCTGCCATGCCTCTTGAATTATTAAATCAGGTTGGATTTAATAAGAAAAAACGCGATAAATTCATGAAAAACGTTGCAAGTGGTATGAAAATTCAGGATGCATCCGATGATGCGTCTGGGTATCAAATCTCAGAACGGATGCGTGTGCAATTACGCAGTTTAGAACAAGCCACAAGGAATACGCAAAATGGAAGTTCCTTATTGAAGGTAGCCTCAGGTGGTATTCAAACGGTTGTTGAGAATTTAAAGACCATGAAAGAACTCGCTTTGCGATCTAGCAACGGAATCTATACAGATAGTGACCGCTTGGCGATGGAAAAAGAATTTAAAAGCTGTCAGGATTCCATTGATACCACTGCGGAAACAACGACCTTTAATTCAAAATTATTACTCGACGGAACCTATCGAAATCAAGATTTGCGAGCCGTTGACGCTGTTGTTGCACCTAAAATCATCAAAGGCAGTATCGGTGCAGCGAATGCGGGAGAATATACCATTTCGCAAGATGGTATTTATGAAGTTGATGCTGGTTTTACGGGAACTATAAAAATTGATGCCACCAATGTTCAACTTAAAGGGTCGACGAGTTCAAACCTAGCTAATATAAATATCGAATGCGAACAAGAAGGGATGAATTTATCCCTCAGCAATGTCTTTATTACCAATGACAGTAGCCATAAAAACAACATTTTAAAATTTACTGGTATCGGCAATTCGTTAACAATTTCAGGAACCTGTGGATTTCAATATAATGCTTTAAGTAATAATGCATCATTAAATATTGGACAGGAACTTGAAATTACCAATCATGGCAGTCTGACCGTAAAAAATCTGGGGCTTGGTTTTGGTGCGGCGATTGGAACGAACAGCAATCAAACAGCAAAACGTCTTACCATAGTTGGCGGTACGCTAAATGCAGGATCGTATTCAAGTGGAGCTGCTATTGGAGCAGGCAGCGGTGGTGGGGTTGATACCATTAACTTGCTGAATGTGAAAATCGATGAAGTTGCCACCAATGGAGCCAGTGCTGCCATTGGTTGTGGTGTCGGTACGTCTAAATTTAGCAATATTACCCTTAGCGGATGCAGTGGTAAAGTTGATACGCTTGTCTTTAAGGGGGACTTTGGACAAAATGAAGCGGGTACTGGATTTCTCGGAAGAACATCCGTTTTTGATAGTTCCGTTCTCTTTAACAGTAAAATGATGGACACTACAATCTTGAATCCATTAAAACTTCAAACAGGAGTCCGTGCAGATGGTCAAATGTCTACCTATATGAATCAACTGGATTGTGATTCATTAGGTGTTGATGTTTTAAGCGTGACGACGGATCAAAAAGCTAAAATTGCCATGAAACGTCTGGATAGTTCGCTCGACTATGCACTGCATGAAAGTACACGCATTGGTGCTTATATCGATCGGCTAGACTATACCGAAGCCAACAATACAACGGAATATGAAAATGTAACCAATTCTGAAAGCACCATTCGTGATGCCGATATGGCAAAAGAAATGGTGTCGTATACCAAATACCAAGTTTTATCACAGGCATCACAAACGATGCTCGCACAGGCGAATCAACAACGAAGCAGCATTTTAACACTGCTTCAATAAGAACATAGACACTGGAGTTTGATCCTTAGAAAAAGGAAATAAATTTAACTTGCTATAGATTTATATGGAATTTATAGCAAGAATGTCGTATTTTACGCAAAGGCAGTTTTACAAAATGTAGTATTGCCTTGTTTTAGTAAGAAGGAGTACATGAAAATGGAACTTATTTTATTTGGAGTATATGTATTTTTCGGAGCTATGGCAAATTCATTTTTAAAGCATAACCTTTTACATATTCAAACAGCTTATGTATTTAGTATGAGCAATTTTATTACAGAAAAAATTATTCTGGCTTGTCTGTTAGGTTGGATTACGATTCCAGTTGCAATGATAATGCGAATTTTTGGTGTAGGGAAATCTGTTTGATACTTAAGACATATGTAAATATGATCCATTTAGGAAAAGGCAGTGGTAGTAAAAATGCGGGATAAAGCAACAGGCGATTTAAGATAAATAACGTGAAAACGAAAGAAGGAAAATAGTATGAAAAAGTTTGAATTTATTACGCAAAAACAATCATTAGGTTTTGGTGCTAGCTATGGTATTAAGGCAGCGGAGATTACGGTAGATTTAGAACAAGCAATTATACATATTTCACAATATGAGCGTATATTGTTCTTTCGCAAATACGCAAAAACCGAGCGAGATATTTTAATTTCCGATATGAAAGAAATTACAGTGCAAAAGAAAATAAAAAAAGGAACTATTGTTATGATCCTTTTAGGTTTGGTTGGATTTTTTGCTTTTGGAAAACTAAGCTTCATGTTATGCTTTGCTGCACTTTTTGGTCTTTATCATAAAAAGGTATGGATTTCTACAACAACGGAAAAAGTTCAGCTAAATATAACGGCATCATCTAATGAACTAAGTGAGTTAGTTGGCACATTACAAGGAATTAATCCACAAATCAGTATGGCTATGCCCGGGCAAAATGGATATGTTCAATTTTAATCAAATATTATAAAGACGGTATAGTTTTAATGGGAATAAAAACAGTTATATGCGGTTGCACATTTGACAAAATATGCAGTGAATTTATAGCGGAATTTGTTATACAAAATAAATTTAATTCAAAATTGAGAGGAGTACAAATCATGCAAAAAAATTATTGTTCTACTTGTGGCACACAACTTATGGAGGAAAATGGACTTTGCTCAAAATGCGATGCGAAGGTAGAAGTTAATAGGTATTTAGAAGAGAATGAAGTTGAAATGAAACAGCTAGCTGTAAATGAAAAAAGGTTGCCCGCCATTTCCAATCAGGAAGGAATAAAAAGCAAGTTTTTTACATCGAAAGGAAGGTTAAATCGGAAGGTTTATTTTCTACGGGTTATAGTTCTTACGGTTTTTGGTCTTATATTTTCTCTTTTAGCAAGTGTGCTTGATACGGTGGCAGCGATTTTTGTATTTATTGTAACCGTGGTTCCTTTTCTGATTTCTAGTGTGATGTTACAGATACGGAGATGTCATGATTTAAATAAATCTGGTTGGTTCATCTTATTGTTTTATATACCGATCGTAGGAATTATAGTGGGACTATATGTGTTGTTTGCAGCAGGTACGAAGGGCGATAATACATATGGAGCTGATCCGTTAAACCAGGAAATCTAAGAAGTTTTTTGATAGATACAAAATAGAAGTATTTTTCTTTACGACAGACAGATATACACGGGAACGTGTAGTTTGATAATTGGAGGGCATCAGCAGTGACTGGTGCCCATTTTAGGTTCAATCGAAAACAGATAAAGAATAGGGGATAAAGGTGAGATGAAAAAAAGAATTTTGGCGGTAGGTATTTTATTTCTTATGGTATTTTTAATTACAGGCTGTGGTGGCGATGATAAGGCCAACGCTTTGACCAGTCTTGACCAGAGAACCAACGTTGTGCGAGATGGGCATTTGAATGAACATCCTGACGTAAAGATCAGTGATGCCTATAATGCATTTTTCAGTAATCCACAATGGAAATATTTTGAAAGCAAGGATGGCAAAAAAGTTGTGGAATTCAGTGGTAACTGCATGTATCAAGAAAAAGAAATCAATGTAAGGCAACAATTTATTCTGGGGGATGGAAATAGTTTTACGGTAGGAGCATTATCTTTCAATGAAATAGAGCAGAATAAATTAATTTCGGCAGCATTGATTTCAAAAGTATACGATGAATATTATAAGAAAAATTTAGGCACTAACCCATCAGAGCAAAAAATAGGAGTAATTCAAAAAGCACAAAAATTGCTGAATGATAAAGGTGTACAAGGTACTGTCTTAGCGACTTCTTTAGAACATAGTTCGGATGGTTTTTTATCGTTGGTAAAAAACGATAAGCAATATAAGTATATTCTTTGTGATAATGTAAATCAGCAAATTGCTGAAGTACCATTTTCGTGGAAAACATATAATTTCCTTGAAAATAAAAAACAAAAGAATGCACCACCACTTATATTTGATATGATAATTTTAAATGCTGTTCAAGATCTGGACCTAAAGGATGGGGCTTGGAATGGCGTTAATCATACGATTCCAATGTATGCACTATACAAATTTGATGGAAATGGGAACGTAATACCGGGTATGCTGTATAGTGGATGGAGTGCGAAGCCGTCACATTATCAGGAACCTCTAAAAGAACAGAAAAATGTGGATATAGCCAATTTGTTTTTGACAGAAATGGTAGCATTACATGAAAATGTTCACTCAAATAAAGTTGACTTACCTGACTGATTGTGAGGGGAATGCATGTAAGTAACGAAAAAAATAGATGTTTATTTTGTATTGGTAGCATATAAATATTTATAAAATTTGCGAGGACTGAAATATGATGTTAAAAAAATACAAGATATTATGCCTCATCGGGTTTATTATGGTTTTGTTTTCCAATGTGGTTTTTGCTGCTTCTTTTCAAACCGTAGCGGACACATTTTTGTCGCTTTATAAAGTAAATGAGGTAGATAAGAGTATTCTATATAATGAAGACATGCGTAAAATAACGATTCGTATCCACAAAGTGGCTACTACAACAGATGAAATGCTTGTTTATAAAGATCAAACGGTTATTTATCAAAAGGAAATGCCTCATAACTGGTCATATAGGATTTATCAATTAAAAAATGCCAGCGATGATCGTTTCGTTTATGCGATTAACTCTAACAAGGATCATTGGCTGATGGGCTATGATGCTACGAAAGATAAATGGCAGGTTTATGCATCTAGTGCTGATTTTTATAATTCAGTACAAGGGGATCCATGGATTCAAGAAAAACATGGTGATATAATTTTGTCGTTTCATGATATGGGAAAAGACAATCCAACACAGGAATACAGATTGTTCTGGGATACTCGTTCCAATTGGTTTGGGTATGAAGATTTAGGAATACATAGTAATTAAAAAATGAAATTATAAATTTGGGAGGTTCTATCAATGAGGAATATAGGCAAGCATTTGCATATTGCGAGGCTTTTGGTGGCAGGTTTTTTAGGGTTAAGTATCAGTATGGCTATTGTTCCGTGTCAGGCTTACTTTAAAGGGGCACCCGCGTACAATTCAAATTATCGTCCTATTTATGCACATCAGGGCGTAGAAGTTTATGTGGATTTAGCGTCAATTCACATTATGAAGGAAGATAATAAGAATTTGGAATTTACTGTTCTTACCGCATTTTGTGAGGAAGATGCAGATATGGTCACTGAAAGCGGCAAGACGATGCACTTTTTAGTCAATAAAAGCACACGACAGGCTTGGATATGGGCAGAAAATAAACAAACGTGGATGTATCTTGATTTAAATAGAACACCATATGGCTATGAAGAAAGTTCATTTACAGCGGTTAACCTGTGCTATGCATATCTGCATGGTGAATTTTTAAATGATTCTTCCGGTGACGCAACAGCAGTTGGCGGAAATTATAAAGGCAATTAAACGGCAGAGAAAACATAAACAATTAGCTAGCTAAGTAAGGTGAATACCGAATAATATGGGGGCAGTTGATGAACTGTATTTTAGATTAAACACGGTTATTTTTGCTTGTTTTATTTTAAAACGTATATAACATAATAGTAATAGGGATAAGATATAAGAGTAGGCTTCGTCTACTCTTATATCTTTTTCACTCGATTTGATTCCGCTTAATCCTAAACATCTCATAAGTCAGTGGCTAGCAACACGCTAGCTGGAATGAGATAATATACCAAAGTAAAATTTTTTAAGCTTTTATAGTTTACTTGAAAAACTTGGAGAAGGTATATTTTTTCGTATCCAAATGTTATTGTGTTATATTGCGAAAGTTGAAATATTAATAGAAAACTAATGTAAATAAAAGATAGATAATGATATTTAACCTTAATAACATATTAATGATATATGTACAATATGATAACGAAGAATATCTGTAATATAATACTATATAAATAGAAGATAAGGTATAGGTAAAAAAGGGTGGCAAAAACAAGTTTAGAAAGTTATGTATAGAAATATACATAACAAGATAGCATTTGTATAGCAGCGATATTTAAAAAAATATTTTCATACGAACAAAAATGTAATTGAGATAATCAATTACATTTTATTATTTTGGAGATGATTCGTAATGAAAAAGCAAAGCGTAGGAAAAGAAAAACAAATTAATGTAAGGCTGGATGAGAAGTCATTTTTGATGTTACAAGACAAACAAAAAATGACTGGATTAACAGCCAGCGAAATTGTTCGAGAATTAATTCAACATGGTGCTGTTAATTATATGCCAGAAGGCAAAGCGATTCTTGGGCAAGTCACAACTTTTCGTGATGAAGTCAATCAGGCTACATTGAAAATTGATGAACAGATCAATTTTGTAAAAAAAGAAATTCTTGAATTGAAAAATGATCCTCAAAAGTGTGGGTATTCTATTGAACAAGAATTGCACAGAAAAGAAATGGAATTAGAAAGTTTACGCAAAATTTGGCAACAAGAAAAAGAAAAAGCCAGTAAAGGGGTTGATGATTGTGTCAGTATTTAAAGTTATCTCTAATGAGAATAATACGCCAGAAATTTTATACGATAAAATAATTTATATTATGAATCATTCGGCAACTCAATTAGATTATATTTATGGTGTTAATGTTAATCCTTTTATGGCGTATAAAGAAATGATTTTCGCAAAAAAAGTGTTTGGTAAAATGCAGGGGAATGCGTTTTTGCACTTTGTTCTAAGTTTTGATAATGAAGATAAAATTAATTTTTCTACAATAATGGAAGTTGGCAAAAAAATTGGATATTTCTTAGCATACAATAATATCGTTGGATCACATCAAGTTTTATTGGCTATGCATACAGGAACGGATAATGTGCATTTTCATTTCCTTATGAATACGATAGATATTAAGTCTGGAGCTAGAATCGATTTATGGAAACCAGAGCTTTATGCAATGAAGGATAGAATCAGTGAGATTTTACAATCGTATGATTTATCGACGATTAGAAAATATACTTTAGCAGATTTTAAGACGGCTTGAAAGGAGCAGAAAATTATGGATACTAAAATTTTGTCGGAAAAGCAATTAGCAGCGGAATTACAATTATCATCTTGGACTGTTAGATCCTTGAGATTGCAAGCTGGGCTTCCGTACTTTAGGACAGCTGGAAGGATTTTTTATAGAATGTCCAGTGTCATAGAGTGGATGAGCGAAGAAGAAAAGAAAAATATGGAAAAGCACATATCCGCTTAAAATAAAATTCATGGATAGGAAAATGCAGTCACAAAAATGTGGCTGCATTTTTTATATGAAAATTTTATACGGAAATATAGAAAAGAGGTAAATATTATGCCATCAAAAATGAGAAAACGTGGAGAAAATTCATATGAATTGACGGTTACAAATGGGTATGATTTTCAAGGGAAACAGATTATGATTCGGAAGACGATCCAAGCTACTAGTGATAGAGATGCAAGAAAACAGTATAGTCAGTTTGAAGCCGAAGTCAGAAGTGGGGCTATTATTAAAACAGGCAAACTAAAACTTGCAGAATTTGCTGAACAATGGTTTAGGGATTATTGCCAGGTGAAGCTTGCACCTATGACATTGCGTAATTATAAAAGATATCTAGAAAGAAGAATAATACCAGCAATGGGACACATTGATATGGTTGATTTGAAACCATATCATATTGTACCTTTTATTAATAGTTTACTAACGCCGGAGAAAAGGCTTGATGGTAAATCTGAACCTGTTACGGGGCAAGCTGCGGCCTATTGTTATCGAGTACTGTCATCTATGTTAAATACAGCTGTGAAATGGCAGGTGATTCCATCCAATCCTTGCGATAGAGTTGATCCACCAGTTATAAAAAGACCTCATACAAGTGCTTTTACAGAAAATGAAGCGCTGAATATGTTGAATATGCTCTCTAATGAAGAAATAAAGTACAGAATTATGATTTCATTAGCGGTGACAACAGGATTGAGGTTGGGTGAATTGTTAGGTCTCATGTGGACAGATATAGATTTTTATAGAAATGTTTTGCAGGTTAACAGAAGTTGTCAGTCGTTAGCTGGACATGGCGTATTTACAAAGGAACCAAAGAATGAAAGTTCAATTCGTTGCGTAACATTGCCCAATACTATAATGGAAATGTTTATACAGTATAAAGCATGGCAGGATCAAGAAAAAGCTCAATTGGGGAATCAATGGATGCAAGGCGATTGGGTATTTACCACATGGAATGGATCACTTTTAAATCCATCGACAGTATCACATTGGTTCCATAAATTTTTGAAGCGTAACGGTTTGCCAGAGATCCCTTTTCATGGATTACGGCATACTTCAGCCACTTTGTTGTTAAGTGAAGGGGCTTCCCTTAAAAATGTAAGCAGCAGATTAGGTCATTCCGATATAAGAACGACGGGGAATATCTATGCGCATGCGTTACAAAGTGTGGATAAACAGCTGGCTCAAAAGATGGATGTGTTTTTGAATAAAGGTTCAGATAAAGAGCTATGAATTTAAAATGAATAAGAACGGTTTGGTTTCTTAGGTCGGCAATAGAATGGTATTTCGAAAGGATAAGAATATAGATGCTTTTAAGAATGTAGATCCGGTGGAAAGTAACCTTCGTTCTGTTTTTATTAAATATAGATTATAGTAATAGAAGACAAAAAACGGCATTTTTAAATAAATGCCGTTTTTAGGTGTAATTATTTTGCTTAGCGGATTTTTATTAGCTTTATGAAATCAATAGTAGCAAGGGGATTGAGCATTCTATAAAAAGCGCGATAAAAAACGGCAAGCAACTATAATAACGTGTATGGCCGTTTTGTGTTTTGTTGATATTTGTGTTACCTGTTTTGTTTTTAGAATTTTAGTTATTAAATTGATGTATAATAATTCTCTAAAAGGATATTTGCTTTATAGACTTGGTTCATTGACTCAAGAGTCTTAGCCAGTTTGGTTTTTGTATAAGAGCTCTACTCTTTTAGCAATAACCAATAGGTTGATTTTTTTTGTGTGATAACCGCGAACGAGCTTTTTTCGATATGATAATCAGGACTTTTGTCAGTGAGACATTTATTTATTTTGTTTAAAGAATATGGAGCAGACTTTGTTTTATCTTCCGGTCGCTTTCCATACGCATTTTTATATAGAGACTCAAACTTGTTTTTGAATGTATTTTGTTTGATTGAATCCATCCCGTAATCCAGATAAATTTTTTTTTTGTCTACTTGCAATTTGAATTTGGATTCTGGTTGTGCATTTTCGTCAAGAAAATGAATCAGTTCTTCGATGGAATCTTTAGTCTGTTGTACTTGCTGTTTTTGTATTGGCGAACTACAATAATTTTTCATATTGAACGACGCTATTTGTTCAATCCAGACAAGTTGCTCTATAATAGTAACATCAATTGTAGCATCATATTTTTGGCTTTTATGATTAAAAATAGACCGATATTTTTCTTGTTCAGAGATTAATATGGTTTTCTTCTCTTGTAAATCCTCTAGGTCCTTAAGTGGTGGATTAGTAGTTAATATAGTTTCAATTTTGTCAATTTCATTTGAAAAAAATTCGTATTTTTTCAAATAAGAATAATCAGTAAAGGATAGATGTGGATTATCTTCGGAGAGATTACCATTTCTGCTTTTTTCCAGATCACTAAGTTGTTGAGCTAGTTCTTTTGGCTTGAGATTGTTCCAGCTTTCAGGAATATGGATATTTTCATCTGAAATTAAAGAAGGTTCTGTGCCAGGCTGTTTCGATATTATCTTTTCTAAAAATTTAGATTCATTTAATAAATTTATTTTTGCAAGGTGATTGTACATTAACTTTTCATTTTTCTTTAATCCAAAGATGTTTTTAATGTGACTATCCTGCTGTATTAAACGATCATGGAAATTCCGCCGTTCTCTAGGATCCATGGTGTCAAAATCGGTAAGATCGTTCAAAATCCTCCTTTTAGTGGAAAAAATTTTTTTTAGATACGTAGAACTATATGCGGGAATATATAAATTTACTTGTATACGATTAGTCTTGTCAATCCGCAGCCTTCCTAACATTTGCAAGAATTGAGTGCGATCAAAAAGGAAAATAACGATGTGTTTGACAGCTGTATCAGAAATATTGACACCATTTTCTATAACTGAAGTGGAGATTAAGACCTTAGCTGGAAAGGTTTCAGTTTTGACGATTTGTGTATAATTATCAGCGTCGATAGCATCTTGATGGTTATTGGATGAGTATTTAGATTCCATGCTTATAAAAGTAGCCGTATTTTCAGCCTCTTTGTTAAGTTCGTTTTTTAGGAATTCACCAGCCTTTTTAGAGGGGACAAATACTATCCATTTTTCTTTTGGCTTTTCAATAAGCGTAGTTTTAATTATTCCTAAAATTGGACAATATTGATGTAAAGCATTGTCTTTGTTATTTTCATTGTTTTTCTTTGATGAGGAGGAAAAAGAAAAATATTTTGGCTGAATGTAATCGTAGTTGCGAGTTATATCATAGATAACAGCATTTTTTTTATTATAAAGAGGCGTTAGTGGTATGGTTTTATTGTTGTGACTGTAGGAAACAAATGTATTTGGTGAATCTGAATCTAAATCCAGATTAAAGTAAAAGTTGGGAGTAGGTATTCCTACTCGAAAGCTAATTTGTGGCAATGAAAATGGAAATGGAAAAGAATAATAGATATCTTTATTATTGGCAATATGTTTTTCACAGAACTTACTAAATAGAAAAGGGAGAGACACTTGTTTGACGTAAAGTGCAAGAGGCGTATTAGGATTATCGAGTGTGAAATCAGCATCGTTGGCAAATAATGGGATTTGAGAGTTGTCTGTGATGGAAGCAATGTTCGGTAAACATTCTTTTTTGATAATGCAAGGAATAACATCATCTAGTGTTGCTGACATATATATTCGAATAGAATTTTTAAATCTTGTAGTAATGGTTTGGAGAATATGCTCGGTTATATGGTTAAATTTTGCATCTGAAAAGAAAAAATGACATTCATCTATAATGACAAAAGCATATTTGTCGTTTAATAAATCTTGATTTCCTAACAAACTTTGATATGAACAAATTTTTATATTTCCAAAATCAAAATAGTTATCGAAGCCCTTATCACTATAATTTTCTAATTCTGGTACATATTTTTTGTCGTGTCTGTCAGTTAGGAAATCAATTTTTTCTGCAAGACGTTGTTTTGTTTGCCGACCCAATGCAATTCTGTTACTGAGTATTAAAATTTTTTCTGGCAGGAAAGAAGTATTTTGATTGTGCTCTAAAATAGCAGGAACCAGGGTGTTTTCAATAAAATAATTTTTCCCCGAGCCAGTTTGTGCAGAAATAAAAACAGGGGTTTTTGGAGTCCATTTATAAAGCCAGTCATTGCCGATAGCTTCGCTAACAGATGAATTATCAAAAACGTTATATTGTGTATTTTTTAAATAGCTCATAGGTGAGTCATTGTTGCGAAAAAGCGTTGTGCTCATTATTATGTCATCCTCCTTATTAAGAGCAAGATAAATATCTATAAAAATGAATTTCTATTAAAAAAAAAGATGTCCTGCTGAGAATTCAAAAAAATTAAAAATGACCATCGGTATTGCAGAAAATATTTATAGCATCGAGGCATCAATATCCATTATTTTAGAAAAGGAACGATCCTAATCATTTTTACAGGCTGTTTGGAAATATTTAGGATGAGAAACGCAAAGGTGACAAATTATTTACTAGGGAAAATATATCTTAAAATGAGCTGTTTTGCCTAAGAATATAACTAGAACAGAATGTTGGAAATGACAATATTGGTAAAAAAAGGCTTGCGTAGAAGCGTGTCGAATATTATTTAAATAGTTTACCAACTATAAGCTTGTGAGGTGATGATATGGTAATGAATAAAACAGATCTGTTGCATATTATAGACAAAATAAAATTGCTACCCTATATAACAGAAGATATGAAAGAAAAGTATGGTCTACTGCTTAGTGAAATGGAGAGGAGCATGTATGAGCAAGAACTGCGCATTGCAGTTGTTGGTGAGTTTAGTTCAGGAAAATCTACATTTTTGAATGCCCTGATTGGAAAGGACTTGTTTCCGCATGCAGTTACGGAAACAACAGCAACGATTACATATATTCATAATGTTATGCCGGATGATTCTCGCTGCAATTCGATGCGAGTTGATTTTTACGATGAAAAAAAGGAAGCAATTACTCTGGATTTTGCAGACAACCAATCTATTTTAAAAGATTATTTAACGACAGAATCAAAGATACTTAATGTAGCACAAGATATACAAGCTGTACACGTATTTTGCAAAGTATTTCCTGACAATCGAAATATTACTATTGTTGATACACCCGGTTTAAATGGAATGGCCGAAGGGCATAGGAAAATTACGATTGAGGAAATATCAAGAGCACATGCTAGTATTTATTTGTTTAATATTCGTGGAGTTTCAGCAACGGAATTGGATGTTTTGAAGCTTTTGATGGTATACCAGAGCCATTTCATTTTTGTTTTGAACTTCATTGATCATTTAAATATTGATGAAGGTGAAACTGCTGAAAATAAACTGTGTGAGTTTAAAAAACAGTTATCACAGTATGGAACGAATGAATGTATTTCTGATAAAGCATGTTTTGCGATATCCGCGTTGTATGCATTAGTTGCCAGAGATAAAAGTATAAAAAAATTATATAAAGATGATATAACAGAGGTCACGGATGAACAACGTGAAAAATTAATTATAGACTCTCATATGCAAAACTTAGAAACATATTTATGGAATTTGGCAGGGGAAAACTTTGCGACCTTTTTGCAGCAGGCGGTTCAGAGTAAGGTACTATTAATATTAAAAGAAATGCAGGATGATATAAATTATTATCAAATGCAACGCAGTATCGTTAATTCAGAAAATAATAAAAATGCAATACAAGATCAGTTGGTTCAACGCAATAGTCGCTTTATGACATATCAGCAAAATTTGCAGGAGTATATTCAAAGAGAATGTAGTTCTCTTCAGAATGCGTTAAGCGACAAAGTAAGAAAGAATATAAAAGATTTTGAAATGGAAAAAAAACGAGAAATAAATGAACTTCAGATTGAAAATGATGAAGACATAGAGGCGTTTGTTCGAAATACGAACTCTGCTAAACAACAAATGACGGTTCAATATCAATATCAAGTCTTAAATTTGTTGGAGTCGGTTTATCAGAATTCTATCTGTAAAGCAGACGCATTTGTTTCTAAAGTGCAGATACAAAATAATGGCGATATTGCTTTTCAAAAGATGGAGGAACCGCAAGATGTAATGACAATAAGAAAAAAAGTTGATGAGTATGACGCACAAATCAATGAACTTGGTGATAAATTAGATAAAGAAAAAGCCGAAAGAAATCAATTGAAGCGTGATGTTGCAAAATGGCGGGATGCAATTCCCTGTAAGGAAACGGAAAAAAATCGAGCAATAGCCATGACTGATATAGCCATTAAACAGCTGAGCATATGCCCAGCAATAGAAGAAAAACCTGTTACTAGGTATCGTGAGAAAGAAACTCACTGGTATAATCCATTTTCATGGGCTGGCGGGATGGAAACTTATACAGCGTATGAAAAAGATTCATCAAAAAAGAGCGTATGGGAGAGAAAAAAGGCAGAGCTTGAATTTGTTAAAAAAGAAAAAATACGAAATTTTAACTACGACATCGAAGAATTGCAAAGCAAAATTGAGCTGACCGAACAGAAAATAAACAAGGCAGATTTGATTCGTGAATATTTATATCGAATAGAGCATGTCGAAACATACAAAAAAGAGTATCTTGCATTACAAGAAAAAATGCAAAAACAAGCACATCAGGAATTTTTGCAGAGTGAACGAAAAAAAATTCAAGAAAAAATAGACGACTTTACGAGACTTGTGGGTGAAACATTAGTGCAATCAATAAAGCTAGCAGTCGAAGAAAATAAAAATAGAATATGTACGGATGTTTTGCGGCATCATGGTTTGCTGTGGGAAACCGAAGTGAAAAGATTAAATGGGCTGATGAATAAATATCAAAAAAGCAATGTAACAGAAAATGGAATATCTTTATTCAAAAAGCAAGTCGAATTACTTATAGGTATATTTCATGTAGGAGTTGAATAAATAATGAGTGAAATAAAAAATGAAGCAATACTGTACAAAAAAGCTCATTCAGAGAGAAAAAACAATATAATGTCATTGCTTCTCGATACAAAAAAATTTTTTCTTGAATATCATAAAGAACAGGCCGATACGTTTGAAAAATTATATGATGATTTAAAAAACGGGGATTTTTCAATTGTTGTAGTTGGTGAATTTAGTGCGGGTAAGTCAACTTTTTTAAATGCACTAATGCAAAAAGTTTATTTGCCTTCCTATTCAAGTGAAACTACGGCGACGGTGAATTTTTTAAAGCATATAGATAAAGCACCTGACGGGCATAGTTTGTGCGTATATTATAATGATACTCAAAAGGAAACATTATATGGCATAGCGAATGAAAATTCATTGGCTGATTTTGTCACCACAAGAAGCTCACTGGATGTTGCTTCACAGATTAATCGAGTTGAATTATATGTAGATTCAAAGTTTTTAGAAGATGGTGTCGTCCTAGTTGACAGCCCAGGGTTGAATGGTGTGGCCAAGGGGCATCGTGAAATAACAGAAAAGCAGATTGAAAAATCACATGCTTGTATTTTTTTGTTTTCCGCTGAACAGCCAGGACGTTGTAGCGATTTTGATTTTTTGCAGCAGTTGACCGCAAAAGTAGACCGCGTTTTTCTCGTGTTAAATAAAATTGACATGATTAAAGAAGAGGAACAAACCGTGGTTGATGTGGTTCGTATTATTAAAGATAGCTATCATATTAAGTTTCCTAATGCCAAAATACCGGAAATTTATCCAGTGGCGGCTTATCCGGCTTTGGTTGCTCGTTCTGATCGACCATTATCTTATCTGCAAAAAAAAGAGCATTCGGGTGAAGCGAAAGCATCATATTTAAAAAATTCGCAAATTGAAGCTTTTGAAGAACGTTTATGGAAGTTTTTAACGTGTGGAGAAAAAACAAAAGAAGAATTAATGGCACCTATCCAGAAAATAGAAAAATTGGTTGATCAATATCGACAAATGCTTATGAATAAAAAATCGGTATTAGAAGAAAGGAAAGATACAGGTGAACTGGAAAATGCAATTCTCATGTTGCAAGATGAAATACAAAAATTGAATATAGAAACGACCGATCAAAATAACCAAGTCGCTAAAATGCTAAAAACTGCAATTAGGTCTTTAGAAATAGAAGTAAAAAACGTGCAAAGAAGAGTTGGTGACAACTTTAAAGCGCAGATCGATGATTGGGTAAGTATTGAAGATATTGCCAGTGAAGTGAAAAATTTTCAAACTAACGTAGTATCTGCTTATACTCGTGAGATTGAAGATCTATTTTATACTTTTGACAATCAAATTAGTGACTCGATTTTTGGAATTGTTTCCGGTAATTTAATGGAAATTGATAAAAAACTAGCAACTGTTAGTAAAATAGCTCTAGAAATTCAAACAGAGCCGAATTTGGAAAATATTATAAAATATCATAATAAAGATAAGTATGATGAAGATATAGAGAAAATCGAAAAAGACTTACAATCTTTAAATGATAGTGTAGAACAAGGAATCTATGATCTTAAGTCGGCTGAGAATATTACTAAAGAACGTGACAATTTAAATAAAAATTTGCAAAAGATAAAAGATGATAAATTATTGTCAGTTGAGTCTTTTATACCTCCCATAAGATATAATGAGAAAGAGGAGAGAATTTTGCGCGATCGCCGTGGTTGGGGCGGGAAATTAATGCAAATATTCGTTGGGAAAAAAGATGATATTAAGATGGTAACTAATAGGGATGATAGTGATCAAAAAGATTTTCTGCAAAAACGAAAGATAAAATTAGAAGAATACGAAAAACAAGAAAATGAAATAAAAGTGGAATTATCTAATTTGGGGAAACCAAATTCTCTCCTTGATTATGAACAAATATGTTCCAAAGAAAAACGATTGCGTGCAGTTAAAGAAAAAGAATTAGAAGAGTTTAAAAAAGACTTCAAAGAAAAATTTGAAAAGGGAAATAGGGAGTCATTAAGGAAATTAAAAATTCAATTACGAAGGTTTTTGGACGACTGTTACGATGAGATACATAAGCAGATTCAAAATGAGTATAGCCAAAAGCAACGGAAAATTGCAGAGCTTTTGAATGAACAGATTAACGCGTCTACAATTGAAATCATTATGAATAAACAGCAACAGATCGAAAATGTACAAAGTCAATTGAAATCGTCGGTAGAAGAACGCAATGATAAAATCGCAGAGTACCAAAATCAAATAGAAGTAAGTGGTGTGTTGTTACAAAAAGCAGCTTCGTTGAGACTGGATATTGAGGTAATCGAAACGGATATGATCAAAATGGAGGATTATAGTGAAAAATAAATTAGAACAAACTATTGTTGTTGCTAAATATTTAGATGATAGCAAAAATATATCAATACTCGAACATATGCTTAATACTTACCAAAACAAACAGTTCTATTTGCCGTTTATTGGCCAATTTAGTGCAGGTAAATCAAGGTTAATTAATGAATTATTGGGAGAAAAAATTCTTCCAGTACGGTTAACAGAAACAACAAGTGCAATTACTGAAATTTCTTATGGAAACAATGCAATTGTATTGCATATGAAAGATGGAAGTACGGACTGTCGTGAACTATCTGATTTGTTGCAAATCTATCAGGGGAATTCTGAACTGGAGATTGAGACGATTCAAAACATTGATGTTGCATTGGAAAATGAACTATTGCAAGCTGGTATGATTCTTGTCGATACACCGGGGCTTAATACAATCATTGAGCAGCATGAGCGGTTTTCCTATGAAATATTGCCGTATGCAGGTGCAGTGATTTATGTGATGGAAAAATCATTAACGCAGACAGACAAACGAATCATTGAAAATTTAGGAAAATTAGGAATCAAATTAATTTTTGTAAGAACGAAAATTGATTTGATTCATGATACAGAAGATGAACTCGATTCAGTCTTAGAAAAAGACAAGAATACTCTGAAAAGCGTTTTGGCAGATAAAAATGATTTGCTATATTATGCAGTAAGTGTAGAGGATTCTTCAATTACTCCTGCTGATAGAAAAATGAGTTGGCAGGCATTTGAAAATTATTTAAAAATATCTTTAGTTGACAATATCACGGCGGTTTGTGAAGTTTCGACCCAACATAGATTGGAAAAAATTTGCAGTGAATTACAAGAACAGCTAAAAAGAAAACTAGTAGCAATACAAAGCCAAAAAGAAAAGAGCATCCAAGAAATAGAAGCAAATTTAATAGATGTAAACAGGTTAGAGGAGGATTTTTTAGATAATAAAAAGGCGATTGCTCTTGAACAGAAGCGAAAATTAAGTAAGCTAAATAGCTATCTAATTGATTCTACAGAGATGAAGGTACAGCAGTCAGTTCATCAATATGAGAATAAACTACAGCAAATCAGTGATCGCAATGAATTATACAAAAACGGAAATGAACTGATGCGAAAAGATGGTGACTTATTACTTGCTGCCTTGAAAAAAAATATCTCCGTAGAAACAAAACAATATTTTAGTTCCCTAAAACAAGAGTATATTACTTGTTTACAAGGGCTCGCTAGTATACTAGAGGTTTCAGCGGATATGCAAGACGTAGAGACGGAGCAGCCGCAAGACATAGATTCTATCAGCCAATATATGGATGAGAAAATCTATTTTTATCAGCAAAATTTAGCGGATTTAAAACTTCTTAGTCATAAAAATGACAATGAATTAAAAAATATGGGACTTCAGCGGGATGAAATAGAACAGCTTTTGAAGGAGACGGCTGAACAAAAAAATGCTGCATCTAGTCAGATAAATGAATTAGGACCGTATGTTCCAAATATGATACAAATTGAAGGCAATGATGATGGATCGAAATTGGGTCGAAAAATCGGTGATACATTGGATGTTGCAATAACACTAGCGATGCTTTTTTGCCCAGCCACAACAGCTAGCGGAGCAGCAAAAGGGGCTGCCCTAGCTGGTAAAGGTGCCAAAATAGTGAAAAATGTATCGAAAGTCAATAAAATTCTTGCGACAACTAGAAAAGCAGTTGATGGAGTTAAAAAAGTGGCTGAATTAGTAGCACAGCGGAAAAAAGAAAAAATGATGGAGACTAGCCCCATGGAACAGGGAAAAGAAGGTAGATTGAAATTTTTAGACTATCTTGATTTAGGTCATTGGGGAGAAACTATAGGGTCTACGTTTGATACACCAGCGATATTGCAGGAAGATCTTGAATTTAAGAGAGAATATGTGGAAGCACAAGGTATTCTTAACAGGAAATATAATGATGCTATAGAAAACCAAGTGCGTAAAGAACGTGAAAAACAAATACTGATAAGCGATCTGGCAGAAAAACAACGCAGGCAGGAACTGCTGGTGCGAAAAGAAAAACAAATACAGGTCGAGTTAGAAAAAAAACAGCAAGAAATTAGGAATAAACAGCTAGAAAGAGATATGGAAAAACATCGCCATCAGCTTTGTGATCAATATAAAGTCAAAGGTAAAGCGTTGCAGGAGCACCTGATGGAAAGGTGGGAACAGTATATGCATGAAAATATGATGCAAGTGGTTCTTTATAACACATTGGAAGTGGAAAAAGGTATACATAATGAGAGGGCCAGTCTTGAAGATATAATTGTTCATAAAAATGAAAGGAAAAGTTGTTATCAGCAAAAAGAGCAAGAAATAAGTGGCTATATGAAAATCTTACAGCAGAATGCCTTGTGAGAACATTATTTTCAATTGTAGAGCAATATCCGCAGATGGTTTTTATTGGTGATGGAAGATATCAATTACTTCGAGAAATTCAAAAAAGTTGTTATCAATTTACAATTCAAAATCAAATAAACGCAACTTATGATGTTGTGTTATATCCATGCACAAATATAAAGCCTTTTGCAAAACTTTACAATAGTGTCTATATTTCAATTGGTGATTTGGAAGAATTAGAACAGGCAGATACGATATATTTTCCTTTTTTTAAAGAGGATTTTGTTCCTGAACTCTGTTATTGTTTTTCTCGAGCAAATTTAAAAGAAAATTTTATGGAAAATAGAAATATTGAAAAATTGGTTCTCATAGATGAGTATCCATGGGGACAAGAAAGTCTCTCATGGTTGTTAAGACAGCTTGAATTTATGCTAGATCAACAACGACGATATATAGATGTACAGGTTGTGCTTTTATCTGATGAACGGCGCTATGGAGCAACGGATATCAGTGATAATAGAATGGCATTAGAAAAAGCCTGTGCTTTTTATCAAACAGAGACGATGTGTTCCAATATTACTGAATTTAGTACAGAAAAATTTTCTTTGAAATTGTTTGCCGCGAATCTCAAGAGAAATGATAAATTTCTACAAAGTTTTTTTGATGTTCAACAGAGAAAGTTTTCGAGACAAAAAGAACAATTTAGAGAAATGTTTGAAATTGAATGGAGTATGAAAGGTTATTTACAAAAAATAGAGTTTCATACAATTTTTGATTTTACACAAGAAATGGAAACAAAAGGTTATCAAGAAGTATGGGTTGAGTCTATTGGAAAATTTTTACAAAGGCATGTTTATCAGGACGTAGTTATATGGATAAGAAGTGAACTAGGAATTTTGTATAATGAAAAAGAAATACAAACTTTTTTATGTGAGTTAAAAAATGGATGGATTCAAAAAATTACAAAGATCATAAAAATGGAAAAAGTAGTATATCCTAAAACCAAAATCGAATATTATGAGTTCGTTTCAATAAGTCAACGACGTCAAATTGAAAAAATAACACAAGAGCATGTACAACAAAATATAAAAGATGCGATAGAGACCATTATTAATAAAAAGTATGAAGCTTGGATTGAAAAAGTGGAGAAAGACAGGGTGAGCCGTACACGATGAAAAATAGATTACTTATAGCAATATTGTCAGGAATCACATTGGTTTTATTTTGTGGGATTTTTGTTGTAGATCCGTCAATACGCATTATCATAGTAGGCGTATTTGGAACTTTGGCAGCTTGTTTAATATATATAGGATTAGATTTTATAAATACACGTTTGTTAAAGGATGAAGCAAAACGAGCAGAGACTTTGTCTGAAAAATTTAGTGGTTTGAGTGATATAGCGTTGACATGGCGAAAAGATTTTAATGATTATTTGGTGACAAGAAACGATACGCATAGAAATAATGGAATAGTTATATCACAAATTAGCGGTGAGATTAATCTTTTAATTGATTCAATAAGTAGACAAACAGAAACACTTCTGCAAATAAAAGAAGATGATAATATTGTGAAAAGTTTGGATGAAATTGAAGCACAGATTCAAACTTTAAATCGGATGAATGCAGAAACACAAAAAATGCATAATAAAACACTGCTAGAAAAATTTGAGGGGCTGGGCACACAAAATAAAGAAATTATTCAAAGTATGTATAATATAGAAAAAAATACTTGTGAGATAAATAAAATTAGTGAAAAACAATTTTTACATATGCAGGAAAATATAGAATTACTATTTAGGTCAGTCGAAAAGGTTGTATCTCAAGATGAAAAAGTTCAAGAGAAATTATCAACAGAGATTACTTCAATGCAGATGACTTTATTAGAAGTACAGAAACAGTTCGCTGAAAACGCTAAGATGCAATTGCAAGAGCAAACACAATTGATGCAAAACTATCTAAATAAGATGGAGAAAACAATAAAAGGGATAATGGAAAGCTTTGAAGATAATAGTCAGCAATGTCTTAATGGTATAGAAGACAATGTGAGCCATGACGTAAAGGCGCTATGCAATGATATATTGGATGTAGTTGAGACCATGGAAGTGCAACAAGAAGGTTTAAATAAAATCATCCAGGAGCAGCCTAAGCTTATTGAATCCTTTAAAAATGAATTGACTAATATGCATGAAGAATATTGTAGCATGAATGAAAACGATATTACTTTGATGGAGAAAATGCTAAATGCAAAATGAAGAAATATATTTTATTCAAAATGCGCTTATTCATCGAATAATAGAAAATATAAAAGAAGAAACGATTTATAATCAAGAGATTCAAAAAATATTAGCGCAAGCAGTGATGCGAAATAATCATCAAACAATTATGGACAGATTGGCGCTGATGAATGGTCTTATTGGTCAAATATACGAGAATTTGTCTTTGCGAAATTATCGTCGGGTTATGCATTTATTAATTATATTAGAATTGCAGAAAAGGAAATTAATGATTGTTGGAGAGTCATTAATTTCTTGATTATTGATGATAATTAAAAATATTTTAGCCTTAAAATAGAGGCTTCGGTCTTATTCTTATTTGATAATAAGGGGCATTAATGGTTAGCATGGTTAAGTCCTATTTTTATCGCTAATAGAATTTGGACATATATAACCAAAATACTATGGGGTGATTTTCATTTTGTTAGGGAAAACAATAGTTTGGCTGCAATCAATAAGAGCAAATATAATGTATCAGTTAATGAGAAATCGAATTTAAAAATGAAAGATGAAAAGAGTAAATAATTTGCATTTAAACTTTTTAATTTTGTTGTTTAAGTTAGTGAGAATATACTTTAGGAAGAGCGTGTATAGATATTTGATTAAATTCGGCAGGATATGGGCGCCTTCTGAGGAATATATTTAAATGAATTATTTATAAAAATTCAATAGAGGAAAGTAGCTTAGGAGGAGATATTTCTTGATAACATGTTTTAATCCTGCACTAACTATATCGGAAGTGGAGCCTTTATTTGAAAATTTGAAATTTTTAGATGTACTGAAACCTGGCGCTGAAGGAGCGGTATTTAAATGTTGTAGTGTGAAAGATGGTAAAGAAGTTTTGCTTAAAATTTATGGACCAGATCGTCCAATAAGAAGAACAGAATTAGAAATTAGCAAGCTTTTAACAGCAAGAAGTCCATATTTATGCCATTTGATTTCAAGTGGGAAAAAGAGTGTTAGATCTAGAGATTGCCGTTATTTAATAACAGATTATATAAATGGTACAAATTTAGCGGATTTTCTTAATTCAGGGGAAAAACTTAATAATGATCAAGCAGAAAAACTGGTTTTACATATAGCACATGCGGTGCAAGCATTGTGGAATGTAAAGGTTGTTCATAGTGATATAAAGCCAGATAACATAATACTTAGTAGTACAGGTGAATTTATATTGATTGATCTAGGTGTTGCTAAACATTTAGATGCAGAACAAATTACAGAAATAACTGTTTTATGCTTTGGAACTAATGGGTATTTGGCACCAGAACAATTTACTGGCCGTAAAAACTTAACTTTAAGGGCGGACTTTTATGCTGTTGGTATTACTGCATGGCAAGCGATTGTTGGTTATCATCCATTTGGTTACAACCAAGCATTAATGAAACAGCCGCTTCCCCCATTTCCAGAAGGGATAATAATTAAACCTAATTTAGCAGGGGCAATTCGCAATTTATCAAATCCTGTTGTTTATAGACGCCCAGTTAGTTATGCTGTGATAGCTAAAGAAATTAAGGGGGATAAATAATGTTTTTATATAACAGAGGTTACCATTCAACTCTAAATGATGTTAGTCCAGCAGGTGTGATTCTTTGTACATCATTGCTAGATCATCCCACTTTGAAAAAAAGGAATTTTGATTATAAAGTTAACATGGCATTATTAGATCCGCAAATTTATCTTTGGTCGGTTGATGAAAATGAATGTCTGTCAACTCATAAAAAAATTATTTCTTATCCGTGGGTGAAAACAATGTCAGTAGATGATCCGTTAAGGTTTGATGCAGGATGTATTATTACACCTAAGACAGACGCAGAAATAACAGCCTGTTTAACAAAGTGTTTTGAAATTCAAAAAAGTTTTGGTGCTACTCAAATTATAATTCCAACACCGCTTGCTATTGCAAGGGAAGATCAATTTAGTGAACAGTTAAGATGGCTAGAGTTAGCGGAGCCATTTAAAAATAAATATGATGAACCATTTTTTGCTACAATTGCATTATCTGATAAAACACTTTTAAATTGTAAATTTGAAAATAATCTGATGCTTCAAACGATATTAGATAATGCTGCGTTAATGCAGCATATTGATGGGTATTACATTGTAGTTGAACGAGATTCACCAATAATTCAAATCGTTGAAGTAAATATTGCAAGGGCGCTACTTGAATTGACCTATAATCTGGGTCATTGTCAAGATAAGGCTGTTGTAGTTAACTTTGCTGATGTTTTTGGACTCGTATGTATGGCGGTTGGTGCTACCGCATTTGGAAGTGGATACACAACGAAAGAACGACGATTATCTTTTGATGATTTTATTGACCAGAAGGGAGGAATGGCATTGCCACGCTATTATTCAAGTAATTTAATAGGTGATTTTTATTCTGAACGTGATTTAAATAAAATTATCGGCATAAAATTACTTAGATACATTTCGGAGGATATTATCACATCGCATAGCAATGTATTAATTACTGCGTTAAAACAAAAAAATTCAGTAGATAAAATAGCGGCATGGAAGGAAAGTCGAAGCAATACCGCTGCAGCTTCAAAACATCGAGTAGCTTGTTTAACAAAGCAAGTTAGTGATATTATGCAATATAATACAATTGAGGAAAAGCTTGAATGTGTTTTAATATGGATTCAAGATGCTGAGGCGAAGATGGAATACCTAAAATCTAGGCTTAAAGATGATCCGTTGAATGAAGATGGACGGCATCTTAGTGTATGGCGTAAAGCACTTGATGAATTTATGATATCAAATAAGCTATAAAGTAGCAGCAATAGTGTATAAAAATATAAAAGTCATTGATCTATGTCATGTATTATGAAAAAAGATCAATGACTTTTATATTTTTTAAGGATACAGACACTAAAATAAGTATCTTCAAAAAAAATTCAGAATTTTCTAGATTTCATATTGGGTGAGTTTAATGTTTGTATATGGGTGAATCAACAGATTTTAATCGGATTATAAAATGGTTTGGATTGTATGCCATTTTTGTTGAAGCGCTAATCCTTGAATGATTTTAATGCGCTGAGATACATATAAATTTTTATCATATTTCTTATTTTTTTTGGGGGTAAATAAAGGTTCGATTGCCCCATTGTTACTCACTACTAATAAACCAATGTTCTTTTTTTTAAAAAAAGGTAGTATATCGTTTTTATCAGAAATTCTTGATTTATCAAGAGCAACAAAAGAAAAATCAGAAAAGAGCAAGTTGAATTCAGCTTGCTCAAGAGCTTCTTTCCAATTGTAGAGTTTTAGCTCAATCGAAATTAGACCTAATTCTTTCAATGACTTCAATTCTGTTGCTGTATAGCTATTTTTTGAAACTTGAGTAATCAAATTACATTTCAGGAGTTTGCTAACATATTTTTCGATAACTTTTTGATCCAAAAACAACTCGTTTTGCAACTTTTGAATGGAGACTTTATTGTACAACCAAAATTGAGATAATATGCCGATTGAAAAACCATTTAAGTATTTAAAACATTTGAGTGTCGAGATATCATTAGTTAAAAAATCAGGAAGTGCATACGCGATAGCAACATCAATTATACGATATTTAACAGGAAATTCCAACGCTAAGGCAGAAGAAGAGCATTCGATAGATTCGCTTAGAGCAGCAGATAAATGTTTTAAGCTATTTGTTAGAATCGGCGTCATTTGCTTTTCTAAAACAAACATAAGATTACCTCCTTTTGATAAAATAAGCTATGCCGCCTAAAAAGGCGGCAAATAAATTTATTAGTATTGAGTACAGAAACTTAATAAATGGTTTTTATCAAGTATATAATATTATGGGTGGCAATTCAATGGTTAAGAGCATTATAATGATGGGTGAAATAATTTAGATTAAATCCAATGTTACATAGTGATAATTTTAATCTAGATTGTAAAAAAAGTAAAACAAGTAAATCATAGAATGTAATCTGATATTATTGAACCAATTAACACAATATGTCAGCTGTAACTTTAATGAATCAAAGGCTTTCCCTTAATAAATTCTACTGTTTTGTTTTGGGCGATACTATAGTCGACTATTTCATTATTAAACAAATTGATGAGAATATATATATAATTCCAGCTATTTCTAAGTAGGACATATGTTAAATCAATTACAATAATCTTAAGATATGTTTAGTTATTAATAAATTCGTTACGGTTGATTGTTATGGCATAATGAAATAGGATAAAGTTGTAAATAAAAATTCCCACTTATACAAAACAGAATTCCTCAAAAATGCAAAAAACCATTGCGGACAAGAATCAAATAACCTACCATTATTAGGTGACAAAACACTAAAAGGGGAGGACTGGAGGCTGCTCACAATGGACCAAATTGATTATATCAGAAAAGCGTTCTTTGAGGAAGGTCTCAATATTTCACAAATTGCAAAAACCTTTTATGGTGAGTTCGGATGAATTTATCCTCTTTTGGGACTCATGATGATAGGAATTGTGTGATGTTTTAGAAATTTACAAAGTGTGGATATCAAATGCAAAATAATTTATGATGAAATTTTTTTGCAATTTAAAGAGACGCTATTTGTCATGTCAGAATAAAACCATGAGGGTTTTTGTAGTGGTATATAGCTGAAGTGGATTTTTGACCTGTATTTTTTAGAATAAATAAAGATAATTGTAGATTTTTTCGTTAAGGCGCAAATAAGGCGCATTGCCTTAAATTTAGACAATAAAAAAGCCTCCGAAAACCTCGGAGGCATTGATAACACTGGAGCTGATGATAGGAATTGAACCTACGACCTGCTCATTACGAATGAGCTGCTCTACCAACTGAGCTACATCAGCGCGATCACACAACATATTTTAACGTAGTATTGAAAAAATGTCAAGAAATTGTAAAAAATAATACAGAAAATCAGTTTCATTTCAGTTTAAGAGTTTTGGTATGTATTATTAGCAGTGGCGAAACAATCTTTGCCGCTGCTTTTTATTTGATATAAAGCATGATCGGCGGCATCAAGTAATTCTTTGTACGTAGCTCCATTTTGCGGGGAAATGGCGATACCGATGCTGGCCGATACCATGCAGTCTTTATTACCAGCATATTGATTTTGGCGGAGGGTATGTGAAATGGCGTTGGCTTTGCGAAATACTGTTTTTGTAGAACGGATATCATGCATAAAAGCAACAAATTCATCACCGCCAATTCGGCCGATGACATCATTTGGTCCGAAAAGTGATTGAAGCTGCATCGAAAATGTTTTGAGCACTTCATCACCAATCAAATGACCGAACGTGTCATTGATATCTTTGAAATCATCAATATCAATAATCATCAAGGCGTGGATTGCTTTGGATTTTGGCGTTTTTTTTAGGAAACTATTGATCATAGTTTCTGTGACGGCTTTGTTATATAAATCGGTTAAAGGGTCTTTACAGGCCTTTTTTTCGAGTGATAATAATGTCTTTTTCTGTGTATCGATATTGACGATTTTACCAATGACTTTAATAGGTTCATGTCGTATATTATAGATTGTTTGACTGTTGATATGAAACCACGCGTAGGAGCCTTCAATGTTACGAAGTTTGAGCTCAGTGGAAAATTTAGGTTCACCTGAACGAAATGAATTGATTAATTTTTTGATGGTATCGATATCTTTACGATAGACAAAATTGTCTTTGTATATGTTTTTTGAAAAATTTATACAGCGAGCCTGACGACCGAATAATTCAGTATATTTGGCACTGTGTTCAATTATATCAGTCTCAATATCATATTCGAATATGACATCATTTGTCATTTCTGTAGCAATATGATAACGTTCTTTTTCTAATAATAGTTTTTGTTGGTACATTTTTGATTTTGTAATATCTAGCAATAAGTAAGATACCGTATCGTATCGATTGTTGGATCGATGGTAGCGGTAACAGTTTGCTCGCAACCATACGAATGTGCCATCCGTTCTTTTTAGCGTGAAATCAAATGTCAAATTATCAATATTAGGTGTAATTGTATCGGAAACAATAATTTTGCTGAGAAGTTTTTCTGCACCGATAAAATTACGACCGCTATTGTTGAATTTTTGTCTGACTTGTGCAGGGGAATAACCGATTAATTTATAATAACCTGCATTTGCATATAAAATCGTTAAGTTATCATCCAAAGCATATGTAACGATACCACAAGATACAGTGTCCATTAGTGAATCGAATTCAAGATTTTGTTGATCGTATGCTCGAACATTTTCTTGCAATTTTAAACAATAATAAAGTGCAGTGAAAAGTAGGATGACTATAAGTGCTTTTCCGGCAATATAATCTTGGATAAAAGGCATTTCAACACAAATCGTTAAAACAATAGAAAAAGATAATAACACAGAAATATGTTTCAAATAATGCTTTTTCATTTTTGTTCGGTTCATAGGAATCACGACCTTATCTTATCGAATGAAATGATCATGTAAATAAGAAAACAATTATCCTATTGTGCATTCATAAATCCAAGTTAAATTTTCTAAAAAAACCATTAATGCTAAGTTCCAGCAATGAAAAATAATCGCCAACACATGGTTACAATTAATAATTGTAACATAGTTTGGTGAACATTTAAACAGATTATTATACTATCATTAATGGTTATTATAGTAGTATGAATAGACAAATTATTCATACTAAATAAGTAAGGATTTGTTAGTGATCATCTTGAAAAATGCGGATTTTATTGTGGCGATAACTGCCTTAATTTATTTATGTATGAAATAATTTTAAACTCAATCCGTTGCTTGAAATGATTGCAAAAATAAACTTTTTTCATAGTACAATTCACTCCATATAATATAGGACAATTATACTATTTAAATGGGAAATAATCAATTGCACCTATATTGCAAGATGCAGCGGGTTTATTTGAATTTAAAGGAGTTATGCGGGATGAGATATTTGATTTTTCTATGAGAAAAGGATTCATTTTCATTTGTTTTGTGGTAAAATGAGAGGGTATTCGATGCATATGCTTAACTTTTGTTAAGAGGAAAGGATGTGTTTTTATGCATGAAGTTGTCATTAAGGCTCGGCTTAGTCTCGAGGAAATTTTAAATGCGGTGACGCATGGTGTTGGTACAGCAATGGCGGTTGTTGCACTTGTTGGAATGTTGGTGCTCTATTATGATGAAGGTACCTGGCATGTTACGAGCTGTATAATTTATGGGATTTCCCTTATCTTATTGTATCTTGCGTCCACGTTATACCATAGTTTTACGAATGAGAAGCTCAAGTCAATTTTTAAATTTATTGATCATGCTGCGATTTATGTTTTGATTGCAGGCAACTATACGCCCTTTACATTAATTCCTCTACATGGTGAAGTTGGGTGGACAATCTTTGGAATTGTTTGGTCACTAGCTGCAGCGGGGATTGTTTTCCAGATATTTTGTGTTAAAAAATTTAAGGTTTTGGGTACACTATGTTATTTGGCGATGGGCTGGTTTGCGGTGGTGATGATTCGTCCGCTTTTGGGTCTGCTGCCCATTGAAGCGATTTATTGGATGATTGCCGGGGGTGTTTTTTATACGGTAGGTGCAGTTTTTTATCTTGTAAAAAAAATTCCTTATAATCATGCGATTTGGCATTTGTTTGTGTTAGCTGGAAGTATTGCTCATTTTGTGGCGATTTTTAAATTCGTTTTACCTCTGCCAGAAGTAGTCATTCATATGACTTCATTAGGAATTATGTAAAATGGAATTTTATTGACACTTGTAAAGTTGTTATGTTAGAATTAATCATTGATTTATGACGTTAAAATTTCATATTACTCTTATCAAGAGTGGTCGAGGGACTGGCCCGATGACACCCGGCAACCGGCGCATGCGCAAGGTGCTAAATCCAGCAGGAAAATTCCTGGAAGATGAGAGGGAACACGCTTAAAAAGGTCCCTTTCATTTGAATGGGATCTTTTTCTTGCTTAGAGTAAGAGAAATCTTTCGTTTTTAAAGGGAGGATAAACGAATATGCCAATCAAAATACCAAATAATTTACCAGCAACCAATATTTTAGAAAGTGAAAATATTTTTGTCATGGATACCGATCGGGCTTATAAACAGGATATTAGACCGCTTAAGATCTTGATTGTGAATCTAATGCCGGTGAAATCAATTACGGAGACGCAGCTGCTGCGGCTGTTAGGCAATTCACCAATTCAGGTTGAAGTCGATTTTATTTATACGGAATCCTATGTGCCGCAACATACATCACAAGATTATTTGACGGAATTTTATGGTACATTTGCCGAGGTACGGCATAAAAAATATGATGGACTGATTATTACAGGTGCTCCAGTTGAACAGATGGATTTTGAAGATGTTGCGTATTGGGATGAAATCTGTGAAATTATGGAATGGAGTAAATCACATGCATATTCAACATTTCATATTTGTTGGGGAGCACAAGCCGGTCTTTATTATCATTATGGAATCAAAAAGCATGCAGTCTCACCGAAAATTTTCGGTGTATATAAACATCATTTGAGTGTGGAACATGAAAAATTATTTCGCGGTTTTGATGATGAATTTTATGTTCCACATTCACGTCATACGGAAGTACGTAAGGAGGATATTGAAAAAGTAGAAGCGCTGACTATTTTATCAGAAGCTGAAGGAGCGGCAGGCGTTTATGCCATCGCGAATCTAGCGAAACGACAATTTTTTATTACGGGACATGCTGAATATGATCCACTGACATTAAAAGGTGAATATGACCGCGATGTAAAAGCGGGGATGAAAATAGAAATTCCACAAAACTATTATCCAAATGATGATCCGACGAAGCAGCCAGTTATGAAATGGCGAAGTGTTGCCAATTTACTTTTTGCTAATTGGCTCAATTATTATGTATATCAGGAAACGCCATATAATTTAGATGAACTTTATGCAGCGAATGACTATATGTATTATATTTAACTGATGAAACAAGGCTTTGTGGCTGGACTTTAGACTCATTTTAGCGAAATTGTGAAAAATCTAAGAGAAATCAAAGAATAGCTGTATAAAATTAACAAGATAAAGTATAGATATCAGTAAAATACAGCTATGAATAGGGGATTTATAATGAAAAAACAGGTTATTCTTTTAATGAGTACGATTTTAGTTCTTTTGGTGATGATGCCGGCAGCTTTGGCGCAGGAGCAGTCCAATGGAATAAAAGGCTACCAGTGGGCATTTTCTTCCGATCAGACCAATTATTATTTTGGTAGTGATAAAATGTCGTATGCTGTTGATAAACATGGCAAAATTGATAAAAGCAGGTTGTTGTTTTCGTCTATTATGACATATGAAGAACCGAAACCACAGGCGGTTATTACGCAGCGTGAAGCGCGTGGTCAAAAATTGACGGGTTATGAAAATTTCCATGGAATTATTGAAGTCAGAGAAATTGATTTAGATAAAAAAACGGTTTGGATACGAAGTCATCAAGATATTGATACGGCATTTAAAGTATTGACTGCCGAAAGTTCGGATCAGCTTTATGATCTCAAAGTTTTACCAAAAGATCAGCCGGAATATATTTTTGCTCAGCAGGTCATTGATTATGCGGCAAAACATGCAGATGATCTTAATCATAATACAAAAACCATGCAGCGCGAGTTGAAAAAAGCTCAAAAGACAGCAGAAAAACAAAATAATAAAGAATGACAACCAAATTGGTTTGATAAAAAAGTTTGAATTAAAATTTTAATTTTAATTCAAACTTTTTTAGTAGCAGAGAATTGACAGACGTACTAAAATAATATTATGATTACTAGGGAGTAGTAATCATTTGAAAATGTTTGGATGGTTTAGGCTGCTGTTTTGCGATGGAAAGCGGAAAATACCAGCCTAAGTTATTCAGATGTGAGCAGGTTTAAGTTTAATCGATAGGAGAATGCTGATGCGAAAAAATTTTTTTTTGTATTTTGTAGTACTAGTGTGTATAGGGTTGATTTTACCTCGGACAGCTTTCGCAGAATTGGCCATTTCGGACAGTTCTTATAAATGGGTACAGTCCTCAGCACGAATTAACTATTATTTTAACACCAGCGAAATACGTTTTTTTGTAGACGATACGGGACGTGTCGATCGTAATATTTTGCTGGTGAAAACGGTTAAAAGTTTTGACTGGCTTCAAATCCAGGATATTGTAGAAAAACGTAACTGGAAAGGGTTAGATACAGCGGGGTATGAGAACCTGGCTGGATCAGCGGAAGATCTGATTATTGATTTACAGCATCAAACTGTATTCGTGAAAACATATACAGAGCTGGATACAAACTGGAATGCGCTGGATAGCAGCGAACCAAATCGTCTATGCGATTTGACTAAATTATCCACTAAAAGTTTCGATCATATTTTTTATGAGGAAATCATAAAGTATGCTGCTTTGCATCAGGCAGAATTACAGGATCGTAGTATAGCGTATGCTGCCCAATTATATACAAAGTAGTCTGGAAAAACGTGGATGAGGCCTTGGCTTTAGTCCACGTTTTTGTGTAAAGGTTTTGTTTGCGAAGTTCTCGCTAAATGATATATACTAATATGGATTATTATAACGAAAAGGTGTTACTTATGGATTATCATGAATTGATTAACAAAGCGGAACAGACACATAAATTGGCAGGCAGTGAGATTGTTGCATTATTAAAAAACGAAGAATATCAAGAAGAGCTTGCTCAGGCAGCGGATCGAGTTCGTCATGTCTTTGTGGGTGATGAAGTTCACTTGCGTGGATTGATTGAATTTTCTAATATATGTAAACAGAATTGTCTCTATTGCGGGCTGCGGCGCGATAATAAAAAGGTGGAACGATATAGGCTATCGGAAGCAGAAATTCTTGATTTTGCAGCAAAGGCGAAATCGTATGGCTATAAAACTGTCGTGATGCAATCTGGTGAAGATATGCATTTTAGCGTTGACATTCTTAGCCGTGTTTTACGAAAAATAAAAAAAATGGATCTTGCGATTACACTCAGTATTGGTGAGAAAACATATGAAGAATATAAGGCTTATAAGGAAGCCGGTGCTGATCGTTATTTGATTCGTATTGAAACAACCGATAGGGAGTTATATGAAGCTTTAAATCCAGGTATGAGTTTTGAAAATCGCCTTCGCTGCCTGTCTGATCTTAAGCGATTAGGTTATGAAGTTGGTACGGGATCGCTGGTTGGCCTGCCAAATCAACCCATTGAATCATTGGCCCGGGATCTTTTATTTTTTCAGGAAATCGATGCTGATATGGTTGGTATAGGTCCTTTTATTCCCAATGGTGATACGCCTTTACATAATGCAAAAGGCGGTTCGTTTCTACTGGCGAGATCTTTTGTTGCGTTATTGAGGCTTTTGCTGCCAGAGGCTAATATTCCTGCAACGACTGCGATGGAAACACTGGATCGTAATGCGAGAATCATTGCTCTGCAGTCGGGAGCCAATGTTGTGATGCCAAATGTAACCGAGGGAGATTATCGGCGCAAATATGCATTGTATCCGGGTAAAATATGTATTTCTGATACACCTGCGCATTGTCGTGGCTGTATTAGCGGGAAAATTATGGCAATTGGACGGAAAATTTCAGAACATAAGGGATTTCGTTGTCATGCAAATAGTAATAAAGTGTAGATTCTTAAACGGGGCTGGCAACAGCTCTTTTTTCGGAAAAGTGGGATAGAAATCCTATAAAATCATTTCCAAATGAATTGATATAATGTATAATTAAATCTAAGTAAGAATAGTTCTAGAAATTTATGGGGTGATTAAAATAAAAGGGACAGTTGTAGCAACGTGGATTAGTACAGCAAAAAAGCTTTGGGGCGAAGCTGTAGTCGCTGAAATCATGGGGAATCTTGGTTGGGAGTCGACAAGGATTTTTTTGCCAACCGAAGATGTAGAAGATAATAAACCAAAACAGATGGTAGAAATGCTGTCAAAAAAAACAGGGCAATCAGTCAAACAAATTTGGCATGCCATCGGGAAAGATAACGTTACCGCATTTTTTAACGTTTATCCCGCATTTTTTCAAAATAAGACATTATATTCTTTTTTAGCATCACTGTATGATATACATGTGGAAGTGGTGAAACGTATCGCTGGTGCAAAACCGCCGGAGGTTATCATGACTCCGATCAGTGAACATGAAGCAATTTTCTCTTACCGTTCAGAACGAGCCATGTTCGATTATTTTCTTGGTTTATTGGATGGGTCCGCCGAACATTACCATGAAGCATTGGGAATAGAAGTGTTGGAACAAACTTCAAATTCTTTAAAATTGAAGCTGAAATTTGCTCAATCGATTACCCATACGCAAACTTTTGGTCTTAATAAATGGCTGGGGTTTGTCGGCGGTCTTGCAGCTAAAATCGGCTTACTGGTAACGGTTGCTGTGTTCGTAGCACTGCTTATTGTTCGAACCTTTACGGAAGTATCCTTGTGGACCTCATTGGTAGCGGGTTTTGTATCCTATATTTCCGCAGCGGTTCTATTGCGTCCAATGCAGTCTATAAAAATGCAGATGGATCGACTTTTAGAACATCGCTATATTGAGACCTTTACTTTACATACAAAAGATGAATTTGAGCGACTCAACTGTAAGATTGAAGAATATAAGAAACGGATCAAAGCAGATTTTACTGGCTTTAAAGGAACGACAGATGAATTGAACCGCTATGGTGGAACCTTTAATACGCTCGCGGGTAATATGGGTTCGGCTTCTGATCATATTACAAATATTATGGATGAAGTAGCCGTGTCAGTACTTCATGAAGCAACTTCGACTACGGATGCAGTCGGAATTTTAAACGGTAATATTGTAACGCTCAAAACGGTTGTGGATCAACAAATTGAAAATAACCAGCATTTGCAAAATGCTGTTGATAAAATTGATCGCGGCTTTGGGGATGTTCACAGTTCAAGCGATAAGATCCATGATAGTATGGTTAATTTTGCTAAAGTTAAAAAAGATGTAGGAAAATTAAGTGTGCAGACACAGAAAATTACAGAAATCACGGGTATGGTGGCAGCAATTGCCGGACAGACGAATATGCTTGCACTTAATGCAGCGATTGAAGCAGCCAGAGCAGGTGAACAAGGTCGTGGCTTTGCAGTTGTAGCGCAGGAAGTTGGACGACTCGCCGAAGAGTCGCAGCAGCATTCCGAAATTATTTCGGCAGATGTTTTGGTTATTACCCATACAATTCAGGATGTTGTGAAATCTGTTGATGAAGAATATGCTCTTTTGTCAACGGAAAGTAAACAGCTTATCGGTGTCGTAAATGAGAATGCAGAACATGTTGCTAATATTAGAGCTGTTTCAGCAGGAATTGTGGATATGATATCTAAGCTGGAACATGAAATGGAAGATATCAATTCTGTCTATGGAAATATTGAATCGATTGCGGCAATTTCCGAAGAAAATTCCGCAGCAACCCAGGAAGTTAATTCAGCCGTTCGTATTTACAATGATAAATTACAGGATATGATTGGGAAAATTGGCGAATTTAAGAAAATGACGCAGAATTTCGCAGTGGATATTAATCAGTATAAAATTTAATAAGACAATAAAAAAACTGCCCTCCAGAGATTAGATTTAGGTCTAACTTATGGGGGGCAGCTCATTTCGATCGTCTGTTTTTTATTGTCTTATTTGTTTTGTTCTGTAACTAGCCATTTTACTAATATATGAGCACTACGGCGATTGGTAGCCAATGGAATGTTATGTACATCGCAGATTCGCAGCAATGCTGTAATATCTGGTTCGTGAGGTTGTGACGTCAGCGGGTCACGCAGGAAAATAACAAGATCAACTTTTTCTGTTGCGACGAGTGCACCAATTTGTTGGTCACCGCCGAGTGGACCGGACATCAGAGTTTTTACATTTAAATGAAATTTTTCATTGATGAGGGTTCCGGTTGTTCTGGTAGCAATGAGGTCGTATTGAGAAAGTACGTCTTTATGATGGTCGACAAATTCTAACATTTCAGTTTTTTTCTTGTCATGGGCAATTAAAGCGATTGTTTTCATGAATACACCTGCTTTGATAGATTTTATTTACTATAAATTACTATCTTAGTATAGCGTATTTGTGAAAACAGGTAAATAGCAGAATTCTTAGAAAAATATTTTTGATCTTATAGGGTTTTGTTTCAGTAGTTTTTATCATTGTGTTTATTGTGCAACAATTATGAAAACCAATAACTTTAGGGACAGATATTGCATCACACATAGGACTTATGATAAAATATCTCCGAATGGAGTGAATGTAAGTGGCAAGAAAAGCAAGAGTGAAAAGTAGTACCGGAATTTATCATATTATTATACGCGGTCTGGATATGCAAACAGTATTTGAAGAGGACGAGGACAAAACAGCTTTTTTAAAGTTGGTGCATGATTATAAAGCAATCTGCGGCTACGCTGTGTTTGGTTATGTGGTGATGGATCATCATGTCCATCTTGTGATTCGTGAAGGGCAGAATACCGTCAGTAATATTATGAAGCGTATCGGGGTTAAGTATGTTGCACGCTATAACGCAAAATATGCGCGTGAAGGGCAGTTGTTTCATGATCGTTTTAAGAGTGAGCCAATTGAGTCGGATGATTATTTAAAAACAGTTTTACGTTATATTCATCAAGAACCTGTTCGTACTGGTGCGGTAACTGAAATTAGCAGATATCCGTGGAGCAGTTTTAAAGAATACATAGATACGGATTCGATTGTTGATACACAAAAAGTTTTAGCTATTTTTGGTAAAGAAGAAGCAGCGCAGCGCATTGCTTTTCGCAAGTATATGAATGAACCTTCCGAGGATAAATGTTTAGAAGCTTGTCGGGAAAAGATTGCTGATGCAGATTTGCTGGCCCTTTTACTTCGTTTAGCCCGAGTAAAAACGGTGGAGGAATTAAAACGTTTATCGAAACCAGACCGCAATGAAATGTTGAGAGAAGTGAAATCACTGGATACAACGTCTACATGGCAAATTGCTAAAGTGAGTGGTTTTAGCCAAAGTGTTGTCGCAAAAATATAAAAAACAATAAAATTTAAAGAGCTCCTATAGTATAATCGGCTGAAAAAGCTTGTTATATACAGGGGCTCTTCTTGTTTGAAAAATTTTTAAAATAAAACGTGTACTCCATTCTTGACGATTGCCATATTAGGATATTTAATGTACCTTATAATAACATTTATATATTTTTTTTATCTTTTGTGCAGTATTCGCTTGTGTATTTAATTGATATGTAGTATATTCAAATAATCAGATATTCAGTAGTACAGATATTGGAGGTAGTATGTTTTTGTTAACACAGGATTTATTTAATAATTTATTTGAGCTGGGTGTGCTCTTTTTTATTTTGGGCGGTATATTTCCGCTGCTTTTGCATAAATGGCAGCACTTTGCGACTGCTTTTGCCAATGGTTGTTCTTTTGTCGGCGGTGTTTTGATGACAATTGTGGCGGGGCGGTTGCTTTTGTTTCAGGAAACCTTAAACTTGACGGCGTGGACGATTATGGACCCAATCATATTGAAAGTTCATTTTGATATGCTATCGTCCTTCTTTTTATTGATTATTGGCAGTATGGTTTTAATTTGTGCTATTTACGCACAGGGAGATGTGGTTTCTAATAAACAACTGGATGGTAGAAACTATCTTGGGGCTATTATGAATTTTTTTATCCTTTCCCTTATTGGCGTTGTTGGTGTTGATACTTCCGTGACCTTTTTGATCTTTTGGGAGTTCATGGCGTTGACGTCTTTTGCGCTGGTGATATTTGAACATGAAAAAAAGAAAGTTCGTTCCGCGGGCTATATTTATTTGACGATGACACATGTAATCGGCGTTTGTTTGAGTATCGCTTTTTTATTGTTGTATTGGTATACGGGCAGTTTGGAGTTTGCTGCTTATAAGAATATTGGGTCACAGGTATCAGAACTGACAGGATCCATAATCTTTTTTTTGTTTTTTATTGGTTTTGCTGCAAAAATGGGATTGTTTCCAATTAATGTATGGCTGCCACGGGCTTATCCGGCAGCACCATCGAGCGCAACGACGCTGATGGCTTCAGCAATGATCAAAATGCCTGTATATGCATTACTACGTGTATCTTTTGATTTTTTTGGCACAGGCCCGCTCTGGTGGGGGCTGTGCCTTATTGGAATAGGAACGGTTTCTATGTTTGCGGGCAGTTTGTTAGGTGCTTTGCAAAATGATACGAAACGGTTTCTTGCTTATAGTAGTGTGGAGAATATGGGACTTCTTTGTGTGGGAATTGGAGCAAGTTTGTATTTTAATGCAGTGGGCGCATTTACGTTGGCGGCACTGGCTTTTTCGGGTACATTGTACCATGTTTTCAGTCACTGCATCTTTAAATCTCTGTTGTTTATGGGAGCTGGAGTTATGCTGCGGGCAACGGGAACATGCAATATAAGTCGTCTCGGCGGTCTTATTCATCGGATGCCTTGGACGGCGGGTGCTTTTTTGATTGGCGGGATGACCTTGGCTTCTTTACCACCGTTTACTGGATTTATGAGTGAGTGGCTTTTGCTGCAATCGATGCTGCATATGGCCTTTGAACCATCAACGCCATTTATTAAACTTTTTGCTGCCATGGTTGTGGCGGCCATGGGGCTGTCTGGAGCGTTGGCGGCGGCAGCTGTGGTTAAACACTTTGGCATCGCTTTTTTAGGCAAGGCACGTACTCCAGCGGCGGCTGAGATGCAAGATGTTAATGGAAGTATGCGCGTTGGAATGATGGTGCTTTGTTTTTTGTCGCTCGTATTGGGAATATATCCTGGTGGAGCATTCTTGTTTATTAATGCGGTGACGAGTGGGTATTTTTCTGTGGTGTTTAAGAGTGATTTTATCGTCCTTGTTCCGTTTGTTGGAGCTGCCGAAAAGTTGACACTTTCAACGGGCATTGTGGCAGGTTTGATTTTTGTCATTTTACTGTTTACATATCTTTTGATTCGCCGCTTGTATGGACGGAGTCGTTATGAACTAGAATTTGTCTGGACTTGCGGGGGGGAACATCTTCCTGTTATGGAATATACAGCAGCATCCTATTCACAGCCGTTACTGCGTATTTTCAAGAGAATTCTTGGAGCACATAACAAGATTGTGACACAAGCTGAATATCAATATTATCCAAAGCGAATCGAGCATCGTATCAATATCGATGCTCGTGTTGGTGATAATGTTTATAAACCTTGTATTGGACTTATGGTAAAACTATTTAAGCAAGTTAAAATCATTCAAAATGGTAATTTGCAGGCTTATGTGGCTTATATGGTTGCAGCTTTAATTATTACTTTGTTATGGATTAGGTAGGTGGAATGGATGATAGAAAAAATAGTATATATGGTCTGTCAGGTTTTGTTGGTTTTATTTGTAGCACCATTGGTAGAGGGGATCATAAAAAAAGTGAAGGCTCGGTTGCAAAATCGTATTGGTGCTGATCTTGTGCAGCCATATCGTGATTTATTTAAATATCTGCGTAAAGATGCTGTTCTTGCCAAAGAGGCTTCCTGGCTCACGAGGACAACACCTTATCTTGTTTTTGCTGTTGTCCTGGGTTCAGTAAGTTTGCTGCCCATGGCGGCATTATATTCACCGCTGACCTTTACTGGTGATATCATTTTACTGGTTTACCTTTTTGCCGTCGTGCGTTTTTTTCTAGCTATTACGGCATTGGATTCCGGCAGTGCTTTTGGCGGGATGGGATCAAGCCGGGAAATGATTATGTCTGCTATTTGTGAAGCAGCGCTGCTGCTTGCGGTGATTGCTGTACTTATGCAGGTTGGCACAACCAATCTGGGGGTGATTGTCGAATCTTTGCTTACGGGGGGACGGGATTTATTCAATTATGCGTATTGGCTCTCATTTGTGGCATTTTTGCTTGTGGTCATTGTTGAAACAGGGCGGATACCTTATGATAACCCGGATACACATCTGGAACTTACCATGATTCATGAAGCTATGCTGCTTGAATATTCGGGCCGTTATTGGGGCCTTTTGCATTGGGCTCTTTTGGTGAAGCAAATTCTTGTTTTTACTTTATTTATCGATCTTTTTATCCCATGGGGGATTGCCAAAGAATTTACCGGTTTGGCAATTTTTGAAGGCAGTATTTTTTATTTGCTTAAAGTTATTCTGCTTGGTATATTGCTGGCGGTGATTGAAACGCTTTATGCAAAAATGAGGTTGTTTAAAGTACCCAAATTGTTGGTAGTTTCAATGGCGTTATCGGTTTTGGCGATTGTTTTGCAAATTGCTGTATAAAGGGGGAAGAAAAATACAAATGGATAGTTTTATTACGGTGATTTTACTCGTAAGTACGCTGCTTTTATTTAGGACGAAAAAGACGATGGATGCTGTATTTATTATAACAATCCAATCAGCTGGTCTGGCTGTAATCGGATTTATTATGTGGTATCGCACGGGACTGGTGCATCTTTTAATCGGAGCAGTCTTAACGTTGGTCGTTAAGACGTTTCTGATACCCTATATATTGTATTATACGGTGCGTAAGACGAAAGAGCACCGAAACATTGTACGGAGTATGGGGCAGTTTCCTACGATGCTGATAGCCCTTTTACTAACGGTGCTGGGGCAGTATGTAGCGTCTCATTTGATGCTGCCGGGAGCGGAACATGGGATGCGTTATCTGTCAGCAGCCATTGGTTTGGTATTTTTAGGAACATTTACGATTATCAATAATAAGCAAGTTTTGATGGAAGGAATTGGTGTCATTGTGATTGAAAACGGTTTATTTTTGATTACACAGTCGTTAAGCTACGGAATGCCTCTAGCCGTTGAACTAGGGATTTTCTTTGATTTATTTGTAGCGGTTGTAATTATTGCGAGTTTGACATTTAAGATTCATTCTGTTTTCCATAGTTTGAATACAGAAAAAATGCAGGATTTAAGGGGATAAGTTATGTTGGCAATAGGATTATTTGTAGTTACGCTTTTGAGTGGTGCTTTGGGCGGGCTGTTTAGCAGACATAAATTTGCCGATTTCTTGCAGGCCACAGGGTCCTTTGTTTCATTGCTGCTGGCAGGCTGGATTGCAAAAATTGTAATTTTTGATGGGAACATACTTATCTATTCAGATCATTTGATTTATATTGATGCCCTGGGTGCTTTTAATATTATGTTGATCGCGATGGTCGGGTTTGTGGCAGCGGTTTATTCGGTTGGTTACATGCGTTATGAAGTGGCAGAAGGATTCATAACACGGGTGCAGTTAGGTAGATATTATTTCTTTTTTCATTGTTTTATTTTATCGATGCTGTGGGTGAGTTCGGTTGATAATTTGGGCATGTTATGGGTTGGAATAGAGCTTACTACATTGATTTCAGCCTTATTAGTATCCTTTTATGGAACACAACATGCATTGGAGGCAGCTTGGAAATACCTTATTATGGGGGTGGTCGGAATTGGTTTTGCCCTTTTGGGTATTGTATTTCTCTATATGTCAGGGCTCAACACCATGAATCCGGCAGCGGCACTGCAGTGGTCTTCACTTATGGTGGTGGCGGATCAATTGAATCCACAATGGGTTGAAATCGGTTTTATTTTTATTTTGATTGGTTTTGGCACAAAGGCAGGGCTGGCACCTATGCATTTTTGGCTGCCGGATGCACATAGTCAGGCTCCAGCACCAGTTAGTGCGGTTTTATCCGGGGTACTTTTGAATACCGCCCTTTATGGTATTTTTCGTATTTTTGCGATTGCAAATCTTACGCTGCATGGACAGGCCGCTAAATATTTAATTGGGTTTGGATTGTTTTCAATTGCGGTGACAGTACCTTTTATCATGGTGCAGAAGGATTTAAAGCGTATGCTGGCATTTTCGAGTGTTGAGCATATGGGAATTATTACATTAGCTGTTGGCTTTGGTGGACCGTTGGGGTTATATGGAGCGTTTTTGCATATGTTTAATCATTCCATGACCAAATCTTTACTGTTTTTTGCTGCGGGTGATGTGGCGCAAAAATACCATACGAAATTTATGGATCGTATTTTTGGGGTACTTAAGGCGCTTCCTTTTACGGGAATTGTCATGCTTATTGCAGCTTTTGGTGTTGCCGGGGCACCACCGTTTAGCATCTTTTTGAGTGAGTTTACAATCATGTTAGCGGGTGCAGCTTCTGGTAACATTTTTGCCGCAGGTATTTTTGCTTTGTTGATTGTACTGATTTTTGCGGGAATGTCTTATTATGTGTTAAAGATGGCTTTTGGGAAAATGCCGGTTCGGACCGTGCATCAAACGGATTTTTGGATGAAAACTGCCATGAGTATACTGCTTGTGTTTGTTATAGTCGGGGGTCTATATGTACCAGACCCACTTGTTTATGCAATCCATGCAGCAGTCGCTATATTCCAGGGGGGGATTAAATAATGGAGCGAAGAAGACGGATTTTAAAAGAAATAGAACAACATATTCAGCCGTTATTGCTTGCTAAAATAGAAAAAAACAGGAAGTCCTGTTTGAGGTGCATAAAGAACATTTGCTGCCAGCTTGTCAATACATTCATGGTGAACGCAAGGCGCGCCTTTTCACAATGGTTGGTAATGATGAACGGCAAATTAATGGAAGCTTTAGCTTGTATTATGTATTTGCGATTGATGAAATACATTTTTTTGTTACCATTAAAATTGCCCTGTCACAGGTCGATCCGACATTTCCTTCGCTGGCCGCGTATATACCGGCACTGGATTGGTATGAACGAGAAGTCAATGACTTATTGGGGCTTCGGGCGATTGGTCATCCCAACCGTGTACCGTTGATTTTACATGGAGACTCTCTGGGGATACATCCGCTTTGTAAAGACTATGTTGAGACGGGTTTATTGCCACAGACATCGGATATGACGGATACGGTAGAGTATATGGGAGAAGACGTGACGCAGATTCCCGTCGGTCCGATTCATGCCGGTATTATAGAACCTGGACATTTTCGTTTTGGTGCGGTTGGTGATACGATTTTACATCTGGATGCTAAACTTTTTTATACACATCGTGGGATTGAAAAAACACTGGAAGGCAAGACCGTGCAAGAAGCCAGATTTTTAATTGAACGTATTTGCTGTGTTTGCAATGTTTCTCATTCAGCTTCTTTTGCGCAAGCGGTGGAATCGGCAGCTGGAATTGAAATTTCGCAGCGAGCTAAATTTTTGCGGTGCCTATATTTAGAATTAGAGCGGCTTTACAATCATGTGGGAGATGTTGGAAATATTTGTTCGGGCTATGGTTTTGCGGTTGGAAGCAGCCAGGGCGCAAGGCTTAAAGAACAGCTTTTGCAACTGAATGAACGGCTTACAGGGCATCGCTATTTGCGCGGAACCATCGTGCCGGGTGGGGTGAACTGTGATCTGGATGAAGCGGAACTTGTCTTACTGATGGAATCTATTAATGAAATTGATGTTGATTTTCAGGAATTTGTTGATATTTTATTGGGTCATGAAATTGCTATGGATCGTATGGAGACAACGGGGAAACTGTCGCTTCAGCAGGTTGATGATTTTGAGGCAGTTGGTATAGCCGCCAGAGCATCGGGGCGTGATGTTGACTGCCGACGTGATTTTCCTTATGCTGCCTATGAACAACTTGATTTTGCGGTTGTTTTGCAAACAGAAGGCGATGTTTTAGCACGGATAAAGGTACGCATCGTTGAAGCTTTTAATTCGATGCTTTTGATCCGGCAAATTTTAAGCCGCTTGCCGAAGGGGGCTAGCCAAACTGACATTCCTTTGATTGAACCTTATACAAGTTCTTTGGGGTGGTCGGAATCAGCACGTGGTGAAAATACACATTGGATCATGTTTGATAAAAACAATACGATTTACCGTTATCGTATACGATCCGCGGCCTATAGCAATTGGCCCGTTGTACCGCTCGCAGTAGAAGGAAACATTATTCCGGATTTTCCGCTCATAAATAAGAGCTTTGAATTATGTTATGCGTGTTGTGATCGGTAATGCTTGGAAGGAGAATTAAGTATGTTTGATATGATTCGCAAGATATGGAAGGTTGGTACGGTGACTCGAAGGCAGCCATTTTCTGAGGCACCATTAAAATATAAAGGTAAAATTAAAATAAAATTTGTGCCGAAGACCAATTGGGCCGAATGTGCGGCGGCTTGTCCAAGCAGAGCCCTTATAATAGAAGCTGGACAGGTACGGTTATTCTATGGCAATTGTATTATGTGTGGAAATTGTGTAAAAATATGTAATACAGATGCAATCAGGCAAACGAATGATTGCTATTTAGCAGTTATGGATAAAAACAAACTTTGGGTGGCTGTGACGATATAATGGCAAAAAAGGAGAAATTCTGATGAATGAAGAACTAGGAAAAGACATGAAAGCACGAATTACGAAAGTCTTAGGCGGATCTTTACATATTCGTCATGTAGATACGGGGTCTTGTAATGGCTGTGATTTTGAAATGGGAGCTTTGTCTAATCCCATTTATGATATTTCTCGTTTTGGTGTGAGTTTTTCAGCATCGCCCCGTCAGGCGGATATGCTAATGGTAACGGGCGGTGTGACGCGAGCCCTGCAAAAAGCACTGCTGAGAACATATGCTGCGGTGCCCAATCCTAAAATTGTTTTGGCAGTGGGAGCTTGTGCGATCGGTGGCGGGGTTTTTGGCGAAACGTATGCCAATGCGGGCGGCATTGATCAATTTGTGCCGGTTTATGTCTATATACCAGGCTGTCCGCCAAGACCGGAAGCCTTGATGCAGGGAATCTTGAGCGCAATTGATAAATATGAAGAAGTTTTAAAGCGGGGGAACTAATATGGATTTAACAGTGCAACAATTTAAAGCAGATTTTTTCAAAGCCCTGGCGCATCCACTGCGTATTCGAATTTTAGAAGTGTTGAGCCAGGGAGATAAAAATGTCAATGAACTGCAAAGTATTATCGGTAGTGAAGGGTCGGCCGTATCACAGCAGCTATCTGTTTTACGCAGTCGAAATATCGTTAAGGGGACAAAAGACGGTAATAAGGTAACCTATTCACTTTGCGATCCAGCTATTCCGGAACTTTTGAATGTAGCAAAACAAATTTTTAATCATCATTTGATCGATACGATTTCCATGCTGGACAAAGTGAATGATGATAATATGAAGGCTATGTCCTGATAAAAATTTAGAAAGCAGCTGGTGGTGTTCTGGTTTTTAGAAATTTTCCGCCTCGCAGACAGGACAAATTGCTCGTTTACAACTCTTATGGTTTATTTGAAAGTGACTTTGTGTTAAGCTAAGAATAGAGTAATAATGGTTTTATTATAGGAGGGACATCATGGCAGTTGGTAATATTTATACAGCAAAGAAAATTTGCCCGGTATGCGGCGAAGAAATTTCAGTAACGAAAGTGAGATCAAGACTCATCTCGGTAAAGACAGATGATGATTTTTGTGTACATTATAAAGATTTTAATCCTTATTATTATGCGATTTGGGTTTGTGAAAAATGCGGCTATGCAGCAGATGAAAATCATTTTACGGGACATATGCATCCCAAACATCAAGAACTAATTCGAAATTTTTTAAATGAACGAAAGATAGGTTTGGAACATCATGAAGTGAGAACGCTTGCTGAAACGGTTACATCCTACAAACTAGCGATTTTTTTCGCAGAACTTATTAGTGCATCTGCAGGTCATATTGCAGGGCTGTATTTAAAGCTGGCTTGGATCTATCGGGATGCCAAAGACAAAGAAAAAGAAGATGAAGCTTTGGCAAAAGCAGTTGAATATTATGATAAGTCTTTGGCGACAGAACGTTATCCAATGGGAACGATGACCGATAATGCGGTTATTTATCTTATCGGGGCTATCCATAAACGTATGGGCAATTATGAATCAGCTACACAATATTTAAGTCGTGTCATTGGTGATCAGCGGGCTCGCTCGGAAACAACGATTTTTAATAAAGCCCGTGATCTTTGGCAGGATATCCGTTCCGATAAAGAAACACCAGAGCACTCCTGATATTTTGTTTTATAATGACTGACAGGCGATTTTTTTATGACATAACAGATGAATTGCTGTATAATAAAAATGCTATTGCAGGCACTTTTGCCGGTGTATGCAATAGCATAAATTTTATGATGAAGCAGGGATTGTTATGGATATGCCTACAGTTATTTCAGCTCAGGCACTGAACTCAATTGATTTTAATGACATAAGCAGTACAATAGAAAACTATAGTCCGGTTATTGATGTGGTAAAAAAGACCTGGACAAAAGAATCTTTGCTGGATATTTTAGCCGGGAAAATTTCGATACCGGATGATGTGATCAATGCATCCATTGCCGATCAAATCGATGAGACCTCTAAAGTGAAGTCTCTTATTGTTACTTCTCAAGCGAATGGAAAACTGAAAATCAACGCCGATACCAAAGCAATGGGACGTTTGGAGCTTGCGGGAACAATTGATGAATTTGTTCACAGGGGGGATACGTCCTATGTGAAATTTACAGTTAAAGAAAGAGAACTTCCGGATCATAAAGTCATGTCTTGGATTTTTTCCCGGATTTCGTTGTCGATGGCGCAAAAAATAGTGGGGAAGATTGACCTTGCTGATGATTTGAAAACGGATATCAACCATAATACAATTACCGTGGATTATCAAGACATGTTATTGAAATCAGATTTTGGACAAGTTTCATTTCAAGGCTATAATCTTCTGGATGCACTTGTGATTGAGAAGGCCGAACCCAAAGATGGCTATATTGAATTTACAACAGGACTAAATCTTCCTGAGCCTGTCAAAACGATGTTATTGAATATACTTTTATAGAGGGGGTTGTATTTTTGAAAAAAATAGTTTGCTTGCTGCTTATGTGTTTTTGTATTGTGGCGCTAACACTGCCAGTTTTGGCATCACCGCTTAAACCAAAAATTTTATTTGTACCTCATGATGATCGACCTGTTTCGTTTGCACAGACAGCCGATACCGTGCGTAATTTAGACTATGACCTGGTATTGCCACCGCAAAATCTCTTGGGGAATCGTACGGATCTTGGACATCCTGATGAACTGTGGCAATGGGTATTCGCTCAGGCAAAGAATGCAGATGCACTGGTTTTATCTTCGGATTCTCTACTCTACGGAAGTCTGGTAGGGTCTAGAAAGCATGCCTATACACAAGCAGATATCATCAAACGTGTTGAACAGTTTGCGCAGCTTAAAGCGCAAAATCCCCGTTTAAAAATTTATGTTTTTGGTTCGATTATGCGTACTCCCCGTGATGGTGCAGCTTCAGGGACGGAAGAACCAAGCTATTATGCTAAATATGGTGCTTCGATATTTCGTTTAACAGAACTGCAAGATAAAAGCGAAACGGAAGGGTTATCAGGCAGTGAAAAAAAAGAACAGGCTAAATTAGAAACGGTGATTCCAACAAAGGCAATCGGCGATTGGATGAAACGCCGCCAGACTAATTTTGCTGCGAGCAGTCGTCTGATTGAATTATCCCGGGCGGGAACTTTTAATTATCTTGCTTTAGGACGCGATGATAATGCACCATATTCGCAGACGCACAAAGAAAGCAGGCTGCTGTCAAAACAGGGTGAGGATTTAGGCGTTACGAAATTTCAAGCTTTAGCGGGAATTGATGAAATTGGTATGGTCTTGATGACGCGGGCCGTAAACGATTTAAGTTCTAATATTCCCTTTGTAACAGTTCGTTATGCCGATGGCATAGGTGCGGCTACGGTACCGTCTTATTCCGATGAAGCAATTAGTCAATCGATTCGTTCTCATCTTCTGGCTGCCGGGGCAATTCAGATTCCAGGACTCAAACGAGCGGATCTGGTACTTTTGGTGAATACGAATAAAGATGGGAAAACCTTAGAGGCAAATTGGCCGCAAAATACGATAGTGCCAAGAGATAATACGCTTTCATTTGCCAAAATGGTGGATTTATATGTGTCACAAGGTTATCATGTTGGTGTCGGGGATATTGCTTTTTCCAATGGGGCTGACAATGCATTGATGGCTGAGTTGGCAAAACGTAATCTTTTGCCGAAACTCACAGCTTATTCGGGATGGAATACGGCGACAAATAGTACAGGCTTTGTGTTAGGACAGGGGATTATGGCTCCAAAAATGACGCTGCAGGCAAAAAACAATTTATTGGCAGTTCGGTATTTGGATGATTGGGCTTATCAAGCTAATATTCGGCAGAGTGTTGCTGGAGAGCTATCAAAAATACCCGGAACTGGCAGTTATGGACAGTTGGATCAAAAAAAAGCAGATGCCGTAAAAGCTACAGTCGAAAAAATGAATATATTTGTCAAGCAGAACTTGTCAGATATGGAGATTGATAAAATTTCGATTGATTTTCCCTGGAATAGAATGTTTGAAACTGCGGTTACGATACAATCTCGATAAATATAAAACCTGCTAATTTTTTTAGCAGGTTTTTTTATTGAAAGCACGAATACTAAATGAGTAGTGTTTCCCTCGAAATAAAGCAAAATCTGAAGGAAGTTCACGTGCAGTACCGGAGTTTGGCAGTTTGCATAGCTTAAGATTGTATAAATTGAAAATGGAAGAGGGCGGAAATTTTGTTTGACTTTTTTAAGAAAAAAACAGATCGGCCGTTTCAAAATGAAGATTTATCGAACAGACAGCAGACCGTAACAGAACAGATGGATTCCGTAAGTCAAAAAGATCATGCCGCGGAATTGCACTGCAAGGTAAACTATTTTTCAGAACAGGATATAAATGCACAGAGTTTAACGGAATTTTTGGCTGTGGCGGGCGGTCCGGCACTCGTTTTAGGGTATGTTTCCCCGGATGCTTCAATGAAGGAAATTTCCAGTAAACTTAAGAGTTTGCTGCCACAAACAGCGAAGCTGTTATTGGTTTCAACGGCGGGAGAACTTTGCAATGTAAATGCACAAGCCTCTTTATACCAAAGTGATGATGCTGGCCGCAAAAAAGTTTTATTACAAGTTTTTTCGCAAAAAATGATTCGGAATTGTCAGATCATATCGATTCCATTGCCAAATGAGGATATTTTGGCAGGGAAAGATACATTTTCAATGAAAAAACGGATTGATATGATTAAAGCGGAGCTGGCGCAGCAACCCATTAAATTCAAAATATCTTCGCCCGATACGATAGCGATTACCTATATTGATGGTGTTTCAAATTGTGAAACATTTTTTATGGAGGCAATTTATGCAAGTCATAAGTATCCTTGTACTTTTATTGGTGGTTCGGCTGGCGGAAAATTTGATTTTGTAAGCACCGATATTTTTGATGGCACAAAAGTACTGCATCATCATGCAGTTATGTGTTTTGTCCAGTTGAATAAAGATTTTCGCTTTGGCATATTGAAAACGCAGGGATTTAGTAAAACGGATACAAAATATATTGTCAGCAGTTCTAATTCAGCTTTGCGTTATGTAAGTGAAGTCCTCGATGAAAATGGTAATAGCGTTAGCTTGATTGATATACTGAAACGTAAATTTAGCTGCCAGAGTATCGAACAGTTGGAGAATGTTTTAAATGGCTATAGTTTTGCGATTGAGATCAACGATGAGATCTTTATTCGCAGTATAGCCAAGATCGCAACGGCTGAAAATCGAATTTATTTCTTTTGCGATTTAGCACCAGGTGAATATCTGCATTTGGTTAAGCGTGAAGGTTTTGTAAAGAATATGCGGGATGATTGGCAGAAATTCTGCTTGAATAAACCCAAACCTTTTGGCGGGATTTTGAATGATTGCGTAATTCGCCGTTTAATGAATCCACAAGAATTGAAAGATGTTCCTAAATTTGAAGGGATTCCCGTCGCTGGTTTTTCGAGTTTTGGTGAACTTCTAGGTATTCACATGAATGAAACATTGACGGCATTATTCTTTTACTACGTTCCAAACGATGAAAATTTTTATGATGAGTACTATAATAATTTACCAATCCAGTATGGTCTGTTTCAAAGCTTTTTTATGCAGAGACGTTTAGCCCGGTTGCAAGTCTTGAGTGAACTAAATGGTAAGGCACTGGATTTGTTTGATCATTATCGCAGTGCGATTCCTGAAATTATTGCATCGGTAAGTAATATCCATGAACGGACCGCGAGTATTGATGAATCAGCTAAAGCATTAACAGAAGTTATGGGGACAAATAAAGATAATATTAAGCAGCTCATGGATCATAATACAAAGATTATTCCTAAAATAGAACAGTTGACAGAAAATACGAAGGAAATCCAAAACGTTATGGCAATGATTTTGGAGATTGCCTCACAAACAAATTTACTTTCACTAAATGCAGCGATCGAAGCGGCACGCGCTGGCGAAGCTGGTCGTGGTTTTGCCGTGGTTGCAGAAGAAGTACGCAAACTTTCACAAAATACGGAAACAAGCCTGGATACAAGTAATAAGGCAATCAATAAACTGTTGGTGAGTGTAAATGAAATCAATGACATTCTCCAGCGGAATAAGGCTTTTGAAGGTAATATTGAAGGGCATATGAATATGTTCCAGCAGCGGCTGGAGACAGTTACACACGATATTTTTAATTCGATCGATTCAATTTCTACTTCAATGCAGGGTGTACAACGTTTAGAATTGCTCAATGAATCCACGCAGCGCGAACTGGAAATCATTCAGCAGATTACCCAGCATATGGAATTTTGAAAAATAAAAATTTTCAAAAAAAGAAGCGGCTCCGGTTGGTAGGAGAGCCGCTTTTTTCATGCTCAGGGGGAGCATGAAATTGGAGAGGGACAGGAGAATAGCCCCTCTGCCCGCATTTTTTAGAAGATTATATATAGTATTTGATAAAAACATGCTTTCTTTATCAAATATTATAATTCAGTTCAAGTAAAAGAATATGTTATTACATCATGTCTAATATAATAACATATTGTATTAGTATAACTCAAGTAATTTGTGTAAACTTTACAAACAAAATTTTAAAATACTAAAAGCTTTATAAATTTTGTTCCGTTCGGTCAATAATATCATCTTGTGTTTGTTTCGAAAGAATATTGAAAAAAGCACTATATCCGGCAACTCGAACAATGAGGTCGCGGTGTTTGTCTGGATTTTTTTGTGCTTCGACCAGTGTGGCACGTGAGACGACATTGTATTGAACATGAAACCCCTGAAGTCGATTGAAAAAAGTACGCAGCAGTGCAATCAATTTGACTTGATTTTCTTCTTTATCCAGAATCTGTGGAGTGGTCTTTTGATTTAATAAGACACCACCGGTAATTTTTGTTGTAGGTAGCTTCGAAACGCTTTTAAATACAGCGGTAGGACCGTTTTTATCCATGCCATGCGATGGTGAACAACCTTCGGCTAATGGGTCTGAGGCATTGCGCCCATCTGGTGTTGCCATGGTACAAGTGCCTTGTGGGACGTTGGCAGAAATTGAAGATGTACCGGCATAGTATGTGCCGCCTATAGGACCACGTCCATAGCGTGTATTATGATAGTGAGATAATTCATCAATATATATATCATAAGCTTGGCGAATGAGTAAATCGACATAGTCCTCATCATTACCATATTTTGGCGGATCGTTGATTAAATGTTGCTGGATTTTTTTGCTTGTTGTTCCGGCAAAATCATGCACTAAGGCATCCCAAAGTTCAGAGGGCGTAAATAATTTGTCTTCAAACACACATTTTTTTATGGCAGCTAAGGAGTCCCCAAGATTGGCGATTCCAACTTGCAGATCACTGATGAAATCATAAATAGCACCACCTTCTTTGATGGTTAGACCGCGTTCAATGCAGTCATCAGTAAGGGCGGAACAAAGAATATCAGCGGTATCTTCCTCAAGAACCATATCGCAGCAGGTGTCGATGATAACACAGTGACGGGTGAACTGTCGGATTATTTTATCCCAGGCAGCCATGACTTCATCAAAGGATACCATATGGGAAAAGTGTCCGTTTCCTTCACAAAGTTTGCAGCCGGAGTCGGTATCGACGCCATTATTTAGAGCAATCATAAGTGATTTCGGAAAGTTCAAAAAGCTCATACCAGTACAGCGATAACCCCATTTTCCCGGAACGGCCACTTCCACGCAGCCGATGGCACTGTAATTATAAGCATCTTTTTCAAGGACACCTTTTTCGATAAAAGACGGGATGATGATTTCGTCATTGTTAAAAGCTGGCATGCCAGTGCCGAGACGAACCACTTCGATACATTCTTTCATAAAAGCATCATCCAGTCCTTTGTGATAGCGAACGGTCAGATTGGGCTGTGGCAGCTTTGTTTGCGCAACACTGCGTAAAATAAGATAAGACAGGGGATTGACAGCATCTTTTTTTTCAGTTGTTTGCCCGCCTATTGTGACATTTTGATATAGTGGACTACCGGCACTGAATTTTGTATGGGACCAACTGCGAATTTTATTTATAGTGAAGGTTTTTAGCCAAAGATTGGTGAGCAGTTCGCAAGCGCTTTTGTCGGTAATGCTGCCCAATTCAAGATCTTTTTTATAATATGGGTAAAGAAATTGATCCAGCCGTCCATAAGAAAGTGAGTGTCCGTTGGATTCGATTTGGAGAACAAGATGAACCAGCCATATGGACTGAACTGCCTCATGAAATGTCTCAGCCGGAGCATAAGGGACTTTTTTCAAAATACGGCTCATTTGGGTCAGTTCTGCTTGCCGCTGCGGATTTTTTTCTGCTTTTGCCAGTGTTTGAGCTAAAATGGCATAACGTTCGGCGAAGGCTTGGACAGCTTCAATTGTGATAAGAATTGCACGATAAAAATAAGATTTTTTAAGATTCTGATAATTTGTGAGGTCGAGCGCGGCTAATTTTTCTGCAGATCGTTGTTTTACATCACGGAGACCTCGCTGCAATAATCGTTCATAATTTACGGCGATATGAGCATCACCAGAGGTGATGTTGCCTTCGGCTTTAATAATACCAAGATCATAAAAAAGTTTGCTATCTGCTGGCATGGCGGCAAGTCCACGATCTTTTAATGTATTGTTATGCCAAAATGGAGCAATTTTTCGTAATTTATTTTTTGTTTCTTCCGTGATAAAAAATACGTCTCCATCGCGCTTTTCAAAGTCATCGAGTTCATCAATGACCCAGTCCATTGCATATTCGGGAAAAATTGGTGCAGAACGATTCGAACTAGCCTGGTTGCCAGCGATTATAGATTCTGGTTCAATAAATATTGTCATATGTTCGAGAATGTTTTTTAACATGTAAGCACGGCGCAAGGTTAGCGGGTCCTGGAAATGGTCTTGATAAGACTGTGTGGTTAGCAAAGCTCTTTCGGCACAAACTTTTGGTTTGGCGGCAATGAGTTTTTCGCGAAAAACTTGCATCCTGTTTGTCAGTTGACCAAAATGATTCATAATCAAATACCTCCATAATAAAAATTTTTATTCGCAAGGAACCGTATAGATTTTTGTATTTAACTTTTGTAAAAATTGTTTTTTTTCTTCAGGAATATGATCATCTGTAAAAATAGCAGCGATTTCTTCGGCTTTAAATTGTGTAACAACACCTTGTTGCGAAAATTTTATGGATTCCGTTAAAATGATGATTTTATTGGCACTTTCTGCCATTGCACGAATCGCTTCGGTTCGTAGAAGATTATTGCCAGTAAAACCATGTTTTTCCGTAAATCCATCAGTGCCGATAAAAACTTTATCAACAAAAAAATCTTGAACACATTTTTTGAGCATCGGCCCAACCATAACCTGTGATTCATTTTGATAATCACCACCAAGCAAGACAATTCGGGCTGCTGGTGATTTGCGGATGAAAGCAGCGATGAAGGCTGAGTTCGTAATGATGGTAATGTCACGGCGCTTGGTGGCGAGTTCTTCCGCAAGCAGTGCACAACAAGAGCCTGATTCAATCATAACGGTTTCACCATTTTTGACATTAGCGGCAGCTTTTTGAGCGATGCGTTTTTTTGTGTCATAATTAAAAGACAAGTGATGTGCAATGTCGTCACTGGCAATCATTACGGCAAAGCCGTGTTCTCGTCGCAATAAGCCTTTTTTTTCTAAGATATCTAAATCTTTGCGGATTGTCACTTCTGAAACTTGAAGCTTTTGTGATAGTAGCGCTACACTGATGCGATTTTCACTATTTACAAAATCCAATAATTGGGTGTGCCGAGTATGCATGGTTTTTCATTCCTTTATTAAAATTTGAGTTTTAGCCTGAATTAGTTGAAATGTATACTTTCAAGTGAAAGTAAAAATATTTCATTTGATTTTAATTATACTACATAAAGGCTATAAGTCAATTGTTTGTATGTTTCATTTGAAACTAATATTGATTGTATTTGTTTAACAATATGATATTATTAAAATATGGATATGCTGCGTAAATTATGTTAGGAGGACTTTTATGGAAAACAGTACAGGCTGTATTTTTAATATACAAAAATTTAGTTTACAAGATGGGCCCGGAATTCGTACGGTTGTATTTTTCAAAGGCTGCCCGTTACGTTGCGGGTGGTGTTCTAACCCTGAATCACAATATAGCAGGCAGGAAATTACATTTGATGCTGTAAAATGTGTTAGCTGTTTAGCCTGTGTCGTTGAATGTCCGGCTGGAGCGATTACTGTTCAGAATAATAAACCAGCTTTTCATCAGGATGCTTGCCAGACTTGCCTGGGCTGTGTTGAAATTTGTCCAGCTGGTGCCTTGGAGATGCAGGGGGAAAACATGTGTTTGCAAAAGGTTAAGCGCGAGGTTATGAAGGATTTGCCTTTTTATAAAGAATCGGGTGGTGGGGTAACGCTTTCTGGCGGTGAGGTTTTGCAACAGGCACAATTTGCTACAGCGCTATTAAAAGAATTAAAGCAAGAGGGGATTCATACAGCTTGTGAGACAAGTGGTTATGCTGATAAACGTGTTTTTAGTGAATTTATTGAATCTATCGATTTACTTTTGTTTGATCTCAAACACTATGATCGTGTGAAGCATTTGCAGGCAACAAATGTTTATCCAGATGAAATTTGGTCTAATTTGCAGGTTGCGATTGCTGCGGAAAAACAAATTTTGCTGCGAATACCAGTAATTCCTGGTGTTAATGATGCGCTTGCCGATGCACAGGGATTTTGTGATTTGATTAAAACCTTTGGTTTGAAAAAAGTGCAATTGCTGCCGTTTCATCAATTTGGACAAAATAAATATTCTTTATTGCAGCGAATGTATATGTTTGAACATAAGCATGGGCTGTACGAAGACGATCTTTTGCCATATTGTGATGTATTTTTAAAAAATGGACTTTCTTGTACGTTTTAAACAAAAAAGATCCCGATTCAATACGAACCGGGATTTTTTGCTATCGATATTTATTTTTCAACGTAAGCACTTACGATTTCACCGTAATAGAGTACATGCCAGTCCTGATCGCCATACCATTTATCACAAAGTTCTTGACTGAATTTATCGGCACTAAGTGTTTGTTGATAACGTACTTTGCACTCAATATGCAGACCAGCTCCTTTGATTACAGGTGGTGTTACTTTTTGTCCAGCCATGATTTTCAGATTGGCTTCTTGGAATTTATCGAGGCTGCGACCGGATTTTGAACCGCAGACACCGAGGGCTTTTTTAAAATCATCGTGGATTGGGATGCTGACGGTAAATTCAGGATTTTTCTCGATCAGTTCATAACTATAACGGGATTTTCGAATCATGACCGTGAGGACCGGTTTACCCCACATAAAACCAATACTGCCCCAGCCAATTGTCATTGTATTATTTTTTCCATCGGCACAGGTACTCAAAAAAACTCCGCCGTGGCTTTCTTTTTCGATAAATAAATCGGCATAATCGGCATACGGTATTTCTGTAATTGCCATAAAAATTAAACAGCTCCTTTATAAAACTAAAAATATCTTTAACTTAAGTATACCTTATTTTGTGTTGTCTGCAAAATAATATATAAAAAAGCCGAGCGTAAACTCGGCATTTTTTTTAATATTAAACATTGTTCTTTTTGAATTTTTCCATAAAATCAGCGAGGGCTTCGCAGCCGGCCAATGGCATAGCGTTATAAAGAGAAGTGCGTAATCCGCCAACAGAACGATGTCCTTTAACGCCGCTTAAATTATGTTCCAGGGCTTCTTTGACAAATTTCACTTCAAGGTCTTCGGTTGGCAGGCGGAAGGTGATATTCATATAAGAACGACTGTCTGGCTCAGCATGACCGCGGTAGAATCCGGCACTGGAATCAATGATGTCATAAATAAGTTTCGCTTTATGGATATTACGTTTTTCCATTGCTTCCAGGCCGCCTTGTTTTTTGATCCAGGCTGCAACTTTCCCCACCATATAGATTCCGAAAGCAGGTGGTGTATTGTAGAGTGAATTATTTTTAGCATACGTATCATAACGGAGCATTGTTGGTACCGATTTTGGACTGTTTTCGATGAAAGACTTCTTAGCGACAACTAAACAGACGCCGGCTGGCCCCAGGTTTTTTTGGACTCCGGCATAGATTAAGTCAAATTTAGAAAAATCTAATGGACGAGATAACATATCGGATGACATATCGGCAATGAGCGGGATACCATTGGTTTCAGGTATATATTTGTATTCCGTGCCAAAGATGGTATTGTTGTAACAAACATGAAGATACGCTGCATCCTTGCTTAACTTGATTTCGTTTTGTTTCGGAATATATTTAAAATTCGAGTCTTTGCTGGACGCGGCAATGTGGGCATCGCCAAGCAAAGCTGCCTCTTGGTAGGCTTTTGTAGCAAAACTGCCTGAGAGTATGTAATTGCCAATTTTACCATCGTGAGCAAAATTTTGTGGAACCATTGTAAACTGCATGCTGGCACCACCTTGTATGAAGAGCACTTCATAGTCATCACCAAGTTCCATGAGTTCTTTGATATCGGCTTTGGCTTGATTGTGAACGGCTTCATATGGTTTCGAACGATGGCTGATTTCCATAACGGACATACCACTGTTTTTGAAATTGAGCATTTCGCTTTGAGCTTCTTTCAAAACTTCCAACGGGAGTACGGCAGGACCTGGGTTAAAGTTATAAATACGATTTTCCAAGATAGTGACCTCCTAAATTTTGCTTGTTTATGTTTTGCAGTAGTCGATGTCTGCGAGAATATTAAGTGATTGTGTTATATTCTAACGCCGATTTTCAGTAAACGTCAAGATAAAATTTAAAAATGTTTTTTTGTGAAATACACTTGACGTTTGAAGGGAGATAAAATATAATTGCATATAAGCATATAGACAAATACATAGAAAACGCGATGATGAGAAATCAAAATTGATTGTTCTTTTAGAGAGTCGACGGATGGTGCAAGTCGGTAGATAATCAAGTTTGTTCCAGCTCGAAGCGGCTAATGATGAATTATGACGGGAACGCCCGATACAGCGAACTAGAGTTGGCGCGATAAGCGCATAAACTTGGGTGGTACCGTGGAGATAAAAGCTTCGCCCCAAATATTATATTGGGGTGAGGCTTTTTTTATTTAAAAATGTTTTGCGTGTGAATTTAAGTTAGGCTATATGCGTTGGGCAAAGATTATTTTAGGGTATATATTTTAAATGCAAAATAAAGGGAGCGAATGAATTGATGAAAGTTTTAATTGCGGATGGAGTTTCACCTAAAGGCATTGATATTTTAGCAAAAGATTATGAAGTGGTGGTAAAAGACAAGTTGCCAGCAGAAGAATTACTGGAAATCATTCCACAGTTTGATGGTTTGATTGTTCGTAGTGCTTCTAAAGTTACGCAAGCCGTTATTGCAGCAGCGACGAACCTTAAAGTTATTGGTCGGGCAGGGGTTGGCGTGGATAATATCGATATTCCAGCGGCTACGGCCCGTGGAATTATTGTTCTCAATGCTCCGGAGGGAAATACGATTGCGGCTACTGAACATACGATGGCTATGATGCTTTCCATGGCGAGGAACATTCCTGTTGCCAATGAAACAATGCAAAAAGGTGAATGGAATCGTAAGAAATATGTAGGTGTAGAACTTAGAGGCAAGACGCTGGGCGTCATTGGGATGGGGCGTATCGGTAGTGGCGTTGCGAAACGCGCGTTGGCTTTTGATATGGATGTGATTGGTTATGATCCATATATCAATGAAGAGCGGGCGCAGGCTTTGGGGATTGAGATTGGCTCATTAGATGATGTTATTGCCAAATCAGATTTTATTACCGTACATATGCCATTAACGGCGCAAACTAAAGGTATGCTGAATAAAGATAATATGAAAAACATGAAAAAAGGTGTACGCTTAGTCAATTGTGCACGTGGCGGGATTATTAATGAAGCCGATCTTGCTGCAGCGGTAAAAATGGGAATTGTAGCTGGTGCGGCAATTGATGTGTTTGAAAGCGAACCTGTTCCGGTTGATCATCCGTTGGTTGGTTTACCTGGGGTTGTACTTACGCCGCATCTTGGGGCATCAACCGTAGAAGCTCAAGTGGGTGTTTCAATTGATGTTGCTCGTGGTGTCGGGGCGGCGCTGCGCGGTGAACCTGTTTCAACGGCGGTGAATATGGCACCAGTATCGGCGCAGGTTATGAAGGTGATCAAACCGTATTTCGATTTAGCAGAGCGTTTAGGCTGCACGGCTTGTTCATTGGCAGAGGGGCCAATTGAAAAAATTGAAGTGGAATATAATGGTGAAATTACTGAAGTTGATACAAAAATGATTACAACGGCTGTTATTAAAGGTGTACTTAATCCAATCCTTGAATTTGCCGTGAATTATGTGAATGCACCGAGTATGGCTAAGCAGCGCAATATTAAAGTGAAAGAAATGAAAAATAAAGAGGCTGAGAATTTTGCAAATCTTATTACAGTCCGTGTAACAACAGCAGCTTCTGAAATAAGAGTACAAGGTACATTGTTTGGTGATGAAGGTCGTATTGTTATGATCAATGACTATCGAGTTGATGTCGATCCACATGCAAGAATACTTATTTGTCCGCATATTAATCGCCCGGGGATTATTGGTAAAGTAGGGTCTGTTATGGGGGGCGCCGATATCAATATTTCAGGAATGCAGGTTGGTAAAACAGATGTTTCTGGTACAAATATTATGGTTGTTACGGTTGATAACGATATACCGCCGCATATCCTTAAGTCGGTCATTGGAATTGATGGGATTTTCGGAGCAAAACTTGTAAATTTTTATGTTGTATAAATAAAATGAAGTAAGTTTCTTCTATAATATAATAAATAAGAAATATATAAGCAAAAAAGGCATCCTTGATAGGAGCCTTTTTTGTGTTTTACGTGATAAAATAAATTTATAGAAATTTTTCTTAAGGAGTGACTGCAACGTGGATGCACGAATTTTATTGGTGGCACCGTTTCAGGATTTGTATGAAGTCGCAGAAAAAGTTGTGATGGAGCAGTTTGCTGACGCACATGCTTGTGTTAAAGTTATCCAAGGCAATCTGCAAGAATGCATGGAGGCAGTTAAACAGGAAATTGAATCTGGCACTGAAGTTATTATTAGTCGTGGCGGTACGGCGACGCTTATTGAACAAAATGTAGATATACCAGTATTGCCGATTGAGGTTGGCGTACTTGATATTTTACGTGCCATGATGACAAATGGAAAATATCCTGACAAGGTTGGAATTGCTGGTTTTGAGAATGTTATTTATGGTTGCGAAGAGATGGAGTCATTACTGGGAATTCATTTTTATGAGATTTATTTGCATGAAGAAGCTGAGGCGGAAACGAAGATTAAGGAAGCGCTGGCGCATGGTGTTGAGCTTATTGTTGGTGATGCAATATCCGTCAAGCTGGCAGCTAAACTTGGTGTGCCGGCAATTATGATCCACTCAGGACGCGAAGCTGTTTATAAGGTTATTCGAGAAGCACAAATTATAGGTAATATTCGACGGCAGGAAAAAGAAAAATCTGTACTGGTGAGAACGATGATCGATCAGTCAGCAGAGGCTATTATTGCTACTGATACAGACAACCGGATTACGTTATTTAATTCTATGGCCGAAAAACTATTTTGTATTTCCCATTTTGAGGCTTTAGGAAAATCCTTGTTTGAAGTGATACCGGCTTTACGACTGTGCGAAACCGATACGATTCATGATGTAATTGAAGATATACAGCAGTTTGGTGATAAAACAATTGCCGTGAAAAAAGCAATTTTACAACTTGCCGATGAAACAATTGGTCGAATTTATACATTGCAAAATGTTTCACAAATTCAAAAATTAGAGCAAAATGTACGGAAAAAATTACATAAAAAAGGGCTGGTTGCTAAAATGCAGATGGAAGATATTATAGGTACATCTTCCATCTGCATAGCAATGAAAAAGAAGGCTGTCAAATATGCTTTAACGCAATCGACAATATTGGTTACAGGTGACTCGGGAACGGGTAAAGAAGTGTTGGTTCAGAGCATACATAATCTTAGTACTCGCGCGAATGGTCCTTTTGTGGCGGTTAATTGTGCCGCACTGCCGGAACATTTATTGGAATCGGAGTTGTTTGGTTATGAGGAAGGTTCTTTTACTGGTGCAAAACGTGGTGGACGGCAAGGGCTTTTTGAGTTAGCACATGGTGGAACGCTTTTTCTTGATGAGATAGGGGAAATGCCAATATCCCTACAATCACGGCTGCTGCGAGTTTTACAGGAGAAAGAAATTATGCATATTGGCGGTGACAGTGTTATTCCGGTTGATGTTAGAATCATAGCAGCGACGAATCAAAATTTGGCTAAAATGATAGAGGAAAAGGTGTTTCGTGCAGATCTTTATTATCGGCTGAATATATTGCGTATTCATGTACCGACACTGCAAGACCGTAGGGAGGATATACCTTTGCTGGCTAAAGAATTGGTAAAAAAGCTGGGCAGGGTGAATTTGAATGTCCAAAGACTTGATTCAGGGGCACTGGAATATCTTAAACAATGCAGCTGGCAGGGGAATATTCGTCAGCTTGCTAATATAATAGAACGGGTTATGCTGCTTAGTGATGGACCTGTGATTACGAAACAAGATATTGTGGAAGCGCGCGATGAAGCCAATACTGATATAGAACAGGGGATAGAAGAGGAAAGAGATTTTTCAACCGATAATCTTGGGCGGATGGAAAAAGACACTTTGCTGCGAGTTTTAAGCGAAGAAAAATTTAATTATAGCCGGGCTGCGATTCGTCTGGGTATACATCGAACGACTTTGTGGCGCAAACTTAATAAAAAATAATGATATAGTTGCTATATTCATCAAATACGTTGCGTTTTGCAACGTATTTTTTTATGGAGATAAAAAAAGTCGTTATTTATATTGCTTTGAATGTTGGCATGCCATTTGCATTATAGTATAGATGAGAAACAACACGAAGAGGGTGATGGAAAATGACTCAACTGGCTGTGATTGCCGATGATTTGACCGGCGCAAATGATACGGCTGTACAATTTGCCAAACGTAATATTAGCAACTGTGTAAGAATCAATTTTGATCAGCCCAAATTAGCTCATGAAATGGCGGATGTTGTTGTTATTGATACAAATAGCCGTGATATAAACGCGATCGAAGCCTATCAGAAAGTGAAACAAACCTGTGAAAAACTGCAAGATAGTGGAATTGTGCATATTTACAAAAAAATAGATTCAACACTTCGCGGCAATCTTGGCGCGGAGATTGAAGCAGCAGCAAGCGTGTTTTTGCCAACGGTTGTGATTATTGCGCCGGCTTTTCCGGGCAATCAGCGGATTACGATCGGTGGCTGCCATTTTTTAGATGGCGTACCGATTGCTTTAACGGAGATGGCACATGCCCCGAAGTCACCAATCAATGAATCGCAAATTATAGACATACTTAGAGAGCAGACAGATGTTTTAATAGGGTTAATATCGCTGGAAACAGTAAAACAAGGTGTTGCTCAAATTGCTTTAGCGATTCGTCAATGTCTTAAGCGTGACGAAAAATGGATTGTGTTTGATGCTGCAGAAGATAAACATCTTGGGTATATTGTTGAGGCTGCTAAAGCATATAAGCAGTTGCTTTGGGTTGGATCAGCTGGTCTTGCTGAATATTTGCCGAGTATTTATCAGTGGAAAGCGAGTAAAAGAGCTGTGGGCATTCAAACAAGTGGTCCAATATTGATTGTAGCGGGAAGTGTGAGTAAGACAACACAAACACAAATTCAAGAGGTATTAACGCATACAAAAATCAATTTGATAAAATTGAATGCAGCTGGTTTATTAGAAAATCAATCTGAGGAAATTAAGCGTTGTGCAAAATCTGTCAATAGTCTGCTGAAAAAAGGCAGTGATGTTTTACTGGCAAGTGCAACATTGGATGCAGATGTTAAACAAGCCATTGAAGCAGGCATAAAATATAAGCTGGCAGGTAGTGAAGTAAGTGAATATACGGCTCATGCACTGGGGGAAGTTGCTAAAACTGTAGTAGGCAGCCATTTAGCGGGAGTTATTCTTACGGGTGGTGATACGGCAATTCACGTTTGCAAGGCTTTAGGTGCAGAAGGTATCGAAATTTTAGAGGAAGTTGCCATGGGAATTCCCTTGGGAAGATTGGTTGGAGGATCATGCAGTGGTCTGCAAGTTATTACTAAGGCCGGGGCTTTTGGCGGGAGCAATTCTTTTATTCAAGCCATGGACGCGATTCGAAAAGTAAAAGAACACGAAGACATAAAGGAGTCGATGTAAGATGAAACCAATTTTGGGAATTACAATGGGAGATGCTGCAGGTGTCGGACCGGAAATCATTATAAAGGCACTTACAGATACACATATTTATGATATTGCCAGACCAATTGTTTTTGGCGATAAAAAAATTATGGAACGTGCTATTGGTCTTTTGCACAGTAAATTAACCTGCAATTCGGTGCAGAATCCGCAACAGGGCTATTTTCGGTATGGCACAATTGATATTGTAGATCTTGATAATCTGCCAGCTGATCTGCCCTTTGCTAAAGTGGATGCCAGAGCCGGTAAAGCAGCTTATGAATATATAGCCAAAGCGATGCAGTTTGCCCTGAAGCAAGACATTCATGCAATTGTAACGGCACCACTTAATAAAGAAGCATTGAATTTAAGCGGCTGCAATTATCCAGGTCATACAGAAATACTAGGAGCCCTTTCGGGAGAAAAGGACTATTCAATGATGCTGGTGAGTGGTTCGCTTAAAGTAATTCATGTGACGACGCATGTAGCACTTAGAGAGGCATGTGATCTCGTCAAAAAAGAAAGAGTTCTTAAGGTTATTAAACTTGCTGATGAAACATTAAAACTTATGGGAATTGAAAAACCACGCATTGCCGTAGCAGGACTCAACCCTCATTGTGGTGAACATGGCCTTTTTGGCACAGAGGATGAGCTGGAAATTCTACCAGCGATCAAGCTGGCACAGCAAGCTGGAATCAATGCAATAGGTCCAATGCCGCCAGACAGCGTCTTTCATCGTGCCGCTAATTTAGGGGAATTTGATATTGTCGTTGTTATGTATCATGATCAAGGACATATACCGATAAAGGTTCTTGGTTTTGAATCAGGTGTTAATGTCACGGTTGGTCTGCCAATTATTCGTACATCAGTTGACCACGGAACAGCATTTCCGATTGCCGGAGAAGGTATTGCAGATAGCAAAAGTATGACAGAATCTTTGATTTTGGGTGCCAGAATGGCAAATGTAAAGTTTGCTGATTTTTTAAATAAAGAATGAAATGCTATAAATTGAAGGGATGATTTTTATGTTACAGCCAAAAGGTATTATTACACCAATTCTCACACCATTAACGGATGATGAAAAATTTAATGAAAAAGAATATCGCAGCCAAATTAATCGTTTGATAAAAGCTGGTGTCAGCGGTATTTTTCCGTTAGGAACAAATGGTGAATTCTATGCTTTTTCTAAAGAAGAAAAAATAGAAATCATGAAAGTCGCAGTCGATGAAGTCAAAGCTAGAGTTCCTGTATATGCAGGTACTGGCTGCACGACTACGAAGGAGACCATTGAGTTATCTAAAATTGCCAAAGACTTAGGTGTAGATGTAGTATCTATTATTTCACCGTATTTTGTTGGTATTTCACAAGATGATCTTTATCGTCATTATAGTGCTATTGCGGAAAGTATTGATTTACCTATTTTGCTTTATAACATTCCCGCCAGAACTGGGAATAACATAGATTATAAAACAGTGGAAAAACTAGCAAAATATGAAAATATTATTGGTATTAAAGACAGCAGCGGAAATTTTGATAATACATTGAAATATATAGAAAATACCAATGAAAGATTAGCCGTGCTGGCTGGCAGTGACTCTTTGATTTTGTGGACGTTGATGGCAGGTGGGGCGGGAGCAATCAGTGGTTGTTCTAATGTGTTTCCTGAACTTATGGTTAGTATCTACAAATTATGGTCAGAAGGTAAAATTGCTGAAGCAAATGAAGCACAGCAGAAGATCAGACCTTTCCGTAATGTCATGCAGATGGGCAATCCTAACTCTGTTGTTAAACGTGCTGTGAATTTACTGGGTTATCCCGTTGGTCCGGCTCGCGAACCATCTAACTGCATAGATCCCAAAATTGATCAAGCACTAAAAGCTGTGTTTGAATTATACAAATAAAAGAATTGTAAATAATGAGTTAAGATAGTTTTATAAAATAACAAAGAAACGTTTTAGATATTTTTAAAAGTTAGAAAGAGGGTCACAGCATGAGGAAAATAGTTATTTCACATAGGCTGCATGAAGCTGGTATGGCTGTTTTGGCGAAGGGCAATGTAAAAATTTCAATTACTGATAGTGGAAATCCCAAGGTTATGCTGCCAGAACTTCTTGATGCCGAAGGCTTGATTATTCGCATTGGGTCAATTGACCGGGAAACAATGCTTCAAGCAAAAAATTTAAAAGTAATTGGACGTCCCGGCGTTGGTGTAGATGATGTCGATGTAGAAACAGCAACGGAACTTGGCATTCCCGTCGTAATTGCCCCAGGAGCAAATACTCGTTCTGTGGCGGAGCATGCTTTTGCTTTGATGCTTAGCTGTGCAAAAGATATTGTTCATAGTGACAAAGAACTTCGTAAGGGGAATTTTGCAGTACGAAGCAATTATAAAGCATATGAAATTTTTGGCAAAACACTAGGTCTGGTTGGGTATGGTCATATTGGCAGTATTTTAGCGGAAATGGCAGCAGGAATTGGCATGAAAGTAAATGTATATGATCCTTTTGTAAAACCGGAGGTTATTGCTGCTAAAGGATATACGTATGAGGCTGACTTAAATCATATTATGCAAGTTGCAGATGTAATTTCATTGCATGTTCCTTTAACGCCTAAAACAAAAAATCTTATTGGTACAGCAGAGCTTAAATTAATGAAAGCTACGGGGATCATTATTAATTGTTCACGTGGTGGCATTATTGATGAAAAAGCATTAGCGGTTGCTTTGAAGCAAAATGAAATCCACAGCGCAGCAACGGATGTGTTCACGAATGAACCGGTAACGATGGACGAAGCTTTATTTCAGTATGACAATATAATCGTGACACCCCATATGGCTGGGCAAACACAAGAAGCAGCAGCTGGTGTGGCAACAATGGCCGCTGAGGGCGTTTTAGCTGTTATGGACGGCCAACGATGGCCATATGTCTGCAATCCTAAAGCCTATGAACACCCACGGTGGAATAAATAAAACATTTAAGCCAATATAAAAACAGATTGGAGCAATCAAAAATGAGTGAAATATATTCATTATTAAATATAGGAAAAATTATTGCGGGACCAGGGAGTATAAAACAAATTAAAGATGTTGTAAGTGATTTTGGAGCGGAAAATATTGTTATTATTACGGACCAAGGCGTATGGAAAACAGGTTTGGTAGATAAACCAAAACAAATTCTGGAGTCAGCAGGAATTCATGTACATGTAATCAATGACACGCCGCCGGAGCCCTCGGTGGAACAAGTCAATGCGATTTTTACACAGGCGAATAAATTTGCTTGCCAAATGATTATCGGGATTGGCGGCGGTAGTTCGATGGATACGGCGAAATTGGTTTCTCTGCTACTGACAAATAAAATTAACTTAGATGATTTAGTAAAAGGAAAAGTAAAAATAACATATCGCGGTGTACCGACTTTAATGATTCCTACGACAGCTGGAACCGGCTCTGAAGCGACGCCAAATGCAATTGTTTTGGTACCGGAAGACGACTTAAAAGTTGGTATTGTAAGTGATAAAATGGTTTCTGATTGTGTTATTTTAGATCCTGAAATGACGACTGGTCTGCCGAAACATATTACTGCCAATACAGGAATGGATGCACTTTGTCATGCAATTGAATGTTATATTTCAAAAAAAGCAAATCCGTTCAGTGATACTTTTGCACTAAAAGCCGTAAGTTTGATTTCACGCAGCATTCGTACGGCATATAATGATGGGGAAAATTTAGCAGCACGTGAAGATATGCTTCTGGGGGCAACTTTTGGTGGAATTTCGATTGCAACATCCAGCACTACAGCGGTACATGCACTTTCTTATCCACTTGGCGGTAAGTATCATATTCCTCATGGTTTATCAAATGCTATTTTGCTGCCAAGTGTCATGGAGTTTAATTTGGATGTCTGTGAGGATAAATTCAAAGATATTGCTGTTGCTATGGGGCTTGATGTGACGAATTGTACAACTCGTCAGGCGGCAGAGAAGATGATTGCTAATTTATATTCTATGATAAAAGATATGCATGTGACATGTGATTTAAGAGAAAAGGGTATTAATGAAAAAGTACTTGATGAACTTATTGATGCTGCATCTAAAGTAACGCGTCTTTTAGATAACAATCCTAAAATTGTAACGAAAAATGATATGCGGATGATTTATAAGAAATTATTGTAAAGGGTACAATAAAGATGTTGTTTATATAAGTTAAATACAATCTGTAGGGTTTCTTCTTTTTTGACCTGCAGATTGTATATCATATCGGAAAAATGGATTAATGATATATATGATTATTCAAAGTTGTGTAAATATTGAGTAAACTCTATTGATTTACGTAAACATAGAGAGGAGAATAGTATGATGAGTGAATTAAATGTTGAAACGAAAGTAAATGCTGCTATGCTTACGGTGCAAGAAAAGACTGGATTTCGTTGGAAAGTTGCAATTATGATGTGGGGAGCCATTGCGATTAATTATTTTGATCGCACAAATTTATCAGCAGCAGCGCCGATGATTATGAAAGAATTTGATTTTACAGCTACGGAAATGGGCTTTATTATGTCGGCTTTCTTCTTTAGCTATACCTTATGCCAAATTCCATCAGGGTGGCTTGCAGATAAGTTTGGACAAAAAACGCTGCTTGGAGGATCGGTTGCATCGTGGTCTTGTGCAACGATGTTAATGGCAGCTGGACAAGGATTGATATCATTTATTGCAATCCGTATTTTGCTTGGAATCGGTGAAGCCGGTGCATACCCTTGCAATGCGGGAATTGTTTCAAAGTGGTTTCCAGATCGTGAACGGGCAAGGGCAACCGTTATTTTTGATAGCGGGAATAAATGTGGGACAGCTTTTGCTATGCCAATTATTGTTTGGATGATGATTACATTTGGCTGGAAAGTACCATTTATTGTTTCGGGTGCATTAGGAATAGTTTGGGTGTTAATTTGGCTAAAATATTATACAGATCCAGAAAAAAGTCAGTATGCAAATCAAGCGGAAATAGAGTATATTCGTGACGGACAAGCAGTTAAAGACGGGTTAGATAATAAAATGCCTTTGAAATGGTATCAATTATTACGGTATAGAAATATTCGGGCTATGTGTATAGGATTTTTTATGTCAAATTACGCTATTTATTTCTATATTACTTGGTTTCCAACTTATTTAGTGCAATCACGCGGAATGAGTCTTATGAAAATGGGATTTGTAGCCATGATACCACCACTTGTCGGTTTGATCGTGGGGTTTATTACAGCTTTTTTAGCGGATTATTTATACAGTAAAGGGTATTCAAAAACGAAAGTAAGAAAAAATAATTTAGTATGTGGGATGCTTTTGGCATCATCAATTGTTTTTGTGAATTTTATTCAAAGTGATGTGGCGGCCGTGGCATTATTGACGTTATCGTATTGCGGAATTGCCTGTGCAGGCCCTGCGTTGTGGACCTTGCCAGGAGATGTTGCTCCTAAAAATATGACGTCAACGGTAGGTGCATTGCAAAATTGTGTTTCAAATGTTGGTGGAATATTAGGACCGATTATCACAGGCTGGATTGTTACAACAACAGGATCCTTTGAGATGGCGATGGTGGTAACAGCTGGAGCTACGCTAATTGGTGCTATAAATTATGCTTTTTACTTAGGTGAGGTAAAACGTATCGAAGTTTAGTCAGGATATGAATTGTATTCATTTGAATAGTAAATTTTAAATCAATTTTGTAAAAACGCGCTTTCCTATAGGAAGGGCGTTTTTATGAAGTTGAATATAGTTTAGGAGAAGTTGTAAAATGAGTGTAAAAAAGAAATTATTAATCATTATGATGTTGATGAGTTTTATACCATTAATTGTGCTATCTGTTGTTTCGGTACGGTATTTGAGTACGAAGCTGGAGGAGGAAACGATTAATCAGTGTGAAGATTTAGCCGAGAACATTAATTTACAAATTAATGGATACCTTGATAAATCTTTTATTGCTATTAAATCAATTGCGGCAAATCCAACGGTGCAAGCTTTTGATTTACCAAATGTAAAAACTTATCTCCTGCAAGTGCAAAAAGTTTATACGGAAAATTCATTTTCTTTGGATGATACAAAGGGAAATCAGGTTGTAAGAGGCGATGCTATTCCTCTTGCGAATATTTGGGAACGTCCTTTTTACCAAACAGCACTTAATGGGCAGGATGAGGTGATATCTGGTGTTGTTTTTAGTAAAAATTCTAATCGTTTTGTTGTAAACATTGTCACACCGGTTCGTAATCCCGACAATAACAGCGTGATTGGTATTATGCAAGGTTCAATTACGCTTACGAAAATTAGTGAGTTTGTAACAAATTTATCTAAAAATGGAACAGTGGCTTATGTTATTGATAGTGAAGGTAAAATATTAGCTCACCCTGACCAGACGATGGTGAAAGATCGAACGGATATGAATGATGCAGATTTTGTAAGACAAGCATTAGCGGATAAAAAAAGTGGATTTGTTAAATTAGAAGACAACAATTCAGGTGCAAAACTAGTTACGTATGTTTATGATGATAGGACTGGCTGGCTGATCTGCTTAGAAACGCCTTATAGTATTATTACGGCAAAAACACAATCTTTATTGCTTATAATAGGGTTAGTCACTATAGGTGCTTTGCTCTGCACGGGAGTATTGGCATTTTTCATTGCCAACAGCTTTTCAAAACCAATTTTGAAAATGCAGCAGATCGCAAGTAAAATAGCAGAAGGTGATCTTAAGCAAACAATAGATATCCAATCAAACGATGAAATTGGTTTATTAGCAAGTGCTTTTACTGCTATGGTAAGAAATTTGAAAAAACTAATTGGGCAAGTGCAGGAAAATTCGCAACAGTTAGCAGCTTCATCTGAGGAATTGACAGCAACTACGGAACAATCAGCAACGGCAGTTAATCAAGTTGCAACATCTATTGCCAAAGTGGTGCAAGATACAGAGAAGCAGTCTACCATAGTAAATGCGACAACGAATACTGTAAAAAAAATGTCGCAGGACATTCATCATGCTGCGGACAATGCTGAGCAGGTTAATGCAAATTCAATGAATGCCGTTAATGCAGCTCAGGATGGTGGGACATTTGTTGAATCCGCGATTAAAAAAATGGTGGATATTGAACAAACCGTAGGGAGCTCTGCTGCGGCTATTGAAAAGCTTGGTGATCGATCAAAAGAAATCGGACAGATTATAGATACTATTTCTGGGATTGCGGGACAAACCAATCTGTTGGCATTAAATGCAGCAATTGAAGCTGCACGAGCCGGAGAACAAGGTCGTGGCTTTGCTGTTGTGGCTGAAGAAGTGCGCAAATTGGCGGAGCAGTCTCAAGATGCTGCAAAGCAAATTGCTGTTTTGATTGAGAAAATTCAATCTGAAACAAATCTGGCAGTAGCGTCAATGCAAAATGGTACAGAGGCAGTACAGTCCGGCACAGGGGTTATTAATATGGTCGGACAAAGTTTTACAACCATTATTCAAGCGATAAGAGAATTGGCAGAGCAAGTTGGCGATACGTCTAAGGTTATTGGAGAGTTAGATAAGGATAGTCAAAATGTTGTTATCTCAATGCAGCAGATCAATGAATTGACTCAGCATACAACGGATGAAATGCAAACGGTTTCAGCCGCAACCGAAGAACAGTCTGCATCTATGGAGGAAATTGCTTCCGCTAGTGAGAGCTTGTCAAAAATGGCTCAAAAATTACAAGAGGCAGTTAGTAAATTTCATATTTAAATCCATATAGGAAATAAAAGGTGATAGCTGTAATGCATCCCTACAGATGAAAATCCATCTGTAGGGGTGCATTTTATTATGAAAACAGAATAAGTTTACGTTATAGGGACATTTTGTTATAATTGTATTATGATGAATAAACTATAGCCTTTTTCCATGTTGTGAAATTGTATGGAGTGATTCTTAGTTTAAGCAAATAATACAAATAGGACAGGTGAATAATGGGAATTAAACAGAAATTTTTTCTTTTGGCAGGTATCGTTGGTGTAGTATTAGCCATTGTGTCAGGAATTGGGTATTATACAGCCCAACGACATTTGACAGCAAGTATTGAACAAGGAATGGCAGCAACGGTGGACTTTAAAGCAACGGAAATCGATGGATGGCTCAATTCAAAAACTCAGGTAGCCGTTGCATCGGCTAAAATTTTACATAATCTTGATGATACCATCGGCTCGATGCGTGAAATAATGAGTTCAATGGATGGTGATAGTGAAATCGATGAACTTACGAACGGGAACGAGAACGGGCTTTTTATGACGTGGAAGAGTGGGAATGTTACGACAGTCGATCCACGTGCCAGAGGGTGGTATAAAGATGCAAAAACAGCGGGAAAACTCATTTTTACAGACGCATATCAAGGGGCAAGCAATAATAAAGTTGTTGTTTCCGCCGCCGTTCCTTATAATGATAAAACAGGTGTTTTTCGTGGGGCTATTTGCGAAGATATATCTTTGGGAGTTTTGACGCAGCAAGTTGCGACGATTCAATATAAAGGTGAAGGCAGTGGAATCATCCTTGAAAAGACAGGTAAAATCCTTGCTTCGTCGGATGCGAATGAAACATTTAAAGATATTCAAAGCAATGCAACGTTGAAAGATCATTTTCAAGAAATGTTAAAAAATAATACAGGCAGTTTTAAAGTTGAACAAAATGGTGTTCCAGCAGTTTTTGCTTATTCTAAAGTAAAAAGTACTGGATGGATCGTGGGAATGACAATTCCGGAGAGTGTTATTTATAGCGAATTAAATTCCTTGAAAATCACGTATACTGTTTTAACGATTATTGGTATTGTTTTAATGGTATTCTTAAGTTTGAAGTTTTCCGGGACTATTACAAAATCGATTATTGATTTAACGAAACATGCCGATGAGCTGGCCAAAGGAAATCTGCGTGTTAAAGATTTGACAATTGATTCGAATGATGAAATTGGTCATTTGATGAATGCTTTCAACGTAATGAGTAAAAATGTGCGGAATCTTATTGCGAAAATGGCGACGACATCTGAGCAGGTTGCAGCTTCTTCTGAGGAACTTACAGCGGGCGCAGGTCAATCGGCAGAAGCGGCAAATCACGTGGCAGCTACGATTGAACATGTTTCTGATGGCATGAATAGTCAAATGCAAACAATTGAGCAGGCAACGGTTCATATTGAATCGATGGTGATGGAGATTGCCGAAGCGGCTGATAAGACTGAGTCGGTGAATCAAATTTCTGTTCAGACAGCGGATGCGGCGCAGAGTGGGGAAAATCTTTTGAATGAAGCGATTACCCAAATGGATCAGATTGAAACATCGGTGACGCAGTCAGCTGTGGTTGTTGAGAATTTAGGCGAAAATTCACAGCAAATTGGGAAAATTGTTGAGGTTATTTCAAGCATTGCCGCCCAGACTAATTTGCTGGCATTAAATGCAGCAATTGAAGCGGCTCGAGCTGGAGAAGCCGGACGTGGCTTTTCTGTGGTAGCTGAAGAGGTTCGAAAACTCGCGGAACAATCACAAAAAGCAACAGAAGAAATTAAAAATTTAATCCTCAAAATTCAAGGTGATACAAGACAAGCGGTCTCAACGATGGGGATTGGAACGAGCAACGTGAAAACGGGGGCCGCAGCAATTCGTAATGTTGGTACACAGTTTGCCAATATTTTTTCAATGGTTAATGATATTCGTGATCGCATGACAGAAATTGCCGGTTCAGTGCAAGGGGTGTCTATCGGCAGCCAGAAAATTGTTGAAGCTATTATGAATGTAGATAGTGTGAGTCGTGATACGGCGGGGCAGACGCAGTCTATTTCTGCGGCGACACAAGAGCAATCCGCTTCGATGGAAGAAATTGCATCGGCATCGCAGGCATTGGCACAAATGGCAGAAGCCATGCAGGAAACAATTCATAAATTTAAAATATAAAAATAAAAAAGCAGCATTTATGCTGCTTTTTTGCTTGCATAACCTGGTTTTGCTGGATTTCGTAAAGAAAAGTTACAGTTATATAATGGATTGTGGTAATATAATAAAGTGTAATTGAAATAGAGAAATGAGGGAGATCTTATAGATGGAACAAGAGATTAGGCAAATGAAACGAGGTTTGAAAAATCGCCATATGCAAATGATCGCCTTGGGTGGAGCAATTGGTACGGGTCTTTTTTATGGATCGGCACCAACGATTGCCATGGCAGGGCCGGCTATTACATTATCCTATCTTATCGGTGGGGTAATTATATTTTTTATTATGCGGATGCTTGGTGAAATGGCAGTGGAAGAACCTGTATCTGGTTCTTTTAGTTATTATGCAACGAAATATTGGGGTGAGTTTCCCGGATTTTTATCGGGTTGGAATTATTGGTTTAATTATGTGATTGTAAGCATGGCGGAACTTACGGCTGTTGGTATTTATATGAATTATTGGTTTCCTGATTTACCGCAATGGACTTCGGCATTGACGTGTCTTATTGTGATTACAATTGTCAATTTGATCAATGTTCGTATGTATGGTGAATTTGAATTCTGGGCAGCCATTGTTAAAGTGGTGGCCATTGTTTGTATGATTATTTTTGGACTTTATATTATTTTTACACAAATGGGGCCTTTCCCTAATAATTTGAGTAATTTATGGCAATATGGCGGATATATGCCACATGGTATCGGGGGTATTGCCATGTCATTGGTTATTGTCATGTTTTCTTTTGGTGGGATTGAACTGATTGGTATCACGGCTGGTGAAGCAGCGGAACCGACAAAGACGATTCCAAAGGCCATCAATCAGGTAATTTGGCGTATTCTGATTTTTTATATTGGTACACTTGCAGTACTTATGACACTGTATCCATGGAATAAAATCGGCATGGAAGCCAGTCCCTTTGTTCAGATTTTTTCTAATATTGGCATTCCGGCAGCGGCTAATCTTCTAAATATTGTTGTCCTCACCGCCGCTGTGTCAGTATACAATAGTGCAATTTACAGCAACTCACGAATGTTGTTTGGTTTGGCATCACAGTCCAATGCCCCGGAATCATTCAAATCCTTATCGAAAAATGGTGTTCCGGTGCGGGGAATTTTTGTTTCTTCAGGGGTTACCTTGATTGTAGTCGTGATGAATTATTTCTTTCCTGGTAAAGTTTTTATGTATTTGATTTCCATTGCGGTTGCTGCGGTTGTGGTCAGTTGGTTTGTCATTGTTGTAACGCATATGAAATATCGTAGGCTTCGGGAAAAACAAAATACGGTCAAGCAGATTCGTTTTAAATCATTAGGCTATCCTTTCATCAATTATCTTTGCCTGGTTTTTTTAGCAATGATCGTTGTACTTATGACCCAGGTTGAGGATATGCAGCTTGCAGTTGCCTTACTTCCTGTATGGATCTTATTATTATGGGGCGGTTTTAAACTTAAACATCGCCATAAATAAAAACAAAAATAAAACGAGATAAACTCATTTGAGTTTTTCTCGTTTTATTTTTGTTATTTTTTTTTCGCTAAGATGAAAACAGTGCTTAAAATACATAAACCGCCAATATAATCCATAAACCCAAACGGAATATTTAGCAATATAATCGATAAAAAGACAGCGGAGAATGGCTCTAAGGAGGCAATAGTACTGGTTTCTGTTGGCAGGATATATTTAATACTCTCTAAATAAGCCCAAAAAGCAATGACTGTACCAAAGATAATGACAAAAGCAAGTCCCAGGCCAGCACCCAGGTCAAATTGACCGACAAATTTCCAAGGCGGCGCGATTGGACTCATGGCAACACCCCCGATGAGCATGCCCCAGCCAATAACCAAGGGGGACCGCCAGCGACTGAGCAGACCTTTTGGCTGAATGGTATAAAAAGCAGCACTGAAAGCGGAGGTGATACCCCAAAATAGTGCCAGTGGTGAGATCGCCAGTGAATGGAAATCTCCTTTTGTTACCAAAAGAAGTGTACCTAGCATTGCTAGAAAAATAGAAATAATTTCAAGAAATTGTGGACATCTTTTGTAGCGTACGGCGATATAACCCACGATGATTACCGGCATGAGGTATTGTAGAATCGTCGCTGTAGCAGCATTGCCGTGCTGAATTGCAGCATAATAGGTGTATTGTACGCTGAGCATGCCGACGACACCAAATAAAAGCAGCTGATGTCGATCCAAACGATTTTGCCATATGGTAAAAATATCCCCAAAGTGCGTGACCGAATCGATGCTCAGCAAGATAAGCCCCGAGCAAAGTAGGCGCACTACGACTAACCATTCGGCACTGAACTGCTTATCATGGAGCAAATATTGACCGGCGACACCAGAAGCTCCCCAAAAAATAGCACCTAATGCTACTAAACAATATCCTTTTGTACGATCCGTCATAAAAAAAGCCCTTTCATTGTAAAACATAAAAATAATTCGTTTATCTGTTGAGTGGAAACAATACTAAAAGCATTTTATTCGTTAATCATCACAGCAAAACTGCAAGTGAATTTGTTGTTTGGTGGAAGCACTAAGATGCCTTCTTTCGTTTTTAAATCACCAGTGAAGTCATCATAATCAGCATGTCCATGCCAAGGTTCTAAGCAAAGAAATGGTGCACCGCTTTTGGGAGCCCAAATGCCGAAGAACGGAAATTCATGAAAGTCCATCGTTAAAGATTTTTTAGAGTGTTTGGATTTTAATGAAACCGTTGCTGATTTTAAGGAATCAAAAATCAAAGCATCTTTTTCAAATAAGTCTTTGTGCAGCGGGAGTTTTTTTGTATCGATTAAATAAGGTGTATGCTGATGTGTCAAAAAACCTTTATCGCTTAAGGGAATGATGGAGGCAGTTTCTTTTTCACTAAATTCCAAAAAGCAATCATCCAAATCATCTGCCGGATCAATTGGACACATAAAAGCGGGATGTGCTCCTACAGAAAAGAGCAGTTGCTCAGAAGCTGGATTTTGGACACTCAAGGTCGTTTTAACGCCATGATCCTGCAGTGTATAGGTGACTTGAAAGATGAATTCAAAGGGATATATCGTGAGTGACTGGGGGGATGATTTTAACTCAAAGGTTAGCATTTGTGGTCCTTGTTTAATTAAGTTGAATTCAGATGTTCTTGCCAGTCCGTGTTGCGGCAGTTCATATATTTTTTCATTGACACGGTATTTGTTATTGATGCAGCGTCCCACAATTGGAAAAAGAAGCGGCGCATGATATTTCCAATAGTTTGGATTGCCGTGCCAAAGATATTCGGTACCCGTTTTTTTGCTGTATAAAGAATGGAGCTCACCACCATGTTCAGAGGTGGTTAATAGGAAGGTATCATTTTCCACAGTATAAAGCATGAATCATCATCTCCATTAAAATTTAGTGAAATCAATTTGAGTGAGTGTAGGGACAACAATATCGGCAGCACTTAAATCCTGGTCTCCGCTGTTTAGGTTTTTGAAGCCAATACAAGTCATTCCGGCAGCTTTTGCGGATAATGTGCCATTTTTGGAATCTTCGATAACGACACAATCTTTTGGCTGTACTTGCAGTGCTTTTGCAGCTTCCAGATAAATTTCTGGATCAGGCTTACCATGCCGTACTTCCTCGCCGCTTAGTAAAATTTCGAAAGAAGTAGTGATGTTCAGGCGTTCTATTACCGTTTTTACAAGTTTTTTTGGTGAGGAGGATGCGACTGCCGCTGGAATTTTATGTTGTTTTAAATAGGCTAATATTTCACGAATTCCAGCGATGGGGGTTTGTGGATCTTCAAGCGTGTGTTTTAACATCCCTGATTCTTGGCGCGCTAAAATAGTTTCAATGGGATCTGGAATATTATTTTCAATTTTTAACGTTGAAAATATCGAATGCATTGTCATACCGGCAAACCGGTCCATATCATTTTCATCTATGGTTACTCCATAATAGGCCATTGTTTCAATACTAACTGCTGTGTGCATTGGTTCGCTGTCGACGAGGACACCATCCATATCAAAAATAACTGCTTTCATATCAATACCTCATTTTTCATAAAATCAAATTTAATCATAGCGTAGATAAGTCTCTTTTGCAATATCGACAAATGTGATGATGAATTTTCAATGACGGAAAAATTTTAATAATTTATCAAGATTGGCAATCAATATAGCCGATAAAATCATAGTACCACCAAGTAGCTGGCTGGGTAAGATTCGTTCATCAAGGACAAGATATCCCGTAATAACACCGGTTATAGGTACGAGATTTAGGTAGATCGTGGTTAGGGTTACATCTAAAATTTTGAGTGCATAGATATAAAGAAAATAGCAGGCGGCTGAACAGACACCGGCAAGATAAATAATTTGCAGCAAAGCGGAAAATGAAAATAGGTGCCATTGTTGATATTCGGTTACGGCAAAAGGAAACAAAAATAAAGTACCGAAGAGTGTCTGATAGGTGACGATTGCCAAATCAGAATTATTAGATTGTTGTTTTTTACTGAAAATTGTATAAAAAGACCAAGAAATCATGGAGCCGATAACAAATATATTTCCCAGGAAATGGTTTGAAGCTGTATCGAGAGCGCCGTTGGCTGTGATAGTCAGATAAGATCCGCCGATACCTAATAAGACCCCTAGTAGTTCACACAGCGAAAGCCTTGCTTTACAAAACAGCATATTCAGCGTAATGGAAAGTATTGGTGTAACTGACGTTATGAGTGATGCGTTAGAGGCTGTGGTAAGTTTAATACCAATGTTTTCGAAGCAAAAATAAATAGTTATACCCAACAGGCCTGTTATGGCGAAACGACGTGTTCCTGCTTTATTAAGATGGGTTGTTGGTTCATATTTCCGGAAAATCGGCCATAAAATACAGGATGTAATTGCCAAACGAATGAAGGCAATTGTAAAAGGCGGAACTTCGGCGATGACAATTTTTGTACTAATAAAGGATGTGCCCCAGGCAATCATTGTAAAAAAAATTAGGATATTCGCAATGAGTGTAGGAGAGTACTTGACTTGCATGTTTTGTAAAATTTTTGTCATGGGAAATCTCCTTATTTTAAAAAGAAAAGGCATAAAGTTCTTTATTTATAAATGTATTATATTATGCAGGCTAAATAAGAATACCCCATACAACAGTTGCTGTACGGGGTATTGTTTATTTACTTTCTTTTACAGACTTTTCTTTTGCTTTCGCTTTGTCTTTAATTTTTTTCTCTTGTTGATGTTTGGCATAATCAATCCCCATACTCTTGAGTTTGTGCTTTATGGTCATGATCGGATGCTTAAAGAACATTTTTCGCTGGGTGCTTTTCATGATTTCGCGAAATTCTTTGGTTTGCTTGTCGCCAAAACAAGGACGTTCGCAGCGTTCACAAATTGGTTTTGTAATTCCATAAGGACAGCGATTGATTTTTAGCATAGCTGTTGCGAGCAGGGCAGTACATTTTGGACATAACGTTTTATCACCATTTGTTTTATGATGGCTATGGCAATAAACACCAAATGTTTTTTTGATATTTTCTTTTTCTTTAGGAACCGTGTTTTTTATTTCTATTGGTTTTTTCTTTGGTAAAAATCTTGATAAAATCCCCATAATAAAATCACCCTTAATTATTAAATTTATATCAGTCCAACTTAAATTGTAAATTGAAATGCGGATAAAAGCAAGTTTTTCGCATAAATTAATCTAAATAACGTTTTTGCTCGATCATGAGTAGCAGTTTGCAGCTTAACAATGTTATAATTGAAAACGTTATAAGTAGTTGAGGCTTGAATTTTGCAGGTATTGGTTTTTGCCATAGTTTAAAGACATATTGACAGGATATGTTTTCTATGTTAACATTCTAAACATAGTTGAAAACGAGGACTTATTTTAGCGAAGAATGAGGTGTTTTATAGTGTCAAAAATATCAAATAAAGGACTTTTTGCCGTTTTAATGGTGTTTAATATGCTTGTGTTCAGTGGTTGTGGTATTGATGCCAGCAAGAACAGTGAATCGGAAAAATCAGCGATCACGATAGGAGTTACACCAGGACCACATGCCGAAATCATGGAAGAGGTGAAGAAAGTTGCGGCAAAAGAAGGATTAGATATAAAAATTGTTGAATTTAGCGATTATATCCAGCCTAATGTAGCGTTGAGCAATGGTGAAATTGATGCCAATAGTTATCAACATCAGCCGTTTCTTGATTCCCAGATAGCCGATCGTGGCTATAAGATCGAATCCATTGCAAAAACGGTTATTTTTCCAATGGCAGTGTATTCCAAAAAACTTAAATCGTTGAGTGATATCCCCGATGGTGCTATTGTATCCATTCCAAATGATCCGACGAATGGTGGGCGGGCTCTATTGATTTTAGAAAAAGCGGGTCTGCTAAAACTGAAGGAGAATGCTGGACTTAGTGCAACCGTTGCTGATATTATGGAAAATCCGCAGCATTTACAGATTAAAGAATTGGAAGCGGCACAGGTAGCACTTTCTTTAATGGATGTTGATTTTGCTGTAATTAATACGAATTATGCAACGCAAGCAGGGCTTGTACCCAATCGGGATGCTTTATTTATTGAAGATGGAAAATCACCTTATGCGAATATTCTTGTAGTGCGCAGTGAAGACAAGGATAAAGCTGTCTTTAAAAAATTAATTAAAGCATATCAATCGGATGAAGTGAAACAGTTCATTACGGATCATTTTCAAGGTTCGGGAACGGCTGCATGGTAAAAATATGAAGGAGAGGCAAAGCCCGTGATTAAACTTTCACATATCGAAAAAACCTACGAAGGGTCATCCGGTCCGGTTATGGCACTAAAAGGAATTGACCTTGAAATTAAACGTGGTGAGATCTATGGTATTATTGGACTCAGTGGTGCTGGGAAAAGTACATTGATTCGTTGTATTAATATGCTTGAAAAACCTACGGCAGGTAAGGTTATTGTCGATGGTCAAGATCTGACAGCTATGAATGATAGTCAGCTTCGTGCGGCAAGAAAAAATATTGGAATGATTTTTCAGCATTTTAACTTGCTGTCATCCGCAACTGTATATGAAAATATCGCTTTCCCTCTTAAGCTTGGCGGCTGTAGTAAGGAAGCAATTGAAAAGAAGGTTCAGCCACTCTTGCAGCTGGTTGGTCTTAATGATAAACAACATCAATATCCAGCGCAGCTTTCCGGCGGACAAAAACAACGTGTTGGTATTGCCAGAGCATTGGCAAGCGATCCCAAAGTATTGCTTTGCGATGAGGCGACTTCAGCGCTTGATCCGCAGACAACGAAAGCAATTCTGGAGCTTATTAAGGATATTAACCAAAAATTGCAGCTTACAGTTGTGGTCATTACGCATGAAATGCAGGTGATTAAAGAAATTTGTGATAAGGTAGCGGTTATTGAGCATGGTGTAATTGCGGAAAAGGGTACGGTACTTGAGGTATTTACGAATCCGCAGCAACCGATTACCAAGGAATTTATCAGTGTGCTGATTAGTAATGAGCTGCCTAGTGCTTTTCGTGGGGCTGAAATTTATCCGACCGCAGTGCCGGGGAGTCATCTTTTGGTAAGGCTTACCTTTATTGGTGATTCAGCGGATGATCCCGTGATTGCTGGTCTTATTCGTGGCTTTGATATAGAAGTCAGTATTTTGTTTGGCAATCTCGACCATATCAAATTGACGCCGTATGGGCGTATGATTATTGGCATTAGCGGTGAACAGCCGGAAATTGATAAAGCTCTGGAGTATTTAAAATCAAGGGATCTAAGAATTGAGGTGATCGGTTATGTCACAAGACATGGTCACATTGCTGATTAAGTCATTAGGTGAAACCATCTATATGGTAACGGTTTCAATGGTCATTGCCAGTGTAATAGGCATTCCGCTTGGGGTTTTGCTTGTGACAACGGCCAAAAATCAAATACTGGAATGTATAGGCTTTAATCGTGTATTAGCATCTGTTGTAAATGCAGTTCGTTCAGTGCCGTTTATTATTTTAATGGTGGCAATTATTCCTGTTACGCGTCTTATCGTAGGTACTTCGATTGGAACAATGGCAGCGATGGTTCCCCTTACGATAGCGGCTATTCCCTTTATTGGACGCCAGGTTGAAACGTCATTAAAAGAGGTGGATGCTGGGGTTGTAGAGGCTGCAATGGCGATGGGAGCTACACCAATGCAGATTATCTGGAATGTTTTACTGCCAGAAGCAATCTCAGGGATTATTGCCCAGCTGACAACGGTCGTTATCGGTTTAGTTGGCTCTTCTGCTATGGCTGGCGCAATTGGCGGCGGCGGTCTGGGCGATCTCGCGATTCGCTATGGTTATCAGCGCTTTCGTGCGGATGTGATGCTGGCAACGGTTATCGTTTTGATTATTCTCGTGCAGGTGGTTCAATTTGCCGGGAATTATGTTGCGAAGCGGTTGAATAAAAAATAAATTTTAGGAGGGTAATTTATGAAAAAAATTGCATTAATTTTAACATCTTTACTTATTGCTGTGTTTGCCTTAACTGGTTGTGGCAGCGATGCTAAGCCGGCAGCTGATCAGGCTAAGACTGTTTTGAAGGTCGGAGCAACGGCAGTGCCGCATGCTGAAATCTTACAAGTTGTAAAACCTATTTTAGAAAAAGAGGGTATTGATTTACAAATCGTTGAATTCAGTGATTATGTTCAACCAAATCTTGCTTTAAATGATAAAGAATTGGACGCAAATTATTTTCAACATACGCCTTATATGGAAAATTTTGCTGCAGAACATAATTTGAAATTAACCAATGCCGGTGGAATTCATATCGAACCTATGGGCGTTTATTCCAAAAAAGTTAAAAATTTGGATGAATTAAAAGATGGTGCAGCGATTGCAATTCCAAATGATCCAACAAATGGTGGACGTTCTTTGCTTTTATTGGAAAAAGCTGGTTTGCTTAAATTAAAAGATGGTATTGGTGTGAAAGCTACTGTACAAGATATTGTAAGCAATCCTAAAAATCTTCAATTTAAAGAAGTTGAGGCAGCTCAAGTGCCGCGTGCTCTTGATGATGTTGATGCGGCAGTAATCAATACAAACTATGCAATGGAAGCAAGTCTTGTTCCTTCGAAAGATGCATTGATTATGGAAGACAGCACATCACCATATGTAAATATTATTACAGTACGTACTGGGGATGAAAATCGTCCGGAAATTCAAAAACTCGTTAAAGCTTTGCAATCTCCGGAAGTAAAGAAATTTATTGAAGAAAAATATAAAGGTGCTGTAGTACCTGCATTTTAAGGTATTATGATGAATACTGAGCCCTGCCGCTTGCGGCAGGGCTGTTTTTATGAGCAAGAATAAAAAAATAATAAAAAAATTTTTATTATTGCAGGAATTTGACTATAAAAAAACAAATATAATCTATCGTTGCATAAAAAGAAGGTGTAGCAACGTATTTTCCACACAGGACGGGAGAGTGTTATGAAAACTTTTAAATTGACAAAAGAGGAAACACAGGATTTAGCAGAGAGGTTTCAGACGCCGCTAGTGGCGATCTCTTTGGAACAAGTAGAGTATAATTACCAATTTTTACGAACGCACATGCCAAGGCTTAGGGTGTTCTATGCAATGAAATCAAATCCGGCAGCGCCGATTGTTGGCAAGGTGGCGGAACTGGGAGCAAGCTTTGATGTTGCCTCGGATGGTGAAATGCGCCAACTGACAGCAATGGGGGTCGCAGCGGATCGCATGATTTATGCAAATCCTTTTAAAACGCCACAGGGAATGAAGCTAGCGGCAAAAATTGGTGTGAATAAATTTACGTTTGACAGTGAGAGTGAAATATACAAAATGGCGAAGTATGTACCGGGTGGTACGGTTTTACTTCGTTTAAGGGTAGACAATCCGAAAGCGCTTATTGATTTGAATAAAAAATTTGGAGCAGCACAAGAGGATGCACTGCATCTTTTGCGTATTGCCAGACAGCAAGGGCTTGATGTTGCTGGATTATGTTTTCATGTTGGCAGCCAGTCGCTTTCAATGGATGCACATAAAGAAGCATTTCGAATTTGTCGTGAGGTTTTTGATCAGGCCAAGGCAGATGGTTTTGCGCTTCATATTCTTGATATTGGGGGCGGACTGCCAGTTCCGGCACCGGATATGAATTTTGATTTGCTGGAAATGGCACAGGAAATCAATGAACAGATTGAAACATTGTTTCCGGATACAGAGATTTGGGCAGAGCCGGGACGTTATATTTGTGGAACGGCGATGAACCTGATAACGAGCGTTATGGGATTGCAAGATCGTAATCACCAGCCGTGGTATTTTCTTGATGAAGGTCTTTATGGTACCTTTTCCGGGGTTATCTTTGATCACTGGGAGTATGAGCTGGAAACATTCAAGCAGGGTGAACTAACACCCGCGACTTTTGCCGGGCCAAGTTGTGATTCAATTGATATTTTATATCGAGACCGTATGAGTGTGCCTCTGGCCATTGGTGATCTTATTTTAGTGCCAAACTGTGGTGCATATACGTCGGCTTCAGCAACGGAATTCAATGGGTTTGCTTTAGCAAAGATGGTTGTTTGGGAAGAAGTAAAACATATAGAGAAAGCCGTTGAAGCTGTAGGCTAGACTTTGAGAAAAAGGTGATCTTATTAAAAATTTAGGCAGTATATCAAATGCGATTGTTGTGTTAATTGTTTTAGCGGCAATTTATGTAAAAATGAACGATGCTGGTGCGGATGCAATTTTTCGAGGTTCAGATATCTACATTGTGGTAGGAGCCGTACTGGCACTTGTAGTACTTAAGATTTTTTACAGTCATAGAAATAAAAAATAGGCTAAAACAAAATAATAGAGAAAATTAAAAAAAGTCAAGTGGATAACTTTGCATTATTACAAAGTTATCCACTTTTTTATCCACAAATAACCTCTAACTGTGGATAACTATGTGAGAATAGTAAAAAAACTGCAATAAAACAGATATATAAGCTGTGGATAATGAGTTATCCACAGCTTACATATCTGTTGATAACTTTAGAGATATATTTTATATTTGCGTTGTCCGTAAATCAAGGCTAAAATTACAAATACATAAGTGCAGTAAATTACAAGAATTTGTTGTAAAATAAGACATATAAAATAAAATTTTAGGTATGGTGAATATATGGATGAAAAAATTGAAGAATTTAGCGAAAAAACACTGAATTGTATTTTACGTGAAACTGTAGATGCAATGGAAAACAGTAAAACACAAATTTTTGACATTTATGAAGGGGCTCGTAGTGAAGTCGAACATATTCAAATGGATATCAAAGAAGTGAAAGAAAAAGTATATGAAGTAATTGAAAAGGTAGATCGACTGGAAGTTGAGGAACAAGCCGCCAAACAAAAACTGGTTCGAGTGAGCAGGAATTTTAAATCTTATACGGAGTCTGATATTCAAAATTGTTATGAAGCTGTCAAAGATGTCCAGATTCGGCTGGCTATTGCCCGCGAACAAGAAGAGCATTTACGGCATCGCCGCGATACGCTGGAAATTCGGCTGCGGAAACTTGCAGCAACTGTGGAAAAGTCAAAACATCTGGTTGTTAAAATTGGGGTCGTTTTAGGCTATTTGAGTTCACAGATCAATGCGGTTGTGACACAGATTGAAATGCTGAATCAGGATAAAATGCTGGGGGTACAAGTAATCAAAGCCCAGGAAACTGAACGGCTGCGTGTTTCCCGTGAGATTCACGATGGACCAGCTCAAACGATTGCAAATTTGATTTATCAATCCAGTATTTGTGAACGGATGATTGATATTGATTCCGATGAAGCAAAAGCCGGGCTTCAGGAAATTCGTCGTCAAATTCGTCATTGTTTAGGTGAAGTTCGCCGTATCATCTTTGATTTAAGGCCTATGTCCTTGGATGATTTGGGGCTTGTAGCGACGGTGGATCAATTTTTAGGGAAACTAAAAACACGTGGCAATTTGTCAGTGGCTTTTAATGTTGAAGGCATAGAAGTTAAAATTAATCAATATGTTGAAGTAAGCATTTTCCGGATTATTCAAGAAGCGTTAAATAATATTTATCGGCATGCGGAGTCTCCTTCAGCAGAACTTCGCTTGATTTACGGAAAAGAGTATATGTCAGTTGTCATTAAAGATATTGGCAAAGGATTTTTAGTTGATCAGCCTCATGATAACGAGGAACAAAATGGTTGTTTTGGTCTTATGGGAATGAAAGAGCGGGCTGCTATAATTCACGGGCAGCTTTTGATCGATTCAAAGCCAGGCTGTGGTACAGAAATCCGTTTGCTAGTACCGTTAAGCGAAGTTTGTGAATCGGATATTAAATAGAAAATGAGGAATCGGTGTGAATAGGCAAAGACAGAAGAAGATGCCGCTTTTGCAGGCAATGCGGCAGTATGCAGATTCTGGTGTAGTGGGATTTCATACACCAGGACACAAACAGGGCAAAGGTGTCTATAGTTCATTGCGTGATCTGGTGACGCCGCTTGGCTGGAAAATGGAAGTATCACTCATGGATGAATTGGATGACCTGCATGAACCAACGATGTGCATCAAAGAAGCACAGGATCTTGCCGCCGATTTGTATGGTGCGGATGCTACGTATTTTATTATCAATGGGACAACGGGAGCTATTCAGGCTATGGTGCTGGCTGCCTTGCGGCCTGGTGAAAAAATTATTGTGCCGCGTAACGCACATCGGTCGATTATTGGTGGAATTATGTTAAGCGGTGCGATACCAATTTTTATTCAGCCCGAAATCGATGCAGAACTGGGGATTGCCATGGGAATAGCGACAGAGACCGTTGACAAGGCGATTACAGCGCATCCTGATGCGAAGGCAGTACTTATCATTAATCCTACCTATTATGGTGTGGCATCGGATCTCCAGGCCATAGCGACGTTAGTACATGACAATAACATGCTGCTGCTTGTAGATGAAGCACATGGACCTCATTTGAAATTTAATGTATCTTTGCCCTTGCAGGCACTTGATGCTGGGGCGGATATTGTGGCACAAAGTACGCATAAAATTATTGGATCCATGACGCAATCTTCAATGCTTCATGTTAAGTATGGACGAATTCACCCGGAACGATTACGGATGATGGTGAGTTTGGTCCAGTCGACGAGTCCCAACTACCTGTTACTGGGGTCTTTAGATGCGGCGCGTATGCAGATGGCAGAAAGCGGACCACAGCTTATTGGCCGGGCCGTAGATTTGGCGAATTGGATTCGTCGCGAGATCACACAAATTAAAGGCCTTTACTGTTTTGGCATGGAACGGCTGCACCAGTCTGGTGCTTATGCGTTAGATGTTACGAAAATTACGGTTACAGTTCGCGATCTTGGTATAAGTGGTGCCTGTGCCGAACATATTTTACGACATAAATATAAGATTCAATGTGAATTATCCGATGTATATAATGTTTTATTTATTATTTCACTCGGTGATAGTGAGGTCGAAGCGAGAATTTTAGTGAATGCCTTGCAGAATCTGGCGGCAAGTCAGCAGCACAATAGGCAGCGTTTTACACAACCAATGGCTTTGCCAAAAATCCCCAGGCAAAGATTGGCACCTCGTGAGGCCTTGTTTTCTGATACGGCTGTTCAGCCTTTTGATACGAGTGAAGGGTGTGTGGCAGGTGAAGTCATTACTTTTTATCCGCCGGGAATTCCGGTTATTTGTCCAGGTGAAGAGATTACAAAAGAAATTATTAATTATATAAGGGCCATGCAAAAAATCGGGTTAAAAATAGTCGGACCGCAGGATGTTACGCTCAAAATGATAAAAATAATCAAATGAAAAATTTAAGGAATAATGTGGTGAGATAGATATGAAGGGGAAATTAATTATTATTGAAGCTGGGGATGGCTGTGGTAAGGCAACTCAGACAAAAGCTTTATTTGAACATTTGCAAAAAGATGGCCAGCGGGTTCATAAAATTGAGTATCCAGATTATGCCAGTGAATCATCTGCGTTGGTTAAGATGTATTTGAATGGTGATTTTGGTAAAAAAGCGGAAGACGTTAATGCTTATGCGGCATCTACATTTTATGCGGTAGACCGTTACGCATCTTTTCGGATGAAATGGAAACAATGGTATGATGCTGGGGACATTATTATTGCCGATCGTTATACGACATCGAATATGGTCCATCAAGCTGTTAAATTTTCCAATCTGCAGGAACGGGAAGATTTTTTGACGTGGCTTTGGGATCTGGAATTTATTAAGCTGGGCCTACCTATTCCATCCATGGTGATTTTTTTAGAGATGGCACCCGAGTTTAGTGAAAGGCTGATTACAAGCCGTTCTGATAAAATGCACCAGGTGAAGGACATCCATGAACAAGATCAACTCTATTTGCAGAGATGTCATGCTGCTTATTGCCAATTGGCAGAAAAATATGGCTGGTTTACGGTTTCTTGTGTCAACAATGAAAAATTAAAAAGTATTGAAGAAATTCATGGCGAAATTTATGCGTTGCTACCAACGCTATTATTAAAATAACAATGCGGTCAAGCTAAGAGGAATTCCTGTAATTTAGAACCTCTTTTATTGCTTATTTTGTTGAAAACAATTATAATTTAACTAGAGTGGGGTTTTCTGATATTTCGTAAATGGTAAAATCAGAAGAAGTGTCCACATCCCTATAGTCATTATCATGATAAAGGATGTATATTATGAAAATAGATGGTTTAGGCGCGCAACGGACAATCCCGATGGGAGACCGTGATACAGGAACAAAGGTAGCAAAAAAGAACAGTGATTTTTCATCGGAGCTTACACGTAATCAGGATGGACTTTCCTTAGAAAAAATGAATGAGCTGCTGGCGAAAATTGATGAACAGGGTGCAAAACTAACTCAAACACCAACGTATGATGAACTCAAGTCCTATCGTGATTTAGTTAAGACATTCGTAGGTGAAGCTGTTTCACGCATGTATAGCATGCAGACACAAACCGGCTGGGATCGACAAGGACGGCAAAAGGTCTACACAACGGTACGTAAGGTTGATGGTAAAATGGAAGAAATGGCAGAAGAAATACGTTTGGGGCAGTCCACCCAGCTTAGCATTGCTGCGAAACAAGATGTGATCCGTGGCATGCTTGTGGATTTATACATGTAATGGAAATTATGTGGGAGAAAATCATTGGGCATATAGAAATTATTCAGCGTTTAAAAAATTTGATTCAAGAAAATCGCATGCCGCATGCGCTGTTATTTGTGGGGCCAAAAGGGATCGGCAAATTTTTAACCGCACAGATAACAGCTGCGGCACTTTTTTGTAATGGAAAAGAAAAACCTTGCGGTTTATGTCCTTCGTGTCAGGCTCTTTTGACGGATACACATCCTGATTTTTATACAGTAGAACCGGATGGGAAAATGATTAAGATTGAACAGATCCGCCACTTGCAGACGGAAGTGGCTCTGGCGCCGTATCTGGCTGACAAACGTATTGTGATCATTGATCAAGCGGAAACAATGAATGTTCAGGCAGCGAACAGCTTGCTTAAGATACTAGAAGAACCAACCGGTAATCTTGTTTTTATTTTAATTGCCAATAATCGGCAATCACTTTTAGATACGATTATTTCCCGGTGTATGATGGTGCCATTTCATGCATTGGAATTGTCTTGTTTGGCGGGGGCTTTAGAACAAAGAGGTATTGCGGCAGAAGATGCAATACCTCTGGCGGCATTGGCTGAAGGCAGCTTGGGAAAAGCAATTGATTTACAGGATAATGGTGGATTGGAACTGCGACGTCAAGCTTTGGATCTTTTGGTGCAGCTTCAACAAATGGATATGGATGCTGTTTGGGTCTGTGGACAGAAATTGGGGGACCTTGATCGTGAAACACTGCAGGAATTTGTGCTGTACTTAAATATGCTTTTGCGTGATTTTCTTGTTTTACAGGTGGATGAGCAAAGCAATAAATTATACAATCAAGATGTAGCTTCAGTGCTTTTGGAGCAGAAATTATATTGGTCAGAAAATAAATTATTACGGGCGATGAAAGAAATTACTGTTGCGCAAAAGATGTTGAGCTCAAATGCGAATGCACGGCTCGTCATGGAACAGTTTTTGATTAAGTTGTGCGATTTATGATAGAGGAGGCTGCGTTGTGCAGATAGTAGTGGGAGTACGCTTCAAAGAAGCGGGAAAAATATATTATTTTGATCCAGGACAACTTGTGCTTGTACAAGATGATGATGTTATCGTTGAAACAGCACGTGGCATAGAATATGGAATGGTGGTTATTGGTCCTCGTGAAGTAAAGGATGAAGACATTGTTTTACCTTTAAAAACTGTGCAGCGTAAAGCTACACCGAGTGACCGTACGAAAGTTAAAGAAAATGAAGTTAAAGAAAAAGAAGCTTTTACGATTTGTGAAAAGAAAATTGTAACGCATGCTTTACCAATGAAACTGATTGATGTTGAGTATACGTTTGATGTGAATAAAATTATTTTTTATTTTACAGCGGATGGCCGTATTGATTTTAGAGAATTAGTAAAAGATTTAGCAGCTGTTTTTCGTACACGTATTGAACTTCGGCAAATTGGTGTACGTGATGAAGCCAAACTTATGGGCGGGATTGGTTGCTGCGGCCGATCATTATGCTGTTCAACCTTTCTTGGCGATTTTGAACCAGTTTCCATTCGTATGGCAAAAGAGCAGAATCTGTCACTGAATCCAACGAAAATTTCGGGAATTTGCGGCAGATTAATGTGCTGCTTGAAATATGAAAATGACTGTTATTGCAATAAATGTCCAAGTAAGAAAATTACGGCACCAAAGCCGGGGACTCGTGTTATTACGGTTGAGGGTGAAGGAAAAGTAATTTCGATTCACAATCAGCGTAAAACGGCAACCATTTTACTCGATGACAGTAAAACAGTAGTAGCTTCATGGGAGGATGTAATTTCAAAAGATGAAGCTTGATCTCAAAGATAATGAACGACTAGATGACTTAGTAATCCAAGGATTGAAAATCATTCAAAATGAACGACAGTTTTGTTTTTCATTGGATGCAGTCTTATTGGCTCATTTTGCTAAAGTAAAAAAAAGAGCCCATGTTCTTGACCTTGGAACGGGAACTGGGGTTATAGCTTTATTGCTTTCGACACGGCAGACAGAAAAAATCGATGCCTTGGAGTTAAATCCGGTAATGGCAGATTTAGCAGCGCGTAATGTAGAACTCAATGCTTTACAAGAAAAAATTGTAGTTCATGAAGGCGATTTGTGTAATATTCGGGAGATTTTTCCAGCGGAGTTTGTCGATCTGGTTGTTTCAAATCCTCCGTATCGTCCCTTGGAACAGGGCGATTTGAACCTTTTAAGTGATGTAGCAAAAGCACGGCACGAAGTGACAGCAACGCTGCAGGATGTTGTCAAAGCGGCGCGGTATTGTCTGAAATTTCGCGGCCGTTTTGCAATGGTACATTTGCCAGAACGAATCGGTGAAATTATTATAGCGATGCATGAGGCGGGTATTGAGCCAAAACGTTTACGTTTTGTTCACCCGAGACTTGGCAAAGCACCGAATATGGTTCTGGTTGAAGGTATAGCTGGAGCAAAACCAGGCGGTATGCTTGTGGAACCACCATTGATTGTTTATGGAAGTGATGGCAGTTACGCAAGGGAAATCGTTGAGTATTATCAGGAAAGATAAACTGGGGTGGCTGCCTGATTTCTTTGTAATAAAGAGATTGGGCACATCCTGTTTTTTTATTAGGAGGAACTATGGAAACGAGTAATAAACCGGGCATATTATATCTATGTGCAACACCAATCGGTAATCTGGAAGATATGACATATCGGGCCGTGCGCCTTTTGGGAGAAGTGAATCGTATTGCAGCGGAAGATACGCGCCACACACGTAAACTTTTAACGCATTATGATATTCACACCGCGTTGACAAGTTATCACGAGCACAATAAATTTACAAAAGGACCGGAATTAATTGACTATTTACTGACGGGTGAAGATCTTGTATTAGTAAGTGATGCCGGGCTCCCGGGAATTGCTGATCCAGGAAGCCATTTGGCCCAGCTGGCCATTGCTGAAGGTATTCAAGTTACACCGCTTCCCGGGGCAAATGCGGCACTTTCGGGGCTGATTTGTTCAGGACTGGATACGACAGTTTTCACTTTTGTCGGGTTTTTACCAAAAACAACGAAAAAAAAGCGTGAAATTTTAGCGAATTTGCCGAAACGGCCGGAGACATTGCTCTTTTATGAATCACCGCATCATTTAAAAGCTACATTGAAAGAACTTGCGGATGTATTAGGTCAAGATCGACCAGCGGTGGTGGGGCGTGAGCTCACAAAAAAATTCGAAGAATTTATTCGCGGTTCGTTAGGATCTATCGCAGCATATTTTCAGGATAATCAGCCGCGGGGGGAATTTGTGATTATTGTTGATGGTTATAATAGTGAAGCCGATACAGATAAAGTTGCTGAAACAATTGAACCAGCAGACTTGGTTGTCCAGCTTATGACGGAGGGTTTGGATAAAAAAATTGCGATGAAACAGGCTGCGCAGCAACTGGGAATTCGTAAACGTGATGTATATCAGGCTGTTTTAGCAGCAGAAAAAAGAAACCCAAAAGGATGATTTCCATCCTTTTGGGTTTCTTTTTTTCTGTAGTAGTACAAAGAGCAGAGTAAAGGGAACTTTATTTCTCTGATTGTAATGCATCCACGCATTCACCGCAGACATTTTTGCCTTTGAATTTTGTCACATTGTCGGCATTACCGCAAAAAATGCAGGCACATGACGGTTCATATTTGCGAAGAATAATACGATCTTGATCAACATAAATTTCCAAGGCGTCTTTTTCTTCAATTGCAAGAGTTCGACGCAATTCAATCGGGATAACGACCCTGCCTAGTTCATCTACTTTACGAACGATACCAGTTGATTTCATAGTTGCGACTCTCCTTTTTAATAAATAATTTTGACTACCTAGTATTCAAAATGTTAGGTTAAGTAAATAATACCATATATTACAAACACTTTCAACAAAATAGTTTACAGAATTTATAGACTTTAGTGAAAATAAATCGTGGTACGGCAGACTAAAAGGCTGGATGTAATTTCTTTAATGCATTATATAGAGATGCGTTTTGAAATTTTTTTTATAAAATTTTTGTTCAGCGGGGCAATTTGCTTTATAATAGAAGAACGACGTTAAAATGTTTGCGTAATTTATTGGAGGAGGACTTATTTTCGTGGAAAAAAAATCATTTTATATAACCACACCTATTTATTATCCTAGTGCCAAATTACATATTGGTCATGCATATTGTACGACCATTGCGGATTCAATTGCTCGCTACAAAAGATTGGCTGGATACGATGTCATGTTTTTGACGGGATCCGATGAACATGGACAGAAAATTCAGCGCAAAGCCGAAGAAGAAGGTATTACACCGATTCAATATGTCGATAAAATTGTCGCAGGTTTTCAGGATCTCTGGCGACGTCTTAATATTTCGCATGATGATTTTATTCGAACTACAGAAAAACGCCATCATAAAGTTGTTCAGGAAATTTTTAAAAAAATCTATGAAAATGGTGATATCTATAAAGGAGCTTATAAAGGTCTCTACTGTACTCCTTGTGAAACATTTTGGTTGGAACGTCAATTGGTTGATGGAAAATGTCCAGACTGTGGGCGATCTGTGGAAGAAGTGTCAGAAGAAGCTTATTTTTTTAAGATTTCAAAATATGAAGATCGTCTACTTCAATATATAGAGGACAATCCAGAATTTATCCAACCCGTATCGCGGCGCAATGAAATGATTAATTTTATCAAACAAGGGATGGAAGATCTTTGTATTTCGCGTACGTCATTTAATTGGGGAATTCCTGTGCCAATGGATGAAAAGCATGTAATTTATGTATGGTTTGATGCTTTATCAAATTATTTGACTGCAGCAGGCTATTTATCGGATGAAGAAAAATTTAAAAAATTTTGGCCGGCAGATCTGCATTTAGTAGGAAAAGAAATCGTACGTTTCCATACCATCATTTGGCCGATTATTCTTATGGCACTTGATTTACCATTGCCTAAAAAAGTCTATGGCCATGGCTGGCTTATTGTTGAAGGCGATAAGATGTCAAAGTCAAAAGGAAATGTAGTAGACCCCGTTGGTCTGATCGAAGAATTCGGACCGGATGCGATTCGTTATTTTCTTTTGCGTGAAATAAATCTAGGAATGGATGGAAATTTTTCACGGGAAGCACTTATTCAGAGAATCAATTCAGATCTTGCCAATGATTTAGGAAATCTTTTGCATCGTACGTTGAGTATGATTGGTAAGTTTAATCATGGAATCATTGAACAGCCTGGTGCGTCCGATGCAATTGACCAATCGTTAATTGATATGGCGATGCTGACCGTTAAAGAATATGAAATAAGTATGGAAAAAATGGAACTGAGTCCAACGATTAAAAATGTTTGGGCTTTTATCAGTCGGACCAATAAATACATTGATGAAACGAGTCCTTGGGCATTGGCCAAAGATCCAGCGAACAAAGAACATCTTAATACCGTTTTATATAATTTAATTGAAAGCTTACGGATTATCAGTGTTTTGATTTCACCATTTATGCCGGTTACTGCACCTAAAATATGGAATCAGCTGGGACTTACTCAGAAGTTTAAAGACGTACAGCTCCATGATATTAAAACATGGGGACAGACGCCAAGTGCTATCCATATGGGGGTACCGGAACAAATTTTCCCCCGTATTGAAATCGAACCAGCGGCAAGCATTGCTGTGACCGAAAAAATGGCGGATGTGCCAGTCAAAGCAAAGCTGGCAACGGTTGAAAGCAAGGATATTCCTACTGAGATTACAATTGATGATTTTGCTAAAATGGATTTGCGAGTCGTTAAAGTATTAGCCGCCGAACCAGTCAAAAAAACGGAAAAATTGTTGATGCTCACGGTTGATTTAGGTGGGGAACAGCGCACGATTATATCAGGTATTGCGAAACATTATGCACCAGAAGATTTAATCGGTAAAAATGTGGTTATGATAATCAATTTGAAACCGGCTAAAATTCGTGGCGTTATTTCGCATGGCATGGTGCTTGCTGCATCGGCGGGGGATGAACTCAAAGTAATTGCCGTGGACATGCCTGTCGGCAGTAAGGTGAAGTAGCTCATGTTAATTGATACGCATGCACATATTGATGACGAAAAATTTGCGGAAGATCGCGCCGAAGTCATTCAACGAGCAATCGACAGTGGTGTTACGCGCATGATAAATGTCGGTTCGGATATTAAATCTTCGGCTCGATCGGTCAAACTGGCAGCCGATTATAATGAAATTTATGCAGCTGTTGGCATCCATCCTCAGGAAGCTAAAACGATGATGAAATCACATGATGATTTGCTTGCCAGCTGGGCGCAGCTTCCCAAAGTTGTGGCAATTGGTGAAATCGGTCTTGATTATTATTATGAAAATTCTGAGCGTGAAATCCAAAAAAAAGTTTTTATTCGTCAGCTTGATCTGGCACGGCAGATGCATTTACCAGTCAGTATTCATGATCGCGATGCGCATGGTGATACGATGGCAATACTAAAAAAAGAAGGAAAAGGCATCATTGGCGTTATCCATTGTTTTTCAGGCAGCTGGGAGATGGCCCATGATCTTTTACGTAAAGGCTGGTTCATTGGGGTTGACGGTCCGGTTACCTTTAAAAACGCGGCAAAATTGCCGGAAATTGTTCAGCAGGTACCGTTGGATCGTTTGCTGGTAGAAACGGACAGCCCCTATCTGGCTCCGGTTCCGAAACGTGGAAAACGAAATGAACCGGCCTATGTTAGGCATGTTGCGGAAAAAATTGCTGCTTTGCGTAATATCGAGTTTGAAGTTTTTGCTAAGGCAACAACCGAAAATGCCCGTCATTTATTTGGTATACAATAGGTGGCTTCAATGGTGATTTTATAGCAGAAAAGACGATTTTATCAGCTTGATATAATAGAACATACGAGCTTTTTCCCATATGGATTTGATTGTAATGAAGTCATGGGGACGATGTTTATTCGTGAAAATGCTTATTTTACAAGGTTTCCATAAATATTATATATTCCTATAATAAACAAAATATGGTAAATAGCCCATGATAAATTGATGAAATTTATCGTGGGCTATTTTATTTTTGCAAAAATCAACAGGTATTCACCTCAAAAAACTTTCAATTATTAGTTATCTGGAGCTTTTGCTTGGAATGATTCGTAATTTAGCTAATAAAAATACGATAAAAAGATAATTGTAAATTAATTACTTATAAAGTAAATTAATGGTAATATTTAGAATAAAATGTAAATTAAATGAAAATAAATACAGAAAAAATTTTACATTAATACCAAATTATAGGCGATTGATTGTAAATATATGTTAAAAAAAGGCTTGGGATTTGACATATTTAAAAAAATCATGATATAATTCACAAGTTCTTCGAAAGGGGGAATTTAATGAGTATAAAAACAATCATTTCATCTCAAAAATCAAGACAAAAACTCGCAATATGTGCGGTGTTGATTTTTGTATTAACGTTGGTAACTGGTTTCGTTGAGGGACAGAAGACGATTGAAATTCTGGCAGATGGCGATACAATTACGGTAAATACATTGATGAGCAAACCGGAAACAATTATTAAGCAGGCAGGTGTCCATTTACAGGACAAAGACGAATATCGTCTGTCAACAGATCGGATCGAAAACAATACTATTATTACTATTTATCGTGCAGTACCTGTTACTGTGGAGTATCAAAACCAAAAACAGGAACTTATTACAGGAAAACCGACAGTGGGAGAATTGCTCAGTGAACTAGGCTATACCGGAGATATGTATCGTGTAGAACCGGGTCTAAATTCGAAAATACAGAAAAATCTGCATATAAAAATTGTATCTATCTCAGAAAAAATCAGTGAACGCGAAGAATCGGAAGTCTATCAGGTCGTACGCCAGAGCGACCCATCTATGGAAAAAGGAACAGAAAATATTGTTCAAAATGGTGAAAATGGCATAAAAAAAATAAAAGTCAGAGAACATTTTAATGATGGTCAAAAAGCGGGAGAAGAGGTCATCGAAGAAACAGTTATAACACCTTCTCGTCCGCAGATCATTAAAGTTGGTGCGCGTGATACAGTTCCAACATCACGTGGAGCGATGCGTTTTAGCCGGGCGATTTATATGGAAGCTAGTGCATATCTTCCCGGTGATGGCGGTGGAGCTGGAATTACAGCTACGGGCCTTGCAGCACGCCATGGCGTGGTTGCCGTTGATCCGAATGTGATACCACTCGGTACGCGATTGTTTATTCCCGGCTACGGGGTGGCGATTGCTGCTGATACAGGTGGTGCCATTCAAGGTGCTAAAATTGATCTTTGCATGGATGATTATGGTGAAGCAATTAATTTTGGCCGCCGCAGTGTTAAAGTATATATATTAGATTAATATGAATCAGGGCATATTTGATATGCCCTGTTGTTTTTTTGCCTGTACTTAGGTAAACTATAGATATATATAATGCATTAAAGAAATTGCATATAGACTATTAGGCTGCCAGGAATTTGGTATAGGGCATCGTTTGCTTCCTACGTAACGCCACGGAGCCTTATACCAAATTCCTGACGATTGCCATATAAAATATTTAATGCAACTTATATAGATCAAAAACAATGTGGGGATAGTTATGATAAAAGAAGTTCTGGTAGTAGAAGGTAAAATGGATGTTGTCGCTATCAATAAAGCGGTAGAGGCAGATTGTATTATTACAGGCGGCTTTAGTTTAAAAAAGTATATGATAGATCATATTCGCCAAGCATATGAAAAACGTGGTATTATTATTATGACGGATCCGGACTCTGCGGGAGAACGAATTCGTGCTTATTTGAGTAAACAGTTTCCTGAGGCAAAACACGCATTTGTGCCCAAAAAAGATGCAACCGCTAACGGTGATATTGGTATTGAACAGGCCTCACCGGATGCAATTCGTACGGCACTGGAAAAAGTTAGGACATTAGGTTGGAATCCAATCACGGTGTTTACTGGTGCTGATTTGATAGCAGCAAGGCTCAGTGGATCGACATGTGCTTCAGAAAGGCGTGCTAAAATAGGAGAAATCCTTGGTATTGGTTATGCGAATGCTAAGACATTTTTAACAAGATTAAATCATTACGGCGTGACAGAGGCTGAGTTTGAAAAAGCTTTAGACTTATTAGACGCTCAGGATGCAAGTGAAGGGGAAAAGACTGAATGATTCAGCCAATCATCGCAAAACGCGACGTAACAAAACATATATTAAAATCATTTAATATCCATATGAGTAAAAAATTAGGTCAGAACTTTTTAATCGATGAATCAATTGTTGATGGTATTGTGGATGCTGCGGATATCCAAGAAGGGGAAACCGTGCTTGAAATTGGGGCGGGTATCGGGACTTTGACGCAAGGTCTTGCCGAAGCAAAAGCCAATGTTATTGCAGTTGAACTCGACAAACGGCTGCCTGATGTTTTAGCGCATACGCTGGCTGGATATGAGAACGTCAAGATTGTGCAAGGCGATATATTAAAGGTGAATATTCCCGAAATTACTGGTGGCGGCTCCTTTAAAGTAGTAGCTAATCTGCCATATTATATCACAACACCAATCGTAATGGCTCTTTTAGAACAGCGCCTGCCGATGACTAAACTTGTGACGATGGTGCAAAAAGAAGTTGCTTTACGTATGGTGGCAAACCCTGGTAAAAAAGACTATGGTGCCTTGTCCGTTGCTGTCCAGTATTATACGAAACCGAAAATTGTATTGGATGTACCGCCGTATTCGTTTATTCCGGCTCCGGATGTTGATTCAGTTGTTATCTGCTGTGAGGTTCGTCAAAAACCACCGGTTGACGTAGCTGATGAAAAAATGTTCTTTCGAGTGGTAAAAGCTGCTTTTTGTCAGCGTCGCAAGACACTGAATAATGCCTTGAAGACGATGGGAATCGATAAGGAAACGGTTATGGAAATCTTGCAGCAGTCAGGAATCGATGGCATTCGTCGCGGCGAAACTTTATCTTTAACCGAGTTTGCCGTTATCGCCAACCAAGTTTCAGCTAACCAAAAACAATAAAATAAGGAATTATAACCGTGCAGGGAAGTTTATCTTTCTAGTGCGGTTTTTTATTTTACAGGAGATAAAAAATGAATTTTGATGCGAATATGTTATAATGAAAAATAGATAAAATTCAAAGGTAACGAGGCTGAAAAATATGAATATTATTGATGCACATTTACATTTTTTCCCGGAAAGTTTAAAGTTTGATCAAAGTGCGAAACAGGCTGGTGATCAGGCAACGATAGAAAGTTTAACGGCAGCAATGGAAAAAAACAAGATTGTTTTGGGGATTGGAATGGGAACTACTCCAACGGCCGGTATACTGCAAAACCCTTTAATATTACCTTTTGTGAAAGAGAGCTGGCCCTCTTTTTTTGCACAGTGTCTGGGCGTAAATGCCGATACGATAACAAATATAAATAAAAGGGACGTACTGTCTGCCTTCGAAAATAAAATAAAAGAACCAACGACGGTTGGCATCAAGATTTATGCAGGGTATCAGCACTTTTATGTAAGTGATCCCGTCTACCATCCGTTTTATGAATTGGCAGAACACTATGATGTACCAGTAGTTATTCATACGGGGGACACAGCTAATTCGCAAGGCTTGCTCAAATATTCACATCCGTTGACCATTGATGAGGTTGCGGTTAACTTTCCTCGAACGACTTTTGTTATGGCACATTATGGAAATCCTTGGATTGTGGATGCTACGGAAGTTATTAAGAAAAATCCCAATGTCTACGCCGACTTATCAGGACTGGCGGAAGGGAATTTTTCAGTGGGCTGGTTTTTTAAAAATTATCATGCTTATGCAGATATGCTTGTGGGCTGGCTCACCTATTTGTCACGTTATGATAAATTAATGTATGGTTCAGACTGGCCGCTGGTCAATATGGGCACGTATATTGAACTCATTAAACGAATTATTCCACAAGAGCACCATGAAGCGGTGTTCTTTAAAAATGCGAAACGTATTTTCAAAAAAATTAATGTTTTGCCGATACTCAATAAGTAATCGGAATTTTTAGGAGAAGAGGTATTATATGAAATTTATTTCATGGAATGTCAATGGCTTGCGAGCGTGTTTGGCGAAAAACTTTATGGAAGATTTTCAAAAAATGAATGCGGATATTTTCTGTCTGCAGGAGACGAAACTGCAAGTGGGACAGGTAACGCTGGATTTGCCAGAGTATCATCAATATTGGAATAGTGCTATAAAAAAAGGTTATTCAGGGACGGCTGTTTTTACAAAACAAGAACCATTGTCCGTTCAGTATGGTTTAGGCGTTGAAGAGTACGATCAGGAAGGACGAGTTATCACACTTGAATTTCCCACCTTTTATTTTGTGACGGTTTATACACCGAATTCGCAGCGTGAATTGGCAAGGCTTGCTTATCGAATGCAATGGGAAGAGGCTTTTCGCGGATTTTTATTGGAACTTGACCAAGACAAGAGTGTTGTTGTCTGCGGTGATTTGAATGTAGCACATCAGGAAATTGATTTGAAGAATCCTAAAACAAATAGGCATAATGCTGGTTTTACGGATGAAGAACGCGCAGCCATGACGGTTTTGCTGAAGTCGGGATTTACGGATAGTTTTCGTTATCTTTATCCAGAGCAAGCAGGAATCTACAGCTGGTGGTCTTATATGCGTAAAGCGCGTGAGTCAAATGCTGGTTGGCGTATCGATTATTTTCTGGTGTCCGATCGATTGCAAGAAAAGATCCAAAATGCCTCTATTCATAATGAAGTTTATGGCAGTGACCACTGCCCGGTTGGGCTTGAGATAATTCTATAAAAATAAAAGAGGTCTGGACTTGTAAAATATTTTACGAGTCCAGACCTCTTTTATAACCTATATAGAACGAACGCATTAAAGAAATTACATCCAGTCTATCAGTCTGTCGGGAATGGGCAGGGCATCGTTTGCTGACGATTGCCATATAAAAATGTTTACTGCCATATATGTGGCAGCATTGCTGTGGTGCTATTAAATATCCCAGTGTAGTTTGTCGGGAGCGGGCGTTGCATGATCAATATCATTTAAAATCCAGGCAGCGTTGTCATGCGTTGCCGAGAAAGCCGCCTGGAGCTCATCCTGGTACGATTTTGGTATATCCATAAAGGATAAGGCCATGTGCATAAAATCTTTCGCTATAAGCGTTGTGCCGCGTTCTGCAGCAATCTGTGCTTTGAAACGATAGCCGTAATAAAGATAGCTGTTATGTGGGATCGGCAGCGGTTCAAAAATTTCGATTTTTTCCGTGATTTCAGCCTCAGCAATATTCGTTTTTTTCTGTAAGTGCAGCGTTAGCCACCGGTCGGCCCAAAGCTCACCGCGCAGGATATATTTATAAAGATAATCGGTTGATTCAGCGAGTTCAATCGCCAGGTTGATATAATCCAAGGCAGCCTCAAGTGTCGTTTCATTTTCACGCAGGCAGGCACTGAGCTTTTGCAGGGCGAATACTTTTTCTTCAACATCTTCTGAGTTTTCTTCGTCAATTTCAATGTCCACTATCGACCGGAACAGCTCGATTGCCAAATCTTTTTTTTCATATTCTGGCATAGCTAAAAAATGAGCCATACGAGCACGGGCATGCCAGTCGTCAAAACCTTGTGCGAATAGTGATTCTGGTGGATGTGCGGGACTTTCAAGGATCATATGGACTAACTTGTGGAAATCATGACTGTTCATCTATAATCACTCCTATAAATTTTTTGTATTATGGTTAAATTATATCATATTTAAGGCAAAATGGCAGTTTATTGGATGTTCAATTAAGGTACACATACCGATTATTTCTAGCGTAAATAAACCATGTACGTTCTGACTGTAAAAATCATTGCATGTTTATTTTCGTATGAACTTTTAGTTTCTTTTAATGAGTATGTGAATAAAAATACATATAGAATGAATAAGATGAAGCGAATATAAACTATGAAAATATTTAGAAAATTATACAATAAAGCATTATAAATAAAGGAAAAGTATGGTTAAATAAGTTCAAAAAATCACAATATAAGTTCATAAAATAACTTACGTAATTATGCATGTTATGACTAGTTATGCATGGAAATTAATGCTATAATACATTTGAATGAAGCGCTTACATAATTAAAATTTATTTTTCAAAGTTACTTAAAGGGATATAAAGAATGTTGAATTTTAAAGAATAGAGGCGGAAATGATGTCAGAGAGAGAAATTGAGTATGACCCAACTGGTTTTACATTAAAAGAAGCAATCAGCGAAGCAAAGCGCTGTTTGAATTGTGTAAAACCAGCTTGTCGCAAAGGCTGCCCAATCGAAAATGAAATCCCGGCGTTTATTAGAGAATTAGCGACGGGGAATTTGGGACAGGCCAGTGCAGTTATCGCAAGACGCAGCAATCTCCCCGCTGTTTGCGGACGTGTTTGCCCAAGGGAAAGACAATGTGAAGGTGCCTGCGTATTGACAGAACAAGGCAAGGGTATTAAAATCGGCAAGCTGGAACGTTTTATTGCCGATATGGATGGCGAACTTGAAATAACACCACTGCCAAAGCTTTGGGATGAAAAAGGGCGTGTTGCGGTGATTGGGTCCGGCCCGGCGGGACTCACTGTGGCGGGAGATTTAGCCAAAGATGGTTTTAGAGTGCGGGTATTTGATGCTCAGGCAGAACCCGGTGGGGTTTTAATGTATGGAATTCCAGCTTTTCGTTTGCCCAAAGATGTTGTGCGACGGGAAATTCATAAAATAGAAAAATTAGGAGTTCAGTTCAAAACCAATATAATGATTGGTGAAGCACTGACCTTAGATGATATATTTAAAGAAGGTTTTGATGCAATTTTTATTGGGACGGGTAATGCAATGGCTAAAACACTTAATATTGAGGGACAGCATTTAACAGGTGTTTTGCAGGCGACCTATCTTTTACAAATGGTGTCACTGGCAAATCAAGGCAGTGTTGACAAAGATGAAATACCTGTGCAGGAAGGTGATCATGTTGTAATCATTGGGGCTGGTAATACGGCTATGGACGCAGCTAGAACTGCGAAACGACAGCATGCTGCTACGGTTACGGTAGTTTGCCGTGATGCCGAAGGGAAAATGGCAGCACTGCCATCGGAAATACAAGTTGCTAAAGATGAAGGCGTAAACTTTATTCCGTTGCGGAATCCTTGTCAGCTTATGGGAGATACTTGTGTTACCGGGGTTGAGTGTGAAATCCGTGCGATTAAGGTTCCTGGTGAAAAACCGGAAGGCACTGGTGTTAAGGAAATCATTCCGGCAAACAAGGTAATTATTGCAATCGGTCAAAAGCCGGCTCGACGTATTATAGGAACGACGAAGGGCATCGAAGTGGACCCGGGTGGTTGTGTAGTCACCCAGGATCGTCCTTATGGAATGACAACACGCCGCGGTGTATTTTCCGGCGGCGATGTGGCTCATGGTGCGGCAACGGTCGTTATCGCGATGAAAGATGCCAAGAAAGTTGCGATGGGGATTGAACAGTATGTTGAAGCGAAAAAATTAATGGAAGAATGCGGTCTTCGCATGAAAGATTAAACATAAAAAACGAAGCTGTGATCGATTGATCGCAGCTTCGTTTTTTTTATAGAGCGCGCTGGTAAGTTAGCATGGTGCTGAACTCACCCTTTTTACGGAGCAGTTCATGATAACTTCCTTGTTCAATGACCTGACCATCTTTTAATACCATTATTCGATCCATTGAGGCAAGACCGCGCAGGTCATGTGTAATCAAAAGCATGGTACGGTTATCGAGCGTTTTGATAATCGTATCCATAATATGTTGGGCCGTAATGGAATCCAGACTGGCTGTTGGTTCATCAAGCAGCAAAATCGGTGTTGGCCGGCAAAGTGCACGGGCGATTGCCAGACGTTGGCGCTGCCCGCCCGAGAGCTGATTGCCATCTTCACCAATATCCGTATGGATACCATTTTTTAAAGATAAAATAAAATCATGCAACTGGGCTTTTTGCAGTGCAGTCAGAATTTCTGCTTCCGTGCAGTCAGGATACAAAATTCGGAAGTTATCGGCAATGGTTCCCTGGAAAATATATGTATTTTGTGTGATAGCACGAAATGCTTGACGGACAGTTTCTCCAGTCATGGCATCATAAGGAACGTTATTTAGATAGAGCATACCAAAATTTTGCTCCCACAGCCGTAAAAGTAGATTAAACAGGGTACTTTTGCCACTGCCACTGGCGCCAACAATGGCGATTTTTTCACCTGCGACAATGGAAAATGAAAGATTTTTGAAAACGGGGGTGTCAGGTTTATAGAAAAAATCAAGTTTGTCAATCAGCAGTGCTTTATTGCCTTGGCAGTTCGGATGGGTCTTTGCCGTGGGATGTAAGGCAATATCAAGCTGGCTGATTTTAAATAGATTTTTTGCTGCATCCAAACCGGCTAAACAATAGTGCCATACCGAAGGCAGGGGCAGGACTGCTTCAAAAGAACTCTGGACGGCAAGAGTGAAGACAGCCAAATGAATGCCGCTGATTTGATTTGAGCGCACTAAAGGAATTAAGCAGGCTAAGATAGCAAGTAAAGTCCAATTGGCGATGAGATCGGCACCTGCATCGGCTAAAGCGGTGGTGCGAAAAACTTTGCGCTCCTGGGTGGTGATTTGACTTGCTATCCTTTGATTGATGGCGAATTTTTTCTCATCATAATGGAAAACTTTTATGTCATTTAAGCCATGAATTATATCAATACATTCACTTTTATAAATACCTTTTGCTTCTCTTAAATAAGTGCTTCCTGAACGATTGAAATGATAAGCAAGGTAAGGGAGACCCAGTCCTATCATAATAAAGGCCATAATGAGCCAGATCGCGGCTGTCGGACTATAGAAAAAAAGTATACCTGAGATCGTTGCCAGGGTTAATACAGCGGTAAGCGGTGGTGACAGCACTCGTAGATAAAAGTCTTTTAATACGTCGATTTCTTCAATGAGCAGGCCAAAAAGTTCACCACTTTTATAACCGACAAGTTTTGCGGGGGCAATTTTCTCTAAACACGCATAACAAAAGATACGTAAGTTTGTTAAAATACGAAATGTGGCATCATGCGAAATATAGCGCTCAGCGTAGCGTAACACAGCTCGTGAGATACCAAAAAAGCGTACCGCGACAATTGCAATCGATAATTCATAAATCATCGGATGTAAGGCCGCTCGGGCAATTAGATAAGCCGCGGATGCCATGAGTCCGATTGAAGTAAGCATACAGAGCCAGGCAGCCAATAAAGCAAGCAGCATGGTCGGTAATGCCGGGGCAAAAAGCTTCAACAATGTTATACATGTTTTCATAGGTTCCTCCGATCGGCAGCTGTCATAGTGAAATAGCGACCACCTTTTTGCAGTAATTCGGCGTGGGTACCGCTTTCCACAAGTTGACCCTTTTCGATGACAAGGATTTTGTCGGCCTTTTTTACAGAGTCTAAGCGATGGGCAATCGTAAGTACAGTTTTTTTATACGTTAGATCTGCAACGGACTGGGCGATGATTTTTTCTGTTTTTGTATCAAGTCCAGTGGTCATTTCATCAAGTAAGATAAGCGGGGCATCTTGAAGAAAAGCCCGGGCAATTGCGATGCGGCGCATCTGTCCGCCGCTGAGTGGCTGTCCGCCATCACCAAGCTTGGTTTGATAAGCCTCTGGCAAAGTTAGAATGAATTCATGGATAGCGGCCGCTTTGGCGGCCGCTATGACATCATTTTCGTCAGCTACCGTGTTTCCAAGAACGATGTTATCAAAGACCGATGCACTAAAAATATGCGGCATTTGTGGAACATAAGCGATGCGGCTGCGCCAATATACTGGATCAATGGAACAAAGCGAAAGATCATTAATTTTAATTTCACCCTTCTGTGGTTGTACCAATTGGAGCAGCAACTGGAAAATAGTTGATTTTCCCGCACCGCTGCCGCCAACAATGGCGATATGTTTTCCGGCTTCAATCGAAAAGGTGAGACCGCGCAGGGCAATTTCGCGTTCTTGTTGATAACGAAACGAGATATCTTCGAATTGAATCGAAAAAGGAACGGTAGTTTTTTCGATTCGCTGTAGGTTTGTGTGGGGAATATTCAGTGGCTTTTTTAAAATCCGATAGATCTGATCCGCCGCCGTAGTTGCTGTCATCGCTGCATGGAAAGCAGCTCCGCTTTGCCTGAGCGGTTGATAAAATTCTGGTGCAAGCAGCAATACTAAAAAAGCAGTTTCAAACGCCAGATTCCCCTGCAATAAGCGCAGACCAATGCCAATGGCGATCAGGGCAATGCTTAGTGTTGAGATTAATTCCAAAACAAAAGAGGATAAAAATGCCAAACGGAGAACTTTGAGGGTAGCATCACGAAAATCGTTGCTCAAGCGAGTGACTTCTTTGATTTGATTTATACTTTGATTAAAAATCTTTAGGGTAGTAAGTCCTTCTAACAATTCAAGAAAATGGATGCTTAAGGTGGAAAGTGTTTTCCATTGTTTGGCATTCGCATTGCCGGCCAAGCGACCGATTAACATCATAAATAAAGGAATAAGCGGTGCTGTCAGGCAAAAAAGTAAAGCGGAAATCCAATCCATCGGTAAAACCGCTACTAAAATCAGCGGTGGGATTATGCCTACTGTAACGACTTGTGGTAAAAACTTTGTGAAATAATCATCGAGTCCTTCAATTCCATTCGTGAATAATGTAACTAAGTCTCCAGTTTTTTCCTGTGACATTTCTTCGGGACCGACTGTTACGATATGATTAAGCAGGCGATTGCGCAGCTTTTGCTGGATAGACAAGGATATGTCATGTGCAGTCAGCTGATTTTGCCAACGGACGAAGGCTTTGGCAAACATAAGGAAAAGCAGCATCGCAAAAAACGGTGCTGCTTCCTTCAAATTCATGTCTGCGAGAAAAACTCCGTTGATGATCTTCATGAGTGCATACGCAATGCTGATTGTGCAAACAGCATTTGTGATACTAAGCATAAAGAGCAGAACAAATTTCTTTTTATAGGGTTTTATTTCTTTGATTAAATGTTTATTAAGCATAAATTAATACTCCAAATGTTTCCCAGAAACGCGCTTGCGGAAAATCCAATACGTCCAGCCTTGATAAATCAATACGATAGGTACAAGTACAAGTGCGGCTACTGTCATGATACCTAAAGTATACTGTGAAGATGACGCATTGTAAATAGTTAAGCTCCAATCCGGATTGAGGCTCGATACCATGAGTCTTGGAAAAAGACCGGCAAAGAAAGCAAGTGTTGTAAAAACAATGGCCAAAGAACTTAACACAAAGGCCGGTACATATTTTTCAGTAAAAACGCAGCCGTAACTGGCAAGAAAAACAATGGCTGCTGCACATAGTGAACTAGCAGCCAGCATACTGGAAAATAGACTTGTATTTGTATAAGTTAAAATCATACAGAGGACAAATACCAAAGCAGCTGGTATTCCTATTTTTTGTGCCATTTGGCGAAGCGCAGCTATCGTTTTGGCTGATTCAACACGAAGCATCAAAAATACAGCTCCGTGGAAGGTGAAGACCAATACGAAAGTCAAGCCGCCGACGATTGTATAAGGTGTTAACAAATCAAAAAAAGTGCCAGTATAAATCATTTTTTCATTAATTGCCAAACCTTGGATCAAATTGGTTACGGCGACACCCCACAGTAATGCGGGAACAGCACTGCCGAAAAATATCATCCAATCCCAAAAGCTGCGCCAGCTTTTGTTTTCATGTTTGCTGCGAAATTCAAATGATACACCACGCATGATAAGTGCCAGCAGCATCAAAAATAATGCCAAATAAAAGGTACTGAACATCGTTGCATATACATGAGGGAATGCGGCAAATAATGCACCGCCAGCTGTAATCATCCAAACTTCGTTACCATCCCAGACTGGACCGATTGTGTTGATGATGATACGGCGTTCCTGATCTGTTTTTGCGATAAATGGTAATAAGATTCCAACACCGTAGTCAAAGCCTTCCAAAAAGAAAAAGCCGATGAATAAAACAGTGATTAAAACAAACCAAATAATAGTGAGATCCATTATGCAGCACTCCTTTCTTTAGGAACTTCAGGACCTTTTTTTATAAACTTCAAAATGATATAAATTGTGACAATGGCCAAAGCAAAATATACAACAGTGAAGCCAATTAAAGAAATCCAAACTTCAGTCGGAGTGATATTCTGCGATACGGCATTGGCTACTTTTTGTAACCCGACAACCATCCAGGGTTGTCGCCCGCCTTCTGTGATATACCAGCCGGTTGAATTCGAGATAAACGGCAGTGGAAGTATGACGATTAATGCTTTTAATAATACAGGGCAGGCTTCAATTTTATTTTTAAAAGCTAAAAGTCCGCCCACTAGAACTAAACCAGTCATGATGAGACCTGCTAAAATCATGATTCTGAAACTCCAGAACAGACCCGTGACGTCCGGTATGTAATTGCCGGGCCCATATTGCTTTTCAGCAGCGGCCTGCAGAGGTTTGATACCTTTTATTTCTCCTTTTGGTTCATTATAGACCAAAAAAGAAAGTACATTTGGTATTTCGATATTTGATGAATTTGTCTGTGTTTTTGTGTTGACGTCAGCATAGACCGTAAATGGTGCAGGGTCTTGCGTTTCCCATAATGCTTCTACAGATGCCAGCTTCATAGGTTGTGCTTTACCAATATATTGTGCTTGCAAATGACCGGTTCCCATAACTGCGACTAAACCAAGCAAGGAATAGATGATGCCGGCTTTTAAAGAAATACGAAACGTTTCAAGATGCTTTTGTTTGAGCAATTGATACGCACTCACCGAAACAATGAGTATTCCACTGGTTACAATACCAGAAGATATGGTATGGCTAAGTTGACCAAAGACATACGAATTTGTAAGTAATGCTAGAAAATCTGTCATTTCAGCGCGTCCGTTATTGATAATAAAACCAACAGGATGCTGCATAAATGAATTTGCTACTAAGATCCAATAAGAGGATAAACTACTGGCAAAAGCAACGAGCCAGATTGTTAAACAATGGATTTTCTTTGGCAGCTTATCCCAGCTAAAAATCCATACTCCTAAAAAGATTGATTCTAGAAAGAATGCACTGAGTGCTTCAAGAGCCAGTGGGGCACCAAAAATATCACCCATAAATCGCGAATATTCCGACCAATTCATGCCGAAATGAAATTCTTGAACAATCCCGGTAACAACACCCATGGCAAAGGTTACAAGGAAAATTTTACCCCAAAAATGGGTAAGTTCGAGGCAGCGTTGATTGTCTGTCTTCACATAACAAGTTTCTAAAAGTGCAATGAAAATCGTGAGTCCCAACGTTAATGGGATGAATAAAAAATGATAGATTGTTGTGATTGCAAACTGCCAACGTGATAAGGTTACTACATCCATACAATTCACTCCTTTGAAGATATTAGACTTGCATATAATAATTATAGAGCACTCTATTACGAAATACAATAAAAATTATCTATAAATATGAATTATTGAAAAGACTGTACAAAAAATAGCACATTTTCTATGAATTATTTCAAAGAAAATGTGCTATAAGTAAATTAAGATTTTGGATTAACCTTGGATACCGACCACGTCGTAGCCTTCTTCTTCAATCGCTGCTTTAATAGAGGCATCGTCAGCACTGCCTTCAATTAGAGCATATTTACCAGAGAGATTTATTTCTTTCACTTCGGTTACACCAGCAAGTTTTGTCAATGCATCTTTTACATGAGCGGTACAATGTGCGCAGCTCATGCCTTCGATTAAAATCTTTTTCATGGAACAGACCACCTTTTTTATTATTTTATTTATAATATGGATTTATTATGCGTGAAAATTACGGAGCCTTAAAGCATTTGCTAAAACGGATACGGAGCTTAAACTCATTGCGGCTGCAGCGATCATGGGGTTTAAGAGAGGCCCGCCAAATACATGGAGTATACCCATAGCTACGGGTATACCGAGTATGTTATAAGCAAAAGCCCAAAAGAGATTTTCCTTGATGTTTTTCATTGTAGCTTGGCTGAGCTTGATGGCTGTAGCAACATCCATCAGGTCACTATGCATCAAAATGATATTGGCACTTTCAATGGCAACATCCGTTCCGGAACCGATCGCAATACCTATATCTGCCTGGACGAGTGCTGGAGCATCATTGATGCCATCACCGACCATAGCGACTTTTTGACCAAGAGCCTGTAAATTTTTGACGGTATTGGCTTTATCTGCGGGCAAGACATCCGCAAACACGGTGTCAATGCCAACTTGGCGGGCAATTGCTTCCGCTGTTTTTTTGTTATCGCCAGTGATCATTGCCGTTTTAATATGCATCGAATGCAGTTTTTCAATCGCCGCTTTACTCGTTGGTTTTATGACATCAGCAACAGCAATGAGCCCTTTAAATTCATTGTCGATCGCAATATACATGGGTGTTTTTCCATTATCGGCTAAAGTCTCAGCCGTTTTTATTACGTCTTCGGGAATGGTGATGTTTTTTTCATACAGCCAGGGCTGATTGCCGAGGAGTATATAGTGTTTATCAATTGTTGCTTCAATTCCATAACCGGGAATCGTTTTAAAAGCAGATAGCTTTTTGAGCGTGAGGTCCTGACTTTTGGCATATTGGACAATTGCCATGCCCAGAGGGTGTTCCGACCCTTGTTCAGCACTAGCCGCAAAGGTTAAAAGAAAATCTTCGGTCATGCCGATTGGCTGAATGTCTGTGACGGTTGGTGTGCCGCTGGTAATGGTTCCGGTTTTATCAAAAACAATCGTTTGAATGGCATGAGCTGTTTCGAGTGCTTCTCCGCTTTTTATCAAAACTCCATTTTCGGCACCCTTTCCCGTACCAACCATAATAGCGGTTGGGGTTGCTAATCCTAAAGCACAGGGACAGGCAATCACTAAAACGGCAATAAAAATAGTCAGGGCAAAAATTGTAGATTCACCAGCTAACAGCCAGGCACTTGCCGCGATTAGTGCTAAAATCATAACAATGGGAACAAAATAAGCTGAAATAGTATCCGCGAGTTTAGCAATAGGCGCTTTTGAGCCTTGCGCGTCTTCAACAAGTTTGAGGATACGTGCCACGGCGGTGTCTTTCCCAACTTTTGTGGCACGATATTTGATGAAGCCTGTTTTGTTGATGCTGGCACCGATTACGGTGTCGCCAATATTTTTTGCTGCAGGAATACTTTCCCCAGTCAACATGGATTCATCAATAGCCGCACTGCCTTCAATAATTTCACCATCGACAGGCAGTTTCTCACCGGATCGTACAATCACGATATCCCCGACTTTTACTTCATCGATCGGAATGGTTTTTTCGCTGGTACTTTGAAAAATAACAGCCGTTTTTGGAACAAGCTTCATTAAGGATTGCATTGCCAGCGAGGTCTTACCTTTCGATACGGCTTCAAGATATTTGCCAAACGTAATCAGCGTCAAAATAGTACCAGCCGATTCAAAGTAGAGGTGCATGACATATTCGACCTCACCTTGCAGGATTTTTAAGATTCCAAAGCAGCCATAGCCGATTGCTGCCAATGTGCTGACAGCTATGAGTGAGTCCATATTGGGATTCAGTGAAACCATGTTTTTTAGACCAATTGTATAATATTTATAGCCGAGGGCCATGATCGGTAGAGTTAGAAGCAGCTGCAAAAAAGCAAACGGTACGGGAGAAATCATGGGATTGATGCTTTCGGGCAAGGGAAAACCCAGCATATGACCCATTGAAACGAATAAAAGCGGTATGACAAATATAATAGAAAAAAGCAGCCGCTGTCGAATCGGTTTTACTTTATCTATGGTTTTCCCCTGTGCATCTTCAAGATTAATCAGTTTATAACCAGCTGCCGCAACAATGGTTTTGATAGAATTTGTCTGGACAAGATTTTCATCGAGTGTGATCGTTAATGTTTCAGCCGCAAAATTTACGACGGACGATTGTACGCCATCAAGTTTTTTTGTAACGCGTTCTACGCGATTGGCACAAGCTGAACAAGTCATACCTTCCACTTTAAAGGCTTTAATTTTCATACAGAATCCTTCTTTCTTTATTTTGCAAGTAATTTTTCCAGAATCCGATTCAGTTCTTCAATTTTTTCATCCGGATTATTTGCCATACAGGCTTCTTTTACACAATGCCGCAGATGACCTTGCAAAATGGCTAGTTCAGCCTTTCTTAATAAAGACTGGGCAGCTAATACCTGATTTGCTACATCGATACAATAGCGGTCATCTTGGATCATTTTTATGATACCGTCGACTTGACCGCGAACGGTTTTTAAATATTGTAGTGCAGTCGTTCGTTCTTCACTCATTGTATACCTCCCCCCCGGGGACGGGGTGCTCTATTTGATATTGATTATCACATTTTATATTATTTTTGTCAAGTATTACAAAAATAATATAAAATTTTATGTTTTTTTGTCTGTGTTTTAGTTAAATTGCTTGCGGCATGGCAAAAAAATTGCTAATATTTATATCTATATAATATAATTTTAAATAGATATAAATATTAATGGGTGATGAATGTGCTAAAGACATTAAAGGTAGATGCTTATGCAAAAATCAATTTAACACTTGATATTTTAAGCAAGCGTCCAGATGGTTATCATGAAGTTTCGATGGTGATGCAATCGATCGGTTTATGTGACCGAATTAAGTTTAGCGAAGAACCAAAAGGCAGCGGGATTACTTTGGTGACCAATGTGCCTGGGCTGCCTTGCGGCGAACGTAATTTAGCCTATCGAGCTGCCAAATTAATGATGGATACGTATCATATTGAGCAGGGTATCCATATGAATCTTACGAAGCGGATACCAATTGCGGCAGGGTTAGCTGGTGGCAGCAGTAATGCTGCTGCCGTGATTTTGGCAATGAATGAAATGTTTTGTCTTGAACTTTCACGTGAGGAACTTTGTTCTGTGGGTGAAAAAATTGGTTCCGATATTCCTTTTTGCCTTTGTGGTGGAACCATGCTGGCAGAGGGACGTGGTGAAAAACTCACCCGCCTGCCCAGTATGCCGCAATGTTATGTGATTTTGGCAAAACCACCGGTTAAAGTTTCAACGGCCTGGGCCTATCAAAATTATCAAAAGGAACAAGTTAAAGAGCATCCAAAGACAGATGAAATCCTGTCTTGCCTTGCTGAAAAAAATCTTGTCGGAATTGGCAAATTATTGTGTAATGTGCTCGAAAGTGTTACTATTAATAGGTATAAAGAGATAGATATGCTTAAAAAGCTGATGCTGAAGCATGGCGCGATGGCGAGCCTTATGTCTGGCAGTGGTCCGACGGTATTTGGACTCACTGAAGACGCCAAAACAGCAGAGCATATTGCGGAACAATTGAGAAAACTCACGAATGCAAGAATATTTGTTACCAAAACAGTTTGTGGAAATTGAGGGATTAACGATGGAGAAAAGATTAGCACCAATTAGATTAGATAGTTATCAGCCATTACGCGAAGTCGTTTGTGAAACGCTGCGTGAGGCGATTCGAAAAGGGGTGCTGAAGCCTGGAGAGCGTTTAATGGAAATTCAGCTGGCTGAAGAATTAGGTGTTAGCCGTACTCCGGTTCGTGAAGCAATCCGCAAATTAGAACTGGAAGGTTATGTAATCATGATGCCCCGTCGCGGTACATATGTAGCAAATCTTTCAATTCGCGATGTCAATGAAGTTTTTGAAATCAGAACATCTTTGGATTCTCTTGCCAGTGGTCTTGCAGCTGAACGCATTACAGAAGAAGAACTTGAACAGTTACAGCGACTGCTCGTCTTAATTGGTGAATATATTGAACAAAACGATATGGAAAAAATTGTTGAGACGGATACAGAGTTTCATGATGTTTTATATCAGGCAAGCCGGAACATGCGTCTGGTTGGCATAATATTTAATCTGCGTGAACAATTGACCCGTTTTCGAGCTACTTCAATGGCCTATCCGGGACGGTTAAAAGAAACATTGGAAGAACACCGCCGATTGGTTGAAGCGATTGCGCAGGGGGACGTTCTTGAAGCGCAAAATGCAGCTGAAGATCATATGGAAAAATCAGAACATACGCTCCTGATTAGTATGGAAGCGATGAAAACAAAGAATAAAAAATAGGTTTAGGGAGCATAGGTACGCGTGCCTATGCTTTTTTATGCTTATTTGATAAACACGTAGAGAAATCAGGGCATAAATTCTTAAATGGGGCTTGCCAAATGGCAAAATAATTTTTACAATAGTAAAGTGACTTAATTTGCAATAAAAACAAACGATCTTTATTTAAGGAGCAGCACGCAGCGTTTGTTTTTATCTTACATAAGACGAACAGAACACAAGTATACATAGTACACGAACGAGATAAAATATGTATGGTTATTGAATCGTTCAAAAATGGGGCTCTAGTGGTTGGGAGATTTAAGCTAACATAGAGTCTTTCGTGTTTTGGACCATGTATTTTTTGATTGGACATAAGAAGTGGAGGAATAAAAATCTATGACAGATTTGTTGACGGTTGTTTTGGCTGCCGGTAAAGGAACCCGGATGCAGTCGACTTTACCAAAAGTCTTGCACCAGGTTGGCGGCAAGGCGATGTTACAGCAAGTATTAGATGCGGCAAATGATGCTGGTTCAAAAAGAAATGTCGTGGTTGTTGGGTTTGGTGGTGAAACAGTAAAAACAGCAATTGGGACACAAGCAGAATTTGTTGTGCAGACTGAGCAGCTAGGGACTGGACATGCTGTTGCACAAGCAGCAGATTTGCTCAAAAACATCGATGGTACAGTAATGGTGTTATGTGGAGATACACCGCTATTGACAGGAAACTTGCTGAAAAAATTATATGACGAACACAAAAAAGCGGGTGCGAAAGCCACGGTCCTTACAGCAATTATGCCGGATGCAAATGGTTATGGCCGCATCATTCGTACAAAAGCTGGTGCTGTGAAAAAAATTGTTGAACAAAAAGATGCAGCACCGCAGGAACTTCTTATTAGAGAAGTTAACTCCGGAATTTATTGTTTCGAATGCAAAGTTTTATTTAAGGCGTTAGAAAATTTAAATTGTGACAATGCGCAAGGTGAATATTATTTAACCGATGTTTTAGAAATTTTAAATAAAGCTGGCGAAAAAGTGTGGGCTGTGACAGCCGATAATTATGAGGAGACGCTGGGTATTAATTCAAGGGTGCAGCTCGCAGGCGCTGAAAAAATAATTCGTCAGCGCAAAAACATTGAGCTTATGAATCAAGGTGTTACAATTTTGGATCCCGACAGTACGTTTATTGATAAGAATGTGCAGATCGGAAAAGATACAATTATTTATCCATTTACCTGGCTTGAAGGAGAGACTGTGGTTGGTGAGCATTGTGAAATTGGTCCAAACAGCCGTTTTACAAATACCAAAATCGGCAGCTTTGTAACCGCTCATTTTTCGTATGGTCATGATTGTGAAATTGAAGATGAAGTTATCGTAGGACCGTATGTCCATCTTCGTCCGCAAACAAAAATCATGAAAAAAGTAAAAATCGGCAATTTTGTCGAAGTCAAAAATTCTACCGTCGGTGAAGGCAGTAAGCTGCCACATTTGAGTTATATCGGCGATGCGGATATTGGGTCAGGTGTCAATATGGGCTGCGGGACAATCACCGTTAATTATGATGGCAAGAAAAAGTTCCGTACGGTAGTTGGTAATGATGCTTTTGTCGGTTGTAATTCCAATCTTGTCGCTCCTGTATCAATAGGCGATGGCGCTTATGTCGGTGCAGGGTCCACCATTACAAAAGATGTTCCGCCGGCAGCTTTGGCAATTGCCAGACAGCGTCAACGCAATATTGAAGGCTGGAGCGATAAGCGCAGTTAAGGATGCAAATCGGTCTGCTTAGCAGACTGTTGTATTTATATATTTTATGGTTTGAATAAATTATAATTAAAGAGTATGATTTGGAGGATTTAAACAAAATGACGCTAGACACTGAGAATTTATGCATTCTTACAGGTAATGCCAATCCGAAACTTGCCAGGGATGTTGCAGCGCATATCGGCGTGGAATTATGCAATGCTTATGTTGGCCATTTTAATAATGGTGAAACACAGGTGATGATTGACGAAAGTGTACGCGGTAAGGATGTATTCATCATTCAGCCTACATGCCAGCCAGTCAATGACAGCTTAATGGAACTTTTAATCATGGTAGATGCATGCAAACGTGCTTCCGCAAATAATATTACAGCGGTAGTGCCTTATTATGCATATGCTCGCCAGGATCGTAAAACACGTGGACGTGAACCTATTTCCGCGAAGCTTGTGGCAAATTTAATGGCAACTGCCGGTGTAAATCGAGTTATTACAGTAGACTTACATGCAGGACAAATTCAAGGCTTTTTTGATATTCCGGTTGATCATCTTGCAGCGGTACCGGTTCTTGCCGATTACCTCAGCAAAAAAGAGTTACAGGATGTCGTTGTTGTTTCTCCAGATTTAGGCGGTGTAACCCGTGCTAGAAAGCTAGCTGACCGCTTACAGGCACCGATTGCTATCATTGAAAAACGTCGCCCAAAACCGGGCTGTGCGGAAGTAATGAACCTCATTGGTGATGTAAAAGGTAAAACGGCAGTTATGATCGATGATATTGTCGATACGGCTGGTTCTTTATGCGAAGCAGCAAAAGCACTTTCTAATATGGGAGTGAAATCCGTATATGCCTGCTGCACACATGCCATTTTAAGTGATCCGGCTGTTCAAAGGATCGAAGATTCTACGATTGAACAGTTGATTATTACCAATAGTATTCCATTACCGAAAGATAAAGAATCGAAAAAAATTGTTACTTTATCCATTGCTGATGCTTTAGGAGATGCTATTGTCCGCATTTTTACTCGTCAGTCGGTGAGCCAATTATTCGACAAATAATGCATAGAGATATTGTCTAGAGGGACGCATCCTTCGTCCGAGAAAGTTTCTCAGACGAAGGATGCGTTCTTTTTATTGTTTTATTTAAAAACATTTGCTTTTCAGCAAATTTACATGAAAATGTAAATTGACTATGATATAATAAAAAACATTGCTTATTGTAATGTGGTGAAAGAAATTTAGCAGGGGGATTTTTTGTGGACTTAAGTATAATTGAACTTATAAAGACAGTCATTCTGGGGATTGTCGAAGGTCTTACCGAATGGCTGCCGATCAGTAGTACGGGGCATATGATTCTGGTCAATGAGTTTATGAAACTCAATGTAGAAACTAAATTCATGGATATGTTTCTTGTTGTGATTCAGTTGGGAGCCATTTTAGCGGTTGTAGTGCTCAATTTTGAAAAACTCAATCCATTTTCTTCGCGTAAGTCTCGGCTTGAAAAGAGGCAGACTTTTTCTTTATGGTATAAAGTTATTTTTGCTTGTATCCCCGCGGCTGTGATTGGACTCGCATTTAATAAATATATGGAAGAACATTTTATGAATGCCCAGGTTGTTGCCTTTACTTTGATTTTATATGGTGTTTTATTTATTGTAGTTGAAAATTATAATAAAAACAGACGGCCACAGATCAACGATCTTGTGACGCTGGATTACAAAACAGCCTTTATTATAGGTATGTTTCAAGTATTATCGCTTGTTCCGGGAACTTCGCGCTCCGGTGCTACGATATTAGGTGCCATTATTTTTGGAACTTCGCGGTATGTTGCGGCGGAATTTACTTTTTTTCTCGCAATTCCAGTTATGTTTGGTGCCAGCTTTTTAAAAATTGTTAAATTTGGCTGGAATTATACGGCTGCTGAAGTCTTGATTTTGGTAATTGGTATGATCGTAGCATTTTTTGTATCGATTTTATCAATTAAATTCTTGATGCGTTATATCAAAAATAATGATTTTAAACTTTTTGGCTGGTATCGTATCATCTTAGGTCTGTGCGTGGTGATATATTTCTATTTTCTAAAATAAAAAATGTTCAGATAGAGGGAAAGTGAAAAGTTGCAGCGGACTTTTCACTTTCCCTTTTTTATCTACTAATGGTTTTGTGGTACAATATAGAGTAAAAGCACCAAGAAAGAAGGAATGTGTTTTGCCAGGGGAAAAATTATTCGTGATCGTATTTTTGCAGATAAGTTTATTACTGAATGTGAACTCTTTGGTCAGTGCTGCAGCTAGTGATTTGCTGGCTGGGGATGAAACCCTAATCGATCAGGCAGCAGCGGATGTTACGGGTGATGCTGTGACCGATCAGATTATACTATATGGAAAAGCACAAGGACCTGGTGGGGGATTTTCAAATATAAATGTGCTTGTTCAAGATGGGGCAAATCCAAATTCGGTTTATAAAACGGCTTTGTCTGGTGTAAACGGAGAAAGTGGTCGGATTTTTGTTTGCGATTTAACTGGCGATGCGGTGAATGACGTTTTATTTGCAGTGAATGATGCAACAACGGGGATTCGCTGTTTTGGCAGTGAATTCAAAAATCATCAGGCCCAAATTTTATTTACTTCAGAAGAAAAGAATGTAAAAAGCGGGGAACTTATATTGACGGGTGATAACAATGGACAAACACTGAATGTTCGTTCAGGAACCAAAATCCAATTGCGTTTGAACGAAAATCCGAGTACGGGTTATGTTTGGCAGTGGAATGGATTCGATCAAAATCATTTGCAATTATTAGATCAGCAGATGCTTGTGCCGGATAATTCGCCAGCTATGGTTGGCAAACCGGGGCTGCGGGTGTTTACACTTGTGGCACAGAATAGTGGCGATATAACAATTGATTTATCTAATTTTCCGATGTGGAAAACACAGGCCGAAGCGGCTGATAATTTTAAAGTGACGATTCATATCATTTAATCATCACATAGTTGGAGGATTTTTTAGTGAAAGTAATAGTGGGTCTCGGCAATCCGGGCAATGAATATAATCAAACACGTCATAATGTCGGTTTCATGTTGATCGACGCGTTAGCAAAGCATTTGAATATAACAATTTGGAAAGATAAATTTTCCGCAAAAATTGCGGAAGGACATATTGGCAGTGAGAAAATCCTGCTGGTAAAACCACAGACCTTTATGAATCTTAGCGGGAATGCTGTACAGCCTCTTTTAAACTGGTATAAACTGGGTGTTGAAGACTTGGTTGTAGCACATGATGATATGGATATCGAAATCGGCACGATGCGTATCCGCCGTAAAGGCAGTTCGGGAGGGCATCGTGGTATTGAGTCGATTTTAGTGAATATTGGCGATGAAAACTTTGCCCGGATACGGATCGGCGTTGGTCGCCCACTACCGGGCTGGACAGTCGTAAACCATGTTTTGGCGAAATTTGCTGGCGACGATTGTGTTAAAATTAAGGAAGTCATCCAGTCATTATTGCCAGCCATTGAATGTATTGTCAAAGAAGATGTCGATAAGGCGATGAATAAATTCAATCCCAAAAAAGTTAAAAAGCAAAAAATGCCAAAACAAGAAACGACGACGGTTCAGACTGGACCTGAAACACTGGAAGGTACTGGTGAAAAACTATGATTACAGCATTGTATGCCGGTGAAAATGGTGAAATTTTTGATGCACCTGGATATTCAGGCATGGGGCGTATCGGGGCTGAAAATGTATTATTACGTGAGGAGGACCTGATTTTACTTCCTGAAAGTGCAGATTTAATGTTTTTGCCCGATCGTTTGGCCGTAGGAAAGCAAGACGGTCAGGTTATGCCGATTACTGGTCTGGCGGTAGCCGCTATTTTACCAGCAGGCTATACAAGAACCCATATGCCGGCATACCAAAAAGCGGAAACAGCAGAACATTTGGCTCTTTATGGTTATACGGCAGTGGTTCTTTATAAAGAAGAACTTTATGTCGCCGCGATTTATACGGATGAAAATTCAAAATGGGACCCGGCACATTATAATACAAATGAATTGAAAAAGTTAGTCAGCCGAACGAAAAAAGATCTCAAGGGCAATCGTATTGTCGAACAAGTGGGCAATTGTTCCTTGAAATGGCATTGCTGTACGGCACAAAATTTATTTTATCGGCGCTGGGAAGCGGGAATTCCCACGTCACCGACTTGTAATGCCAATTGTTTTGGCTGCATTTCTTTGCAGCCGGCGGAGTGCTGTCCTTCACCACAAAGTCGGATTACCTTTAAACCAACACCGCAGGAAATTGCTGAGGTGGGTATTTATCATCTTGCTAATGCCCCGGAAGCAATCATCAGTTTTGGCCAGGGTTGTGAAGGCGAGCCATCTCTCGCTGCGGATTCCATTGCAGCAGGAATAAAAATCATTCGGGGTAAGACACAGTGCGGACAAATTAATATCAATACGAATGCCGGTTACACGATTGGCATAAAAAAAATCGTTGATGCGGGTCTTGATACAATGCGCGTCAGTATTATCAGTGGTTGTGCGGACAGTTATCAAGCGTATTATCGCTCAAGCTATGAACTGGAAAATGTGATTGTATCGATTCGTTATGCTAAGGAACATGGTGTATATGTATCACTTAATATGTTGTTTTCACCGGGGTTTAATGATCGGGAAGAAGAGGTCATTGGCTGGAAAACATTCCTTGAAAAAACACAGGTTGATATGATTCAGGTCAGAAATCTCAATATAGATCCGGATGATTTTTTGGCTGTTATGCCGCCACGAAAGGGACAAATGGTAGGAACAAAAGCATTTTTAAATGAACTCCATCAGGCCTTTCCGAAAATTGTTATTGGTAGTTTCAGTCATTATATTGATAAATAAAAACATTGTGGTGATATTTGAAACAATATAAATATATTTGACTTTTTGACTTTTTTAGCTATAATGAAGGTATAAGGAAATTGAGAAAGTGAAAAAATTTTGTTTTTGCCTATATTGGTTAAAAATTATTTAAGGAGGTAAACTTTATGTTTGGAATGGTGCCGTTTGGTTTAAGAAACAATGCTTCAAAACGCAAAGAATCTTTAGAACGTATTATGGATTATATGTTTGAACAACCGTTGGGTCCGCTCAGTAAAGTAAGTTCCGTTTTTTCATCTTTTAAGGTAGATGTTAAAGATTGTGGGGGCTCCTATGAAATTTTAGCAGAATTACCGGGCATTAATAGAGAAAATATTGTTTTGGATTATGATAAGAATTATCTTTCGATTACGGCAAACCGCAACGAAGAACACGAAGAACATGATGAAGATGGCAAATACATTTGTCGTGAACGTCATACTACTAAAATGGAACGTTCTTTCTATATTGATGATATTGATGAAAGCAAAATTAAAGCAGAATTAAAAGAAGGCATTTTAAAAGTAGTCTTGCCCAAAAATTCGGTTGAAGAAATTAAGAAGACAATTCCTATTGAATAAAATAGGCTAACGTAGGAAAAGCTCCGGGTGAATCAGTATTGATTTACACGGGGCTTTTTTTCGTTGTTTGACTTTTAAACAGGGGCTTGCTATGATGAAATGATATTCAATCAGAGCATTATAGGGGGAGCGGCGCTAGGCGGCGCTAGGCTGCTTCTATATTTTTTCAGGGAGTGGAGTTTATTTTGACCAAAAGAAGTGATTTATTTTATACCATGCTTTTGCTGTTGGCAGCAATAATTTGGGGCAGTACTTTTGTTATAACCAAAATGGCAGCCGGATCATTACCAACGGCAGTTATTTTGGCGATTCGATTTACGGTAGGAGCCATTTCAATTGCCGCTTTTTGTGGAAAAGATTTATCTGAAATTGATTCTGCTTATTTAAAATGGGGAATTCTCTTAGGTATTATCACTTTTTTTTCGTATGGTGTCCATATTTTTGGCTTAGAACTTGATACTACACCAGGGAAAAGTGCTTTTTTGACCTCGATTTATTGTGTCCTGGTGCCTTTTGTCTATTGGTTATTTCGTCAGGGCCGTCCTGATGGATATAATTTCGGTGCAGCTTTTTTATGTTTAATCGGAATTGGTTTGGTATCGTTGACGGATGGTCTGACCATTTTACGGGGTGATATTTATACGCTGCTAGGCGGGATCGCTGGAGCCGTAGAAATTGTCCTTGTCGCGATGGCTTGCAAGGGCCGGAATCCTTTGGTTATGACGTGCCTGCAGCTTGTATTTGTAGCTGCTTTTTCATGGATTTTAGTATTTTCACAAGGTTTTTTGCCAGAGAGCTATGTCACGAATGATATTTGGGGCATTGTTTATCTGGGGCTCTTTGCTACGGCGGGGTGCTTAGCTTTGCAAAGCATTGGGCTTACATACACCAATCCGTCTTCGGCGGCCATTATCTTAAGTTTAGAATCGGTGTTTGGTGTGCTCTTTTCGGTTTATTTTTATGATGAAGTCATTACCTTGAAAATGGTGTTAGGGTTTAGTTTGATTTTTGTGGCAGTTATTATTTCTCAAACAAAATTGAAATTCTTAAAGCTCTTTAAAAAATCACAGCCTGTTGAAATTCATCGAATTGGCTAAAGCTTTTATTTTAAATAAAAGCTTTAGAAGAGACATAATATTCCTTTTTATTTTCAGGAATATTATGTCTCTTTTTTTATCGTAGATATTTATTTATATGATATACTATATGTATAATCTCCTTTGGGTAAAAATAAGTAGATTTTAAAAATTATTTCGTGGTCAGAATTAGATGGAAAATGAAGAAGGTGACTTAGATTAAAAATAACAGAAAAATTTTTAATTTGAAAAATAATTTTTTATTACTTACATTTGTTGTTATTTCAGTATCGCTGCTGGTAACGGATTTTTTGATCAGCGCTAAAATATCCACGATTACATATGAGAATTTACAGACAGAAGCTATTGAAATTGCAACAATTACAGCCAGCACCCCGGCTGTAATTGATAATTTGGCAGGACAGGGCGATCCACAAGATTTGCAGCGGTTTGCAAATCGAATTTCTGCAATCAGTGGCGTCCGGTTTGTTGTAGTTATGGATATGAATAGGAAGCGAATGTCTCATCCCGATGCGAGTAAAATCGGGACGTATTATGAAAATAATGATGCCAATGAGGCTTTTTTAGGAAATCCGCAAACATCCATTGACTCAGGTTCATTAGGGGAATCTCTGCGCGCCTTTGCACCGGTCTACACAGCACAAGGGAAACAGGTTGGAGTCGTCTTGGTTGGTATCATGCTTGATGAAGTAACTTCAGCGGTAACTCAAAGTCGCGGCAGTGTTGTTTTTGGCAGTATTTGCGGGCTTGTAATAGGAATTCTTGGTGCCATATTTTTAGCGCGGCAGATCAAAAAGTATACCTTTGGTATGGAACCATTTGCCATTGCAAAAATGTTAGAAGAACGTAATGCTATTTTGGAATCAATTCGTGAAGGGGCCTTTGCGATTGATCAGGAAGAAAAGATTACGATGATTAATAAGGCAGCGATGCGAGTACTCGATAATGCAGAACTAAAAGGCGATCTAATTGGAAAAAATGTTGAAGATTTCATTCCCAATACACGGATGCAAAATGTTTTAAAAACCGGCAAGGCTGAACTCGACCAGGAACAGAATTTAAATGGATTAACTATTTTGACAAACCGTATTCCTGTTTATGTAAATAATGAGATTGTAGGTGTTGTTGCTACCTTTCGTGATAAAAGTGAAATGCAGAAATTGGCTGAGAAATTAATGGATGTTAAGATTTATGCAGAAGAATTACGTTCACAGACTCATGAATTCATGAATAAACTTCATGTAGTTGTAGGAATGATTCATCTGGGGAATTATGATCAAGTTAAAGAGTATGTGGCGCAAATAGCTCATACATATCAAGCTGAAGTTGGTGGGGTTGTCAGAGCGATCAAGGATCCTGTGCTGGCTGGTTTCTTGTTGGGAAAGTTGAGCTTGGCACGTGAGGCTGGTGTTAAAATGAAGCTGACGGAAGATTCATTTGTACCAGATTTATTTGAGGCAGATATTGTTCATGACCTTATTACAATTATCGGAAATTTAGTGACAAATGCGTTGGAGTCATTAGAAAAAACAGCTGTCAAGGAACTTTTTGTGAAGATTTTGCATGAAGATGATCGTTTATTTATCGAAGTAAGGGATACCGGACGAGGTATGGATCAAAAGCAAATCAAGTTTATCTATGAAAATGGATATTCAACGAAAGGCGAAAATCGAGGGATTGGTTTATACATAACAAAACGCAGTTTAGCTCATTTGCAGGGAACGATCTATGTTCTTTCAGAACTGGGCCAGGGAACTACTTTTTATGTAAGTTTGCCATATAGGAGTAAGGAGCGATTTTTTGATTAAGGTAATAATAGTTGAAGATGATCCTATGGTTGCAGAGCTTAATAAACGATATATTGAATTAGTTGAGGGTTTTGAAGTGCAGGCGGTGCTTCATTCAGCCGATGCGGCTTTGCAAATGTTAGATACGTGTGCAGTAGATCTTGTTTTACTTGATATCTTTATGCCCGGGATGAATGGCATTGACTTGTTGATGAAAATAAGAGAAAAAGGAAAAAGTATTGATGTGATTGTAGTCACCGCAGCTTGTGATAATGCGACGATTATGCGGGCCTTGCGTTTTGGCGCGATTGATTATATTATCAAACCTTTTGAATTTGACCGGCTAAAAGATGCTTTGGCCAATTATAAAGAATTAATCCAAGTGATGCGTGAGGATGCTGTAATTGAGCAGAAAGATTTAGACCATTATATTTTGTATAAAGATCATGCGGTCAATGTACAATTGCCAAAAGGGATTGATCGCAATACGCTGAAACGGGTTTGGGATAAGATACAAAGCAGCCAGCAAAAAATATTTTCAACAGAGGAAATTGCTGTACAAGTTGGGATATCACGTGTTTCAATGCGTAAATATTTGGAGTTTATGAAAGAAATCGATGTTTTAAAACTTGAACTTATTTATGGAACAATTGGCAGACCAGTTTATAAATATCGTTGTGCCACTATGGGAACACAACTTATTACGCGTTACTTTTAGTCGCTATATAAATTGTATTGTAATTGATAAAACAGCAGGACCAAAGGAAACCTTACTGAAAAGGGCTCCTTTGGTCCTGTTGTTTTGTTTCACTGACTTTAATTACAAAATAGTTTGAAAATTTACATAATGTATACAGGATATCAATAATAAGGTATTTTTAACTTAGATAAAGAACGCTTCGAAGATACATCCTTCAACAGGTACATATAATATGCTCGATCCTCGATGCGGATTCTAAATTATTGGAGGTGCAGCCCTTGGGTAAAACGCTGGATAAAATCATAGATATGCAAAAAAAATCGGAGAAAATAATGCAAGGCGGTGGTGCTTCACGTATTGCCAAGCAACATGAAAAAGGCAAAATGACAGCTCGTGAACGCATTGCTATGTTTTTTGATGAAGGAACTTTTATTGAGTTAGATCAGTTTATGAAACATCGCTGTACAAATTTCGGTCAGGAAAAGAAGGATTTGCCGGGTGAGGGCGTAGTATCGGGCTATGGAACGGTTGATGGACGTCTTGTTTATGCCTATGCACAAGATTTTACCGTAGAAGGTGGTTCACTGGGTGAAATGCATGCGGCTAAGATTTGTAAAGTTATGGATCTGGCTATGAAGATGGGCGCACCGGTTATAGGAATTAATGATTCTGGCGGAGCGCGTATTCAGGAAGCCGTTGATGCACTATGTGGTTATGGAAATATTTTCTTGAGAAATACCCATGCATCAGGTGTCATACCGCAGATTTCTGTAATCATGGGACCATGCGCTGGTGGTGCAGTATATTCACCAGCTCTCACTGATTTTATTTATATGGTTAAAAATACCAGCCAAATGTTTATTACGGGTCCAGCTGTTATTAAATCGGTTACAGCGGAAGAGGTTACAGCTGAGCAGCTTGGCGGAGCAATGACACATAATACAACTTCAGGGGTTGCGCATTTTGCCGCAGAGAATGAGACAGACTGTATTAATCAAATTCGCTATCTGCTTAGTTTCTTGCCAAGCAATAATATGGAAGATGCTCCAATTATTGAAACGGATGATGATGCTGGACGAATTGATGAAGAGTTAAATACGTTGCTGCCAGATAATCCGAATCAGCCCTATGATATGAAAGATATCATTACGACAATTGCCGATAATGGAGAATTCTATGAAATTCATGAACATTATGCTCGTAACATCATTACCTGCTTTGCTCATTTTGATGGCAGATCCGTGGGGATTATTGCAAATCAACCGGCTGTAATGGCGGGCTGTCTTGATGTAAATGCCTCTGATAAATCAGCTCGTTTTATTCGCTTTTGTGATGCTTTTAATATTCCTGTTGTCAATCTTGTTGATGTACCAGGATTTTTACCGGGTACAGATCAGGAATATGGCGGTATCATTCGTCATGGTGCAAAAATGCTTTATGCTTATTGTGAGGCTACCGTACCTAAAATTACGGTTATTACTCGCAAGGCCTATGGCGGATCGTATCTTGCCATGTGTTCACGTGACTTAGGTGCAGATCAAGTCATGGCCTGGCCAACTGCTGAAATTGCGGTTATGGGACCGGCTGGAGCAGCTAATATTATTTTCCGTAAAGATCCGGATGTTGCAGCTAAAACAGCGGAATATATTGAGGAATTTGCTACACCTTACAAAGCAGCAGAACGTGGTTATGTTGATATGGTTATTGAACCAAGTGAAACGAGATCACGGATTATTACAGCACTAAATATGCTTACCAGCAAACGCGAAAGTCGACCGGCTAAAAAACACGGAAATATACCATTATAACGTATCGAGTTTTTAAAAAATTTACAGCAAGTCAGACGGAATGTAGTCATTGTGAATAACGAAACAGTAAAGGTTGGACTTGCATCATGAATGGGAGGTGCCAATATGGGGTTATTTTCATTCTTATTTGGTAAGGATAAAGCAAAACAAAATAAGAAAAAAGTGCAGACTGCAATAAATACGGATTTATCAGTTGTGAAGTCCGCAGCGGGTTTGTCTAATGAGCTTATCGCTGTGATTTCTGCTGCAGCATATGCCATGTTGACAACAGAATACGGTCAAACAGCATTTAAAATTATTCGCATCAGCAATGCTTGGGTAACGGCGGGGCGTCAGCAAGTAATGGATTCTCATAGGGTTCGCAAATCTTAAATAGGAGGTTTTTAAATATGAATAAAATGGATCTTAATATCACAATCAATGGTGTCTCTTATGCAGTGGAAGTTGAAAAAATGGGAGGCGGGACAGCTACGGTACCTTTGGCACCCGTGATTTCGAGTGTAGCTGCCCAACCTGCACCTGTAGCAGCGCAAGCTACTGCACCAAAGCCAGAAGTAATTGTTGCGGCTGGCGATACAGCAATTCCCGCACCGATGCCTGGTAAAGTCAGTAAAGTGAATGTTAAAGTTGGGGATCAAGCTAAAAAAGGCGATGTCCTTTTAATTTTAGAAGCAATGAAGATGCAAAATGAAATTTCCGCACCGTTAGCTGGCACTGTCAAAGCAGTGAATATAAGTGGTGGTGATAATGTAAAACCAGGACAGGTTCTGGTAATCTTAAGTAACTAAAATGTGAGATTTAGTAAAGTGCCGTAAGGCATACTGGATTTTGCATTTTACATACGACGATATAAGGAGGAAGAACAATGGAGTCTTTACTATTACAATATCCTTGGTTAGATGAGTTATTGATGGGTTTTATCGGTCTTACATGGAAACATGTAGTCATGTGGGCGATCAGTGCCTTACTTATTTATTTGGCAGTAAAACGCGATTATGAGCCGAATTTGCTCTTGCCAATTGGTTTTGGTGCTTTGCTGGCAAACATACCAAGCTCATCTGCTATTTCTCAGGTAGTCGGTGAAGAAGGTTTTCTCTGGGTTTTATATAAAGGTGGAATTGCCAATGAACTATTTCCTATTTTAATTTTTATTGCCATTGGTGCCATGTGTGATTTTACACCATTGATTCGGCGCCCGATCGTAATGCTGTTTGCCGCAGCGGCTCAAGTTGGTATCTTCGGAACCGCAATTTTGGCAACTTTGATGGGATTTTCATTTGAACATGCGGCGTCAATCGGTATTATTGGTGCGGCGGATGGTCCGACAACAATTTATGTTGCCAGCCGTTTTGCTCAAGAACTCCTTGGACCATTATCCGTGGCAGCGTATTCTTATATGTCCTTAGTACCAATTATTCAACCACCGGTTATTAAGGCTTTAACAACAGAATCGGAACGCAAAATAAAAATGGGTTATTCGGAAGAAGATGCTGTTTCGAAAACCACACAATTTTTGTTCCCACTCATGATTGTACTTATTGCAGGGATTGTAGCACCTATTTCGGTTGCACTGATTGGCAGCTTGATGTTTGGGAACATTCTAAAAGTTTCTGGCGTTGTTGAAAATCTTTCCAATGCAGCACAGAATGAACTTTCAAATTTAGTAACATTGCTTTTAGGTATCACAATCGGTGGTACGATGTCAGGTGAGAATTTTTTAACGGTTCAGGTAGCTATGATTATGGGACTTGGCGCAGTTGCCTTTGTATTTGATACGGCGGGTGGTGTATTATTTGCTAAGTTATTAAATTTATTTAGAACGGAAAAAATAAATCCAATGATCGGTGCCTGCGGCATATCGGCTTTTCCAATGTCTGGTCGTGTTATTGCCAAAATGGCTTTGAAAGAAGATCCAAGCAACTTTATCATCCAGCATGCAATCGGTGTTAATGTAGCTGGACAGGTGGCTTCGGTTGTTGCTGGTGGCTTAGTACTGGCACTTATACCGGCGCTGGCAAAATAAAAAGTGAGGTGTTACAAATGGATGGAGCAGTTTTGAAATCGGTTACTATGATGGCTATTGCCCTGCCAACAATGTTTATTGTTATCGGTGTTTTTATGTTGGCTACTACATTGTTACATAAAGCTTTTCCGGCTTCGGATGATGAAGAAGAAGAGTAATGATGCAGTAAAGTTACATTATAAAGTGTCAAGCTATGAAAGATAATGGTAGTCAGGTTTTTTTACAAAAGGGAGAATTTTAACATGTAATAGATACTAGGTAATTGTAATATAAGGAGGAATACTTCTATGGAAGCACTCTCTAGCGCAGCTATAGCTTCATTAGTTGGTATTGTAATTGTAGTTGGTATATCTATGTATAATGAAGATCTTAATGTTGGTATTATTGCCATAGCTTTTGCTATCGGTATTGGTGCTCTTTTTGCAGATCTTTCAGCAGTTAAAATCATGCAGGCTTGGCCGGTTGATTTGTTTATGGTATTAACAGGTGTAACATTTTTATTTGGTATTGCCACAACAAATGGAACAATGGAAAAACTTACGGCTAAGGCCATACGTTTGGCTAAAGGCAATACAGCTTTAATTCCTTTAATAATTTTTATCTTAATTACGGTTATTACGACGATTGGCCCTGGGAATATTGCTACGGTAACGCTTATGGCACCTGTAGTTATGGCTATAGCGAACCGCATTGGCATGAAAGCATTCTTAATGACGCTGCTTGTCGTTGGAGCTGCGAATGGTGCAGCTTTTTCACCAATTGCACCAAGTGGAATTATTTCTAACTCCTTTATTGCCAAAATGGCGCCGCAGCTTGAGGCTATGGGACAGCATATGGGTGATTTAAATATGTTAGCTTGGAAGATTCATTTAAACTCTGAAATTGCTCAGTTAGCAGCCAATATCGGCGGATTTTTAGTACTGGGCGGGTGGACTTGGGTCAGAAATCAACGTACTTCGAGTTTGAGCATTGATGACATTGCTCCAAAACCAGAACCTTTTGATAAAAAACAATGGATGACTTTGGGTTCTATTGCAATCCTTGTACTTTTAGTTATTTTACCAAGTTTATCGGTGACAAAACAGTTTTTCACACCAATGATCATGAATCTTATTGGTAATGGTAAGGTGACAAATGTAGGTGCTATCGCCTTTTTACTTTCGTCGATTCTCTTAGTTTTAAATGCTGGTGACAGCAAAGCGGCTGTTAAGGCTGTTCCTTGGTCGGTTATTATTATGGTAGGTGGCATGGGGATATTAATCGATGTTATGGATAAAGCCGGCGGATTAAATGCGATGGTAGGTCTCATTGCAAATGTATCTAATACAACCAGCATAAACGGTGTATTGGCTGTTGCAACAGGATTTATTTCTTCCTTTTCCAGTTCTTCCGGTGTAGTAATGCCCATGTTTTTACCGCTGGTGCCTGGATTAGTTGATCAACTGGGTGGTGGAAATGCAATCGCCATGATTTCCTCAATTGATGTTGGTTCCCACTTAGTAGATACATCACCATTATCACTCTTTGGGGCAATGTGTATTGCTTGTGCAGATGATAAAGAAGATAAGGGTAAGTTATTTCGTCAATTGTTGATTTGGGGTTTCTCCATGTGCATTGTTGGTGGTATTCTTTGCTATATATTCTTCGGTTTACTTGAATTTTAAAAAGAAATTATACGCTTCGCGTGAAGACATTCCGATCTATAACAAAAGGGAGTGCTGAAATGGATGTTTCGCACTCTCCTTTTATAGGAAAAAGCTTAAATGAAAGTGGTGGACTATATGAGCGCTGTAGTAAAATCAATCTCTATATCTACAAAAAAAAATAGATGGATCATGATGGTTAGCATACTGTTTTTTACGGTATTGCTGGGGTTTAATATTATGAACTTTGTTATGCTGCATATTTTTCAGCCGCTTGGATTCGCTTTTGATGCTCTTTTTATATTTGTGTTATTTAATCGGATTAATGCAGAGTATATTTGTGAAATAGAAGCGAAGTCATTAGTCTTCATAAAAAAAAGTCTCTGGGGTACAAAAAAATATGAGGTTTTGAATCATTCCATTATGGGAATCTATTTATATCAGCCTAAATTAATTGATATTACAAATTTTCGGAGAACATATAGGATGCAATCGGCACTTGATCCGAGGAATGTATGGACCATTGCATATACGGTTTCTGGGAAAAAAAACAAGATAGAAAATTGTCGAATTTATTTTAAACCGGATCAAAAATTTTTAGCTGAGCTTACTAAAAAACTGCCAAATAAAATCATGGAAAATGATGAAAAAGCAGTACTTGCCGATTTAAATAGGGTGTAAGGAAAGAGCCGTATTATATTTTATTTATATAACCATGTACAATGAAGCAATAAGGTAGGAGGCAAAAATTATGAGTAATGATAAAGTAAAAGCTGACTTGGCTGCCTATGAAGCCAAAGTAGAAAAAGCAATCGCGAAATTCCCGGAACGGGCTAATATTCCAAAACAACGTATTTATACACCGCTTGATATTCAAAATACAGATTATGCCGATGAAATCGGATTCCCAGGGGTATATCCTTTCACTCGTGGCGTACAGCCGACGATGTATCGCGGTCGTTTCTGGACGATGCGTATGTATGCAGGGTTTTCCACGGCCGAAGAATCCAACAAACGGTATCGCTATTTGATTGAATCCGGTGCTACAGGTCTTTCCTGTGCATTTGACTTACCAACGCAGATCGGTTATGACTCCGATGATGATATCTCGGAAGGTGAAGTTGGTAAAGTAGGGGTTGCTATTGATTCGTTAGCAGATATGGAACTTCTGTTTGATAAAATTGATCTTGGCAAAGTTTCGACTTCCATGACAATCAATGCCCCGGCATCGGTACTACTTGCCATGTACATAGCCGTTGGTGAAAAACAGGGTGTGAGTGCAGATCAACTAAAAGGAACCATTCAAAATGATATTTTAAAAGAATATTCAGCTCGTGGAACGTATATTTTCCCACCAAGACCATCCATGCGTTTGATTACAAATATCTTTGCTTATTGTTCAAAAAATGTACCAAAATGGAATACAATTTCCATTTCTGGTTATCATATTCGTGAAGCTGGTTCAACCGCATCACAGGAAATCGCCTTTACAATTGCCGATGGTATTGCATACTGCGAAGCTGCTATTAAAGCAGGCCTTGATGTAGATGCATTTGCTGGACGTCTTTCGTTCTTCTGGAATGCGCATAACAATGTGCTCGAAGAAGTTGCGAAATTTAGAGCATCCCGTCGTGTATGGGCAAAAGTAATGAAAGAACGTTTTAAAGCTAAAAACCCTAAATCCTGGATGCTGCGTGTTCATACACAAACAGCCGGTTCGATGCTGACAGCACAACAACCAAACAATAACATTGTTCGTGTTGCTCTGCAGACAGCAGCAGCTGTAATGGGGGGCACACAATCCCTTCATACAAATTCACGTGATGAAGCCTTAGCACTTCCTACGGAAGATTCCGTAATGGTTGCACTTCGTACACAGCAGATTGTTGCGTGTGAAAGCGGACTGGCTGACGTAATTGATCCACTTGCCGGCTCTTACTATGTAGAAGCTTTGACAAACAAAATCGAAGCCGAAGCATGGGATTACATCAAAAAAATTGACGAAATCGGCGGAGCTGTTTCGGCAATTGAACAAGGATATATCCAAAAAGAAATCCAAGACAGTGCCTATCAATGGCAGATGGATGTTGAATCCGGTGCGAAAACAATTGTTGGCGTAAACAAATTCCAAGTTGAAGAAAAACCAGTTGAAGGTTTACTTCGCGTCGATGCTTCTGTTGGCGTAAAACAGAAAAAACATTTGGCTGAACTTAGAGCAAAACGCGACAATGCAGCGGTAAAAGAAGCACTTATAGCCCTTGAAAAAGCATGTAAAGATGAAGAAGAAAATCTTATGCCGCATATCTTAACAGCTGTTAAGACCTATGCAACACTTGGTGAAATTTGTGGAGTAATGCGCAGCGTGTTCGGTGAATATGTTGCCCATGTGAATCTGTAATTAATAGTAAGAGTTGGAGGGACAAATACGATGGAAAAACGTATTAGAGTATTAGTAGCAAAACCGGGCCTTGATGGTCATGATCGTGGAGCAAAAGTGGTAGCACGTGCACTTCGTGACGCAGGTTTCGAAGTAATATATACAGGTCTTCGTCAGACCCCGGAACAGATTGCTGAAGCAGCACTGCAAGAAGACGTAAACGTAGTAGCAATGAGTATCTTATCGGGCGCACATGCGCATATTTTCCCTAAAGTTGTAAATTTACTTAAAGGAAAAGGGATGGATGATGTGCTGGTTGTTGGCGGCGGTGTTATTCCTGAAAGTGATATTCCGGCTCTTAAAGCAGCAGGAATTGCGGAAGTATTTACACCAGGAGCAACAACGGGAACAATCATAGATTTCATTAAAGAAAACGTAAAATAATTGTCATATGAGGTGATGGGTGCTCTTCGGAGTGCCCGTATCGCCGAAGGTGGTGCAACATGGATATAGCACAAGAATTACTAAATGGTTCAAAACTTGCTTTGTCGCGTGCCATTACCGCAATCGAAAATGAGCACGACGATGCAGTAGACATCATGAAAAAGTTGTATCCGCATACAGGAAACGCTTTTGTATTTGGAATAACGGGACCACCCGGTGCAGGTAAAAGCACATTGACAGATAAACTCGCCAGAGAATATCGTTTAATGGGTAAAACCGTAGGCATCATAGCAATTGACCCGACAAGCCCATTTTCGGGCGGCGCAATTTTAGGCGATCGCATTCGGATGAATGATCTTACATTAGATGAAGGTGTATTCATTCGCAGTATGGGAACGCGAGGCAGTCTCGGCGGCTTATCACGCAAAACGGCAGATGCAGTGAAAGCAATGGATGCATTTGGTAAAGATATTATCTTTATTGAAACCGTAGGTGTAGGTCAGTCAGAGGTAGACATTGTCAAAGCAGCCGATACAACCATGGTTGTACTGGTACCTGGTCTTGGTGATGATATACAAGCCATAAAAGCTGGGATCTTAGAAATTGGTGATGTATTTGCCATCAACAAAGCCGATCATGAAGGTGCGGACCGGCTGAATGTTGAACTCAATATGATGCTTGACCTTGGCGGCATGACGAAAGATTGGCGACCACCAATCAAACAAGTTGTGGCCAATCAGGGACAAGGTGTGAAGGAACTCATCATAACAATTGAAGAGCATTACGCGCATTTGAAAACGACAGGGCAGTTGACTACGAGACGTACAGAACGCACGAAAAATGAAATGCTGGATATCCTGAAAAATGGAATCGGCACGTATATTACAAATCATATTACGGCATCCGGGCAGTTTGACCAGTATGTAAAAGATGTAGAAGACCGGAAAATTGACCCATATAGTGTCGTAAATGATCTATTAAAAGGTATGCTAAAATAAAGGCGGCTTTGTATCGGCCACTTGAAATTGTTAGTTTTTGAGGAGGATCTTTATAAATGTTTAATGTTGACAGAGTAGACCATATTGGTATTGCTGTTGCTGATCTGGCAGAAGCAAAAAAATTCTATACAGATATTCTTGGACTTAAAGCAACAGGCGAAGAAATTGTTGAAGAACAAAAAGTAAAAGTT
>NZ_FNZK01000016.1 GCF_900109225.1 Propionispira arboris
TTTCCCCCTGCCAATTTGGCACCACTGGCATTGGTTATTGCAGCTGCTGTCACGGTTACGTTATGAACCCCGGTAATGCTGCCCTCCGAAGTAACGGTATCAGCGACTATTGTTACATTGCGGTTCGCCGCAAAATCTCCGCCTACCAAATGGTGGATCGTTTTACTGGCGGTAAGGTTCATATCTCTTCCTGCCTTGGCACTGCCTCCGCCTTGTATAGTCTGCGCCGTCAGCGTGATATCTTGATTCGCTGCCAGCTTTCCATCTTTGTTATCTATATTACCTGTAACCGCCGCCGTTAAGCTGCCGCCGGAAATTACTTGACCTACTGCATTCTTTAATCCAGTACTGGTCAGGTTGACATTTCCATTGCCGCCGATCGTTCCTGCCGTATTATCGATTGCCTGCGTAGTTTGTACTGTCAAATCGCTGTTGTCCAGGCTAAGCAGACTGCCCTTGGTATTATTAACAGTTTGTGCTGCAACAAACAAATTTTTATCCGCTTGCATACTCCCCTGCTGATTCAGGAATTCGCCCTGAGCTTGTATATTGAGTGCTCCTTTTGTGAGAATCGTGCCCTGCGTATTATCTAAATCAGCCTGTGATGTAATATGAGTGTCATCCGTGCCTGTTTGTACAATCCGGCCCCCATGATTGCTAATATTACCTGCAGCAATACTCATTTGCCGAGCGGTTATTTGACCCGCCATACCATTTATAGCTTGGTCATTGATTAAAGCACCCGTCGTTGTTATGGTGACTTTATTATTGGTCTGCAAAGTACCACCTGTATGATTTATATCTCCTGCACTTGCAAGTAAGCCAATATCAAGACCTGCACTGCTTTTTCCTCCAGCTATATCAAGTGCGGCACCTTGAACCGTAAGATTGCCTGCCGCTATATTTTGTCCATTGATCGAGGCCGTCTTGTTTACCCGTAAGGTAAGGTCACCCGTATTTCCAACACTGCCATCCGTTTGTATCCCCGATCCGATCGTACCGCTCGACTGTGCGGCATCTGCGATAATGTTCATATTTTGTCCGGCAGTAAGTATGCCTGTATTGATCAGCATACCTTGGGCGTTAATCGTGGTGCTTTGCCGACTGCCTAAAGAACCTTGATTCATAATATTGTCATTTGATGTAAGTACCACGTTTCCAATAGCCGACGTACTACCTGCCATAATAATCTTACCGGTCTGATTTATCATCAGATCGTCGTTCAGTGCTGAGATTGTCCCCAGACTATTGACACCTACGCCTTGAGCGGTGCCAATGAGGCTGATTTTACCAGCGTACATGCCTCCTAACTGCCCTACATCTAGCGCTACGGTGGTCTTGGCATCATTTATTTTTTGTACATCTAGATTGTTATAATCTACCTTATTATTTCCTGTAATTACATTGAGTTTTTTCGCCCACATTCCGGCGTTAACCTGTACGGACTGGCTGATTAAATCGACACGGTCTGCACGGCTACCGTCAAGGCCGCTTCCTGCCACAGAAATTTGACCGCCTGTTACACGAAAAGCCTCCAGACTGCCGCTGCCTCCGAAGAGGGGAGTACCGGTGGTAAGTGTTGTGCGACCAGCATTGATAAACCCAAAGCCATTACCGACAATTCCGTTTGGATTGGCAAGGATAAGGTCGGCTTTTGCGCCTGCTATTTCTGTATAGCCGCGCAGATAACTGCGCCCCGTCCCGGTCACTTCATTTAATATCAGTCTCGCACTGCCACCCGAGAGATTGGGGTTGCCTGCAATATATCCTGCCAGCTGTGTTTGTGTAATAACCCTGGCATTATTCAGGATGAGCCCACGTGAATCTACATTAAACTGCTGATAGTAGTTATGGGATATACCTGTTTCCGAGGGTGTTGCAATATGTACAATGGTTATACCATTCGCTGTTTTATCTACAATTGGCTGTTTATTTTTAGCAGCATTTGCATCAGCCACCACGTCAGCAGCGGCTGCCAAACAAGGCTGCAACAAGTAGAGACACAGGGTAAACCATGCCGTGTATTTTTTTAGTTTACGAAACCTATTACGAATATTACTCATAATCGATACCTCCTACCTTGTCTATCTATTAGCCATGACTAAAAGCAACATTAGAGCTGATAGATGAGCTGAAACCCGATAGCCGGGGTGGCTGTCTGTATTTCCTTAGGTTGTTTTAGCGCCCAGGCACAAAAAATTTCATAGTTTACACCTTGGATCTGGCCGCGAAGCCCGATAGTCGTACCAGCCAGTGCCTTGCCAGAAAAAGATGCACTATCCGGTCCATGTACTTCACCATAGTCAAGGCCAACATAAACTTCCTGTTTACCTATAGGAACACTTAGTTCATTGCGCAAAAAGTATCCCTGTTCGGCAGCCAAGGTTTGCTCACCGTCAAAACCACGCACCGTATAACGATTGCCAATACTGAAATAGTCGACTGCATAGAGACGGCTATTGGTATCTTGCACCTGAAGGACTACGCTGTATTTCCCTTCTACCTTGCCAAGCATAACCGGTGTAGTATAATCGACCTCGGCTGTCCATAAGTTATAGCGAGTGGTTGGCGAGTCAGCCGCCGCCGCATCTGTCTGTGCTCCAAGCCAAGGGAGACCTCGTTTATAGGCTAGACGCCAATCGAGTACTTTTTTACCGAAATACTGGCGTCTCGTGATGGCCAGCTCTGCAGCTGTAGTATCCTTATGTTGTACATCAATTTCGGTACCCTCCGCATAGTTCCGGCTTTGTTTTTTAATTAATGAAAACTCTATATGCGTTTTGCTTGTCTGATCCCGATGAATGAGTTTAGCAATTTTAAATTCATTTGTGTAGCTATCCCCACTATAAAGTAAGTTTTGATTAATGGCTGCTATGGTTTGATGATAGTTGTGATGCTGCGTCAATAGCGTAAAGGTCCAGTTGCCACTTGGAAAGGAATAGTAAAGACTATAATCATCCGTTCCACGAAGGTTTTCTGAGCGATCCGCATCTTTATTAAATGACACATTAAACAGGTCATTGGCATTAAATGGATTGTCAAAAGCCATGGATATTGAAGATTGCAGTTTGCCCGTTGCTTTACTGCCTGAATCATCTAGCGAAAGTACATAACGGTTCGGCCTAGATTCTTTCATTTGGATGACAACATCACTTTCCCCCATCCGCTTACCGGGTATCAGCTTAAAGTCAGCATCCTGTGATGGAACTCGTTTTAACTGTTCAAGGCCTTGCTCCAAGTCGCGAAGGTTTAGAATATTTCCTGGTCTTGTCGGAAAAGCATTTTCCCAGTTCCCGCTATGCTGCACCTTGTCAAATCGAATTTGACTTATGATACCAGGAACAAGTACAAGCTGTAGTGTTCCATTGGAAAGGTCTTGTTCTGGAATGGCAACGCGAGTGGTAACATACCCCCGATTAATGAGTTCATTCGTTAATCGTTTGACAATGAGATTAATGCCTTCTTTACCAATCTGCTGATTTTTATATTTGTTTAGCATATCTTGCAGCCAGGGGAACTGTCCATCCCTGTCACCTTCCAGCATCAATGTATGAATAAGAAAACTTGGTGCTTCGGCTGGCAGGCGGTTGTCATTATCTTTAATCTGCTCCTGTTCTAGAAAGACATCCTTCTTTTGCTGCAAGTTTTGTCGTTGTGCCGCTGCTTCCCGCGAACGACGATTTAGTTCTTGATTATCACCAGGATGCGGTATTTCTGCCCAGGCCTGTGTATAAGGCAGCATGCATAGTACCACCAAAATCAAGACGACTTTTATCTTTGATAAGTGCACAAGGATGCTCCCTTCTTTCTTAAATCACTATAATACATTTTTTCCATCGAAACGATTGTTAAAGTTTTCACAATCATATGTATTCCTGTGATTCCTATTTTCTTGTTTCTAGATTGTTCGTTACCTTTCAGCTTACGACAACTCAATTTTTTTGTTGATTCTGCGGGTAAATCTAAAGAATTTCTCTGTTGGGACTGTCATTGCAAAAAAACATGTTTTCCATAACTGTACTCTTTTTTTTCAGCAAAACAATAAGTATGTGTGCGACACGCTATCTTGTTAGCGATAGCTGACCACAAGAAAATGCATTGTTCCATCCTTGGCTTTTCCACTTTCTCACTCCTTTTTTATTGTGTGGGGTATGATGCAGCGACTGATTGTTATCTGTCATCAGCCATGCCTTGATTATGCTATTTGATTCATTCCAATTATTGAAATTATTAAAATTCTACAAATTGGCAAAAAAAAATGACGTTATTTTTTATACCTAGTACTATCTTTCTAAAACCTCCACAAAAGCTGTTCCATGAAACTTAATACCTAGTATATTTCATAAGTCAGAATACAAATATACAATATTTATCTTTATTTATGGATAATAACATAAATCGAATCTGTAGACAATGAGTATTTAATCCTATAATCAATAAATTCAAAATCATCTGCTTATACTATTATTCTCAGAAAGCTGCTTTCAAAGTATCGGCTAAAAAAGCCAATAAATTTTTATATTTATTGGCTTCAAAGTCGAGATATTCTTTGAATATTAAGTATGGTCTTAAACCTAATTCTATTTTAAGAACCAGTTTCAGAAATGATCGTCGCTATTTTATTGGCAGCTTGTTTTGCCGTAATAGCACTGACATCAATTTTGATCGTATCCATGTTTTCGTATAAAGAAATTCTGGGGATACTTCGTTCCAGTACATCCGCGTGCCTTTTTTGATCCACAATATCTTTACCAACCCTTTTAGTCAGTGCTTCTTTCGATACGAGCAAGGAAAATTTATATACAGCAACATCCTTTAAAGATAATCGGCTTAAAATATCATCCATAATAGATTCTTGGTGCATAACCCAACAAAAAATAATATTTTCAAATTCGGAACATGCCAAAAAGTTGTTCAGACTAAAACAAATATTTTTCAAAACCAGCTCTTTTGTTTCTGCGGTGACCGTAAAAGGTTTCATGTTCCAGCACCAATCACCATCTAAAAAAACACCTGGCTGCACAATATTCAAAAGTTCATTACACGTTGCCGTCTTTCCTGCGCCCATCGTTCCATTTACCATGATCAACCGTTTCATTTTGCCGCCTCTTTATCCTATGATTTATTTGTTTATAAATCCCAATATTTTATTCACCATCGTGTTCATGATCTGCACACCATCCGCTAAAGACTCTATGTCAAAAGACATTTGGGGATTATGCAATCCCTCTTTCATATTGCACCCCAAACCCATAAAAGCTGTCTTTAAAGATTTTTTATGCTGCTTATAAAAATGAAAATCATCTACACCCGTCGTTACAATTGGATCGAGTAATCCACCCTCGCCCAAAACTTCTATAATAGCATCTTTCATTTGCTTGGTTAACTTCGCATCATAATCAGCCCCAGCAAAACCTTCTTGCAGTGTAATGTTAGATTTCGCCCCAACGGTAGCAGCTCCATTTTCAATTGCCTGGATTGTTTTATTCATCAGTTCTTCCATTACTTCATTCGTTTGTGCCCTTAAATCAAAAACAATATGTGCGATATTGGGAACTGTATTAACAGCTGATTCCGCCGCACTGATTTGAGTAACTTTTACACTGGACGAAACACCTGGATCAACACGAATGGAATTCACAGCCATAATAGCTGCTGCTGCACCATCGATTGCATTAATCCCTAAGTGAGGTCTTGCTCCATGTGCTGTTTTCCCTTTAATATCAGCCGCAATCGTATAACCTGCACCATGCCATAATGCTGGTGAAGCCTGTCCTTTTCCCGCCTCTTGCAGCGGACGCAGATGCAGCCCCAATAAAATATCAACATCATCGATCGCACCAGCTCTAGCCATACGCTGCGACCCGCTGCCATTTTTCGAAGCAACTTCCTCCGCTGGTTGAAAGATCAATTTCAGTGTCCCTTTTTTTATTTTTTGTTCAGCTGCGAATTTTGCCAAGGCTAAAACAATCGACATATTTGCATCATGTCCGCAGGCATGAATCACACATGGTTTTCCTTCAATAACATAGGGAAGGGCATCGATATCGGCACGAATCGCCAGCACAGGTCCTGGTTCAGCTCCTCGCAAGATACCAATTACGCCCGTTTGAGCACCCGTTGCTTGCTTTCCCGTTTGCACAACATAACCAAATTGCTGTAACAGTTTCGCGATATAGGCTGTTGTTTTTATTTCTTCAAAACCCAATTCCGGCATTTTATGTAAGTTTGTATAAAATTCAACTACAGAGTTTTTTATGTTCACAAAAATATGCTCCCTATTTTATGTATTTTATCAACTGAATATTTTCATAATAAACATAGCAACAATTGCATTAATAAAGCAAATCGCAAACATCACAGGATAAAAGCGTGTTTGCACCCCTGATGTGCCAAGGCATCGCCCCATATATTGCATCAAAGATCCCATTAGAAAAATCGCTGGCAGTAATATGGTAACTTGATGCTCATCCAAAATTCCAGATGTAACCAAACTCGTAACGACACCAACACCACCACCCATTGATAAAAAAGAGCTCACTAAAACCATAATTGATTCACCCGGCAGACCAAAAACAATCATTACAGGTGCAAAAACTTTACCTAAAATAGCCAATATGCCAAGTAATTTTAGAAATTCAATTAATACGAACGCCATCAAAACATTTGGCAGCATTGAATAAATACCAACATCCCAGCCCTCTTTGGCTCCTCTTGTAAAAGCATCCATCACATTTTCTTTTTTCATTATCTTATAGCTCCTCCAGTTTTACAACTTTTCTAATATATAATCTCATAAGATTGGCTCCCACCACTTTCAAAACCATAATTAAACATAAAGGAAAGATAATCGGAACCGTTGAAAATGCGAATAAGGCAATCCCCGTCGACAAAAAATTTCCAATAGCAGCACCTGCGGAAAATTGGAACGCAACAAAAACCGTTCTTTGTTCTTCGGTAATTAAATTTTGTTCGCGCAGCATTTTTGTCATACCGGCTCCGGCGTCTGTGCTTTGCGTACTTGATACGAGGGCTAAACCAACAACGCCAGGAAGCCCCATTAACGGTTGCAATAATGGTGTCAAGATACGTTGCGCTGCCCTTAACCCGCCCAAATGTTCAATGACCGCAACTACACCTAAAGATAACATGGTTGGTGGTACTAATGTAATAGCAAACATAAAACCATTTTTAGCTCCGGTTCCATCTATACCTAAAAAAGATCCACCTTCTTTGATTTTGCCAAAAGCACCGTTGATCGCATTAAAATCAAATGCCGCCTCAATTCCTTTTGCATCCGTGAATATTCCCGAAAAAAAGATAATTCCCAAAAACAAGACTATATAGCCTATAATAGGCACCTTTGATATTTTGTTAGGCTCAGCTTGCTCTGTTTTTTGTTCATCCATACAATTACTCCTTCTCACTTTTAAAATCACATAATATTATTATAAACGTTTTCGAATATAACATAATATAGGAAAAAACATTCATAAAAAAAGTTTAGCGGATTTAGATATATAAAGCAATGCGAAAATTAAAAAAGCGATCACCTTTCGTAGTCCAATATATCGTATCAAACCATTTAAGCAGTTCCGCTAAATGCTGGCGACTCCTTTTTCCATTATAAAACCGCTTTTATATTTGACAAGTTATATATAACTATGCTAATATAATTAAAATAATTCAAAATCACTAAGGAGGTCATTTATGTCATTAAGCCATACATTATTAGGTTTACTATCTTATAAGCCAATGACCGGTTATGAAATAAAGCAACTATTCGATTGTTCCATCCAACATTTTTGGAATGCTCATATAAGTCAAATATATCGTGAACTTACACGCATGGATGAAAAAGGATGGATTGTACATCATACACAAGAACAAACGAGTAAACCGGACAAGAAAATTTATTCCATTACCGATACCGGCTCGGCAGAATTTATGAAGTGGCTGCAGGATTTCCCTGCCGAGTTTGAAAAAGTGGAACGCAATGAGTTTTTAGTACGAATTTTTTTTGCGTCACGAATTGATAAAGCCGCTTTGACTTATGAACTGAAGCGTTATATAAGAAAAGCGCAAGAGCAGTTGGACAAGTATAACCAAATTGGAACAGGAATTCAAACCGAAGCCGAAAACGGTGAAAAAGATGCCTTTTTTTGGCGCATGACACTGCGGCGCGGTATCCTGTCAACCGAGGCCACAATGAAATGGGCCGAAGAATGTTTACTATTAATAGAAGAGGAGCGATAATCGTATGAAAATTACAGCAATCAATGGAAGTCCGAAAGGCAAGGCAAGCCACACAAATGTAATGGTTTCTTCATTTTTAAAGGGAGCCCAAGCAGCTGGAGCGGAAACGGTGAATATCTTCTTATCGGAAAAAGATATTCATCATTGTCGAGGCTGTTTTTCCTGTTGGGTCAATCATCCGGGACAGTGCGTAATTAAAGATGATATGTCCGAGGTATTAGCACGTTGTGCCAATAGTGATATTTTGATTTTAGCTACCCCTTTGTATTTTGATAATATTTCAGGTATGTTAAAAGACTTCATGGATCGACTCATTGTGAGTGGTGATCCGCATTTCCAAAAAGATAGTAGCGGTGAATGTCGTCATACACATCTTTTTAAACAAAAAACACCAAAACTCATTTTGATGTCAAACTGCGGGTTCTCTGAAAGATCTCATTTCCAGGTGATTTCACACTGGATTCAAAGAGCTGCCTTGAATATGCATACCGAAGTAATCGGTGAAATATATACACCGCAGGGAGGACTTTTAAACATTACCAGCGGAGAATTATCTACTATTATCCAGCAATATATACACCACTTAGAAACAGCTGGCAAAGAAATTGTAACCGATATGAAAATTTCTGCAGATACAGCAAAGCAATTAGAGCAGAATTTCATTCCCGATGAAATTTATGTCCAGCAGGCAAATCAATATTTTGACAGCATGTTAGCCAAACAGCCAATATTATGAGTATTTCATTTACATGCTTAGCAGCAGGTGGTATCTATCATCTATTTTTCGGCTTTTTCCATGCAAAATTCTGGACATTCGGTTTTTTAAACTGGCGCGAAGAATTACCACGCATGACGCCTATCAATCGTGCCGTAATTCAAATGTTAAATATAGCTGTTCTCGTCTTCATGTTTTTAATCGCATATATCAGTCTGCGATACACCCAGGAATTACTAACACCAGGTCTTGGAAAAACCATACTTTTTGGCGTAGTCATATTTTGGGCAGCACGGCTTGCGGGTGAATTCACCTTAAAAGACGGTACATCAGCTAATCGCAAGCTTGTAGCGGCATTGATCAGTGGTATTTTACTATATTTGATCCCTGCCATATTGATCTGAAATAGAGAAGCCTCATAAGGTCTCTCCCCAACAGATGATCCACTATAAAAAACATCCCTTAAAACTTTTTCACGTTGGTGTGAAAAAGTTCAAGGGATGTTTTTTTGATACAAATCGAAAAGGCCCGACATTCTACAATGCTTGCCGTCTCAACATGCCACATTTATTATCTGGCAAATATGCGAAATTGTATTTACGATACAGGGCATCTGCTGGTTTATTTGCGATAAGGCATACATAACTATCTTCAAAGGTATTTTCTTTTAAATAGGTATCAATGGCCTGCATGATCTGATTAGCAAAGCCTCTCCGCCAGTACTTTTCATCTACCATAATGTCACTGACCACATACGTGATTCCAGCATCACCAACAATTCGTCCAAAAGCAATCAATTGTTCCTGATCATAAATTGATACCGTAAATAAGGAATTTTCAATTGCTTTTTGGCTTCTCAGCAAATCTTTATCCCCCATACCAGAACGCATTCGTAAGCTAATATAATCTTCCGGTTTTGGTTTTTCATAAATCAAATCCATGAACAGTCACCTCTTACTATCGTTTCACATTTTATTTTCTTAAATATCAGTTTCTGACTAAACAGCTTTATAGCAAAGAACTCTGCTAACTAAAAGCCGTCTTTTGATGTGAATATAATCTGATTCTAGCATATTCTTTTCAGTGTTGCCATTTTTTTGTATAAAAAAGAATATTTCTACGTAATTTTTCACAATAACAAGTGTCTCCATTAGAATTTTTATCTAGAATTTAAAATTATATTGCATTCTTAATTTCATCCATCTATAATAGTATCTATTAAAGGAATTATTCTTTTATTATTCCTTTAATAGATACTATCAGAATATTCAGCAAAAATAAGGAGGTTTTCTTATGGTTTTAACTGGTGCCTTGATCGTCATTCTCACCTTATTTGCCATTGCAAAACGTTATGAAACACGCATGGTTTTATGTGCCGCCGGACTATTGATGGCAGCGATTGGTGGTAATCCGCTGGGAGCAATGACAGCTTTCGAAAAGACAATGGTCAACTCGGGGTTAGTCACCACAATTTGCACAGTTATGGGATTCTCATTTGTAATGAAATATACACAGTGCGATGCAAATTTGGTACATTTGCTGGCTGGTGGTTTAGAAAAATGCAGAATCATTTTAATTCCTGGTGCAATTTTGATTACATGGATATTAAATATTGCATTATCCAGTACTGCTGGTACTTGTGCGGCTGTTGGTGCAGTTCTTATCCCTACCATGATTCGCTCGGGCATTCATCCAGCCATGGCTGGGGCTTGTATTTTAACAGCTTGCATTTCGAATCCATTAAATCCAGGGTTTCCCCATGCAATTTTCATTGCCAACTTAGCACAGATTGATACGATGGAAGTTATCTCTGGTTATACGATTCCACTGCTTATCGTATCTACTATCATCTTAATCACAATGACAATTCAATCAATTTTACGCAAAGAAGGTGTTAATAAAGAACATATTCATCAAACAACGCATGAAGTAAACACGCCCGTTTTAAAAATCAATCCCATCAAAGCTGCAATTCCAATTATTCCTTTAATCATCTTAGTTCTCGCGATCCCGCAAGTTGCCATTTTACCTAAAATATCGATTCCACAAGCTATGATTATTGGTACATTATTAGGTTTTATCGTACATAGAAAAAACCCGCAAGATATCACCAAAGAATTTTTTAATGGTTTAGGCAATGCTTATGGCAGCATTATTGGAATCATCGTCGCCGCCGGTGTTTTTACGTATGGTATGGAAAGTATCGGTTTAACTACAGCTTTAATTGATTTAATGAAAAACAGTCAAGACTTAGCGAAGTATGCTGCATCGATTGGTCCAGCAGGTATTGCTATCATTAGCGGTTCCGGTGATGCTGCCGCACTTGCTTTTAATGGCGCCGTTACGCCTCACGCCCAAGTATTCGGTATGACAATTACAGATCTGGGTTCACTGTCCACACTTTCTGGCACACTTGGACGAGCCATGTCCCCGGTCGCTGGCGGCACTATTATTTGCGCAACATTAGCAGGTGTAAATCCAATTGATATCGTTAAACGTACTGCACCAGGGCTGCTCATTAGTTTAATTGCTCTGCTTATTATGTTCAGTATTCATTAATATTTTAAATAAATCATTCACATGAAGGGGTCTTAACCATGAACTTAGATATTAAAATCGCCGAGCTTGCAAAATCACTGGAAGAAAAAACAATAACCCGCCGTCGCGATTTTCATCGCTATCCTGAAACCGGTTGGACAGAATTCAGAACTGCCTCTATTGTTCTTGAAAATTTAATCAGCCTGGGCTACGACGTTAAATTTGGTGATGCTGTAATCGATGAAACGAATATGATGGGTGTTCCAAGTTCCACAATACTTGAAGAAAATATGAAACGAGCAATTTCTCAAGGTGCAAATTCTGATTTCGTTGCAAAAATGGCTGGTGGTAAAACTGGTGTGATTGGCATAATGAATTTCACAAAACCAGGTCCAACTGTTGCACTTCGTTTCGATATGGATTGTAATGATATTGTCGAAGCAGCCGATGAAAAACATCGACCAAGCAGAGATGGTTTCGCTTCCATGAATCCTGGCTGTATGCATGCTTGTGGTCATGATGGGCACACTGCCGCCGGACTTGCCATCGCCGAAATTTTATCTATATTAAAAGATGAGCTTGCTGGCACGATCAAATTGATTTTTCAACCTGCAGAAGAGGGCGTTCGTGGGGCAAAAGCCATGCTGGCAAAAGGTGCTGTTGACCATGTTGATTTTTTCCTTGCTGCACATCTCATGATGCCAAAAGTAGGTTACTTAGCCTATGATGTACAAGGTTTTCTCGCAACCAGTAAATTTGATGCAACGTTTACGGGTGTTCCTTCACACGCAGGTGCAGCACCAGAAATCGGTAAGAACTCCCTTTTAGCCGCTGCAATTGCCGCGATTAATTTGCAGGCAATTCCACGTCACAGTGACGGCATTTCCCGGGTAAATGTCGGTGTATTAAACGCAGGGACTGGTCGAAACGTCGTGCCTGCCAACGCAGTCATTAAAGTAGAAACTCGCGGTGCAACAAGTAAAATTAATGATTATATTTATGCATGTGCCGAAAAAATCATTAAAAGTTCTGCGGCCATGTATGACAATACCGTTACTATCAGCCAAATGGGTGGCGCGGCGAACGGAAGTAATTCTCCAAAGCTCACCAAAACAATTGGTAGTATTGCCAAACGACTTGGCATCTTTAATCAATATGAATCCCTTGCAAATATTGGCGGAAGTGAAGATAGTTCTTATTTCATGGATAAAGTACAAAAAAATGGTGGTCAAGCGGCATATATGATTATTGGCGCTTCTTTAACTGCCATCAATCACAATCTTTACTTTGATTTTGATGAAAAAGCATTAATACTCGAAGCGCAGCTCATTGCAACAATTACAAGTGATTTATTAACAAAATAAAAAATAAGGAGCGGGGAATATTCAAAAGCATTGCCTGCTCTATATTTAATAATCAAAATATAAAAAACGGAATATTCTGTATATTGGAGAGTGTATTATGAATAAAACTTTACTCCTAAGTATTTCAACCATACTGCTTACAATGACAACCCGCGTCTTGGCAGCAGAAAACCCGTTCAGTGATGTACCGGCCACGCATTGGTCTTTTCAAGCGCTTGCACAATTAGAAGCAGATGGTGTTATCGAGGGTAATGATGATGGCAGTTTTCGCGGAAATGTTCCTATAACACGCTATGAAATGGCTAAAATAGTCGCAAGAGCAATGGCTAAAGCCAATGTTCGTGATACTGACAAAGCAATAATCGATAAATTATCCACAGAATATGCGGCTGAATTGAATCAATTAGGTGTGCGTGTCAATCATTTAGAAAAAAAAGCGGATAACGTAAAAATAAATGGCTATGCTTATCTTAGAATGCAGAATCAAAAAACAACGGATAAAAGCACTGGAAAAAGTCAATCGACTTCACTTAGTAGATCTTATGAAGAACTTGTAATTAAAGGGAAAGTAAATGAAAATTGGGATGCTGTAGGTCAGATCCAAATGTATAAAGACTTAAAGACTGATATCGATTCTGATGACAATCTTCTGGTAAAAGGAATCAGTGCGAATGGAAAATTATTCGGTGCAAATGTAAAATTAGGTAAATTTGAACAAGTCACACAAAATGCTGTGGTCTATCATGAATATACGACTGGTGCAGAATTCTGTTTTGGCAATGCATTGAAAACGCGTATTACAGTTGGTAATGTTACAAACCCAATGAAACTCATTGGAGAAACAACCGAAAATGTATTTTACAAAGCAGCCGAATTTAATTACAAGCTAAGCAAATCAACCAATTTAAATGCAGCTTATTTTGATTTGGATGGTAATGAACTGCAATATACGCGTGGTAAAAAAAATCCACATATTTATGCAGCTGGATTCGACACGCGTTTTGATAAAAACTGGGGATTTAGAGGATTATATCTAAAATCAAGCAGCAATATTTCAAAGGGTAAAAAAGTTGAAGACATCGGGTATTTAGCAAGTCTTGAGTATAAAGGCGAAAAACTTAATAATCCAGGGTCTTTCGGAATCTATTTGAAATATATTCAACTTCCAAAATTGACGCAAATTTTTACGGATGTGGCACATCAATATAACTATAAAGGCTTTGAGATAGGAACGATGTATATGCTGGCACCAAATACGAGGGGACATTTGCGATATTACAAAGGAACGGATGTAGATAATAGTAATAAAGAAAAAAGTTTAGTTCGTGCAGAGGTTCGCTATTTCTTTTAAAATTCTATAAAAATCCCGTAACCACAAAAAGCTGTTCATCTGTGGTTACGGGATTTTATTTTAATTGATATTTTTTAGTTGGCCTGCCACGGCTTGCCAGCGCTTCTTCACCTATACATTCCACCAGTCCTACTTTTAACAAATCTTTCATAATGCGCCGTACATTACGATCTGTAACTTCAAGCTGTCCGGCAAGCATCGCTGATGTGAAATTTTCCCAGTTCATTTTTTTAACAATAGCAACAATTTTTTGATATGTTTTTATACCTACATTTGCTACAGTCAATTGTTGTAATAGTTCTTTATCAGCACTAAAAACAAGGTATCCCAACTCATTTTCCTGACCTGCCGCTTCAATGATTTGTCCATCATCATCAATCATAACAATACCTTGACTGCCGATACTTTTACCTTGATTCACCGCTCGATAAGCATTTAACTGTGCTGTAAAGACCGTTGCCCCAAAACCAATTCCCGCAACAATATCTGTAGCTAAGGCGATACGAACCTCATCAATCATGTCTTGCAACACTTGCACATGCTGCTCTAATAAGCCACGTGAACTAAAGATTTCGTAACGTCCATTTCCTTTTTCTGATAAATAGCCATTGATCCCTTGACACAACTTTAGCAAACGCTCTCTGATCTTGAGTTCTAACATTTGTAATTTATAAGAATCACCCGCTCTTTCGATGATTTTTTCAAAATTTTTTATTTCTATAATTTCTAAACCAACTTGACTATTTTTAAAATATAAACCATTGAGCTTTTCCATGAGTACCCGAACTGCTTGACGAATAGATGTCGTACTTGCCATCAATCGTCTAACAGGTACCTTGTTTTTTTTAAGTTCCAGCTCCACTGCATGTAATGTCGTCACGATACCATCAAATTCCCCTGATTTCCAACAGCTTAAATGCATCTTTACAATATCGTCTAAGACAAAAGGAATATTATATTCATAAAAAACAACCATTTCTTTCGCTACTTTTAATTCGTTAACGGATTCTTTATTCGTAAAAATATCGGAAGTTGGGCAATCCATTGAAATTTTAAGCTTCGTAGATTTCTTTTCACACGCCATTTCTAAAATACATTTAAATATTTCATTTCCAGTTATGCCACAAAAAACGGCATTATCGTCTTTACCCAAATATGGCTTCGCTGCAGTATAAGGATTTGGACCAGAAAAAATCCAGCCCCCCACTTTGTTTTTATTTGCTATTAAAATTTCAGAAACTTCGGCAATGTCCGTATAGGGAAAAGAAACCCACTCAACGGCCATTGCCACCTTCATAGATTTCGCTACGTTTATAATTCGTTCAATCATTTTCATCGACGAACTTACAACTCCAATTTTTTGCACGGCTCTACTCCTTCTATAATAAGTTTTTTATTTTTCCAAACATAGCTTTCACTAATTCACTAACTTTCTATCCATAAAATGAACTATATATTCAGCATAGTTATTATAATGTAATTAGCTGAATTCCCCAGAAATCCTGCCGGTACACGAATCTGATAATTTTGCACCACAAAAGATATATTTTCTACGAATCGAATTCAACGGAAAAATTTTCAAACATTATTCATCAAATAGAACGTTTATTGACAGAATTCTTTGTGGCAGGTATAGTGAGGGCGTAGATATTTTTTTGAGGAGGAATTTTGTGATGGCAGAAAAAAAAGCCCTGCGTTGGGCAATTTTAGGGACAGGCGTTGTAGCAAATGAAATGGCTCAGGCGTTGACGAATGCGGGTAAAGAAATTTATGCCGTAGGCAATCGTACATATGACAAAGCCGTGGATTTTGCACAGAAATATCACATCAAAAAAGTTTATCAGGATTTTCACGAAATGTTTACGGATGAGACTGTTGATGTTATTTATTTAACAACACCACATAATACACATATTGATTTTATGCGCGAAGCAATCAAGCATGGCAAACATTTGCTCTGTGAGAAATCAATTACCTTGAACAGCCGTGAATTAAATGAAGCGGTCGAAGCCGCAAAAGAAAAAAATCTTGTTCTTGGTGAAGCCATGACGATTTATCATATGCCAATCTATAAAAAATTGAGAAAATACATGGCTTCGGGAAAACTTGGTAAGGTAAATCTTATTCAATTGAATTTTGGCAGTTATAAAGCCTATGACATGAACAATCGTTTTTTTAATATGTCATTAGCTGGTGGTGCTTTGCTTGATATTGGAGTCTATGCTTTTTCATTGGCACGGAGTTTTCTTGATTCAAAACCAAATGAAATTTTATCGAAAGTACAGTATGCAGCAAGTGGAGCCGATGAAAAATCTGGTTTTGTTATGACAAACAAAGAGGGGCAAATGGTTGTCGCATCTTTATCACTGCATTCCAAACAGCCTAAACGTGCCGTTATTTCTTGTGAACACGGCTATATTGAAATCATGGAATACCCTCGAGCTGAAGAAGCTGTCATTATCAATGCAGAAACTGGCGAACGAACCGTTTTACGGGTTGGGGAACAGAAAAAGGCTTTGCAGTATGAAATGGAAGATATGGAAGCTGCTATTGCGGGTGACATTGCGCTTATGCGTTTAGCGGATACGATTGATGTCATGGCAATGATGTCAGAAATCAGAACCGAGTGGAACATGTATTATCCTTCCGAAACACCTGGAGAAATTTTATAAATCATTCGTAGTCTTCGTTTCACAACAAAATATTTTTTCTGCAAAACAAGCAAAACCGCTCACAAAAGCGGTTTTGCTTGTTTTGTTATTTAATCCAACGGCCTGTCATGCATATAGATAATGCACCATAAATCTTGCCTCAATTATAAATGGACCTACTCTATTTTAACGGTTCTTACTTACTCACAACCGTTACTCTTCCAACATGATTTTGATAATTTCCGTATCTGTATTTTTCATACCCTTACATGCAACCCGGCCAACAGCAGCAATCGTTTCTTCGATATTATTTTTTAAAATACCATCGCCTGGTTGGTAATTTCTTCCACTCATGGCTAATACATGTGCCATGTATGCAGCATCTAAAGAAGAAGCAATTTTAGCTGCACAAGATGGTTTAGCTCCATCGCAGATAATTCCCGACACATTGGCTAGTGTATTACGAATTGTTACATTAATTTTTTCCAAGCTGCCCCCTGCAAGATAAGTTATTGCTGCTCCGCTGGAGCAAGAGGCACTAACGCCCCCACAAAAAGCCGATAATCTACCGATCAATGTTTTCTGGTGAATTGTTAATAGGTTCGCTAGCACGAGTCCCCTATATAGTTTTTCTTCCGATAATCCCTGTTCTCTGGCATAAACAATAACCGGAACGGATGTCGCAATTCCTTGATTTCCACTACCCGAATTTGTTATAACTGGTAATGCACAACCACTCATTCTAGCCTCTGATGCAGCAGCTGTATAGGCTTTTATCTTGACTTGTAAAGGTACATCACTGCCGCCTATGCCCAATAATGTCTGACCAATATTCACACCATAATTTCCTGCTAACCCTGCCTCTGCAATTTTTATATTATAATCAATTTGCTGCGTAATAAGTTCACCCAATACATTTCGTGAAATAATATTAGCAAATTCATAAATGTCTTTCACGTTAAGGACACTACGATCCGTAAAGCTGCCTAAATATTTATTAGCATTGTCATCATTTTGATAAACACTTTTACCATTTTTCTCAATTCGACAAATATTCGTATGATTATACTTAATTTCTACTAACACAGAGTCCTGTCCAGCTGTTACTATCATAATGAGATGGAGATTAATTTCCGTTTCCAATAATTCTAAATCACCAAATTTACAATCCAATAACTCTTTTACCACAGCCAAATCTTCTTGCGTCAATTGCGACAAAACTTCCATTTTTTTATTTACTTGACCACCAACCAAACCGGCCAGCATACTGGCCCTAATACCGATCAATCCTTCGGTATTAGGTACTGTGACACTTTTTACATTTTTTAAAATATTCCCACTGCATTTCAATAAAACTTTTTCGGGAAAAGCGCCTAACATTTCTCTTGCTTTGGCAGCAATATAGGCAATCGCAATGGGCTCAGTGCACCCTAATGCCGGAACAAGTTCTTCCTTTAAAATTGCGATATAATCATCGCTGATTTTAGTATCCATCTTTATTGTCACCTCCATTTACTTGCACTACTTACAATAAAATTTGAAAACTACCTTACTTACTATTTATTGTTCTTTAATTCATTAATTTCATTTTGCATATAAATCATTTTTTCAATCAGATCTTTTGCCAGCATAGAAGTCATCAAGTGGTCTTGTGCATGTACCATTAATAAACTAAGTTCCAGCTTATCGCCACTAGATTCTTGCTGAATTAATTCTGTTTGAACTTTATGTGCGGCTATTAACCCTTCCTTTGCCATACCTATATAACGATTCGCTTTATCCATATTACCAGCTTGAGCTGCACCCAAAGCTTCAAAAACCGTACTCCTTGCATCCCCTGAATTCGTAATTAATTGGAAAATTTTCGATGTTAGTTCGTCCATAATAACCTCCTGGTAGTAAAATTTTTTGTCATAATATAAACAATCTTCCCTTCTGTTTGAAATAGTTTTATGACTATTCTTACAGCAAGGAAGATTGTTATCCTATCTACATAACTATATCATTTCTAACAATATCTTCTATTTTGTCTTTATAATGAACTGTTTTTTTCTATTTCTTTGATTGCTTTTGTAAATTGCGGCAAGTAATCTTTATGTGCCAATAACATTTCATTTAAAATTGTTTTAGCAATTTCTCCAGAAGGAATTAACGGATTCAAAATAAATGCTTGTAAAGCTTTCGCATAACTGCCAGTAACAGCAGCTTCAATCGTTACTTCTTCCATAGCTTTCATCAATTGCACCATGCCACGCATAGCTGGTTTAAATTTTCCAAAAGTGAGCGGTCTGGGTCCAATACCTGTTATGATACTACTTACTTCTACAACACATTCATAAGGTAAGTCCGTTAATGCTCCATGATTACGCGTACTTACAACCATCTCTGTCTTTTTATTGTTCAATATTGAACAAATAAGTTCACAAGCAGCATCTGAATAATGCGTTCCACCACGTTTCGTTAACTGTTCCGGCTTGTCTTTTAGGTTGGGATCTTTATATAGTTCAAATAACTCAGCTTCTAATTTTTTTACCAACTCGGCACGTGTAGTGTGGTTTTCATAATTGACTACTTCTTTTTTTACCATATCATCTGTCAAATAATAATATTGATGATAGCTGCATGGTAACATTCCTAAATCACGAATCTGTTCTTCACAGAAGGGAACAAATTCAATATTTTCCATGGTACTTTCTTTCTGTTCAAATAATTTTTCCATAACCAAGGCTGTTAAATCATCGCCCGACTTATCGTATATTTTGTGCCAATGATGATGATTTAATCCTGCATATTGGAATATTAATTCATCCGGTGATTTTCCGATTAGCTTAGACTCCCGAAAATTATGATTTATTGGCACATTGCACAAGCCAACCACTTTTTCGAAATTTCCATAATTAAGAACTGCTTCTGTTATCATCCCAGATGGATTTGTGAAATTAACAAGCCATGCATTGGGGCACAATTTTTTCATATCATTAACAATATCTAAAATTACAGGTATTGTCCTTAAAGCTTTAAAAACTCCTCCGGCTCCATTCGTTTCTTGTCCTAATACACCATATTTTAATGGTATACGTTCATCTTTAATTCTAGCATCTAAGAGTCCGACTCGAAATTGGGTCGATACAAAATCAGCATCTTTTAATGCTTCTTTTCTATCCAAAGATAAATGAATCTCCCAATCCAGTCCAGCTTTTTTGACCATGCGTCTTGCCAGATTGCCGACAATTTCCAATTTTTCTTTTCCAGCTTCAATATCAACTAACCAAATTTCTTTTATTGGCAGTTGATCTTTTCTAACAATAAATCCTTCTATCAATTCCGGAGTATAGCTTGAGCCTCCTCCAATAGTAACAATTTTAATTTTTTTCATAATAGGTTCCTCCCCTTATCAACTTTTCGCATGATAAAAACTTTATTTATTGACGTCATTAACGCTTTCAGCTTCTTGTTTTATACATTGCTTCTCATAAATTTTAAAAAATGGATAATATATTACAAAGTCTATTACAATCAAGCATAATATCAAGACTGCTGCATGCCAATCCATTGTAGAAAGGAATGCCCCTATCGGTGCAGGCGTTGTCCATGGCGCAGTAACAAAAGTAGCACCGACTAGTCCCATCTCCGTAACCACATAGGCAATAACACCATTAATTCCCTGAACAAAGACAAAAGGTAAAAATAAAATAGGATTAAAAATCAATGGCAAACCAAAAATAATCGGCTCATTAATATTAAATAAACCAGGTAATAATCCAATACGCCCTATTCCTTTAAGTTGTTGCGATTTACTCCACAATAACATAAAGACTAACGCTAAAGTAGCCCCGGATCCGCCTAATTGCATATAGAAATCTTGAAATGGTGTCGTATAAATATGTTCCAAAGGCAGCCCTGCAATTTTATCAGAAGCATTCGCTAAAAGATTGCTATCTAAAAACGGTCTGCTTACTCCACCGATAATGGCAGGTCCATGTAATCCTATAAACCATAACAAATTCATCATAGTCGCTATGACAAAAGTGCCACCTGCACTATCTACAGCACCAACAAATGGCGCCAGACTTTTCATTATAGCTTCCGGTATAAGCATTCCAAAAGTCGATTCACATAATAAACTAATCAGATGAAAACCAAACACACAAATAATCAATGGAATGAGTAATTCAAAAGAAGAAGCAACGGCTGGTGGTACACCTTTTGGCATTTTTATTACAATATTTTTCTTTTTTAACCACCGAGCAATTTCAACGACCAGCAAGCCTACTAGAATTGCCGTAAACATCCCTTTAGCATCCATAAATTTCAAAGGTAATGCATCTTGTCCTAATTTGCTTATTAAGGGATAACCCATACTATCATTTATTTTAGAAAGAACTACGACGCTTTGAGAAGGCGCCGCAACCAGCAAAAAAGTCGCAGCTGCCGTCATCGCACCAGAAAGTGGATTCATCTTGTAAGAAATCGATAAATTATACCCTACTGCCATAGCAACAAATAAAGCCATAATTCCCATAGTCATATTAAATGGTGCCAAAATTGTTGCCATATTGGCACTTGCCCAGCTATGCCACACTAAAAGCATTTGAGTGAAAATATTCGGATTATCATTTACCCGCGTAGGATCAATTGGTGGAAAAGCCATTATCAAGCTTATCCCGCCCACAATTGTCAAAGGGACAGCGGCAATAACACCATTACGCACAGCTAAAATATGCTTTTGATTAGCAAATGAAGCAGCCATTGGACCAATTTTCAGTTCCAAAAACTGACTAAATTTTTCAAAAATGTTCATGTGATTCATGTTCTTGCTCCTAATGCCTTATTTTTATATAACTCTTTAGCAGCCTGCAAAATATGATCTCCTCTGCAACGTCCATAATCCATAGTATTAATTACGGCTACAGGAATATTTACCCCCGCAATCTCTTGAAACTCATCCTTTTTAAATCGAACTTGCGGACCTAATAATACGACATCATATTCACTTACCACCTCATGAAATTGCTCAGATGGCTCCGCTGAAATCACCCAATCTTTTTCCGCTTCACTTAAAGCATCCTGCATACTTTCTGCAACTAAACTAGTAGACATACCCGCAGCACAAACTAATAGTATTTTCATGTTTACACCCTCTTTTCTATATGAATTTATCTATACTTACTTATATTGCAAATATCATGCCAACTTTCTAAGTAAAAAAAAGCGAGAGTTTTCCTAACGAAAACACCTCGCTTTTCCTGGTGAATCATACACAATTCATACACTATTGCTTTTTCTACCGATAAATATACACTATTAATACACTATGACTGTTTTATAATTTGCAAAATAAAGCATATCTCATCCATATTAATATCAAGCGAATAGGCTTGTTCAATAACCGCTAGAGTCTGCTTTATTTTATCAATCTCTACCGTATATTCTTGTAATATATTTTTTTTATTTTTACACTCACGAGTTTTTTTACCATCCAACAAAATATCAATCGCACAAGTTACATGAAAAATCAATCCCACCATAGTATCTTTATCTATAACAATATGCAAAGTATCTTCCAAATTTTTTATAAACAACTCAAAATATTGCTTGAATTCATCAACATCAATATATTTTAATTTGTCTTTAATAGCATCAAAAACTTGATTTTTGATTTCCATCATGTCCGTTGCACTAACCTCTGTAATAACTTGTGCACTTTTTACTAAATCCCGAATTTTATCATAACGGTTAAACATAATTAAATCTGATAATGAAATAAATGGAATCCCATAAAAATGTGGATTTATTGTACCTACAATTGCAATAATTGTACGATCATTTGCAATTTTTTGTAATCTTTTTTCCAGTTCCTGATCATCACTAATAGACATTGGTAAAATTTCTACATGTTCTGTCTTAACATCCACATTATCTTCAATTAAGTTTTTAATTTTCACAGCACTACCTTCACCAGTTACACAAAGAGTAATAATGACAAATTCACTATTTACTTTAAAGTCCTTAAATAGTTCTGTGCCATAACTTAATGACATTGGAACTGTATCACGAAGTGATTGACATATAAGATCAATATTATTTTCTACCGCTACTTTCCGTGCCGCCTCTAATGCCATAACCGTAGTAACTAAATGAATCACTCGCAAATCAATGCCTAATTCTTCACTAATTAATTCGCCAAAGGTTCCAAGAGATCCCATATCAACAAGTAAAATCACACTGCAAGGGTTATTAACTTTTATTAATTGTTTAAGTTCCTCATAGCAAATCTTTGAACTTTTATCCAGGTTCATATCATAAGCTAGCACATACTGAATTCCCAACAGGCAATTAACCACTTCAGCCATTGAACTGGCTGTGCTTCTACCATGCATAGCTATAACTAACAACGGATGATTTTTTTGGTATTCACCTTCTATTTTATCAATACTTAAGAACATTGTAATAAAGGCAATTTCCTCTACAGGTATTTTCACATCATATTCGTGTTCTAATTTGCGACAATAATCATGGACAACTTTAAATTCTTCTGGGTACTTTTCTAAAATCTCGCCAAATTTATAATTAATGATTGGTTTCCCTATGCGCATTCTTTCCAAACTGGCCTGCATATGTAAACATAAACTGTGGAAAACTTTAACAGGAAAAACCTTGTGCAATTCTTTGCCAGCATAACCTAATAAACCATCAACAAATTTAATTGTATTTGCATTTACAATTTTAGAAATTTCCATTGTATAGTCATCAAAATTTCTGATATATTTATTAAAATAACCTTCAATTTCCGTAGTCATTATCAGTCGAATATCTTCTTCACTATATTGACGGCTATGCAACTCTTCCAATTTTTTTTCAATCTGCCCATAAAAGTTGTTTTTATATTTGCTTATATCTATTTCATTAGAAAATTCTAACTCTTTGCCAGCAAAAGAAAACCAGTGCTTATTTTGAATAATTTCTTCTATTTTTTCAGAATGATCCTTCAGATACAACATTCCTTGTTTAACATAATCAGGGAGATGATGTAATTCAATTGTAAATTTTTTCTGCATCTCGCCAATACAATCTAAAAACGCATTTGCACAAGTTAATTTAATATCACTTTTTAATTGTCCTATATTGCCTATGCACGGATATAATAATAAACTTTTTATTACTTCATCCGTTACAATGATTCGCCTATTTACCTGTCGTGACTCTTTTTGAAAAAAATCACTGATTAACAAAAATCGTTCTTCCAATGTCCGCTCTTTTAACGACGGAATACAAATCGTCATAGGAATTCTACGTTTAAATGTTTGCAATAAGGATGTATCTACTTGTTCTGTAGTCGCACACACCAGAAGAATATTGACTTTCTTTTTTACTGTATCTCCCAACGAGCAAAATTCACCCTTGTCTATTAAATAAAACAAAAGCTCCTGCCCTTCCGCAGGCAAACGATGAATTTCATCCAAAAACAGTACGCCTCCATCAGCTTTTTCAACTATGCCATGATGTTCTCGTTCTGCACCAGTATATGCACCTTTTTTATATCCAAATAATTGTCCTATGAGTAATTGTGGATTATTTGAATAATCTGCACAATTGAATTCTATAAATGGAGAATTCAAAGGCATCACACCATTTTCACTAGCAAACTTATGCATTAAGCTGGCAAACATGGTTTTCCCGACACCTGTAGGTCCTAAAAGTAAAGTATGAATTCCCTTTGGAGGATATAACACTGCGGCCTTCGCCTGACGAATTATTTTTTTTAAGCTGCCGCTGCTTCCAATCAATGTAGAAAAATCAACCTCATCGTTGCTCCTATAGATTGTTTTTTCTATTTCATCGGAAATAACATATCTAACGGGACGACCCTCTATTTTTTTAAGTTGTCCTTTTCGATAAAGCTTATTTAATACGGCACTCACATTACTTCGAAGTGATCCTACATATCGTGTAATCTCATTCGTTGTATGCCCTTGTCCGATTTTATTGTTTACACTCTTTATCTCTAAAAATTCAAATATTTTTTCTTCTAAACTTTTTTTCTCCATAAAGTCCTCCATATTTCCCCTAAAGCACCTATACTGAGTTAAATTAATGGGGTGAATTGGCAACCGTTCGTTGGGTTTTTACATAATTAGTTGAATATATACTTTATTTAATTGTAATAAATTGCATTTTTTATTGCAGTGATATCTTTGGTTATACCATAAATGAAATCGATCTGCAACCTGAAAAATAGCCGTGGATCAATACTTAGACTATCCGTATTGATCCACGGCTATTTTTCTTTACAGACTCGCTTTATCTTTTCATACCACTAAGAGATCATTTCAACCAGCTGTTATATAAGGAACATCGCGTATCAGAAGCTTATTTCTTAACAAAAAGAGATCACCTATAGATTTTTTAATTTCTACAAGTGACCTCACTTACCGCAAAAATAACTTCATGTCTTGCCTTACAGTCTAAATTTTCCATAATACTTTGCCTAAGTTTCATACAACCTGACTACATTTCTTCCTCATGAAGCATAATAACAATGGTCACCATATGAGAATCAGCAATAACTATACTATTGATTAATCCATAGTCCGTGTTCTTTACAGCAATAATAAAGTGTTCCACGCTGGCGTTTTGGAAAACGCACTTCGCCGCCCTGCTCTGGATACAACTTAATCAGAAGCACCCTGTCACACGTTACGTAAGCAAAAAAAGTGAGGTAATGCTTTTTTGTCATTTCATGTTTAAATGTGATATAAAAATCCTCCTCAATTTCTTCTACATTTATTTTGTGCATATCATCGGCTGTTTTTGCTACGAGTGGCAAAAGTTTCCGACCACAACAAGAAATTGCTGCCTCACCTGTGCCTGTTAAGATATTTCCACAATGAGGACATTCATAAAATTTAATTCGTTTCATATTGCCTCCATCGATATCATTCGGATCTAAATTTCCTAATAGGATTTTTTCAATATGTACGCCCAAGATATCAGAAAGAGATTTTAATAAAGATACATCTGGACAGCCCAAGCCACGTTCCCATTTAGATATAGTTTTATCGCTGATATTCATTGCATCTGCCAGTTGTTTTTGCGTCATCTTTTTTTCTTTACGCAAATCAAAAATCAATTTTCCAACCCTGCTGCAATCCATCTTGCTCACCCCCATGCATTTATCATAACCGTATAAGCCTCACGATTCAATAAACGTTCCGTAGAGTTATCCAAATACTTGATATCGCCTGAAACATCTAAAAGTATAATAAAAAATAACTATATTCATGAAATTTAATGGATTTTACAAACATCAACCCACCCCAAGCCGCGAGAATATTCTTCCAGCTCATGAATGGTCAGTTCAATAGCACTATTTGAACTTCCGCAGGCGGGAAATACGGTATCAAAGCGTTTTAGAGACTCATCTAAATAAATTTCAACACCTTCATTCACAGCGAAGGGACAAACGCCGCCAACTGCATGACCGATCAAAGGCTCGGCTTCGTCGAAAGAAAGCATTTTCGCTTTTTTACCGAAGTATTCTTTATATTTATGGTTATCTATCTTGGTATCACCAGCAGCAACAATCAATACAACCCGATTATCAATATGAAAAGAAAGTGTTTTGGCAATGCGACAGCCTTCACAATGTAAAGCCTGTGCCGCCAAATCAACAGTAGCACTCGATGACGAAAATTCTTGTATCTTGCCGTCCATTCCTTTTTCACGAAAATATTGTTTTACTCTTTCAAGTGACATGTTCATCCCTCCGTATAAGTATAAGCCTTTATTTTATGATTGATTCGTATAAATTAGAAGACTGTATTTTCAATTGCATGACCCCGTCGTTCTAAATTTGCCGGTGAAAAAGCTGTTACATGTGTCTGATATTTTTTTGCGATACCAATATTATAGCCATAAACTATTCTGACTTGTATTTCTTTTGTGTGGCTCGCTAGTGGATATTTTTCTAAAACAATATTTATGATATTATCTTCCATCACCTTAAGATCAAGTTTTGGATCATGTGTGTAAACCGTGACATTCATATTTTGAATTGTATTTCCATCGTTTGATTGCACCTGATTTCCAACATAAACACCAGTCGTATCTACCCCTTCGATCTTGGCCAAATCTGCTTGTAAATTCGTCAGCATCGTCATCGTTTCAACGTTAGCCGGTTGATGCTGTAAATAAATAACGTATCCGCCCCAACACAAGACAACCATTACCAAAAGAGAACATATCACAAAATGGGCCCGTCCCATAATGGTACGAATTGGTTCTTTAACTCTATTCGCCTGCACTACGAAAACCTTCGTTACAATATCATGAAAACCTTGGCGCGTATTACGGTTAAATAAATAAAAATATATTACGGCTACTGATATAGAAAAAAAGAGTAATCCTATAATAAGCTGGACAAAAGCTGGTAATATTGGTAGATATAATACATTCAAGCAGATTGGAACCCCTAATATTGCTGCACGAGCAAAAGATCGTGTCAGCGTGATAAATTCTCCATCCTTATTTACAACACAAATCCTAAACAGTTTATTTCCAATACTTTGTCCTTTCCCAACATAGCTGTCGAGAACCCCAAAATAAAGTACCGTTATCACAAATCCAATCAATGGGCCGCTTTCTCCCAGAATAGCCAATTGATGCTCAAGCGCTGTTCCAATAGCTATCCCAATTAGCCCCAATATAATAAGATCAATAACAAATGCCAGACTCCGGCGCCAAAACGCACTAATCGTTTGATCCTTTTGAATCGTTTCTTTCGTTTTCATTTACAAATTCCCCTCTTGCTGCTTCTTTCTATTAAGTTGACTAAATTTTACCAATAACAAGTGTCACTGCTGCAAATGTAGTTTGATCAGCTTTTAAAATATTCTATGCTATTTCTGTTTTTTTCATTCCTGTATATTGAAGAATGATCCACCCTTCTTCAGTATACAGGGATATGCTTTTTAAACATCTCCGATACAATCTGCTCCATTGAATATAAACCGGGAGATTGTTTTATAAGAAATTTTGCTGCAAAAATAGCACCTTGTCCAAAAGCAGCTCGATCAACACTTTCATGCATAAGTCGAAGTGTCTGGTTGGGAAAGCCAAAAATAATATCATGTTTTCCAATCGTTTTTCCCACTCTAATAGAATGTATATTGTTTTGCTTTAAAGAAAGTACTTCTGCCATTTTTTTTGCGGTTCCAGAAACTTCTTTCTTTTCTTTAAAATGCTCTTCGACAATTTCAATGTCCGCATGCGGAGCAATATTTTGTAAGATTTGTGCTGCTACCATCAATATATTAATGCCTACGGTAATATTCGGTGAATATAATACTGCTGTTTTTGTCGCATAAGATTTTAGTGCAGCCAAATCTTCCGGTTCATATTTTGATATAGCGGATACAATCGGAATTCCTATTTGTGCTGCAGCATAATATTCATAAACTGCCTTGCCAGATGAAAAATCAATAATAACATCGACTGGATTTTTACAAAAAAAGTCTTCGGTAATATCATTTTTTCCAAAAATCTTCCCTTGTTTAAATTCATAACCCAAAAGTTGGCTGGCATATTTCGGCTCTTCTTTATGTTGACGTATAACCCATTCCAAAATACAATCTGTTTCACCCATAATTTGATTTGCCACTATTTTACCAGTTTTCCCAAATCCAAAAAGTCCCATCTTGATTTTTCCCATAACAGTCCCTCCTATCATTAATGATCCATAAGTATAATATTTTTTAGAAATAGAGCCTAAAAATTGTGATAATCTTTCTTTTAAATCACAAAATATATGACGAGAATAGCATAACATCATTGTACCTGAAATCTAAAATTACTGCAAAATAAATGTAGATCATAAATTCAACTGCCGTATAAGAAATGGTTTTCTAAAATAAAGAAAAATATTGGATAGTGAGAACTTTTTCGTATTTTTAGTGTATAATGAAAAGTAGTTTGATTTAAATGTTAAAGGAGGTTTTCTCATGGGTATTTCTTCAATTAGCAGCACCCTTCCCAGTGCCTCTGTAAAAACCCAAGTGAATGGACAGTGTGTTCTAGGTAAGGGAACTTGTACCAATTGTGGGCAATGCGGCAAACCAGTCAGTAATGCAAACACTACCAGCAGTGCTGCAAACATAGGTCCGGCAGCGGTATTAACATTAAGTGACAAGTCAGTTGCTGCAGCCGCAGCCGCCAGCAATGCCATCAACCCTTATGAAAAAATGAATTTATAAAAAGTAAGCTGCCTCATGTTGAAAGCATAAATGTGAGCACTAGCTTATTCTATCTAAAATATATGAGCAGAAAATATGCAGTTTATCAATTCCACTGCATGCTTTCTGCTCTTTTTTATGTCTAAAATTTTCAATTACATGTTTGAAACGACTTTCTTGACCAAACTCATAAATTTTTCTTTGGCGATCTCTGCTGTTTCCATGACTTCTTTATGATTGAGTTTTTGCCTGGAAATGCCTGCTGCCATATTGGTCACGCAGGAAATACCGAGGACTTTCAAGCCGCAGTGAACGGCTACGATTACTTCCGGCACCGTTGACATCCCAACAGCATCCGCACCGATCATTTTCGCATACTTGATTTCAGCCGGTGTTTCATAGCTAGGTCCACTCATCGCAACGTAAATCCCTTGCTGTAAGTTGATTTTAAGTTCATCGGCAGCAGTAAGAGCCAGCGTACGTAGTTCGTTCGCGTAAGCTTCTGACATATCCGGAAATCTTTCCCCAAACGTTTCTTCATTTTTTCCGCGCAAAGGATTAACGCCCAAAAGATTAATATGATCTCGAATCAACATCAAATCACCTGGCATAAAGTCTGCATTGATGCCTCCGGCTGCATTCGTAACGATAAGCTTCGAAATACCAATTTTTTTCATCACACGAACGGGCAGTGTAACCTGTTGTAAATCATAACCTTCATAGTAATGGAATCTTCCATCCATACAAACAACGGCTTTCCCTGCTAAATAGCCAAAAATAAATTGGCCCTTATGCCCAACCACGGTTGATTGGGGAAAATGTGGTATTTCACTGTATGAAACCACCGTTTGTTCTGTGATTTCCTGCGCCAGCATACCAAGTCCTGAACCTAAGATAATACCAATTTCCGGCGTAATTTTCACTTTGCTCTTTAGATAAACAACGATCTCCTCATAATTCACTATAATTCCTCCTCATATAATATATGTAACAAATTAAATGGATGCACTGATTTCCAATTTCTAAATTGGAAGCATTCTATAAATATTCTTGCTTTCCCTGCATTTTCCCTTGTTTTATTCTATCTTGGCGATGTTGTTTATTTTTCAAGCTTCAAGTTCATGGGCAAACTGGCTGTTGTAAAGTTTGGCATACGTTCCATTTTCACTTAATAGTTCTTCATGGTTTCCTTTTTCAACAATACTGCCCTGATCCATCACTAAAATCACATCGGCTTCCTTGATTGTCGACAAACGATGCGCAATGACAAAGCTTGTCCGACCTTCGAGCATTTTTGAAAAAGCTTTTTGTATCCGTAATTCCGTTCTCGTATCAATACTGCTTGTTGCTTCATCTAAAATAAGCATCGCCGGATTTACCAACATAACCCGAGCAATCGTCAACAATTGTTTTTGCCCTTGTGAGAGGTTGGCTCCTTCGTCGGTGATTAAAGTATCATATCCTTTTGGCAGCCTGCGAATAAAGCTGTGTGCATCAGAAGCTTTGGCCGCCGCAATCACATCGGCCTCACTAGTATTCTCTACACCATAAGCAATATTGTCACGAATTGTCCCCGCAAAGAGCCAGGTATCTTGAAGAACCATCCCAAAATTACGGCGTAAACTATCTCGGGTAACATTTTTAATATCAACATCATCAACTATAATGGATCCTTGATCAATTTCATAAAACCGCATCAGCAAGTTAACCAGGGTTGTCTTACCAGCACCCGTATGTCCAACAATGGCGATATGTGTTCCCGGACTTACCGTCAGGTTAAAATCACGAATCAATGGATTGCCTTCTGTATAGGAAAAATATACATTTTTAAATTCTATATTTCCTTGACTATGCTCCAATTGAATTGCCGACACTTGATCTTGAACTTCTTCTTGTCTATCCAAAATATGAAAAATACGCTGTGCTGAGGCCAATGCACTTTGAATTTGTGTAAAAATACCTGTTATATCATTAAAAGGTTTAGCAAATAAATTGGAATAAATAAGGAAACTAGCTATATCGCCTACGGTAATTTGCCCTGAAATCGCAAGAATGCTGCCAATTACACTGATTACGCCGTAGGTAATATTGTTGACAAGACGCGTCGTCGGATTCGTGAGTGATCCATAAAATTGCGATTTCACACCCATTTGATATAAATCATCGTTCATTTTTTGAAACTCGATAAAAGACCGCTCTTCATACGTAAAGGCTTTGACTAGTTTCTGTTCTGAAATCACTTCTTCGGCATATCCATTTAATGCCCCGAGACATTTTGCTTGTGCCTTAAATAATTTTTGCGACCGTTTTGTAATAAAACGTGCCACAAAATAAGCAACGGGTGCCGACAAAAGAACAACGAGTGTCATTGAGCCGCTGATATAGAGCATAAAACTAATTGCGCCAAAAATCGTTATAATACCAGTTAACATATTGGCGATGCCTTGTACCATACCATCGGAAATAATATCAATATCATTTACAAAACGACTAACAATATCACCATGGGAATTCCGATCATAGAATTGCAGCGAAAGCTTGTTGATTTTTTCAAACAGTTCGTGCCGCATTGCATTGACTGTTTGGTAAGATACCTTATTCGTAAAATAGGTTAAGCTCCAGCCAAACAAACTATTGATGCTGTAGACCAAAACTAAAATCATTAAAATCCAGCGAACCGAATCAAAATCCACCTGATTGGTCCCTATCATATAATCTACAGCCTGTCCGATAAACATCGGCCCTAGTAAACTGGCTATAACACTCACGATTGCCGAAAGAATTGATAGAATCATATATTTTTTATATTTTGCAATATAGATGAAAACTCGTCTCATACTATTCGTATTCATTGGACTGCCTCCTTACTGGAAAGTTGCGATAAACAGATTTCCTGATACGTTGGACACGTTTCCATCAAGTCAACATGTGAACCAACCCCCACCAAAGAACCATCTTCAAAAACAAGAATTTTATCTGCGTGTTTGATACTGCTGGCACGCTGCGACACTAAAAAAACCGTCATGTCTTGACCATTTTCACGCAAGGCAGCGCGCAAGGCAGCATCCGTAGCAAAATCCAATGCACTGGATGAATCATCCAAAATTAATATTTGCGGTTTAGCAACTAAAGCCCGCGCAATCGTCAATCGCTGTTTTTGTCCGCCGGAAAAATTCAAGCCGCCCCGAGTCACCGCCGTTTGATAGACATCCGGAAGCTTCTCAACAAACTCATGAGCTTGGGCAATTTTAGCCGCTTCGATGATTTCGTCAAGGCTGGCATGCTGTTTTCCCCAGCGAATATTATCTGCAATGCTGCCTGTAAACAAAACCGCTTGTTGCGGCACAATACCTATTTTATTTCGCAATGCACATAATGAATATTCTTTTACATTGATGCCTCCCAGAAAAATTTCACCTTGATTCACATCATAAAAACGGGGAATCAAATTGATAAACGTGGATTTTCCCGATCCCGTACTGCCAATAATCCCTATGGTCTGACCACTTTCAATCTGAACGGAAACATGATCAAGTGCCATATCCCCTGTTGTATTATATTTAAAAGACACATCTTTGAATTCAATGATTGGCTGCGATACCTGAATTGACAGAGGATCTTGTCCATTACTAACGATAGAAGAATTCGTAGCAAAAATATCCTGAACACGATTCGCCGAGGCAGCCGCTTTCGTAAAAATAACCACCAGGTTGGATACAACGATCAGTGCCAGTAAAATTTGCGTTATATAATTGGTAAAGGCGATAATTTCTCCCTTTGACAAGGTACCTTCATTGATATGCATACCACCAATCCAAAGAATAATGACAATTGCTGCATTCATAATAAAAGAAGTCATTGGATTTAACAGTGCTGATATCCTGCCGATATGAATGGCTGTCACCATCAAATCATTATTCGATTTACAAAACCGCTCTTTTTCCTGACGAGTTTTAGCAAAAGCACGAATGACCCGCACCCCTGACAAATTCTCCCGAAGTACAATGGCCAACCGATCAAGATTTTTCTGATACAAACGATATAAAACGGAACTTTTTGTCATAATGAAATACAAAATGAAGGCAAAAACTGGTACCGCCGCAACCAAAATCATGGCTAATTTAAAATCAAGAAACATTGCCATCAAAATAGCCCCAATACAGATAAACGGCGCTCGCACGACCAGTCGAATCATCATGGCCACCGCTAGCTGCAGTTGATTTACGTCATTGGTGATCCGATTAATCAACGACGCTGTACCAAATTTGTCAATTTCCGCATGAGAAAAAGACGCGATATGCTGATATAACGCATTTCTAAGACTCGTTCCGACACCTTGCGACGCCCTGGCTGCATAATATTGACAAACCATCGAACAGGCAAAACCTAAAATTGACATAGACAGCATGATACCGCCCATTTTTAAGACATAGCTTGCATCATGATTGGCAACACCATTATTGATTATAAAAACCATCATGGTCGGTAAAAGCAATTCTAAAATAGCTTCAAATAATTTAAAAACCGGACCAATTATACATTCTTTTTTATACGATGCTAAGAAAACCGCTAATTTAAACAAATTTATCATCCTTTATCTATAGTAATCACTACACTAAACCTATTGCATGGATTGCAATTTCCAGCTATGATTATATCATCTTGTTTCCCATATTAAAAATATCTGTTTAATCTATATATCATATGAAAAAAGTATGCATGAAAGGAGCTCTCCGCATGGATATACGACAACTAAAATACTTTCTTACCATTGTCAATGAAGGACAAATTACAGCCGCTGCCCAAAAGCTGCAAATGGCACAACCACCGCTCAGTCAACAATTAAAGCTTCTCGAAAATGAACTTGGTGTAAAACTTTTAAATCGGGGGCCGCATCAGGTAGAACTTACCGATGCTGGCAAGCTACTGCTTGATCGGGCACGCCAAATTCTAGAATTATCAAATTCCACTATTAAAGAAATTGATGATTTTAAACGAGGTTTTAATGGTACACTGAAACTAGGCACTGTATCCTCATCGGGTGGTATTCTTTTAACAAAAGGTCTAGCCAATTTCCACAAAGACTATGCCGGTGTCAAATTTGAAATTCATGAGGGCAATACCTTCTGCCTGATTGATTTACTAACAAAAGGAATCATTGAAGTCGGTATTGTCCGCACACCATTTAAAGGTGCAGCTTTTCATTGTAAATATTTGAGCTCTGAACCCATGATTGCTGCTATGACAAAGGAATATGACTGGAAGCCGAAACAACTCTCCATCGATTTTTCCGAACTCAACAACCGTCCCCTGATTATCTATCGTCGTTTTGAACCACTGATCCATGAAATGTGCGCAGAAAATAATTTTGAACCAAACATTACTTGCAAAAATGATGATGCCAGAACTACCTTACTTTGGGCAAATGCCGGTTTTGGTATCGCAATTGTACCAAAATCGGCCTTTTATCTTACTGCAAATCAAAATTTATCCTATAAAGAAATTAAAAATACAAAAATGCAAACAAAAATTGCCGCAATCTGGGTTAAAGATCGCTATCTTTCCTCTTTGGGCGAAAAATTCATTGAAAACTTTGCTATGTCCTAGTCTGTTATTCGCCTCTAAGCAGTAAAAATTTCTAAATATAATAAAATATTTTTTAATATTAAATAAAAATCCAATAAATCTTTGCTAAAATAAATAAAATATTAATTTGGCTGCATTGCTTTTAATATTGAGGACAAGTACAATCGTTACTATTATAAGTATGAGGAGGAATATATTTTGACTATGCACAAATATGGATTAAAAAAAGACAAACCAGATTTAAGAGATCATATTTTCTACTCAACAAAATTTAAAACGGCTCTCCCAACACATGTTGATTTACGTACGGGCTGCAGTCCTATCGTTGATCAAGGTAATCTCGGCTCATGTACAGCAAATGCCATCGCCAGTGGATTACGTGAATATCAGCTAAAAAAAGATAACAACTGGATTGCGTTGTCTCGTCTTTTCCTATATTGGCAGGAACGAAAAATTGAAGGTGACATCGAAGATGATAGCGGTGCCCAACTTCGTGATGGAATGAAAGCTTTGCATAAGATAGGTGTTTGTCCTGAAGTAGATTGGCCCTATGATATCACTACCTTTGCAAATACTCCCACAAGCAAAGATAATACGGATGCAGCGGCATATAAAATCAGTGAATATCATCGCATCAGTTCGCTTGATCTGCTTAAAGCTGCACTTGCCGAAGGGATGCCTGTAGTCATAGGCATCACCGTCTATGATTCTTTTGAAAGTGCGAATGCTATTTCTACAGGCATTGTTCCTGTTCCGAATCTAAAAACAGAACAAATATTAGGTGGACATGCAATTTGTTGTATAGGCTATGATGATACCAAATCTGCCAATGGGCAAACAGGCTATGTAATATTTCGCAATAGTTGGGGCACCTCATATGGAGAACAGGGTTATGGATATTTACCATATGCCTTTTGGGCGCAAAATTTAGTTTCCGATTGCTGGACAAGCAAAGATTAATATTAGAATAAAAAGAGTATCAAATCACTTATAAGATTTGATACTCTTTTTTACTATACACTATAAAATTCATAAGCAGTATTAGCACCTGCTAAAATATTTTTAACAATATCCATCTTTAAGCTACAATAATATATGAGCATCAATTCCTATTATGCGAAAGCGGTTTTGGCACATATTTTTCCTTTGTTAAACGTCCCGGTTCTTTTATAAATAAAGTAAGAACAAATCCCAAGATTGGAAGTACCACCAGAATATCAAATACAAAAAGAATACCAAAATGATCTGCTACCCAGCCTAAAGCTAATACGCCCATAGTACCAAGACCAACACTAAAACCAAGTGTAAAACCCGATGCCATCGCTACATTTTTTGGCATCATTTTTTGCGTCAAAAGTAAACTGCTCGTTGCTGTTGCTGATAATAAAATACTGGCAAAAATCAAAATAACAAAGACCCACATGCCTGCAGCTGTCAAAAATGCATACATCAAAAACGCAATCGGTAAAATAGAATACAGCATTACCTGTTTGCTGCCATATTTATCGCTCAAAATTCCGCCGAACATCGTTCCTACAGCCCCGGCTGCTAAATATACCGTAAGCAGCGAACTTGCATAAATAGAACTGCCTCCCAAGTGTGAAACATAATACAGCGGCACAAACGTACTAATACCGGATGTAACCGTGGCTCTAGTCAAAATCATACCAAGTAAAGCTAAAAGCGGCCAATTAATGCATTCTTTAAGTGTCCCCAAGCTCCCACTTGTTTTAACTGCCTGATGCGGTATATTCTTCCTTTCATGCAATAAAGCAGCACCAATAAGCAAACTTGGAATTGTATATAACAAGATCAGCGGCGTTTCACCATCTACCAAAAGCATCGCCAGCAGCATAGATCCCAAGGCTACGCCAACATACCCACCTAATGAAAACAAACTGACAGCTTTACCTTTTTCTTTTCCTCCCATAAAATTGACTGTTTTGGCGGCTTCTGGATGGAAAGCAGAATTTCCCAAACCACTGACGGCCGTACAAATCATAACCATATAGAAACTCGGAACCAATAACGATGCCGCCATAAAAACACCCGTAACGATACACCCGAGCGGCATCAGCCACGGACGATGTTTTTGGTCACTCAAATAACCAAATAAAGGCTGGCTCACCGATGAGGCAATGTTTTGCGTCAATACAATCGCCGTAACTTCGGCATAGGATAAGGCAAATTTTGCTTTTAAAAAAGGTAACGCCACATACAAAGCTCCCGGTGATAAATCTGCCGCTAAATGCCCGAGAGCAATCAACCAAACAATTTTGGGAACATTTTTAAACATACTAAACAACGCACAACACCCTAACACGAAATAAAATTTCAAAACCAAATCTATATAATTTGCATTAAATATTTGATATGGCAATCGCTAGGAATTAGGTATACACTATACCCTATTCCTGGCAGCCTACTAATAGGTTAGATGCAATTTCTTTAATGCATTCTACATAATCTAATTTTTTTGATTATTAAACTATATGCCACTGACAAAATTCTGTCAATGGCATATAGTTTAAATTTAAATGAAATTTATGTTTAAATCAATTCGATCGTGTAACCTCATATGGGTTTTCAGCGCCTTCAAGCCCATATTTCAGTGATAAGATTCCGCAGCGCACCATTGATTCTGTTGCCTCTTCTGTAAAAAATGCATAATGCTGGGTAAAAACAACATTGGGAAACTGCTTTAAATATAAAAGCGACCGTTTATCCAAAATCTGTGCCCCAATGTCAACATGCATCACACCGTCTTCTTCTTCAATCGTATCAAGACCGGCGCCACTGACTTTCTCTTTCTCCAAAGCATGTATTAAAGCTTCTGAATCCATTAAACCACCACGTGCTGTGTTGACTAAAAGCACACCATCTTTCATTTTTGCAATTGTATCCTTATTGATCATATGATAATTATCATCTGTCAAAGGCATATGCAGGGAAATAATATCACTTTGGGCATACAATTCATCCAATTCCACATATGTTGCATATTCTTCTACTGCTTTATTTTTATATTTGTCGAAAGCAATGATTTTACAACCAAATCCACTAATATTTTGAATAACAGTAAAACCAATTTTTCCCGTACCAATGATGCCAATTGTCAAGCTCCGCATTTCGCGGCCTTTTAATCCATCCAACGAAAAATCATTCACCAGCGAACGGCAAACAGAAATTTTGACTTTTCTAAGCAACATCAGCATCAGCATTACTGTGAAATCAGCTACGTTTGCCGGCATATATCTGGCATTGCTCACATGTATCCCCGTTTTTTCTGCAGCCTTAATATCAATGTTGTCAAACCCGACCGTTCTGGTTGATAAATGAACAATCCCCATTTCTTTGAGCGTTTTCAGCATTTGAGCATCGACCCGACTGTAACCCATAATTGATACTGCATCACATCCAGCTGCAAGTGCTATATTTTCGGGCAGAAAATTTTCAGTTGAGCAGCAAAATTCTATTTCCAATTCTTGTTCTAGTTTTTTCAATACGGTTTTTTCATAGTCAAGTACGTCATATACCATTATTTTCATAATAAATTCGCCCCTTTTTATCCTATAGAAACTCTTTTTAAAACGTATCCATCCATAATTTACTATATTTATTATAACATGAAAAATAAGCAGCAGGCGTTTTGTGCCTGCTGCTTATTACATATAGATCAATAACCTAATTCTTCTAATAATTGAATGCCGCTTGCTACGAGATCGTCACAAGGTCTGACAGTATCTGTTTTAGCCCTTGCCGCCCCTTCCTCAGTTGATGGATCAAAACCCAATAAATCACGACAAACAATAGACTTATGCTTTTCTTGAAAAACCCTTATGAATTCTTTGGTTTTTTCACCGCATAATGCTTTTGCAGTTGTATCTGCTAAACTTTCATTTCCATATTTCAGTCCAATGACCATAGCTGCGCCGGAAACAACACCGCAAATTTCACCTGAACGAACGCCACCGCCAAACCCACAAGCAATTTTTAAAGCCACCTTAGAATCAAGTCCATATTTTTCTGCAAAAACCGTTAGTACGGATTGGCAGCAATTGCCACCACTATTAAAAATCTTCGCTGCGTTTTGCATATTTTGACTCAAAATAAAAACCCCTTTTTTAATATTTATCGGTATGACACCGTCTTTACTTAATAAATGTAGAATCTTCCAGTTCCTTGAATGCCAATTTTAATTCAGCTTTCGTATTCATAACAATAGGTCCGCCCCATGCAATCGGTTCTTTCAAGGGACGTCCGGCCAGCAACAAAAATCGCATTCCATTATCATCTGCTTTTACCATAAGCTGATTTCCTTTATGAAATAATATGGCCTGCTTTTTTGAAATGGCACTATTTTCTGGCAATACAGCCCCTGTTCCCTGTAAAACATAAATAAACATCGTAGACTCTTGATCGATATCAATCGACCACTCAGCATTCTTCTTCATTTCGACATCTAAATATAGCGGTTTCACATAACCACCTTCAAAAGCTCCCTTAATATCGTGATAGGTGCCACCAATAATGTGTATTTTCCGATTTCCCTCATTGCACACGGGAATATCAACCTTCCTTATTTCATGATAGTGTGGGGTGGTCATTTTATCTTTTGCCGATAAATTTAACCATAACTGCACGCCGAGCATCCTTGGACTGGCTTTTGGCATTTCCTGATGGATAATACCGGAACCCGCTGTCATCCACTGGCAATCTCCATCCAGAATACTTCCCTTATTCCCCAGATTATCGCCATGTTCAATATCCCCTTCAATAAGATACGTTATCGTTTCTATCCCGCGGTGAGGATGCCAGGGAAAACCTTTAATATAATCGGTCGGGTCTGTCGAGTCAAAAGCATCTAACATCAAAAAAGGATCTAATTCTTTTGTTTCTTTATAGCCAAAAACACGAACTAAGTTCACTCCCGCGCCATCAACAGTATGTTCTCCTATAATGATTTTTTTAATCACACATATCTGTACCATGCTCAGACCTCCTCTTATTTCTTATGTTGCCCAGACTGAAATTTACACAAAAGGAAAAAATGCTTTACAATTCCAGAATACTATTGATAATGCACTTTTACAATATGTTTATTGTAATTTTAGCTCTATTATAAAAAAGCCGACTGGATAAATTGATTTCATCCAGCCAGCTTCAATATGCTTTAAATATTTTATATGGAAATCGTCAGGAATGGAGAGAACGTTATTCTTTGCCGCTTACAGCGATATCGGTCTTTTGTAGTTTAGGCAATTTGGGTGAGATAGCCGTTGTTTTTACTTCTTTAGCTGTATCACGCACCATCTGAGGAATTTCGATCGGATCGACTTTGTTATATTGCGAATACTTTACCTGCATCGTAAGCGTCGATTTTGTTAAAAAATCTTCCATCTCTGCTGCATTTTTGGGCTGGCTCATATCGAGAAATAAATTTCCTGCTTTTCGAATGGGATTTGCTAAATTCATAGCAACTTCTTGTATCATTTGCGTTGTTTTATCAATTTTAACATTATATTTAATGTCACCCGCAGCTAATAAGCCAATCCGAGCGAATGCCGCCATACTCAATACATTTTTATCCTGATTCTTGTTTTCCCTAACCATTTCATCTATGGAATCACTGATTTTCATGCTGTCCAACGTGACTTCCATATATTTATAAGATGGTGTTTCTCTCGTAAGTTTCACAGCTTTCACCATCTGCATCATAAGCAGCTCCATTTTGCTGTTTTCATCGGCAGTAAGTTCTTTGTCCGCAGAAAATCCAACTGGCATGGTTTGTTTCATCCATTTGTTGTTACTCAATGAATAAATGACCACTGTATCCTTATTTTGTTCAATATACTGCTGCAATGTCGTTGTAGTTTCCTTTCCTTTTACATCACGGAACAAAAAAACTGCATCGTTTTTATACAACATCGGTTTCATTTGTCCATCACCAGCCATTGTAACATTTACATCGCCCATAGGTGTTTGTGCCGTTAACAAAATATCATAATGTACATTTTTGACATCAAGCATATTTTTATATACAGTTTCTAAATACTGTTTTTCCATTGGAACCTTATCGGCCGCCAAAACCAAGGAACTACTCATCGTCACAAACAACATTCCCACTACGAAAATAAAACAAAATTTAAATTTTTTAAAGTAACTCATTTCTTCATCAATCTCCTATTTTATAAATTTGGACTATACGTACGCCGGCAGTTCTATAACATGCAAGTAAAAAATACTGACAGATATCTATTTTTTAGATGCCTGTCAGTATTCCTCATTTTATTTACAATAAAATGCAAAATTATCTTAACCAATCAATCAATGTATTTTGAATTACTATTATAGGATGCCATCGCCGATTGAATTTTTTGCGTTAAAAGGTCCGTTTCATCGGACGAGGAGGTATCATTTGACGCAGCATCAAAAAAAGTTCCCCCAGACTGGAGCTTCTGATTTAAAAAATATTGTTTCAACATATCCGATGTCGTTGAGGTCACCGTAGTTGAGCTGGCGGTTTGTGAGTTCGTTGCATCCGTTGCTTTCACATAGGCCGTCAAATCACTAATAATCTGTGTACCAGATTTCACGGCAGTCGTACCAGCAGATTTCGATGAATCTTTGGAATTGATATACGTATTCAATTCACTAATGAGGGCAGTTCCCACTTTACCAACATTCGAAGTACTTGAATCCACTGAATTGATATAATCTGTCATATCTTTGAGTACGCCAGTCGCTGTTTTTTTATCATCCGCACTAGCAGCCGTTTTGCCATCGACTGACTTAACATAATCCGTCAACTCTTTAAGCAATTGTGTAGAAGTCTTGATTTTACTCGTACCGGTATCCTCTTCCGTTGCTGTCGTGGTATTACTCTTTGTTGTATTTTGCTGTGCCAAAGCAGCAGCATAGCCTGAAACAACCTTTGCATAGTCTGTTGAATATCCAGCAATCCTCATATAAAATCCCTCCATTATTATCTTATAAAAATTTATCCCCATCGGTGGAGTAAGTAACTTGCTTCACTTGATGACAAAACTTATTTATAATATCGTCATTTATCGTTTTTTTCTTAAGTCTATTTTATTGAACAAGAATACGATTCGTTTATTTTAACTGGACAGACAAAAAAATCCGCCTTAACAAAAGGCGGAAAATAAGGAATTGTGTTTACACAACTGGCGCTTCTTTGGTTTGCAGTAGTCGCATTTGGATAAGCTGCATCACATTGCTGACAATCCAATAGAGTCCCAACCCAGCGGGGAAACGCAGCGTCATAAAGCCAATAAACAGAGGCATTACAAGAAGCATAGCTTTACCGCCCGGGTTTGAATTGGCTGCACCTAAACTGCTTTGTCTTGATGAAAAATATGTAGTCAGAACCGCAAGTACCGGCAGAATATAAAAATGATCTACTGCTGATAGATTACGAATCCACAAAAAACCGGGATGGCTTAAATATTTGAAGCTTTGCAGTGCATAAAACATGCCACTGAGAATCGGCATTTGAACAATCATCGGCAGACAGCCTGCTAATGGATTGATCCCTGTTGTTTTATACAATTCGGCAATCGCTTTTTGCTGCTCTTGTTTATCATTTTTATATTTTTCTTGCAAAACTTTCATTTGCGGTCCCAGCAATTTCATCGCCTGCATTGATTTCATTTGCTTCGCTGTTAAGGGAAATAATAAAGCTTTGATAACGACTGTAAACAATATAATCGCTAATCCATAACTTGGAAAACCAAAATCCGCTGTAATATCATAAAAAAAAGTCACCAGGGATTGCATAAATCCAATAAAATAATCGAACAACCAACTTCACGTCCTTTATATTTTTAACTAAAATAACAGGTAACAGAATAAGCTTCTATATAAAAAAGGCTTCTGAATCAAAACTATTCAGAAGTCTTTTCTTCTTACATTAAAGCATATTCAAATTATCGTAGCTAAAGAATACTATTTACCAGTATTCTTGTCAATGTTTTCTTCCTGAAATCAGCAAATAAAATCTCGAAATTCTATTTGCTAATTTCATCAATTGCTTTGATTTCTGCTGGTGAGAATGTTGTGTAATCGACAATTTTACAATTTTCGATAATTTGCTCTGGTTTTGATGCTCCAATAAGAACACTAGTCACAGCACCATCTTTTAATACCCAGCTAAGTGCCATTTGTGCCAATGTTTGACCACGCTCCCCAGCAATTTCATTAAGGGCAGCAATCTGCGCCAGTTTTTCCGCGGTCAATTGATCCGCATGCAAAAATTGACCACTTGTTTTAATTCGGCTATCCGCTGGAATACCATGCAGATATTTATCACTTAACAGTCCTTGTGCTAATGGACTAAAAGCAATAATACCGCAGCCATTTTCTACAGCTGCTTCTTTTAAACCATTTGATTCAATATGGCGGTCAAAAATAGAGTAGCGGCTTTGGTTGATAACAAATGGACATTTTAGTTCCTTTAAGATTTTCATAGCCTGTCTCGTATGTTCCCCATCATAGTTGGATATTCCCGCATATAATGCTTTCCCACTTTTTACAGCTGTATCCAATGCCATCATACTTTCTTCAAGCGGCGTATCAGGATCCATGCGATGATGATAAAAAATATCAACATAATCAAGCTGAAGTCTCTTTAAACTCTGATCTAAACTAGCGAGTAAATATTTACGACTGCCCCAATCACCATAAGGACCATCCCACATGGTATAACCAGCTTTTGTACTGATAATGAGCTCATCGCGATATGCTCCCATTTCTTGCTGCATGATTCGACCAAAATTGCTTTCAGCACTGCCCGGCTGCGGCCCATAATTATTTGCTAAATCAAAATGTGTGATACCTTGATCAAAAGCAGTAAAACACATTTTTTTCATATTGTCATAATCTGCACTTGTACCAAAATTATGCCAAAGTCCCAACGAAACCTGTGGCAATTTCAGACCACTTTTCCCACTGCGACTATATCTCATATGTTCATACCGTTCTTTATTTGCCTTATAGGTCATTGAAATCCCTCCAAATTTTTTAATAAAATCTCTCTATATAAATTACATCCAGCTTTAGAATATTGTTTTTTAATTTCGTGAAAACTATTCCAAGACCTTTAAATAAAAAAAATATCGTACAAAATATCTCAAATTTCATCCTATAAAAAGCATGATTGATACGATCAACGAAACAGTTCATGCTTCCCATTGAGTTTAAATCCATTATATTATCATAATATATCCATAATATTATCAATAAAATAATAAACTTAATAAAAATACTTGTTTTACTATACTCAAAATGTTATCATATTAACAGAATATTATTACTTTTTAGGAAGAAGGGTGTTTTACTATGCAAGAAGTTAAAAAATTGCAGTATTACGTAAATGGAGAGTTCAAAACTTCCAAAACCGAAGTCTATTCGGATGCCTTTGATCCAAGCACTGGAGAAATCATCGCCAAAGTACCGCGTTGTACTCCAGATGAAGTAACAGAAGCCATTGCCGCAGCTAAAGCTGCCTTTCCCGGCTGGTCATCGACACCAGTCATTAAAAGAGTTCAGATCTTACATAAATTTCGGGAACTCTTAATAGAAAATATGAATGAGTTAACTCATTTAGTCGCTTTAGAAAACGGTAAAGCCTGGGGCGAAGCCGAAGGTGATGTTCTTAAAGCAAAAGAAGGAACGGAACAGGCTCTTGCTGCACCGTCCTTGATGATGGGTGAAAGTTTACTTGATGCTTCTAAAGGATATGATACTGTATCGTATCGTGAACCCTTAGGTGTCTTTGCCGGAATTATTCCATTTAACTTTCCAGCAATGATTCCAATGGGCTGGATGACACCAATTTGCATTGCCTGTGGTAATACAATTGTCTTGAAAGCCGCAACATTTACACCTCAAACCTGTTTCCGTATCGTTGAATTGTATAAAGAGGCTGGTCTTCCCGATGGTGTTATTAATATTGTTACCTGTTCACGTCACGAAGCCGAAATTCTACTGACACATCCTGACGTAAAAGGAATTACCTTTGTTGGTTCTACTGAAGTTGGGAAACATATCTATTCCACAGCTGCCGCTTCCGGGAAAAGAGTCCAAGCGTTATGTGAAGCCAAAAACCACGCTCTTGTATTAGCGGATGCCCCCATCGACCGGACAGCCGCTGGCATCGTCAATGCTGCCTTCGGCTGTGCTGGAGAACGCTGCATGGCCTTACCAGTAATTGTAGCCCAAGACAGTATTGCCGATGAATTAGCACAAGCTATTATAAAACAAGCAAAAGCTTTAATCGTCGGTGCTGCCTACAATAAAAAGACACAGTTGGGACCGGTCATTAATGAAGCACATAAAAAATCCGTCTTAGACTGGATTCAGCAGGGAATTGACGAAGGTGCAAAACTAGTTCTCGATGGTCGCAATATAACAGTAAAAGGTTATGAGCATGGTTTTTATGTGGGACCTACGATTTTCGATCAGGTAAAACCCGGCATGACCATCGGCGATAGAGAAGTCTTCGGTCCTGTTCTTTGTATAAAACGAGTAAAAACTTTTGAAGAAGGTTTATCTGTGATGAATGCAAATCCATTTGCCAATGGATCAGTTATTTTTACTCAAAATGGTCACTATGCCAGAGAATTCGTGCGCCATACAGATGGCGGTATGGTTGGCGTAAATGTTGGTATTCCTGTTCCTGTAGGTGTTTTCGCTTTTAACGGACACAAGCAATCCTTTTTTGGTGATCTGCACTGCCTCGGTAAAGATGGCTACAGATTCTATACCGAAGGAAAAGTTGTCACTACGCATTGGTTTGATGAAGCTGAAAAAAAGTCAAAAACAGTCAGTACCTGGGATGGTACAATTTAAAAAACATTGTTACAACAAACTGGTATTGCATAGTGCAATACCAGTTTGTATTTGATTAGGATTTATGTTGACAAAAAAAAATGATAATGCTACAATACATCCATTGAGGTCTCGTACCAATGAACAATGAAGTTCACAGATATTATTATCTGTGGACTTTTTTTGTTACATTTTTTAAATTCAGAGGAGGATTTTTTATGAAAAACACGCGTATTTTAGCTCTCGTATCAACTTGTATAATGATTTTAGCTCTATTGGTTAGCGGCTGTGGATCAAGTCCAGCAGCTGAAAAAAGCAGTTCCAGTTCAGCTTCCAATGCCGCTGACAAAGAATTCATTATCGCTTGTGATGCGAAATATGCTCCTTTTTCCATGGAAATTGATGGGAAATATAAAGGTATTGATGTTGAGCTCTTAGATGCTATCGCCAAGGTAGAAGGCTTTAAATATCAATTAAAACCAATGGATTTTAGTGGCATTATCCCTGGTATCGTTTCTGGACAACTAGATGGTGCTATTGCCGGCATGAATATCACCGAAGAACGTGCTAAAAGTGTAGATTTCTCAGATGGATATATCAGTTCCGGTTCAGCTATTGTTGTAAGTAAAACAAACACAACGATCAAAACCATTGAAGACATCCAAGGAAAAACAGTTGCCGTAAAAAAAGGAACGACCGGCTCAACCTTTGCTGAAGACAATAAAGATAAATATAAATTAAACGTTACGTATTATGATGATTCTCCAAGTATGATGATGGCCGTAGCAAATGGTGCTGCTGACTTTCTCATTGAAGATTATCCTGTTATCAGCTATCAGATTAAAATTGGTGAACAAGACAAACTGCGCGTTGCAGTTGATGCGATCAACACGCCTCCACAATATGGTTTTGCTGTAAAAAAAGGCGACAATGCTGAATTGTTGAAAAAATTTAATGAAGGCTTAGCAAAAATTAAAGCCGATGGAACCTATGATAAAATCGTAAAACAATATTTATAATGAAACAGTCTCTTTGACTTAGTGAACAGTGTGCCCCCTTTTGGGGGCATATATAGATAGGAGTACTCACATGGCTGCATATTTTAGTTTATTTATCGAGTGTCTACCAACTCTATTATCCGGTTTAGAAATGACTCTATTCATGGCTGTTGTTTCTTTGATTTTCGCCTGTATTATCGGTGTAATACTTGGTATATTCAGTATTAGTAATATCAAATGGCTAGAGAAAATCGCCACATTTTATATCTATGTTGTCCGCGGTATTCCACTTATGGTGTTGGGTTTTTTCATTTTTTTTGGTATCGGCGGCGGACTGAATTTACAATTTTCCGCATTAACAGCAGCGGTTATCTCTTTAACAATTAATGCCAGTGCTTATATGGCTGAAATTTTCCGTGGCGGTATCCAGGCAGTTGATATTGGGCAGGTAGAAGCCGCTCGCAGCTTGGGATTAAGCTATATCCAGGCTATGATGCGTGTCGTTTTGCCACAAGCGATCAAAATCATGATTCCTGCTATTTTAAACCAATTTATTACAACAATTAAAGATACCTCGATTCTCTCAGCAATCAGTGTTCGTGAACTGGTTATGAATGGTGAAATCATTGTGGCAAGAAATTTTAAACCATTTGAAGTGTATTCTTATCTGGCAATTATGTATTTAATTGTAATTACAATCTTGTCATTGATTACAAGAAGAATCGAAAGGAATATGAGTTATGATTCTAGAGGCAAATAACATAAAAAAGTTCTTTGGCAAAAATGAAGTTTTAAAAGATATTTCTTTTAATGTAAAAGAAGGCGAAGTAATTTGTATTATCGGACCATCGGGATCGGGGAAAAGCACGTTATTACGTTGTTTAAATCGTCTGGAAGAAATACAAGCCGGAACGATTCAAATCCTCGGGGAAGAAATTACCGCCATGAAAAACATCAATAACCTGCGAAAAGAAATCGGCATGGTTTTTCAGCTTTTTAATTTATTTCCAAATTATACTGTGCTGGATAATATAACCATGGCGCCAATTTTATTGAATAAAATGAGTAAGAAAGAGGCTGAAACAAAAGCTCTGGCGCTCCTTGAGCAAGTCGGGTTAACTGATTTTAAAGATGTATATCCATCTACCTTATCTGGTGGCCAAAAACAGCGTGTCGCCATTGCCAGAGCTTTGGAAATGGGTCCTAGAATCATGCTGTTTGATGAGCCAACAAGTGCACTTGACCCGGAAATGGTCGGCGAAGTATTGAAAGTTATGAAAGATTTGGCCCAGGCTGGCATGACCATGGTCGTTGTAACTCATGAAATGGGTTTTGCTCGTGAAGTCGCTGATCGAGTCATTTTCATGGATGGTGGATATATTGTCGAAGAAAACACACCCAAAGAGCTGTTTAGCCATCCACAAAGTAAACGCTGCCAAACCTTTTTATCCAGCGTCTTACATCCAGCTGGTCTGGAAGGATAAGGTCTTAGTAAAAATTTACAAATTTTTATTATATCACAAGTTTTACAGTTAATGCAAGTATAAAATTTGACAAAATAGAAAAAATATTATATACTAGATTGTAGACAGAGTGATCTACACTATAGTATCTAAATCATATATTCGTGAACCGCTTTGGGCATACAACGATTACGTGTAAGAGACTTCGTACTCATTATCACATATCCGTATTCACCAACGCGGTTTTTTGTTGTCTAAAAAGCAAAGAACCCCGACAACGCTCAGATATATGGCAATAGGAAAAAAAGTATAATTACAACTCGCCTATTGTTAAATGCAAAAAAGTATTCAAAATATTCAGAATTAATTAATTTTTGCTGTTTTTCACATTTTAATCAATGGAATAATTTTACACACTATTGTTTCAGAAAAAACTGAATCGATTCAAAAGACAGGCGGTGCAAACTATGGAAAAACGAAATGAGTATTTAAAAAAACTTGAAGAAAAGCTTGCTGACTACGATTTGAAAATAGCGGAAATCAAATTCAAGGTTGCGGAAGTTCAGGATGACATGAAAACAGAATATTTATCACAAATAGAAAACTTGGAAGAAAAACGCGATGAATTAATCGTAAATTACGGTCAGCTCAAACAATCAACCGGAAATGCTTGGACAGATATAAAAACCGGAACTGAAAAAGCTTGGCTGAGCCTTGAAAAGGCTATCGAAAAAGCGAAAACTCGGTTTAAGTAAGCTAAGATTATATCTGCCACGAAAAGGATGGTGGTATAGATGATGTAAAGTTCTTTATAACCAAAAACCAATAAAATATAAAATATATTATCGAGGAGATTTTTTATGAAAAAACATATGATTACTTTATTAGGTGCCTTATTCGCGTTATTTTTGATGCTTCCAGCAGGTTTTGCTCAAGCGAAGACCCCAGAAATAAATGATTACCAGTGGGCTTTCTCTTCCGACCAAACCAATTATTATTTTGGCAATAAAAAAATGTCATACGCACTTGACGAACATGGAGATATTGATAAAAGCCGTCTGCTTTTTTCCACTATCATGACCTATGAACCACCAAAACCACAGGCGATCATCACTCAGCGTGAAGCTCGCGGCCAAAAATTGTCCGGATATGCTAATTTCCATGGCATTATCGAAGTCAGAGAAATCGACTTAGATAAAAAAACCGTTTGGATTCGCAGCCATAATGATATAGACACAGTTTTTAATATTTTATCATCAGAAAATTCTGATCAACTTTATGATCTTAAGGTATTGCCAAAAGATCAGCCTGAATATATTTTTGCACAACAAGTCATCGATTATGCAGCAAAACATAAAGATGATTTAAAAGATAACTCAAAAGCTATGCAAAAAGAATTAAAAGCTGCTCAAAAAGCTGCCGCTAAAAATAAAGATAGCAATAAAGATAACACTACAAAATAAATAAACAAAAACTCTAAAACAACAAAAAAGTTTGAGTCGAAGCAATCGCTTCAGCTCAAACTTTTTTATTGTAAACTTTTATAAATTACGGGATATAAATTAATTGCGCCAGTGAAGGTTTACCCGTTTTCAGTAAAAATGCTTTTAGATTTTGCAGCGAATCAAAGATTTGTGTAAATTTAAGCCGAAGCCAAAAATGCATAAAGGTATGCGTTCCTCCACCAAAAACCGGAATTCTGTTCAAGGAATATAAGGTTGAACTAGTTGTATCGCGCCCAAGATTAATCGTAAAAGCTGCCCGATAGCCAGCCGCTTTCGTAAAATCAATCACATGCTGATTATAAAAACCACACGGATAGGCCAAATACTGAATTTTCTTTCCCAGCCGCCACTCTAACGCTTGTTTTGATTTTTCCAGTTGATCTTGCAGTTCAGCATCAGACACTGCCTGTGTCAAAACCAAATGGCTCATCGTATGCCCCTCAAAGTTAATGCCGCCTTGCTCCATCTCATGAATTTCATCCCATGTCAAATACCGATCGTATGTATTAACAAAATCAGAAATCAGAAATATGGTTGCACTTAAATGATATTTCTGCAAAATTGGATATGCATTGATATAATTGTCCTTATAACCATCATCAAATGTAATTAAGATCGATTTTGCCGGAACCTCTTTATTATATTGCAAATAATCGGCGAGTTCATCCGGGGTAATAGACGTATACCCCTCTTTCGCCAAATATTTCATTTGTGCTTCAAATTCGCTGCTACTGAGTGTTAATGAATTATGATCCTGATCATTGATTTGATGATAATTTAACACTGGAATGCCTTGAAAATAGTTTAACGAAATGTAAAATGCACCGAAAACTAAAATAAAGAGCAATAAAATAATCTTCCATAAAACTTTTTTTGTAGGTAAAAACAGAATAACACAGCCCCTTTTGAAAAACTAAACTTCACGAAATGATTAACCAAAATAGCTAGCATCATTCAAACGTGAAATTATATATAGTATACTACAAATCGCTGAATTTTTGCTGAATCCAGCAAAGAAAGGTTTCATGTTTGCATATATTCCAAGAAAAGTCAAAGATATTTCAAATGAATTTCAACCTTATTGACAGTATGTTTTTGCAATTTTTTCTAAAAAAGCTTCTGATATCTTTCAGAAGCTTTTTTGTTGTGGATAACTTGGCGAAATATCAAATATCTATGAAGTTATACACAGAAGCACTGTGTTTATCCTCTGTTTTCTGTGTATAACTTGCATTTATTGAAAAGTTTCAAACCATATAATAAAATCCCTATCTATTTTCACACAAAACTTTACAAAAAATACAACAACCTGTTTACAAACTTACATAAAATGCAGTAAAATTGCAGGAGGGTGTTTTTATTTGTCGAATAAATGTAATTTGTAGCGACTTATAAAACAGCACCTTGTAGCATGGAAGGATGGTAAGAATGATTAAAAAGACAAAACAAAAATTACTCTGTATCGGTTTAGCAGCAATGACTGCAGCCGTTGTTTTATCTGGTTGCGGCAATTCGGATGCAACAAATGGAGCCGCTGGTAAAAAATCAGCAAAAGTAGGTATTGTCCAACTCGTCGAACATAACGCTCTCGATGCAGCCAACAAAGGTTTCGTCGACGGGCTTGCATCAAAAGGATATAAGGAAGGCGAAAACATTTCCTTTGACCGCCAAAATGCCCAAGCTGATCAATCCAATCTGCAAAACATCGCCCAACGTTTTGTAAACGACAAAGTTGACTTAATCTGTGCAATCGCCACACCAGCGGCACAAACAGTCGCAAATCTTACAAAAGATATTCCCATCACAGCAACAGCGGTTACAGATTATGAACAGGCAAAACTGGTTGCCAGTAATGCTGAACCAAAAGGTAACGTGACGGGAACTACGGATATGAACCCAATTAAAGAACAAATTGATCTTTTACTAAAACTCGTACCAAATGCAAAAACGATTGGTACTGTCTATTCTTCCAGTGAAGTAAATTCTCAAACGCAAGTCAATATTATGAAAGCTTATGCTGAATCAAAAGGCCTTATTGTCATCGAATCAACTGTCTCAACAGTCAATGACATCCAGCAGGCAGCACAAAGTCTGGTTGGTAAAGTAGATGCAATCTACGAACCAACTGACAACGTAATCGCATCGGCCATGCCAACACTCGTATCCATTACAAATCCGGCAAAAATACCGGTAATTTGCGGCGAACCCAACATGGTCAAAGCTGGTGGTTTAGCAACGTACGGTGTTGATTATTATAAATTAGGCTTCCAGACAGGTGAAATGGCGGCAGACATTTTATCCGGCAAATCAAAACCAGCCACCATGGCGATCCAGTCAGCCAAAGAAATGCAAATCACCATTAATGAAAGCAACGCCCAAGCACTTGGCATCACAATTCCACAGGAATTATTAAATGGTGCTGACCTTGTAAAATAACTTTCCGCAATAAGTGCGAAGGGTTCCTCGCCATGAGGATACCCTTCGCTATTTTTTAAATATGAAACACAAGGAGGATCTATCATGTTGGATTTACTTATCCCAACCATATCACAAGGCCTGTTATGGTCTATTTTAGCTCTTGGCGTATATCTGACATTTCGTGTCCTCGATATCGCCGACCTCACCGTAGAAGGCAGTTTCCCTTTGGGAGCAGCCGTTGCTGCCGCGATGCTCGTTAACGGGTCCAGCCCCTTCACAGCAATTTTGTGTGCCGGCATTGCTGGTATGCTGGCAGGTGTAATCACAGGTTTTCTGCACACAAAGCTTAAAATACCGGCCTTGCTTGCAGGCATCTTGACCATGATTGCTTTGTATTCTGTCAATCTAAGAATCATGGGCAAAGCCAATTTATCTTTGCTGCGGATTGATACCATCTTTTCTTTATTCAATAGTTACGGATTCGATACACAGACAGTTGTACTCTTAGTCGGCATCATCAGTACTCTTTTTTATATGGTTCTCATGTATTGGTTTTTCGGGACAGAAATCGGTTCAGCCATCCGTGCCACTGGCTTTAATGTGCAAATGATTCGTGCTAATGGCGTTAATACGGATTTTACAATCATCCTGGGGCTTCTACTCAGCAATGGACTCGTTGCTGTTTCCGGGGCACTCGTAGCACAAAGCAATGGTTTTGCCGACGTCGGCATGGGGGTTGGAACGATTGTCATTGGACTTGCTTCTGTCATTATCGGTGAAGTGCTTTTTGGCACGCGTAGTTTCAGAAACTGTCTGATTTCCGTTGTTTTGGGCTCTATTATTTACCGCATTGTCATTGCCCTGGTTTTGCAATTAGGAATGCCGCCAAATGACTTAAAACTGTTCACGGCAATCTTGGTTGCACTTGCACTTTCCATGCCACTGTTCAAAAACAAATGGAATGAACAGAAACGAAGGGGTATAAAATATGCTAAAAATTGAACATATAACAAAAACCTTTAATCCTGGTACAATTAATGAAAAATATGCTTTAGAAAATCTGAGTCTTCATCTCACTCCAGGTGAATTCGTCACCGTAATCGGTGGCAATGGCGCTGGAAAGTCAACTCTTATGAACTCAATTGCGGGTGCATTTTTTGTTGATGAGGGGAAAATCACGATTGATGGAAATGACATAACGAATGTCCCTGAGCATAAACGTGCCAAATTTATTGGACGCGTTTTCCAGGACCCCATGATGGGGACAGCGGCGGGAATGATGATTGAAGAAAACTTAGCCATTGCTTCGCGCCGTGGTAAAATACCTACCTTGCGTTGGGGATCACGCAAAGAAGACCACCAGCAATTTATCGAAATGTTAAAAGAATTGAACCTTGGTCTCGAAGATCGTTTAACGAGTAAAGTGGGGCTATTATCGGGCGGACAGCGGCAAGCCTTGACACTTTTAATGGCAACGATGGGTAAACCAAAATTATTGCTCCTTGATGAGCATACGGCAGCTCTTGATCCTAAAACTGCTGAAAAAGTACTGGAGCTGACCAATAAGATTGTCAACCGCCACAAACTTACCACGCTTATGATTACACACAACATGCGCGATGCTTTACGTTTTGGCGGACGCTTGATCATGCTGCATAATGGAAAATTGATTATCGATGTGGCTGGAGAAGCTAAAAAAAATCTAACCATTCAGGATCTGCTTAAAATGTTTGAAAAAGCAAGCGGTGATACACTGGCTAATGACCGAATGCTGCTTGGTTAAGTGCTGATTATCAATAAGCAGGGACAGCTCTATTGATAATTTTTCCAGCTTGTTGTATAATTTTCTTTGTAGTTTTGTGGATGCAAATTACCCAAAAACGAAGTATCCGCAAAAAATTTGAAAGGAAGAATGTTAATGAAACGATTTTACACTAGTGTATTATGCTTCGCTGTAATTCTCTCCATCAGTATCGCTGCAGCTCCGCCTGCCTTTGCAGCAACAGCATCTGTTCAAAAGAAAGCCTCTATTAAAGCAGCTGTATCAACTCCACAAAAATTGTCGATCGCCTATTATACTTTGCAAGTCAACGGGCAAGATATTGATCTCGCTGGAATCAATATCTATACGAAAGGAACCACAATTTTGGTTCCCTTGCGGAAAAGTGCAGAAGCTTTAGGATTCACACTTACGTGGAATCCTAAAACAAAATCAACAGAACTTGATAATGGAACGATAAAAACCAGTATCACTGTTGGTTCAAATGCATATGCTTATACAAGCAGCAACGCAATTGGCATAAGTGAGCCAATAACGCTGGGTTCAGCACCGATTATGATCGGTGGTAATACATATATCCCGATTACACTTTATAATATACTCTACAACAACCCGGGAACCATACAAATAACCGATACAAGTCTCAATATAAAAAAACCAGCAACTACTATAAAAACAGGCACAGGTGAAGCAGCTTTATAAAAATAAAAAAAGTACCTGTAGATTCAAAACACACCAAGGTGTTTCGTCTACAGGTACTTTTTTATACACTATAAGTAGATATTATATGCAGCCTATCAGTCTGCCAGGAATGGGATGATATAAACTATTTCATTCAACTTATATATATGAATTAAGTAATTAAATAAACTTTTGTGTTTACCTTCTTTTCGCTGATCAGTAGGTCTTTAGTCCATGTACAGGGGTGTTTTATTTATATATAGTATAGTATAATATATATACAGTTTCTCTATACTATATTATATTGTTGAAATATTCATTTTATTTTTGCAATATGATAAATCTATGTTAGCTTTCGAAAAGGCATGGCTATTTTAATACAAAGGGGTTGCACTTATGAATATAAAAACGATTAAAACCAAATTTTTACTTTTTCTTTTACCTTTATTCTTGATAAATTTCATTATCTTATCTGGAATCAGTTATTATCTTGCCCAGACTTATTTAGAAGAGAGTTCTGTCGAGACCGCTGAAACCCTTGGGAATGAATATGCTGCAGATGTTTCCAATGAAATCTCCTCTCGTTTAATTCATCTTGAAGATATCGCCGCCTCGAAAGACAGTAAATCACTTAGTGAGTCTTTAGTCTTAGAAAATTTAAATGCAGAAAAAAGCCGCCGGGCAAATTACACCACTCTTTTTTTTGTAAATCTTAAAGATGCTGGCGTTAATTATGGCATTACCGCGGAAGGGAACCATTTTGATTATAAACAGCGCTCTTATACACCTGTGATTCAAAAAAATCAAGAATCTTATGTGTCCGAACCGAATATTTCTTCTTCCACAGGAAAGTTATCGATCATGCTCGTCACACCGATAAAAAACAATGGGAAAATGGATGGCTTCATCGGTGCTACTTTGTCTACAGATTTATTATCGAAAGCAATTGAAAATATAAAATTCCAAAAAACGGGATACGGCTACATCATCGACAACACAGGACTCGTGATTGCCAATCAAAAAGATCCGAGTGTTGCGGGTAAGCTTAAATTGCAGGATACACCTTTAAGCGAAATATATCAAACTGTAATGACGAGCGGAAAACAGCAGCAAGCTACGTATCAAAATGCACTAGATAACACCATGCACATGGCAATCCTTACACCAATCGAACTTGCTGGGAATCGCTGGGTTATGGTAGTCACTGCCCCAACGAGTGAAATCAATGAAAAAGCTGGAACTTTAGCCAAGGTAATGATTGGTGTTTCAGTATTCTTCCTGCTTCTAGCCAGTGTACTCATTTTTTATTTTGCCCAAAAAATGACCACACCGATACAAAAGGTACGTGATGCCTGTGCATTACTCGGAAAAGGCGACTTACGTGAACATGCGTTAGATATAAATTCCGAAGATGAAGTTGGTCAAATGGCACAAGACTTCCACCAGATGCGTCAGACGATTGGAAAGCTCATCATCAATGTACAGTCACAAGCGGAACAAGTTGCCGCCTCCAGTGAAGAACTGACCGCTGGTGCGCATCAAGCTTCCGAAGCTTCTGAGCACGTTGCCGCATCTATCATCCAAATTGCCGAAGGTGCTGATCAGCAGTCTAAGCTTGCTAAAAATTCCGATCAGGCAGCACGTGAAATGTCAGATGAGACGATTCGTATCTCACAAAAAACAACAGCAATTCAATCTATTACACAAAAGACCGGCCAGGAAGTAACCGCCGGACGAAGTGAAATTGCTAAAGTAGTAGAGCAAATGACTTTAATTGAAAGCGGTTCGCAAAATGTCGAACATTCTGTAACAGAACTCGCCGCTTGTTCTAAGGAAATCAGCACCATCGTAGATTTAATTTCTAATATTGCCGGACAAACAAATTTATTAGCATTAAATGCTGCAATCGAAGCTGCTCGTGCCGGTGAACAAGGTCGTGGTTTTGCTGTTGTAGCCGAAGAAGTTCGAAAACTTGCTGAAGGATCACGTGCGGCATCCGAACAAATTGGCACACTCGTAAAACGCAATGAACAAGATATGGAAAATGCGATACTAGCTACACAAGCTAGTACACAAGGTGTAAAATTCGGTATGACCGCCGTCAACTCAGCCGATGAAACATTCAAAAACATCGTACTCGCTATTGATAAACTGGCTGGTGAAATAACGGAAGTCGCCCAAGCCATTGATTCCATGAGTCAGAAATGCACTACTGTGATGCAGTCAATTTCTATCATAGACAATGTCAGCAACAAAAATGCCGAAGAGTCCCAAAGTGTATCCGCTGCCACAGAGCAGCAAGCTGCTTCAATGCGTGAAATTGCCGATGCCAGTCATGGTCTGGCTGAACTTGCAACCGTGCTGCAAAGTGAAGCGGCAAAGTTTAAAGTTTAAAATCAGACAAAAAAAAACAGCAGTAAAAGGCATTTGCCTACTGCTGTTTTTTATTTACATTTGAAATTCCTTCTCATATCCTTCAGGATACTTTATAATAGTATATAATATAGCGAATTAAAGGATTATGGGGTATAGCGCCAAATTCTTTAATTCATCTTATAAAATTTTGAACAAATGAACCCCCTACAACGAAAGGATGTATACATACATGGCTAAAAATACGACCACGACCGTAGATCCGGTCAAACATCAATGCAGTTTTTGCAAAAAGACCATTACGATTAAAGATCAATATGACATGCCGATTTTTGACCCGCAGACGGGTTTTGCAATTTGTAACTCTTGCATTCGAGAAATTTATCACTTTATCTCGGAAGTAGATACAAAACAAAAGCAAACGGAAAAACAAAACTTTTCGGTCGAACTTGATGAAATTATCGCCCATAACAAACCCCATAACATCAAGGAATACCTTGATGAATATATCATCAATCAAGATAAAGCAAAAAAGATCCTGGCTGTTGCTGTCTATAATCATTACAAACGCATGCGTTATGGCTATAATCAAGACATTGACGGTGTTGAAATTGAAAAATCAAATGTTATCATGCTTGGTCCATCCGGCTGTGGTAAAACAGCAATGCTGCTCCATTTAGCAAAACTACTGGATATTCCCTTCGCCGTAACGGACGCATCAAGCCTGACAGAAGCAGGCTTTGTTGGTGCTGACGTAGAAGTAGCTGTACGCAATCTTTATTATGCGGCCAACAAAAATATTGACAAAGCCGAGCATGGCATCATATATCTTGATGAATTTGATAAAATTGCTCGAAAATCCGGTATCAATAATTCTATTACCGCTGATCCCGGTCACGAAGGTGTGCAGCAAGCACTTTTAAAAATGCTGGAAGGCAGCGTCGTTGAGTTTACGGCCAGAGGTCAGCGCAAACATCCGGAAGCACCAACAATTAAAGTGGACACGAAAAACATTTTATTTATCGTTGGCGGTGCTTTTATTGGTATCGATAAGACCATTGCTAAACGTATCCAGCAAACCGACACCAATATAGGTTTTGGCGCTAAAGTAAAAAGCAGTGCCAATAAGCCAAAATACGATGAGCTCATCCATCAAGTTCGACCGGAAGATTTGATGAAGTATGGAATTATCCCCGAAATATTAGGGCGTCTGCCGATTATTTGTACTCTTGAAACCTTAGATGAAGCTGCTCTGCTGCGCATTTTAACGGAACCTAAAAATGCACCAATCAAACAATATGAGAAACTGCTTCGTATGGATAACGTTGAACTTACATTCAGTGAAGATGCCCTGCGGGCCGTAGCCAAAAAAGCAATAGAACGAAAAACCGGTGCACGTAGTCTGAAAGGTATTATTGAAGATGTGATGCTCGATATCATGTTCGATATTCCAAAGAGCAATGAACATCGCAGAGTAGTGATCACTGCTGACTGCATCAACAATCACACTGCACCACAGCTCACAGAACTCTCTGACTAACCAATTTGTAAAAATAGTAAAACCCCATTGGCTTTAAAGACCAATGGGGTTTTACTATTTTTATAATCCAGCTTCATTACAAGCTAAGTTAAATGCCGTTTCCATTTCGCTCATATTTTGAAATCGATCTGCCAGTTTTAAAGTACAAGCTTTGTCAGCCCATTGTGCAATTGCCACTGGCAAATCACCACGAAAATGTTCTAATGGAATAAGTTGCTGGCGCTCATCCACTAAACCAGCTTGGAATGGGAATTTTCCATTTGATAAGATGCCATATGCAATAAGTCCCACCGAAAAACAATCCGTTGCCAAGTTCAGTTTCCCATCACGGCTCTCGGGTGATAAATATTGCAAATACTCCGTTTTTTGTGTAGCTATATCAAGAACAGTATTCAGGCTAAAATCTAATAAAACCGGTTCATTCTCCAAATCAACGATAATATTAGCTGGTGTTATTTTAGCGTGAATGACGGGTTCAGGCTGTTTTTGCAAATAAACAACGACTGACAATAGTGATGTAATCCAATGTTTTTTCACAGTCCAGTCAATCGTTTGTATAGAATTTTCCAAAATATCCGCCATTGTTTTTCCAAACAGATATTCCATCGGCAGCACACCCAATTTTCCGTTAGCAATCCAGTCAGGTCGTTCCACGCGAACAATATTGCGATGTTTAAGCTGGGATAAACGGCGATATATATCTAATGCTAATGGTGTTTGTTCACCATTTTTAAATACTTTCACCGCAAAAATCTTTTTCATTGGAATAAATTCGGCCTTGTAAACACGCCCTAATGCCCCTTTGCCCAAATACTCTAAAATCCGATAACGATGATCAATTACTTGTTCCGCTGAAAAAGGAACTGTATCATCCGTTGTATCTATGCCTGTAAAAGAACCTGTTTTAAGAAAATCGAACTTTGACCTCATCTAAATCACGCTCCATATCCATACCATGCAAACCTATGAATTCTTTTTACATACTGTATATATTATATCATGATTTATCGTTTTTGCGCGAACTGCATTCCATTTAGGGACATAAAACTTATTCGCAAAAAAGAAAGGAACCCTCTATTTTTTATCCAAAACTCTTTGCAAATCACGCATCATATGTAAATGCGTTTCATAATCGAGATCATTTGCATCATATTGCATACGTTTTTTTAGTTCATCAATTTGTCCCTGGATTTTTATTCTGATTTCTGGTTTCAAACTCATATATATCATGTCTCCTAATATTATTTCTCAGTAACCATATATATATTATAAGCTTCAACAACAAGCCTGTCTATAAGCTCAAGCACAACGAGCAAAAATCTGAAACTATTTATGATTCATACAATTTTACTTTATGGTATAATTAAATAATTCAGGAAAAGTAGACTGAAATCGAGGAGACTTTGTATGAAAATCGACTATTTTAAAAACAGTTTAGCAAAAGCACATCTAGACGAAAAAGTTTGTCTTGATCGCATCAATCGAATCACATTCTTACGATTTGCTGCCTTTTGCAGCATGATTATCATCTGGGCCTTTGGTTATGATCAGCAAAACCGGCTGTGTTATTTTTTAGCAATGCTTTGTTTGGGGTATTTTGTATATTTAATCAAAAGCCAGCAAAAATTAAAAAATACACAGCGACTGCTAAAAAGTCGTCAAACCGTTTTACAGCAATACCTTGATCGTTTTTCGAAAAACTGGCATGCTTTTACCGAAAATGGCAAAGAATATTTGACCGAATATACAACGCAAGCGAAAGACTTGGATCTTTTAGGAAGTGCCTCACTCTACCAGTATATCTGCGCTGCCTATACAGCATATGGCAAACAAAAGTTATCGCATGCTTTGCTTGACGCACCGCAGACCCCAACAAGTATAAAAAAGCGACAGCAAGCCGTGTCAGACCTTGCTAGAAAGCAAGACTTATCAATTGATTTGCAAGTCTTGCTTAATCTTTTACCAGCAAAACAATCTACCCTTGCTGACAGTGAAAAATTTCTAAACCAAATCGAAGCAACCGAAGCTTATGCCGGACCAGTCTTAAAGTTTTTCATTTCAGTTCTGCCTATTCTGACGGTCTTAAGTTTAGTTTGTGGAGAACTTGGCATATTTTCATGGCAGATAGGCTTGATCTTTTTATTCGTTCAATTTTCCCTTTCAGGTTTTTTTTATGGAAAAAACAGTAGTTTTCTCGCACCACTTTCTTCATTTGATCAACAACTGAAAATGTATGAACAAATTTTTTATACGATCGAAAAAGCAGCCTTCACATCACCGTTACAAGAATTACAAAGCAAACTCACAAAAGACGGCGGCGCCTGCAAAAAAATTCGCAAATTATACAGGATTAGCGAATGTGCAAAAATGCGTGGTAACTTATTTTTTTATTTTCTCGCCAATTCATTATTTCTCTGGGATTTCCAGTGTGCTCTCCATTTCACAAAATGGAAACAAGATACGGCCCAAGACGTACGAATTTGGCTTGATACCCTGGGCGAATTCGAATTGACTTTGAGTCTTGCTGTGCTTTGCCGCATTAAAGACAATTATGTTTTCCCAACCATAACAGACTCAAACTCGCCCATCGTCCAGGCTATAGATTTATCACATGTCTTACTGGAAGAAAACTCCGCTATTGCGAATTCACTTGAAATCAATGCCACGACCTGTATTATAACGGGGTCTAATATGTCCGGCAAAACAACATTTTTACGAAGCATTGGTATCAGTAGTGTCCTAGCCTATGCCGGAGCTCCTGTTTGTGCGAAATCTTTTACGGTATCTCCGATGAATATTTTCACCTCCATGCGTATCGAAGATGATATTTCTAAAGGAATTTCTACCTTTTATGCAGAACTGCTTCGCATAAAAGGCATGGTTGAATTCAGCAAAAGCCATCAGCCTATGCTCATTTTAATTGATGAAATATTCAAAGGTACAAATTCTGCAGATCGCATCATCGGTGCTGCAGAGACAATCCGAAAGTTAACAAATCCCTGGAGTATTACTTTTGTATCAACTCATGATTTCGAACTCTGCCGCCTTGCTGAATCAGAACATCTCCCCATCACGAACTATCATTTCGAAGAATATTACACCGACAATGAAATCCATTTTGATTACAAACTAAAACCAGGTCAATGTCAAACAACAAACGCCAAATATCTACTCAAAATGGCGGGGATTTTATAAAAGAATCTATCATTTGATCCACTATCTGCTATAATATTAGATAGTGGATTTTATATTATATAAGGAGATTAGATTGAATGAAATACGAAGCTAGTATTACCTCAATTGGTAACCTCGCAAGAAATTTTTTAGAAAGCAATAAAAGTATCATTATCCTGGATGAAGGTATACGCCCAAATTTAGCTGAAATGGTCGTTGCACATACAAAAGCCGAACTGAAAGAAGATATTGTCGCTGGTGATACTTTAGTTTGGGGCAAACACGCTTTCAGCATAACATCCGTTGGTGAAGATGCAAATAAGAACCTCCGCGATGAAGGTCATTGCACCATCGTTTTCAATGGTGACAATAACATGCCAGGTCAAATTTCTGTTAAAGGCGATATGGAACCAAGACTGCATCGCGAAGATCTGATTCAAATTAAATAGCTATTGCAAAAGAGCATTCTGGAAATTTTCCCCGGGATGCTCTTTTTTTGTGAAAAAATCTTTTAAATATTTGGCAGCTGCCAATCAATAGCAGTTTGTCCTGTTTGTTCCAGAAACGCATTCGTTTTAGAAAATGGCCGACTGCCAAAAAAGCCTCGATGTGCCGAAAGCGGGCTGGGATGCGGTGCTTCCAAAATGAAATGATTTGGATTGGTAATCATTGCTTTTTTCTTGCGCGCTGGTGAACCCCACAAAATAAATACCAGTGGTTTTTCCCGCTCATTTAATAAAGAAATTATTTTGTCCGTAAAAGTTTCCCAGCCTGCATCATGATGTGAATTGGCCTGATGAGCCCGAACCGTAAGAACTGTATTCAAAAGAAGCACCCCCTGCTCAGCCCATGGCTGCAAGCAGCCATTATTGGGTAGTGAACAGTTTAAATCGGTTTTGAGTTCTTTAAATATATTCAGCAGCGATGGCGGTGGTTCAACTCCTGGCTGCACGGAAAAGCTCAAGCCATGTGCCTGCCTGGGTCCATGATACGGGTCCTGTCCTAAAATCACTACTTTCGTTTTTTGATAACTCGTATAATGAAGCGCATTAAATATATCATACACTCCGGGATATATGCTCTGCGTTTTGTATTCATGAATAAGAAATTCACGTAATTTTAGATAATATGGCAGCTTTAGTTCTTCCGATAAAAGCTCTGCCCAATCATTTTTAAAAATTTCCATATATGTCGCTCCTTATGTACACTATCCGATACTAAGTATATTATACTAAAAAAATCGTACAATGCCAGCCAATCATAAAAAAAACAAAAAAATAAAATGTTGAAATACCTTTGCAGCTATTTCAACATTTATTTTTTAAAGCATTGATTCTTATCTATAATATAAATACATTAAATAAATTACAGCTAGCCTGTCAAGCTGTCAGGAAGGGGATATAGAATATTTAATGCAACTTATATAGGATAAAATTACTCTTATTTTGTTACAGCATCGTAACCAACTTGGAGTGCCTGCATATTACGATCAATTGTAGCCGGCGGCACACGCTGGGCAACCGCTTTTTTTATTGTCTCAAAGTCTACCAATTCCGTAATTTTAACAAGCGCACCCAGTGCTACAATATTCGCAAATAAAGATTTCCCTATTTTATCCACTGCAAGTTTTGTTATCGGAATCGAAATAATATTAGGGAAGTTTGGTGGATTCGGTACCAGGTCTGTATCAATCACCAGAGTCCCTCCCACCGCTAAATCCTTAGAATATTTATCAGCTGCAGCCTGCGTAAGTGCCAACACTAATTCCGGCACTAAAACTTTAGGATGATATATCGGCTGATCGGAAATAATAACTTCCGCTTTCGAAGCACCACCGCGTGCTTCCGGGCCATAAGACTGTGACTGCACTGCTTCTTTACCTTCACGCACTGCTGCCTCCGCTAAAATAATAGCCGCCGTAATAACACCCTGACCCCCTGAACCTGATAATCTTATTTGCGCCATTATTTTGCACCTCCTGCCACGTCAATAACTTCTTGATATGCTGTCGTATATTCAAGAAAATCAGCTTGGTAGAATAAACCAATGGGGAATTTTCCTTCTCTTTTATCTTCTGGTAATTTATCCCAAGCTGCTTTCATGACCGCTGTATCTCGCATCCATTTCATCATATCCGGTGCATCCCCCATCTTGTTTTTACGGCCAAATGCAGTTGGACATTGAACAACAGCCTCAATAAAAGAAAATCCTTTGTTATCAAATCCAGCAGCGATCATATCAGAAAGATGTTTTACATGAAAAGCTGTACTGCGTGCTACATAGGTAGCACCAGCAGCTTCAGCAAGATGACAAGCATCAAATGGACGGTCAACGGTTCCGTATGGAGCTGTCGTCGCTTTTTTATGAAGCGGGGTCATCGGCGAAGCCTGTCCACCCGTCATGCCATAAATGTGATTATTAAACATGATAACCGTCAAATCAACATTACGTCGTGCACCATGGATAAAGTGATTACCACCGATAGCCGTGCAGTCGCCATCGCCAGTAATAACAACAACATTAAGTTCAGGATTCGCTAATTTAATCCCTGTAGCAAACGGAATAGCCCGGCCATGTGCCGTATGGAGTGTATCAAAATTCATATACCCGGAAGCTCTCGATGAACAGCCAATACCAGATACAATAATCGTTTTATCTTGATCAAGATTTTTCGTTTCAATCGCCTGCACGATTGATTTCATAGCCGTACCATTGCCACAACCAGGACACCATAAATGCGGTAAACGGTTTTGTCTAAAATATTTCTCATATGATCTTTCAAGCATTATTCATCAACCCCCGCACAAAGATTTTCAATAGCTTCGACCAGTTCCTGCGGTGTAAAAATCTCAGTATTATATTTCGCCAAAAGTTTGACACGAGCACTGCCGCCTGCAGCACGTTCTACTTCGCCGACCAACTGTCCATAGTTAAGTTCTGGTACAAGAATCGCTTTGACCTGTTTGGCTGTTTTTTTGATAATTTTATCAGCAAATGGCCAAATGGTCATCAAACGAACCATTCCGACTTTCAAACCATGCTCACGTGCCGTACGAACTGCTTCATAAGCTGTACGAGCCGTACCGCCATAGGCTACAACTGCATACTGGGCATCTTCCATAAAAAATTCTTCAAAGTGAGTAATTTCATCTTGCACATGCATAATTTTTTCATGCATACGGCGGATGGCATCTTCTGTTACCTTTGGACTGCCTGATGGAAAACCTGTTTCATCATGGATTAATCCTGTCACATGAATATGGTAGCCTTGCCCAAAATCAGCAACATTCGGAACCATATCTTCGTCCGGGCGATATGGTTCATACCCTTCCGCCCTGGTTATTTTAGGTACACGCCGCGGGTAAATTTCAATATCTTTTAATTCTGGTAAAACTACTTTTTCTCGCAAATGACCCACAATTTCATCCATCAATAAAATAACAGGCGTCCTGAAACGTTCGGAATAATTGACTGCTAAAATAGTAGCATCATATGCTTCTCGAACCGTCCATGGCGACAGTGCGATCATTGGATGATCACCATGTGTTCCCCAGCGTGCCTGCATCACATCGCCTTGAGCAGGTGAAGTTGGCTGGCCAGTAGATGGCCCCACACGCTGCACATTCACAATAACAATTGGAATTTCTGCACAGGCAGCAAAACCGATCAACTCTTGCTTGAGTGAAAACCCCGGTCCGGATGTTGCCGTAAGCGCTTTTTGGCCAGCGAGTACCGCCCCCAAAACGACGCCCATACTGGCAATTTCATCTTCCATTTGGATAAACTTACCGCCTAAGCCTGGCAGCTTTTGTGCCATCGTTTCTGCAATCTCTGTAGAAGGTGTAATTGGATAGCCGCCGAAAAAACGCACACCAGCAGCCAATGCGCCTTGGGCACAAGCTTCGTTTCCTTGAATCAATCTTGCTTCACTCATAATTCCACCTTCTTATCTACAAAAATCGCATAATCCGGACAGCGCAATTCGCACTGGCCACAGGCAATACAAGCTTCGCTATCAACAACTTGAACTTTTCCTAAAAGATTGATCCCCAAAACTTTTTTCGGACAAAAAGCGACACAAATGCCACACCCCTTGCACCTGACCGACTTAATCGTAATTTCGGACTTCATTTTGCGTTCCTCCCCTATGCATAAGTGAAAATAATCACCACATTGAATTTATATAAAATTCATTCATGAGTTCACTAATTACAATAATAACAAATATACAAAAAAAAATCCATTGTCTTTGTACATTTATTCTCCAAGTATCCAAGTATACAATACAATTATGCAAAGACAGAATAATTATACAAAAATTTAATAACAAAAGAGATGGCAGGTGCAAAGCACCTGCCATCTCTTCATTGAAATACGCAATAATTTATAAACTTTTATATAAGTATTCTTTAATTGCGTCGCCATCTTCCATTTTCATAATGGCATCAAGCGTTGCTTTTGCTTTCGTAAATGTAACCGAACGAATCTTATCTTTAACTTTTGGAATCGACGGTGCACTCATGCTAAGTTCATTAATCCCCATAGCCATTAAAATAACAGCTGCATATGGATCACTAGCCATTTCGCCGCACATCCCAGCCCAAATACCATTATCGCGTGCTGCTTTAATCGTCGTTTGGATTAAGTTAAGTACGGCCGGATTGAAATGATTATACAAATAACTTACATTGTGATTTACTCGGTCGACAGCAAGCGTATATTGTACCAAATCATTGGTCCCTATACTGAAAAAGTCAACATGTTTTGCCAACATCGGTGCCATAACAGCAGCGGCTGGTGTTTCTACCATAATGCCCAGCTGAACATTATTAGAGAAGGCTTTTTCTTCATGAGCAAGCTCTATTTTTGCCTGTTCGATGAGTTCTTTTACTTGCTTAATTTCAGCAACATTAATTACCATTGGAAGCATAATTGCTGCTTTACCATAAACACCCGCACGTAAAATCGCTTTCAACTGCGGCATAAACAAATCACGTCTCTGTAAGCTGATTCGAATAGCCCGCCAGCCAAGAAACGGATTTTCTTCTTTTGGTATTTCCAGATAAGCCAATGGTTTATCTCCGCCAATATCCATAGTCCGGATAACACAAAGATTACCATTGCATTTTTCTACAGCTTCTTTGTAGGTTTTAAACTGATCTTCTTCGGTTGGGATATTCTGACGTCCCATGAACACAAATTCTGAACGGAACAACCCAACACCTTCGCAGCCATACGCAAGGGCACTTTCCACATCCATATGGGTTCCAATATTAGCCATTAGCTCTACACGAACTCCATCGGTAGTTTCAGCTGGAAGCGGTGCAAGTTTCGCATAATATGCTTTAATTTCCGATTGTTTTTGCATTTTTTCTTTATAGGAAGTGATCATATCTTCCGTTGGTGAAATAATAATTTCACCCGTTTCACCATCAAGTAAAACGGAATCACCATCTTTGATTATATCCACGCGTTCACCCAAGCCAACCACCGTAGCAATCGCACGAGCTTTCGCAATAATAACAGCATGACAAGTAGTACTGCCTTGACCTAAAATAACGCCAGCAATTTTTTCAGTTGGAATATTGGCAATAACCGATGGTTCAATTTCGTTACCGCAAAGAATAACCGCCGCTGCACCAAGTTCCGGCTCTTTTACGCCTAAAATATATTTGGCAATGCGTTTACAAACATCGCGGATATCAACAGCGCGTTCACGAAAATAGGCATCATCCATACGTTCAAACATTGCAGCGGACTCTTCAGCAGCCGCAAGAACAGCACGAGGTGCTGAACCAAATTCTTCGACTTTGCTTTTCATGGAATCTTCCATCATTGGATCTTGCGCCATCATACGATGCGCTTCCATAATAGCTGCCTGTTCCGGCATGTCTCTTTCCTGTAATGTTTTCACATTTTTCTGTAAAATCTCAGTAACCGCCTGCAGTGCTTTTTCAACCTTTGCAAGTTCGGCATCTTTGCTTTCTGGTTTATAATCGGCTAAATACCCATCGATATTCTGTCCGACAAGCAAAATTTTGCCAATTGCAATTCCAGAAATAACACCTTTTCCACGTAAAACTTCTGGCATTTCCCGGGTCCTCCTCTTGTTTATTATTCTTCACCGAATTTTGAATTTACTAAATCTTTTAAAGTAGTTACTGCTTTATCCGCATCGTCGCCTTCAGCACTGATAACAACTTCTGTACCATTTACAAGGCCCATGCTCATAATCATAAGAATGCTTTTTGCATCAACCGTTTTACCTTTTGCAGTTAATTTTATTTTAGATTTGAATTTGGTAGCTGCCTGTACGAGCATTGATGCTGGACGTGCATGAATACCTGCTTTGTTGCTGATGATTACTTTTTGTTCCATAATTAAAATCCCCATTCATTTTTTATTTAGATCTCACATAGACAACCGTCTAATTGAAAATCAACATTAAATACATTCGACAACCAGACGTTTGTTTCCCTGCTTTCACTAACAAAATAACGATCTCTATGATAAAAAATCACTTTATTTTATGTAAGTACAAGCCGTTATATATTATTGCAAGTATCGTGCCAACTTTCATCACACGAGTTTTTAGACAAATTAAGTTACACACAGTCCTTAAAACATCACTTTATTTTTAAAATAGTGTAACAAAATTGTAAATTTTGAATTTTATGAAAATATTTTTATTTTACACTATAGTAAAAAGTATCAGATTTAGGTGTTTCCTTGATACTTTTTACTATATCTTGATATAAATTACCATGGTAAATTATATCAACCCATACTTTCTAGCTTTTGCTGCGACCGTTTTATGCGTTAATTTCAACATTTTTCCGGCTGCATTGAAACTACCACACTTTTTTAGAGCATTGCCGATTATTTGTTTTTCATACTCTTCCCACGGCAGTACTGCATCAAAAGCAAAACTTTTCATTTGTTTCACAACAGCTTCACCAGTGATATAGGATGGCAGGTGCTCAATTTCAATAAAATCAGAATCCGTCAACGTAATAACCCGTTCAATGATATTTTCCAGTTCTCTAACATTCCCCGGCCATTTATAGGCCATAAGAACCTCCATAGCCGCAGCCGTGACGCCTTGAATGTGTTTGTGATTTTGCAAACTGATTTTATTGACAAAATGTTCTGCGAGCAAGGGAATATCTTCTACCCGTTCACGCAATGCTGGTAAAAAAAGCGGGATAACATTAAGACGGTAATATAGATCATCTCGAAAGGTTCCCTCACGAACCATGTCTTCCAAATTTCGGTTCGTTGCCGCAATAATCCGTACATCAACCTTTACCGTTGTTTCACCGCCAACACGATCGAATTCCCGCTGCTGTAGTGCCCGCAGAAGTTTTACCTGCATGTTTTTATCCATCTCCCCAATTTCATCAAGAAAAATCGTCCCATTATTCGCCAATTCAAATTTGCCTAATTTACGTTTAACAGCTCCGGTAAATGCACCTTTTTCATGCCCAAAAAGTTCTGATTCCAACAACGTTGACGGAATCGCACCGCAGTTCACACGAATAAAAGGCCCCTTACGCCGCGTACTTGCATAATGTATCCCTTCAGCAACCAATTCCTTACCCGTCCCGCTTTCACCACGAACCAGTACCGTGGCACTGCTGGCAGCAGCTTTTGATGCCATAGCAAGCACATCGACAACACGACCACTGCGACCAATATAATTTGTAAAGGCTTTGCCCATTTTTTTGGTTCGCAAGAGCTCCTGTTCCAGATATTCCGCTTTCGCTGACATTTGATTTAATTTTTCTATCAAAGTTTGAACTTCTGTAATATTTTTTATAACGGATACAACCCCAGATATTTCGCCATCCACAAAAATTGGATTTACATTGGCCACAATGGTTGTACCGTCTTTCTTGTGACTGAGGCTGCCAATACGGGCAACCCCTGTTTTTAAAACATTCGCCCGATTCCCGTTTGGTGCTACCTCATAGACATTTTCACCAATCACCATCTCTTCTGTTTTATGGAGAATCCGTAAATAAGATGGATTTACATAGGTAACTGCACCAGTTTTATCAACAACACAAATTCCATCCTGTACTGCCTCTAATATTAGTTGCAGCCGTTCCTGCATCAAAGCATTTTCATGTAATAGACGATCTACTTCGTGAAGCTCACCCGGTGTCTGAACCATAAAATCCCCTTCAAGAAATATCACCATCGCCAAAACAGCTTCTTCTCTATTTTCGCCTTCCGCCGACACAAAGACAGAATCGCCATTATTGATTTTCAGAGCAATCAACATCATAAGACTGCGCATCTCAACCCGCTGACTATGTTCACTGCGCAAATAAATTTTACAGGCATATTTTTCGTAGAGTTCATGCGATTTTTGGACAATCATAGCTGCAACTCTGGCATGGATTCCACTTTCATAATGAATGATTGCTTCTTTTTCAAACAGCATACTTTCAGCTTCCTTCTCTTTCAATAAAACAGATATCATTACTATTATACTTGATAAAAAAAATCCTGACTATGCCTGAAAAATCAATTATTTTTTTTGTTACTAAAAAAGCAGGCAAAAATAGTGTATAATATTAAAATATCGATAAAAACCGCAAAAAACTATTGGATTATTTAGAAAAGTTACAGGATTTTTATTAATTTTGTCGAATTGAAAAACCTTGTATACATATTTAATGTTGATAATATTATATAGTTATAAGTTTTTATGTAAAATTGTGTTTATAAATAAATCATCTATACATCTTAATGTAGAATAAATTCAGAAATTATGGTGATGTGAATGAATTTCATGATGATTACACTTGTCGTAATGCTGATTAGCGTATTGGTAATTTTTAAAACCACCAATTATTTTGGTTTACAGCTAAAATTCAAGCCTTTACTGCTTTGTGCTGTTTGTGCATTTGCGGTAAATATCATCACACTTTCAATCTCTTCTTATTTAACGTTTTCTCATTTAATTTTTATTTTTTCTGCAGTGCTGCTTTCTGCCTGCGCTGTAACATTTTATAATGAGAAGTTAACGCTGCGGAGTGATTCCAGCATGTTAACTAAGTGCAACAGTACCGACATCGCACCCATTACCAAGGAAGATGTTAATCACGCAAGTACCGAAACTGTACCACCACCCATTGTCCCATTTGCATTTACAAACCGTACAGTTGAAGAACCTGATTTGAATCAATATATTACGGAAACACCCGATGAACTTGTTACTGTGGAATGGTCTCAAGTTGATGAAGGTCTTAGCACTACCGAACCAATCATGCAGAAAAATTTAGCCAAATCCACGTATAACCTGCCCGCACTTATTCCAGTGACAGTGCAGGAACAAATCAAAGCCGATATAGAAAAACACAAGCTAGCTGAACTAGATACTGTACTGCAAAAGCTTACTTCTTTAGATGCCCTGCTTGATTATGCTTATGCACAAAACACGCGGCATAATTATTCAATCGCGATTGCAGCATTTCAAAAGACTTTACATAAATACAGCAGGGACAGCTATGCACCTTTTATCATTATCGAGTTAGGCAACATTTATAAAAACATCGGTTCTTACGATGAGGCACTTGCTATTTATGCAAAAGCATTTACCTTACCTGCAGTTTCAGTCGATAACGTAGTGAAAGAAAATTTTCAAATGAATATTGATTATCTACGTATCATAAAAGTGATTCTAAACAAACATAATTGTTTTAAAACACCATTTAGTCAAATTCCAAAAAACATTATGCAGGAAATTGAAATGACGCTCCAAGAGGAACAAAAAAAAGAACAGGCACTATAATAACTAGGAGGACGATTCATGAAAAAAAGTGTAGAAATTTTAGGTTTACCCATTATCAGTATCACCGAAGGTCGTGAGCTCGGTATTAGTAAATCCCTGTTGATGGATGCGCAAAATGGCCGCGTCTCAGCATTAATTATTGAAGATGAAGATTGGTATCGCGGGGTCAAACTATTACCTTATGAATCCGTCATCGCAATTGGTGATGATGCTATCACGATTATCAGCAGTGAAAATATCTTAAAACTAAATGAGGCTACTGAATATGAACCTTTGCTGGATGCAAATGTCCGTGTAATCGATACAAAAGCTATCACAAAATCCGGCAGTATCCAAGGTAAAGTTACGGAAATATTTATTGATGATGATGGACGAATCGCAAAATGCGAAATCAATGCCGAACATCCTGACAATGCTGGTGAAGTAAAAGAAATCACCGCCGATCAAGTGTCGATTTTTGGTAAACAAGTTACCATTATTGACAGTAAAGTACCTGAAAAAGGCACAAAACTCGTCGGTACAGAAAAAAAAACTGAGCTCGGTAAAATAGAAACAAAATCGGCCGAAAAAGTCGAAGTCGCTCCAGCCATTGAAGTTGCTGCACCAATAGTACCAGAACCAGCAGCAGAATCAGAAAAAAAACCTGCTGAAACGATAAAACATGAATCAGAACCTGCTAAATCAAATGCTGATACTAAAGCCGCTGAAGAAAGACATCGCCGTTTTCTACTCGGCAAAAAAGCTGGCCGTCGCATTACAACCGATAATGGCATTGTGATTGTCGAATCTGGTGCGGATATCACCGAAGAAGTATTGCAGAAAGCAAAATTGGCAAATAAATTTGTTGAGCTTTCCATGAATGTTCAATAAACGTATTCTACTAAAAGCCCCTGCTGATTCACGCAGGGGCTTTCTGCTTAACAATGCGTAAAGGGAGGACTTTGTATTTTTCTAAAAAAGTTTAATCTATCGAAACGCCAAACCATGATTCTGCTTTTTTTTAGCATCATCCTTGTTTTTTCTACGATCTCCATACTCACATCTGCTCTCGTCTTAATAAATTCAAGCCGCATCAGCTATGGAATAAGCGTAAATAATGTACCACTCAGTGGACTCAGTAAAGAAGCGGCACTGGAAAAACTAAAGCAAGCCTATGCAAAAATAACCGAAACATCAGAGCTGGTACAGTTGCACTATCAAGATCAGTCCTGGTCAATCCACCCGCAGGATATTGATTTTAAGATTGATATGAATGCTACCGTCAATAAAGCCTATTTAATTGGTCGTAATAAAAATATACTTCAGGGGTTCATTGACCGTGCGGACAGCGCGATCAATGGCAAAGAGCTGCCTGTTACTGTGACTTATGATGAAGACAAGTTGAAAACAATCCTACGAAATATAGCAAAAAAAACAGATCATCCCAGTAAAAATGCGGAATGCAATCTCAGTGCAAAAGGCGAACTGCTAATTACCCCCGAAGTACTCGGTCAAGTTCTACCAATTGATGAAGTTGCCGATGACCTCAAAAATTTCATTACTACGGTGGATTTGCCGAAATCCATACAACTAACCCTGACTGAATCGCCCCCACAAATAACCACCAATGATTTAAAGAGCATTGACACCATACTAAGTTCCTATTCAACTAAATTCAACAATGGCAACTATAATCGCAGTGAGAATATTCGGATTGCTGCGGCAAGCCTGAATCATGTTATCAGCAAGCCAGATGAAACCACTTCATTTAATGCTTTAACAGGGCTTCGTCTCGCTGAATCCGGATATCAGGAGGCGCCTGTTTTGATTGATGGAAAATCCGTCCCAGATATCGGTGGGGGCGTCTGTCAGGTGAGTTCTACATTATACAATGCCATTTTATTAGCTAATTTAAAATCTGTTGAACGCACTTCTCATTTTTATCCATCTGCTTATGTTCCCATGGGGCTTGATGCTACTGTTGCGGATCATCTGCTTGATTTTAAATTTCAAAACAATTTGAAACATCCAATCTATCTGCTCACTCAAGTCAGCCAGGGAACATTATCGATTTACATAGCCGGTAATCATGAAGATTTCAGTCTTTATAAAATCAGCTTACAGTCAATAGTCGATAAAACGACACCACCATCCATTACATTCAACTATGATAAAACGCTGCCAACCGGACGGCGTATCACTGTCGACAGCGGCAAAACAGGGTATACTGTATCTGCCTATCGCCTCAAGCTGCAAAACGGGCAGGAAATAGACCGTGAGCTTTTGCATACGGATACATATTCACCCGAAAACAAAGTTATTCTGATTGGCACAAGATAAAAACATACAGAAAAGTCCAGCTAATGCACATCATTTAGCTGGACTTTTTATATAATAAAATTTTTAAAACTCGACTGCTTGAAAGAAATTGCCTGTACCTCAATCATCAAACTATAAATTATAATTTATGATAACAATAACATAAAAATGGGGATTGTCACAATGGATAACAGGGTACTCGCTGAAACAACCACCGTCGCATATTCTGTATCCGTCTTATAAAAACTCGATAAAACGACAATTTGTACCATTGCCGGTAAAGACGCCATGATGACAAACACTTTATACATGAGTGCCGGAATTGGAATAAAATACGCAACCAGCATGATACTTAGGGGGCTAATAACAAAACGTCCCAACAATACCCAGAGCAAATCCCGATTCAAACGAATCTTTTTTAAGTCCATACCATACAACGTTATCCCGATCAAAATCAGTGCCAGCGGCGTTGTCATATTGCCTAAATATTGTGCGGCATTTAAAATAAAATCTGGCAGCTGAATGTTTAACAAAATGAGTATAACAGCTGTTAAAAAGCCGATAATCGGTCCAGAAAAAATTCGTTTTACTGTGGAACGACTAAATAATTTTACTTTTGCCTGTCCTGAATCTCCACTTAGTGAATAATTACCAATCGTCCAAAAAAATGTCGTATTCGCAAAAAAATACAGTAAAGTATAAGGTATGGCTTTTTCACCAAAAAGCGCTAAAGTCACCGGTAATCCAATAAAAATAGAATTTGATGTCGTAAAAGCTGCATGGAATATACCGATATGTTTTTTATTGATATGCAGCAATTTACCTAGCAATAGACTCAAGACAAAGCAAATAATCATCGAAATAAGCGGCACAAGAGCACCATATACTAAATGGATTAACTCATCACGATGAAAAGCATGGACTAAGCTGTATAATAAAAATAAGGGCAGAGAAACATAATTCACCAGCTTCGGAATAATCGCTTTTGTATCCGGAGTAAACCATTTTTTATATGCTAACACATACCCAACCAACCCCATTAAAATAAGTGTTAACACGCCTTCAACTGCCTGTATTAAAACCATTGTATCCCTGCTTTCTTTTTTCTACCTTTATATTTTACACAAAAATTCATACAGCTTTTCGTTCTCGTATTAGGCAAAACCTAAAAGTGAAAAAATTCCGTCATATAGTTCACCGAAAAAAGAAAAAAGATTAAACCCTGCCGGAGCAGACTCATCTGCCAGCAAATCAATCCGATTTACTTCCTGACCATCATACAAGATAGAAACATATCCTACGACGGTGTCTTTTTGCACAGGTGCCTTTACATAACGATCTGGCTTAATCTGAATCGAAAAGCGACTACTGTCATCACCTGATATTGGATATAGAATGTCCGCTTTAGGACGTGCTGTCAGCTGATATATTTTACCGCCATGCACGCGAATATTCTGTACAACTTCATCTTTGGCAAAAGCTTTCACCATCTTCACATTTTTAAAGCCATAATCAAGCAGCTTCGCTGCTTCTATAAAGCGTTCATTATCCGCTGCATGCATGACAACAGCAATCAGGTTAACCCCATTACGCTCAGCTGAAGCAACCAAACACTCGCCAGCTGCCTGTGTATAGCCAGTTTTCATTCCATTTGCACCAGGGTATACACCTAAAAGCTCATTGGTATTTTCAAATTTTATTTTTTTTGCAGACGGAAACTGCCATTGAATTTCTTTTTCTTTCGTACCAACAATTTGGCGAAAAATTGGATTTTTATAACCATATGCGGCTATACGTGCCAAATCATGTGCCGTTGAATAATGGTCGGAATTTGGTAAGCCGCTCGAATTCGCAAAATGGGTATTTGTTGCACCAATCGCTTGCGCTTTTTCCGTCATGTATTCAGCATAGTCCTGCACCGAGCCAGCTAAATAATCAGCGACAGCGACGGTGGCATCATTGCCTGATGCCAGCATCATCCCCGTCACAAGGTCTTTCAATTTTAGTTGATCATCGGTCTCCAGATGCATTGAAGAACCTTCGACAGCTGCCGCTTGAGCATCTACGGTAATTGTATCGTCAAGATTCGCATTTTCAATCGCCAAAAGCAGCGTCATCATTTTTGTTGTACTTGCCGGATATTGCCTGGACTCTGCATTTTTTTCATAAATCACCTTACCAGTCGAAGCTTCAATCAAAATCATCGATGTCGCTGTCATATCATCTAATGCCTGCGGATTATCCTCCGCAAAAACAGTTGCTATCATTGAAAAACAAAATATAGAAATTAAACATATTCCCTGTAAAAACCGCACATTTATATCCCCTTATCGTATCGCCAAACATTCTCATAAATGTCATTCTACCACTCCTTGCAGACTCCTGCAAACATTGGAAAAAGCGAAGCATGACGGCAGATTGCCATTGCTTCGCTTTTTGCATTGTACTTTATAGATTTATCGTGATTTTGCGGGGGCAAATTCGCGATAATATTTTTACAAAATGGTTTAAACAACAGCCAGCGCCTGTGTTAAATCATCGATAATATCATCAATATGCTCCGTACCAATCGAAAGACGAACCGTGTTTGGTTTGATACCACTAGCCAGGAGTTCTTCACTGTTCATCTGTGAATGTGTCGTACTAGCTGGATGAATAACCAACGATTTCACATCAGCTACATTGGCAAGCAAAGAGAATATTTTTAAATGATCAATAAAGTCTTGTGCTTCTTTTTCTCCACCTTTGATTTCAAAAGTAAAGATAGAAATTCCGCCATTCGGAAAATATTTTTTATAAAGTTCATGATCCGGATGCGAACTTTGCACTGGATGATTTACTTTTTCTACTTTAGGATGTTTGCTTAAAAAATCAACTACTTTTAGAGAATTTTCTACATGCCGTTCCACGCGCAATGACAATGTTTCAACGCCCTGTAACAATAAAAATGCATTAAAAGGCGAAAGAGTTGCACCGGTATCTCTAAGCAGCAGTGTTCTGATATAAATAACATAAGCTGGTGCACCCACATCTTTGGCAAAGCTCAGCCCGTGGTAACTTGCATTTGGTTCAACCAAATGCGGGAATTTACCGGAACCAATCCAATCAAATTTACCACTGTCAACAATAATACCACCAAGCGTGGTGCCATGGCCGCCAATGAATTTCGTTGCAGAGTGAACAACAATATCTGCACCATATTCAAAAGGTCTTAATTGGTAAGGTGTGGCAAAGGTGCTGTCAACAACGAGGGGAATTTTGTGTTTGTGAGCGATTGCGGCTACAGCGGCAATATCAATTAAATTTGCATTTGGATTACCAATGGATTCAATAACCACAGCGCGTGTATTTTCTTTTATTGCATCTTCAAATACCTGTACACCTTTTGTTGGGTCAACAAAGGTGGTTTCTATACCTCGATCGGGAAAAGTATGCTCAAGCAAATTATAAGTACCACCATAAATTGTTGTGGCTGCAACGAAATGCTGACCATTATGAGCTAAAGCCTGCAAGGCATATGTAACAGCCGCTGCCCCTGATGCCACAGCAAGTGCCGCCACGCCGCCTTCAAGAGCAGCAATTCGTTTCTCCAGTACATCTTCCGTAGGATTTGTAAGACGTCCATAAACGTTACCAGCGTCTCTTAATCCGAAACGATCGGCAGCATGCTTTGAATTATGGAACACATAAGATGTCGTCTGATAAATCGGTACGGCTCTCGCATCCGTTGTTGGATCTGCTTCTTCCTGACCTACATGTAATTGCAGTGTTTCAAACTTATATTTTTTTTCTTCACTCATAACAATCTGCCCCTTTTCCTATTATGTATTAAATATTTTCGAGTAATGACCATCGGCTTCGTTTCCTTAAACATATATGATTAATATGTTTACAATTATATAGTCCAGTTTACAATATGTCAATAGTTTTGTAAGAAATATTTAATTTTGCTCTGATTTTATACGCATTTGTTTTTTTAATATTCCATAAAAAAATCGGCACAGTTTTCACTGTACCAATTTTTCAATCAATCTGTTTTTTCTTTATTTTTCTTTACACGAAACCATGAAGCATACATGGTAGGTAAAACCAGTAACGTCAAAATGGTTGCAAGGAACAATCCGCTGGCAATTGCTACTGCCATAGGTCCCCAAAACGTATTGCGAATTAAAGGAATCATACCTAAGATAGCTGCTACTGCCGTAAGCATGATTGGGCGAAACCGCAAAACTGCAGAATCAATGATTGCATCCCATTGTTCTTCACCATCAGCAATATGTTTTTGGATCTGATCAATGAGAATTACCGCATTCCTGATAATCATCCCACTTAATGCCAAAATACCAAGTTCAGCCACAAACCCCATAGCTTGATTTGTGACGAGCATACCGATACTGACACCAATAAGGCCCAAAGGAGCTGTCATAAGCGTCAAGAACATTAAGGACATACTTCGAAGCTGGAACATCAACAATGTTATGATTGTAATAAGCATAATAGGGATTGGCACCATAAGGAATTTCATGGAATCATTACTATTAGCTAAAGCACCATCAACATCGATTGAATACCCCATTGGTAAATCTGCACGGATAGATTGTGTAGATGCATAGGCCTTCTGTGTTTCATCATTCGCTGTACCGGAAATAATATTCGCGCGAATGGTAATTGTCGGTTCTAAATTACGCCGCCAAATTAAGCCATCTTCCGCATCATAGCTTATTTTAGCAATCTGTTCCAGCGGCACATAACCGCTTTTGCCAAGATAAATTGGAATATCTTTCACTTTTGCCAAGTCTGAACGGTCATCATCTTTTAGTTTAAAAACAATATCAATCGTTCTATCTTTCTCATAATACTCCGCCACAGATGCTCCGGAAAGCTGCGTATATAAAGTTTTTGATAAATCCTCTCCCGTAATGCCCAGGTTACGAAGTTTATCCTGGTCCACCGTAAGATGCATCACCTTGCTTTTTTCATTCCAATCATAATTGATCTGCTCAATATTAGGGTTCTGCGCCATTTGTTCGCTAACCCTGCCGGCGATTTCACGAACTTTTTCATGATCATAGCCGGAAACGCGCAGCATAATTGGGTAAGCTGCTGGCGGACCCGTTTGAATGAATTTTATATTCCCTCGAACATTCGGGAACTTCATATCAAGTTGTTCATTAATTTTTGCGGTAAGTGCCTTACGCGATGCAACATCTTTCGACACAACCACAAATTGCGCATAGTTTTTCGCTGGCAAAACAGGTTCTGTCGTGAGCACAAAACGTGGTGCACCTTCCCCCACATAATATGAATAGTTTTTAATATCACCAGTTTCCTGATCGAGAAAATCAGCAAAACGTTTTGCTTCGTTTTCGGTCGACTTAATGGATGACCCCTCCGGCAAAGTCATTTCAACAATAATTTCCGGACGCAAAGATGGTGGGAAAAATTCCTGTTTGATAAACTGCATCATATAAACAGATATACAAAAGCTTACCAAAGTCGCCCCAAGAATCAGTTTGCGATGATCCAAACACCAAATGAGAATTTTTTTAAATATTTTATAAAATTTACTTTGATAAGGATCAATTTTGCCATCTTCTTTTTTATGAACCTTAACCTTAATAAGCTTATAGCCAAATAGTGGTGCCACCATAACCGATACCACCCAGGAAATAAGCAGCGCTATACCGATAACTGGAAACAATGCTTTGGTAAACTCCGCTGCCATCCCCTTCGAAAAAGCGACTGGTATAAAGCCGGCACAAGTAATCAAGGTACCCGTTAGCATTGGCATAGCCGTTGCTGAATAAGCATAACAGGCGGCGCTGAAACGATCACAGCCTTCTTCCAGTTTAACGCTCATCATTTCAACCGCAATGATAGCATCATCAACCAAAAGGCCCAACGCTATAATCAAGGCCCCAAGTGATACTTTTTGCAAATCAATTGACATAATCTGCATAGCACAAAAAACACCGGTAAGGACAAGTGGAATACAACAGGCTACCACAAGGCCCGTACGCCAGCCCAGGCTCAAAAAGCTGACAGCCAAAACAATAATAATTGCCTCCCGCAACGTACTGACAAAATCACTAATAGCGTCTTTAACAACGAGCGGCTGATCGGAAACTGGATTGATCTCCAGTCCCAATGGTAAATCTTTTTTGACATTCGCAACAATATTGTTTAAGTTGTCACCCAGTGTCAAAATATTGCCACCCGATTCCATCGACACAGCAATCCCGATTGCTTCCTGCCCATTATAAAACATTTTCGGTTCGGCAGGTTCGACATAACGCCTGTCCACCGTTGCAATGTCTGCCAAACGAAACGTTTTGCCATTCCCCCGAATCGGCAAATTGCGAATTGCTTCAATATCATCAAACATGCCAGTAACACGCATATAGACATTATCCGTTGATGTTTCGATCATTCCCGCGGGTGTCACTGCATTTTGTGTTTTTACAGCATTGGCAATCGTATTGGCATCAATACCAAGCTCAGCCAATTTATTATTAGCAATTTCGATATAAACTTTTTCCGGCTGTTCGCCGACCAGTTCTACTTTTTTTACATTCGGCGTTTGCAGCAAAAGACGGCGAATTTTTTCTGCCTGCTGCCGCATTTCTTCATATGAATATCCATCTGCCGTCAACGCATAAATCGAACCATATACATCATCAAATCGATCATTAAAATACGGACCAGCTACACCCTCTGGCAAATCTTGTTTCATATCGTTGACAAGATTGCGAACTTCCAGCCAGGTGGATCGAATCTTATCAGAATCGACATCCTGACGCAGCGTTACATAGATTACCGATGAGCCAGCTCGTGAATAACTTTTTACATAATCAAGACCTGGCGTATCCTGTAATTTTTTTTCAATTTTATCAGTAATCTGTTCTTCCATCTGTGATGCCGTTGCCCCTGGCCACGCAACGTTGACAATCATTTGCCTGATAATAAATTCTGGATCTTCCATCCGACCAAGTCTCATATAGGAAAAAATCCCCATGACAAATACAACAATAATGAAATACCAGACGAGTGTTTTATTGTTTAATGAAATTTCACTTAAATTGAATTTTTTCATTGGTCATCACCAGACATTACACGAACTTCTTGATTATCTCGTAATTTATGCACCCCGGCAATCACGACGACGTCCTTATTTTTAAGCCCTGACGTCACCTTCACTTGATTGTCACCAAATGATTCCACAGTAATATCCGTCAAATGAACGAGGGAATCATCATCAACTACCCAAACTTGCGGCTGTGCACCCGTCTGATAAATAGCTGATAAAGGCAATAAATATAAATAATTGCTATCTGTGCCTGTTGCATTGACCGCATTCACGCTCGCCGTCATTCCTAACTGAATAGATTCCGGTGGTTCTAACAAACTAATACGAACTTTATAGGTACGCGCTACACTATCTGCCATAGGAGATACTTCACGAACTTTCCCCTGCAGCTGCAAGTTATTCATGGCCCAAAAACCAACTGTAACATCTTTGCCCACTGACATATCCTGAACACGATTTTCTGGTACATTGATTTCCACTTCAAGTTCATTCGTTTTTATGAGAGTAAGGACACTTTGTCCCGATGCTACAACCTGTCCCACTTCTCCATTTAAAGCTGATATGACTCCGTCACTATCCGCAATTAAATCCGTATACCCAAGCGAATTACTGTTTTGTGCATACTGTGCCTGCGCCTGCTGATAATCTGCTACTGCCGCATCATAAGAGGTTTGATATTGATCAATTGTTGATGCACTGATTGCCGCTTCATTATAGAGCTGCTGATACCTGGCAAGATTGGCCTGCGCTAAATTAAGCTTAGCCCGGGCTGCTTCGACTTGAGCTGCACTCATATTAACACTTTGTGCAACATCTTTCGCATCAAGCGTCATAAGGATATCACCGGCCTTCACCCGACTGCCAAGCTGCACATTCCGTGCAATGATCTTACCACCAACCTGAAAAGCCAAATTACTTTCATAGCGACCACGTACTTCACCTGAATAAGTTGACGTCTCAGCTCCGTCTCCCAGTGAAACCATCTGTGTTTTCACCATAGGCGGCACCGCTTGTTCTTCTGCTTTTTTCCCACATCCCGAAAACAATAGAATGACGACAAAAGCAATCAACCACAAAGAATTATATTTATTTCGCATAAAAATCTCCTTTCAAAATGATTATCAAATATGGAATCTATCCTATTTCTATCAACAAAACGATATTGCACAATCAAGCTATATAAGTTGCATTATATATGTTAAATTTTATCCAAATCGGCACTATACGCTTTTTGTGATAGATAATGGAAGCCCTGCAAAACAATTTCTACGGTTTTCGAGTCTAATCCCTCACTCAAAAAATCAATCCAGCGACAAACTACATTACGCAGGAATTCTTCCTGTTCATTTCCTTTTTCTGTTGTATAAATTCGTTTGATCCGCTTGTCCACTTTACCTTGTACGCGTCGTACATAGCCTTTCATTTCCAGCGATTTAATCGTCCGCGCAACGACAGCTTTATCAACGAACATTAACCCTGCCATATCCTCCTGACTTACTCCCTCATGATCATAAAGGTTCAGAATCAATACATATTCTGAAAATGTAATATCCAAAGGCTCACAAGCTTTCACAATATACGCCTGCGAACGACGATTTAATATACCAAACCAACGACTTGCATTTCTATAATCCATAGTTTCCTCCCCAGATGGTTGATTTAATCAACTTAATTGTAACAAACAATTCACCTAATTACAATCATTTACGTAAAAATAGCCGCTGAAGCAACTGCTTCAACGGCTACAATCTAATAATTATACAGACTGCTTCCAGCTAAATTCTTTTTGTGACAATTTACAGATAACTTGATAGAGCACATCTGTCGCTGCTACAATATGTTCCATCGATGCCGATTCAGCTGGATTATGGCTAATGCCGCCTTTACATGGAATAAAGATCATTCCAGTCGGAGCAAAAGCAGCAAGGTGCATCGCATCATGTCCGGCACCGCTTGGCAGCTTCATATAAGAATAGTCTGCCTCTTTGCAGATATTGATTAAGGCATCCTGCACCATTTCTTGAATGATGACAGGAGTTTCATTGACGATTGTTTTAATATGGACTGGAATATCCCGCTGTGCGGCAATTTCTTTTATCTTTGGCAAGAGCAGCTTTACCATATGAACTTTTGCTGGCATAGATATGCTGCGAATATCAACCCCAAGCTCAACACGCCCTGGTATGACATTCATGACACCAGGCGAAACTTGAATCGCGCCCACTGTACCAACAAGCTGACCCTTGGCTTCTTTAGCCAATGTTTCGACCAGCAAAATGATTTCGGCTGCCGCACATAAACCATCATGCCGCAAGTGCATCGGCGTGGCACCTGAATGATCCGCATCACCTGCCAATATTATTTTTAAGCGAGTTGGTGCAGCGATGCCGGTAACGATCCCAATTTGTTTACCAGCCGCTTCTAATAGTTTACCTTGCTCAATATGGATTTCTATAAAAGATTTAATTTTTCCCGTATATTTTGCTGTAGCAAGCAAAGCAGGATCAAGACCCCGATAACGCAGCATATCAGCAAGTGAAATCCCCATATCATCAACCAAAGCATCCAATTCCGGGCTGGTTAACGTACCGCAAAAAGCTCTGCTGCCAAGATTTGCCGCGCCAAAACGACTGGATTCTTCCGCCATAAAAACAACAACTTCTAATGGGTTTTCACTGACAAAGTTATTTTCATTGAGCCAATTAATTACTTCAATTGATGCCAAAACTCCCATAACACCATCAAAGTTCCCACCCTTGGGAACACTGTCAATATGAGAACCAAACATAACTACATCTGCTGCAGGATCTGAGCCTTCACGACGACCGATTAGATTACCAAACGAATCGCTGCGAACAGCAAGACCAGCTTTTTTCATCAAACCGATAATAAACTCACGCGCCCGCCAATCTTCATCTGAAAAAGCCAGTCGTGTAATGCCGTCTTCTGTATCCGTAAATTCTTTCATAGCATTAAAATTATGCAATAATCTTTCTTGTGATAACATATCCATACCCCTTTTCCTTTGCCAAAATGTGCTTGTTGCCCACCGTATATGGTAATAAAAAATACATCCATCCTGTTTATATTGTTTACACAAAAGAACATTTTCTTAGGCCTTAAGTAGTGGCTTATTCTTGTATCATAGCACATCTATATCAAAAATCACATATCGAAACCAAAAATCTTAACAGACAATTTACATTACGATAACATGCCAGCTTGGCAAAATCATTATAATGAAAATAGATATATACAGGAGGTAGATGCAATGAATCCATTCTTTACTTTTGCGAACCAAAAATGCAGTCGTAAAAATTTTTTGCAAATATCCATCGGAGCCGCAGCAGCTGTTGCACTTATGAAGATGCCCTCTTTATCGGCAGCTGCACAAATTGAGTTTACCCCGATTCCACTTGCCCAATGCCCTACTGATCCTTTGATCATAGCGCAAAAATCACAAAATGTTCAAAACGCTTATAAAAAAGTTCTAACTTTTGTTAATAAAATTACCGATCGGACTTTACGAGAAAAAGTTTTAGCTATCATTCAATATCCGGCACCAACGGTAATGGAACAATATACCAGCAATAGTTCTGTTGAAAGAACGTATCAAAAATTATTGCAGAAAAAGCTTGTCGATCCAGCCATTATCACTTGGGAAACTTTATTCCCACCGTATCAAAAACCAACAAAACCGGTTCAGCTTTTTATATCCGCCCCCGGCAGCGGCTATAGCAGCCACCATTCTTATCCTGGTGGGCTTGCCATACATACTGCTATTAATCTAGGTATTGCGGATGCCATCTGTAGCATCTACCAAGATACTTTATCCTATGAAGTGAATCGTGATGTTGTCCTGGCCGCAGAAGCCTTACATGATTTGGCCAAGCCATGGGTCTTTCAATGGAATACAGACGGTTCCTGCCTTAAAGAATTAACAATCGCCGGCACTGGTTCCCACCATATATTAAGTATTGCGGAATCCATCCATCGCAAATTGCCTGCAGAAGTTATTGTAGCGCAGGCTTGTGCCCATAATCATCCGGGTACACCAAAAGACGAAGCCGATGTCGTCAGCTGGATTCAATCTAGTTCGATTATTGCTGGTGTTGACCCTGTTGCGTTAGGTTTATTAGCACCTGATGGCAAGACCCTTCCACTCCCGCATAAACAAGAAGGTTATATCACGCATCTTGGGGATCATGATTTTGTAATCAGTGTTCCTGCCGCACAAAACAGTATACAATTATTAAAAAAATTAGCACAAACTGATTACGGGATGAGTTCAACTGACCTTGAAACCATCCGTTTCAATAAATTCCGCAACTACATTGGAGCCCAGCTAAGTTTTATGCAGTTAAACCACACGGCTGCATCTCCCGATCCTTCGGCTGGCATAAAAAACCTCGTCGCTCAGGTTATTACAAAATAGTTTTTGCCTTTCGACAAAAAAAATCAGTGGATTCTGTATCCCCCATACAGAAACCACTGATTTTTTATATTTCTTTAATGGACCGATGTGCAAGCCCCACACAAAGTTCATTTAAGTTAAGCACCCCAACGCTCATATAAATCGCTACGCAAAGATGTTCCCCATAACGAGCAATACCAATCTTCCCGCCAACATTAAAACCGATTGCTTTCATTTTCACCTGTTCAAGTGCCGCACTAGCAGCACCCGCAACCGCACCAGCACCGATATGATTTTCCGGCACAATTTCCTGACGCTGTGCAGCGACCACAGCTCGTTCAATAATTTTGACGATAGAATTCACGAATTCGCCGCCAAAATCAACCGCAGTGGCTTTTATTGCTTTATTTGCCAGGGCTTGTTTAATCTCATTTTCTTCTTCACGGCTGGCCGTCACAGCAATTTTAAGGGCTGCCCGGCCAACATCAACGCTCGTAAATTTTGACGTCTCCACAAAATGCCTCCTTTGTTTCATTATCTTCTATTCCTATTTGTGCCGGTTTTTTAATTGGTTCTGAATCAAATACAGCGGTCAAAAGGAATGCAGCTGTGCAAATAATCCATTCAAAATAAATAGGGTGTCCCAATACTTGAAGTTCAGGGAATATCCCCCATATAACAAGTCCAATAAGACCAACAACCGTCGTATAAAAAGCAGAACTTTTGCGGCATAGCTGCGGCATAAAAACAGTAAATAAAAACACTACGGTAAATGCCGTTGTCAAACTAAGACCCGCCAGCATTGTTTTGAGAATCCCCACCGCATTAAATGCGAGCCATAACGTCCCCAACCCCAATACTAAAATGATAATTCGATTAACCTTGATAAACTCTTTATCGTTTATATTCGGTTTAAAAAAACGTTTATATATATCCTGTGAAACGAGAGTACCTGCCCCCAAAAGTATCGTACAGGCTGTTGATACATCTGCAGCCCACAGTGCTGCCAGCGTAACACCCGAAGCAATCGGATCTAAACTCATAACGACTTGCGGCAAAGCCATCGTTGGATTCACATCGGGAAACTGGACCTTGGCGGCAAGACCTAAAATAGCGCATAAAAAACCAATTGGGAAAATCAAAATCCCACCCCAGATAAAGCCGCGTCGAGCTGTTTTTTCGTCTTTCGCCCCACAGGCGATTTGCACAGTACCTTGTAATGTAAGAGCTTGCGTTGACATGACACAAATCCAGCCAACTACCACAGCCATTCCCAGACCGCCCAAAGGGCTGAGCCAGCCAAAATCAACGGGTGGAAGCTGTTCGACAATATGGCTAAGCCCACCATTATTATACAAAACCATCGCCGTCGAATACAAAATACCAATATAAATAAGCGCCACACTCATAATATTCGAAAGCCCCGATGACCACAACCCACCAATCAGTGTTATACCGATAAATACCACCGCACTGGCAATCATGCCTCCCTGCATGGTAAATATATCTGGCATAAGCGAAGATAAGATTGCTCCGCCCGCTACATATTGTAAAGAGGTAATAACCAATAAAATAACGGCAAGACCGACCGCACTGATCATACGTCCTCGTTTATCATAATATCGCTCAAAAAGTTCCGGGATTGTCGAGCAGTCTAAGGCCCGATATTTTCCCGCAGCAACTACGCCCATAATGACAGCGCCAATTGCCCAGGCAGCATTGTACCAGCCCGCCGCCAAACCAACACTGATTGCATTTTCAGCAACACCTACCGTAGAAGCAGCCCCAACTGCCAATCCAGTTACATTAAAGGCAATCAGCGTCACCGTAAGTTTTCGCCCTGCGAACAAATAATCGGCCGAACCTTGATCCGCACGATGTTTTACATAAAAACTAATTCCAAACAAAAATGCAATATATACACAAACAATTATAAATTGAATAGACACAGCTATCCCCGCCCTTCTACCATCCTACACAAATACAGACATCAGTCGCTATATTTGAAACTACAAAAACTCACCAGCTCCTGCCACCATCCTACACTGCTACAATGATCCTCCTTTTGGCAGATCTATATTCTTTGCATTATATAAGAAATAGACTCAAACTTCAATCTTTTGCCATAAAAAATATGAATTTTCAATTCTTAAAAAAAAATCCTGTATTTTACAGGATTTAAAGAAACCAATCGTTCTTATTTAATTATCGTACCACTATAAAGCAAAATCAATAATCACCATTTATTTTTTCTCCAGTGATTATTTTAACTGCATTGCTTGTACCCAGGCGGCTTGCACCAGCATCCAGCATCGCACAAGCATCCTGCCAGGATCGTATGCCGCCAGCGGCTTTGATTTTAATCGAATCTCCCGTCACCAACTTCAGAAGTTTGATATCTTCAATCGTTGCGCCACCGCCATTGAACCCCGTTGCTGTTTTAACATAATCGGCGCCGGCTTCCATAATAATGTTGCAAGCTGTCACTTTTTCCGTCTTAGACAGCAATGCGGTTTCAATAATAACTTTTGTCAAATGACCACTAGCTGCTTTTACCACCGCAGCAATATCCTGTTTGACAACATCGTACTCTTGAGATTTCAAAGCACCAAGATTAATCAGCATATCAATTTCTACTGCACCATTTTCAATCGCTTCTGCCGTTTCAGCAATCTTAGTGTGTGTTGTCGCTCCACCCAAAGAGAATCCAATCGGAGCACCGACCTTAATACCATGTGGTGACAACAACTTTACTGCATAGGGTATCCAGTACGGATTGACAAAAACTGTCTTGAAGCCATATTGAATCGTTTCCTCACAAAAGGTTTTGATGTCCGTTCGGCTGGCCGTCGGTCTCAGCAATGTTGAATCCAATACAGCAAGCATAGCTTCTTTATTCATTGAATCACACCTCATTTGTGTTTATTCGCTTCATAATCGGCAATATATTGAATTCGCCTTTCATGTTTCCCACCTAAAAACTCTGTATTCAGCCAGACGGAAGCAATTTCCCACCCCATAGCTGGAGAAATGACCCGTGCTCCCATACATAACACATTTGCATTATTATGTTCCCGCGTCGCTTTCGCTGAGAACAAATCATGTACCAACGATGCTCGAATTCCTGGCACTTTATTGGCCATAATCGACATGCCTATACCAGTACCACAAACCAAAAGTCCTTGTTTAGAAACATCGACTGCTACCGTCTCCGCTACCAACTGGGCAATCGGTGAAAAATCGACGGGTTCTTCACTATAGGTACCTTTATCTTCAATACAAAAGCCCTGCTGCTTCAATTGATGAATTAAATACGTTTTCATTGAAAACCCTGCATGATCACTGCCAATTACAATTGTTTTTTGCATACTGCACCCCACATTTATTATGGATTTTTCTTATATTTATATAAAACGAACTTGGTATCTCGTAAATAATCAAAATAAAAATTTATTTTCTGTTAAAGATGAAACTGAACATACTACATTCTAAAATTTTCCATTGAGCTCAATAACTGCAGAATAACCTGCAAGCTGATGTATCATCCGGCCGAAATCTACAACAGGAATTATTTATTAAAAATTTACGCTAAGGGTTCCAAAGCAATTTTAATGGCTTCCCCGCTTTTTAAGAGTTTGTATGCTTTATCCCATTCATCAATTTTCATTTTATGTGTAATCATTGCTGCCGCTTGAATAGCCCCACTGTTCATAAGATCCAATGTTGGTTCCCAATCATGTGTATTTTGGCTTCGACTGCCTGAAACAACAAGTTCCTTTTGGATTATTTTTGAAAAATCAACTACCACTTCATTTTTGGCAAAAATACCAACTTGAATATATTGCCCTTGTTTCCTTAATAAATCCATGCCCATCTGCATAGATGGTACTACTCCCGTACAATCGAAACAAATATCTGCACCATAACCTTCTGTTAATCCATCAATCACCGTTCTCGGACTTTCCGTTTGTATATCTACCGTATAATCAATCCCCAAGGTTTTCGCTTCAGCCAGACGTTTTGCATCTTGACTAAGACCCGTCATAACAACCGTACCACCTTTTGCTTTAACAATTTGTGCCACTAACAGCCCAATTGGTCCGGGGCCAAGTACCAGAACAATATCCTTTTGATGGATCGTTGCTTTATCAACGCCATGGTATGCACAAGCTGCCGCTTCGGTGATCGATGCATCTAAAAATGTTACATTTTCCGGCAGACGGTGTACACTTTCCTTTCGAGCAATGACATAATTCGTAAAAGCTCCGTCTTGCTGCGTACCAATACCTTTACGAGTTGCACAAAGATTATATTTTTTTTCTTTGCAATAACGGCAGGTTCCGCAAATTTCAAATGTTGTTTCCGATGTAACACGATCTCCTATTTTAAAATCTTTTACATTAGCACCCAGTTCAACAATTTCACCAGCAAATTCATGACCTAACGTTACTGGGGCAGCTACTTTATAATTGCCCTCAAATGTATGGATATCTGAACCACAAATACCCGCATATTTCACTTTTATTTTAACCTGATCCGCATTTATTTGCGGTTCTTCACGTTCAATTACTTCTAAGTTTCCTGCACCTAAAGCCGTCTTTACTAACGCTTTCATAATTATCCCTCCATGAAGTCGAACTTATAAATTTAGCATTTTTATCACGATTGATGTAAGCCATATCCACGACACTCAACGCAAAAACTTTGCCGCTTTTATAATATCTATTTCTGTTAATTCATATTTTTCCAAAAGTTCTGTTGGTGAACCCGAACAACCAAACTGATCCTTTACCCCAACCATTGCTATTTTAACGGGATAATGCTGTGAAACAACTTCACTAACGGCACTGCCAAGTCCACCAATCACACTATGCTCTTCTGCTGTTACAATTTTGCCGGTAAGTTTCGCTGTTTCCAGAATCAATGCTTCATCAATTGGTTTAATGGTATGAATATTGATAACCCTGGCTTCAATACCTTCTTGGTGTAATTTTTCCGCGGCTGCCAGAGCCTTCGCAACCATAATTCCGGTTGCAATAATTCCGACAGACTTACCTTCACGCAGCACTTCACCTTTACCCCAATTAAACTGGTATCCTGCATCATGCAAGTCCGGCGTTGCTGCTCTGCCAAGACGAATATACACGGGTCCATAATATTGTACCGCTGCCTTAATTGCTTCTTCTGCTTCTTTTCCATCGGATGGATTGATCACCGTCATGTTAGGAATGCTGCGCATCAAAGCAATATCTTCAATCGCCTGATGACTTCCGCCATCTTCACCAACTGTTACGCCGGCATGCGTTGCGGCAATTTTCACATTTAATTTTGGATAAGCAATGGAATTACGAACTTGCTCAAAAGCACGACCTGCGGCAAACATGGCAAATGTACTAGCAATTGGTATCTTACCGCAAGTCGCAAGACCCGCTGCCGTTCCCATCATGTCCTGCTCGGAAATCCCCATATCAAAGTAACGCTCCGGCGCCACTTTTTTAAATACAATTGATTTTGTAGCATTGCCTAAATCCGCATCTAAAACTACGACTTTCGGATTTTTGCTTAACTCTTCCTGCAAGACTTTTGCATAAGCTTCTCTTGTTGCTGCTCCCATTATTTTTCACCGCTTTCTAATTCTGCAACAGCTTGATCGCGTTGCTCAAGGCTAGGCGCTTTACCATGCCACCCCACTTGATTTTCCATAAACGATACACCCTTACCTTTGATTGTTTCAGCAACAATAGCTGTTGGTTTGCCCTTTATAGTTTGTGCCATCGTAATGGCTGCTTCAATCTGTTCATAATCATGTCCATTAATTTCAATTACATTCCAGCCAAATGCCCTAAATTTTTCTGGAATTGGATTTACACCCATGATTTCATCATTTGAACCATCAATCTGCAAACCATTATGGTCAATAAACAACGTCAAATGATCAAGTTTATAATGCGCACTGCTCATGGCCGCTTCCCAAATCTGACCTTCTTGTATTTCTCCATCCCCGGCAATAGCATAAACTCGATAATCTTTTCCATCTAATTTTCCTGCCATAGCCATGCCATTTGCTACGGACAGACCCTGCCCCAAAGACCCGGTAGACATGTCGACACCAGGTGTTCCTTTCATGTCAGGATGACCCTGGAGCATCGCGCCACATTTGCGCAATTTAAGCAGTTCTTCTTTTTTAAAAAATCCTCTTTCAGCAAGGACCGCATAAAGCCCTGGTGCACCGTGTCCTTTCGATAAAACCAAACGATCGCGATTTTCCCATTTAGGATTTTTTATATCTATATTCATCTTCTCAAAATAAAGTACCGTTAAAATATCCACCATTGAAAGCGATCCACCAGGATGTCCTGACTTTGCCTCCGCCAGCATCTTAATAATATTGATGCGTACATTCTGAGCGATTTTTTTCAAGTTCAATGTATCCATAACAGCCTCCATCACTCTACAACTAATAAAATTTTATTATATTCTTCTTTGCGCCCTTTAATCATCGAAAAAGCAGCCTCTACCTCAGACAACGCAAAACGATGTGAAATCAATTTTTCAAGTTCAATCCTGCCATCCTGGATGTATTCAATACTCTTTTCCCATGCGGCTCCCGGGAATGGTGCAGAATAAGAATTCCAAAACCCTTTCAGCGTCAATTCATGGCGAAATATACTTTCAAACGATTTTTCTTTCAATAGAATATCACTGCGGGCAATACCAAGATAGCCGACTTTACCACGTTTTTTAGTCACCACAAGACACTGCTCTTGTGTGATTTTTGATCCGGCAGTTTCCATGGAAATATCAACTCCCACCCCGCCTGTTAATTCCAAAATTTCTTTTTCAACATCTGTTTTTAAACCATTGATACAATAATCCGCCCCCAAAGCTTTGGCTTCGGCAAGTTTTCGTTCCGAAATATCAACTGCAATAATACGGCGTACACCATAAATCTTACACCACTGTAAAACAAGTTGACCAATTGTTCCCATACCTAAAATTGCCACTGTATCACCCATTTTAGGTGCAATTCCCAAAACTCCATAGGCTGCTACTGCACAGGGTTCAATCAAGGCCGCTTTTTGCAGTTCAATGGAACCAGTACGCAAAACATTCGCTGCCGGAACCTTAACATATTGAGCATATCCCCCGGGGACATCAGCACCAAGCATCGTGATATCATCACAAACAGAATAAAATCCCGATTTACAATTAATACATTCTCCACATGGAATCAATGGCTGGGCAACAACGGCTTCGTCTACCGAAAATTCTTTAACATTTGCGCCTGTTTCAACAATTGTGCCAGCAAATTCATGTCCCGGTACGCCCGGAACCGGATATTTCCAGTTTTGCAAAATACGCGGACTGTCTGAACCGCAAATTCCACAGGCACTTACTTTGATAATGACATCATCTATTCCACACTCCGGATCCGTGATGTCCCCGTAACGGATATCACCCGTTCCATAAATTACTGCTGCTTTCATCTTCAGCACTTCCTATCCTTTATTTATACCAAGAGATGAAAGAGTACTTTCCTGCTGCATAGCTGCCAATTTTACAACTTTAAAGTACTCTTTGACCTGCTTAAAAATTTAAAACTTATATTTGTTTCACACTAAGTCGATTGATAAACCCTTTTCAACTTATATTAATTGGAATATTTTAATCACGATCCAGTTTAAGAAATTACCACCCATATCTAAACTTGAAATCATGGACGTTCCTTCCGGCATCGTAAATTGTGCCAGAAGTGCTGCTTGCGTATGGAACGACGCAATGTTCGTTGCCATTAACAATGCCAATCCCATAACGATCGTGCCTGCGATAACGGAATGAACGATATTGCCTCGTGCTGCACCAACTATAAAAGCAACGTAAAAACAAATTGTCGCCAAATCACCAAACGGAAGCACTTGATTTCCTGGTAAAATAACAGCTAAAAACAAGGTAATAGGAACCAATACCAGTGCTGTTGCGATTACAGCAGGATGACCTACGGCCACTGCCGCATCCAACCCAATCGTAAGATTTCTGTCCTTACCAAAATTCTTACTTTGCAAAAACTCTCTAACAGATTCTGAAACAGGGATCAACCCTTCCATTAATATTTTAACCATACGTGGCATTAAGAACATAACGCCCGCCATGGAAACACCAATTTGTAAGATTTTATCCAATCCATAGCCAGCAAGAATCCCCAGCAGCATACCAAGAATAAGTCCCATCATCAACGGTTCACCAAAAATACCAAAGCGTTTCTGAATCGTATCCGGATCAGCTTTTAAATTTTTAATTCCAGGAATTTTTTGCACGAGTTTAACGATAGGTATCCCGATAAGACCACAGGCAGCTGTTGAACCAGTTGGTAAAGATACACCATCCAGTCCAAAAAACTTCTGAACCATTGGTGCGGTTTTATCAGCAATTTTCAAAACAGCAATTTCATATAAAATACCAGCTAAAATAGCAAGCAGCCAATTACCATTTGTTAATACGTAGACGGTGGCTGAGGCTGAGGCGAAATGCCAATAATTCCATATATCAATATCGACTACATTTGTACATTTTGTTATGAGCAAAACAATATTTACTAACATACAAATCGGAATCATGATTGCAGCCACTGGAGAAGCCCATGTTATAGCGGCCGCTGCCGGCCAGCCTACATCTATAATATTCAAAACCAAACCAAATCTTGTAACCATTTGTTGTGCCGCACCGCCCAAATTCGTTACAAGTAAATTAATGACCAGATTAATACCAACAAAGCCAACACCAATTGTTATCCCAGATCGAAATGCTTTTTTGAAACCTTGTCCAAATGCCATCCCTATTAAGGTAATTACGATTGGTAACATAACAGTAGGCCCTAAGTTCAAAATAAATTGTACGGACTCTAATAACATATTATTTCCTCCTACTATACTTAAATTAGACCTTTAAAAATAATGCATTTTACATAAATATCCCTGTTTTTATTTTAATGCGTCAAGAATTTCCTGATCAATTTTACCGGGATTGATATTTGTTAAATAGTTTACAGCCTTCACTACAGGAATTTTATAGGCTCTTGATAAGATGGTAGTTGTCACTAAAAGATCCGCTTGCTCTTCATAGCTTCCTACTTCTGTGATTTTACACTGAATAACTTTTGCATTAACATGATTAGCAGCCAATAAAGTTTCCACTTTTTGTCCTACAACAGTTGAAGTAGCAATACCTGTACCACAAGCAACTAAGACGATTTTTTGTCTATCCATCATGATCACCTCCTTCCGCTCATAAAATTATATAAACAGTCACTCTATATAAAACTGCTTATTTCTCTTCAATGCCTAGTTTGTCTAACATAAACGATTTAATGTCTCTCTTGTTTTTTTCTTCAGCTAAATAAGCCAGGGCCGTCTGATCTTGTAAAATTGCCATGAGTTTCTGCAATACTCCAAGCTGAGCATGCTGTTCTTTCATTGCCATCATAAAGGCCAGCTTAACCGAGATTGTTTCTGTTTCCTCCCCCATAATAACGAAGTCCACCGCTTGCTCAAACCTTGCCATGCAGATTGTCGGCTCGTTTACATGAACAATATCCGTATGCGGAATCGCTACCCCGTAGCTAGCCGTTGGCAATCCTGTGGCAAATACCTTTTCTCTGGCAATTACAGCGCTTTTATAGCTGTCTTTCACATAACCACATTGAAAAAGCTTATCCGCCATCTGGGATAAAATTTCTTCTTTTTCTTTTCCTTTGAGTCCCAATAGAATTAAATCTTCATCTATTTTAATTTGCATTATAAATCAATGCCTCCCTTAGTTCTGCTTCTGTTACTGCTTCTTCAATTTTTTGAATAACTTCATCATTTTGGAAGCGCTGATATAAATACCGCACACCATCTTTACCATTAATGTCGAGCCCCAATAGGCATATAATCTTCGTTGATTTTTTATCAGCCCAAGTAATACCGGTATTAGACTTAGCAAGTATGATGATCGATTCATTAACATAAGAACTATCTGCGTGCGGTAATGCAACCTTCTCGTTAATTAAATAAGACCCCATTTTTTCTCTGGCAAAAACAGCCTCTGTATAGCCTTGTTTTACATACTTTTCTTCCATTAATATCGTACACATTTTTTTCAAGATCTCTGTTTTTGTATAATGTACGTTGTCTAACATAAGAATTTTCATTTTCTTTACCACAGCTGGTACCGTAACCTGCTTTTGTTCAATCAGCACTACTGGATTCATTGCTTCATTTAAGAGGTACGCCACACTGCTGTTACCATCAGGCTGCGATAAAAGTTCACTCATCGAAATATACGGTATCCCTTGTATCTGCGGATCAACACTGCCAACCATCGCTATGACATCATATTGCATCAGAATTTGCTGAATTTGTTTATAAATATCATGACGACCAATCATTCCCACATTTAAAAAGGCAATATTCTGTAATCTGTCACCAAACATTTTTTTCATCTGTTCCTGACAATAGAGTGCAACCCCTTCACCCGTAAAGCAAATTGTGATAATGGCTTTTTGCCGCAAAATATTTTGTGGTTGTGCTCTCATTTTTGGAAAAATATAGTTTAATTTTTCAATATCAGAAATCAACTCTGTTAAATGCGTTCCTGGTAAAATGCTGCGCCGCAAGGCTTCAATTACCATCATCGTATCCACACGGCCAATCGTTTCAACGTTTATTTTTGTCCTCGTCTGAATAATTTCACCAAACGTTAAAAGCGACCCAAGGTCTACCATTATTAATACACCTTTACCTTCATCCGCACTTACTATAACCGTCATTAACCGTTCTAAAGCATCATGCGGGCTTTCTTCAAAACTCATATTGAATGATTTTCCATGTGTTACATTGAGCAGTTTATGGGCAATTTCCAGCATGTTACTGCCAACATTACCATGTGTTGCCACTACAATACCGACATTACCTTCGTCTTCTCTCTCATTACCATGTAAATATAAAGCAATATAACTAATTTCATCATCTGGCAAATCTATTTGATATTTCTCGCGAATCACATTTACCATTTTTGCTGCAACTGCATATTCTACATGAAATTTCTTTTTAATATCCTCTAAATTAGGATTGATAATTTTCGTTCCCTGACTGATCCTGGTAAATGTAGCATTTAAATGAATAGCCAAACAATACACCAGCGATTCATCCAATTTACCAAGCTCATTTTCTGCCACTCGCAAAATATCTTGTGCCAGATATATTACTTCATTCCCGACAACTTTAGAAACTTCAGCTAAAGTAAGCGGCGTCAAACGATGCTTAATATGCGTGATGACATTTTGTAGTTTTTGTTCAATCTCATCACCTATTAACTGTTTGATTTGCTGTACATCCATCCCCTGACTAGCATATGTGGTATGTCTTTGTTCAATGTATCCATAAAATTCTTTAGGAAAACTATAAACATCATCTTCCATCGAGATTGGCTCCTGGCACAATTTGGGCTCAAAATGAAAATCTTTCCAGACCAAAGCGTCTAATTCTTGACGGTTGCTCTGTATTCTGAGCAACCCTTTTTTTACATACAGACTTAAATTCGGCAAATCAACTTTGACAATTTTTTCTTTTTTAGTCACGTATGACAAAAAGCTCTTGGCACACGTCACTTGAATATCACTCTTAAGCTGACCAATGTTACCTTTACATTCATAAAGAAGGTACGCTTTGATAACATCAAGGGCCACCTGCATCGGTGCATTCATTCGCGCTGATTCGTACCCAAAAAATCTTTGAATCAACTGTAGTCTTTCTATTAAAGGACGATCTACTAAGGATGGTATATTGATCAGCATAGGTATCCGCCGTTTAAACGTTATGAGTAAGCTCGTTTCAATATTTTCCGTGGTTGCAGCAATCAGCTGCACATTTGCCTGCCTTACAGCATCGGCCTCTCCTAATCTACGAAAATGCCCTTTATCAATAAGTTGAAACAGCATTTCCTGCCCTTCCGAAGATAATCTATGTACCTCATCAAGAAATAAAATCCCACCATCTGTTTGTTCTATCAGACCCCGGCGTTCTGTTACTGCGCCCGTGTAAGCTCCTTTTACACAACCAAATAATTGCGTAATTAACAGTTGTGAATTTTCAGCATAATCCGCACAGTTAAATATCGTGAATGGTGCAGTTTGAGGCAGACATTCTGCCTCAATGGAAAAGCGGTACATCGCTTCGGCAAGTTCACTCTTACCGACGCCAGTCTCACCAACAATCAAACAATGCAGTCCATGTGGTGGATATAACATCGTCGCCTTCGCCTGCTGAATTTGCGTATGCAGACTCCCGCCCGTACCGACTAAATTTTCGAATGCATGATATGATTTTTCCACGGTTTCTAAAAGAGAGCTTTCTTTTGGTAATCCACCGATGAGATCTGCATGAATGTTTCGTAATTTGATATTTTTCATATATTTATGCAATAAATAACTTGATATGGAATATCCTTGTTTTTGCAGCATATTTTGTATTTCTAAATTAGAAATAGCCTTATGATCTGAAAGCATACTTCTGATTTCCTTGCAGATGTACTCTTGTTTTCTTTCTCTTGAATCCAAAATTTTCAATTCTTTGCGAAGTAATGTTACATACTCTCGACTCACTAACAGCTGTTTACAAAGTTCTGTATCCGTATACGGCTCATTATGATTTTCTTCTGCAATAAGATTTTGGATTTTCTCTCTCATGATTCGACCTCCTGCCTTTCTATATTGCAAGCCTCGTGCCAAACAAAAGTAAGTTTTACCGAAACCGCATTATTCAATGTTTTCTGAATATTGCCATTTACATATTTTTGTGTTCGTATTTACATATGTATATCCAGCGATGCATTTTTCAAACTAATATCACATCCTTCTATCCTCAGCTTACATATTTTTAGTTTTTTAACAACATATATAAAATACTTTTACAAATGTTATTCGTAATAAATCATAACAAGAGAAAATTGACTCGTCAATCTCAATAATTTCCTTTTGCGCAATAAAAAAGCCTCGAATAAACAGTTTCTATAAATCAACTGTTTATTCGAGGTTTCTGTTTTTCAAATTGCCTTAATAAATCGTTCAATATGACGTAACGCCGCACCTGCAGCAATCGCTTCTGTCTTATATTGGCAAATCTTAATGACACTCCTGTTCATTTTAAAAGGATTTTGTGCTTCAACTTTTTCTTGTAATACTTCGTTATATTTTTCCATATACATACCAACATAACCACCCAAAATAACCGTACAATCAAATAACATAATTGTATTATGTATCGCCAGTGATAGATGGTCCAGATACACATTCCAAATTTCCACAGCTTTTTTTTCGCCTTGCTCTAATAACAGGAAAAAGTCCTCTAAACTGCCTTTGGCAGTATCCGCTAAAACGGTCGCTGCACAATATGTGTCAAAACAGCCCTTTTGTCCACAATAACATTTTTTTCCCTCTGGAACAATAATCATATGCCCAATTTCTCCGCTACAGCGTGTATCTCCCAGATATTTCATATTGTCAAAAAATACCGCACCACCGATACTGTTACCAAGCGAAATATAAAAGACATTCTTCACATCGTTTGCTACCCAAAACTCTGCAAAACCTGCAACTTCCGAATCATGGCATAAAATGCAGGGATATGCTATATAACGAGAAAAGCGCGAGCAAGTCTCCCCTGTATTCTGTAAAATAGCCCCATAAACAACCATCGATTCATCTTCGGAAATTAATGCCGGAACAGCAATACCGACACCAATAATTTTTGCTGAATCAAATCTATTTCGCTCCACAAACGCATCAATAAACGATCCAACATTTCTATAATACTCATCATTCGAACCAAAGGGAAAACGAATTCGCTGCGTTGCCAAAATATCACCAGCAAGATCAATTGCAACAATACCAATATGGTTTCGCGTAATATCAAGACCAATAGCCATCTTGACATCATTGACACATGTAAGTACCTGTGCTTTGCGACCGCCAGTAGATTCGAACGTTCCAGCATTGGTGATCAAACCCATTTCACTTAAATCTTTAAGATTTTGCGTAACAGTTGGTAAACTCATTTTAAGTTCATAGACAATATCTTGTTTGGATACTTTTTTTTCTTTGATAAATTAAATTAAAAACATGCTGGCGATTCATTTTTTTGATTTCCATTGTCGTACTTGCTTCATTCCTCATTCCACCACATCCATAAAAAGTTTTTAAAAAGTCCTTTCTATATATTATCATAGAATGAAATATTTGATAATATCATCTCAAAAAATCAACAATTTTACTTCTTGATCTATAAGGACTATAATAAAATTTATTGCTAAATATTTTAAATTGAAAAGAGGTCTTCTTATATATGAAAGATATTTTAGATGCACATATGCATACCCTTATGAGTGGTCATGCTTACAGTACGATTCGCGAAATGACGCGTGCCGCGAAAGAGAAAGGTCTCGAGCTCATTGGCATAACCGAACATGCACCCTTGATGTCTGGAACTTGCCATGAAATCTACTTTCATAATTTCAAGGTAATTGATCGCAGCGCGTACGATGTCGAACTTCTTATGGGTTCTGAGGTGAATATTAAAGATTTTAACGGTGGTCTCGATTTACCAGAAAAGGCCTTGCGCAAAATCGACTATGCCATTGCTAGTTTGCATGACATCTGTATAAAAGCAGGCAGCATCGAACAAAATACTCGTGCTGTAATCGGTGCTATCCGAAACCCATTTATCAATATCATCGGACATCCTGATGATGGCTGTTTTCCACTTGATTATGAACAAATTGTTCTTGCAGCAAAAGAACATCACGTATTGCTTGAAGTGAACAACAGCTCTTTTCATCCATTGGCCAGTCGGCAAAATTCTCATGCTAATGCCACCACAATGTTAAATTTTTGCAAAAAACATAATGTCACTATTATTATGGATAGCGACGCTCACATTGATCTTGATGTTGGCAATCATACATATGCCCAAGCTTTACTAAAAGAATTGTCTTTCCCTGAAGAATTAGTCGTCAACACGTCCGTGCAAAAATTCAAATCTTATCTTAACCTGATAAAATAAATCACCTCAACAATGTCTCCCTCTTATTAATATTTTATATATTATCACCAATATAAGGTATTAATTCAAAATAAAATAATTAAAAACAGCTATATAACTTTAATAAATAAAGTTATATAGCTGTTTTTAATTTGACATAACACTTACAAGTTACTATACTTTTATAGATTGCTTAAATTAACTTTATAGAAAACAGGTGTTTTTGAATTGATGAACTTATTTCGTACGAAAAGTATTGAACAAATGCGTAGCATGGCTGAAAATTCAGGCATGAAAAAAAGTTTAGGTGCCGTTGATTTAATTTTACTCGGCATTGGCTGTGTAATCGGCACCGGTATTTTTGTATTGACGGGTGTTGCAGCAGCTAAATACGCTGGTCCTGCTGTTATTTTATCTTTTATTATTTCTGGTCTTGCCTGCGCATTTGCCGGACTCGCGTATGCCGAATTCGCTTCGATTGTTCCCTCTTCAGGTAGTGCTTATACTTACACGTATGCTTCATTAGGTGAATTTTTAGCCTTTTTAGTTGGTTGGAATCTCATTCTTGAATATACTGTTACAGCTAGTGCTGTAGCCTCTGGCTGGTCTGGTTATATGGTTGGGCTGCTTAAATCAGTCGGAATCGAATTATCCCCAGCCTTTACACTGGTACCTAGTGATGGTGGTATCATCAATCTCCCCGCTATTTTCATTACTTTATTCTTGAGTTTTCTCTTAGTTCGCGGCACACAGGAAAGCACGAAAATAAACCGTATCCTGGTTTTTGTAAAACTTATTGCTGTATTTATTTTCCTTATATTAGCTGGTCCCAATGTTGATACCGCAAATTGGGAACCATTCATGCCCTTTGGTTTCTCTGGCGTCACGGGCGGTGCGGCCATCGTATTTTTTGCCTATATTGGATTCGATGCCGTAGCAACCTCGGCCGAAGAATGTAAAGATCCCGCACGGGACTTACCAGTCGGCATTATCGGTTCTTTGGTTATCTGTACTGTTTTATATGTCGTTGTGGCCGCTGTCTTAACCGGTGTTGTACCTTATACCGAACTTAACAATCCCGAACCAGTTGCTTTTGCCTTACGCTATATTGGTTATAATATCGGTTCAGCCGTTGTCGGAGTAGGTGCTATTGCTGGCATTACAACGGTATTACTTGTGTTATTATACGGTCAGGCCCGCATCTTTTTTGCGATGTCTAGAGACGGAATGGTGCCTGCAAATATTTGTAAAATTCATTCTCGTTATAAAACACCTTACATCGTCACAATTGCCGGTGCTGTATTTGTCTCACTCATTGCCGGTTTTGCCCCAATCGGTCTGATTGCCGAAATGGCAAACATCGGCACGCTCAATGCTTTTCTGATCGCCGCAATTGGCGTCATGGTGTTGCGCCTGACGAAACCTGATCTGCATCGCACCTTTCGTTGTCCAGTTGTCTGGCTTATTGCACCACTCGCCATCCTCTCCTGTGGCTATCTCATGTACAACCTGCCATTTGACACCTGGGTTCGCTTTTTTGTTTGGTGCGGTATTGGCTGTATCGTTTATTTCACTTACAGTTATCAACATAGTACCATCAATATAAAACAATCTTCGAAAAATCCAGCACCACAAATAGACGATATAAATACTTCTTTATAAACAAAAAACGTCGAATCAAACGGTTCGGCGTTTTTTTTCTTGCAAAAAATAGAATCAGGTTTTATTCGGCTATTGCGGTAGTGCGATATTTTCTAAGATTTTCACTAAAGCAGCCTCAAAACGTTCATCATCTTGCACTGTTCTTTTTTTAGGTCCTTTTGTTCGCCCGCCCCCACGACGTAATTTTGCTTTCACTTCACGTTCTTCCAATAAAAAATCCATTTTATTTACATCATAAGGAATGCCTGCCGGGCTCAGACAAGCCGCTTTTTTGCTTAAAACCATGGCTGCCAATCCCCAGTCCTGCGTAATCACAAGATCGTCTGCTTGCGTTATATTGATAATCTTTAAATCCGCTTCCTGCGAGGTATTATCGACCATTATATGATGATCATTGTCTATTTGATGGTCAAAGCTGGCAACGGTGTAGACTTCCCGTTTATACATCTGACCAACTTGTTTACAGATTGCTAATACTGGTTTCGGACATGCATCCGCATCGATAATTATTTTCATGAAATCCTCTACTTTATTTCATATTTTCAAAGACATACCAAAAATGCCCTTATTCATGATGTATTATACCATAAATAAGGGCATCCATTCTTTGATAAAATCTACTTAAACGTCTTTTGCTGCTTCTAAGATACTGTTTTCTATAATAGACAACCCACGGTCGAGTTGTTCATCTGTTGTAACAAGTGGAATCAAGAGGCGAAGTACATTGCCATAAATACCAGCATTAATCAAAATTAATTTTTGGTCGAGGCATAATTTGATTACTTTTGCCGTAAGTTCTTTTGCTGGTTCTTTCGTCTTTTTATCTTCTACTAACTCAATACCAATCATGGCGCCAAGTCCTCTGACATCGCCAATAATCGGGCATCTGTCTTGCAAAGCTTTAAATTTCGTTAGAGTCTTTTCACCAATAGTAATGGCCCGCTGACAAAGATTTTGTTCTTTAATCATTTTAATAACTTCAACACCAGCTACACAAGCAAGTGGATTCCCACCATACGTGCCACCGATACTGCCACCACCCGGTGCATCCATGATTTCAGCCAGACCCGTTACTGCGCTTAACGGAACACCCGCAGCAATTGATTTTGCCGTAGTCATAAGATCCGGTTCCACGTTCCAGTTTTCGATCGCAAACATTTTACCACTGCGAGCAAATCCGCTTTGCACTTCATCCGCAATAAAGAGAATATCATTTTTTTCACAAATGCTCTTAAGCCCTGGCAAAAATTCTTTTGGCGGAATAATAAAACCGCCTTCCCCTTGGATCGGTTCAATAATCATTGCTGCAATTTCACTTGGATCCGCTGTTGCCGCAAAAAACTTATCAAAAGCTTCCAAGCAATGCATTCCACAGCTTGGATATGTGGAATGATAAGGACAGCGATAACAATAGGACGCGGGAATTTTATATAAATCCGATGGGAATGGACCAAATCCATATTTATAAGGTTTAACTTTACTAGTCAGCCCCATAGTAAGCGAAGTCCGACCATGGAAACAACATTCAAACGAAATAATCCCTGTTTTCTTTTTTGCATGGCGAGCTATTTTAATTGCATTTTCTACGGCTTCTGCTCCGCTATTCGCAAACATCGTTTTTTTCTTTGAAGACCCTGGGGCAATTTCATTCATTTTTTCCGCAAGGTCAATATATGGTTCATACATCACAACTGAAAAAAAGGAATGTAATAATTTTTCCGCTTGGTTTTGGATAGCTTTAACAACTGGTTTCGGACAATGACCTACATTTAAAACACCAACGCCCGCAAAGAAATCAAGATATTCATTGTCTTCCATATCGGTAATTATAGCACCACTGGCTTTTTTGGCAAAGATCGGCGTCGAATTAGCTATACCACTAGGGACTGCCGCTTGTTTACGTTTCAATAATTCTTCTGATTTTGACATATTTAGCCCTCCCCTGCACAAGCTCCAGAAAAGAGAAAAGCTGCCAAAAAGATACGAAATAATCTCTTTGGCAACTCTGCCCATCTTGCTTTATTTTCTAACTCATGCGATTGATTATGCTTTTATTGTAACAGACCTTTTGCCTCTAAGTCTATGTGCATTTATTACAATATATGTGATATTTTTTCATACTTTCTCACATTATAGGTATTTCTATTATGTCCTCCGCCAATCTGTCTGGCGATAATGACGCCCAGTTGCAGCATCAGTCGATCATACGAATTTGCAAGTTTTTTACCGCTGACATCTTCAATTTTCTTAAGACGATAATCCAACGTATTGCGATGCACAAAAAGACGTTTTGATGTTTTAACAACATTGCCGTTTTCCTCAAAATATACAAACAGGCTGTTAACCAAATCCATTTTATAATGCTGATCATGTTCTTCAAGTGTTCCAATGATTTCTTCGCAATATGCCTGCAATTTTTCTAGTGGAATTTCAAATAAAAGTTTATAGATACCTAACGATTCATAGGTGTACACGCATTGTTTGGTTGCTAATGATTCCGCAAACCACAAAGCTTTATTCGCTTGCAAATAACTTTCCCGTATATTTTGCAAAGACGGGGCCGGGCTGCCAATACCAGCGGCCACGTTCAAAGCAGTAAAATGTTCACCTAATTGATCTACTAAAAGCTGAACAATACTACGATTTTTCTTTTCGTCTTGCACATTTTCCGGCAGCAAAAATAAAACTTTATCCATCCATAAAGTCAAAAGGATTTTTTGCCCGCGCATAACAAAAAAATCACGCACAAACTGTTCCATTTGTGTTTTGATTAAAACAAAATTATGTTTTGCATTCTTACGAGTGAGCTTCTGTTCCGTCAATAAAATTGCACTGATCACAACGACTTGCTGTGATTGCGATAAATCATAGCCATAAACAGCTGCATGCTCCATCAATTCCTGTTCGGCTGCTACAGGTTTTAACAAAAGTTGTTCAAAAAAACTGCTAATGGAATGTTTTTCGGTTTGCTGCATCACAATATAACTGCAAATTTCCTGCATAACACCTACCAGTTTTACTTTCCATGGCAGAGTAAACAAGGGAAAGTTAGCCGCCTCAGCAATAGTTACAACATCATCCGGCACACTTTCAATATAAGGACCGAGATTGATGACCATACCAGCCAGTTTTTTATCAATTAATCCTTGTACCAGCCTTTTCAATTCTTCCGGTTTACCTTGCAACCCAATCCCCGTGATAATCAACAGCTCACCGCCCTGAACCCAAGGCAGAACATCTGGTAAGTCTATAAAATGAACCCAGCGAACGAGTCGATCCAGCCCTTGTGCTCCAGCAACAATCTGAACTTCCGCCATACTATGGAGTTTAATGACCTCTTGACAACTGACCATAAAAATTGCCTCCTTATTTTAAAACGAAAAAAAGACCGCTCATATAAATGAGCAGTCTTCTTTGACTTCAATTCGATACTGTAAGCATAACAAATATCGCACCATCGGTCAATATATAGAACGCATTAAACATTTTATATGGCAATCGTCAGGAAAGGGGTATAGGGCTGAGTGGCACGTTACGTAGGAAGCAAACGATGCCATATACCCCTTTCCTGGCAGACTGATAGACGGGATGGAATTTTTTTAGTGCGTTATATATATCTTATCTTGAAGCTTCTAAAAATTAAGTACAATCAATTTTTCTTCCGTCATTTCACGCACAGCATATTCCGGGCCTTCACGACCAATTCCACTTTCTTTAACCCCACCATACGGCATATTATCCGTACGGAATGTTGCCCCATCATTGATAATGACTCCACCAACTTCAATTTTTTCCGCACAAAGATGAGCAATTGCCAAAGAATTTGTAAAAACACCCGCCTGTAGACCATACACCGAATCATTCACTGCGACAATCGCTTCATTAATATCGGTATACGGTACAATCACAAATACTGGTGCAAAAATTTCATTACAAACTACTTTCATATCGGCTTGAACATTCGTCAAAATCGTCGGTTCGAGATATGAGTGGGTACGTTTACCGCCAGTTAAGAGCTTAGCACCCGCTGCAACTGCTTCTTGAATCCATTCTTCCGCACGGATTGCTTCTTTTTCGTTGATCATCGGACCAAGTTCCGTAGTGTCGGCCAATGGGTCACCACTGACAACAGCCTTGGCTGCTGAAACAGCCGCTGCGCAAAAAGCATTGTAAATCGCCTGATGCACATATACTCGCTGACAAGAAATACAAACCTGTCCTGCATTTGTAAACGCATATTTGGCACAAAGTTGTCCGGTTTTAACTGGATCGGCATCACCATGAACGATATTCGCTGAATTAGAACCAAGCTCAAGTGCGACACGACGCAATCCCGCATTTTTATGCAGCATTTTTCCTACTGCTGCACTACCGGTAAAACTATAAAAATTGATACGTTCATCAGCTGTAAGCAAATCACCAAGTTTACTTCCTGATCCCATAACAAGATTCAAGTAGCCCGCTGGAAGACCTGCTTTTTCAAATATTTCACATAAAATAACAGCAGAAAGTGAAGTTGCCGTTGCCGGTTTGTAAAGCACTGAATTGCCCGCAGCCAGCGCTGGACCGATTTTATGGCAAGCCAAATTTAAGGGAAAATTAAATGGTGTAATCGCACAAACAATCCCAACCGGCACTCGTTTTGTATAGGCAATACGACTGCCACAACCAGGTGCACCCGCTAGCGGAACCATTTCCCCTGTCATTCGTTTAGCTTGTTCCGCGGATAATAATAAAGTCTGGATACCACGCTTCACTTCACCACGTGCATCTTTAATCGGCTTACCCACCTCAATCGATAATGCCCTTGCCATTTTTTCGCTATCAGACTCTAAAAGATTTGCTGCTTTCATCAAAACTTCATAACGTCGATACGGTTCCATTGGTATTTTAAGCGCTTGTTGTGCAGCATCCACCGCAGCTGTAACTTCTTTTGCTCCAGCCACCGAAAGCATTGCAGCCGTTTCATTTGTATATTTATTGACCAAAGGCGTTGTTTCTTCTGTCAAAATCCATTTACCAGCAATAAACAGTCCATATTTTTCCATGCTAAATCCTCCCTTACCTTGTGGTAAACAATTAATGAAATAAAAAAGACTGCCTGCCAAAACAAACAGTCAACATTGACTCATTAATCGAATACTATCATAACTTTAGATTAACAAACTTATCTGATCCGGTCAACCTACTTTTATCGTAATATATAACAATAATATACGATTTTGTTCGTAAAATATTACACATACGATCATAACCGGATTCACTTTAAGCCAAAAGTAATTGGCATCGCCGCATAGCAGCCTACGGATTGCCCATCTGCTCGTTTTGCTGGGATAAATAGCCAATTTTGCATTGCACTGACTGCTGCAGCATCCATTGCTTCATAACCTGAAGATCCAGCAACTTCAACAGAGCCAACACTTCCATCAGCATGAATCTGAACACGCAGGCGAACTCGACCTTCTATCCCACGATTTTTCAAATCAGTCGGATACACAGGCTCTACCATACTCAAAACGACTGGTTTTTGTATAACCCCAGTAACCTCTGCTCCCATATTAGAAGAAGTTGAACTGGTTGCAGATTCGGGGCCATCTCCAGAAACTGCTGTCGACTCAACCGCTCCAATCGCCCCTTTGACGACAACAGCTTGACGCGGCTGTTCTCCATCTGCTTTTACGGCCTCCGCTGCATGTGCTGTTGCTTGCAAACTCGCCTTTGCCGCTGGGAAATTTTGCTTGGAAATCATTGTGTTTTTCGTATTAAGTTCTGCCTGTTTCACGGGAACTATATCTTGCTGTGCAGCTAACTCAAGTTCCATATATTCTTCTGGTAATGGCGTAACCGAAATTTCAGGTAAAACCAACAACGAAAGCACCGCGATCGCCACATGGCAAGTCAACGAAACTCCAAATGCCTTTTTCCACTTCCAGCGTTCCTTTTCCATATAAAATTACCTCACTTTACGTTCTGTAGCAATCGAAATATGTTGTGCCCCCGCTGCTTTCATTTCATCAAGCACCTGAATTACCTCCCCATAGTCTACCATTTTATCGGCACGTAAAATAAAAATTTGGTTATCGTTTTTCCCCATTGCCATTGCGATGTGCTTTCCTAATAATTCCAGGGGGATTTTTTCTTCATCGATAAGCACCACTGCATCTTTGGACACCGTGACATTCATGCTTTTTGGTTTTTCCTGCTGTGCATAAGCGGATTGTGGCAGTTGAACTGGAATTGTATGCTGCTCAACCATATAAAGCGTACTAATCATAAAAAATACCAAGAGAAAAAACATGATGTCAATCATCGGAATAATCATCAATTCTGGTGCTTTTTCTATTCGCATACTACGCAGCTTCATGATTAACTCCTTTTTCATCCGTAACATTAGGCAAATTCTTTTCCACTTCACCCGCAATCTGTTCAAGATCGGTAATAAAGCCATCTAGCCTATACGAAAAATAACTATGTCCCAAAAGGGCTAAAACAGCCACACTCAACCCCGTTGCTGTAGCAATTAAGGCTTCACCGACTCCGCCGGTAATCGCCATTGGCTGCCCACTTTCAAGACTGAATATGCTGAAGGACTGTATCATCCCCACTACCGTTCCCAGAAGACCAAATAGAGGTGACAACGTAACGACTGTACTTAAAATAGACAACCCTTTACGCAAATGCGCCACAGCAAGCTGTGCCGAACTTTCCATAGCGGTTGTAATATTGCGACCCATTTTTTGCGCATCTAATGCGGCAATCACAATTTTATGCGCCGGTTTTGCCGAAACACTACAGCTTTGATAAATCGCTTCATACTCTTTATTTTGAAAACCACTTACAATATATTCACTAAAGCCTGCTACATCCAAGTTCATTTTTCTATAGTAAACAAAACGCTCCACCAAAATCGTCACAACAACCAACGATGATAAAATCAACAAATACATAACCGGTCCACCTTTGTGAAACCAACTCATTGCCTCTATCAAAAAATCCATATCTGCCTCGCTTCTTTCTTTTTTATATTTAGCTATATTAAAATAACACTATGCCATACCGTAGCATTTACTTAGAATTTACGTTCTACACCAAAAACAAAATATCGCCCTGGCATCGCATAAGCACCACGACCAGCCGACGAACTCAAAATTTCATAACCTTCATTTGTTAAATTATAGCCCTTAATATAAGCCTTGGTTTTATCATTAAATTGATACCCTACATTAAGATTAACGGTGGTATAAGAAGTATCCGTATATACTTTAGTGTTACGCCCTGTAACTTGCTGCGTTGTTAAATCCGCATTCCATTTGTCTTGCGTATATTGAATGCCTATTGAATATCCGTTTGGACGACTATTATACATATAGTCCGTATATTGTCCATTATCCCCAACATTTTTCTCAATCCGAGAATATGAGTAACCTGTATTTAATGACCACCGATCTGAGAATTTATGTGTAGTATTTAACTCCAAGCCGCGACGCTTTTCGCGATTGATATTGTAATAAACCGTTTTACTAATATTCGTATCCCATACCCAATCAAGTGCGTTGTCTAATTTGCTGCTGTAAATACTAGCTTGAATATTAGTTTTTTTATCGATTTGCGAATTTAAACCCAAGGTGACAGTCTCGGACTTTTCTTGTTTTAAATTAGGGTTGCCAATCCAATAAGGCGAATTTGCATAACGCTGCTTCAATGTAGGGTTATTGATTGCCTGTCCCCACGATAAATAAGCATTTGTCTGTGGTGATAATACTTTATTGATGGCAACATGCGATGTGAAATCACCACCAAAATCACTATGATTTTCATAGCGTGTTCCAAAATTCAACGACCAGCCATCAATTAAAGTCCAATGATCTTCTGCGTAAATCGATGTCATATTGGCTCCACGTTGAAAAATTGCACCAGAATTTGTTTCATTAATATCTTCACTAATATATTCTGCACCACCAATAAGTGAATTTTTATTATTAAGTTTCCAGCTTTTTTGCCATTGCGTTCCCAACGTAGTCAAATCATGCTCATAGGGCGCACCAGCAAAAGATGTATCAGATTTTTCGTTATTGCGATAAAGTCGCAGATAATCGCCAGCACCAGAAGAACCCCCTTCCTTCCACGTATATGTCAAGGCAAAATTGAGATCTGTTGTCTGCAGTGGAGCCCCATCACCATAGACAGTCGGAATTTCGGGATCTGTTAAATAAAGACCGTGTCCATCATTTTGTTTTGACCGTTCAAGTTCAAATGACAGGGTATCCGCACCGAAAGATTTATCCAGACGTAAACTTTCATATTCTTTATCAATATTACTGTAGGGGAATTCTTTTTCATGTCCTGTTACAGCATTTTTATACTCATAATTATCGCGTTTTTGTTTGTCGTAGGAAAATAAATAACGGACATCATCGTCTCCACCTTGTGTCGTCAATGTATAACGTTGCGAGTTCCATGTTCCAAATTCTGTATTAACAGTTGTCGATGCAGCAGCCACTGGTTTTTTTGTAATAATATTAATAACACCGCCTACTGCATTGCTACCATAAAGAGCCGAATTTGGACCACGGACAATTTCGATACGTTCGATATTTTTCACAGGTAAACTATCAATATTAATTGCGTTATCATCGCCACTCACCACAAGATGTGACCAATTCATTTTTCGACCATTTACCAAAACCAACACTCTACTATCTCCGTTAAGTACTGGATAAGAAGCAAAACTTGTCGTACTCATATTCACATTATTGGAGCGAAGAACATCTGATACCGTGCTGTAATTGCCTCGTTCAATTGTTGCCTGATCAATTACCGTAACAGCCGCTGCAACCTCATTTGCTTTCACAGGCATACGGTTTGCGGTTACAACATATTCTTCCATATCAAAAATCTTGTCATCGTTCACTATTTCAGCAGCAAAAACCTGACTCGCAAAGCCAAGCGACATTGCTCCCAAAATCAAACCTGTCAAAATTTTTCGTTTTTTATGTATCATATTTGCTATCTCCTCCTTAGTGGTTTACTTTCATATCAATACTCTGTTCGACAATTTCTCGTGCCATTCTCGCATAATCCTCGGGAGAAACGTAGTCGTTATTGGCTATGCATAATAAACAGGACATCATATAAATCGCAAAAAAAGCGAATATTCCTGTACCAACAATTTTCTTTTTCAAATCTGCGCCTCCTCGTATAATAAGTTTTGTAAACTATGTAAAATTCCCAAGCAATGCATGATTTCAATTATCATTCTCATTTAAAATTGAAAATTAATTACCTGAGAATTTATTTGGATACAATTCATGTGCTATTTTTTCCACAACATACACCGCACGACTATTACAATTATTTGCATCATTAAATGGTATATTGATAATATTTCGATTTTGAATTGCCCGAAGTGAGCGCAGCTCTATTTTATTTTGTAATTCATGAATCGCTTCTGCATCGGTAAGGTCTTTGCCTGTTTCCATACTAGAGGAAACATAAATAATATAATCTGGATCATATGCCAAAATCCGTTCTGGTCCTACAAAAGAAATTTGCTCCTGCACAAGATTTTCAGCTTCCGCCTTCTGGACGAGGTCGTTAATAAGGTAATTTTCACCATATAAAGAGTACGTACCATTTCCATGAGATTGTAAAATCAATATTTTCTTAGGACTTGCCATTTGACCAAGTTTATCCTTTACCACTTGGATTCTTGCTTTCGATTGAGCAATTAAAAGCATCGCTTTTTCTTGGATTCCAAAAATTATCCCCATATCATCCATAAATGGATATACTGAATTTTCTACAGTTGGTTGCTGATTGGGCAAAGTTCCCGGTACAATGTAAGTGCCAATTTTATGTTCATGCCAATTTTGTACATCCCCCATCTCATTATCTGTAAAATTATGAGCCCAGCCAATAATAAGATCTGGCTGCATATCATAAATCTCTTCTTGCGATGGAATATAGACCGCCTCCAGTAATGGAAGCTTGGCATAAGCATTCGCCATAGCTCGCGGTGCAGCGCCATAAGGCTCAACCGTACCAATAATATGTGCATCCATTTCCAGTTCCAGCAAAAGTTCAGTCGCTCCAGGATATGTTATTAAAACTCGTTTTGGTGCTGACAGATACGTGTACACAGACGATCTTTGCAATGCATCATAATTTTCTATTTTTACAGGAAACCCGTTTTCCACGACTGGATCGATCGCCTCCATTTCTATTGAAGAAGCACAGCCTGTTAAAAACAAAAAACCAAAGCCTATGAAAAAAACACTTACTTTTATCTGTCGCGACCAGCCCATCAGTTGTACCCCATCGCTAAATCAAGCGGACGATAAACAATTGAAACGCACTTCGTTCTTAAATCCACGTCAACATGGCAGTCAATGTTATAGACATCACGAATTAAATCTTCCGTTAATACATCCACTGGCATTCCTGCAGCAACGATTTTTCCATCTTTCAATACGTACAATTTATCGCAATACATAGCCGCCAAATTCAAATCATGTAAAGCCGCTAAAATGCCAATACCTAATGATTTGACTGTTCCCAAAAGCTGCAATTGATATTTAATATCTAAATGATTCGTCGGCTCATCCAAAATTAAAAATTTGGGTTGCTGTGTTAATGTTCTGGCTAAAATAACACGTTGTTTTTCTCCACCTGAAAGAGTCAAAAAACTGCGATTGATTGATTCCGTCATGCCAACTTTTGCAATTGCTGCTAACGCAATCAAACGATCCTGCTCGTTATCTGTACTCAACATTTTTTTATGAGGTGTACGCCCCATCAAGACCATTTCCATAACTGTAAAATCAAAATTCACATTATTGAATTGCCCCACAACTCCCATATTTTTAGCCGATGCGCCAATTCGCATTGACTGTATATTTTCACCTCCAAAGAAAATTTTGCCGCCACTTGGTTTGAGCACACGATACACTGTTTTTAGCAATGTAGATTTCCCACTACCGTTTGGTCCTATCATACCAACAAATTGTCCCGTTGCAACACCTAAAGAAACATCCTTAACAATTTTTTGGTGATCTAATGCTACACTAATATGTTCCAGTTTCAAATCCACAGTCACACCTCCTAGCTATTCCCAAAATTAAACGACTGTTGAAATAATAAATACATAAAAAATGGCGCGCCAATCAACGCAGTGATAATACCAATTGGCAGGTCGCCGCTTTTAAGCAGTACACGAGATAAAACATCAGCCCAAATTAAAAAAAAGCTGCCAGATAGTATCACGACCGGCATTAATTTGCGATGATCTGACCCTATCAGTGAACGCACAATATGCGGTATTACCAAACCCACAAAACCAAAAACACCACAAGCTGAAACAATGATAGCTGTCAACAATGCCGTCAGAATCATATAAAATCGTCGCACACTTACCAAATCAATGCCTAACGTCAAAGCAGCCTCTTCACCAAGCAGCATGACATTAAGTTTTCTTGCTTGTGAAAGGAACAAAATACCTGCAAAACCCGTACCAACTGCTGGTAAAAACAAAGTACTCCACTTCGCTCCAGCAAAAGACCCCATAGTCCAAAACGTAACACTGCGCATGCCTTCCGCATTGTTTGACATATAAATTATAAAATTTGCTCCTGCACTCAACAAAGCACTTACCACGGCTCCAGCTAATACCATCTTGACGGTCGACATTTGTCCTCGCAGTCCTGCTAAAAACATCACGAGCACGGTTGCCAGTATCGCTCCCCCAAAAGCCCAGATTGTCGTTCCCACGAAACCTCCGATACCGCCAATTAAAATAGCAATAACTGCACCGAATGAAGCCCCCGATGCAATACCCAAAATATAAGGTTCTGCCAGTGGGTTCTGCACCGAGGCTTGCATAACAGCCCCAGACATAGAAAGTGCTGCGCCCGCAATTGCAGCCATCAAAACACGAGGCAGCCGCAGCTGCCAGATAATATCAATATGGGATGGCTTCAAATCTCCCATTATTTGCTGTCCAAATATTTTATGTGCCATAATATTATAGACCTCAAAGAGCGGAATTTTCACGGATCCAAGACAAACCGCTACAAGCATTGATAGCAAAACCAACCCCAGCAAAAAAATAATACCTATCATAAAAAAATAGTTTCGCCTGATTTTCATTTATCCTGTATTCGCCTCTTTCCTATTGCAATTACAAATGATAACGATACTGGTAATCATTATCGTTTGTAATTATAATATAGATAACCTATTGCGTCAACTTGATTTTTCTAAACATTTTTAGCAAAATATTCTATTATTTTCTTTCACTTTCGCTAACCGACAATGTATAATAAATCTAAAAAACGGTTCTTATTATTGGTTTCAATGAAGGAGTGTATGATTTTGAAAAAATACTGTTTCACTATATTGATAATACTTGCCCTAACAACAACCTGTTTTGCTCAAACCAATATGCCTTTTACCAAAGGACTCGTTGTGGACAATACCTTACAAGTCATTGGCGTTAATCTTTTCGGGCCAGCTTTCAAAGCCGGAATTAGACCCAACGACAAAATGCTCAATACTAGCAAAGAATTGTTATACAGCCACGCCGCTTATCGTGCCCATGAAACGATCGAACGTAAAAATAAAAATTATCAATGTTTTATTGTCCCTGAACAAATCGACCGCCCCACAACACAATCTGTATTTTTACTCGCAACGAATGGTTTGACCATACCTAAAATTCAGAATATCATCGCACAAAGTCCCGAGCTGCAAAAAATCTTTCTTACCAAATCAATAGATACGAACTGGGGAATTTTGTATACAATCGGAGAACTTGACCCGGAAAGAGCCACGTTCTTGGATTACATTATAACAGACAAACAGCCCTCTCTTATTCGCTTAAAAACGGTCATGTTTTTTACCAGCGGCGAATTTAATACATTTCAGTTGTTCCATATGGATATGACATTCGAAGCAAAAAACGGGACGGTTTGGGAAAAAGTCCCTTCCAGCGGCGTATTAGAGCAACAATTCATTGAAAAAATAACAAAAGCCAACTCATTTTAATCGCTATATCCCCTTTGGGGCAGATTGATAGACGGGATGGTATTTTTTTAATGCATTATATATAGCTTACTTCAAGTCATGAATATTGCACCTCTCAACCTTTTGTTGTCCTTTTAATATATGTATGTTACAATGTAAAGATTAATAATGAGCGGTTAATCTGTTGATTTTTACAGATCAGACAAACTATTTTGCATAGTTTTTTTATAAAATTTAGTATATATATTAAAGGAGGATTTATTCTGTTGGAACAAAAAAATAAATTACGTATTATCCCCTTAGGCGGTTTAGGCGAAATAGGGAAAAATATGACAGTCTTCGAATACGGTGAGGATATCGTGATATTAGACTGTGGTCTTGCTTTTCCTGATGATGATATGTTGGGGATTGATTTAGTTATTCCTGATATGACATATGTGTTGGAAAATAGAGAAAAAGTCCGTGCTGTTGTTTTAACACATGGACATGAAGACCATATTGGATCTTTATCCTATCTGCTGCGAGAAATCAATGTCCCTATTTATGGAACCCGTTTAGCTCTAGGTCTTGTTGAAACAAGACTCAAGGAAAATCGGTTGGAAAATTATCACTTGATGCCAATTGAAGCTGGGGATGAAATCAAAGCCGGCATATTTGATATTGGCTTTATCCAGGGAAGTCATTCCATTCCAGATGCTTGTGGCATTTATTTAAAGACACCAGTCGGAACGATTGTCCACACGGGCGATTTCAAGATTGATCCCACTCCTGTCGATGGAAAACGCATCGATATCCACAAGTTTGCCCAGCTTGGTAAAGCGGGTGTACTCGCACTCTTAGCAGATAGCACGAACGCCGAACGTGAAGGTCATACCGGATCGGAACTAGAAGTTTCGAACACTTTAGATCAAGAATTCAGCATTGCCCGAGGCCGTATCATCATGGCAACTTTTGCTTCCAATGTGTCACGTCTCCAGCAGGCAGCTAATATTGCCTGTAAATACGGTCGCAAAATTGTCGTCTGTGGGCGCAGTATGGTAAATGTAGTAAATATTTCCATGGATTTAGGCTATTTAACGATTCCCGAAGGAGTTCTCATCGAAGAAGATTTGATGCACAATTATGAGGATAAACAGATTTTGATCCTTACAACTGGCAGTCAGGGTGAACCGATGGCCGGGTTAAGCCGTATGGCTAACAGAAACCACCGTCGCATAACAATTACGCCTGGTGACACGATTTTAGTTGCGGCAACACCGATCCCGGGAAATGCAAGATCCGTTGGTAAAACAATTGATAACCTGCTTCGTTTAGGAGCCCATGTTGTTTATGAAAAAGAATCCGGTATCCATGTATCTGGGCATGCCAGCCGTGACGAGCTTCAACTCATGCTCAATCTCGTTCGTCCAAAATTTTTCCTGCCAGTTCATGGTGAATATCGGATGTTGAAAAAGCATGGTGAACTTGCCGAAAAGTTAGGCATTCCGAAAGAAAACATCTTATTGGGTGAAAACGGCTCTGTATTTGAATTTACTGAAGATACCGGCTGTATAAATGGCAAAGTAAAAGTTGGCAATATATTTGTCGACGGTCTTGGTGTCGGGGATGTCGGAAACATCGTCATTCGCGATCGGCAGCAGCTCTCACAAGATGGTGTTTTAATTGTTGTTGTAACACTAGATAAAGAAAGTAAACTTGTTAAGTCCGGACCAGATTTAGTATCGCGTGGTTTTGTTTATGTACGTGACTCTGAAGCATTGATGCATGGTGCTCAATTAAAAATCAAAAACGTTCTTCACAACTGTGAAGTCAATCATATCAGTTCATGGACTACCATCAAGGTACAAATCCGTGAAGCATTAAATCAGTATTTAATTGAAAAAACGGGACGTCGTCCAATGATTTTACCAATTATTATGGAAGCATAAAATATAAAAAACGGCAAGCTGCATTTTTTGCAGCTTGCCGTTTTTTTATGATACTATCTGTTGCCGGTTTCAATTCTAAATCTTGAATTTTTCAATTGATTTTTGCAAATTTTCCGCATGCTCAGCCAATTTCCGCGTGCTATCAATCACTTCGTGAATTGTCGCCGTTGTTTCTTCACTCAAAGCTGCAACTTCTTCTGTCCCCGCTGCAGCTTTTTCTGAAACAATTGCAATTTGCTGAATTTCTTGTCCAGCTGCTTTGGCTTCTGTATTGATTATATTTGATGTTGCCGAAATATCATTTACCTTACTTTGAATATTTTCAATAGAATCGGAAATTTCATGGAAGAATTCAACGATTTTTACTAGACTTTGCTCTTCTTCTTCCACGGCTTTATTGGCCAGTTCCATATGGGATGCCGTTGACGAAATACCATTTTCGACTTCACTCACAATCGTAATAACTTTACTGCCAGACAAGGCAACCTGTTCGGCTAATTTTCGAACTTCCTCTGCAACAACAGCAAACCCACGGCCATGTTCACCAGCCCTTGCTGCTTCAATCGCAGCATTTAAAGATAACAGATTCGTTTGTTTCGCAATTTCTTGAATGACCGAAACAATCTCACTAATTTCTTTGGATTTATTGGCCAAGGACAAAATAGAATCACCAATCTGTGTATAGACTACTTTATTGTTCACAATTTTAATTCCCTGGTCTTTAACTAAATTCGAGCCAACACGAACGGATTCCGTTGCCTTTTGTGCTAAATGCCCGGAAACTGCAATATCTTCATGAATTGATCCCAGGCGATTGATAATTTCCTGAATCTGATCATTCGTATTCACACTCGCTTTTGCCTGTTCTACCGCGCCACCAGCCAATTCCGTAATCGTCACTGCTGTACGATCCGATGCGATACTGATTTCTTCGGTTGAAGCAATCATTTTTTTCGATTCGCTAACCACCACTTCGCCTAATCCTTTGGTATCGGTAATCAATTGATGGACATTTTTTACAACATAGCTAAAAGAATCAGCAATAATACCAAGTTCATCTTTTTGATCCAAATTGATTTTTTTCGAAAAATCATATCCGGCCAATTCTTCTAAGTACGCCAAAATTTGATGGATACTGCGATTGATTGGATAAATAATCAATATGGATACTAAGAGTAGGGCCATTACAATAACGCCAACTACCGCAAGCACAATCTTAAAAATAATGCCTTGTTTGATTTCCGTTAAATCATCGACATAAATTCCTGTGCCGATGACCCATTGCCAGGGTTCAAACCCCTTTACATAAGAAAATTTCGGCTGAGCCTTATCTTTACCAGGTTTTGACCATTGGTATTTAACCAAGCCTTCCTTTTGTTCTTTGGCCACTTTGACAAATTCAAGAAAAATCGACACACCATCCGGATCTTTAATATCGCTGATATTTTTTCCATCCAGCTCCGGTTTCATGGGATGCATGACCATATTGGGCGTATAGTCATTAATCCAATAATATTCATCCCCACCATAACGCAAAGCACGAATCGCTTGTTTGGCTGAATCTTTGGCCTGGCTTTCGGTTAAAATCCCCTTTTGGGATTGATTATAATAAAATTCCAGAATTTTATAGGATGTTTCGGTTAAATTTTGCAGTTTTACTTTTGCATCCGTTTCCAACGTATTCGTTATGACAGGAATGATATAAAAAGCGACTAAACTACTAAAAGAAAGCGTTAAGAAAACAATGATACCAATAATTTTTGTTGTAAGACGAAAATTTTTAAAAAGGTCCATATACACAATCCTCCTATATTTAAAATCTCCTATACAAGTTAGCCATCATATCTTACTGGAGCAAAAAAAGAGGTCATCCCTTCAAACATGTTCATACCTTGCACAAGCAAAAACACACTCTCGGATAACCTCTTACAAACTCAAATTCTATGTATCTATATAAAATTTTAATTCTCCAAAACTAATTCAAATCCTCTTATTTTTTAAATTTTTTTAAATTATGGACACTCTTAAATTTCAAATCAATGCAAAAAATCCCTGTTAAAGAACTGCCTACCAGTTAGGCGTCTTTAGCAGGGATTTCCGATTTTCTATAGACTCAATTCTAAGATTTTTCTTGTTACAGCCGGGGTAACAAGGCTTTTTTCACCTAACTTAACCATTTGATGCGACTCTAGGCTGGCAAGGATTTTATCAATTACTTCTCGCCCTAGTCCATAATCAGAAAAATGGGTTTTGTTCCCCATAATGGCAAAGAAATTTCTGGTCCGCTCAATAATGAGCATAATTTTATCGTCAATTGGAATATCACCGGTAATATGCCAGATGCGTTCACCGTATTGGAGCAGTTTATCCGATTTTTCTACCTGCATGACTTGCATGACTGACGGCAGAATGATAGCTAGTGTCTGTGCGTGGTCCAGCCCGTACAAAGCCGTTATTTCATGACCAATCATATGGGTCGCCCAATCTTGCGGCACCCCACTGCCAATAAGTCCATTGAGGGCCATGGTTGCACTCCACATAATATTGGCCCGCACATCATAATTTTCTGGTTTTTGCAAAGCTTTTGGCCCTTCCTCAATCAAGGTAAGCAATAGTCCTTCTGCAAAACGGTCCTGTACTTTTGCAGCTACGGGATAGGTCAAATATTGTTCCATAACATGGACATAAGCATCCACAACGCCGTTGGCAATCTGCCGAGTCGGCAGCGTATACGTATAAACAGGATCTAAAACAGAAAACTTCGGATAAACAGCAGGGCTCGCAAATGCTAATTTTGCCTGCAATGATTTTCTGGTAATTACGCCGCCATTATTCATTTCTGATCCTGTTGCCGGTAAGGTCAACACCGTCCCAAAAGGCAGTGCTTCTTTTATAGCAATACCATCCGTAATAAAGGTCCATGGATCAGCTTGGACAAACGGAACTGCCGCCGCGATAAATTTTGTACCATCAATAACTGAGCCGCCGCCAACAGCCAAAATAAAAGTATATTTTTCAGCGCGAATCAAGTCAACCGCTTTCATCAACGTTTCATAAACCGGATTCGGTTCAATTCCACCAAATTCGCCAATTGTAAAGTCTTTTAAAACGGTTTTGATTTCGTCTAAAAGACCAGTTTTTTTCGCACTCCCACCGCCATACGTAATAAGGATCTTACTACCGGCTGGTATTTCATGGGACAGTTTAATAACTTCCCCTTTGCCAAAAATAATCTTTGTTGGATTCATAAATTGAAAGTTTTGCATAAAAACAACTCCTTCGATTTTTTTAATAAACGATTTTATCGGCACAATGGCATTTTCAGACTACAAAATAGCTACATAAGCCTATTTTCATTATACGTTTGGTGATATTGCTTGTCAATTAAACATACAGACAAAAAGTCAAAGGACCTGATAAAAAAACAGACCTTTGACTTTTTATATGCACGAAAATAAATAACTTTTTTAAACTGTAAATGCACGGACAATATCTTTAAGTTTTTCGGCCATTTTCGCCAAACCTTGACTACTAATAGAAATTTCTTCGGTGGATGCCGACTGTTCTTGTGTCGAGGCGGATACCATCTGCGTTTGGCTAACCGTTGTTTTCGTAACGGTTTCTACTTTGCCAACTAAATCAACAATATTTTGACCACCCTCTGCTAGTCGCTGCATCGTATCTGAAATTTCCTGAACTTGCTCAGAAACTTCGTTAACTCTTTGGACAATATTAGTAAAGGATTGTCCGGCTGAAACAACAACTTCCGATCCAGTCTGTACCTCTTTGTTGCCCGCTTCCATAGCACGAACAGCTTGTGTTGTTTCGGTTTGAATTGCCCCAATAAGTGTAGCAATTTGTTTGGCGGCCTCTTGGGATTCTTCCGCAAGTTTACGAACTTCTTCGGCTACAACCGAAAACCCGCGTCCCTGTTCGCCAGCTCGGGCGGCTTCAATTGCGGCATTTAACGCTAGTAAATTCGTTTGATTGGCAATAGCAGAAATCGTTTCAATAATCTGTCCTATTTCTTTTGAACGATCTCCCAGTTTACGTACCAGTAAAGAAGAGTGTGTCACCGTTTGGTCGATGAACTGCATCTGCTTTATCGATGTTTCAATGTTTGCCAATCCAGCTTGTGCTGCCATTTCTGTTTGCTGCGAATTATTGGCTACATTCGTCATTTTACCTGTTACCTCTTGAATCTGTAAGCTCATTTGCCCCACCGTTTGACGCGTATGATCGACGACTTCCATCTGCCTCTGTGCACCCTCAGCCACTTCGACGATAATCTCAGCAACTTGATTTGCCGCCAGTGCCGACTGCTTTGAACTAGCTGTCAAATGCTGTGAAGCATCGGACACTTTTCCCGCAGATTCTTTTATATTAACTATCATGTTTTGTAATTTGCTAACTAGGTCGCCAAACGATCGAGTGAGCAGTCCAATCTCATCGTTAGAAATATTTAATGTGGCAAAATTCAGATTGCCATTTTTCATATCTGCTGTAATCTTAAGAATCGGATTAACAATATTGCGCGACAATACAAAACCAAAGAGCAGACCAGCCAAAATAAGTCCTATTGATACAACCATGACAATGATTCGAATACGCGTTGCATAAAGATCAGCGTTACTTCGATTGACTGTGATTTCTTCTTTTTGAATTTGAATCAACGCATTAAAGGTGCCCTCTAAATTTTTACGTAAAGAACGACCTTCTGTAAAGGATAACTGCTGGGCTTCGGCTTTTTTACCCTGTCCATAAAGTTCCAGAACCTTCAAATTAACAGCCGTAAATTTTGTGTGCGTCGTATCGAGTTGTGTAAGCAGTTCTTTTTCCTGCTGCGTTTCCATAAGCGGCGCAAGCTGCGAAACAATTTGTTTGACCTTATCTGATTTAGTCAAAATTTCATCTTTGAATTCACTCTTCGCTGTTAACAGAAAGCCTCGTTCATCATTCGCCTGCCCCGTAAAATAATATTGGATTTCTCGCAAATTTACAATCGTCGCATTGGAATTATCAATGATGTTTTCATAATTCGCTCGAATCTGATTGAGCCCAACTAAAGAAATAATTGTAATGATTAAAATGAAAATTGCTATAAATGCATAACCCGCTATAATCTTGGTTTTTACTTTCAATGTGCCAGACCCCTTTCAACTAAGCCTTTTTGGTAAACGCCAGCAAGAATCAAATTTGCCGACAATACGTAAAAGCCTTCTATATATTATCGTAAAAGGAGTCTTAACTCAACCCTAAAAAGAGGAATACACTAAATAAATAGCGGTTGCCCACATAAAGACCGCTGAAAACTTATTAATACAGCACAAAATCTTGGTGCTTTGACGTTGTCTGCCAATCATCCTGCCCGTGATGGCCAAACAAAAAAACCAGATCCACGAAATCATAATGCACGCTGACGTAAACAAAATTTTATCCAGTCCATTGTAGTTTACCGAACTTGTACCGATTACACCGACAGTATCTATGATCGCATGTGGATTTAGCAAAGACACTGTAACAGCAAAACCAATCTGCTGTTTTGTCGAAAGAGCTTTAACCGCCTGTGTATCACTTGCTGTAACGGTTTCATTCCAAATCATCCAGCCCATAAAAAGCAGAAAAATCACCCCCGCCCCAATGAAAAGCGTCTTTAGCAGGGCAAATTCCAATACCAGCACCGAAACCCCGTTCACGGCTACTAAAATAAGCAGCGTATCACAAATTCCAGCTGTAATTACAACTGGTACGACTCGAAAGAATGTTTTTTGCATAGCTCCTTGATTAAAGACAAATAAATTTTGTACACCTAAAGGTAAAATGAGTCCCATCGATAATATAATTCCATGTATAAATCCCGTCATTATTTTTCTCCTGACTTTTCTCTTCTAACTAAAATTAAAAAGTTGCTACAGCACAGACCATGCCCTATATCCCATTCCTGACAGACTGATAGGCTGTATGTATTTTCTTTAATGCGTTATATATAGTATAAAAAATTTTTATATACCTGTCTGCATCCAATTGGCTTGTTATATAACCATCCAATTTGTTATACTAAAGAAAAAAGAGTGAGGACTGCTTTATGTTACATATCGACTGGCTGCCAAACAAAAAAGATACGCTGCCCTTATATCGGCAGATTTATGCTTATATCAAACACGAAATCCGCAGCGGTAACTGGCCTATCAACAGCAAACTACCCGCCCAGCGCAGTTTGGCTGCTATCTTCAAGGTAAATCGCAGTACCGTGCAGACTGCGATTGATGAGCTGATGGCTGATGGTTTGCTCGAAAGCAAACCAGGCAGCGGCATCTGGATTGCAAATAACACCTGGTCACTTTTTAGCTCGCCGGAACAAATTGATTGGAATTTTTATGTAGAATCCAGTACATATCGACCAAATCTGCCACTCATTCAAGAAATCAACCGTGCCGAATTTAAACAAAATATCATTCGCTTAGGGACCGGTGAATTAGCCCCTGATCTATTACCACACAAAGAACTAACGGCAATATTGCAGAAAACATCAGGCAATATAAAATCATTTGGTTATGAGCAGCCACAAGGCCTTTTGTTTTTACGAGAACAATTGTGTATTCATCTACGAAAAAACGGCATTAACGTTTCCCCTCGCTCCATCCTCATTGTTTCTGGTGCCTTGCAGGCTTTACAATTGATTTGTCTAGGACTCTTGCCTAAGGATTCCAAAATTTTACTGGAAAACCCATCCTATCTTCTCTCTTTGCCCTTATTTCAATCCATGCAGGTTGATTTTGCGGAAGTTCCTTTAGACTCGGAAGGTATTAACCTCCGTACCCTGGCTTATCAGCAAAAACTTAAAAAGGCTGCTTTACTTTACACAATTCCAACGTTTCATAACCCCACCAGTATCTTAATGAGTGAGCAGCGCCGTCATGACTTATTGCAGCTTTGCCGAGAAAATCAGCTGCCGATTTTAGAAGATGATGTCTATCGTGATCTTTGGCTTGACAGCCCTGCACCACCACCTTTAAAATCAATGGATCAAGATGGCCTGGTTTTATACATAGGCAGTCTGTCAAAAGCAGTCAGCCCCGGGCTTCGAATTGGCTGGGTCGTTGGACCTGAACCAGTGATTGAAAAATTAGCTGACATGAAAATGCAAAATGATTACGGCTCAAGCTGTTTATCGCAATATGCCGCCGCAGAATGGCTTGCCAGCGGGTTCCATGAAAATCATTTAAGGCGGATTCGTGCTGCTTTATGTATAAAGCGACAAACTTGTCTTGATGTTCTGACCCAGCATTTTCAAGAGATTGCCAGTTGGCATATCCCTGCCGGTGGTTTTTATATTTGGCTAAAGTTAAAAGAACCGATCTCTCTGCCAAAATTATTCAAAATGGCACTGGCCGAAAACATCTTGCTTAACCCCGGCAGTATCTATGATCCCTTATCGAATCGGCATCTCCGTTTATCCTATTCGTATGCTTCGAGCATCGAGCTTCGCAATGCGCTAGAACGCTTAGCCGCTATGATTAAGGAGTTAAACTGAATTATTCATGGCGGTAAAAAAAACGGCACCCCAGCGATTTTTCCAAACCACTAGGGTGCGCCGTTCCTTTAACTCCGCGTTGGTGACCAAGTCATCGTCTCCATAATCAACCGGACTGCATCGGAAAAACCTTGTCGATAATATACATCCATTCCGCTCGTCATCATACAGTTATATTCATCATCCAAATCTACCAAAGTTTCCTGCAGTTCCACGGGCAAGGCACTCTTGATTTTTCTCTGATACGCAAGGACTTTTTCATTGGCATAATAATATTCACTAGAATGCTTCCCTAAATCGAGTCCGGCCAAATTTTCATGCTCCATCGTGGCAACCAACGAATCAAATACATTCTTTATCATCATTTATATCCCCCATCCTCATTCTGTAAGGGGTTTCTCTATTGTAATCCAATAAAGGAACCCACCCTACAGTTTGTTTCAGGGGAAATCAAAAAAGCGCATGCGCGGGTTTATTCAACCTACACATGCGCTTTGCTATATCTTAATTGCATGCAGACGCTAAGCTCCTGTCAAAACTTCAATTCCAGCATACCGAACAAACCATCTCCCTTGTCACCCAAGGAAAAGCACGGTATAATAAATTGTCGTCGTAGACAGCTAGCTGTTACGTGTAGGTGCCAGTACACCTGCTCGTGCCTAAGAGTGCTTCAACACTCTTGGGACACGGCGACTTTTTTAATTTCCACCTATCTCTAATTATATTACACTTCGTAACGAT
>NZ_FNZK01000037.1 GCF_900109225.1 Propionispira arboris
CTGTTGGTTGTTTTCGTATTTGTCGTATTCTCTGCGGATTTCAGATTGACATCTCTGGCAGCTGTTAGTGAAATGTCTTGGCCCTTCACATTGGAACCAACAATCGTTATATCACCATCTACTGCTTTACCTGCAGCGTCTTTTTTTCCTGATCCTGCAGCGATAACATTGACATTGCCGCCAGCGGTGATTGTACTTTGCTGAACACTTACTTGCGCAGCGTCTGTTTCGCTTTGCTGTTTTGATGTTCCAATGCTTACACTAACCTTCAAGCTATTATCTTTTGAAGCAGCTTTCGTTCCGTCCGGGGTTTTCCCATTCAAAACGTTATTGGCTGCGGTTGCCGCTTTGTAGCCATACAGCGCTTTTAGGCGGCTGTCTTCCACTTGAGTGCTGCGCGTTAATGGTTGGTATACGCTATTTAAGCGTACAGCCAAACAATGTATATAAAAAGAGCAGCCGTCGATATATACTCAGAATATGAATATGGATCGACTGACTGATGCTTATTTACAGATTTACCATGTTGAGGTATCCCTTACAGACATATTCTGATCGGGTATACATTTCACTCTTAATAAGTCACATCATTATACCCCATAGAAACCGTCCATGTACCATTTTCATTGAGCTGTAAACCAAATTCCAGATTTTCTTTTTCATAAACATATGCTATCTTTCCCTTTGGTATTTGACGTTTTTTTTTCGTCCACCCTCCATTTTTAAGTAATTCTTCATAATACCTTTGGACTTCATCAACCGACATAGGGTATTTATAACAGCTAAAAATCCATCTATTAACAAACTTTCTTTCCACTTTATAGAATATCACTTCAACTCCTTGAGGTTGCTGGATAGTCTGATATTCTTGGATAATTCTAACTTCACGGTTTCTCCCATCTTCATTATTCCACGCCAAGTATCCGAGTATAGCTATAAAAAAACACACAATTGAAATTTTGTACCACATCATCATCTCCCGCCTTCATCTTCATCACCTGTAATCGTGATTGTCCCACTTTTTTCGTACTATCAGTGTCACCTGACACTAGAACACCAGTATTTTGATGTAAATTTCCATTAAAACGTACTCTTGTACTGCTTTCCTTTTCTTAGCTAACAAAAATGGCTAACATTTCTGCTAGCCATTTTAACTATTTTTTAGCCAAAGCAAACGAATACTACACGTTGTATAGTGGATATTTCATTTTATTCTTCAATAACTTTAATCCTTTTTATAGATATTTATTGGCTTTTTGCGATTAATTTATACATATAGGGGGTTGTCACCGCTACCTTGATTATAGCTCAAAGGTTGTTTTATCAGGGAAAGACCCCACCTTCGTTTACTACGCACCTTGCTACCCTCCGAGCAGCTCTATCAATGTAAAAATTTTATGATCCCCGAATCCCTCTGTTTTTATATGTTTTTGAAAGCCTATATGTGCTTACTTATTATATTTTTCTCTGTTTGATTTAATCTACATTCACTAAACCATATTGAATGTTTAAAATCATTTATCCATTCAATATCTCCATGCAAAACTTTACTCCACTTACTTTGCAATCCATTACTTATAATTATTAAGTTATTAATTACCATATTTTCTGCGGTATTTCCTTCGACAAGATTAGTTCTATCAGCGCTATCATATCGCTCTGCAAAAAAGTTGCCACAGCTATAAATTATTATTTCACTCGTCTTATCCCTCATAATATAATCTACATCAGCAGAAAATCTGTCAATTGATATTAAAAGAATAAATTTTTCAGCAACAATTGCTGTTTTCAAAAGAGTAACTTTTAAAAATTTCATTGAATACTTTTCTGCTAGCGTATTAAAATATTGAGGTACTTCACAATTTATTTTAGTCCAAATATTATCCATCTTTATATTCACGCCTTTCTCTTCGATCAAGGCACAAAACGCAAGAAAAAACTTGTGCCTAAATGCATTGTTTTTCCTATAATATAATTATAGGAAAAACAATATACTACAAATTAGAGGGAGGTGAGTTGTCTACTCTTTTCAGAGCAGCCGCATTTTTGTATCCGATGGCTCTATAACCCTTAAACTACCTGAATCGGAACTTACTATCGACAGAGTTTCTCCCCAAAACGAGATACTAAACTAAAAATCATTCGACGGCATAACGACCTGGAAATCCACAAACCCAAGTTAGAACAATTCACGCTTGCACTCGCTATGCCTATCAGCAAGAAATCAATCTTGTTCTAACCGTTGCTTCATTCAAAAATATCTTTTTGGCTTTATCGTTCTTGCTGAGATTGGTACGAACATAGAAACTTTTTCTTCAGCGAAACGCTTTTATTCATGGGCTAGTCTTGCTTCAAGCAATAACGAAAGTGCAGGTTAAATTATATAATCACCAATTTTATAGTGTTTTTAAAGCCACCTCTGCATGCCTTATTTACTTTGCTTACCTTATTTAAGGTTTTAAATATTGTTTTCAACCTTCACCTCATCTACTTAATCATACTTTTGGTAACAGGATCATATGTGTAACCATAACTTCTCAAATATTCAAATTCTCGCCCAAAACCTGATAACTCATTTTCTCCTGTTATATTATTTATTCTATAAAGATTATTATATGTGGGCTCTGTTGCTATCTTGATAATATCATTTCTTTTTATTGCATTATCCAGCCATGGTTTATTGTAGTTGTTAGTTTTTACGTTTACGCCAAGCATCTTTCCTTCTTACGCATTAAGTTTGACCGATATTTTGCAGTCAGAGTGTCGTTGTTATATCTTCCGCTTGAATTTATCTGCCAATTTACATAGTTTTATTCCTAATGGCGAGTCAACCTCCCATTCATCAACCACATACTTCGAGAACGCTGTAAATCTTTTACTTTTCTCTGGTAATGTATTAGTCTGCGCTTGTTGTCGTATTTGTTCTAATTCGCTCTTTATTAGTTCTAATTGGTAAACATTTCCATCGCCTAACACACCGCTCTTTCGTTCAATGATTTCTTTATTGACTTCTAAAATTATAATGCTTATTTCATCAGTAAATCCTTCAATTGTATAACTCATATTATGCGTATCACCTCAACACATTTTTGTCGGGAACGTAAATTTGTGAAGCCCCACCAGATTTTCCGAAATTGGGTGCAACTGTTCCCTTCAGTACTTCTGTACCTTTTGGAATTACCCATGTTGTAACATTCTCAGCTGTACTTCCCTGTGGCAATGCGAGTTGATTGACGGGATCTGTTAATGATTCAGTAGTAACCCATCTTCCTCTTGGATTCCCCGCTCCCCCATAATAACGATATACTACTAAATCTTGATCTAATTTAACTATTTCTGCTCCAGGATTAAATGCTTTGATTACTTCACGCCTTTGACTAATATCCAGACCGTTATTTTTAAGAAATTCAGCCGTTTGCTTAAGCTCTGAATAAGTAACATTGGCACCTCGCTGAAGAGACGAAATCTCAGCGTCAGTTACAATGCTAACTGCTCCGCTAGCATTACCCGTTTCCTCAGAAACTATTGGGGCTATATCATCCGCCGATTTTAAATTACTTGATGTCGCAGGAATTTTAGGTATGAATTTAAAGAACAACTCACCCGTACTTATATTAGCAGCAGTTCCGGCAAGATCATCCGGCATTCCCATCTTCTTAGCTATATCAAACTGCCCATCGTAATATTTTTCAATTTTTCTTTCTACATTCATAACAACAGGAGCAGCTTTTTCCCCTATTGTGGGTGCTGTTTCAAACTTTATCTGTATTTGCCCCAATTTTTCATCTGGAGTGGCATCTCCATCATACTCATCGTCACCCGTTTGCGGATTTATTTTCCACACAGAACCATTTTCTGCACGAATTGGCGCAATAGCATGATCCATTCCATCTGACCAGTGTTCATTCCATGATCCATTTGCATAAAATCTTTTCGTTCCTTCAACTGAACTTGCATCAACTTCTATTTTTTCTCCATTTGAGCCTATTTGATAATACTGATTGTTTTCTTTTACAATATTTCCTTCTACTTGAGTTGGTAATACTGTTACTACTGGCTCTTCTGGGACGGTTTGATAGCCGTTGTTATATTGTACTTGCGTTTCGTCTTTTTCTGGAGAAGTAAATACATACGATTCTGGCTGTTTATACGTATCGTTGAGGGTAAGGCTATAGGAGCGAAGTTCATCTCCTTGATAAACCAAATTAGCTGCTGACCAGTCAGCATGTGGTCGAAGCCATGCATCTCTTGCTTTTTCAAAAAAGCTCGGAGCTGCGTTGTATGAATCCGATCCTTCATTTGCTGGATCATTCGCTATAACCGTATATTCTTCACCATCAATAACCACTTTAACAATTGTTCCTGGGTCAACACCATTTATAAAAGCATAATGTTTCCCATTTTCTGCAACCCAATAATAAACATTATCACGTTTGACAATATCTCCTGCCTGTAAGTTGTTTTTTGTCCCACTAACGGCAGCACTACCTCCTGCCTGTCCGTCTTTTCCTAACAAATTAGCAGCGGTTACACCCACCACGGCGCTTGCCCATTGCTGCAGATCACTTCTTTTTATTTTCGACAATTGTTTTTGGATGCTTTCATTGAAACCTGCACCTATCGCACCTGAAGAAAAACCGCTTCCCGTAATTCCTGACATAATTCCGCCAACAAGACCGTGTAATGCTGTTTTAGCAGTTCCACCTTCTGACCAGTCTTTCATAATGGAATTATATTTTTCATCATATTGATTTGTATAATTCATCAACTGTGACATTTTCAAATAATCACCAGCGATAAATGCTTTTGTGGCTTGACTACGATATGCATCTGCTATATTTTTATAGTTTTGAGCTTTTTCTTGATATTTTTTTGAAATATTATGGATTTGATTATACGCTTCTTCTCCGAAAAGTTTTGCTAGTTCTTGTTGTTCGCCTATTTTCTTTTTATCAAAGATTTTTCCTAGTTGGTTTAAGGATTGATTCGTATCTCTGATCAATCCACTTAAATCTTGCTTTGGATTACTTCTTACTTCTATCGTTCCGTTGGCTACTGCAGATTTTGTTGTACTGCTAGCATCGCCTTTCGCTGGAACGCCAACGCTAGGGGTAACACCTTGTTGATTGAGTTTCGCGCCTTTGGGAGTATTGACGTTGACCCCGATGCTACTTGCACTATAGTCCGCTTTATTCTTAATATCCGAATAGCTCAGTGTATCCGTGCTAAGTTTATTCTTGTCTGGTGTTGCATCACTGGAAATGACCGCACCTTTTAAGTCGGTATTTTTCCCTACTTCGATGTTAAAGCCGCCTTGTCCTGCATGGATTTCTGCCTGCTGTGTAACGCTTTGATAATTCGAATTGATCTTAC
>NZ_FNZK01000009.1 GCF_900109225.1 Propionispira arboris
GCAACGCCAGATAAGAATAAGATCAGTACGGATACGTTGAGCTATTCGGATATTAAGAATAAAGCGGACTATAGTGCAAGTAGTACAGGGGTAAGCTTTGATGGAAAGTTACATCAAAACGCTGGTATTCCAGTGTCAGGTGACGCTGATAGTACGACGAAATCAGCTATATCGAATGGGACAATCACGGTTACTGGTAATCAGAAGCAAGATTTGAGCAAGTTAAATCGTGATCCTAGTGGTGCGCTGAATGCATTAGAAAAAATCTTTGACAAGAAAACAGTCCAAGAAAAACAAGAATTGACCAATTTATTCGCCCAAGAAGCCTATAAAGCCATTGGCGATCTTGCCCTAAAAAAACAAAATGAAGCTATAAGTAAGCTAAAAGCAGCAGAAGAAGCAGCAAAAAAAGGTGACCTGAAAAAAGCGACACAGCTATATGAAGAAGCAAAAAACATTGCATCAAATTGGCAAGATGGTGGTGCAAGCAAAATTGCATTGCATGCGGTAGTTGGTGGGTTAATAGGTCAAATATCTGGTGGGAATGCAGCATCCGAGGCATTTTCTGCTGGGACGAATGAAGCAAGTTATAATTCGGAATTAATACAAAAATTATCACCAGAATTAAAAGAATTTACTAGTATAATCATAGGTGCTGGTGTAGCTAAACTGACAGGAGGAAATAGTAAGTCAGGTGCATCGGTTGCCCTTTCTGGGACAAAAAATAATAATATACTGCATGATATCGGGTGGGATACTCTAGGAAACCTACTCGATGAAACCGAAGAAGTAATAAAAGAAAAAAGAGAAGCAAACAGTCAGGCAAATAATGACTATATGAAGATGAATACAGAAGGATATACTTCCTCTGTATCGGAAGAAACATATGGGGATAACATTCCTGAAAAGCAGATAGAAAATGCACAAGAAATTAAAGAAGACATAAAACGAGCTGTTTCAACGTCAGACGATACCATTAAAAACGAAGTGCCACCTCCGACGGTAGATCAGGTATTAGATCAAGGAGGAACATGGAATTCTGCAGGTCAATTAGTAGGTAGTGATGGAACGATATATGAAAATTCACCTAACAGAGGAGATTATTTATATAGCAAGGGAATAGAACCAAAAGTTAATAAAGAAACGAATACGTGGTATATATCAACAGCAGATGGTGATTATCAAGTATATAGTTTAGGCTATGTGGGTGATTATTATGCAAAACTAGGCTATAAAGTTTATCTGGGGTCAGACGGAGGTCATTATACAATAGCTCCAGATGGAAGCTCTTTGAATACGTCAGCAGATATTACCTGGGAAGAACAGAATAAGGGGAGTGGAACTCAGGGGACTGTAAGGAATAGCTGGGATTATGCAGCAGGTTTAGGCAGAGGACTTCTGGGGCTTCCCAATCTTCCAGGAAGTGATTACTCTGATAAGAGCAATGCTTTTAAATATGGATATAGCGAAGGAACTCGTGCGATGCCGTGGGTTCTTATTTTAGAAGGATTGAAAACACCTGTTTCAAGTGCACCAGAATTTGCAGTAGGATACAATGGAACACTTGCACAAACGGTTGCTGTAGATGCTTGGAAATCGGGTTATCTTGGTTCGACTATAATAAATGCTAGTACAAATAACTCTAATTCTGGAAATAATGAGGCGGATGAGGGGTCGAATAATGCCAAAACCGGAGTAAATAAATATGGTGAAATGCTTGGGGAAAATGGTACTAGAGTTGATAGTGATACAAAATGGCAGAATGGAAAAACAGAACGAGTTGATGTTGAAAATCCAAATCCAGGGAAAAGACCAGGTGATATTCATTATCATGATTCAAATAATATCAAATATAGGTTTGACGTGGTTTCTGGAAAACTATATGACGAAGCAGGTAATTTAGCACCGAATAAGGTGCAAAAGATACTAGAGAATCAGGATGTTCAAAAAGCAATAAATAAAGGGCTTCAAGTATTAGGAGAGGAAAAATATTTTAATAAATGATTTTCAGGAGGGTATAATGCTTCAGTATAATAAAAATATGGTAAAAAATTTGACCAGCATAGAAATATATCATCAAGATTTTTTAGATAAAATGATGCGGATATGGCCAGAGTTTTTAGAGGTAAAAGGGTTTGTGCTGTTAAAAAAAAATAAGGGTGATTTTGAAGAGCTAGATGAAAATAAAATATTATCAATTTACTATGATAGAACTGGATTTGAAGCGAGTTACAACGAATTTCGAATTGAGGATTACTTTGATTGGTGTATTGAAAAACCTATTGAGAATCTTGCATTGGCTATTAAGCTATCTGAAATTTGGGAATGCAAATTAAAAAGAGACTTTCCAAGTTATAAGTTCCATATTATCATAGGGTTCGATGGTAAGTTCACAACTATTCGATTTCATAAGTTAAGAGATGAGGAAGGTAGCTGGATCGCATTAGAGAATTTAGACGATTATAAGAACAACTCTATTGCCGTTAGAGTTGTTGAGTAATAAAATAAACGAATACAACTATTTGAAATATCTGTGTGAAGTGCTTCCGCATTGCCGCAAGGAAGCGGCTCCCTAAGATTGGTGGAGATATTAATAATGTTATATGCTGATGAAAAAGATATTGAACGTTGTTTAAAAATTGTAAAAGATGAATTATCAAAAAACTATGAATGTCAATGATCAAGTTTTAAGGGGAATAACGATTGATATTATGAATATCTCATACGCAAAAGGCGGAGATTACTCAAATGATATTATTAAAAGTTTCGCAGAAATATATGTAGAAGAAAGATTTTATAAAAAATTTATAAAGTAACTTGTTTTAAAATTGGATATTTCCAACCTTTCTATAATGTCAAGATGTCAGCGGAGAAAAACCGTTGTCATCTTTTCTTTTTAGGTGTAGGCTCGTGATCAAAACCAAACTAGATTGGAAGACACGACTACAATGAAAAAAGCAGCAGCAGCGGCGGGAAAATAGGAACCGCAGGAATCGGCCTGCAAGGTAATGCCAGCAAAGGAAAAATCGATTCGAACTATGAATCCGTAACCACGCAGGCAGAAATCCATGCAGGACAAGGCGGCTTTAACATCGAAGTAGGGAAAAATACCGACTTAAAAGGTGCGGTCATTTCCAGCGATGCTACGCCAGATAAGAATAAGATCAGTACGGATACGTTGAGCTATTCGGATATTAAGAATAAAGCGGACTATAGTGCAAGTAGTACAGGGGTAAGTTACAGCAATGGTGGAGATACAAAGAAAAAAGATCAAGGCTTAACGCCAAATATTGGTGTAACGGTTTCGGGAGATGCAAATAGCACAACTCACTCTGCTATTTCACCAGGAACAATTATTGTTGGTGGAGTAAAAGTTAATCCTGACAACCTTAGTCGTGATACAACTAATTCACTAAATACATTAGGTAAGATATTTGATAAAAAGACTGTTCAAGAACAGCAGGAATTAACAAAAGTATTTGGCGAAGAAGCCTTTAAAGCCATTGGTGATTTAGCAGATGCACAATTGAAAAAAGCGGTTGCGAATGCTGCTAATAATAAAGATAAAGATCCTGTAGTATATCAGGAAGCTCTACACCAGATTTCTTTATGGAAAGCAGGTGGGGAAAACAAAATATTACTTGATTCAGTAGTAGGCGGTATGATGTCTAGCCTTGGAGGCGGTAGTTTTGGTTCTGGTGCAGTGAGTTCTGGATTAAATCAAGCATTTCAAGGAGAATTGTCCAAAATTACAGATCCAGCAGCACACCAATGGGCAAGTTTTATAATTGGATCAGCAGCATCTAAATTACTCGGTGGAGATGCTTTGACTGGCGGTAGTATAACAAGTAGTGAAACGAAGAATAATGACCTTGATCATGATCAACAGATTCAGTTTGCTGCTGACTTAACTTTGGCAATTTTTGGTGATGAAAAAACAAATGAAGAAGTAAAAGCAAATATTAAAGACGTGATTCAAAATTGGATAAATATAAATAGTCAAACAGATCCTGATCTAAAAGCTACCGATGAACCGACTATGTTGTTGATAGAAAGCGCTGCAGATACACTAGGAATTAAGTTTAGTTACAATGAAAACGATAGCCTCACTAATAATTTAAATACCATCCAAAACAAGATAGATCTAGAAGATGTAATGCAGGAATCTTTTGCAGAGTTTCTACGACCAAGAGTTGAATATGAATTAAGCCAAAAAGGTATATATCTATCCAATACTAATTATGCAGAAGAATATAAAAAAGAGTTTTACACAGAAAGGGAAAACCAAAAAATTGGATTAATAGGAGCTGCTGATGATGTGGGCTCAGTTAATGGGTTAAAGAAAACCTTTGACACTGAAGGGCCAAGCGGAGCTTTCTCAAGATCTGCAAATTTAACTTCAGACATGGATACCTCGATATTTGGAAATTTAAAGAGTAATGGGATTATTGATGCAGGAAGAAGTGGTACTAATAGACCGCTTACAAGTGATCCAAACAGCTATTTTAAGACAAAAGCAGGAAATATTATTGTTTACGATAACGAAGGTAAATTGATATATGATATCAATAGTGAAAGAGTAAAAATTTTCGATATTAATATAAATCCACAAGGAGAAGAGTTTTTTAATCCAAGAAAATTAGATGGAGTTGTTCCAAGTGAAATTCTGGAGTTGTTAAAATAATGAGCAAAGGGGGAATGATTTTTGACTTACACGAGCATTGTAGATAAAGCCATATTTAATGAATTTAAAAAGCAAAATGGGATATCATTAATGAACCATGTAGCCAATACGTGTAGTATTGATGATTTTATAGCAGTATCAAGTGTATTATGTCCTGAAATAATTGAAATTGAAGGATATATTTTCATATCAGAATTCTATCATAATAATATAGCGGGATTAAAAAAGCAATTTGATAATAATAGGAAAAATATTGAACAATGGGTCAATTCATGGTCATTAGGAGACTTTTTTGTGGCTGCTTACACAGATTCTATAGAAAATGAGAGAATCATAAAGCAGTTTGGTGATGTACTAGTATATTTTTGGAAAAGAAGGTTAAATGAATTATTTCCAGATAAAAAGATTATTGTTGAAATTGGTGAAAACATTATGGGTGAGAATGGTTTAACAATTACGATATATCAAGAAACATAAATATTATGAAAGAATTGAAGCGTTAAAAGACTCAAATGAATATCCATAAAAGGACTAAAGTTATTCAAGAATAAGATGAAATATCCAATAGACAACGTGTAGTATTCGTTTGCTTTGGCTAAAAAGTAGTTAAAATGGCTAGCAGAAATGTTAGCCATTTTTGTTAGCTAAGAAAAGAAAAGTAGTACAAGAGTACGTTTTAATGGAAACTTACATCAAAATACTGGTGTTCTAGTGTCAGGTGACACTGATAGTACGAAAAAAGTGGGACAATCACGATTACAGGTGATGAAGATGAAGGGGGGAGATGATGATGTGGTACAAAATTTTAATTGTGTGTTTTTTTATAGCTGCAATCGGATACTTGGCATGGAATAATGAAGATGGGAGAAACAGTGAAGTTAGAATTATAGAAGAATATCAAGCTATCCAGCAACCTCAAGGAGCTGAAGTGATATTTTATAAAGTGGAAAGAAAGTTTGTTAATAGATGGATTTTTAGTTGTTATAAATACCCACTGTCTGTTAATGAGGTTCAAAGTTATTATGATCGATTACTTGAGAATGGTGGGTGGAAGAAAAAAACGTAATTTACCACAGGGACATATAGAATGTATTTATGAAAAAGGGGATTTGGTATTTGATTTAATGCTTAATAACAAAGATACATGGTCGATTTCTATGACTTATAATGATGCGAGTTATTAAGAGCAATATGCAAAATAAAATGAAGCTTTGTCCACAACCACTAAAAATGATGAAAAAATGTTCTTTGTGAATATAATAGATGCAATAGAAGTATCTATGAGCAGTCCCGCAGTCGATGCGATACATAAGAGTTGATAGCTCAGATGGTAGACCGACATTGAAAATTATGAATAAAAATGGTACACGTACGAAGGTTCGATACGATGATTAATGGGGGACTGATTGAATTGATAGAAGAATGGAAAAGGTGGATTCCATCTAAAGAGCTTTCTTTAAAAATGTATATGGAAAAGGTAATTGATGACAAAAAAGGATTGCAGCTTTTTTGTCAAAGTAAAGATGAGAAGATTACGATTAAAATTTGTTTCGAAAATTTTGTGCTTTCATATCGAAACACAGATGAAGGACGAAGATTAAAAATGTTAAAATTTTTAACTGAAAAATATGGAAAAGAGTTTTATGCTGAATGATCATTTTTTAAAGTTATTAATTCGACTTATATTGAATGGTTTAATCAAGAAACTTATAATATGTACGCTGATTATAATATAGAGCATTATGTATTTCTCACATGTGATGATGTTGTAGAAGTACTATCAACTTATGAACCACAAATCAGTATTGATATGAGTGAAAAGAAAACAACATAAAAGACAAAGAGGTCAGAAGACGTAAAAAATCCGCTGACCTTTCTTGTGAGAGTGCGTACATTTTTGTGTAAAGTCCAAATATTAGGATGAAATTAATTTAAGTTTTACAAAGAACTTTTGGCGCGATCACCCAATAAATCATCAGGTTATCAAGTATCATTCCCCAATTTCGAATGGGCATTGTCCATTTATCAATGATGTTCCATCATGGGCAAAAGGGAATCAGCCGGATAAGGGAGAAAGCGGCAAAGATTTTGCAAAACGTTTAATGGACGCAAAATATGGTGAGGAAAATTATGATAAAGGACTAGGGTCTGAATATAATAAAAGTAGAAAATGGGGAGATAGAGATTTTAATACGTGAAGGGAGAGTTTGCTATGGGCACAGTATATATTCTTCAACATAGTTATGAAGTGGGGGAAGATGGACAATTTGATGAGATAAAAATGATAGGAGTTTATTCGTCCAGAGAAAGTGCAGAAAAAACAATAGTTCGTTATAAAATGCTTTCAGGTTTTAAAGATTATCCTATAAGTTGCTTTTATATTAGTAAATATGAAATAGATAAAGATCATTGGACAGATGGGTTTATTAAAACAGATGAAGCATTATTGTAACTCAGTCTAATGAAATAGGAGGACAATTATATGGGCTTAAAACTTGTAGGAGTATCTCGTGTTTTTAATGATAAAAAAGTTTATAGGAAGTTTGAGTCGATGGGGAAAAATCTATTATTAATCAAACTAGAAATTCTTCCTCAAAAGTGTATTCCTTTTCATTGGCTATTAGAAAATGGAAAAAAACCTCCCTTTGATATAGCAATAAATCCTTATGATGGTTCAATCAGCTATATGAAGTTTTTTTTCCAAGATGAAAAGATAGAAAAGTTTGATGTGTTTATCAATCAGCAAAAGAAGCAAGAAGGAACACCACAGTTTGATATAAGTAATTTTAATGAAAAAAATTATCAAATTTTTGAAAAAGGCAATGTTGAGGCAAATTTAAATGGAAAAAACTTGTATTTGATTATTTCTAATGCTGGAGCTAATCAAGTTTTAAATTTAGATGATAACAATGCTATGCTTTTTGATGCTAATGCTTTTTGTACAGGTGTTTTATTTAAAAATTTGTTAGAAGAAATAGGAGAATTAATACGTTCCCAAATATTGATTGAAAAGTAGAAAATGTAAAATAAAGGTTTTATAATAAATGTTGGGATAAGCAAAAAACAAATTGCTTATTCCAACATATTTTTTCATAAAAACTCCGGACAAAGGTAGTCAAATTAATCTTACTGCCGCAAAAATTGAAAATTTTGGAACAAATGGAACGACAACTATTGTTGTGGAGTCGGATGAGTTTCTATTCATGGACGAACCATATTTAGTTAGAGAATATAAATTTGATCCCCAAATAATGCGTATGAATTTTGTAAAAAGTCAGTTGCAATGTTGAGGTATAAAATCATAGCTGGCTAAATTTCTATGGCTATAAGCATGTTATGGTATAATGGAGGTTAACGAAGAAGAGGTGATTGGATGAATGAATTATTACGAAAAATAGATGATTTGCAAAAAATAATCAATAGTAAACGACCATTAAATGAAACTGAAAAAAAAGAGTTAAAAGATTACTTTGCAATCGGTCTGACTTATAGCAGTAATGCATTGGAAGGGAACTCTCTTACTATATCGGAAACAAAAGTTGTTTTGGAAGATGGTCTTACTGTTGGAGGAAAACCATTAAAAGATATTCTAGAAGCTGTAGGGCATAAAAAAGCCTATGATTTTATGTATAGTTTAACAAAAGAAAAAAATATATCGGAAGAGAATATAAAGCAACTGCATAAATTGTTTTATCAAGGAATTGATGAAAATAATGCAGGGGTGTATAGGCAACAACGTGTATTTATTAGTGGATCTGAATACAGTGTTGCACCGCATGATGAAATTGAACCACTTATGGAAGAAATGTTAGTTGAGTTAAATGAACGGAGACGGATTATACATCCAGTTGTGTTTGCCGCAGAACTGCATCAGAAATTTGTTTATATTCATCCGTTTGTCGATGGGAATGGCAGAGTGGCGAGATTGCTAATGAATATGGCTCTTTTACAGGATGGATATCCTATCGTGGTTATTCCTCCAATTTGCCGGAGTGAATATATTTCTGCTTTGGAAAAGGGGCATAAAAGTCCGAACGTGTTCATGCAATTTATTATGGAAAGGGTAATGGAAGCACAGCGAGATTATATTCGATTAATTGGATAAATGAATGAGCGGCTAATTTGAAATCATGCCGATTGCATTGGTAGAGTTGATCATTTTTGTGGAGATAGAGTAAAAGCATTTAAACCAGCTTCTTTTTTTAAACCCGTCGAATTCGACGGGTTTAAAATTAGTATTATGTAGTTGTTCCCACAAGCCAACAAGATATAGACAACTATTTGATTTGATCAATATTTTAAATTTAAAAAATTAGGACTTAAGTAAACAAACCTAATCATCGATAAAAATAATGAGATATGGAATTGCAAAGCAAGTTATTAATTTACGATGTAGTAACAGATGGATCTGTTATTTAACAATATAAATCATGGAAGATTTAGTTAATATCCTTATATTTAGTGGATTATCTTACATGTAATTGATGAATAATAAGGTTAGCAAAATGACTCTGGTTACTATTTATAGAATTTTTTAAGATTTTATAAATGAACCAGAGTCGTTTTTTTTATGAGCATTTTGTACTACATAACATTACAGTCAGCCTAAGTTTAAGGAGGACCGGATTTGAAAGGTGCGATTTTAAGAAGGGGTGAAGAATATTATACCTACATGAGTAAAGTATTTGCTGCGATTAAAGACGAACAACTGAAATATAACTGGTTAATAACAGATTGTATATGTTATCCTCAAAATGCTAAATATACGGAACTTCTGTCGCAAGAATATGCTTGGATCACAGGAGAAGAACTGACGCACATGATTGATCGGGAAGACTTTCAATGGATATGGGGTGTTTTATCAGGTTTTATGAAAAACATTACACTAGAAGAAGTTTTAAAGTATAAACTACCGTACGCAGATGGTTTTACTGGATTTTGGGGATCAACATTAAATATACAACATCCTTTAGCGGATATTGAAATTGTACCTTGGGATAGTTCACTTGTCTTAGCAATAAGCAGAAACAATATTGTTATTGATAATTTTATGAACTACTTTCCTTTGGCGCAAGACTTAACCACGTATAATAAGCAGTTTGAAAAATGAGCATATTAAACTTTTTTTTTTGAAAGCTTATGGAAATTTATTTTTTGAGCGGCAGATTAGAACATGATACAGAAGCGTATTATTGATAATGATGAAAAAACAGGATTCTTATTGTGCTTTTGTAAAAAAATTATTGACTCACATATAGAAAGGGATGGTCTAGTGAAAGTTAAGTATCTATTATTAGTAATTGTTTTCGTTTTTACTGTTTGTAGTAGTAATAATGCTGTTTGTGCAGAACTAAAGGAGGGTGATCTAATTCCAACTACAGGGGAGACTGTTGGTGTACATGCAGGGGATACTGCACCAGATTTAACATTATTTGATTTGAATGGTAATCTAAAGCATATTTCATTTAAAAATTCTCCGACAATCCTAATTTCGCTATATAGGCTAAATGGTGATAGTAATAAGATACAACAGCTAGTAAATTTATATGCAAAGCGAAAGGATATAAAATTGCTCTTTGTTGTAAGGGACGAGGCCGAATATGTAAAAGTATCTTTAATGAAGCACGACTTCGACATACCGGTTTATTTTGAACGGAAAAAAGAATTCTCAACTAAGTATAATATCGGTGTACCAACAATGCTTATAATTGATAAGAAAGGTATTGTTCGCTACAATAATATCTTTTGGGTCGATGCAAATTCTATGGATAGTTTTATAGAAAATCTAATTTCGGGTAAAGGGGATCAAACCCCTAGATTATTATATGCAGCACCGAAAGAAGTTAAAAAGGAAGTACCGAAGCTGGTCAATCTTGGTGAAAAAGTACCTGCAGATGTTTTCCGTGACTTGGAAGGAGCTCCTGTCAAGTTAGATTATAAAGGAAAACCAACCGTTATATTTTATTGGATGAGTTTCACAAATGACAAATTTCTTAATAAAATGATGCCTGTTATGCAGAGTCTCTATGAAGCAAATGGAAAAAAAGTTAATTTTTATACCATAAACGGCAGTGGAGATCGCCATTTTACGATGAGTATACTTGATCGATATTATAGCAGCTTTCCAACGTTAGTTGGAGGCGACGTTCTCCAATATAGTCGAGCTTTCCCTGCTTTCATAATAATTGATAGCGATGGTATTTTGCGATACAGGACAACTACATTTCCAAATGTTGAAGAGTTAAATACGCTTCTGACTGAGATCATAGATGGGTAATAAATGAAATGGATTAGATGATAAAAGCCGACTCATTTTGGTGGATAAGAATAGTATCATATGTGATTGGTTTGTGATATTTTGTATAACCCATAAAATTTACTGGAACGGGGTAATGTTTTTGAAATTGAAATTTTTAAATAAGCGAATCATACTTGTTTTATTTTTGGTTATATCACTTCAAGGCATGGTGTTTTCGTTGGCAAGCGCGTTTTCTTTGCCTGATCCGACTGGAGAGAAGACAACAGAATTTAATAACATTTTTCTCAATAAGCAGCAAGTGTATGCAGTGACAGTTCCGATGGAACGTACTTTTACGAAACAAGCAATTCCAGAAGTGGAAGCTCGGGGCTTTGCTGAACACCGTGTGCAGTTTGATTTAGCACGTGTATATACTTCGCGGATTTATGCTGCAAATTTAGGACTGCATGCCGATACTTTTTCCGTATCAACGAGATCAATTCCGTTGGAAGAGGTATCGGAACAAATTGAAGAACAGGAAATAAATGGGAAAAAATCAAAATACATGACCGTGGTCTTTCGCGAGAAAAAAATTGACAGTAATGCCTTTAATCCATTTTTTGAAAAGAAGATAATATCACAGCCTGCTGTTATTAAAAATTTCAACTATACGGATGAACATTGGGAGATTGAAGCTGAGGGGTATGGATATTATGAGGGCACGGAGGATATTGATCACAAAGCAAGTATTGCCGGAAGTATGGCACGGGCGGCTGTCTTTGATATTGTAACTCAAAAAGCGTTGGAATTAGGGATTATTACTACGGATAACGAACAGGAATTTCGGCAGAACCTTGCACAGAAGAAGCGTTTAGGCGGAATTTATGATCCGACCGGATGCGGGGTATATTTTAGGAAACCTATCAGAGTTTGGATTACTGATGATGGTGAAATATTAGATGATTTGAGATCATAAAGAGCACAAGGCTGACTCTATTAATGAGGAGGAAGAATGTGGAAGATGAAAAGGCAATAGCAACAAGGATTCGAATAGAAAATGGGTATAAAAATGGAGCCAGTTGGTTCTATTGGATTGCGGGAATGTCCATTTTAAATGAAATGTTTTATCAAACCCACACGGGTTGGATTTTTGCTATAGGACTCGGAATAACGCAGGTTACAAATGTAATATTTCAAAATAATGGGATGTCGCTTATAGCGACATTGGTTTTATCGGGGATATTCGTATTTTTCGGTAAAATGGCACATAGAGGACATAACTGGGCTTTTATCACAGGTATGATTTTCTATATTTTGGATGCTATTCTTTTTATTATGGTCAAAGATTACATAGGTTTAGGACTACATGGACTTGCAATATTTGGCATATACCGTGGGTTGAGGCTGCATAAGAAACTAATTGAGATAAACAACAACCAAGATTTAAAACCAAGTGAAGAAGGCGCGCCGGTTTAGGGGTTATGGTAATATCTTTCTTATGACCACGACGTTTTGAAACGAATTTTCATAACGTTTTGTGCCTTGAACGCAGCGAAAGGCGTGAATATATATGATAGAATTATCTATAAGTTATATAAATAACGAATTGGTAGTATATGGTACAGTAATAGTAATCCTTTATTTGGGAATGAAATTGCATATATCATGGATTGATGTAGGTAAGAAGATTACAAGAAAAAGATTTTTTTGTCGATGGATAATGTGTTTACTTATAGATATAATCGTATATTTGATTATTGTATTTTCAAAGCTATTTGAAGTCAATAATATTTTAGTCTATGACTTAATGAGAAATCTTGCGGCAATATTGATAATTTTGTATGAGCTTTTAGCAATTAGCAGTATCATACAACGATGTCGTTGCATGATATATTCTAGATTTTTTATGATAGTTATAATGCTATTTTGGGTTTTCAATGATTTTTTTAAAGCTTTCGTTAACCCTGTTGCATTAATGATAATTTTAGCAATGGGCATGATTCCAAATAAAGATAATACCAAGGAGTATCATCAAAAATAGATTTTATTTTAGCTTGATAAGTGAGGTCAATGGATGTGAAAATCTATTGACCTCGTTTCTTCATCTTTATCAGGGCTCGATAAAAAGGATTGATAATACCTTCCATGGAGCTACGGGGAAAGACGGCAAAAAGTAAGCGATGTCAGCCGTGGCAGTACCAGCATGCAGCAAAACAGTATTTTAATCCAGAATCATGCACCAAATGTACCACATGTTCATGTGGAAATATTGGATGAAGCAAGTAATATTTTGGTCAACAATCATATATAAGAAAAAATATAAGGTTAGGTGAAGGCGGAATATGGTATGCAAAATAGTAATGCGGAAGAAATAGCAATAAATTTTATAAATAGGTTAAAAAGTTACTTTGGGAGTAGAGTGGATGAATTTTAATCTTAAAAACAGAGAGATATCATTGTGTGACAGTACTATTAATTTATAATCAAGGTGCGTCTTATCAAAAATATGTTTTGTGGCAGAGAAACTGTACAACTTTTGTTACGGATATGTTGACACGAGCTTTGCCTGAAGGAGATACGCGAGTTGGTACATTAAAATTAGTACTTGCTCCACATGATGCGGCAACTATTTTAGATCAGGACGTGCAGGGCCATGGTGGTGACTTAGTAAAAGAAAAGTTGTAGAGGTGTTTTTATTGACTAGTAAATGGATTGCCTATTTGTCAGTTTTTGTTAGTATTTTAATAGTTTTAAGTAGTATGTACTATTACTATAATTGGAAGCATGGTGCATATATGGATATTGAGGGCACTCTATTATTGCCAATTAATTATAATGAAAAAACGACAAATAAAAAAGCAGGTATTTATCAGATATCCACATTGGCGGAAATATCTGATAAACCATACTTTAGTGATGAGAGGTATGAAAAATATGCATATCCTTTTATCATTGGGGGAGATTTTATATGTGTTGCTAAGAATAAAGAAACTGGAGATAATGTCTTGCTTAGAGTCGAGAATGGTCATATTAGTGAGATGATGAATTCTAATAAATCAATTTATTTTCCTGTTGTATCTCCTGACTTAAATACGATTTGGTATCTTCAATCTGAGGACAATGATAATAAAACAGATCGGATAACTTCCTTGTGGAAATATAATCGAATAAATGGAATGAAAGAAAAGTTATTTGATGATCGCATTGATTTTTCATCTGGCATATTAGTAGCTCCTGATGAGTCAATCATTTTTGTTCAACAATCCGGCAAACTAGATGGGCATTCTGAAATTATCCAGATATCTAATATAGGAGAGAAAAGAGTTTTGCTTTCTAAGGCGCATTTTCCATCATGGTATGAGAAGGGTAAAAGTATTCTTTTTAAAAGTGGAAATCAAATTAATGTGTTTATTTTAAAAAGTGGAGAAACTATAAGTATGGGAAGCGATGATCGATGGTGGGATTACCCCCCTGCTGTTAGTCCAGATAAAAAGCATTTGGCGGTAGTTGAATATGCACGAATTCAGCTTTTGGGTGGTGAACGGGATCACCGGCTGAAAGTAATATCTATTGATGGAAAGGTTGAGCATGAATTAACATTTTTGCAGAATGGTGGCATCAAGCCATGGGGAATAAATGTATCTTGGTTAAGTAATTAGAGATAGGGGTGAAGATGTGAAACAAATTATGCTAATATTGTTTTTTGTAATTAATTTATTGTGTAACTATAGCTGGGAAAATGGTGCATTTATGAACATTCAGGGGACTCTATTAGTACCAATTAATTTTGATACAATAGCTAAAGCGGAAAAATCAGGATTTTATGAAATTATTCTTCCAAAGGGGACAGTGGATAGACTTTATTTTAGTGATGATCGGTATGAAAAATATATGTATCCATCTATGAAAAAAGAAAATTTTTTTTGTGTCGCTAAAAAGAAAGAAACAGGAGAATTTGTTTTACTTAAAGTAAGAGAAGGAGAAGTAAGTGAATTGATGAATTCCGATAAAGAAATTCATTTTCCTGTAGTATCAGAGGATTTAAACTCGATTTGGTACCTTAACTATGAAAAAAATGAGAACAAGATAGCCTCTAAAAATTCAGAGTGGAATATAATTTCTTTATGGAAATATAACCGAAAAACAGGGACGAAAGAAAAACTATTCGACGATCATATCAATTTTTCATCCGCAATATTAGTCACTCCAGATGATTCAATCATCTTAACTCAAAATTCAGATGAAGTAGATGGGTATTCTAAAATTATTCTGGTATCTCCTACAGGAGATATAAATGTTTTACTAGCCCAAGCAAATTCACCTGCTTGGTATGAAGCTGGGAAGAGCATTCTTTATCGAGATGTAAAAAAACAAATTAATAAGTATGATTTAGAAACTGGAGAAATCACAAATCTTGGAAGTGATAATCGGTGGTGGTATTCATCAGTGGTTAGTCCGGATAAAAAATATCTAGTGATTAATGATTATGCATTGTTATATGTATTTGGTGGGGAAAGAGATAATCAATTAAAAGTGATATCTGTTGATGGGAAGGTAGAATGTGCGATTAAATTCGCAAAGCGGACAAGCGATATAATGTGGTTAAAGTGAATTTGTAAATGAAGCGAAAAAATGTGAAAAAAGAGAATGTAGAGCAATGTAAGTGTGTCAAATTATTTAAAAATATTATATGAATGAAGATAAGCGAGAAAGGGGGTATGGATCATGAAGAATGAACAAAATGAATTGGACTCTACTTGTGGTGTATCAGATGATGAGCTTACAAAAAGATTTAGTGAGGCAGTTCGAATTGAAAATGAAATCAAAACGATTAAAGGGTTACCAATATCAAAATATGACCATGAAAAGAAGGCCCCTTATATCCAATACCCTGACGGGAACAGAGAATATGCATAAGTATTAGATAAATCGAAAGATATCAAGCCTATTTTCCTTGCAGAAGATAGGACGTTTTATTTTGTGACATTGTTAAATCCATATATGTTTACTGGTGAGATTCCATATTTTTTGAAATTTTGAATATATTAAAAATTTGGCAGGAATATTAGATTATTTGTGTAAATGTAACATTGTAAATAGTAAAAGATAACACAGGGAGTTGTTTTATTTTATTACGGCAAGACGTGTATGATAATCGACTATAAAAAGAGGAGTGTTATGATGGAATTTTACACAGGACGTTTACCTGCTGGGTTTAAGTATGTAGGACAAGACAATTACTGCATTTATGATTTGGAAGCTGAAAAGCAAACGCCGTATTCATACTTATATTCAGATAGTGCTACATCTTGCATTATCGTTATTGCTATCGGCGAAAGTATGGAAACAGGTCACAAGACAGTATGCATGGCTCATTTGAGCAGACTGCAGCGTTTTGATGCTTTTTTTCAGCTTGTGACCAAAACCCTAAAACAGGGAATTTGTTTATATGCTCAGGGCGCTAATCCGGTGAGTGATAGTACAACGCAAACTTCTACGCAAAATGTGATCATTTTAATGCAAAATCTTCAGTCAATTATCAATGCCAATAGTGCATACATTGCAACCCTAAGTATATCTGTCGGGCAAGGAAATCCTAATTGTGGCTGGGGCACATACGGCGTCAATGTAGATGCAGCATCAGCAGATTATCTGCAACCGACTAACCGCTATTATGAATTAAGTAACACGGATCGCTGCACAGCACAAGGGGTACAAACGCTTTTTTGTGTGTATGGGCTTAAAACTATGAATATTTATCCAGAACAGTTATATATCTTGCATAATACAGATGAGCTGGAGTTTCCGAAAAATGAGATTAAAACTCTTGTAGATCGGGCAATTGCTGATGATTTTACGCAGATCTGCGACATGACGGATGATGAAATTTTAACCAAGTATTCTTCTACACCGCAGTATGAGGCTGCATGGTTCTGTGCGACTATGCGTGAAGCGGCGGAGTTTGCCAATAATTATTATAAATAAGGAGGCAAGATGATGTGTACAATTGGTGCAGTATATGATGGGAACTCTATGATTAGTTTTAAACAATGTGATTTGACAGATACGACTAATTTTTTAAAACCTGAAATTTTGCAAGGTGAAGATGATATTCAATATGTTAAATTTGGTAGGGAAAATACTAATGGATTATGGGCAGGGCTTAATAATTACGGTGTATCTTTTGTGGCTGCTGATTCATATTTGACAGGAATGGATAATCACAGAGGGCATCATACGAATCCTAAATCGGCATCAGAAGATATTTTTACAAAGTATCGGGAAATTGTTTCAAACTACAAAACAGCAAAAGAGGCTGCTGATGCAATGGTTGATTTTTATACGAATGAATTTAAAGATCCAGATATTTTATTAATTAGCGATGCCAGCGAACGATATTTTATTGAAGCTTATAATGGTGAAGTAATTAACGTTAAGCTTGCTGATACCGATACTGCCAATTATTTTGCGTCAACCAATCATTTTCGGTATATCCACGGTGGAACTACTTTTCCAGAAAATCACAGCACATATCTCAGACTGCAGCGGGCGGAAAGCATTTTGCAGCAGAATCCTAGCCAGGCTGGTGTTGAGAATGTACTGCAAGATCAATATTATGGTTCATCGGTGCTTTCAATCTGTAGGGAAAGTACAATATGTCCCCGGGGGGAAGCTGCGTTTAATACCATGGCATCCGTTATTATGGTTGTACATAATGCGGAAATAAAGTTTGGCTATCAAATTAACGGCAATCCCAGAAACAATGCATATACTTGGGTGACATGCCCTTTTAATAATGGTTATGGTGTAAAATTTTGACAGGATGATAGGATTTTTATCCTTTTGTACGTGAAGTGCAGAAAGAGGGAGCCTATATGTTCCTAATTGCTATTACGGAAGATTTATTGCTAACATTTATATATTTTACGAAAAAAACACTTTCATATAGCGGCATGGCCGTAATGGGGGTGCTTTTTTTTGCGCAATGTACCTTTTATGGTCATTGTTTAAAGTTTAATTATATGGGATACTTCTATTAGATTTGAGTATTTTATATAAACCAAACATAGGGATCGAAATGGAGACGTAACATTAGCTAATTTGGAACGTCAAATACAGGGTATTAATCAGAAAATGTTAATTGAGCAATTAAAGGAATTAACAGAGTATGGCATTGTAAAATGTACAGAATATGAAGGTTATCCGTTGAGGGTAGAATATTCAATAACGCCTGAACGGGGAAAGAAAATGTTAGATGCGGTTTTGATTATGCAGGCTATAGGAATTGATTATATGAAAGAAAACGGAATGGCTGATATATTGAAGTGTAAAGGTCTTATATGAGTATACTTACAAAAAAGTGGGTAATTTACAGGAAAGGATTCTATCTCTATAATAAAGAAAAATCTACTAGGAGGTAGCGATCAATATGGAAAATGCTGCATTACTTATCATTGATATTCAAAACATTTATTTTCACTTAAGTGAGCAATCGGCTTATCTTAATTGTATTAACGAATTCGTGTAAATTCTCGTGGATGCATTCGATGGCCTGTGTGTTTCCAAAACATGCCACTGCGCCATGGTAGTAGCCATGCAAGGTCTCCTGTGTATCGAAATAAGCGGTAACAATCGTACTCGTAGAGTCATCAATGGCAATATGCAGTTGGGTTTTTCTGAATCATTTCGCCAAAATAAGCACAGCGAAGCCTCCTGAAATGAACTTATTTCCAGATCGTGCAGTTTCTTGAATGATTTCATATTTAACTCAACTTTCTTCATCGAGTAACCTTAACTTTCAACTAAGAATAAGGCTACAGTATATCATGGGATTTGGGACATAATCAAAAACGGTATAGTAAGACATTATCATATATCGATCACACAAACTCCTAGGGTTTATACTAAATACTTGACAAACCAATATATTAAAGATATCATAATTATGTGTTTTCTAAGAATAACTACATATCGATTGAATTGGGTGTCTGAAAGGACTTAATAGGGAAGTTGGATAAAATGCCAACGCGGTCCCGCCACTGTATTAGGGAGTGAATCCACAAAATGTCACTGAAGCATAAACTTTGGGAAGGCGTGGAGAAACAATGATCTAGAGCCAGGAGAACTGCCCAGTTAACAATCACCGTTAGACCCGCGAGCGATGGGAAGGGGATTTATAGGAATACTACATATTAAGCCTATGAGTCTCGACAAATGTCGAGACTTTTTTGATTTGTGTTTGTGTTTTTATTTATAAACAATAAAGGCCTCTTTTTGCGTGCGCAAAAAGAGGCCTTTTTGTCAGGTTATCGCATTTTGTCGAAAAATTTTTCTTGTTTAACAGCTTTTACAGGAGAAAATTATTCATATATTTTATGCCTTGAAGTACTTACATGTTCCAATTTATATTGGAACATGTAAGTACTTCAAGGAGAGTTAGCAATGTAGCTTTTTATATATTGAGAATAATATGTATATTTCGGAAAATCAATTCAGACTAGTATAGTGGCACATTGATGTTTAACTTTTTATTTTATTGCATCACTTTATATTCTGCCGGTATATGAAAATTTGATTTATTAAAAATTCAATGTGTCAGTACACTAGATGAAGGTGAAATTTACCGAGGCGGTAGTTTTATTTTGATGTTATCCGAGCAATAGTATGTATTTATTTTAGGGAGGAAAAATAATGAAACAAAATCGAGAAAACTGCTTATCCTATTTTTGGCGGGCGTTGCCTTCGTTGGTGTTGGAATGATGACGAGCTATGCAGGTTATAAACTAAATTCAGAGATTAAAGCGGTAACACCAGCTTTAAAACAAGCAACAGAAATTGGCGTTCGTGTTTTTGAAAATTCGGAAATGAAGGATTTAGAAAATAAAGATGCGATTGTGGTAATGAGTTTTGGTACGACCTTCAAGGAATCACGCAAAGTAACAATTGATAAAACAGTAGCGGATATTCAGGCTGCGCATCCGAATACAAAGGTTGTATTGGCATTTACGTCACATATTATCGTTGATCGAATTCAAGCTAAAGAAGGAATTAAAATTCAAATACCGGAAGAAGTTTTAATTGCTTTAAAACAGGACGGATATACTCGTGTAGCTCTTACGTCACTGAATCTGATTCCAGGAATGGAATATGCGTATAATAATGCAATTTTTGACTTATACAAAACCAAATTCAAAAAAATGACATTGGGCACGCCATTGATGTATTGGACAGGACAGGCAAAGCAAAGAGATGATGTTACAGAATTCTTAAATGCACTTAAAACAGACTTTCCTCAAACAGGTAAAACAGATGCTATATTATTGATGCAGCATGGTACATCCCATCCAGGTAATGCTTATTATTCTGTTGTACAGGCTCGTCTTACTGAATTAGAAATGGATAATGTACTGATTTATACGGTTGAAGGATGGCCAAGTTTAGAAACGATTATTCCAAAATTAAAAGCAAAAGGAATTAAACATGTCACATTGCTTCCAGTTATGATGGTTGCCGGAGATCATGCCAACAATGACATGGCAGGTGCAGATCCTGATTCACATAAGTCCATTTTGGAAAAAGAAGGTTTTAAAGTAGATACATATATTCATGGCGTTGGTGAAAATGAAAATGTTCGTAAGCTTTTTGTTGATCGTTCGAATGAATCGTGGAACGCATTGCAAAGTGCAACAATTAAGTAGTAGTTCAAAAAATAAAAATCAATTTTAAAAATTGAGGAACATGAATTAAGTTGTTTGGAAAGACTTAATAGGAAAATTGTGCGTAAAATCAATGCGGTTCCCGGACATTGTATTAGAGGACGAACTAAAAATATGTTAATGGAATGTTGATTGATGTGCAGGGGCTCAGTAGCTGCAAAACAGCATTGTTTGTCTTGACTATTTTGTTAGAGTTTTATCTTTTTATGTATAACTGTAAGGTGATGTTATTTTCTGCTTTAGTAAAAGTTTTTTTTAATTTTGAAAGTGAGGTTTTACATGAAACAAAAGCAAGGGAAACTGTCTTGGGCGGATCATCAAGAATTTTTAAATTTAGCACTACCATTAATGATATTATCATTGGCTACTCCATTGCTTGGTGTTGTAGACACTGCAATTATGGGGCGGCTAGACCAAGCAAGCTATATTGGAGGAATATCCATTGCTGTTTTAATCTTTAATACGTTGTATTGGGTGCTTGGCTTTTTGAGGGTCAGTACCTCTGGTTTTACGGCACAGGCACGGGGGATGAATAAGACCGAAGAACTTACGGCTGCATTTTTTCGTCCCTTGATGATTGCTATTGTATTTGGGGTACTCATTATTGCTTTTCAATATCCAATTAAATATCTTGCGCTTATTATCATGTCACCGAGTGCAGTGGTAGAAGCGACTGCAAGTTCTTATTATGATATTCGTATTTGGGGCGCACCGTTTACTTTGGCGGGGTATGTGGTTACTGGTTGGCTGCTGGGAATGGCAAAGGTGAGAATATCAATGGCTTTACAAATATTGATGAACATCATCAATATGGCTTTATCCTTGTATTTTGTTTTGACATTGCAATTAGCAGGTCAGGGCGTTGCCTATGCTTCGCTTATTTCGGAAGTTGTTATTACTTTGATTGGTGTAGGAATTGTAGTTAGAACAAAAGAATTTGATTGCTCCTTCATAACAAAAAAAATGCTTTTTGCGAAAACTGAATTTCTCAATATGATGTGTGTAAATCGTGATTTGTTTATTCGGACCATTTGTTTATTGGTTGTTTATAATGTCGTCACTTATTACGGTATGCAGTATGGTGAAATTATTCTTGCGGCGAATGCGGTCATTATGCAAATACATTATATGATTGCATATTTTTTAGGCTCGTTTGATAATACAACGACAGTGCTTGTCGGCAGAGCCATTGGGAAAAAGGATACGTGTATGTATTTAAAAACCGTTCAGCTTAGTGTGATTTGGAGTACTTTGACAGCTGCTATTTTAAGTTTAATCATTTTGTTTTTTCCCGAAAACATCATTGCGGTCTTTACGAACATTGTTGAAGTGCAACAGGCAACGGGGGAATATCTATATTGGATGATTATTTTCCCTCTCGTAGTGTATTGGGGCTTGGTGCTTTATGGCTTTTTCCTTGGTGCAACGGACTCTGTACCGATTCGCAATTCTACAGTAGCGTCGTTGTTATTTTTCTTTGTCGTATTGTTTTTGACTGTGCCTTATATTGGCAATCACGGTGTATGGATGGCATTTATTGCGTTTAGCTTAGGCAGAACAATTTTTCTTTGGCCTTATTTATCAAAGCTGACTCGGCGTATGCTACTTATAGGAGATGAATGATCAGAGATAAATTAAAGGTGGGGGTTTAAAGTTTATTTCAAAAAAATAAAATTTAGGAGATGGTGGTTTGAAAAAAAAAGAAATTATGCACAGAGTAATACAACTGATGATTACGCTTGTCGGCGTGACATTCCTGACGTTTTGTCTGACCTATTTGTCACCAGGTGATCCGGTAGAGATGCTGCTCGAAGTAGGAGATACGATTGTCTCGCAAGAAACGATTGCAGAAACTAGGGCGCAGCTTGGCTTGGATAAACCTTTTCATGTGCAGTATATCCGCTGGATTACAGGAATTGCACATGGAGATATGGGATTGTCTTATTCGGCGAAAATGCCAGTAGCTGATCGCCTTTGGCAGTGTTTGCCTGGTACCTTGTCCCTTGCAGTTAGTGCGATCATTATAATGCTGCTCATTTCTGTACCATGTGGAATTATCTCGGCTGTATATAGAAATCATAAAATTGATTATTTCATTCGTGGGCTTTCTTTTTTAGGAATCTCTATGCCGAGCTTTTGGGTAGGGTTAATTTTACTGTATATTTTTGGACTAAAACTCGGCTTGTTTCCTATCGCTGGCGGTGTTGTATCACTAGATCGCATTGTACTTCCTGCGGTGACACTGGCAATTGCAATGTCCGCGAAATACACGCGGCAAGTGCGAACGGCAGTTCTTGAGGAATTAGGACAGGATTATGTGGTTGGTGCGCGTACGAGAGGCATCCCGATGCGAAAAATTTTGTGGCACCATGTACTTCCCAATGCTTGTTTACCGCTTATTACACTTCTGGGGTTGTCCATTGGTTGGCTGCTTGGCGGTGTCGCTGTGATTGAAATGGTTTTTTCTTGGCCGGGGCTTGGCAAAATGGCAGTACATGCGATTGAAATGCGCGATTATCCGTTGGTGCAAGGTTTCGTTCTTTGGATTGCTCTTTTATACATGGGGATTAATCTACTTGTCGATATTTCTTATACCTATTTAGATCCACGGTTGAAAAAGGGAGGGGTGCAGTAAGTGAAAAAATTTTTCAAAGATAAAAATTTATTTGCTTTATATAGTTTATTTGTCCTTTTCATTTTAGGGGCTGCCATATTTGCACCATGGCTTGTACCCTATGATCCGTTTGATGCTGCGATGAAAGACTCTATGCTTGCACCGTCTTTTGAACATTTATTTGGCACGGATAAATTGGGGCGTGATTGTTTGTCACGCATTCTTTTCGGAATGCAAACTTCACTGATGATGACACTGTCGCTGGTGGTTATTATTTCCGGGATTGGGATGATGATCGGTCTTATTTCCGGTTGTTATGGTGGTAAAGTGGATATGGTGTTCATGCGTATTGCAGATATGATGCTTGCCTTCCCGGGTATTGTCCTTGCAATTGCGATTGCAGGTATGATGGGGGGCAATATCTTCAATACCATTCTTGCTTTGGCAGTTGTAAGTTGGACAAAATATGCACGGCTTGCCCGCAGCCTCACACTAAAGTTGCGCGAACGCGATTTTATTGCTGCTGCCATAACGAGTGGAACGCGATTGCGCCAAATCGTATGGCGACATATGTTACCGAACATTTTGCCAACCATTGTTGTAACAGCGGCGATGGATATTGGTACGATGATGATGGAACTTGCAGGACTTTCTTTTCTGGGCTTTGGAGCACAACCCCCGACGCCAGAATGGGGGTTGATGCTCAATGAAGGGCGGCAGCACATACAAACAGCACCATGGCTCATGATTTTCCCGGGGACGGCAATTTTGATTATCGTAACGATATTTAACCTATGGGGGGATAGTCTGAGAGATATCATGGATACACAGAAGATAAATTAATACAAATTATAAAGGAAAAAGGATGGATTTTATGAGAGAATTCAGAAAATTTATAAGTGCAGCACTGGTTATTTGTTTCGTATCAATCTTTATGACGGGTTGCGGTGATAGCAAGAAAGAAGCTGATAAAACGACATTGAAAATCGGTGTAACGAATTTTGCGGATACACTTGAACCAACGGAAAATTATTTTGGCTGGGTTGTTATGCGCTATGGTATGGGGGAAAGTTTAACGAAATTTGATGAAAAGATGAGTGTCGTATCATGGCTAGCGGAAAGCTGGCAAATCAGTGAGGATCATTTGAGTTGGACTTTTAAAATCAGAGACAATGTAAAGTTTTCTAATGGGAAACCATTAACAGCCGAAGCTGTAAAAGCATCGTTGGAAAGAGCTTTCAATAAAAATAAACGTGCAGTAACATTTTTTAAATATACTGAAATCGTAGCCGATGGGCAGAAACTTACCATTCGGACAGCAAAACCAGAGCCCAATATGCCGGGATTTTTGGCAGATCCATTGTTTCTCATTGTAGATGTATCGGCTGAAGCAGATCATAATTTTGCTAAGGAAGGGCCAATTTGTACAGGACCTTACATGTGTCAAAGCTTTGTTAAGGATAAAGCTGTTATGGTAAAAAACCCTTATTATTGGGATGGCGAAGTACCATATGAAAAAGTAGAAATTCCATCTATTGACGATCCGAATACACGTGCTATGGCTCTGCAGTCAGGGGAAATTGATATGGCAGTCAATATTGCCGCTGGCGATATTGGACTTTTTAAAGATGCTTCAAAATTCCGTGTCGATCGTATTTCTTCACTTCGTACGGTACTTGCGCGCATCAATCAAAAAGGTGTTCTGGGTGATCCTAAGGTGCGTGCGGCCTTTATCAGTGCTTGCGACAGAAAATCTTATAATGAAGTTTTGCTGAAAGGAACTTTTATCGAAGGGAAAGCGCCAGTGCCTCCATCTATGGATTATGGCTTTAAGGATCTTGCAGATCCTAATAGTTATAATGTAGAACGTGCAAAACAACTTTTAACAGAGGCTGGCTGGGTAGATACAGATGGTGATGGTATCCTTGAAAAAGATGGAAAAAAGCTTAGTGTAGATTTTGTTGTGTATAACAGTCGTGCAGAATTGCCTCTTTATGCCGAAGCCGTACAATCCGATGCGAAAAAAGTTGGTATAGATGTAAAGATTAAAAATGTAGATTATAACCTTATCGATAAGATGGGAATAAACGGAGAATATGATTGTCTGATTTCCAATATAACTACAGCGAATACTGGTGATCCGGAAATTTTCCTAAGTTGGTATTGGAGAACAAATAAAAATGGTGATAATCCGCAAAATGGTTCAGGATATAGTAGTCCAGTGCTTGATGCAAAATTTGCTGAATTATCTTCGGAATTTGATCAGCAAAAACGCCACCAACTCATCATTGATATTCAGCAAATCCTTATGAATGATGGAGCAGGTCTATTCCTAGGCTATCCAGAGACCAATATCATTAGTTCGACCGCGATTACGGGAGCAAAAATGTATCCATCTGATTATTATTGGCTTACGAACAAGATTAGCCCGGTGAAGAAATGATGTTTAGAAGAGGAGAAGTCCATGTTATTAGAAGTATCTGAACTTTCGATAGCCTATGCGAATGATACAATTGTGAAAAATATGAATTTGTCGCTTGAGGAAGGCGAGGTAGTCGCTATCGTAGGAGAAAGTGGTAGCGGAAAAACAACTGTCATACGTGCAATTCTCGGGTGTCTACCGCATGGAGGGCATATCACTGGTGGAGAGATGTTCTTTGAGGGAAAAAATCTTTTAGAAAACACAGTGGAAGATTGGCGCAAGCTTTGCGGTAGGAAAGCGGCTATGGTTTTTCAAGATAGTGGCAGTATGCTCGATCCAATAAAACGTATTGGCAGCCAGTTTATAGAATATATTTGCGAGCACTCTTCGCTAACGAAAAGCGAAGCGGCAAAGGCGGCAGAAGAAATGCTAAACAAAATGCACTTGCCGCATACCGAAAATCTGATGAAAAGTTATCCGTTCGAGTTAAGTGGCGGTATGCGGCAACGTATCGGTATTGCCATGGCGATGTTTTTTAAGCCGCGTCTTTTACTTGCTGATGAGCCGACTTCGGCCTTGGATGTGACAACGCAGGCGCAGGTTGTCACGGAAATGCTAGAGATTTGCCGTAGAGATCAGACAGCGATTATTCTGGTTACACATAATATCGGTGTTGCAGCCTATATGTCTGAAAAGCTCATTGTCATGCGTTCTGGTAGTATTGTTGAGGCAGGCAAAACGGATGAGATTATCACAAACCCACAGTCACAGTATACAAAAGAGCTCTTAGAAGCCGTACCAGAGATCGGAGGAAAGCGTTATGCCTTTTGAGATGGAAAAAGTTTTAGAAATCTCGCATATTGTGAAGCAATTTTTGGTGCCTGATGGGCGAAGCTTGACAGCTTGTGATGATGTCTCTCTTACCCTTTATAAAGGGGAAACGCTTGGTATTGTTGGTGAGAGCGGCTGCGGAAAAAGTACGCTTGTAAAGACGGTTATGCAATTATATGCGCCGACGGCAGGTGCTATTTATCATAGAGGTGTCGATATCACGAAGCTGAAGGGAGAAGCAGCGCGTCAAAATCGTCAACACATTCAGATGGTATTTCAAGATCCAATGCAGGCGTTTAATCCTAAGATGAAAATCCAAGATATCATTTGTGAACCACTACGCAATTTTGCAATCATTAAGAGAAATCAAGTTGAGGAAAAAGCAAAGGAACTTTTAAGGATTGTTGAATTGTCAGAAGAATTTGCAGAGCGGTATCCGGGAAATATGAGTGGGGGACAACGACAGCGTATTGCGATTGCTAGGGCTCTGGCACTTGAACCCGAGATTCTTGTCTGTGATGAAGCAACGAGTGCGTTGGATGTATCGGTACAGGAAAGAGTCGTTAAGCTTTTAGTCAAGATACAAAAAGAAAAGCAACTTTCTATCATTTTTATCTGCCATGACTTAGCTCTGGTGTCTAAGCTTTGTCATCGCGTTGCGGTCATGTATCTTGGTAATATCGTCGAAATACTGTCTGGAGATGCGATTTTAGAAGCTAAACATCCATATACCAAAGCACTTTTGCGTTCAGTTTTTTCTCTGAAATGTAAAGAAGAAATACAGCTATTAGATGGAGAGGTACCCAGTCCCTTAGACTTGCCACAAGGTTGCCCATTTCAAGATAGATGTGTGGAGTGTAGGGGAATTTGTCGACAAGAAAAGCCTGTTCTTAAATTAAATTCAGATGGTCATAGTATTGCTTGCCATTTGATTTCAGCATAATAATAGGCGAGTTTATAGGATGAAAACATCGACGTATTAATTGATGTGTATAGTTCTAAAAAAATTATTGGTAAATATAAGTCGAGGTTCGTGGAATCGAAAAATTTACAGACATCTCTTGTATTTTAAATGTTTTCTGTTAAGAACCGATAAACAAGGGGCTGTCGCACTAAGCGTATAATCCTAAGAAATATGCAAAAATCATTCTTTTGAGGTGCAACATTGTGCTTATAAAAGAATGAATTGCATATTTATTTGCGGAAATGCTTAGTGCGACAGCCCCTTGTTTTATCGAGCATATGTTTTTTCTATATATTTATAATTGTGATCTTGCCAAGCGGCATTATTTTTTTTGCTCTTTTGTTGGCATGTATTCCGCAAATGTTTTGCGAAATTGAATTTTTGCCCAGATGCGAATTTCAGGATCTGGGTCAGACATTATTTTGTGAAGGACGTCATACATTTCTTTTAAATCAAGATTTTCTGATAATTCATTTTTGTGTAAAGTAGTTTCTCCTGTTAAAATCCAATCTGCAGATACTTCATATTTTTTTGTTATCAATATCAACGTATCATATGATGGAGAAATCTTATCTTTTTCCATTTCGCTTAAATTACCTTGAGAAATCTTGATAGATGTAGCAAATTCCTTTTGGGTCAAGTTATGGGTTTTTCTCAATAATTTTAATCTTTTTCCAATACTATCAATGATATCAGGCATTAATAGAAGGCCTCCTTTTATTTAAAAAATCTAATTTAAAGATATTTTTATTGAAATATTTAGAATACAGATGTATAATAAAGATGTAAGTTGAATAGTTACATTAATAAATTTATAAAAACCCGACCGGCCGGAGGGTGAAGAGAACTTAAGACTTACCAAAAACTGCATAATACTTTTTTAGAAACTACTTCATTAGAATATTAGGAGGAAGCAAATGAAACATTTCAAAATTGCTTATGGACCTGAAGCTAAAAAGTATTTTACTACGGAACGGGATTTGGTAGAGGCAGGACAGACGGATTATACCGATGTGGCTGCCATTGTTCTTACGAGTGAAGAAACAAGCTATGCCAAGGCCGTTCAGGATACGAAGTTTGGTATTCCACTCTTTATCGTACTGGTCAAAGATGTCCCCTTGGAAGAAGCTTTCGTGGGGCGGGTTTATCATGTGATGGATACGACGCATTTTGATTTGCGTCTTTACAGCCGTCAGATTGAAGCGGCGGCTGTTTTATATGAAGAAAAAGTATTACCGCCTTTTTTCAAGGCGCTGAGTGAATATGTAGAAAGCGGCAATGCGGCGTTTGACTGTCCAGGTCATCAAGGCGGGCAATTTTTCCGCAAACATCCGGCAGGACGTTATCTTTACGAGTTTTACGGCGAAAACCTATTTCGATCCGATATCTGCAATGCGGATGTGAAACTGGGCGACCTTTTGATTCATGAAGGATTTGCCTGCGAAGCCCAAAAGCAAGCCGCACAAGTATTTAATGCGGATAAGACCTATTTTGTTTTAAATGGCACGTCAGCCTCCAATAAGGTTGTAACCAATGCCTTGCTCTCACCGGGCGATCTGGTTTTATTTGATCGCAATAACCATAAATCAATCCATCAGGGAGCTTTAACACAAGCGGGTGCTACACCAATTTATCTGGAAACAGCACGAAATCCATTTGGCTTTATTGGTGGGATTGACAGCCACTGCTTTGATGAAACGTATTTGCGTGAACAGATTGCCAAAGTTGCGCCACGCAAAACAAAAGAAAAACGACCTTTCCGCTTGGCGGTTATCCAGCTCGGAACGTATGACGGAACGATTTATAACGCCCGACAGGTCGTTGATAAAATCGGTTCTCTATGCGATTATATTTTGTTTGATTCAGCCTGGGTCGGTTATGAACAGTTTATTCCCATGATGAAAGACTGCTCACCGCTTTTATTGACGCTGACAAAAGATGATCCGGGTATTATTGTAACACAATCCGTTCATAAACAGCAGGCCGGATTTTCGCAGGCATCACAGATTCATAAAAAAGACAGCCATATAAAAGGGCAGAAACGATACTGCGATCATAAGCGCTTTAACAATGCGTTTATGCTTCATGCCTCGACGAGTCCATTCTATCCGCTTTTTGCAACCTTAGATGTGAATGCGAAGATTCACGCCGGTGAAGCTGGGCGCAAACTTTGGATGAGCTGTGTAAAAATGGGGATTGAAGCGAGAAAAGCAGTATTAAAGAATTGTTCGATGATTCAGCCGTTTATTCCTTTAATCGTAAACGGAAAAAAATGGCAAGATTATGATACCGATGAAATGGCGAATAATTTGGAGTTCTTTAACTTTCATCCGGGAGAAAAATGGCATTCGTTTGCAGGCTATGCGGAAAATCAATACTTTGTCGATCCTTGCAAATTAATGCTGACTACACCAGGGATTAAGGTTGATACCGGGGAATATGATACGTTCGGCATTCCGGCGACCATCTTAGCGAATTATTTGCGTGAAAACGGGATTATTCCGGAAAAATGCGATTTGAATTCCATTTTATTTTTACTGACACCAGCAGAAACTTCGACGAAATTGCAAAACCTTGTATCGCAAATTGCTCGTTTTGAAATTGCTATTAAGGAAGATTTGCCGCTGAGTGAAGTATTGCCAACCGTTTATAAAAATAATATGGATCGGTATGCAGGCTATACAATCCGTGCTTTATGTCAGGAAATGCATGATTTTTATAAGGAAAACAATGTAAAGAATTTGCAACGGGATTTATTCCGCAGTAAAACGTTACCACGGACAGCAATCAGCGCCCAGGAAGCACAATGGGCTTTAATTCGCAATGAAGCGGAACTTGTACCATTGACGCATATTGTGGATCGTGTTGCCTTGGAAGGAGCTCTACCATATCCGCCAGGCATTATCTGCGTTGTACCGGGTGAACGCTGGAATAAAACGGCACAGCATTATTTCTTGACGCTGGAAGCCGGAATTAATGACTTCCCAGGGTTTGCTCCTGAAATTCAAGGAGTCTATCTGCAACAAGCTGGAAATCTGATTAAAGGGTATGGCTATGTATTGAAAAAGGATTGATCTGACAGACGGCTTTTAGTCTGTCAGGTTCGTCTAAAAGCCGTCTGATATTTGTATCACCAGAAGAAAGGGTGAATCACAATGTCTGAAAAAAACAATAAAATGAGTGTTATGCAGCTCACTTTTTTAACGGCAATCAATATGATGGGTTCCGGCATTATTATGTTACCGACCAAACTGGCGGAAGTGGGGACGATTTCGATTGTTTCCTGGCTGGTGACGGCAACGGGTTCCATGGCACTGGCGTATGCTTTTGCCAAATGTGGGATGTTCAGTAAAAAGTCCGGCGGAATGGGTGGTTATGCAGAACATTCTTTTGGTAAAGCCGGAAATTTTATGGCGAATTATACGTATGGGATCTCTTTGGTTATTGCCAATACCGCAATTGCTATTTCGGCGGTAGGCTATGGGGCAGAACTTTTTGGCGTGACGCTTTCACCGTTTACCGTAAGCCTATGGACCATTTTTACCTTGTGGCTGGCAACTGTGCTGAATTTTGGCGGAGCCAGAATTACGGGGCAGATTAGTTCTTTCACGATTTTAGGAGTTATTATTCCGGTGGTCATATTGAGCATCTTTGGCTGGTTCTGGTTTGACAGCAGTTTATATATCGCTTCCTGGAATCCGCATGACTATCCGCAATTTGAAGCAATCAGCATGTCGATTTCCATGACGTTATGGGCTTTTCTGGGGCTTGAATCGGCATGTGCAAATACGGATGCCGTTGACAATCCAGAAAAGAACATCCCGATTGCTGTTTTAGGCGGGACATTAGGTGCCGGTGTTATTTATATTCTTTCAACAAATGTTATGGCAGGTATCGTACCAAACGCAATTATGGCTGAATCAACCGCACCGTTTGGACTTGTATTTGCGGCGATGTTCAATGATACAATCGGTAAAATTGTCATGGGACTCATGGTGATGTCCTGCTTTGGCTCTTTACTCGGCTGGCAGTTTACGATTGCACAAGTATTTAAAAGTTCGGCAGTAGAAGGCTACTTCCCCAAACTTTTCAGCAAGGTGACAAAAGCCGATGTACCGTTGACAGCGATGCTCATTATTACAGCTGTTCAGACAGGTCTGGCCTTGTCGACCATGAGCCCTTCTTTAAATAAACAGTTTAATATTCTGGTCGATTTGGCGGTTGTGACCAATATTATTCCATATCTCCTTTCGATGGCATCCGTGTCGGTTATTCAGGAAACCGCGGGCGTTCCTTTGGGGAAAAGCCGCTGGGTAAATTTTGTTGCTTTCGTGGGGTCAGTGTACAGTCTTTATGCGTTGTATGCCTGCGGCTTTACAGCGATGATGTATGGTGCGATGATTACCTTCGCCGGATGGACTTTATATGGATTTGTTTCGAAACGTTTTGATTTGATCTCCTCGGTTACAGATCGACATATTTAAATTAGCTTACCAACCATATGTTTATATATTTTACAGAAAAAACACTTTCAGCCAGCGGGATTACCGTGCTGAAAGTGTTTTTTTGCCGGCCTGGGCAGTGTACGTGTGTCAAATTATTTAAAAATATTATATAATGAAGTCAAGTGAGAAAGTGGCAATGGGTCATGAAAAATGAACAAAATGAATTTAAAATTAAAATAGAACATATGATGGGAAAAAGAGGCCGCTAGAATATAAAATTTTGGAATCAAAATAGAAAAGAGGGATAGGTTTGCAAAAGATAATAGTGATGCTTAGTATATGTTTACTTTTCTGCCTTAAAGCTGGCGATGTATATGCTGCGGAACCAGCAGAGGTTTGGCAGTATGAAAAAAATATAGAACAGGTGGCAGAACCATTAACAGAGCAAATGATGAAATCTATTAACGATGAAAATTATGATAGTTTTCAAAGCAATTTGAGTGCAAAGATGAAAGAAGTATTTCCTGAAAGTTCCTTTAAGAAAATGGTAGGTGATTTGAAAGATAAAGTTGGTATCTACAAAACTAAAGAAGTAATGAATATTGAATTGAGTACAGAGTATATGGTGATTAATTATAAAGGCATGTTTTCTCAAATGACGGATCCGATATTGATACGTGTGGTACTGATCAATGAAAACGGAAAAACATGTATTGGTGGGTTATGGTTTAATCCGATGAAACTTGCTGGTCATACGGACCCTAACCCTTTTAAATAAAGATGGAGTACAAAGCAATAATATTTAAAGAAGCGTAAGTATTTGCCTAACAGAGGCCGTGCTTTTGATGTGAAAGAGCAATGGGCATTTTTTGTAAAAGGGAATGCTTAAGCAAATGCGTGATCCATCAAACGAAATTGATTGGTTGGTATTGTCAGGTACAGAGGGACAATAAATAAAAAGAGTTATAGCAACTACAGCAAAGACGATAACGCAAGAAATAAAGGGTTTTATTGACAATGCCACTACTGGAGACATAAATAAGAGCGAAAGCTACTTTTTTATTATTGGTACAAATGGATCAGAACGCGGGGAATATCAGACGGAGAATAACGGATAGGATGCTAATTAAGCTATCGGGATGATCGTGTTATTTTTACCAAGTAGGAGGGGACTTCAGCAGAAAGATCATAGCAAATAAGAGATAAAACAATACGGAATACACTAAATGCACAGGATTAAATTTATTTCGTTTAAGTGTTATCAATAAATAAGAGACCGCAATAAGAGTAACGATACCGGCCCAAAGTAAATGTGCATCAAATAACCAAGGGGTAAAAAATATACCAAAAGCACTCGGTACAGTTGCTTGTATCATCATTGAACCACTAATATTTCCTAGAGCAAGTGTTTCTTTTCCTTGTTTAACCCATATAACTGCATTTAGAATTTCAGGTAATTCAGTAGCAATCGGGCTTAAAAGAAGAGATACAATAAGTGGAGATATTTCCCAGTAACTGCTAATTAATTCCAGATTTTTAACGAATAAATGTGAACTGGAAAATATTAATATTAAGGCAAATATCGTTTGTGCAAGAACCAAAAATGTTGAAGGTTCTTGCTTTTTGGGTTGAAATTTCAGTGGATTAAGTCGTAAACACTCTTCAACACATTCTGCACGCATTTCCCTAAAGAAATAGAATCCATAAGCTATTAAGAACAAAAAAGCCATTAAAGGTTTAATGCTAAAAACAAGTAAACCTAATAAAACCTTAAAGAAAAAAATAGATATAAACCACAATTGATCACGACTTAAATTTTTACGGTCAATATCCATTTTCATTCCTGACTTACGTTTTTTTCGATAGTAAATGATACTAAATCCTACAACTGCATAAGCAATAGTTCCAAGTACAAGCGGACCACCTAATGCTGCTCCAATACCAATGTCTTTTTGTTGACTGCTAGAATTAAAAGCTACAGCAACAAATGTTACAACACTTTCCGGTAAGGCAGTTCCAATAGCCGCTAAAATAGTTCCAACTGCACACTGGGAAACATTAAATTTCACGCCAACCCATTCAATGGCATTGACAAAAAGTTCACAGCTATAATAAATTATGATGATGCATATGATGAGCAATAAATAGGTACTAAACATTAATTATTACCTCCAATATTCATAATAAGAGCAAAAAAAGACTTTCGGCGCATTATAAAATGCACCAAAAGTCTCATTACGCAAAATTTGCGGGTACTACCAGGTTTCTCACCATTATGTTGATAGTACCTATATTAATTACTCCCTTTTGAAATGTAAGACCTTAGTATAGCTTTTTTCTGTCTTAGCGTCAAGGTACTGCGGGATTTTTAGTTTTTAATGGAGATTTTTTATTTTGCAGATATGGTTATGTACCGTTGACGGCTATGCTGATTCTTGATATAATCAATTCAATCTCTTATAGGCGATGGAGTTCGCCATAAATTTGTTCGGTGAACAATGATGACTCCTACCATTTTTCTAAATGGTAGGAGTCTATTTTTTTGTCGGAGAATGTGTTTAAACGATTATGAGGATAGAATATGTGGAGTGAATATCTGATGGAAGTATGACATAATAGGAGATAAGAAATTTTATTATAGGAGGGACTTTTATGGCTGCTATTAAAAAGTGCGCGAAACGGTTACGGATTTATATCGGTGAAACGGATCATTATGACCGCATTGTAAAAAAAGCCAAGGAGCTTGATATGGCAGGGGTTACGGTTTTTCGTGGGATCATGGGTTATGGTGAAAACAATCGGCAAATTCGGTCGGCAAAGTTGGTGGAGCTATCCTGTGATTTGCCGATTGTGATTGAAATTATCGACAGTGAGGAATATATTGATAAATTCATGCCGCATTTGGATACGCTTGTGCAAAAAGGTATGATTACGATTGATGATGTTAAAGTTTTAAAATATGGGAAGCAGCTTCCCGGGCATGAATAAAGGTGGGGTCAGTGGTGTTTAGTATCGATCAAATTTTAATTGTTTTATTTGGCGGTGGCTGTGGTGCGGTGTCACGTTATGTTTTAACAACGTGGATTGCGAGTAAATATGGGGCGTATTTTCCGTTTGGTACATTATTTGTTAATGTAGCGGGGTGTTTTGTTATGGGCTTTTTTATGATGCTGACAACCGATCGTTTTACAGTGTCAACCAATCTGAGACTTTTGGTTACGGTTGGATTTTTGGGTGGGTTAACAACGTTTTCTTCTTTTGGCTATGAAACGATGCAGTTTTTACGCGAGGGTGATTTAGTGAACGCGTTTATGAATATGGGAGCTAATTTATTTATCGGGTTACTTGCTCTTTGGCTGGGAATCCTAACAGCAAAGTTAATATGAAATTTTTTTCATAGACGAAGATACTTCTGCGAGTATTTTACAGCATAGTAAAAGTTTTGCCAAAAACTTTTTTCTGTGCTAGAGTAAGGATTAGTTGAGAAAAACCACGTCGTAGGAGCGAATGATATGAAGTTGGAGATTTCAGAAAAGAAAAAATATGAATCGATACGTGAATATGCTTTGCGAATCATGAATAAAAACTTGTTGAATATGAATCTCGCCCCCGGCATGGCTTTGTCAGAGCAGGAAATAGCCAATGAACTGGAGATAAGCCGGACTCCTGTGCGGGAGGCGTTTATTCGCTTGGCTCATGATAATTTATTGGATATTTTGCCGCAAAAGGGTACTTATGTAGCAAAGATAGATTTGGGACAGGTTGCAGAATCTATTTTTTTGCGGGAAACGATGGAACATGCAATTATGCAAGTCGCCTGTAAAAATTTTTCGGAAAGTAGTCTGCAAAAATTGCAGTCTTGTTTGGATTTACAGGAACTTTGTGTGAAAAGAGATGACTTTCCACGTTTTTTTGAAATGGATGGAACGTTTCATGGGATCATCTTTGCTGCGTGTGATAAAACTCGGATTTGGCAAATGATTGAGCAGATGAGTTTGAACTATAATAGAGTTCGCATGCTGAATTTGGTGAATGGGTATTATGAAATGCCAAAGCTGTTTGGTCAGCATGAGGATATTTTTATGGCAATTGAGCAGTCCAATTGGGAAAAAGGCGAGAAAGTTATAGGCGAGCATATTAATAAAGTGTTAAAAGATACAGAAGATTTAAAAGAGAAATATCCATTATATTTCAAAGACTAAGAGATGTTATCCCTTGCAGAATATTTTATTTTGCCGGGGATATTTTTATATAAGAAATTACATCCAGTTTATCAGTCTGTCAGGAATGGGATATAGAGCATCGTTTGCTTCCTCCGTAACGCCACTCAACCCTATATCCCATTCCTGACGAGTGTCATATAAAAATATTTAATGCAACTTATATAGATAAAAGTCAGATTATTTATAAAACTTCAATATGTGGAGATAATAGAAGAAAATTAAAGATAATAAATGATAATTATAATAAAATGCATGAAAATAAAATTGTTATTAAAATACTAGTATGGTAGTATGTCTATAACAATTATAGAGCTGGAGGAATTTAAAATGAAGATGACATTCCGTTGGTATGGGAAAGATGAAGATAAAATTACATTGCAGCAAATTCGGCAAATTCCAGGTATGGATGGTGTTGTTGGTGCATTATTTGATGTACCGGTAGGTGACGTTTGGCCGTTAGATAAAATTATGTGTCTTAAAAAAGAGATTGAAGATCATGGACTTGCTTTTGAAACGGTAGAAAGTGTTAATGTACATGAAGATATTAAACTTGGTTTACCAAGCCGGGATAAATATATTGAAAATTATATTGAATCTTTAAAAAATCTTAGCAAAGCCGGCGTTACGGTTGTTTGTTATAATTTTATGCCGGTTTTTGATTGGACTCGTACGGAGCTTGCAAAACCGCTTTATGATGGGTCTACGGCATTAGCCTTTGACTATCACTTAATTGAGGGGAAAGATCCCCAGACGATGGTAAAAGAAATTCAGGCAAGCAGTAACGGGTTTTCTTTGCCTGGCTGGGAACCGGAACGTTTGAAAGAATTGACGCATTTATTTGAGCAATACAGCGATGTTGATGAAGAAAAACTATTTGAAAATCTTGGCTATTTTTTGAAAGCAGTTGTGCCGAAAGCCGAGCAATATGGGATTCAATTAGCAATCCATCCGGATGATCCACCTTGCAGCGTGTTTGGCTTACCGCGTATTGTGACAAGTGAGAAAAATTTAGCACGTATTGTGGACTTGGTAGACAGCCCAAGCAATGCACTAACAATTTGCAGTGGGTCACTCGGCGCAAATCGGGAAAATGATATTCCACAAATTATTCGGCATTTTGGGAAAATGAATCGTTTAGCTTTTGCACATATAAGAAATGTTCAAGTGCATGAACCATGGGTATTTAATGAAGTTGCCCATAAATCAAAATTTGGTTCGCTTGATGTATATGAAATGATGCGTGCCTTGTACGATGTTAATTTCACTGGACCGGTTCGTCCGGATCATGGCAGAATGATTTGGGGAGAGGTTGGACGCCCGGGTTATGGACTTTTTGATCGAGCCCTTGGTGCGAACTATTTATGCGGCTTGTGGGATGCCATTTGCCGGGAAAATAGCAGAAAATAGTAGAAAGAAGGATATAAGATGAAACTCAATGTGGAAAGTATGCAAGATGTATTTACTTGGAAAAGTAAAGGAATAGCATTACCAGAGTTTGATCGCAGCAAAATGCTGCAGGAAACCGCAAAAAATCCAAGCTGGCTGCATTTTGGACCGGGAAATATATTTCGTGCTTTTATTGCTTCCTTGCAGCAGAATTTGTTAAATCAAGGGGCTGTGAACACGGGAATCATAGTAGCCGCAACGAATACTAGGGAAATCATTGAAAAAATTTATCAGCCACATGATAATTTGAACTTATTGGTTACGTTGTATCCAGATCAAACCACTCGCAAAACTGTAATTGGCAGCATTGCAGAAAGCTTGACTTGCCGTACGGAAGAAAAAGCTGATTGGGAGCGGCTGCAAGAAATTTTGTGTAGACCATCGCTTCAGATTATGAGCTTTACGATTACCGAAAAAGGGTACAAGATCAAGGCGAAAGATGATACTTACTTACCTGATATTGCTGCAGATCTGCTAGCTGGACCCAAAGCACCGCAAAGCTTTTTAGCAAGGGTAGTTTCGTTACTCTATGAACGTTATATAGCAGGTGCTTGTCCGTTAACGCTTTTGAGTCTGGATAATTGTTCACAAAATGGTCTGGTCTTGAAAAAGGCAGTACAAGAGATTGCCCAAAACTGGGAACAAACAGGTCTTGTCAAAGCTGGTTTCATGGAGTATTTAAGGCAACAAGTCGCTTATCCGTGCAGTATGATTGATAAAATAACACCACGTCCGTCTGAAAAAATACAAAAAGAACTTTTGCAAGACGGATTTACGGATATGGAGTTTATTTCTAGCCAACGTGGTGGCTGTTATGCTCCTTTTGTCAATGCGGAAAAGACCGAATATTTGGTCGTAGAAGATACATTCCTTAATGGAAGGCCGCCTCTCGAAAAAGCTGGTGTGATTTTCACAAACCGCCAGACGGTTGATTGTGTGGAAAAAATGAAGGTTTGTACATGTTTGAATCCACTGCATACAGCATTGGCGGTTTTTGGCTGTTTGTTAGGTTATACATTAATTGCCGATGAAATGAAAAATCCGTTGCTCTATAAGCTTGTTGAAAATATTGGTTATCAAGAAGGTATGAAAGTTGTCGCCGATCCAGGGGTATTAAATCCACAAGATTTTCTACGGGAATGTTTGACAGAACGTTTTCCAAACCCCGCAATACCGGATACACCACAGCGCATAGCTTGTGATACTTCACAAAAACTTGGCATTCGATTTGGTGAAACGATTAAAGCGTACCAAAAATCACCAGATTTAGATGTGAAAAACCTTACGTACATTCCCTTGACGATTGCGGGCTGGTGTCGTTATTTGCTGGGTCTTGACGATTCTGGCAATTCATTTACGGTGAGTCCCGATCCATTATTGGAAGAGTTACAGGGGCATTTGGCCGATGTACATTTTGGTACAAACATGGATGTTCATGCTGCTTTAAAAACGATTCTCAGCGATCCAACTATTTTTGGCTTGGATTTATATAAAATTGGGCTAGGAGATCGGATTGAAGTCTATTTTAAAGAAATGATTACTGGACCGGAAGCTGTTCAGAAAACTTTGCGGAAATATTTGGGCTGAAATGTGAGATTTGAAAGGGGGCTGTGAAAGTTCCCTTTCAGTTCTTACCATTTAAAATTATCCTGAAATAATTATCAGAATATATAAAAAATACAAGCGACTTTCAATTTAGAATATAGGAGGAATTCATATGACTGCGAAAAACAGAAAAATTACAATTCCGATTGGCATTGGCTATGGATTAACTGATTTAATGGGTGGCGGTGCATTTACCATTATCGGAGCGTGGATGCTTTTCTTTTATACAACCTATGCAGGCTTAACACCAGTTCAGGCTGCTTCCATAGTCGGAATTGCTCGGATCGTTGATGCGGTTGTCAGTCTGGCGATTGGCAGTATATCCGATAATTTTTTCAAGAATAGTCTTGGAAAACGGTTCGGACGCCGCCGCTTTTTCTTACTAATTGGGTCACCCCTCATGTTGGTGTATGCTTTGCTTTGGCTTACCGGCATGAGTTATTGGTATTATCTAACCTGTTATTTAGCTTTTGAAATTATTGCAGCGATGGTATTGATACCTTGGGAAACTTTACCATCAGAAATGACAACCGATTTTAACTCTCGAACCAAGCTGTCGACCTGTCGTATGTTTATATCCTCTACGGGTGTTTTTTTAGCTACGTTTATTCCATCCATCTTAATTCGTTATTTTGGTGAAAATAATGCGTATGCTTATACGTTAAATGGTACGATTTTTGCGGTATTGTTTGCGATCTGCCTCTTTATTAGCTATAAAGTGACTTGGGAAAGAGATCTTACCGCGAAAATGAAAGAAGAACTTCTTCAAGCTGAAGTGCCACAAAGTTTTGCACAAAGATGTGCCAGTATTGTCTATATTGCCCAAGAATATTGGTCTACTTTAAAGGTTAAAGCTTTTCGTCAACATTTATTGATCTATATTTGTTCTTTTACGGGAAAAGATGTTTTTAATACAATCTTTATTTTCTTTGCTGTATTTTGTCTGGATCTTCCATCAGCAAATGCCGCAGATATACTTTCACTTAGTCTTATTGGAATACCGACAACAATTGCGGGTGGTTTCTTAATGATTAAATTTGGCCCGCGCAATTTGTTTAAAATTTCGTATATAACAATGATTGCCTGTTTGTTTGGCTTTTTTGCCGTATATCTTTATGATCCGGCTTCAAAATTAGCTATTTTATATGCACTTGGTTTTTTCTATCAAATTGGTCGTCAGCTTCTCGAATTTACACCCTGGAATGTTTTTCCTTTTATTCCGGATGTAGATGAAATTATATCACAGAAAAGAAGAGAAGGTTTGTTTGCGGCGGTAATGACTTTTTCGAGAAAAACTACAGTAGCAATTGCTACCATTATTGTAGGTTTTGTTATGCAAGAAGGTGGCTTTGTTAAAGGGCAGTTAGTCCAATCACCAGAAGCGATTCATACGATTGCGAATACATTATTGATTGGAACAGCTGGTTTGATTGGTATTGCATTGTATTTTGCCTGGCACTTTAAGCTGAATAAACAAACCCATGCGGTGTTGATTCAAGAAATTGATCGTTTAAAAGCTGGGGGAAGTAAAGCGGATGTCAGTATTGAAGCAAGGGCGGTTACAGAAGAGTTAACAGGGTATAAATATGAAGAGCTTTGGAGTCAGCCAAATGAAGTAGAAAATCCAAAAGGAGTGGAAGCGGATCAATTGGTTTTGGCAAATGCAATTTTGAAAAATGTTGGTGGTGCCTATAATATTGATTATTATACATATTGCGCTACCCGTCTAAGAATTACATTATCCGATAATACAGCGGCAAATTGCGAAGTTTTAAAGAATTTAGATGGTGTTAAAGATGCTGTTATCGTTGGTGAACAGCTCCAGGTAGCTTTGGAGAAAAAAGTAAATCGTGCTTATAATGCTTTACAAAGCGTAATTGGCATAAAAAATAAAAAGAAATAATTGTCGGGGAGTATTGCATTTGAAGCGGTTATGAAACCGCTTCAAACTTATTTTATACGTTTATGAATTTTGATGTTAAAGGAGTGCTGCTGCTTTGATTTGTGCAACAAAAGTTACAAACAGCAAAAAAATCGAAAATGGTTATTTGATAGAAACGGATGGACCCTTTATAAAGCTTATTTTTTTAACGAAAGATATTATTAGAATAAGGACATCATTTGATAAAAAATTTATTGAAGAATCTTATGTACTAACTTTAACCGCCTGGGAAGATCGATTTGATAACTTTCTAGGTAAGGAAAGAAAACGAATCAAAGCGCTTGATGTTTCGTATACGGAAGATAAACAAAAAATGATCTTTAAAACGAGCAGTTTAATACTCGAGCTCTATAAAGAACCATTTGGTTTCAAATTATATGATCATAATAAAGTGTTGTTGTATTCCGATTTGATAGGCAGATCTTTTGTCAAAGATCAGTTAGGCAGAAGATATCATTATAATGCGATTGATTTAGATAAAGATCATTTTTATGGGTTTGGTGAAAAAACAGGAAACTTAGACAAAAAAGGACAACGGATGATGATGAGCCCTAAAGATGCGATTGGACATGATCCCGAAAATGGCGATCCTTTGTACAAACATATTCCGTTTTATATTCGCATCAATGAAACCAGCAAAAAGGCAGTGGGTCTGTTTTACAATAACTCATATGATGCCGTTTTTGATATGGGCCGTGAAATTAGTGGTTATTGGCCACGCTATAGTTATTATATGACCGATGGTGGTGATATTGATTTATTTTTAATTCATGGACCAAAAGTTAAAGATGTAGTGACGAAATATACAGATTTAACAGGTAAGCAGGCGTTTCCACCTAAGCAGTCATTAGGGTATACGGCTTCGACAATGTATTATGCTGAGCTCAAAGAAAACTGTGATCAAGAAATTTACAATGTGATTGATAAACATAGCAAAGAGGACATACCAATTGATAATTTTTGGCTGGCATCCGGATATTCGTCTGGTGAAGAAGATAATTTACGTTATACCTTTAACTGGAATCATAAAAAATTTCCTAGCGTAAATGAATTTTTTCGCAGTATGAATGATAAGGGAATTAATGTTATACCAAACTTAAAACCGGGTGTACTAAAAAATCATCCTTATGCTAAATATTATGCAGAACAATCGGCTTTTATTAAAGATGCAGACAATAAAGAAGCCTGCTTGGGAAACTGGTGGGGTGGACTTGGGAAATTTATTGATTTTAGCAAACCAAGCGGTAGAAATGCATGGAAGAAATTGCTAAAGGAAAACATTTTGACAAAGGGAACCAGTACCGTATGGAACGATAATTGTGAATATGATGGGATTACGAATAAAGAAGCTATTTGTGATTTTGATGGCGGCTTAGGGACTATGGCACAGTTGAAAAGTCTGCAGAGTAATTTAATGGCACATGCTGGGAGAGAGGCAATTGCCGAAGTTTATCCAGAGGCTCGTCCTTATATCATTAGCCGAGCCGGGTTTGCCGGGATTCAAAGATATGCACAAACTTGGGCCGGCGATAATTTGACAGATTGGCGTACGCCTAAGTTTAATATCAATACAATTATTGGTATGGGTCTGTCTGGTGTAGCGAATAATGGTTGTGATATTGGCGGCTTTGCGGGAAAAGCACCTGAGGCTGAACTATTATTACGCTGGATTCAAAACGGCATTTTTCAACCTAGGTTTGTTATAAATTCGGCAAATAATGATAATACAGTGACGGAACCATGGATGTATGCTGAAAATATTGAATTCGTCAGAGCAGCCTACAAATTAAGATATAAATTATTGCCATATATGTACTCCTTAATGTATGAAGCTTGCAGTGAAGGTACACCGATTATTAGACCGTTGTTTTTAGAATTTCAAGACGATACAAGATGTTTGACGGATGATAACTTTACGTTTATGTTTGGATCAAGCATATTAGTAGCGAATGTTTTTGATAAGGGGGCAGTATCTAGGAAATTATACTTGCCGGCCGGATCAGATTGGTATTACTGGGAAACAATGGAGAAATTTGATGGTGGACAAGAGATTGAAATACCGATATCTTTAGCATCAATTCCAATGTTTTTTCGAGATACTGCTATTGTGCCAATGACCGAGGACATATCAAATATCAGTAAAGATCAAGTTGAAAAATTAGAATTGGTTATTGCGACGGATAGGAACAGCAAATTTACATTTTATGAAGATGATGGAAAAACGAATGAATATTTAAATGGTACATATTTAAAAACTATGATTACGGTAAAAAATAAAATAAGATCAGAAATTATTTTTCATAAAGAGGGTAAATTTGTTTCAAGTATTGAAAGCATATTTTTAAAGGTAATTCATAAAGAAAAAGGGGCTTATTGGGTTACTGTTAATGAGAAGCAGCTAAAACAGTATTTACATGTTGATACCTTCGCCAAAGCAGTTGAAGGGTGGTATTATAATCCTTCAAGGGGAGTTGTATGCATAAAATATAAAAATATTCCAATTGATTACAAAGTCGTGGTCAGTTTTGAAAAATTCGATTTAATTGGCATGGACGATGAATTGTAAATATATGATATTGCATGAATTAAAAATTGCGACAGCTAGGGGTATTATAAAAAATAAAGATTATCGAGGGAGGCCTTGCTTATGAAAGTGAGCAGAAAAATTGTAAAAATAGAGAATCATCATACTTATTTAGATATAGAGACAGATGCGGGTAAGTATCGATTGATCTTGTTAAATGACGATATTGTACGGATTCGCTGTACGTTTGCAGCTGAATTCAAACCAGAGGCTTCCTATGCACTGGTCCTGACAGCTTGGCAAGATCATATGGACGAGTTGCTGCAAGGCGAAAGAAAAAGAGTAGAAGCCATTGCTGTGGCTTATCAAGATTGTGATACTTATATTTTATGGGCTGCTAAAAAATTAAATATCAAAATTCACAAAAATCCTTTTGCAATAGAGATTTCAGATAAAAACGGAAATATATTGCATTCCGATTTACAAGAAAAAGCCAGTGTGCAAGATGACTTAGGGAGAATTTATCATTATTCCTGTATGGATGATGATGATTATTTTTATGGGTTTGGCGAAAAAGCAGGAGTTTTAAATAAGAAGAAACGTCGAATGAGAATGCATAATGTTGATACGCTTGGCTATGATTCCGAATTGACAGATCCACTGTATAAGCATATTCCGTTTTATATTAAGCTAAATAGCAAAAACAATATAGCGAGCGGTTTATTCTATAACAACTCCTACGATTCTGTTTTCGATATGGGTTGTGAAAGAAGTGGGTATTGGAATACGTATAGCTATTTTTGCGCAGATGGAGGAGAGCTCGATGTATTCTTTATTTGTGGGCCGAAAATAAAAGATGTCATAAAAAATTATACGGATTTAACAGGAAAAACAATCTTGCCAGCAAAATATTCCTTGGGCTACATGGGATCTACGATGTATTATACGGAATTAGATGTTTCTGCTGACAAGGCTATTCTACAATTTTTGGACAAATGCAAAGAAGAAGAAATTCCGTGCGATGGATTTTTCTTGTCTTCAGGTTATACTGCAGGGGCGGATGGAAAAAGATATGTATTTAACTGGAACTATGACCGCTTTACGAATCCTCAAGGATTTGTAGAAGAAATGAAGGAAAAGGGCGCTGCATTAGCACCCAATATCAAACCGGGCATGTTAACGACGCATCCTTTATATAAAGAGTTTGCTGCGGCCGGGGCCTATATAAAAGATGACAGTGATGAGAAACCGCAAACTGACAGGTATTGGGGGGGACAAGCTTCTTTTGTTGATTTTACAAACCCTAAAGGTCGTGAACTTTGGAAAAAGCATTTGCAAGAAGCAATTGTTTCCCTTGGAATTACCTCAATCTGGAATGACAATAATGAATATGAAATGAATGATTTAGCATCAATTTGTCACTATGAGGGACTGAAGGAAAACGTGAGTGCCTTGCGCCCCCTTATGCCAAATCTTATGGCCTTTATGGCTAAAGAAACCGTTTTAGAGACGTATCCTAATATTAGGCCTTATATTGTCAGCCGAGCTGGGTTTGCCGGTATTCAACGTTATGCCCAAACCTGGGCGGGGGATAATAATACAAGCTGGAAAAGTTTAAAATTCAATATTCCGGTGATACTCGGTATGGGTTTGTCCGGGGTAGCGAATCAGGGCTGTGACATTGGAGGATTTTTTGGACCGGCCCCTGAACCGGAACTCTTTGTCCGATGGATACAAAACGGAATTTTCCAACCGAGATTTTCAATTCATTCTTGCAATACGGACAATACTGTTACGGAACCGTGGATGTTCCCTTCATATACAAAATATATTAAGGCGGCTATTCAATTGAGGTATCGTTTAGTTCCTTATTTGTATTCATTGCTTGTGGAGGCGGCTACTGAAGGTTCACCGATTATGAGACCCTTAATTTATGAATTCCAAGATGATCACAATGTACTGGAAGAGAGTTTTGATTTTATGCTAGGCAGTTCCTTGTTGATTGCTAATATCTTAGATAAGGGTGCAAAAACAAGGCAGGTTTATTTGCCAGCAGGAGCAGAATGGTTTGACTGGTATACTAAGAAGCGTTACGAGGGCGGACAAATAATTGAAGTAGAAGTATCGCTGGGTTCCATTCCGATGTTTATTAGAAGTGGTGCTATTATACCAATGAGCGAAGAATTAACGAATATTCATAAGGCTGTAGGTGAAACACTGCATCTGCTTGTGGAAGTCTCAAGCGAGGCGGAATTTAGCTTATATGAAGATGATGGTATTACAAATCACTATAAACACGGCGATTATTTGAAAACAAAAGTTAATATCAACAAAAGTAATGGCACGAAAATTACCTTTACGCCGGAAGGCAGCTTTTTGACACCCGTTAAAGTAGTGCAGTTAGACCTAATCTGCCATGATATCGCACCAATTCAAATTAGATTGCAGGATAGGAAACTCTCGATGTTTCTAAATCAACGGGAATGGCAAGCAAGTACTGCCGGCTGGTACTATGATATGGAACAAAAAACAGCTAAAATTAAATATAGTAATATAAATGCAACCTACACCATACATGCCGATTTTGCTGTTAAAGATTTAATTTCGGTGTAAGTAATGCAAAAATAAGGACAAGGGGAGACGAATCCCGCTTGTCCTTATTTTTATAAGTGTGTTTTAAATTTTGCTGATCAATTTTATATGAAATGACAGTGTTAAAATGTAAGCACTATTTTACAAACTTCAGCGGGATTTGTATCCATAACTGTAAAAGCTTTTTTGGCATCATACAAAACTTCATTTTCTCCACAGTCAGGAATTGGACGTTCTACAATTGTGATTTCGCCAGGTTTTAGCACTTCAATTGCTTTCATAAGCTGCAGCCTCATTTCTTATATCTTTTATGTAAACCATACGGATAATTCGTTTTGGTCAAAAAACATTTATAGTTTGAGTATTTCCTGCCATACATTTTCATCGGCGGGAATTCCTTGTTCCATATTTTCACGGCGTGTTTTTGCAGCTAATTCGCCAGGAAAGTAAATTTCTCCGCCTTCTTTTACTGGTTCGGAAGCTTTTATATAGGCAATCGTTTCATTTAGAGTTTGTTCGACAAAAGTCTTTGTTCCAGCGGCATAAGGGTCAATAACGACAAAAATTTGACTGCAGCCGCCGCAGCTTCCTTCATGGACTTTATCAATCCCAGAAGTAGCCAAACCATTCGATAAAATTGCAGCTACGGTATCAAGTAAAATAGCAAATCCAGATCCTTTCCAGTAACCTGTTGGCAAAATTCGCATCGATTCCTCAATAAGGCCAGGGACACTGGTTAGGTTGCCGTCTTTATCATAGCCGCCTGGTACGGGCAAAAGCTCATTTTTAAGTCTTGTCACTTGCAGTTTACCATAAGAAAATTGTGACATAGCCATGTCTAGGACAATATTTCCCTCAGTTCGCGGCAGTGCCATTACAAAAGGATTATTACCAACCCGGGTGTTTTTTGCGCCCCAAGTCGGCATGCAAGATTCTGTATTGGTCCAGCAAATCCCAGCATAGCCTTGATTGGCTGCATCCCAGCCATATGTACCGCCGCGCATCCAGTGCGTGGTGTTGCGTAACGTAACAAGTCCAATACCAAATTTTTTGGAAATTTCAATGGCACGATTCATAGCAAATTTTGCATTCAGTATGCCAGGACCGCGATTCCCGTCATAGTTTTCGATAGCTCCCGCATTTAAAAATAAAGTAGGCTCAGCATTTATATCAACCCAGCCTTTTTGTACGTAATCAACAAATCGAGCCACACGATTTAGACCATGGGAATATACCCCGTCGCGACTTGACTCGGTATGGACTTGTGCACAGATATCCGCCTTTTCTTCCGACATTCCGACTTTCAAAAAAACTCGCTTTACTTCTGCTTTCATTGTTTCAAAAGGTATTCTCATTTTATTTTCCTCCACTCATAATTTGATTTAATGAATTAAAATTTTCCCGGCATATTGACGGGTATCTATTTATCTAATATAACTGTTTTATTTTTATGAATAATCTAATAATTTAATCTCTGTACACAAAATATCAATCATTAGACTACTATTAATCTACATCTTATAGAATGTTTTGAACATATATTATATAATTATATTTGTACTATCTCACTATTTATGGAGGTGCTTATGTCTGGTTTGTCGCCTGAATATTTATTAGAAAACATGTTTCTCCAAATTACGTATGCCGCGGAACGAAAATGTACTCCCGATTGGAAGCTCGAGGGAAAAACCATTTATGACAGACATAATTTAATTTTAGTTTATGATGGTGAAGCCAAGCTGGTTTGTAATCAAAAAAGTTATACTGTTAAAAAAGGAGATTTGGTCTATTATCGTCCGGAAGATTATCGATTAGGGAGTACCAGTTCCCCAAATTTGATGAAATGTTTTACCGTTGATTTCTTTTACACGCATCCAATTTTTAGTGATAATCAGTGGATTCAGACAGATAATCCTCTTCCTTTTTGCACGGTAGAAAACATTTCGGATCATTTTTTATACTCCCGCATCGCCGAATTGTTTTCCAGTTTCATAAAAACATGGTTTTTTAGCGATTATAATCGAATGATACGGGCTAAAGCTATTTTTATGGAAATTTTGTCACTGCTGCTCTATTGGAAAACAACCACAAATTTCAACTATGACCACATAAGAAAAATAGAAACTTTACTTCATTTTATGTCCCAAAATTATTGCAGCAAAATTACATTAAAGGATCTTGCTGATAAAATTAATATTAGTCCAACCTATCTGGAAAATATTTTCAAAAAGATCACTGGGAAATCACCGATTCACTATCTAATCCATTTGCGGATTCAAAAAGCCAAAGAACTTTTACTCGATGGTCACACAATTTCTGTTGTTGCCACAAAAGTTGGGTTCAGTGATGTTTTTTATTTCAGTAAATGTTTTAAAAAATGTGAAGGAGTCGCCCCTTCACATTTTTTAAAATGATAGGGGTATGAATTTAATGCAAAAAAAATAAGGGTAAGGGGAGTACGAAATCCCCCTGCCCTTATTTATAAGAGTGCTTTTAATTTTTTCCGGTCAACTTTACCGGAATCGTTTAGTGGTATTTCATGGATGAAGATAAATCTTTTTGGTATCTCGACCGCCATCAGCGTGTCTTTTATCATGGAGCGAATCGAATCTTTTTTGACCTTACCATCGGTAACAAGAAACGCGGCTGCTTCATTGCCCCGTTTATCATCTTGATAGGCAATGACGGCAATGTTCTTGATGCCGGGTATTTTTTTGAGTGCCTCTTCGATTTTTATGCAGCTTATTTTGAAGCCGCCTTTGTTGATCACATCTTCTTGTCTGCCTAAAAATATTAAGTGTTGATTTTCAGCAAAATAACCTCGATCATACACCGTATAAGGCAAGTCGATCCCTTCGATATGATACGGTGTATCAACATAGATAAACCCTTCTTTGATCGATACGGTTACGCCGGGAAATGGTTTGCCTACGCTTAGCGGGTTCGTTAGTAGATCCTTATATTCGAGATAGGTAATGTAATTTAATTCGCTGGCGCCATAATAGAGAATGATGTTGGAATTGATAAATTTTTCTTTTAAGGTAAGGGCCATCGAAGAAAATAAGAGCTGTGAACCGGTGAAAATCATCGTTACACTTTTACTTGGTTCATGGATGAATTTGACGAATGCTTTTAATTTGGCTGGTACAAGGTAAATCGTCGTTACTTGAAATTCGTTTATTTCGTTCAGCCAGGTTTTGCAGTGGAACACATCGGTTAATACGATTGAGCCGCCTGCATATAAAACAGAAAGAATGGCATTGAGATTTCCGGTAAAACTTAAACTGCCATGCATAAATAAAATAGTTGAAGCATCTATGCTAAAAATTTTATTTTGTGTAGGAAAAAATCCGGCCCAGCTTTCATAGGAACGAAAGAGGACTTTAGGGACATCGGTTGAGCCAGAGCTTAATACTCCCATACAAATAGTAGACGTGGTACTTTGTTCTTCTTCAACCTCAGTCGTTAATAAAAAAGCTTCGGGTATCGTTTCAACCTTGACAAGAAAATCAAAATTCGGGTTTTGATCCGATAGGATATATTTTATCTGATTTTTAATTATCATTTTTTTTAAGGACTCAATAGGGAGACTATAATGCGATAAAATGGGAATATTCCCGGATTTCATGGCCGCAAAAAAAGCGGTGACTTGAAAAAGTAAATTGTTAGAATAGATAAGCACAACAGAGTGTCTTAGTTGTATTTGATCACCTAAGCAATTTGCCGCCCCAAATAGATCTTCATAAGAATAATTGTTTTGATTGAGCCTTACAAACAGCTTAGTTTTGTTTTTATATGACATTTCTTTCAATAATGTAAAATAATTCATTAAGCCTTCATCCTCTTGATTAAAATTGCGGAACCTAATCCGCCTGCTCCGGCAATCGAGCAAACACCATAAAGTCCTTTTGTGTATTCCAGAGCTTTTAATAGATGAAGCATAATGATTCCTCCGGACGCTCCATAAGGATGTCCATAGGCTAAGGCACCGCCCAAGATATTATAACGGTCAACAAGCTTTGGATATACACGCTCAAATAATACATCAATCACAGCGAAGGCTTCATTAAATTCAAAATTTGCAATATCGTTGTATTTTAAATGGGCGCTTGTTAGCAGTTTATCCACTGCTTTCATTGCTGATAGCGGGCTGTATAAAGGATTGGTTCCAATGGAGCAGGTGTGCATGATTTGTGCGAGGGGGGCTCGTCCCTTTTTTTTAAGAAATTTTTCGGAAGCAAGGACAATAAAAGCTGCTCCATCGTTGATCAGACATGAGTTGCCAGCGGTTATTAGCGTATTTTCCCCGAGTAGTAATGGCAGGCGGTCTAATAACTTTTGACTCATGTGTTCGCGAATACCTTCATCTTTGGTGCTGCCATATAGAGGCAGGATCACATCGGCAAGTTGGTTTTGATTTTTGGCAGCTTTGGCATGGGCATGACTTTCTAATGACCAAAAATCAAGCTCGGCTTTTGTTATTTTTTCTTTTTGTATGACTCGCTGCGCGCCTTCGAGCATGGCAAGGTCACTGTTTTCGTTTGGTGAGAATTGTGCCACCATATACTGGGCATGACCATCGCTATAACGACTGTCATTTTTCACATAGCTGCGAAGCGGCTGGAGTGAACTACTTTCCATGCCGCCAGCAATGATCAAATCACATTGGCCGCTTTGAATTTTGGCGAAGGCAACATCGATGCTCATGCAAGCTGAAGAGCATTGCATATCAATTGTAAAAGCAGGGACTTCTTCGCTAATACCTGCTTTTAATGCCATTAAACGGGTAATATTTCCGCCTGTTCCAACGGCATTGCCGCCAATGATTTGGTCGATGGTGTCGAGTTGATATTTTTTGATCAATTCTTTTAAGAGGTCAGCTGCTAAGTCTTCCGGCTGTACATTTTTGAATATACCATTTTTGAGTCCGATATGGCTTCGCATACCACCTAGAATATAAACATTTTCCATTTTATTTATCCTCTTTGACTTGCAAAAATTTTATTCAACTTAACTCCTAAATAAGCAGCAATTCCAGATTTGACGATATCACCGATAATGAAAGGAAAAACTGCCACCACCAGTGTAGAAAAGATATCTAAATTTTGCACGAGACACATTGAAATGGAACCACCTATATAAATAACAGGCATTCCGATAAAAACAGCAACCGCCATATAGCGTTTGAAATCAGGGGTTTTTCCTTTTAAGAGACTCATTAAAGGTACGGCTAAAAGATAACCGAAAATAAAACCACCAGTCGGTCCGAATAATTTACCAGGGCCGCCCATTCCTCCTACGAAAATAGGCAGACCGGCTGTTCCAAGTAAGATGTATACGGCAAGGGTCAGAAAGGCCTGTTTTGGCGTTAACACAAATGCGACCAGGTTTACTACGACCGTTAATGCGGTCAGCATAGCGGCGGTAAACGGCAGTGGAATCGATATGTAAGCGGATACGCTTAAGAGTGCTACACAGATTGCTATTTTGGTTAAAACTCTTGTATTCATGGTAATCAAGCTCCTACTTTTTTATACTATTCTTCATTATACCTATGTCAGGTTAAACCGTCAACCAAATGCGATTCGAACGGTTGACGAATTTATTTTTGCTGTCTATTGGTTTATGATAAAAAAGGGACATTCATTTTTCCTTCATAAAGTGTTATAGTGTAGATAACACAAGAACAGTATTTATTGAAATAATATCCCACGAATAATGCAGTGAGGAGCTGGTATCATGGAAAAAACATGGTGGAAAGAAAGTGTAGTTTATCAGATTTATCCGCGCAGTTTTTATGACAGCAATGGTGACGGCATTGGTGATTTGCGGGGGATTTATGAAAAACTTGATTATTTAAAGGATCTAGGGGTTGATGTACTATGGCTGTCACCGGTATATCAGTCACCAAATGATGATAATGGGTATGATGTCAGTGATTATCAGGCGATTATGCAAGATTTTGGTACGATGGCGGATTGGGATGTTTTAGCAAAAGGAATTCATGATCGTGGCATGAAGATTGTTATGGATTTAGTGGTAAACCATAGTTCTGATGAACATAAATGGTTTATTGAATCTGCATCATCCAAAGACAATCCAAAACGTGATTATTATATTTGGCGTTCAGCAAAAAATGGAAGGGAACCAAATAATTGGGAGTCATTTTTTGGTGGGTCAGCCTGGCAATATGATTTAAAAACGGATGCTTATTATTTACATTTGTTTTCGAAAAAACAACCGGATTTAAATTGGGAGAATCCAGCCTTGCGTAAGGAAATTTATGCTATTATGAACTGGTGGCTGGCAAAAGGAGTCGATGGCTTTCGGATGGATGTCATTAATTTCCTCTCAAAAGTACAATCTTTGCCAGATGCTTCAACTGTAGCTGGCAGAACTTATCAGGCAGGCGGGCAGTTTTTTATCAACGGGCCGAGAATTCATGAATTTTTACAGGAAATGCATGCAAACGTATTGACGAATTATGATATTTTAACGGTTGGTGAGATGCCAGGGACGAGTGTTGAAGATGCTATATTATATACAGGCCAAGATCGACATGAACTGAACATGATTTTTCAGTTTGAGCATATGGATTTGGATCGTGCCGATGAGGACAAATGGCACTCTAAACCATGGAACTTTTTGGAACTGAAACGAATTATCAGTAAATGGCAAATCGGGTTGGCAGGTCGAGGCTGGAATAGTTTATATTTGAATAATCATGATACGCCGCGTATGGTCAGTCGCTTTGGCAATGACAAAATTTATCGGGTGGAGTCGGCGAAAATGCTGGCAACGTTTAATCATATGCTTCAAGGGACACCGTATATCTATCAGGGGGAAGAACTTGGCATGACCAATGTGAAATTCTCGTCGATTGAGGATTATCGTGATATTGAAATTTTGAATATGTACCAGGAAAAAGTAATAGAATGTGGTGAGGATAAAGAAGCTGTTATGGAAGCTATTTATCGTAGTGGCCGGGATAATGCGCGGACGCCATTTCAATGGAATCAGGAAGAAAATGCCGGATTTACAAAGGGAAAACCATGGATTGGTGTGAATTCGAACTATAAAGAAATCAATGCGGAAGCTGCTAAACGTGATGAGAATTCCATTTATTATTATTATAAGCAATTGATTGAATTGCGGAAAACACATGAAATTATTGTTTACGGATCGTATCGACTTCTTTTGGAAAATGATGGGAAAATTTACGCGTTTATGCGCGAATTTGGAAAAACAAGATGGTTGGTTGTTTTAAACTTTTTTGCTCATGCTGTGACTTTCCATTTACCAGAGGATATTTCGTATACGAAAGCTGAATTTGTGATTGGTAATTATAAGGATGATATACAAGAAAATATCGATCGGATTTGCTTGAAGCCATATGAAGCCTGTGTGTATAATCTGCTGTAAATAAAAAATTATTTGCCTGTATTTTCCAAAATCAAAGAGAGATCAAAGAAATGAATTGTAAACTATACTATATAAGTTGTATTAAATATTTTATATGGCAGACGAATAAGCTGGATGTCATTTATTTAATGCGGTATCCATAAAATTTATTATGAGTGGAGATCATGTATATGAAAATTATAGCAATGTTAATGTTTTTTAGCATGCTGCTTACTTTTACAAGTATATCGAGAAGTATGAAACTGAGTGAAGTGAATGCGGTTATCAAAAAGAAATAATTGGATGCATCGTTAAAACATCCTATAAAAAGACATGTTTTATGTCTTTTTTATAGGATGTTTTTTTTCGAGCATTTTTGCATACGATCTGTTAAAATAAAAAGATATTCTGTAATGCTCATAGCAAAGGAGACAATGCACTTGAAGAAAGTGAAGTTTTTGGTGAATATATGTATTATTTTCGGTCTATTGTCCTGGGTGGCTTTTTACTCAAATACAATGTGGCCCGAAAAACAGAGTCCGGGAATTTTTCAAGTTGTCGCGCAAGATGGGACAGATGCAGTGATGCAGGATGATGTACAAAAAACAGCGGATCTATTTAATCAGGTTTTGCAGGCAGATATGAAGGTTACATTAAATAGGGACATCAAAATTTTCATCTGTCCAACCAAGGAGCAGTATGCAGCTGTTTTGCAAAAAGAATTTCATATGAAAGAGAAAAATATTGATCGAGAAGCGCAAGTAACGGGCGGTATGGCAAATGCCGACCTGAAAGTCGTTGCGCTAAATGGTTATTCGAATAATATGCGTTTGTCACAAAATCGCGTAGCTACCATGGGACATGAACTATTTCATCAGGTACAGGCACAGTTATCACATGATAAAGGTGATAAAGCTTTGCGCTGGCTGACGGAAGGTACGGCTGATTATATGGGTGCTCGTATGGCTGAGAAAAGTGGCTATTTACCGATGCGGCAATTTCCGGTCGAGCGCATCAATGCTTTGCGCAGTAAAAGCGACCAGCTAGATCCAGGCGAGGTGTTTCATGCGAATAAGGATCAATGGGTAAAACTTATGGAAAAGGACGAATCATCCTATCGTATCGCGGATTTGATGGTGTTTTATCTGCTTGCCTCTGTACCAGATAATCAAAAATATGAATTAATTGCTGCATATTTTAGGGAAGTAGGTCAACTGGGAAATGGTGAAAAAGCATTTGAAAAAGTTTTTCAAAAAAAGCCGGATGTATTTTTAAGTGATTTTGAAGCATGGTTTTCCAATCAGCTGTCTGAGCCTACCACGCTGCAAATTGTTCGACAAGATGGTGTATCGGCTGCTTATTATGAGGATGTTGAAAATAGTGTTGTGCTAGCACGGCAGTTTTTAAAAAATCAGTGGGGTGGTGATCTGCGTGCTTCCCAAAAAATCATCCTTACAAATGAAGCAGAATATCAAAAGACGCTGCAACGTGAATTGGGTCTGAGCCCGGCAGAGGCTGAAAAACGGGCCGGCAAAAGCCTTTATTATAATTATGGGCATACCGTTGTTTTAAATATGACGAGTTTATCTCATAAAGAGCAGCGTGTTTTTGTGCCAGCTATGATCTTGATTAGTTATTTTCAAGAACAAATCGCAGCACAAGAACAGTTAGCAAAGCTGACCTGGTTTAGTAATGGAAGTATCTATGTTACAGCGGCTTACACCGTTGAGTCAGCAGGTCTGGCCAATTTGAATATGTATAAAAAAACATGGTTTCGCCTATTGGCAAAAGCAGATACAAGACCAAGTTTGCTAGAATTGGAAACGGCTGATGGCTGGGAAAATGCCGTGAAAACCTATGGCGAAGGTACGGTTGATGAAGTCGCTGAATTGGCCGCTTGTTACTTAGTGGATACGTATGGTGTGGCTTCAATTCATAATTGGACACAACAGGTTCAAGCTACAGGTGATGCTGAAAAAGCTTTTACTGAAGTATATGGTATGACACCGACAGAATTTGATGTTGTGTTTGAGGCATATTTAGCGAAACATTTATAAAGGAACAAGTAAGAGGAGCCGGTTTATTTTCTTTTGTGTGACCGTACTGGTATTATGGGGACAAACCCTATATAATAGAATATATATAATCATAGGAAAAAGTGAGGGTAATGTATGAAAAAAGCGGTTTTCTTTGATGTGGATGGCACATTGATTGATATAAGCAAAGGCATGATGACGATGAGCGCTAAAACAAAAAAAACCATTCGTCAACTGCAGGATGCGGGGCATTATACTTTTATTGCTTCAGGCAGACCATTTGCTTTTTTAGATAAAGAAATCACTGAATTTGGCTTTGATGGATATGTATTGATGAATGGTGCAGCCGTTATCATGGGAGATCAGGTGCTTTATAAAAAACCACTGGATAAAGCTTATGTAGCAAGCACTTGTAAAAAGTGTGATGACCATCAAGTGGAATATATATTGCAAGGGACGAAACATGTTTATTTAAAGCCGGAATTCAAACAGCTTGACGATTTTTATGAAGATATTGAAATAGCAAAAAATCGGTTTGTGTATGATTTTGATGCGAGAAATTTAGATGTTTATAAAATGGAATTTATTTCGAAGAATGAAGACGGATTGGATGTCTGTATGTCGTTTGTGAATGATAAAATGGAATTCATGACCGATCCACGTCATAAGCTGAACTTTGAACTTTATGCGAAAGCACAAACAAAAGCGACAGGCATTCAGCGGGCTTTGCAGGCTTTGGATATTCCGCTGGAAAACAGTTATGCCTTTGGCGATGGTAAAAATGACAAGGAAATGCTGGCGGCTGTAGGGTACGGCTTTGCTATGGATAATGCAGATGCTTCACTGAAAAAAATTGCGGATTATACAGTGGCTTCTGTACATCATGATGGTGTGGCGCAAGGTATCTTAGAATATATACTCTAAAAAATATTGATTCAGCAGGCGGTGAAAATGAATTTTTTGCCGCTTTTTTTAATGCGTTTATTTGGTCTGTAATCTTTACAATAAGATAACAAAATCATAACCATTTCTAGTACGTAACAGCGTATGATAAAAACTAGTACCATCGTAGTCCAGTTTAAATATAATTGGAGGGAAATGGAAATATGAAAACAAAAAAAAGGATTTTGACAGCGGCCATTTTTGCGGCGATCAGTTTGGGAACTTTGACTAGTTTTGCAGCTACGGAACATTGGAATGATGCTTCATTAACGCCACAAGCTGTGACAAAAACACAAGTGTCTGCAGATACGGATTGGCAAGCTTGGAAAGCTGCCTGGGATGATACAAAAACAAATCATGAGCAGGTTTCACTGTCTCCTGGGAGTGATGCGAGCCAGTTGAATTTTGCCTGGTATTCAAAAATGGATGGGGCGCAGGTTCGTGTGGCGAAAGATGTTTCGATGAAGAATGCAAAAGAATTTTCAGGAACATCCGAGACTGGGTCTGTTGTAGAAGGCATTCAATATTATGCGAATAAAGTTGTTGCTGACGGATTTAAGGCGAATCAGACTTACTGGTATCAAGTGAAGATTGATGGAACTTGGCAGAAACCGCAAGAGTATAAAACCAAAAGCTTGTCAGATTTTTCTTTTTTGTTTGTCGGTGATCCACAGATCGGTGCTTCGGCAGGGCAGGTTCCTGTAGGCGGTGACCAAAAACAAAATTCGGAGTTAGCCGCACGAAATGATGCTTATAACTGGAATAAAACATTAAATGCAGCGCTTACGCAGCATCCTGAAATCAGCTTTATGATTTCGGCGGGTGATCAAATAAATGAAGTGGCAAAAAATAATACACCGGATGAGATCAAGCAGCAAGAATATCAATATTCAGGATACTTATCAGCTGCGGCACTTCGTTCTTTACCGGTTTCCACAACGATTGGTAATCATGATTCTTTGACAAGAGGGTATCAGAACCATTTTAATACACCGAACCCTTTTAAAGAAGAACAGAGTCCAACTGCAGCTGGACATGGCTATTATTATAGTTACGGCAATGCCTTGTTCATTGTCCTTAATACAAACAATTATAATGCAGCCGACCATAAAGCTCTTATTGAAAAGGCTGTTGCCGCTAATCCAAAGGCTAAATGGCGTATTGTGATGATTCATCAGGATATTTATGGTTCAGGACTGGATCATTCAGATTCAGATGGAATCATTCTTCGTACACAGCTTACCCCGATATTTGATGCAAATCATATTGATGCTGTTTTGCAGGGGCATGATCATACCTATGCAAGAACGTATCAGTTAACGGGGGACAGCAAACAACATCAGGTCTTTGATAAGACGGTAGATCTAAAAAATGAGCAGACACGGGCGGATTTTTTAACACAAAATAATTGCTATAATATTGCTGATATGCGTCAGGGAAAAGTTACGAATCCGAAGGGTGTTTTCTATATGACAGCCAACTCTGCTACGGGATCGAAATATTATGAGTTATTGCCAATCCAGCAGGATTATATCGCAGCTCGTAATCAGAGCTGGCGTCCAACGTATTCGGTGGTCAATATTACAGCAGATACATTCGCTATTACAACGTATGATGTAGGAACAGGTAAGGCAATTGATGATACGTACAGTATCGTAAAAAAATAAAAAATATTATTTTCAGTAGGAGAAGCTGCGGTAAAGTGATGAAACTTTATCGCAGCTTTTTGGAAATTCAGGAGATAGGATCGATGGTAGATGAGATTTAATAGATTAAAGCATAAACGTATTTATGTATGGCTGGGAACGATGGCTATATTGGTTGGCTTGGCAACTTTTTTATATATTTTTCAGCAAGTGGAAAAACCGGTTTTGGTGAATACGGGCGGACGAACTTTTGAAAATGCGACGGTACTGGATATACTGGAAGATAATATGCAGGAAAACGGCATGCGGATCGGGGACCAGAAAGTACGGCTTCAGATTGATAGCGGTGTGCTATCGGGGAAAACGGTTGAAGCGACAAGTGCAAATGGATTTTTGTTTGGTGCAGCCTGCGTTGTAGGCGAGAAAGTCGTTGCCATCGTCAGTTTAGCCGGAGATAGTCAAATGGTTACTGTTTATAGTGTAAACCGTGCTTTGCCAATTTATGCTTTTATTGGTTTTTTCCTTTTGTCACTTTGTGTGATCGGTGGTAAGAAGGGGATGAAGTCAGCGGGGGCTTTGATTTTCACGATGGTTTGTATCGTATATCTGTTTTTACCAATGCTGGTTCGCGGTATTTCTCCGTTCTTGGCAGCCAGTATAACTGCTGTGGTTACAGTAACTGTGAGTCTGAGCTTGATTGGCGGTTTTAATCGTAAGACGCTAGCGGCAATCCTTGGTACATTTTTTGGTGTTGTCATTGCCGGAACCTCAGCCGCTGTTTTTGGTTATTTTGCCAGTATTTCAGGCTATAATGTTTCTAATATTGAAGCATTGCTTTTTGTGGGGCAAAATACGAAAATCGATATTGGTGGATTGTTGTTTGCGGGTGTCTTAATTGCGACATTGGGGGCGGTAATGGATATAGCTATGGATATTGCGGCAGCGGTCAGTGAAGTACATGATAAGACACCTCAGCTTACCAGACGGCAGCTTTTTGAAAGCGGTATGAATGTAGGGCGTGACATCATGGGAACGATGGCGACCACCTTGATTTTGGCATTTACGGGAAGTTCATTAGGTATTCTAGTCCTGAATTATGTTTATGATCTACCATATCGACAGGTCATAAATTCAAATTCGATGGGCATTGAAATTATGCAGGGGATTTCCGGCAGTCTGGGCGTTGTTTTCACTGTACCGATGGTGGCTGTGATGGCTGCACTTTTATTGAAAAAAGCCAGTGCAGAATAAAGAAAAATAAAAGTCAATTGTAAACCATTTTAAAAAAACGGTTTACAATTGACTTTTACAATTTTTTCTTTTATAATTCAGATTGGTAGACTCAAGGTTGCTAATTTCGTAAGGGCGATCATGGCGCTAATTAGCGTATCTATAATTATAAGATATTGGTCAACCTTATTTAAAAATAAGGTTGACCAATATGGGGGGATGTTTTTATGAATCTAAGAAATATGACTACCACTGCGTTACTTGCGGCACTTATTGCAATTTCAGGTTCGTTCAAAATCCCAGGGTTTATTCCTGGAACTGAATTTCAACTATCGGCGCCTTTAGCTGTAGCGATTTGTGCAGTTTATGGGTTTCAACGGTATTTTATTGCGGGTGTTATAGCTAGTACGCTTGTTCTTCTGTTGGGGACACAAACTGTTTTAAATGTGGCAATTGCATTATTGTTTCGGGTTGTTATTGGAATCGTTTTTTATTTGGGGGGGACATCGTTGTTTGTTATTGTTATTGCGGGCCCGATCGCTTCCTTTATCGCTCGTTTAGCTTTTATAGGAATTATAGGGCAGGCAGGCTGGATTGTTATTTTTGCAGCCATTCCTGGCATGATTTATACAGCTTTGGCAGCTTGGCCGCTTACGTTGGTATTACGTCGAGTTAGACAAACCGCAGAAAGGATGCTTACAAATGTTGTATAGCGTTAAAATGCGTTCAGCGAAAGGTGGAGCACATGAATTGGGTGGAAAGCATATTTCTGGTGCGGAACGTATTGTAAATCAAGAAGAAATTGAAAGAAGTGTCCAAGCCATGATCGAAAGAGCATTTCAACATGAGCGTGGCTGCGCTGATTTTATTAATTTAAAAATTGAACAAATTGTACCGCAGAATATTGTTTATATTAGGCAGCTGGCAATTTCCACGCTTGCAGCGGATACGATGTTATCAGGGCGTAATGCTGCAGTGGAAAAACTTATAAATTCGGGGGTAACGAAAGCGGCAGCGCTATCGGGGATAGAACAATTAGCTGGACTCAGTGAAAGTATGCATGGAGCGATGCTGTTATCTTCAACGACCGGGCAACGGCTGGATGCAGCGGCACAACGAGGAATTCGAGTCAGTAATATGGATGTTGCAGATTTGCCTGCCTATAGAATGGTGCTTAGAAATTGTGGCTTGCTGGATATGCATGTTCGTGAGGCTGTAGTTTTGGCTTCTAAAGTTCAATCTGCAGCAGGTGTCATAGCTGAACTTTGCTGGTCGGACGATCTGACCTATACAACAGGCTATGTAGCCAATAAATCGGGGTATTATAGAATACCACATTTAAAATTGTTGAATAGTCCAAATGGCGGACGGGCATTTTTTATTAAACCCGATACGAACATCGAAGTATTGGTTTCTTATTTGGAAAATACACCTGTTTTAATCAGACCACAAGAGAAAGTGGGCTGTAATCTATGCAAAAATTAACACAGATAAAAACGCAGCTGCTTAACATGCATGCGGAAGCTGTTTTACGTCAACTTCATGAATTTCATTTTGTTGATCCTGTGCATGTTTGCATAAAAAATGAAAAATATCTATTGATGGCATCTAATAATTACTTGGGGTTGACGCATCATCCGGCAGTTAAAGCAGCGGCAGCTGCTGCTATAGAGGAATATGGTACAGGTTCAGGTGGATCCAGGCTGACGAGTGGTAACCATCCGCTTTACGGACGATTGGAAAAGGATATCGCCCGGTTTAAACAGACGGAAGCTGCTTTAATATTTAATTCTGGATATATGTCGAATATCGGAGTAATTAGTGCTTTAGCCAATACAGCTGCAGATGTTATTTTTAGTGATGCTTTAAATCACGCGAGCATTATTGATGGTTGTCGTTTAGCAAGAGCAAAAACGGTTATCTATCCACATAATAATATGGTGGCGTTGGCAGAGTTGCTTAAAAATACACCTTGCAGCGGGCAGCGTTTTATTATAACGGATGGTGTATTTAGCATGGATGGGGATATTGCTTGTCTGGAGAAAATCGTTTATTTAGCAGGAAAATATGATGGCTTTGTGATCGTAGATGATGCACACGCTACTGGCGTTATTGGCAGTGGTGGCCGGGGATCAGCAGCTTATTATGGACTTAGCGGAAGGGTTCATCTGGAACTTGGCACCTTGAGTAAGGCTTTGGCTTCTGAAGGTGGATTTGCAGCGGGCAGTCAATTGGTTATTAACTATCTGATTAATAAAGCCAGAAGTTTTATTTTTTCGACTGCTTTGTCCCCGGCAACGCTTGCTGCAGCTAGTGCTGCCTTGCAGATTTTATTGACAGAGCCATATCGAGTGGAAAGACTGGCTTTGAAGGCGGCTGCGATGAAGGATAAATTAAGGCTGGCTGGTGTTCCCCTACTGAAAAGTGAGACACCGATTATTCCAATTCTAATTGGTGCTGCTTCACAGGCTATGGACTTTACCGAAAAACTTTATGCTGAAAAATTGATTGTGTCAGCAATTCGTCCACCGACGGTTCCTGTCGGAAGCAGTCGATTGCGCTTGACGATGACGGGTGCGCATTCAGCAGCAGATATAGATAAAGCCAGTGCTATTATAATTCATACTGCAATAAAAATGGGACGGGTGAAACCTTTTGCCTAATAAGATTTTTACAAAAATGGAAATAAATCTCTGGTGATACTAGCTGTCACTGGGGATTTTTTTTACTTTTTTTAGTTACAAAAAAAGTAAAAACACAAACAAGGGACTTTATTCCTATTAATAAAAAGACTTGAATTTTATATACTTAACTATATTGTTTCAAAATGTCATGGAATAACAGTTAATTTGTCTTAACATTCAGAAATGAACAGTAGGACTTATGTATAAATAGGAGGGGTTTATTTGAAGTTGTTGAATGATCTAAATGTAGCAAAAAAACTGGCACTACTGATTTCGATTTTTATAGTTGGTCTGGTTGCAGTATGGGTTACGGGGTATGTTTCTTTAAACAAAACGAATGAAAATATGGAATCCATGTATAGCAAGAATTTTGCGGCCGTTAATTTATTAACTGAAAATCGCAATCATGCTCGTGCAATTGAGTCCAATATGTTTGCTATGATTTTGGCAAAAGAGCCACAGGATATCCAAAAATTGCAGGATGATATTACAAAGCGTGGTCAACAGTTTGATGAAAATTTAAGTGCGTATGAAAAACTTGGCTTATCAGGTGATGAACAGACGAGTTTGAAAAATGTACGTGAAGATCTAGTGAAATATCGCGAAGTTCGCAAAAAAGTTTTAGAACTTGCAGCACAAAATAAAGACGAGGATGCATATCGCTTATATCAACAGCAAGGCGATCCATTATCGAAAAAATTTAGCCAGGATCTTTTAGCAATGAGCGATAAGGCGAAACAACAAGCGGCGGCAACGAATGAAGATAGTAAAAAGGATTTTACGGGAGCGAATATTACCTTTAGTGTTATTGTGTTATGCTCTATTTTCTTAGGTCTTATTTTGGGTATTGTTATTGCCAAACGCATTGCAATGCGACTAAAACAAGCGGTAGGGTTTTTAGAAGAAATTGCTCAAGGTGATTTTTCTCGGGACGTTCCAGCTGATAGTTTAGCTGATAAAAGTGAATTTGGTGTTTTATCAGCAGCCGTAGATCGTATGAATAAAAATGTTAGGGCCTTGATTCAAAAATTAGCGCAGGCCTCGGAACAACTCGCAGCTTCTTCGGAAGAACTGACAGCCAATGCCGAACAGTCGGCTCAGGCGTCCAATCAGGTAGCTGGAGCTGTAACAGCCGTAGCGCAAGGTGCTGAGCAGCAATTGCATTTGGCTAATGAAGCCAATACAGCAGTCGAAAATATAGCAAAAGCAATGAATCAGGTTTCTGATAATACGCTAGTGGTTTCCACTTCATCAGAAAAAACAGCAGAAACGGCTAATAAAGGCGGCGAAGCAATTCGTAAAGCAGTTCACCAGATGTCGATTATTGAAGAAAAAACAAAAAGCACATCGGGTGTCATCGGTGAACTGGAAGCCAAATCCAAGCAAATTGGCCAAATTGTTGAAGTGATTGCAAGTATTGCAAGCCAAACGAATCTTTTGGCTTTAAATGCAGCCATTGAAGCAGCTCGAGCGGGTGAGGCTGGTCGCGGCTTTGCTGTTGTGGCGGAAGAGGTTCGAAAATTAGCTGAGCAATCGCAGGAAGCGGCGAAGCAAATCACTGGATTGATCAATGAAGTACAGGAAAAAACGGATAATGCTGTTACTTATATGGGTGATAGTCAAAATGAAGTCAATCGAGGTGCGGAAGTCGTTAAGGCAGCTGGTGATAATTTCAGTGCGATTTTGCTGATGGTTAGTGAAATGACAAAAGAAATTCATGAAATTTCCGCATCCCTGCAAGAAGTTACCAGTGGTACGCAGCATGTTGTAACTTCTGTAGAAAATATTGATAAGGAAAGTCAGAAAACGTCTGAACAGACACAGAATATATCGGCGGCGACCGAAGAACAATCGGCAACAATCGAAGAAATTGCTTCGGCCAGTGAGCATCTGGCACAGATGGCGGAAGAATTACAGCAGTCAATCAGAAAATTTAAAGTATAATCGTATATTAATTTTTTACAGTGCAGTCAAATTGTCTGCACTGTATTTTTGTAAATTCAACAGTATTATTTTGATACTATGGCACTTTGGAGTGTCTACTTCCCATAAGGGGCTAATTGCGTTATCATTGTATTTATAAGATAGAAATACACAATAAAGGAGCTTATGAATATGAAAATTGCAATTATTGGCGCGAGCGGCAAGCAGGGAAATATGATTTTAAAAGAAGCCGGCACAAGAGGTTTTGAGGTTACGGCAATTGTTCGGGATAAAACTAAAATTACAGATGCAGTAACGATAGTAGAAAAGGATTTATTTCAGTTAACGGCAGCAGATTTAAAACAGTATGATGTTGTCGTTGATGCTTTTAATGCACCACCTGGAAAAGAAGAACTTCATCAAAGCGCATTGGCTCATCTGACGAAAATTTTTGAAGAATTACCGTCGGTGAGGCTTATCGTTGTTGGTGGAGCGGCGAGTTTGTTTGTTGATCCAGATAAGAAAGTTCGTTTACTGGATACAGAAAATTTCCCCAAAGAATATTATCCAACGGCATCGAATATGGCGGAAGCTTTTAAAAAATTACAACAAAGCAGTATTCAATGGACGTTTTTGAGCCCGGCCGCATATTTTGATTATGCAGGCAAACGTACTGGATCTTACAAGCTGGGGGCAGATAATTTGATTGAAAATGCAGCGGGTGAAAGTTATATATCCTATGCGGATTATGCGATTGCTCTTGTTGATGAGATTGAAAAAAAAGCTCATATTCGTAAACGCTTTACGGTTGTTGGTGAAAAAGCATAAAAAACAAAAAGGTCTCTTGTTATCAATATAAAGATGATAACAGGAGATCTTTTTGTTTTTGTGCTATATATAATGCATTAAAGAACTTGCATCTAGACTATTAAGCTGCCAGAAATGGGGTTGTTAGTTTATTTTTTTTGACCAAATATTCATATTTTCAAATTGCCCGCAGATATGGCAATTGTTTATCAGGCAGCCATAGTAGTTATACATATTATGAAAAAAAACGCTGTTCATTCCAACGGAACTGGCACGCGCTATAGAATACAATGTTATAAGCTGTAGTTGTTTGGCCTCGCTTTCGAGGCTTTTGACTAAATGTGACATCAGACCTTTGCCGGAATGCTTTTTTATAGTAGCACAGTCAGTAAGTTCAGCACTGCTGGTTCGTTGGTCTACATCAATTGATGCAGCACTAATGATTTTATTTTGATACAGCATTATCTTAAAAATAGAAGTTTTTTGCATGATTTTTTCTAGATAGGTATGGTCATTCATTGGTGATGGATACGTTGAAAAAACACTGGTGTATAAATTGGAAAGTTCAGGAATTGAGACGGGGTCAGCTGTTTTAATGGTATATTCAGATGGTAAATCTCTGCTTGTGTGAGGACTTTCCTGAACCTTTTTCAATAAAGCTTTTTCAATAAGGCGATGATTTGATTCCTGTCTTTCTATATTGGTGAATTTTGCTAAGTGAAAACCGGGTTCACCCTTAAAAAAAGATGGATGAAGTGCTTCCAGCAAAAAATCGCGAACAAATAAAGCTTCCCAATCTTTTTGTTTTGCAACGATAATGATTTTGTATAGATTGTGTTTTTGGGCAGTTGTTTCTAAGAATCCAACAAAATCATCATAGTTTTCACAGGTATAGTCTTCGATTTTTAGTCTATTATTTACAAAATCTATAAAGAAGAGAACTTTAAAGGTGTCCGTTTCTTGGGTTGCGTGATAGCTTAGCTGATGGGCTTCATCTAAAAGTTTATCGATTGGTTCCTTTTGTGCTAAAATCATACTTTTTGTCCTTTCTGCTTAAGCGGGTGAAAGATTTTTCTGCGCTTTTCACGATTGTTGTCGGTAGGAATCAGACTGATTTTTTTATCGGAAAACAATTTGCCGATGCCGATTTTGCTGCTTTTACTTTTATATTCTTCACAGAGTCCGCATTCGTGGCACTTGCTTTGTTTATGAGTTGATTCTGCATAGGTGGAAATGATACCCTCATAATTACGCAGTATTACTTTTTTTTCGGATCGGGATATTACATATTGTGGTCCAACCGGAATTTTTCCACCTCCACCAGGTGCATCTATGACATAAGTCGGTACAGCAAAACCTGAGGTATGTCCGCGCAGCATTTCCATAATTTCAATTCCTTTGGAGACAGATGTACGAAAATGATCGATACCGTTTGATAAATCACATTGATATAGATAGTAGGGACGAACACGCATTTGCACTAATAAATGTACCAGCTTTTTCTGTATATAAGAACAATCATTTACACCACGCAGCAGGACGGTTTGATTTCCTATAGGAATGCCGGCATCAGCAAGCTTTTCACAAGCAGCAGTGGATTCAGCAGTTACTTCATTTGGATGGTTAAAATGAGTGTTAACCCAAATTGGATGATATTTTTTTAGCATATTGCATAGTTTATCGGTAATTCGTTGTGGCATTACAACAGGGGTACGTGTTCCAAAACGAATAATTTCTACATGAGGGATTTTGCGAAGCCGTATTAATAGAGATTCAATAAATTCGTCACTTAGCAGAAACGGATCTCCGCCGGATATTAAAACATCGCGAATTACAGGTGTTTTGGCAATATAGTCGATAGCCGCAGTGATTTGGGCAGGGCTTCTTGCCTGATCTGTAGTACCGGCAAACCGTCTTCTTGTACAATGACGACAATACATGGCACATTGACTTGTAACTAAAAATAATACGCGGTCTGGATACCGATGGGTTATTCCGGGAACCGGAGAATCGGCATCTTCCGACAAAGGATCATCCAAATCGTAGACCGTGTTGACTAATTCGTCCATTGTCGGGATGGATTGTTTCCGAATGGGACAGTCAGGATTGGCGGTATCAATTAAAGATGCATAATAAGGCGTAATCGCCATACGCAGAGTTTTCAAACAATTGTTGACACCTTTTTCTTCACTGGGAGTCAAATCTATTTTATTTTTTAAGGAAGTTACGTCTGTAATTCTGTTTTTTACCTGCCAGTGCCAATCATTCCAGTCCTGATTTGGCACATCTTGCCATGCTGATATAAGTTTTTCTTTACATAAATACATTTTACAACGCATCCTTTCGTCAAATCTTTTTTTTTGATAAAAGTTGCGTTGAAATTCTAGATTGATTCATCTGGATAATTCCAACGCAACTAACAACTCTATTATACATTAAAAGCTGTTAGTTGTCAATTTGAGCTCTTATAAAGCCGTAAAGATTATTTACATAACTAGCACTTTATGATAATATTTAGGTTGTTAGTTTAGAGGGGAGACCCGTTTATGAAAGATTCAATGCAAGTTCGTTTTCGAGAAGCTATGATCCAAAAACGTTTAATGATTGTACAATGGATCGTTGTAAGTATAATTTTTCTGTTATTGGGACGTGTTGCTTTTTTACAAATTATTACAGGTCAATATTATGAAGGCTTGTCGGAAACGAATCGCATTCGGACTGTATCAATAGAGGCTCCGCGCGGTAAGTTTTTAGATGAAAATGGCAGTCTTTTAGTTTCGAATCGGCCGAGCTTTGTGGTTTCTGCGTGGTTGTTCCCACGTAACATTTCTGCAGATGAAATACAAAGATTAGCTGACATATTGCATATGGACTCGCTAGAAATTCAGGAAAAGATCCAACAGCCGCATAGTTTGCCATTTCTTCCAGTTAAGATAAAAGAAGATGTTGATTTGACAACGATTACGCAGATTGAAGCAAAGAAAGAAGAGTTTCCACAGATTGTTATAAAAACGGAGCCCATCCGAAATTACTTGTATGGTAATTTTGCCGCGCAAATATTTGGCTATACAGGAGAAATCAGCCAAAATGAATTAGCGAAAAATCCTACTGAGTATAAGAGCGGGGATCTTATTGGCAAATTAGGTCTTGAAAAAACATATGATGCATATATTCGGGGTAAAGCTGGAGCGGATCGAGTCGAAGTGGATGCCGGGGGACAAATGGTAAAACTCTTGCATCGGGTTTTACCGGTTCCGGGAAATAATTTGTTTTTGACAATAGATGCATCTGTCCAAAAAGCAGCCGAAGAAGCGGTAGATACGCAGCTGAAACTGCTGCAGACGCAGCATAAAACAAAAGCACAAGCCGCAGCCGTTGTAGTTATGAATCCGAATACCGGGGCAATTATTGCGATGGTAAGCAAACCGGATTTTAATCCGAATTTATTTAACGGAGGCATCTCTAAAAAAGCTTGGGATGTTATAATAAATAATCCATTTAATCCAATCGAAAATAGGGCGATTTCGGGAGAATATTCACCGGGATCTACGTTTAAAATTGTTACAGGTACTGCTGCTTTGGAACTTGGTAAAGTTACGACAGAAGAAAAAATTTTAGATACAGGCAAGCATTGGCTGATACCAAAGGGGAATGCGGATGGTGAGGCTTTGGGGTGGATCAGTTTCCAGGAAGCATTAGCAAAATCGGATAATGTATACTTCTATGAGATGGGCAACCGCGTGGGTATTGATAATTTGGCTCGTTATGCTTATTTATATGGATTGGGTAAACCAACGGGTATTGATCTGACGGGTGAAGCCAGTGGAATTGTAGCTAGTCAGGAATATAAGCAAAAAATATACGATGAACCATGGTATCTTGCCGAAACGTTTGATGCGGCAATCGGACAGGGCTTTCAATTAGTGACACCAATACAGATTGCAATGTTGATGAGTCAAATTGCCAATGGCGGTGATCGTTATAAACCGTTTTTGGTCGATAAAATTGTTTCGGATCAAGGGGAGATTGTGAAGCAGTTTTCTCCTGAAAAAACAGGACAGATTAGCATACAACCATCTACGCTCACGGCTATTCGTAATGCTTTGCATGATGTAGCCATGTCCGGCGGAACGGCATCTACGGTTTTTCAGGGATTTCCGATTCCAATTGCGAGTAAAACAGGGACAGTAGAAAATTCGCGGGGTGATGATCATGGTTGGTTTGTTGCTTATGCACCATTTGATAAACCAGAGGTTGTTGTGGCAGTTCTCGTTGAGCATGGTGGATATGGTACAGCATCCGCAGCACCGATTGTCAGAAAAATTTTAGAGGCTTATTTTAAAATACAATAAAATTTTTCGTTAGAAAAAGGGAAGACGAATTCAGCTGCTATAAAACAGTCAAATTTGTCTTCCCTTTTTTGCAGTTTTGTTTATTTACATCACATACAATGATTCTCATTCATAAAAGTTGCAACGGCACTTAATTTATCGAGTGTTCCGATGACAACAAGCCGATCTTCTTTTTGTAAAATATCATCTGGGTCAGGAGCTATCAATACTTGTGTGCCGCGGCGAATTGCTATAATTAAAGTTCCGGTTGACTGTCGTAAGTTTAACTCTCGCAGGGATTTGCCAATTGCTGTGGAATGTGGAGCAATTTGAATTTCCATTGGATTATACGGAGTAATGTTTTTTAACCGGTCAGAGTAATGCATAATCTCGTTGGTTACTTTATGAAATCTTTTATCAATTGACTCTTTTTCTTTTATTAACTGTTCTAGTTCTTGTTTTAAAGAGTAAGCTGCATCAATTTCTTGATGGTGCTCCAAGAGATGAGCTGCTTGTTGTGTGGAAAGCACAAGAACTTCTTTGCCCTGTGAGACAGATATAACATTATTTTCTTTTAATATGTAAATTGCTTTGCGAATCGTTTCCGGGGATACCTTGTATTGACTGGCCAATAAGGTTCTACCTGATATTTTAGTGCCTTCTAAAAATTCTTGGTTGACGATCCTTTTAGCGATATCAAGTGCGATAGCTCGATATACTGGTAAATTCATTTATGATGCCTCCACATAAAATAATTTTTCATGAAAATTGCCTTTGCTGAAACAGTTCATTATACATTATTTAAAAATAAAATTACAGAACTAAAATTTTTAAATTATATTGAGCATGTTAGAATTATCCAGGGCAATGGATTGGTAGATAGGTAAACTCATAAACATACCTCCATAAGATTAAATTCCATAAGAATAGTTTCTATTATACATTATTTTAGCGTTGAAAAATGTATTCATTAAAATAATTAAACTAAAAACCCGTATTCTTACAAGGAGATGTTAGAAGGTGTGTAGAATATAAAATATTTTAGAAATAAAATAAGGAGTGTTAATTTTTAATGAAAAAAACTTTTAGAAAAAGCCTGTGCATCGTTCTGGGGTGTTCCCTTGTATTTTTTATATTTACCAGAAATACAATTGCGGAGGGTGGCTGGAAAAAAGTAGAAAATAAATTTTATTCACAAATGGACGATCTCAGTCGTAGTGCGGATACACCAGCTTATCTTAGCTTACATTATAGAATTCGTAAGTTATATTTTGAAATGGATACACATGCGCTGCATCCGGTGGTTTTTTTAGGAGATAGTATGACAGACGAAGGAAAGTGGCATCAACTCTTTCCAAATGTGAATTTAGTAAATCGTGGCATTGGTGGAGACACCACATTGGGGGTACTCAATAGAATTGATCAAATTATTGCATTAGCACCACCAAAGATTTTTTTGATGATAGGCACAAATGATCTTTGCTTTAATCGGTCAATACCAGATACTATTAAAAATTATGATCAGATTTTGGCTGTTTTACACAAAGCTTTGCCGCAAACTAAAATATACATAGAAAGTGTTTTACCATTCAATGACAATCTCTTTCCATCCAGATATTTAAGAAACAATGAAAATATAAGCAGTCTGAATGTAGGTATTAAAAAATTAGCAGAAAAATATCAAGATCCATATATTGATATGGTAAAAGTTTTTTCCGATAAAAATGGACGATTACCAGCTGAAGATACAGTTGATGGTTTACATTTAAACGAAAAAGGATATTTAATTTGGCGTAATCAAATACAAAATTTAGTAATCTGACGGTACTAATTCATAAAATTGTATATTTACGGAATTTTGTATGATTTCCGTCAAAGAAATGAAGAGGTATTGATTATGGACACAAAAACAAAACGTGGATTAAGTGAATGGGAAGCAACGGCGATTTGTGGTAATGATATTACATCGTCGTGTCTGTATGTTTCAGCTTTAGCTATTTTGTATGCAGGCAAATGGGCGTGGGTCTCTTTGCTTATGGTTTCACTCGTATTATATTTTTATCGAAGCATTTATGCTGAAGTTGTCGGTGCTTTGCCGTTGAATGGTGGTGCTTATAATGCATTGCTAAATACAACTAGCAAATTTGTCGCTTCATTAGCGGCTTGTTTTACGTTGCTGTCATATATGGCAACAGCCGTTATCTCGGCAAACGAAGCGATGCATTATTTGCACATCTTGTGGCAAGGTTTGCCTATTTTTGAAGCTACAATTGTTTTATTGGCTCTTTTTATGTTGTTAACAATTACTGGAATGGGGGAGTCGGCTAAGGTTGCGGTTGTTATTTTTTTATTGCATTTAATTACAATTGCGATTTTAATTTTAGCGGGAGCTTTAACAATCTATCAAAATGGGTGGACTATCTTTCAAGTGAATTTTCAGATACCAACGGAAGGTAGTTTGACGATGGCTTTATTTTTTGGCTTTTCTGCGGCTATGCTGGGAATTTCTGGATTTGAAAGTTCTGCAAATTTTGTGGAAGAACAACAGAAAGGAGTCTTTCCAAAAACATTGCGAAATATGTGGATGGCAGTAACAATTATTAATCCGATAATAGCATTTTTGGCATTATCACTTTTGCCAATGCAGGGGATTGCGGCACATCAGGAAGCAATGCTTTCTTACATGGGGACTGTAGCAGGCGGTTCCTGGCTTTCTGGATTAATTGCTATTGATGCAGCTTTTGTCTTGAGTGGTGCGGTGCTAACATCGTTTATTGGCGTGACGGGTCTCGTACATCGAATGGTATTAGATCGGTGTTTGCCACAAATTCTATTAAAGACGACTCGTTATGGTACACAATATAGAATTATTATTGTCTTTTTTTTGCTGAGCGTATCGGTTTTGACCGTCACGAATGGGCAGTTGACAACGTTGGCAGGGGTATATACGATTTCTTTTCTATCAGTGATGGTGCTTTTTGGTGGAGGGAATTTACTGCTGAAAATTCGAAGAGAAGGCCTTTATCGATCGGAAAAAGCGAGCTGGGGCGGTGTTTTATTTGCTATGATAGCTGTAGCGGCAGCTTTGGTCGGCAATGTTTTTATAAATCCAGAGTATGTACTCGTTTTTTTAAAGTATTTTCTGCCAACGGTGATTGTTATCTTAATTATGTTGAATCGAATTTCTTTGCTTAAGGTTTGTTTGTTTTGTATCAAAGAAGTAAGTAGCAAGTTGACGTTGATAACAAAATATCTTTCCTCTTTTCTGCAAGAGAAAATTGATGATATAAACTCACAACAAGTAGTTTTTTTTACTCGTGGCGGAGAACTTGCTAATTTGAATTTAGCAATGATCTATATAAGAAATAATGAGAATACAAATCGTATGAAGATTGTAACGATACTGCCAAAAGGACAGGAGGTATCACCAATCTTGAAAAATGATATTGGATTTTTAGATAGAGCTTATCCGGAAATTAATATAGAATTTATTGTACAGTATGGTGAGTTTAATCCGCATTTAATTCAGGAACTTTCAAAAAAATGGTCTATTCCGGCGAACTTCATGTTCATTGGTTCGCCAAATGGTGCAATGAATTATAATTTGGCTGATTTTGGTGGAGTTCGTCTGATTATTTAACTGAGATCTTGACGATGATGAACAGAGCGTTTGGAAAAATAAAAAAGAGGTTTTTATAAATATGAAGATAAAAGACATTTTACTGGCGCTGTTCATTGTGATTGCTTGGGGAGTAAATTTTATTGCCATTAAAGTTGGTTTGCTTGTTTTACCTCCACTGCTTTTAGGGGCGTTGCGTTTTTTATTGGCGGTTGTGCCCATTATTTTTTTCTTGCCACGACCGCCTGTTGCATGGAAATGGCTGCTTACATTAGGACTTTGCATCAATGTGGGGCAGTTTGCTTTTTTATTTTATGGTATGAAGGTTGGAATGCCAGCCGGACTCGCTTCTTTGGTGCTGCAGTCACAGGCATTTTTCACTTTATTTTTTGCAATTGCCTGGTTTCATGAATCCTGGTGTTGGAACCATATTGCAGGGCTGTTGATTGCCGTTGGGGGCATGAGTGTGATTGGGATGAATCAGGATGGAAATATGACAACGGCAGGTTTTGTTTTTACGCTTGCGGCAGCGGCGAGCTGGGGGCTTGGTAATGTTGTGATGCGTCGCACGACACTTAACCTGCCGCCTTTTTCAATGTTGTCACTCGCTGTTTGGGCGAGCGCTGTCGCAATCGTGCCGCTTTTCATTTTATCTTATTGTGTCGAGGGGACTGCTTCTTGGCGAACTGCTTATCAAAATTTTGATTGGGTAACACTTTGTGCAGTTTTATACCTTTCCTACATTGCCACTTTAGGCGGATATGGTCTTTGGGGTAGACTGATGTCGCGATATCCGGCTACGGTGGTTGCCCCTTGGGCATTATTAGTGCCAATTGTCGGTATGAGTAGTGCATCCCTTTTTTTAGGGGAAACTTTTTCTTTTTGGCAGGGGCTGGGCTCTCTTAGTGTGATGGCAGGCCTTTTAGTGCATGTTTTTGGTCAGCGTTGGAAATTATAAAAAATAGCCTATGGCAGTTTAAACTGTACCATAGGCTGTTTTTGTAGATGCAGTTTTATGTATGCTGGGAGGTGTTTAGCAGGGCTGATCTTGAGGATCAACCAGATTCGTTGCAATCAATAAATTACGATTACTGAGGATGTCTTGCGGTAAACCTTCAGCTGTGATTTCATGATCATCACTTAATACAATAACTCGATCCGCTATTTCGGGAACGAAATTAAGCTGATGGGTTGCTAGAATAATCGTTTTTCCCTGCCGATTTAGGTCATTTATCGTATTTAAAATCCAGCGTTGTGATTTTGGGTCGAGCCCGTTTGTTGGTTCGTCAAAGATTAATACATCGGGATTGCTGGCCAAAACAGCGGCAATGGCGACTTTTTTTTTCTCCCCACCACTTAAATGATGGGGAGAATCATGTGCTAGGGAAGCAATATCACAATAGGCGAGCAGATCATAGGCACGTTTTTTGGACTGATGCAGCTCTAAACCCATGGCGATAGGCCCGAACATAATTTCATCTAAAACACTGGAGCAAAAAAGCTGCACATCTGAATTTTGGAAAACAAAACCGACTTTTCGGCGAAAAACAACGGAAAAATTTTTATCTTTCATTGCGTTTTCGCTGATTTTTCGATCAAATGCTGTCAACGTGCCATCCGTTGCGAAAATTAATCCGGCGAGTATTTTTTGCAGAGTTGATTTGCCGCAGCCGTTAGGCCCGAGCAGCATAATTCGTTCGCCGGCGTTGATTTTGAGATTAATCTGATTGAGTGCGGTTTTATTTGATGAATAACGATAAGAAAGATTTTGGAGATTATAGACTAAAGATCCAGACATGGTTAATTCCTCCATAGGCATAACACCCCAAAATAATAATTGCCGCAGCAAACCCAAAATCAATCAAATGTAGCGGCCCCTTTGCTTCTGCATAATAAATGCCAGTATAGCCGCGGGATTCTAGTGCATATTGAATATCTTGACTGTACTCCAGCGTGATTCTTAAAAAGTCAGAAATTGTACCGCCTATCCAAGCAATTTTTGACGATTGTGTTTCCAAACCAACTAAGCGGCTTTTTCGACCTAATACATAGTCCATAAATATAAACAAAAATAGATAGATATAGCGATACGTCATATCTAAAATTGTCACGATGATATTTGATAAACCGTATTTTGCCAAAACTTTTGTTAAGACAGACCAACGGGTTGTTTTTATCAAAAGCATCGCAATACCTAAAGAAGCAGCACTTCGAAGTATTACAAAGAGTGCCGATTTTACACCTTGTCGGGTGATAGTTAGTTCCGCTGGTAAAGTGAAGAAGTGTCCACTAAACGTTAAATTGCTATATATAGTATAAAGCGGATCACCAGGAGTGACCCAATTGATTATGCCTGGTAATACGGCAATTCCAGTAAAAAAGAAAATTGGCAGCCAAATGCGTACGAAGTAATCACCCAACCGAATACGCGATTGTAATGCTGCAAATAAAATAATGCTATTCAGCATTATTAAAAATACTAAATTTTGCGTTAAAGCCGCTAAAAGAATAACCGTTAATAAACCAGTTACTTTCATATGCGGTTCAAGTTTTTGGAGTAATCCATCTTGATTATTTAGAACAGAGCGATTGTCTTCAGACAAGATAGCATGAATTTTTTTTAGTGTTTTTTCTAAATAATTGTGTGGTTTCCATGAGTGGGTGACAGCAGGCAGTCTTATTGTATCATTACTTTGCAGCCACGCAGGCAGATCCAATCTGTTCATTTATTAGAGCAAGACAATGTTGAATTTTTTTTTGCTGCTATTATTTTCATAAGTAATAGAGAGAGTCCATATACCATTGCAGAACCGATTATGGCGGCAATGATATAACCGATGGATTGACCTAGAGAACTTTCGCCGAGAAAGCCGATACTATAGTCAGGGAATATGCCTGCCCAGACATCTTGTACATTTTTCATCCCTTGTGGAATATACCCCAGTGTTTCCGATAAATCGTCACCACCCCATTCACCCCACGCTGTGCCGTCAGCAAGTAACCCAAGTGGTGATACTATAATTAGTGCCGCAATGGCCAGCCAATAACGTTTCATCATAGTTATACAACCCCTTCCTTTTTATTTATTTGTGATTGCAGCATTGTCACAGGTTGCACTGCCATGAATTTTAATGCCGCGGCGGTTACGATTCCCTCAATAAATCCGGCAACGGTGAGGTGTGCGACCATCATTGCAGGTATTGCCACATCTAAACCATAAGGACAATACAGTGGTGTACCATCAGCGGCTGTAAAGAAGAGTGGTTGAATGCCAAATTCTATAGAAGCAACAAAAGCAGCACAGTTAATGGCGATATAGCCGGCAATGGCTCCGGCAGCTAGTTGGCGGGTTGAACCTGGCACGGCATTTTTGCTGATAGATTTGTAAACATAATAGCCGACAAAAGGGGCAATAAAAGCCATATTAAAAGCATTTGCACCAAATGCTAAAATGCCACCATCAGCGAATACAAGAGCTTGAATGGCGAGTGCCACACTCATAGCAATAACCGCAGCCCAGGGGCCGAAGATAATGGCAACGAGCGTAGCACCAATGGCATGCGCAGTTGTACCATTTGGAATCGGCACATTAAACATCATAATTAAAAAACAAAATACAGCACCCATGGAAAGAAGGGGAACTTGTTTTACGTCCAAATCTTTTTTTAGTTTGGCTGAAGCTCTATACCATATAGGAATCATCACAGCTCCTAGAGCCAAACAGGTTGAAGGACTTAAATATCCGTCGGGAATATGCATTTCACTTGGACCTCCATTTTGTTGAATTTTTAGGTGAACGGGTAATCTATTTCAAATGACTATGCTCCGCTACCGATTCTTCATTCATATGGGTTACAGATAATTCGGCATAAAATACACCCTTTTGAACTTGAATTTGCTGGCAAAGTTCATTTAATTTTCGATAAACACCTCGTACGACTAGTACTTCAAGACATTGTGCATGATTTAGATGAACGTGCATTGTGGAAATGATCTCATGATGGAAATGATGCTGCAATTCAATTAAATACGCGGCTAAACCATGAAAAGCATGGTCATAAACAATTACGATGGTACCAGCTACGGCTTGCGTTTGCTGCAGCATTGTTGGTTCAATCAAAGCTTTACGTATCAGATCACGGATCGCTTCAGAGCGATTGTCATAACCTTGTTTGTCGATGATTTTATCGAATTGTTCGACCAGATCCTGGTTCATCGAAACGCCAAAGCGGATCAAGGCATCTTTTTCAGTCATCAGAGCACGTCCTTTTCATTTCGTGTTACTTATATCATATATAGTAACACGAAATGATTTTTTTTTAAAGTATCTATATAAGTTGCATTAAATATTTTATATGACAATCGTCAGGAATGTGGTATAGGGCTCCGTGGCGTTACGTAGGAAGCAACGATGACATCTCCCAAGGCTAAAATTTCTTTAATGCAATTTACTATATGAATAGAAGCGCTTGGAATAAAGAGAATTAAGAATTGTAAAAAAAATAAATGATAATGATAATTAGTATTGATTAAAAACTGTTACTGTGTTATTATAAATTTATAGAAAAAATACATCGTTTTACTATGAATGTAATTTTGAAAGGGGATATAGCATATGAGTAATTTAATAGGAACAGAGTTGACGGATTTCAAGGTACAGGCGTATCAAAAGGGTCAATTTCGTGAAATAAGAAAACAGGATGTTTTAGGCAAGTGGTCGGTTTTCTTTTTCTATCCGGCAGATTTTACTTTTGTATGTCCAACCGAATTAGGCGATGTACAAGATTTTTATAAAGATTTTACAGAACTTAACTGTGAAATTTATTCTGTATCGGAAGACACGCATTTTGTACATAAAGCGTGGGCTGATTCATCCGATACGATTGGGAAAATTGAATATCCAATGATCGGTGATCCGACAGGCGCCTTAGCAAGGTTTTTCGGCGTTTTGGTAGAAGAAGCCGGTCAAGCCTTGAGGGGGACTTTTATTGTCAATCCACAGGGTGTTATAAAGGCTTATGAGGTTCATGATATGGGAATCGGCAGAAATGCTGAAGAATTATTGAGAAAAGTACAAGCAGCTCAATTTGTCGAAGAACATGGTGATCAGGTTTGCCCTGCTAAATGGAAACCAGGTCAAGCAACCTTGATACCGAGTCTTGACTTGGTAGGTAAGTTATAAGAACAACAAAGCTCTATCAGGGTTTACTGATAGAGCTTTGTTTATGAATAGGTGGTGTTAACATGCAAAAAATATATGATTTGATTATTATTGGCGGCGGGTGCGCGGGTTTGTCGGCGGGAATCTATGCTGGCAGAGCAAAACTCAATACATTGCTCATCGAACGAGATCATCCCGGCGGGCAGACCAGTAATACCAATGAAATAGCCAATTATCCAGGAGTTCGGAAGATTACAGGACCTCAATTGATGCAGGAAATGCAATCTCAGATGCAGGATTTTGCTGTGAGTATTGTGCAAAACGACATACAAATGGTTGATTTTTCTGGTGATGTGAAACGTTTGTATACAGCAGATGCTGAATACAACACTCGAGCTGTGATCATTGCAACTGGTGCAACACCAAAAAAAATAGGATTCCCGGGAGAGGTTGAATTTACCGGCAAAGGAATTGGTTATTGTGCAACCTGTGATGGAGAGTTTTTTTCGGGACTTGATATTTTTGTAATTGGTGGCGGTTATGTTGCGGCAGAAGAAGCCGTTTATTTAACACGATATGGGAAAACCGTTACGATTGTGATGCGGGGAAAAGATTTTTCTTGCGCAAAATCCATTGCGGATCGGGCGAAAGAACATCCAAAAATCAAAGTGATGTATAATACCGTGGTGCGGGAAGTTCAAGGAGCGGATTTTCTAGAAAAAGCGGTCTTCTTTAATACAAAAGAAAGAAAAGAAATAGTCTATGAAGCAGCTTTGGCGGATAAAACGTTTGGCTTATTTGTTTTCGCCGGGTATCAGCCGGCAACTTCTATCTTCAAAGATCAGATTATACTTGATACTGCCGGGTATATTCCGACGGATGAATTTATGCAAACCAATGTGCCGGGGGTATATGCAGCCGGCGATTTACGGTCAAAGAGCCTACGCCAGATTGTAACGGCAGTAGCCGATGGCGCCATTGCTGCTACTGCAGCTGAGAAATATATTGCACAGGAAAAAGAACGACTTGGCATTGTTGACGCCGTCAAATCGGTGAATGTTACACCAGCAAAACTTGAGGTACCATTGGCTGTAAAAGGACAAACTTTAGAAGAAAACCCGGCAGAATTTATTCCAGCTGAAATGAAAAAACAACTTACCGGACTTTTTGCTGCATTGGTAAAAGATATCTCAATTGTTTCGATTTATGAAGAAACGGATGTAAAATCAATGGAGATGGTTACCTTTTTAAAAGAAATAAGCGTTTTGAGTGATAAAATAACATTATTGCTTTATCGAAAGAATGAAAATACGAATATGGAAAAACAAATTGGCTTTATGCGGATGCCAATTGCTGCTTTCTTGAATGAAAAAAATGAATATGTTGGTATTAAGTTTTCCGGGATACCAGGTGGACATGAAATGACTTCATTTGTGTTAGCTGTTTATAATTTGGCTGGGCCGGGACAGAAAATAGAGCTCAGCGTACAAGAAAAAATTGAAAAAATAATAAAACCAACGAGACTAGAAGTTTTTGTATCGTTATCCTGTCATTTTTGCCCGGATGTAGTCAGTGCCGGACAGAAGATTGCCTCGATTCAGCCGTTGGTAGAGACGGAAATGATTGACATATCACTCTTTCCAGAACTTAAGCAAAAACTAAAAATCATGAGTGTTCCTGCAATGTCAATTAATGGCGGAAAAATTATTTTCGGTGCTAAAAAAATTGATGAAATTGTTGATCAAATCTTACAGGAGGCATAACGTCGATAAATTTGTTCATAAGAATATGGGCGGAATTGATAACTATTTTTATAGTTATTGATTTCGTCTTTTTTTAGCTTTAAAAGGATATTTTTAAAAGAGGAAATTGTTAGAATACAGCGAATAATAATACTAACCGGTTAACTAAATTGATTACTATTAACCTAATAATATACATAAATGGTTTATTTAAGTATAATCTATGATAGACAGGGCATATGAAAAAATTTTGGGTGTTGAGGTGGAGAAACAAAATGAAACTTACGATTGGTAAACAGATTTCAGCAACTTGTATCATGATTATTGCTATCTTTATGATAATGGATGTGTACATGTATTATCGTTTAACAAATGTTGAGCAGACGTATCAAACTCTCTTAACAGATTCTACAGAGTTTACCAGTGCTGCAAAAGATATTCGCGCACAGCTTTGGATACGCAATACACACATACGAAATTATATATTGACGGGTGATAAAGCCTATTTAAAACAGAGTGATGATGTAAAAAATTTGACGGAAGATAAAGTGAATGAACTGGAATCTTCTATGAATTTTTCTCAAGCGAAAAAAGAAATAGGAATACTAAAATTAGCTCTGACCGAGTATGATAAGACGTTGAATCAGGGAAATGAAGTTCGTGATAAATTAGGTATTGAAGGGACCTTGAAATTTTTGTCGGCTTCTGGGAAACGGGCTGATGGAATGGATAAAGTCATTGATGGTTTTACGAATTTTGTGGGAGCGGAAATTAACGCAAGGATCGATCAAACAAAAGCGGAACAAAAACAGGCAAGTGTAATTTTAGTTGTATGCAATTTATTGACTTTGATTTTTGCTGTTTTGGCATCCATTATTTTAGCACGGAAAATATCACGGCCCGTGGCGATGATGGCAGGTGTTGCCGGAAAAGTTGCCGGTGGTGATTTGCGGTCAGATGATGTTGGTTATCATTCGAATGATGAAATCGGTGATATGGCCAAAGCAATTCAGGAAATGGTTACACGTCTGCGTAGTATGGTCCAGCAAGTTGTGCTTACGGCTAAAGATGTCGCAGCAGCTAGTAATCAATTGAATTTGGTTTCGGATCAATCGGCACAAGCGGCACAGGAAATTGCGGATACGACTACTCAATTAGCCGAAGGTGCAGTGAGACAAACCGCTGAAATGAATCAGGTTGTCAGTGTTGTGGGGGACATGGTAGATAATATTGGCAATGTTGCTGATAATGCAGTGCGTTTGTCACAGCGGGCTACGAAAACAGCGGATGTTGCAGTGCAAGGGAAAAATGCGGTGGCTAAAGTCGGATCTCAAATGCAATTGATTAATGATTCCGTGAACCAGTCGGCGGATGGTGTTAAAAATTTAGGTGAAAGTTCGAAACAAATTGGCGAGATTGTTCAAGTTATTAGTGAAATTTCAAGTCAAACCAATTTATTAGCTTTGAATGCGGCCATTGAAGCGGCAAGAGCCGGTGAGCATGGCCGTGGTTTTGCAGTTGTTGCTGGTGAGGTAAAAAAACTGGCGGATCAGTCTCAAAAAGCAGCGCAGAGTATTACAGAACTTATCAATGATATACAAGTACGTATCCATTCGGTGGTTGAAATGATGGAAAAAGGTAGTGTCGATGTACAAAATGGAACGACTGAAATGATGTCAACCCTAGAGCAATTTAATAACATTGCAGCACTTATACAGGAACTTGATCAGCAAGTTGGCGATATCACCAAGGGAACCGCCAATGCATCCACCTCAGGTACTCGAGTTTTGGATTCCATTGAAATGGTTAAAAAAATGGTTGGAAAAACGGTTTCGGGGACACACTCTATTTCGGCTGCAACCGAGCAGCAGCTGGCATCCATTGAAGAAATTTCATCTTCGAGCAGTTTGCTGGCAAAACAGGCAAAAAAATTGGAATCAATGATGGATCGGTTTAAACTTTAATTTATATAATACAGTTGATGGAGGTTTACGGGAATATGATGAGAAAAACTGTTTTATTGCTGCTGGTTATTTCTTTGCTTGTTCTTATATCTGGCTGTGGCAGTTCAGATAAAGAAAAAAATGCGACGATCATTTTAAAAGCAAATGATGTACATACAGATGATTACCCAACGACACAAAGCACAAAATATATGGGGAAGCTACTGGAAGAGCGGAGTAATGGCCGGATTAAATTGCAAATCTATTCAGATGGGCAACTGGGGGATGGCAAGGTAATTGAAGATGCTATGGCTGAGGGGGTCATTGATATCGATCGGGAAGGTATTGATCGTTATGCAAGTCAGATTCCGACGCTGCAGGCCTTCATTATGCCTTACGTATTTCGTGACTCAGCGCATGTATGGAGAGTGCTTGAGGGGTCTATTGGTGAGCGGGTCAAGAGTGAATTAAAAGATAAAGATAAGGTAGTTTTGGCCTTTTATGATTCAGGTATGCGAAGTTTTTATGCTATGAAACCGATTATGAAACCGGAAGACCTTAATGGAATGCAGCTCAGGGTACTAAGTGGTGATGTGTTTGAAAATATGCTGGGAATATTGCAAGCGCAGAGTGTGCCGCTAGCCTACAATGATATTTATCCAGCATTGCAGGTGGGGAAAATCACTGGCGCTGAAAATAATATACCAAGTTATTTAAGTGCAAAACATTTTGAAATTGCTAAATATTATACCTTGGATGAGCATATGGCAATTCCAGAAATCCTGTTTATCAGTAAACAATCTTGGGATAAGTTAAGTCCGGATGATCAAAAACTGGTAGCAGAGTGCGGTGCGGAAGCTGGTCAATATGAACGGAAATTATGGGATGATTTCACAAAGAAGGGGATGGATGAATTACAAAAACAGGGTGTACAGTTTATTAAACCGGATAAAGCGGCTTTTACAAATGCCATGCAGCCGTTATACGCAAAATACCCGAATTTAGTGCCGATTATCAAAGAAATTCAAGCCGTACAGTAACACAAAAACCTCTCAGCTATTGGTGAGAGGTTTTTGTGTTACTGTACGTATTCATTTATACTTTATTTTTTTGCAGACATATTTTGTGTGAAACTGTTACCAGACAAGTATCTCGGTTCTTTTTTGTCGTAATATCATATTGTGATTTAAATTCTTTTGTATCAAGCCATGGCGGCAGGTGGGAACATATAAAATCCAGTTTGATAAAGGGTGTGTTTTTCAAAAATGGCTGTAAGGCTCTTTTGGATGAGATATCGGGATGTGTAGTTTGGAGCTGGATTAAATCTAAAAAATAAATACCATCTACGGTTTTTACAGGACCTAATGCAGTGTCTGACTGTTCGCTGTTTTCGTGTTCAGAGCGATAAACATCAGCGACTATTTCATCGAAGTCCTGCGGTGTAAAGTTCGTCATTTCGAAAATATGAAATCCCATTCGGTCAAAGATATGAAAAGGGAGACCATTAATCGAAGGACTGAGAATGATTTTACAGTCTTCTAATTTTGTGATTAAATTGCGAATCTGATTACGAAGATCTTCTAAATTACTTTTAAAATTGAATTGTACAGGAATTTCTTTGCGTAACTGCCATGTATCATCTTGCTTTTGATAGAGCAAAATAATCGTTGTTTCGCTCAGTGCAGCAAAATCCTTGGTCGTGTTTGTTGTTATAGCAATTTTGTCCAACATGAGTTTACATTCCTTTCATTAATCAATGATTTATTTATAAAATATAGGCTACACTGTATAAAAAGTCAAGCGGAAAGATTGTATACAAAATATTTATAAAAACTTGAAAATTTCTTCGACGAATAAAATAAAGTAAATATATAGAATGTATTAATATTTAAAGTAAAAAGAGAACACTTCTTCTTTAGTAAGCTATGAATACAAATGACAGAAAATTTAAAAAAGAGAGGATTATTTTTACATAAAATGGAATTGACAAAGATATTTTTATAATCTATAGTTATCACATCGAAGGGAAATTGCCCTGAGATTTATAAACAGGAAATAAAAAATTTATGTTGATGCAATGAGTAAACTTATATAGTTTTGGTTTTGCGGACAGAGACGTCTTGATTATAGCAATCGCTATGATCAAGGCGTTTTTTTATTCTCTTTGTTGTAAAGTACAAATAAGGAAAAATCCTTTTTGTCTTTATATAAATAAATTAAGTGATAACGAGATGGAGGGTTTTATTATGAGACAGGTAGCTATTTATGGCAAGGGTGGAATTGGTAAATCTACAACGACACAAAATTTGAATGCTGGTTTAGCCGCAATGGGGAAAAAAATAATGATTGTTGGTTGTGACCCGAAAGCTGATTCAACTCGCTTAATTTTGGGAGGTCTGGCGCAGCAGACAGTTCTTGATACACTTCGTGAAGAAGGCGATGACGTTGAACTCGATCTGGTTTTAAAAGCAGGTTTTAGTGGCATTCGCTGTGTTGAATCAGGTGGTCCGGAACCAGGTGTTGGTTGTGCTGGTCGTGGTATTATTACCTCGATTAATTTATTGGAACGTCTTGGTGCTTATGAAGAAGATTTAGATTATGTATTTTATGATGTTTTAGGTGATGTTGTTTGCGGCGGGTTTGCGATGCCGATCCGCGAAGGCAAAGCGAAAGAAATTTATATAGTTGCTTCTGGTGAAATGATGGCATTGTATGCAGCCAATAATATAGCCAAAGGGATTACAAAATATGCAAATACCGGCGGCGTACGGTTGGGCGGTATTATTTGCAACAGTCGTAAAGTTGATGGTGAAGCCGAACTAGTTGAAGCATTTGCCAAAGAACTTGGGTCACAAATGATTCATTTTGTACCGCGTGACAATATGGTACAAAGAGCAGAAATCCATAAACAAACAGTAATTGAATTTGATCCTGAATCTACGCAGGCTGGTGAATACAGATCGTTGGCAAATAAAATTGATGGTAATGAAATGTTTGTTATACCAAAACCACTATCGCAAGAACGCCTGGAGTCTTTATTAATGGAACATGGCTTGATGGATATTTAAAAATTTATAGTTGAGATAAGAAGGGAGATATGATTATGATTATGATAAGGGCGGTTGTCAGACCCGAAAAATCAGGAATTGTTTTATCAGAATTATTGGATGCTGGTTACGTTGGTGTAACGAAAGAAGAAGTTTATGGTCGTGGTCGCCAAAAAGGAATTATTGTTGGTGAAGTTCATTATGATGAACTGCCAAAAGAACTTTTGATTATTATTGCCGAAGATGCCGATAAAGAAGACATCATAAAAATTATTATGAGAAATGCGAAAACCGGTGAGAATGGGAACTTCGGTGATGGCAGAATTTTCATCACACCAGTTGATGAAGCGTACACGATTAGTTCTGGAAAAGCCGGGCTATAAGAGAGGATGGGTGGAAAATGAAAGAAATTATGGCTTTTATACGCTTGAATATGGTAAACCCAACCAAGCATGCACTGGCAAAAGTCGGTTACCCGTCCTTTACTTGCTCGAAAGCGGTAGGCCGAGGTAAAAGACCGCTGGCTGCAGAGGCAATTCAGGTTATTATGGAAAATGCAGGTTCGGTTCCCGCCGATGAAATAGGGGAACATTTATCAGAAGGCATACGTTTGGTGCCGCGTCGTTCTTTTTCTTTGATTGTGGATGATGAGCAAGTGGCTTTGGCTGTGAAAACTATTATTCAAGTAAATCAAACAGGAACACCAGGAGATGGCAGGTTATTTGTGATGCCGGTTGCGGAAGGCTATAATATTAGAACTGGTGAACGCCAGGTAAAAGAACTTGACCGATAGGGGGCGAACAGTGTGAATGAACGCGAGAAAATTTTAGATAAATATTCAGCAAAAGTTTTTAAAAATCGTAAAGATCATGTTGTCCAATTTGACAATGCGGGCATGCCAAAAGAAATTGCTGCCAATAGTCGCTCCATTCCTGGTCTTATGAGTAATCGGGGCTGTTGTTATGCAGGCTGTAAAGGTGTTGTACTAGGGCCACTCAGGGATGTTGTAGTTTTAACCCATGGACCAATTGGCTGCGGATTTTATAGCTGGGGGACACGCCGTAATAAGGCGAAATCGGAAGATGGTAAGAGTTATATTCAGTATTGTTTTTCGACGGATATGCAGGAAGCGGATATTGTTTTCGGTGGTGAAAAGAAACTGAGACAGGCAATTGAGGAAGCAATGGAACTATTTAATCCAAGCTGTATCATGATTTGCTCTACTTGTCCGGTCGGTCTGATTGGTGATGATATCAACGCTGTTGCAACCTGGGCTGAAGAAAAATTCAACATTAAATGTGTGGCCTATAGCTGCGAGGGCTATAAAGGTGTCAGTCAATCAGCCGGGCATCATATTGCCAACAATGGGTTAATGAAATCTATTATTGGTACTGGTGATGCACCACTGACAAAGAAATATTCCGTGAATATTCTTGGTGAATATAATATTGGCGGCGATGGCTGGGAAACAGAACGGTTACTCGAAAAAATCGGGTATGAAGTGGTATCGATTTTTACCGGGGATGGCAGCTATGAAGCAATTAAAAATGCTCATACGGCGAATTTAAATCTTGTGCAATGTCATCGTTCCATCAACTATATTGCGGAAATGATGAAAACAAAATACGGTATCGATTGGTTTAAAGTGAACTTTATCGGGATTGATGAAACGATTCGTTCTTTACGGGAAATTGCTGCTTATTTCAATGATCCGACACTAATTGCCAATACTGAAAAGGTTATTGCTGAGGAATTGGAAGAAGTGGCAGAAGCCAGAGAATATTATAAAGAAAAGCTTCATGGGAAAACCGCAGCAGTTTTTGTCGGTGGCTCCAGGTCACATCATTATCAAATGTTGTTAGCTGACTTTGGCATGAAAACCATTATCGCTGGATATGAATTTGCTCATCGTGATGATTATGAAGGGCTGGAAGTTCGACCAAATGTAAAAGTTGATGCGGATAGCCGTAATATTGAAGAACTTACAATAACTCCTGACGATAAATACTATCATTTATCAATTGATAAAGAACGTTTTGATGCGTTGAAGTTGACTACGGAGCTTGAGTATTATAAAGGTATGTTTAAAGATATGGGTGATGGTACGATTGCCATTGATGATTTCAATCATTATGAAACAGAAAAATTATTGGAACTATTTCATCCCAATATTTTTTATTCCGGCATCAAAGATAAATATATGATTCAAAAATCAGGGACACCATCCAGACAAATGCATTCGTATGATTATAGTGGACCGTATGCTGGGTTCAAAGGTGCCATTAAATTTGCCAGTGACACGTATATGAGTTTATTTACACCAGCTTGGCAGTATATTACGCCGCCATGGCGCATGCAGCCAACGCTTGAGGGAAAAGTAGGAGGTGCAGACTAATGCTGGATTTAACACCAAAAAAAATAGTTGAACGTAAGGCATTGCGCATCAACCCTTGTAAGACATGCCAACCAGTTGGTGCTATGTATGCGGCTCTGGGAGTACATCGCTGTATGCCGCATAGCCATGGCTCACAGGGTTGTTGTTCCTATCACAGAACGTTTTTAGCTCGGCATTTCAAGGAACCGGCAATTGCGACAACGAGTGCTTTCACGGAAGGCTCTTCGGTATTTGGCGGGGGCAGTAATGTTAAACAGTCCGTAAAAAATATTTTTGAAATTTATGATCCAGATATTATTGCGGTGCATACGACTTGTCTAAGTGAAACTATTGGTGATGATTTAAATACGTATATCCAACAGATGGACATTCCAGAAGGTAAAATCGTTGTGCATACGAATACACCAAGTTATGCGGGATCGCATGTTAATGGATTTTTCAATATGATGTGTGGGTTTATTAAATATTTGTCGAAAGCGACGGCCGTTAAAAATGGTAAAATCGGTATTTTCCCAGGGTTCGTCAATCCTGGAGATATGCGTGAAATGAAACGTTTGGCAAAATTGTTAAAGACCGAATTTATCATGTTTCCTGATACCAGCGGCGTGCTAGATGCACCGATGACTGGTGAATATGAAATGTATCCCAAAGGCGGCACAACAATTCCTGAGATTGTTTCGTTAGGTGATTGTGAAAAAATATTAGCATTGGGTGAGCTTACCAGTATGGAACCGGCTATTGAATTGAAACGTAAATGTGAAGTTGATTTTGATTCTTTGCCGCTGCCAATTGGTATTCAGGCAACGGATGCATATGTCATGGCATTATCACATTTTTCGAAACAGGAAGTTCCCGCTGAATTAGAAGAGGAACGCGGTCAATTAGTTGATATCATGATGGATGCGCATGCAAATTTTGATAAGAAGTCTGTAGCAATTTATGGTGATCCTGATACAGTTTTAGGGTTGGCGGCGTTTGTTTTAGAAATGGGGATGATTCCTAAATATTTATTGACTGGTACACCAAATGAAAAATTCACGACAAAAGCGAATGCTTTATTTGAAAAGTTTGGTGTTACTGGCTGTAAGGCTAAAGCGAATGGTGATTTGTTTGAGCTGCACCAGTGGATTAAAAATGATCCGGTGGATTTACTTTTGGGTACGACACATGGCAAGCAAATTGCCAAAGCAGAAGATATTCCATTGGTTAGAGCTGGTTTTCCGATTATTGATCGTTATGTACATTCTTATATGCCACTTGTCGGGTATAGAGGGGCAATGCGTCTTTTGGAACTTATCTGCAATGCCTTGATGGACCGTCGTGATCGTGATGCAAAAGATGAAGATTTAGAAATGGTTATGTAAGGATTCGTAAAAAATACTTGACATTAAAAAAGAATTTGCCTAATATGAACATATAACTAAAAACTTTAAATCGTTGAGCCGAAGACCTTTAATACAATGAAGTATTTCATTTGTGTTAAAGGTCTTTTTATTTTTAACTGGGAGGGATAGCTATGGGCGCTGGAATCTTAGAAGAAAGAAAAGAATCTATTTTGGTGAAAGACCATTGCAGCGGCAATGGAAAAGGCATTCAATGTGAGACACAAAGTGTCTCAGGAGCCGTCAGCCAACGAGCTTGTGTATATTGCGGCGCCAGAGTAGTTTTGAACCCGATTACCGATGCTTATCATATCGTGCATGGTCCGATTGGCTGTGCCAGCTACACTTGGGATATTCGCGGGAGTTTGTCCAGTGGCAGTGATATTTACCGCAACAGTTTTTCTACGGATTTGCGCGAACTGGATGTTATTTTCGGTGGTGAAAAGAAGTTGACTGCGGCTATCGATGAGATTGTTGCCTTGCATAAACCAAAATTGATTTTTGTTTATGCAACTTGTATTGTTGGCGTAATTGGCGATGATATTGAAGCTGTCTGTAAGGCGGCCAGTACCAAATACAATCTTTGTGTTATCCCAATTAAAGCACCAGGTTTTTCGGGAACGAAGACTTTAGGTTATAAGATGGCTTGCAATGCAATTATGGAAGTAATCAAACCACATGTACAAGCGGGGCAGATCAAAAAGGGAATCAATATTTTAGGTGATTTCAATTTAGCCGGGGAAATGTGGATCATTAAAAATTATTTTGATAAAATCGGCGTAAAAGTCGTTTCGACGATTACGGGTGATGCTTCTTATGATACGTTAATCCAAGCTTCCACTGCAGAACTGAATATTGTGCAGTGTGCAGGTTCAAGTACGTATCTGGCGACTCGGATGGAGGAAGAACTCAATATTCCCTATATTAAAGTGAGTTTTTTTGGTGTGGAAGACACAACAAGTTCATTGCTTCGAGTTGCACAGGCAGTTGGTGATGCCGAGACGCTGGCACGGACTGAAACTTTTGTACAAGAGCAAAGTAAAATCGCCCAAGAATTTCTGGAAAAATACAAACGAAACTTTATTGGTAAAAAAGCAGCAATTTATGTTGGTGGTGGATTTAAAGCAATTTCATTGATTCGCCAGTTTAATGAAATGGGTATAAAAACGGTAGTTGTTGGTACGCAAACGGGGAAAAAAGAAGATTATGATATTATTGAAAGTTTAGTTGAAGATGACACCGTTATTTTAGATGATACAAATCCGGCCGAGCTGGAAAAATTTATGAAAGAAAAAGAAGCTGATATTTTGGTCGGTGGTGTCAAGGAACGACCATTGGCTTATAAACTTGGTATTGCATTTTGTGATCATAATCATGAGCGTAAACATGCACTTGGTGGTTATGAGGGAGTTATTAATTTTACGCAGGAAGTAAATTTAACGATGAATAGTCCGGTTTGGCGCTATTTATAAAAAGATGATGAAAAGGGGCTGGTCTTATGGGGTACAATTTTACGAATTTAAATGTGAATCCTTGCAAAATGTGTATGCCGATGGGAGCGGTAACCGCGTTGTATGGAATTAAACGCTGTATGTCGATTTTACATGGATCACAAGGCTGCAGCACCTATATTCGCCGTCATATGGCTACACATTATAATGAACCGGTGGATATTGCTTCTTCTTCTTTAAGTGAAGAGGGTACTGTATTTGGCGGGGCGGATAATTTGCTTAAAGGATTAGCAAATATGATTCGCATGTATCAGCCGGAAGTAATCGGTGTGGCGACAACGTGTCTGGCAGAAACGATTGGTGAAGATGTCCCAGCGATTATCAGACGTTTTTATATGGCGAATCCTGACTGTAAGGTAAAGATTATACCAGTATCAAGTGCTGGCTATGCAGGGACGCAATATGAAGGTTTTTTTCGCTCCTTGCGTGCGATTGTTGAGTACGCAGAGATGGATGAAACAAAAAATAACAAAGTGAATATCATCACGGGAGCTATTTCACCAGCTGATACAAGATATCTCAAAAATTTATTAACAGAGCTGGGTATTGATTATATTTTGCTGCCGGATTTGTCAGAAAATCTGGATGGCGGGCATAGTGATGTTTATAATAGACTGCCGGATGGCGGGACTTCTTTGGCAGAAATCGCACATATGGCAGGGGCACAATATACGATAGAACTTTCAACCTTTATCAGTGACGAATCTTCGCCGGGGAAATATTTAGCAGATACCTATGGTGTGCCTTACGTCCGAATGGATTTACCAACCGGGGTACGCGCGATGGATGCACTGGTTGCTAAATTGGTTGAGTTTGGCGGGAAGATTCCTGTCAAATTACAGAAAGAGCGGGAGCGTTATCTGGATGCAATGATTGATTCGCATAAGTACAGTGCTTTGGGACGGGCGGCTGTTTTTGGTGAACCGGATTTTGTTAAAGCGGTGATTCAATTGTGTGCTGAAAATGGAATTGTCCCAGTTGTTAGTGCTACGGGGTCGGCTTGTAAAATGTTCCATGAACAGATTGAACCGGATATTAAAGCAGTAGCAGCGCCGGTGTTTGTAGAACGTTATGCAATGGTTGATGATGCGGACTTTGAGATGATTGAAAAATTGATGGTTGATTTGAAAGTGAATGTCATGATTGGCAATTCCGATGGCAGACGCGTTGCTCAAAGGTTGAGTCTCGATTTGATTCGTTGTGCGTTTCCGATCCATGATCAAATTGGCGGGCAGCGCATTCAAATGCTCGGCTATGATGGGTCTTTGCAGCTTTTGGATCGCATTGTCAATTCTTTATTAGGGGCGCGGGAACATACTTTTAGGGAAGAACTTTATAATAAATACTATTTAGGTGGTGAGACGGGGAAAATGGAAACACAAGCAGTCGTAGAGATGAAAGGCGAAGTGCCAGTTATGGCGGAAAAAGTTATTTCACCTGCAGATAAAACAGAGACGCATCCTTGTTTTAATTGTAGTGGTGGTCAATATGCACGTATCCATTTACCGATTGCACCAAAATGCAATGTACAATGCAATTATTGTTTGCGCAAATACGATTGCCCGAACGAAAGCCGGCCGGGTGTAACAACGCAGATTCTTAACCCGGAAGAAGCTTTTGCAAAATATAAATTAGTCAAAGCAAATATGCCGAATCTTAAAGTAGTTGGTATTGCCGGTCCTGGTGATTCTTTAGCCAATTTTTCCCAAACAAAACAAACGTTGTCTCTCATTAAAGAATATGATCCTGACGTTACATTTTGTTTATCAACGAATGGCTTGATGCTGCCGATGTATGCGCAAGATCTTATTGATTTAGGGGTATCACATGTGACGGTTACAATGAATACCATTTCACCAAAAATCGGCGCACAAATTTATCAATATGTGAATTACATGGGTTTTCGTTACACGGGTGAACAAGGAGCAACGATTTTACTGGCGAATCAGCTCGCTGGAATCAAATACCTTACAGATCATGGCATTGTTTGCAAAATCAACATTGTCATGTTAAAGGGAATTAATGATGAGGAAATTGAAGCCGTTGTGCAAAAAGCAAAAGAATTACATTGCGAAATTACTAATATTATGCAGCTTATCCCGGTTAAAGGCAGTACGTTTGAAGATATGCCGCTTGTTAGCAATAAGGAAATCACGGCAATGCGTAAAAAATGTGAAGGGCATATGAAGCAAATGTATCATTGTCGTCAATGCAGAGCGGATGCCGTGGGGACCTTGGACAATGATGAGTCTATTAATTATCAAATGAAACAAGAAACAAACGTGATAGCAATTAAAAAAGAACGGCAACGTTTTGCTGTAGCCACGAAGAGTGGTATGCTGGTTGATCAGCATTTTGGGCATGCACAAGAATTTTATATTTATGAAAGTGATGGGGAAACGGCAAACTTTATTGAAAAACGCAATGTTGATAAATATTGCAATGGACCTGATGTTTGTGAAGATAAGGTAGATAAAATTGAATCGATTTTGCAGACTATCAAAGATTGCAGCGCTGTGCTGGCACTGCGTGTTGGTGAATCACCATCACGACGGCTGGAGGCTCTGGGAATTCGTATTGTGGTTACCTATGATCGGATTGAAGAAGCTGTTAAAAAAGCAGCAAATCAATAAAATAAAGATACCATATAGGTTGAATTAAAAAATTGATGATTGCCATATGAAATATTTAATGCAACTTATATATTTTAGCGGGGTGAGAAGGATGATTCGTATCATTGATAATACGTTATCCTGTCTTGATTCATATCATGCATCACCGCATGATCTTTATCAATTGTTGGAAAGCTTATTAAAACTGCCAACAACTTATATTGAAATGTCTGCTTCAGTATATGAAAAGCTAATTTCCTTAAAAACGCTGCCGCCAAATAGAAAATATTTATTGCATGTCGTAAGTGCCATGCAGGCGGATCGTCATCCGGGACTTGCTGGTTATATTATGCCAGCCGAATCTTTTGGTAAAATGGGAAATGCGGTATATGAAATTAATTTCAAGAATATGGATAATTTTGTTTTTGATGAAAAATGTGTACAAGGTCTGCGTATTGTTGGCTTTGCTGAACGCATGGCAAAAGAGATCGAACAAGAAATAATAGATATATTGGCCTCGAAAGAAAAATTTGAGTTTTGTCCGAAAAACGATTATTTTTGTGCAACGGCTTTGGCGTTTGAGTGGTGCCGTCTGGGCGGACAGAAGATTGTTGCCAGTTTTTCCGGTATTGGCAATCAGGCTGGGTTGGAAGAACTTTTAATGGCGCTGCATTTAGAAAATTTATATGAACTCAAAGGAGATTTGTCTTGCTGCACCGAAATTAAACATTGTTTAGAGCGTATTGTCGGTCAAAATATTGCTCCCAATAAAGCCGTTATTGGCGAAGCTATTTTCGCAGTTGAAGCGGGTATTCATGTGGATGGTATCGTGAAAAATCCCAGCATTTATGAACCATATCCGCCAGAATTTGTGGGAAACAAACGGCAGATTGTTATGGGGCAATATTCGGGACGCAATGCGGTGCTCGCAAAAATGAAAGAACTGCAAATTCCAGAAAATGGTGTGGATCTTATTAAACTAGTGGAACTATTACAGCATAAAAGTCTGGTACTGCAAAAAAATTTGACGGATGCAGAATTTGCCAACCTTGTAAGGCTGGTGAAATAATGAAAAAACAACTTTATATGATTGATACGACATTACGTGACGGGGCACAAAGTCCGGGAATTTCCTTTTCAAAGACCGATAAAATCGAGATTGCCAAAGCTTTGGAAAAAGTCGGAGTTTATCAGTTGGAAGCAGGAATCCCTGCTATGGGGGCGAGTGAGAAAGAGGCTATTCTTGCCATTAAAGATGTTTGTAAAAAATCATTGATTGCTGCATGGAATCGGCTGAATATCAAAGATATTCAGCATTCTGTGGATTGCAGCCCCGATATTATCCATATCAGTGTCCCTGTCTCGGATTTGCAGGTGTATCAAAAGCTGCAAAAAGACCGTCTTTGGCTCAAAAAGGAAATGCTTGCCTGTGTTGATTATGCCTTAGAAAAAGGATTCTTTGTTACGATTGGTTTTGAAGATGCATCACGCGCAGATCTGGCTTTTATGATTGAAATGGGTACTGTTTTGCAGGAACTGGGCGTAAAACAATTGCGTTTTGCGGATACGGTGGGAATCTTGACACCGCACACTACGCAGATAAAAGTACGTTCTTTGATTGAATACACGGGGCTTGATATTGAGTTTCATGCACATAATGATTTGGGAATGGCTGTGGCTAATTCGATTGCTGCTGCAAGGGCGGGAGCAAGCTTTATTGATACGACAATTAACGGTATTGGAGAACGCACAGGAAATTGTGATTTCTATCAGTTTATAAAAGCGGCGCATTCTTTTTATGATATAATGACAGAAGAACTAGCAGCAAAAGAGATGGTGCAGTTATTAGAAATAAATTTGCACAGAGAAAAGGATTGAGTGAAATGGTGAATAAAATATCTAGATTATTGGCAGTTTTGGCGATTTTTTCTTTTTCAATTTGGAGTGCTGGTTGTGGTGCGGCTGAAACTAAAAATACAGCGGCAGAGTCTAAGCCGCAAAAAGAAATTTTTGTTTCAGCCGCAGCGAGTTTAACCGATGTAATGAAAGAAATTTCGGCTGCCTATACCAAAAATCATCCAGATACCAAGTTAACGTTTAGCTTTGGCAGCAGCGGTGCTTTACAGACTGCAATTGAGCAAGGCGCTCCCGCGGATATTTTTCTTTCAGCGGCACAAAAACAAATGAATACCCTTGATAAAGAAGGGATTTTGGCTGAAGGAACAAAAAAAGATTTATTGATTAATAAAGTAGTATTGATTACACCGAAAGATAGTAAAGTTGAGATCACATCTTTTGCGGATCTTACCTCAGATAAAGTAAAACGAATTGCCTTAGGTGAACCGAAAGGTGTGCCGGTTGGTCAATATTCGGAAGAAATTTTCACCTCATTAAATACACTGGATCAAATGAAAGCGAAAGCCGTTTATGGTTCCGATGTGCGTCAGGTTTTAACTTGGACAGAAGCTGACGAAGTGGATTGTGGTATTGTCTATGCAACGGATGCAGCAACATCAACTAAAATCAAGGTTGTAGCAGAGGCTCCGGCAGGCAGCCATAAACCTGTTATTTATCCGGCAGCGGCAATTAAGGCAAGTAAAAATCTGGATGAAGCAAAAGACTTTTTGGCATTTTTAGCGACACCAGAAGTAACGAAAATTTTTGAGAAATATGGATTTCAGGTAAAATGACGGACTGGTCACCACTTATTATTTCTTTGAAAACGGCTTTTTTGTCTACGTTTATTACTTTTTTCTTTGGCGTTTATGCAGCCTTTTTAGTAGTGAAAGTGAAACGTTTTCAGGGATTGATGGATACCATTTTTACGCTGCCGATGGTTTTGCCACCGACCGTAGTCGGATTTTTTCTTTTACTATTATTTGGTAAGCAAAGTTTTCTTGGACAAATTTTTTTGAGCGTTGGAGTGAATTTTGTTTTTTCGTGGGAAGCAACGGTAGTTTCTGCTGTGGTGGTCTCTTTCCCTTTGATGTATCGAACAACACGCGGCGCATTCGAACAATTAAATCCTGATTTGATTTATGCAGCTCGAACACTTGGCATTAGTGAATTTAAAATTTTTTGGCGAGTTATCTTACCGAATACCTGGTATGGCATTATGGCAGGGCTTATTCTTTCGTTTGCGCGTGCTTTAGGTGAGTTTGGGGCGACAATCATGACAGCTGGGAATATTCCCGGACTTACCCAGACCATGTCAACGGCTATTTATTCGGCAGTGCAGGCGGGAGATAATGCAACAGCTTTTTTTTGGGTAAGCATTGTGTGTGCCATTTCTTTTGCTGTGATTATTATGATGAACTATTGGATGAATCATCAACAGCAGTTTGCTGAATTTATCAGCAAAAGAAAGCGAGGCACTCAAAATGTCGTTGTTCGTTGATATAAAAAAATCATTGGGAGAGTTTGAACTCAATATTAAATTTGAGACGGACAATGAAGTATTTGCTTTGCTGGGTGCATCGGGTTGCGGTAAAAGTATGACTCTGAAATGTATTGCCGGTATTGAAAAACCGGATTCTGGTGTGATTCGTTTAAATGAAACGATACTCTTTGATAGTGAAAAAAAAATTAATTTACCACCGCAAAAACGTCATATTGGGTATTTGTTTCAAAATTATGCATTGTTTCCGAATATGACCGTGCGCGAAAATATAGAATTTGTTATTCAAACAACAGGAGCTGCGAAACTGGACATGCTGGCGACGCAGGTTCAAAGATTTCATTTGGCAGGATTGGAAGACCTTTATCCGGCTCAACTATCTGGTGGGCAGCAGCAGCGGACGGCTTTTGCCAGAATTTTGGCTTCGCAGCCAGAAGTATTGATGTTAGACGAGCCATTTTCTGCTTTAGACAGTTACTTGAAATGGCAGGTCGAACAGGAGCTTCGGGCTTTGCTTAAAACATATCAACGTCCTGTTTTATTTGTATCGCATGATCGCGATGAAGTATTTCGGCTTTCAGAGCGGATTGCTGTTTTAGCGCAAGGTAAAATTGATGTGATTCATAGCAAACATGATTTATTTGATTCACCAGAAACATTGGCGGCTACGTTGATTACCGGGTGTAAAAATATTTCCATTGCGAAAAAAATTGACTCTCAGACGTTATATGCACAAGAATGGGGACTACAGCTTCGTGTTGATGGTACGATTCCCGATGATCTATGCTATGTTGGGTTTAGGGCGCATTTTTTTGAAATGGGTCAGTCGCCCAAAAATTCTTTTGCCGTTGAAATTGTTGATGTGGTAGAAGACACTTTTTCTATGTTGATAATGATTCGTCCGCAAGGGTCTTTGGTTAAGCCGCTTCGTTGGGAATTAGGAAAAGAACTCTGGCAGAGAATCTCACCAGATAATCTTTTTTTAACCATCCCTGAAGATAAAATTATATTAATGAAGAAATGAGGTATGAAAAATGAAAATCAGTGCGAGAAATCAACTCAAAGGTGAAGTAGTTTCCATTCAAGAGGGTTCTGTTAACGCGATTGTGGGTATCAAGATTGCAAGTGGAGATGTTGTAAGTGCAACCGTATCCATGAATGCAGTGAAAGATTTGAATCTGAAAGTCGGGAAAGAGGCTTATGCAATAATCAAAGCAACTTCCGTTATGATCGGTGTAGAATAAATCTCATAAACAGCAGGTGTTTATGTTTGTACAAAATGAAATGTCCAGGTGAAAACCTTGGACATTTCATTTTTTTGTTTTAAATTATGCTACAATATATATAATGCATTGAAGAAATTACATTAACCCACCAGTCTGTCATATATAATATTTAATGCAGCTTATTTATAGAAAAAGATCAAGAAGTAAGCCGCAAGGAGGTGTAATGTATGAGTGATGAGTCATTGCTGTTTCAAATGGTTGCCAGAATGAGTATGGCGGCAACATTGGCCTTTATTTTATCGCAGGCAAAACTATTTCGTCGGGTAAATTATCGGTATGTAAGCTGGTCTGATAAAATAAAATTATCCGTTATTTTTGGCTTGATTGGTATTGCTGGCACGTATGTGGGTATTCCAATTAATGATGCTTTGGCGAATTCAAGAGTCATTGGTGTTATGGCAGCAGGATTAATAGGTGGACCAGCCATGGGAGCCGCCGCGGCAGTAATTGCGGGTGGCCATCGCTATTTCTTGGGCGGTTTTACGGCTTTTTCCTGTGCATTATCGAGTCTTTGCGAAGGACTGCTGGCAGGCTATGTGAAAAAAAGATATCCAAATAAACCGATTCCCTGGTGGCTGGCACTGCTGACTGGACTTGTCGGAGAAATCATGCAGATGGGGATTATTTTATTGACAGCTCAGCCCTTTGATCAAGCGTTACAGCTGGTAAATAAGATTGCGATGCCGATGATTACGGCCAATGCGATTGGTCTTACGATTTTTATGCTCATTATAAAAACAACAATAGATGCACAAAATAGAGTAGGTGCGATTCAGGCCCAAAAAGTTCTGCGTATTGCGGCAAAAACTCTGCCATATTTTCGACGCGGTATCAGTCAGGAATCGGCACAAGCTGCGGCACAGATCATCTATCAATATGGTGGCTATCATGCCGTCGCTGTTACTGATACACATCGAGTTTTGTCTTTCATTGGAGCTGAGGCAGATCACCATATGACAGAAGAAAATAATTTTACCAAGTCGACGAAACAGGTTATTGAAACAGGTGAAATTTATATTGCTGAACATGCCAGGGAAATTGGCTGTAACCACCCGGGCTGTACTTTGAAAAGTGCTATTATCGTTCCATTGAAATATAGTGAAAAAGTTGTTGGAACATTTAAACTTTATTACACAGTGAGCAATTTATTGAGTCAAACCGATACTGTCTTTGCGGAAGGGCTTGCACAGCTTTTTTCCATTCAGTTAGAGCTGGCAGAAATTGAACGTGAGTCTCAGCAAGCCGCTCAAGCTGAATTAAAAGCACTGCAGTCGCAAATTAATCCGCATTTTTTATTTAATACCTTGACAACAATTATTTCTTTAGTGCGAACAAAACCAATGCTCGCGCGGGAACTTTTGCTTAAACTTAGTGAGATTTTCCGTTTCACGTTACATAAAACAGGGAAAGAAATTACACTGGAAGAAGAATTGAATCAAGTGCGTGCTTATTTGACGATTGAAAAAGCACGATATGGTAATAAATTAACATTCAAAGAGACAATTGAATTGAATCCTAATATTTATTTAATATCCTCTTTGACAATTCAGCCACTCGTAGAAAATGCAATACAACACGGACTTAAGCCGAAAGAAAATGGTGGGACAATTTATCTTTTGATTCGAGAAGACATGGATTTTATTGAAATTTTGCTTAAAGATGATGGAATTGGTTTTGATTTAGTAAAGATGAATCCATTGCAAAAGCCGCTCGAAGGGCATATTGGCATTCGTAATGTGCATGAACGGTTGCAACGTCAATATGGTAAGCGTTATGGGTTGACGATCGAAAGTATACCAGGGGCAGGTACAACGGTTATAATTCGTATACCAAAATTAATTTTTATGGATGGTGATATTGATGCTGAAAATTTTGATTGTGGATGATGAAATGCCAGCCCGGGATGAACTAAAATATATATTGTCTTTATTGGAAGAAAATGAAGTTGTTGGTGAGGCCGCGGATGCAGCACAAGCGATTGCCTTAGCAGCGAAGCTAAGACCAGATGTGATATTTTTAGACATCAATATGCGAGAAATGAATGGACTGGCAGCGGCAAAAATCCTTCTGAGTGTTGCACCAGATGTGAGGCTCGTATTTGCCACCGCGTATGATGAATATGCTCTAAAAGCATTTGAAATTGGTGCTATCGATTATGTTTTGAAACCTTTTATTGACGAGCGTATCCAGCAAACCCTTCTGCGAATTAAAACATATCAAAAAGAAGATCGGCATATGATGTCTAAGCAAATTGATAAAGTTTTGGAGCATACCAATATTCAAGTGAATAAATTGCCGGTTGAAAAAAACGGAAAAATAATGCTGCTTAATTATGATGAAATTTTGTATGCTTATGCATCAATGGGCACGGTTAAAATTGTTACGGACGCAGAAGAAATTAATTATAATGGTTCATTATCTGATTTGGAAGATCGACTTTATGGTACACATCTCTTGCGGGTCCATAAAAGTTATTTAGTGAATATGGATAAAGTAGAGGAAGTGGTTCCTTGGTTTAAGGGAACATATTGGCTTAAGATTACCAGTGAGGGCAAACATGAAATTCCAGTTAGCAAAAGTCAGATCAAAGAGATTAAAACAATTCTGGGTTTAAAATAAAGATTTTCCATTAAATGGAGCATAGTTCCATTCAGGATGAGTTTTCTTCCATTGAATGAAAAATCCTATTCATATAGTAGAATGTAGTCTATTATAAAGTTGATAGTGATTCAGAAAATTGAGTCAATTCAACTTTATATGGAGGTTACTTTTATGAACGGACTTTATCTTGTAATTATTTCTGCTTTAGTTTTAAGTCTTTGTTATCGTTACTATGGTGCATTTATGGCAGCAAAAGTATTGACGCTTGATCCAAATCGTCCAACACCGGCTGTCGTCCATGAAGATGGACATGATTATGTGCCGACCAATAAATGGGTAACATTTGGTCATCATTTTGCCGCAATTGCTGGTGCTGGTCCTTTGGTTGGTCCGGTTTTGGCAGCACAGTTTGGCTATCTTCCCGGCACGATCTGGCTTCTGGTTGGAGCGTGTATTGGTGGTGCTGTGCATGATATGGTTATTCTATTTGCTTCGATTCGCCATGATGGATTGTCCATCGCAGAAATCGCGAAAATAGAAATCGGTAAATCAACAGGCTTGGCAACTGCTGTTGCCGTTATTTTTATTTTGATTATTACCATGGCTGGAATGGCGATTGCCGTTGCTAATGCTCTATTTAACAGTCCATGGGGAGCCTTTACAGTTGGGGCAACCATTCCAATAGCCCTGTTTATTGGTGTTTATATGAGATATTTGCGCCCTGGTCATATCGGTGAAGCTTCTTTTATCGGAGTTATGCTGGTTATTGGTGCAGTTTTTGGTGGTGCGTGGGTACAACACTCTGCTTTGGCTCCATTTTTTACTTTAAGCAGAGCACAACTTGATATCATTTTACCTTGTTATGGTTTTATTGCAGCGGCACTTCCTGTTTGGCTGTTGCTTGCTCCACGTGATTATTTAAGTACATATATGAAAATTGGTACGATTGGGGCATTAGCTCTCGGCATTATCATTGTTCAACCAGCAATTCAGATGCCTGCCATCACTCAATTTATTGGCGGCGGCGGTCCGGTTGTTCCGGGTCCGGTATGGCCATTTGTCTGCATTACGGTTGCTTGCGGGGCTATTTCGGGATTTCATACGATTATTGCCACGGGTACAACGCCTAAAATGCTGATGAATGAAAGAGAAATTCTGCCAATTGGTTTTGGTGCAATGCTGGCAGAATCTTTTGTGGGAATTATGGCCTTGATTGCGGCTACCAGCTTAGTGCCGGCTGATTATTTTGCGATAAATAGTGCACCGGATGTTTTTGCAACACTTGGCATGAACATTCAAGAATTACCTCTGCTCTCGGAAATGGTTGGTGAAAATGTTGCCGGCCGTCCAGGCGGGGCTGTGTCGTTGGCTGTTGGTATGGCACATATTTTCTCGCAGATTCCAGGTCTTGAAACATTAATGTCATTTTTATATCATTTTGCTATTATGTTTGAAGCTTTATTTATTTTAACAATTATTGATGCTGGTACACGGGTTGGTCGTTATCTATTACAAGAAATTGGTGGACTCGTGTATAAACCACTAGGCGATGTTCATTGGACACCGGGAATTATCTTTACGAGTGCTTTGATTTCGGTAGCTTGGGGTTACCTTGTCTTTGGTGGTTCTATTGCCTCGATTTGGCCATTATTTGGTCTTTCAAATCAGTTGCTTGCCAGTATGACATTGGCAATTGGAACAACGATTTTGCTTAGAATTGGCAAAGGCCGCTATATTTGGACTACACTTGTACCACTTTGTTTTATGATCACTACAGCACTTACGGCTGGTTTTTATAATATTTTCGAATTTTATCTACCGAAAAGTCAGTATTTATTGGCGGGTGCAAGTGCCGTAATGATGATATTAATCGTGTTTGTTATCATTAATTCAGTACGTGTATGGCTGCAAATTATGAAGTCTGACAAAAAAGAAATGCAGCAGTCCCTTTAAAGAACAAGCTTATATATAATGTGTTATGAAACCAAGGCCGTTAGTTTTTACTGACAAGCCTTGGTTTTTCTTTTATTGCACTTAGTTTGCGATTTATTTTCTAGTATAGTAATATAAATAGAAAACAGATTTTGACCTTTGAGATAAAGTATAAGAGATAGATGATATATGGGGCGATGCAAATGAACTTTATTATTTCTGATAAATTAACGCAAGAGTCGATTCGTGAATATGCGTATCGTTTGGTGAGTACAAATATTCTTAATTTGAATTTGGTACCTGGGACAGCATTGTCGGAACAGGATATTTCGGTACAATTAAATATAAGTCGTACACCAGTTAGAGAAGCTTTTATTCGATTAGCACAAGAGGATTTATTGGATATTTTGCCACAACGGGGCACTTATGTAGCTAAAATTGATTTACAGCAAGTTGCAGAAGCACGCTTTTTGCGTGAAGTTATGGAACATGCCATTATCAAGATTGCCTGTCGGGATTTTCCCGAAGATGCTTTGTTTAATTTGAAAATCTGTTTGAAAAAACAAGAGAACTGTGTGATAAAAGAAGATTTTGATGGCTTTTTTGATTTGGATTGGAGCATGCATGGTATTATTTTTAATGCTTGTAATAAATCACGAATCTGGCAAATTATTACGCAGATGAGTATGAATTATAGTCGTGTGCGCATACTAAATCTAAAAAATGGTCAGTATGAATTGCCAAAACTATTCCATCAGCATAAGCAGCTTATTGATGCTATCGAAACAAAGGATTATGGTTTAGGTGAAAAAATTATAGCAATTCATATTAATAAAGTTATTCTTGATATTGAAGATTTAAAAAAAATATATATAGGATATTTTATATAATTGATAAAAGAGTGTGCAAATTATTTTGTACACTCTTTTATTGATCTGTAGAAAAATGAAAAAATTAAAATAACGAGAAAAAGATTGAAAACAAGAGAATTAAATAGAAAACACGATTGAAATGAACATTGTTGCGTTATTTAGAACCTTGATACTAATATACTAATATGGTAGTGTGTTAGTCGTGGGGGGAGAGTTTAATTGGTAGAGGTAAATTATTGATAGGGTTTATGGGAACTTCAAAACATTAATCTTGTTTGTAGTTTATGCAATAGTTATTATGCATAGTTTGTGAATACTGAAAAAACAGAATAATTAGTCATTTTAGATAATTTCCTAAATGGGCGAGTGGCACTAAAAAAGGCAGGGCGATTTTTACGACTCGTGAAACGATCGCTAAAGTCGAGTGAATGAAGGTTTGTACTTGCTTCAATACATATTATATAAAGCCTTAGCAGTGCCAGGTTCAATAAAAAAACACTGAACAAATATTTGGATTGAAGTTTTATAACAAATACATATAAAACTTGTTGAATGAATCAATAAGAAAAAATATATTATGTGAGGATGATTTTTATGAAAGCAATTGTAATAAAAAAACCAGGAGAACTTTGTATTGAAGATAGGGAAATGCCGGTGATCACAGCATCGCAAGTACTGGTACGTGTTAAGGCGGCAGGAATTTGCGGATCGGATGTCCATATTTATCATGGAAAAAATGCATTTGCAACATACCCACGTATCGTTGGTCATGAATTTGTTGGTGAAGTTGTAAGCACTGGTGCATTGGTGACGAAATTTTCAGAGGGAAATAGCGTAGTTGTTGATCCAGTTCTTTCTTGTGGGACGTGTTATTCTTGTAAAATTGGGCGTCATAATGTTTGTAAAAATTTACATGTAATGGGGGTTCATGAGGACGGAGGATTTCAAGAGTATGTAGCTGTAGAGGAAAAACAATTATATATCTTACCAGATGGAATATCTTGGGAACATGCAGCAATGATTGAACCTTATAGTATAGCAGCTCAAGTGATTAATCGTGGGAAATTGGCGGAAGATGATCATGTTTTGATTTGTGGAGCCGGCCCTATAGGTTTAGTTATATTGCAAGCGGTGAAACAGAGTGGTGCCAAGGCAGCTGTGATGGATATTTTGGATAAACGCTTGGATATGGCGAAGAACTTGGGTGCAGATTGTGTGATTAATAGTAAAACGATGAATGTCAAAGAAGTAATAAGAAATTTCACGAATAATGATGGTGCAAGTCTGATCTTTGAAGCAACGGGGAATATACATGTTCTAGAAACATGTATTCATGAGCTTACTGCTCCAGCTGGACGTATTGTGGTCTTGGGATTTGGTCAAGAACCCGCATCAATTCCACAAATTGATATTATGAGTAAAGAACTGGATATTTTGGGAACCCGGCTTAATAATCATAGATTTCCGCAAGTATTGGATTGGTTTAAAAAGGGGATAGTGTATCCAGAAAAAATTATTAGCCATGTATTTAAGTTTGAAGATGCAGAAAAAGCTTTTGCGTTGACACAAGCTAATCCGGAAGATGTTTGTAAAATTGTATTAAAATTCTAAAAATAAAATCGTTTCATTAAAATGAGTTTTAGGAGGAGTATAAATGTTCCAAACACGTAGGTGGAAAATTGCATTGTTAATTTTTTTAGCCAGTGTCATTAATTATATGGATCGAACAGCATTTTCTGTAGCGGCACCGTATTTTGTGAAAGATTTTAATCTGACACCTTCCGAACTAGGTATGTTATTTAGTAGTTTCTTTTTGGGGTATGCAATCTTTAATTTTGTTGGTGGCTACCTATCTGATATACACGGTCCAAAGAAAATTTTCGGAATATTTATGATAATATGGTCTGTTTTTTGCGGATTAACAGGAGCAGCCTTTAATTTTGTATCATTGTTCATCATTCGATTATGTTTTGGTATAGGTGAAGGACCAATCTCATCAACGACAAGTAAAACGGTAAATAACTGGTTTCCAGCTAAGGAACGATCCAGTGCTATGGGGTTTGCGAGTTCGGGAACTCCATTAGGAGCGGCAATAGCGGGTCCACTGGTGGGTCTTCTTGTGCTAATTGTTAGTTGGAAAGTGGCATTTGTGGTAATGGGAACGTTAGGTGTTGTATGGGCCTTAACTTGGTTTAAAATGGCACATGACTATCCACAGGAAGATCCAGCTGTTTCAAAAAAAGAATTGGAAGATATCCGTATAGGTCAAAATCAAGAACTTATGCTAAAAAGTGGGAAGAAGATGCCATTGTCTTACTTTTTGAAGCAGCCAACAATTTTGCTTACGGCACTCGCATTTTTTGCGTATAATTATAATCTATTTTTCTTTTTGACTTGGTTTCCTAGTTATTTGATGATGGATAAGGGATTAAGCCTTAGTGAAATGAGTGTTGTTACCGCCCTCCCTTGGGTTGCAGGCTTTATAGGACTTGGAAGTGGCGGATTTATATCAGATTATATTTATAAAAAAACGGGAAAACTGATGTTTTCCAGAAAGATAATTTTAGTTGTTGGGTTAGGTGCAACTGCATTATTTATTGCGTTGACAGGATTTGTGTCTAGTGCAATGGGAGCTGTGGGGTTAATGACGATGGCAATTTTCACATTATATCTTACAGGTTCAACATATTGGGCAATTATTCAAGATACTGTAACAGGTGAAAATGTAGGCGGTGTAAGTGGTTTTGTACATTTTTTGGCAAACTTGTCAGGCGTTATTGGTCCGACTGTTACAGGGTTCATTGTACAATTTTCAGGGGAATTTACGAGTGCATTTGTTTTAGCTGCAACAATCGCACTCGCAGGAGCAATATCTGTAGCTTTTTTTGTAAAACCTATTATTCAAGAAGAAAAATCAAGTTCTACTTATGCTGAATCTTAAGGGCAGAAACATAAAATATTTATATATATTTAATTGTTGAAATATTTTGCGAAAATATTCTACTGAAATGTCCCCAAAATTTTTTCAAATGTTATAATAAAGTAACAGGAAAGTTTCTGTTAGAATGTAATCATAAAAAGAAACTTTCCTGATTAAGATCACATTTGTGGAGGAGGAAATATAGTGAATTTTCAAATCGAAAATGAAAGAGTAGTTGCGGCATTTGACAGTAAGGGGGCTGAAATTACAAGCTTCAAAGACAAGACCACGAATATTGAGTACATATGGCAGGCCGATCCGGCTTTTTGGGCAAGTCATGCACCTATTTTATTTCCCTTTATCGGACAGTCGAAAAATAAGCAATATGAATACAATGGTAAATCGTATCCGATGACAAATCATGGTTTTGCTCGCGAATATGATTTTAAAGTTTCTGAACAATCAAAAGACTCTATTTCTTTTGTATTGACCGATTCTGAAGCTACACAAAAGGTGTATCCATTTCAGTTCTCTTTTGAAATAACGTACAAAGTAGAACAAACATCTTTAGTGGTAAGTTTCCAAGTGAAAAATACAGATACGCAAAACCCGCTTTATTATTCCTTAGGTGCGCATCCGGCTTTTAATGTACCAATGGTAGAAGGAACGAAATTTGAAGATTATTCGTTGAGCTTTTCACCTAAAAAGAAAAGAAAAATTTTCAAATTAGCAGATTTAAAAGAGTTCTTACTTGATTTTGCAGCTACAGCAGAGGCTTCAACGGATGTGGACTTACCGCTTCAATACGGTTTGTTCAAAGAGGGGTTGTTTGCTTATGAAACAACAGGGGATACAACGTGTACGCTTCACTCCAATAAAACACCCCATAGTGTTGCTGTTACGTATGATAACATGCCATATTTATGTGTTTGGTCACCTACACCAAAAGATGCACCTTTTGTTTGCATTGAACCGTGGGTTGGTTTACCTGATAACACAAAGGCTACAGGGAAACTGGCAGAAAAATTTGGCATTCAAAAATTGGAAGCACTTACAAGTTCGCAAACAGGGTTTACGATTACTATAAAATAAAGAATAGGCATTTAATTTGGCTGTGCCCATGAAAGTTCACAAGAGATGTTTTATCGTTGATTCTATTGCGATAAAACGTCTCTTGTTTTGGTTTGACCAGTACAAATTAGATTGGGTTCACTACATATGTATTGACAATTTATTGCGTTTTATGTTATAAATTACATATGAACATATATTCATATGTAAATACGTAAAGTAAACTTCAATAAAAGGAGCGAGCATAGTATGGATAAAAAACAAAATGACGAAGGAATGAGACAACAGATCTATAGTATAGAAAATCTTGGTTGTGCGCATTGCGCGGGGCAAATGGAAGAAAAAATAAAAAATTTGCCGGGGATAGAGAATGTTTCGATTACATTTACGACAAAACAGCTAAAGATTGTGGCCAAAGAGCCGGATGAATATTTGTCGGTGATCCGTGAAATCTGCACATCGATTGAAGAGGATGTAAAAATTGTACCCAAGGTCCTTCGGAAAAATAAACACCAAGAAAATAGGCAAGACTGGATGGTATGGGAAGTTGGTATTGGGGCTGTGCTGTTTTTTATGAATGCAGTTTTGGATATCATTCCTGATACTTTTGTTTTGGCAGTTTATGTGCTCGACTATGTGCTGGTTGGGGGGCGGATTGTTCGCAAAGCTTTGCTGAATATCGTTCATGGAAAAGTTTTTGATGAAAATTTCTTGATGATGATAGCAACATTAGGTGCATTTGCCATTGGTGAATATCCTGAGGCTGTTGGTGTTATGCTGTTTTATCGAATTGGTGAATATTTTGAAGATCGAGCTGTCGCTAAAAGTCGCAGCCAGATCATGGATGCGATTGATTTGCGTCCTGAGACCGTCCAACGAATTGTTGGTACAGATAGCGAAGTTATGGCTGCAGAAGATGCTAAGGTCGGGGATATCCTTTTAGTTCGAGCTGGTGATCGTATTCCACTTGATAGTGTAGTTGTAGATGGTGCAAGCCGCATTGATACTTCACCAATTACAGGGGAACCCGTTCCTGTTGCAGCTGTTATTGGGACATCACTTGTTTCTGGCAGTGTTAATTTATCAGGGGTCCTGAAAATTCGCGTGGTTAAAGTATTAGCAGAATCTATGGTTTCCCGGATTTTGGCTTCTGTGGAGAATGCGGCAGCCACCAAACCAACAATTGATCGTTTTATTACCCGTTTTGCGCGCATTTACACACCGGTGGTAGTGCTGGCAGCCGTAGCTGTTGCTGTTATTCCTTCCTTGGTGACAGGCAACTGGAATTATTGGATTTATACTGCCTTGACTTTTCTTGTTATTAGTTGTCCCTGCGCGTTGGTTTTAAGTGTTCCATTGGCTTTCTTTTCAGGAATTGGTGCAGGATCAAAGCAAAGTATTTTATTTAAGGGTGGTACAGCATTAGAGGCTTTAAATAAGGTAAAGCATATTATTTTTGATAAAACTGGTACAATTACGGAGGGGAATTTTATTGTTCAACAGATTGTTCCAGTAGGACCAATCACGGCAGATGAATTATTAGCGCTAACGGCCTCTTGTGAAAGTCAGTCATCGCATCCGATTGCCAATAGTATTTTTTCTGCAGCGAGAGAAAAAAACTTAGAGCTGGTTAATTTTGCAGCGATTGAAGAAACCGCCGGGCAGGGGCTTAAAGTTCGGTTTGCGGATAAATTTGTTTTATGCGGTAATCGAGTTTTATTAGAAAAAGCGGGAATTGATCTTACATCGGTACAAAAGACTCTTTATGGTACAGAAGTTTTTGTGGCGGCTGATGGTTTATTACTCGGTTATCTTGTGCTGGCCGATACGGTAAAGCCGGGGGCAAAGATTGTGATTGAAGAAATTAAACGAATGGGAATCGGTGTTACGATGCTGACTGGTGATAGTCAGGAAAGTGCCAGTGCAATTGCTGCGGTAACGGGGATTGGGGAGGTTCGTGCCAGCCTTTTGCCACAAGATAAGTTTGATGAACTTACCAAAATCCGTGACAAGTATGGTGCGGTTATGTTTATTGGTGATGGTATTAATGATGCCCCGGTATTGGCGGGAGCTGATTGTGGAGCCGCGATGGGATCCGGAGCGGATGCTGCAATTGAAGCAGCAGATGTTGTATTTATGACATCAAAACTGGAAGCAGTTTTACAGTCATTGCAGATTGCACGAAATACAAATAAAATTGCCTGGCAGAATGTTGTTTTTGCTTTGATTGTCAAAATCATGGTATTGGTTTTGGGATTGGCTGGTTTTGCTTCGATGTGGTTTGCCGTATTTGCCGATACTGGGGTTGCGATGTTGTGTGTGCTGAATGCAATTCGCATTTTATATATAAAAAATTCGAATCCGCAATTTAATGCTTCGATTACTGCATCTGACGCATAAAAATCGTTGCCTTTTTCGATTGAGTGGAATGAAAAGTTTACAGTTGTAAACTTTTCATTCCACTTTTTGGATCGATTTCGTTCCAAATAAAATTATTGGTGCAGGTTTTCTGCTTTTTAAAGTTGGCACATAACTTGCAATAATATATTAATAGTTAAAACATATTAATATAAAATGGAGGGGTTCAAATGATTATTGGTGTACCGAAAGAAATTAAAAACAATGAAGCAAGAGTAGGTCTTACTCCCGCTGGAGCCGAAGCATTGTGCAAATCCGGACATACCGTATTGATGGAAAAAAATGCTGGCCTTGGTAGTGGCTTTAGTGATGCAGCTTATGAAGCCACTGGCGCTAAAATTATCAGTGATAAAAAAGCTTTGTTTGATCGAGCTGAAATGATCATTAAAGTAAAAGAACCAGTTGAACCAGAATACAATTTATTCCACGAAGGGCAAGTTTTGTTTACATATTTGCATCTTGCACCAGAACCAGAACTTACCCAGGCCTTGTTAAAAGATAAAGTGATTGGTATAGCGTATGAAACAATTGTGGGACGAAACAACACGCTGCCATTATTATCCCCAATGAGTGAAGTGGCAGGCCGTATGGCTGTTCAGGTAGGTGCACAATATTTAGAAAAACAAAATGGTGGTAAAGGTGTTTTGTTAAGCGGCGTATCAGGCGTACCATCTGGCCAGGTTGTCATCATCGGTGGTGGTAATGTTGGTACAAATGCTGCAAAAATTGCTGTTGGAATGGGTGCACGCGTAACTGTAATTGATATGTCGGGCGACAGACTTCGTTATTTGGATGATATTTTTGGCAGTAGTATTGTGACGGTAATGTCAAATAGCTATAATATTGCCGAATGGGTTAAAAAAGCAGATTTGTTGATTGGATCGGTATTAGTTCCAGGAGCGAAAACACCAAAATTAGTTTCAGAAGATATGATCAAAACGATGGAAGCTGGTTCCGTGGTCGTTGATGTTGCAATTGATCAGGGCGGTTCGATTGTTACCTGCGATCATTGCACGACACATGATAATCCAACCTTTATTAAACATGGTGTAGTTCACTATTCGGTAGCTAATATGCCAGGTGCTGTTGCACGGACTTCGACGCTGGCTTTGACGAATGCTACGCTGCCATATGCTCTTCAACTTGCGAATAAAGGATATCGTCAAGCTTGTCTCGATGATCCTGGCTTAGCAAAAGGGATTAATGTAATTAACGGGAATATTACATTTAAGGGTGTTGCCGACGGTTTAGGATTACCTTATGTAGAGTTGAGCACTATCTTATAATTTCATAAACTATATTTTTAGAGTTATATATAATGCAACTTATATAGTAAGCAGTTCTATGTTATATTAAACAAGCTACGACCAACATAGAGCTGCTTATCTTAAATTAAATGAAAATTCGAACAATTATCAAGGAAAAGGTTACAAGGAAACCTTTTTGTAGTACACTTAAACGATGTGGAATTTGATGTTAAAGACTGCTAATTTTTATATAGCATATTCGTCAATTCTTACAGCTTATATCTACCATTCATGCCAAAGATTTATATGATATGGAGGGAAAGAAGTGGATAATTTAAAGAATGGACTTCAAGAAGACTTACATCGTGGACTCAAAGAGAGACATATTCAACTGATTGCATTAGGTGGCGCTATCGGGGTTGGTTTATTCCTTGGTTCGGCCGCAGCAATTAAAGTTGCTGGTCCATCGCTTGTTTTGACTTATTTTATCGGTGGAGTTGTTATTTTCTATGTTATGCGTGCATTAGGAGAGGTTACTGTAGAATATCCGGTATCTGGCGCATTCAGCGCACATGCCAGTAAGTTTGTTGGACCGCTGTGCGGCTATATTACCGGCTGGACTTACTGGTTCATGTGGGTTGTAACTTGTATGGCCGAAATCACGGCAGTTGGTGTATATGTGAATTACTGGATACCTGATTTGCCACAATGGATACCCGCACTTGCCGCACTCGTTTGCATGACGATTGTCAATTTGATCGCTGTAGCTGCATACGGAGAATTTGAATTTTGGTTTGCACTCATAAAAGTCGTTACCATTGTCGCTATGATTCTGGTAGGTGGCGCGATGATCTTTTTTGGAATTGGCAATGATGGCGTTGCTGTGGGTATTTCCAATTTATGGACCTATGGTGGATTTTTCCCGAATGGAATCACCGGAATGGTCATGGCTCTTGTTATGGTTATGTTTTCTTATCTGGGAATTGAAATTATCGGGGTTACTGCCGGTGAAGCCGCTCATCCTGAAAAAACGATACCATCGGCAATTGATAAAGTTTTTTGGCGGATTTTAATTTTTTATGTACTGGCATTGTCGGTTATTATGTCACTGTATCCATGGAATCAAATTGGCACGCTTGGCAGCCCGTTTGTTTTGACTTTTAGTAAACTTGGTATAAGTACAGCAGCAGGTATTATTAATTTTGTTGTTTTAACCGCTGCGTTATCTTCTTGCAATAGTGGCCTTTTTAGTACGGGGCGCATGTTATATAATCTGTCATTGCAGGGAAAAGCACCTAAAATGTTTGGAAAACTTAGTACACATATGGTACCAGCGAATGGAATCTTGGTTTCATCAGGTTTTTTGCTTATAGGTGTTGTTCTCAATTATATGGTTCCGGCTGAAGTATTTACGTATGTAACGAGTGTGGCAACATTTGGCGCACTTTGGATTTGGGGTATTATCTTATTTGTTCAAATCAAATTTAGAGAAACTTTAGCTCCAGAGCAAATTGCCAAATTGCATTATCCGATGCCGCATTCACCTTATTCGAGCTGGATCTGCATAGCGTTTTTCTTTCTAGTGGCTGTTGTCATGTTCTTTAGTGAAAATACGCGGGTTGCGCTTTATATTGCGCCAATTTGGTTTGCGGGTGTAATTGCTTCGTATTACATGAGTGGGATGCATAAGCAAGTTCTCGAAAAATAGCAGATCTGTTTTTGTGAAAAATTAAAAAGAAGCTTTCTACTTTGTATTACATATAAATAGGAAGCTTCTTTTTTATTATTTTGCCTTAAATTGTTCGAAAGAAAGACCATATTTTTGCAGCTTTTTCAAGACACTGGTATGTGAAAGTCCAAGGACGGTACCAAGCTTGCGGGAAGTATGATAATGGCACAAGGCTCGACATAAAATTTCCCGTTCTTTTTCGGCTAAAATATCAGCTAATCCTTTTTCCGGGACAGCGGGTAAAATAGGTTCTAGATTTGCTGCATGGCGCCCCAGCATCAAATGTTCAGGGGTTATGATTTTAGTTTCCACGACATTGACTGCTCGTTCCATGACATTTTCTAATTCGCGAATATTTCCCGGCCAATGATAGTCGGTTAATACTTGGAGAGCTTGCTCGTTAATGGAATCAGCGTGTTTGTGAAGTTTGGATGAAAAGCGTTGTAGAAAAGATTGAGCAAGAACAATGATATCTTCTTTACGTTCTCGTAATGGTGGTAAAAATAAAGGAATTACATTGAGCCGATAATACAAGTCTTCGCGAAACGTGCCTTCTTCGATCATGGCTTCTAGATTTCGATTGGTAGCGGCTAAAAGCCGGACATTAATCGAAAACTCTCGGCGGCTGCCAATTCGACGAATTTTTCGTTCTTGCAGCACACGTAATAATTTTACTTGCAGATGGGCAGACACTTCCCCAATTTCATCCAAAAATAAAGTGCCGCCATTTGCCAGTTCAAATAATCCCTGTTTGCCACCTTTCGTGGCACCGGTAAAGGCACCATCTTCATAACCGAATAATTCACTTTCGAGCAGCGTATCCGGTATTGCGGCACAGTTGATTGGCACAAATATATTTTCCGAACGTGAAGATGCACTATGCAAGGCACGGGCAAATAATTCTTTACCCGTGCCCGTTTCACCCCGAATTAGGACTGTTGAATCATTGTAGGCATATGATTTTGCCAGATTAATAACTTTTTGCATGATTTTGCTTGTATGTAAAATTTCATCGAATTTAAATATGGGTTGTTCGGTTAATTTCTGATACATTTTTCGGACATCTTTAATATCTTTTAAAATTGCGATGCCGCCAATTATTTTTTATACCGATCCATAATTGGATGACTGCTGACTAAATAATGGCTATTTGTTTGCTCAAAAAATATTTCACGATTAATTGACTTTGATCCACTTTGAATAGAGTCGACCAGAGATAAACAACAAGGGAAAATATCAGTCAGTGGTTTGCCGATTACATGTACAGTTGATGTGTGCATGATTTTTTCAGCTGCTGGATTATACTGGGTGATACAGCCATGACTGTCGATCGCAACGACACCGTCTGTTACAGCATCTAAAACGGCCTTCAGTTGTTCCGCTTTTTCTTCGTGAGGCATTAATTCGATTTGAGCCACAGCGGTTATATCAGAAATTTGAGCTATGTCACGCAGCAGGGGCTGCTCGAGTTCGATTGACATAGGTTCAGTTTCGAGGAAAATAACATTGATACCCACTTCCATCGAGACGATATTTAATTGATGATGCATAAAAATATAGGCAATATCAAAAACAATTCCAACACGGTCTATATAGGAAACCTTAATACGCATGAGGTATTCCCCCTAAATAAAATATTACAGGAAACTAGATAGAATGAATAAACAATATAAGTCCATAGTAGTATTTGTCCGAGATGGAAGGGGATAGCTTGCTTAAGCTATCGTTAGCCTGGGGCTGCATAGAATTTCCTTCATCATATAGATTTGTAATGACATGCAAATTCGTACATTTGTCTGTTTCTACATAACCAGGTAAATCCCTGCTTAGTAGGTAAAAATAGCTGCCTAAAAGAATTTTTTTTTACTTTTCTTGTAATTTAATTTGAATTTGGTGATTTTTTTATGGTAGTATATAAAAGAAACATATTGTTTAGCAAAAACAAATAGAGTAGAATTATGTTAGGTTTATATGTTTATTGTATACAAGAAGGTGAAAAGTTTGACAGAAGTTACTAAAAAAATTGGTGATAAAATTTTAAAAGGTGAGCGTCTTACAAAAGAAGATGGTCTTGCTTTATATGATTGTGATGATCTGGCATGGCTTGGATCGATGGCGGATCTGGTTCGCTATCGTATTAGCGGTGATTATGTTTATTATAATGTAAATCGGCATATCAATCTTACGAATATCTGTACATCACGCTGCTCGTTTTGTGCGTTTGGCTGCGATGAAGACAGCCAGCAGGCATATGAAATGAATCAAGAACGTGTTTTGGAAGTGGTTAAGCAGGCGACAGCGGATCCAGACCTTAGCGGTCTGCATATTGTGAGTGGACTCCATCCAACCTGGCCGTTTGAGTATTATGTAAATATTATTCGAGCCATTAAGACCAATTTTCCGACGTTGCATTTAAAAGGGTTTACGGGAGTCGAAATTACTCATTTTGCTAAGATTTCAGGGAAATCAATTCGACAGGTTTTACAAACTTTAATGGATGCCGGACTCGAGGCTTTGCCGGGGGGCGGCGCAGAAATCCTCTCAGATCGAATTCGCCAGCAGCTTTGTCCGAATAAAGCGACGGCCAGTGAATGGCTGGAAGTGGCACAGACGGCACATGATCTTGGGATTAAAACGAATGCCAGTATGTTATATGGTCACATTGAAACCATTGAAGAACGTATTGATCATTTGTTGACTTTGCGTAAGTTACAAGATAAAACGGGCGGTTTTCAGACCTTTATTTGTTTTCCGTTTCATCCCGAACATACAGAAATGGCTAATATGGTTCAGCGGACCAGCGTATGGGATGATCTAAAAACGATGGCAATTTCACGCCTTATGTTGGATAATTTTCGCAATATTAAAGCCTATTGGGTGATGCTTACACTGCCGATTGCACAATTGGCCTTGGGTTTTGGTGCCAATGATATTGATGGGACCATTCAGGAAGAAAAAATTATGCATGCAGCAGGAGCGAAATCGAGTACATCACTCAGTAAAGAAACTTTGATTGCGACCATTCGGGAAGCTGGCCGGACGCCTGTGGAATGTGATTGCAATTTTAATATTGTTAAAGTATTTTAAAATTCAAACATCTTACTTCATAAGAAATTCACATTAAAGGAATATAATAAATATATGTCGAATTATATAAATAAGTGTAGTTTCAAATATACTGAATATAAAGTTTTGGAGGCTCGGTATGTCAGAAAGATTAACGTTACAAGATGTTCTCAGAGAGTATGGTATTCCCCAGATTAAGCTTGATATTCATGCGACTCGTGAAGAATGTCTGAAATTGCGGGAAAAGTTGATGGCGATTCGTGATCTCAGTCAGGCTAAAGAACAAGGTTATTTAGATATTGATTGTAAAGTTTATATTGATGTTGATGATATTGATCGCTATTTATCAGGTGAATTGGATACATTAGCAGAGATTTATGCATTTCCAGAAGATGTGAAAGCTTATCGGGAGGAAGAATAAAATGAAATTAAAGAAAATAGTAACGATTGTTTTAGTATGTTTCTTTGCTTTATCATCGATTGCCTTTGCGGCAAAGGGGGGAGCAAAATTTTCCGCACCTAAGTCGGCACCTAGTGTTTCAACGCCGTCGAAAACTTCAGGTGCTTCAACGACTACACCATCAAAAGAATATACGCCATCGAAAGATGCTAAATCCTTAAGCAAGGATGCACCAGCAGCCAGTACAAAATCTGCAGCAACGCCAGCTGCTGCCGCCAGTTCATCCCCGTGGGGTGGAATGATGCGAAATGTTGGCTTGTTTGCCGGTGGTATGTTCCTCGGCAGTATGCTTGGTAATATGTTTGGTATGGGTGGTATGGGCATGGGTGCCGATATCATGGGTTTATTGATGAATGTAGTCTTGTTGGGAGTCGTCTTTATGGTAGGACGTTTCTTATGGAATAAGTTTAAAAACAAAGGTAATAATGTAAGTCATTTCACACGTCCACAACAAGATGTTTCACCATATCGGAATAAATATGATATGGCATCTAAAAAAAATGACGAAGAATTGCCGAATATTACACCAGAACACGATTCTTATCAAAGTAAAAGCAAAGCGGATGAATATCGTAACCGTTAAATAAAAAATGACCTGCATTTCTAAATTGAAATGCAGGTCATTTTTATGTCAGCGAATAGGAGTAGTTATTTCGTGATACGTTTTGCGCCAATATATTTTGGCTTCCAATATGAATTATCTAATTCATCGATACGAACCCCTTTACTCGATGAGGTGTGAATGAATTTGCCGTCACCAATATAGATTCCACAATGGGAAGGGCCTGGCTCATAGGTCGTGAAAAAAACTAAATCACCGCTTTGCAAGGCACTGCGGCTGATATTTTTGCCCAGTCTATACTGTTCATCGGCGGTACGGGGAATGGATATTTTCTGCTGGGCAAATACATACTGCAGGTAACCGGAACAGTCAAAACCTTTTGGTGTAGTGCCACCGAATTGGTATGGAACACCGATGTAATGTTTTGCTGTCTGGATAATTGGTGGAACCATATTTGTTGTGATAAACGGGGAACCTTCAGGTGCCGGGCTATTGGGAAAATTTATTTGACCAACAGCTGGAACGGCTTCTCTTTTTTTTACTATAGGTGTTGCTTTTTTTAGCGCTCGCCAAGTCTGACCATCAACGATACCATTAATTTTAATCCGTTGGTCACGCTGAAATTCAAGGACAGCTTGTTTTGTTTCTAAACCAAAAATACCGTCAATACTTGTAATGGTATAATTAAGTCGCTTTAATTGCTGTTGCAGAGCTATGACTTCGCTGCCATGCGAACTTTGTGAGAGCGATTTTGCTGCATTTGCTGCCGTGGGAGGAAGTAAAACAAACAGTAATGTTATGATAATAGAGTAAAGAATCAACTTCATAAAATTCCCTATCATTTGATTTTTCCTTTCAGCCATGCTTAATATGTTCGAGTCCCTGACTCATTAGGCTTACAACATGAGAGTCGTCAAGTGAATACCAGGCTTCTTTACCCTCTTTGCGAAATTTTACGAGCCTTGCTCCGCGCAGTACCCTCAGTTGGTGCGAGATGGCGGACTGACCCATCTGCAGGGTTGCTGCAATATCACAGACGCACATTTCATTTTTTGTGAGCAGTCCTAATATTCGAATCCGTGTTGGATCCCCAAGGATTTTGAATGTGTCTGCCAAGATCATTGTTGTTTCTTCCGTCAGTAAATGCAGTTTTGCTGCGTGAACCATATCTTGATGTACGATATAAGCATCACATGTTTCACAATTGCAAGTTTCAGTTTTTTTTTCATGTATCATTGAATCCTCCTATTCTACTAGCAAGAGAAACTGTCTAAACGCAGAAAATATTATTATTATTCTAATAAGTTGCATTATATATATCAGTATAAAGCAAAAAATAAAATTTGAAAATAAAATCTTTGAAAATAAGTTGTTTTTTCTTAATGGGGACAGATAAAAAACTGTGGATAACTTTTCAATAAAAGAGAGTTATCAACAATATTATCCACAAAATCGAATATATTGTGGATAAGTATAGGATCCTGAAACTAAATCATGTGTTACGGTATATAAAAAAGTTATTCACAAGCCTGAATAAATTTATCCCCAACTGTGTATAAGTATTTTTTTCTGTAAAGAAAAAGTGTGCTTTTGCATTAAAAAGCAGATAACTCCTACGCTGAGAAATTATCTGCTTTTTTAAATTCGTTTTGTTAATATACCTTAGTTACAATAAAATCATTTTTTTCTAAAGCGGCAACGATTTGTTTGACATGGTCCTGCCCATGTGTCTCAATAGTAACTTCAAGTTGAACTTTTTTAAAGCTGTCCGTCACTTTGGCTTGGTTATGGTCAAGTTTTATAACATTGGCATTTTCTGCGGCTAAAACTTGTGAAACTTTAAGCAATTGTCCTGGTTTATCAGGAAGCTGGACCGCAAAACAGAAAATGCGTCCACGAGCAATCAAAGCTTTGTCAATTAGAGCTGAAATCGTCGATATATCAATATTGCCGCCACTGACGATAGCGACAACTTTTTTCCCTTTAAGAGAAAGTTTGGTGAGTGCAGCTAAAGATAGGACACCAGCACCTTCGGCGATCAATTTATGCTTCTCAATTAAAGAGAGTAGAGCTGACATGATTTCTAGTTCGGATACGGTTATTATTTCATCCACATATTTTTTTATGAATTCGAACGTCAATTTACCAGGCGTTTTTACAGCTGTACCGTCTGCTACCGTATCCACTTGTCGAAGTGTGCTGACTTTCCCCTTGGCAAGGGAGTATTTGATACAGGCGGCCCCCTCTGGCTCGACACCAATGATTTTTACATTTGGATTTACTGCTTTGGTAGCAAGAGCTACACCACTGATAAAACCACCGCCACCGACTGGTACAAGTATGGCATCTACATCTTTAAGTTCGTCAATGATCTCAAGAGCTGTGGTTCCTTGACCGACAAGAACCTGAACATCATCAAAGGGGTGAACAAAGACATATCCGTGTTCTTTTTGTAGTTCAACGGCTTTTCCGTAAGCATCATCATAGCTGTCTCCGTAAAGAACTACTTCGGCACCGTAAGCGCGTGTCGCTTCAACCTTTAAGATCGGAGTCGTTGCTGGCATAGCAATAACAGCTTTTACACCGAGCTGCTGAGCGGCAAATGCTACGCCTTGGGCATGATTGCCAGCGGAAGCTGTGATGACACCTTTTGATTTTTCTTCGGTAGATAGCTGACTAATTTTGTTATAAGCACCACGTAATTTAAAAGAACCTGTGTTTTGCAGATTTTCTGGTTTAATGTAGACATCATTTCCAGAAATAGAAGAAAAATATGGGCTTTGAATTAAATGTGTTTTTTTTACGACTTGATTTAATTGTTTTGCAGCCTGATAGACATCCGCAATGGATGTACTTTCCATGATTGATTGAGCGGTTGATTTTTTTTCTTCAGACATCAAGAAGCCTCCTAAAAAATATAAATGAAGCTGAACATCAAAGTTTGCAATGGGATACAAGTATTGAGTCTTTGAATAGTAACTTCATTTTGCGGTCAAACGCACATATGGAAATGACTATGTTTACAAATTATATACAATATGCACAAAAATAACCGATAAATGTTTAGTAGATTTTAGCATTAACCAACCATTGCTGTCAAGTTTGATTCGGCAAAATATAGTCGTGTTTTGCTATAAATTCAGGTAATTTGTAATTATTTATGGAAGTCGTTGTAAAAAGACAGGACTTTTAGCAGTTGTAACGAAGTATTAATATATGACAATAAGAGGCTAGAAAAAGACGAAGGATACATATAAAGAGGAGTGAGCTTTATGCAGGCATTTGGACGGATTTTGGTGCCAGTAGATGGTTCGAAAAATTCGGATAAGGCTATTGCAGCAGCAGTTGATATTAATTCCGTATCCCATGGGCAGATTGATTTTTTATATGTGGCTTATTTTAATGGCAATACCGATGATCCGGCGGATCAGATTTCATGGCTGCCGGATGAATTTACGGGATCAATCCAGCAAATCAGCCAGGCTGTTTTGCTGCATGCCGTAAAGCAGATTTCAACAGATTCAAATTATATGACACATACTGCAACTGGAATTCCGGCGAAACAAATTCTGAAATTTGCCAAGGACCATGCAAGCGATTTAATTGTAATTGGCGGGCGCGGCCTTGGGGTTGTCGAGGGTTTTTTGCTTGGTAGTGTGAGTCAGGAAGTTCTCGAACATGCCCGCTGCCCAGTTCTTATCGTGAAATAACAGATCATATAAATCGAAAAATAGGGGGGGATTATTATGGCGGAATATCGACATATTTTAGTTCCAGTTGATGGTTCAGCAAGTTCGTTAAAGGCAGTAGAACAAGCTATTGAGCTAGCTGGACTTTGTGATGCTGAAATCAACTTCATCCATGTAGCAAATTTAAATGGTGTCATGGGAAGTTACCCCGCGTTTGTATCGCCTCGTTCTACTTTTAGTGGTTCTATATTGGAAGATGTAGTAGAAATTGGTAGAAAAATATTAGACCAAGCATTGGATATGGTGCCGCAATCTATTAAAGCAAAAGGGCATTGTGTAAATGGAAACCCTGCTTCGGCAATTTTGCAAGAAGCAGAAGCCTTGAAGGTTGATTTGATTATAGTTGGAAGTCGGGGGCTGGGAGTGCTGAAGGGAACTTTGGTTGGCAGTGTCAGCCGTTCTTTGTTAGGCAATGCAAATTGTCCTGTTCTGGTTGTGAAAGCAGTAGAAGAAGAAAAATAGGAGGATATTATTATGGATAAAATTAGACGTATTTTAGTTCCGGTCGATGGGTCAGAAAGCTCAGATCGAGCAATTTCACAGGCAATAACGCTGGCGGATGTTTGTGAAGCGAAAATAGCATTTCTCTATGTGGCCAATATCAATCAATTGGCGATTAATGCTTGTTTATCAGATGCGATTTTAGAAGCTGTTACAAAAGCAGGCAATGTAATTTTGGATAAAGCACTTGCTGATGTTCCAGAGTCGATTACAGCGGAAGGATTTGCTGAAACTGGATCACCAGCCGTGGTGATTCTTGATTTTGCAAATTCAGAAGGTATTGATATGATCGTCATGGGAAGTCGGGGACTTGGGATTGTGAAAGGTGTACTTTTAGGCAGTGTCAGCCAGTATATTGTTGAACAATCAAAATGTCCGGTGCTTGTTGTAAAATAAGATATATTATATTAAAGGCATTGCCTGCATTGATAAAATGCAGGCAATGCCTTTTTGTTTTGGGAAATGTTCTGTTTTTTGCTGTGTCAACTATCTGCTGCATCCGCTAACGTATCAAGTTCAATGATTTCAAGACCTTGTTCTTTGAGGCGCAGCAGCTCATCGTGATCGGCATCTTTACCGGTGATGATTGTAGTGATTTTATTGATTGAGCCACTGAGAAAATTATGTTCACGACCAATTTTGGAAGTCGTGGCAAGGACAAAGCATGGACCTTGGCAGCGCTTGAGCATCATTTCATTGACGGCTGTTTCCTGGAGGACAGATGTTGTAATGCCGCCTTTAACGCTAATACCGCCGACGCCGATAAAGGCTTTGTCGGCGGTGATTTTAGATAAGGTGTGCAGGGCAAATTCTCCGACCATTGATTGTTTGCGCTCGTAAACTTCACCACCGGTTAAAATCAGTTCGACACGCGGGTCTTTTTCGGTCCCGACGGCACTGCCGTTATTGGTTACGATGATAACTCGTTTATTTTTAATGTATTTCAGCAAAAGCAAAGTTGTGGAACTTGAGTTCATAAAAATAGTATCACCATCTTCAATTAGGTCTGCTGCATATTTTGCAATAGCATTTTTTTGCGATATGTTTTTTGGGGACAAGGTATCAAGTGGGGGATCTTCTTTTAATGTTCCTTCTAATAATCTTGCACCGCCGTGAAACCGGTTGACTATACTTTTTTCTTCAAAAATTTGCAAATCACGGCGAATTGTTGTTGGTGAAACTTTTAGTTGTTGGGCAAGATCATCGACTTGTACATCTTTTGACTCTTTTAAAGCTTTTAAAATATATTGCTGCCGTTTAAAAACGACACTTTTACTATTTTTCATCGGACATTCAATCCTCTCATTATTAATATAAAATTGCAGTTGTCTACTAGAACATCGTTGCTGGATAGATTGTTTTTAGAAGTGCGCATAAAATTATCATAATGCTTATTGTTTATATTATATGCAAAAACAAAAAAATATACAAGTTTTAAATCATAAAAAGAACGTAAAATTTATATTTTACTAAAATACAACATAAAACAATCGTAAAACAAACATAAAAAGCAATTTTATAAAATTTTAGTATTATTTTTTGCAAAAAAGCTTGAATCGTGCAAAAAAAAAGTGTATTATAAGGGCATAAAGAAAAAACAAGAAGAAATCATTCATAAAACGATCATAAAATAAATATTCGGAGGGCATTATGAGTAAAGTAGATACAATAACGAGAGAGTCTTGGATTTTAAATACGTTTCCTGAATGGGGTACCTGGTTAAATGAAGAAATTGACCAGGAAGTGGTGGAAAAAGGAACTTTTGCGATGTGGTGGCTTGGCTGTACTGGGATTTGGGTTAAGTCGGAAGGCAATACAAATCTTTGTATTGATTTTTGGTGCGGTACTGGTAAACAGACAAAAAATAAAAAAATGGATCCACAGCATCAAATGGCGCGGATGTCGGGCGGGCGCAATGTGCAGCCGAACTTACGGGTAGCACCTTTTGTCTTGGACCCCTTTGGTATCAAAAATATTGATGCTGTACTGGCAACACACTATCATAATGATCATATAGATGTGAATGTTGCGGCAGCTGTTCTACAAAACTGTGTGTCAGACGTTCCTTTCATTGGACCCAAATATTGTGTTGAAAAATGGGTGGAATGGGGTGTGCCAAGAGAGCGTTGCATTCTTCTGAAGCCGGGAGATGTTGTCAAAATCAAAGATATGGAGATTATTTCATTAGAAGCATTTGATAGAACGGCACTGATTACTGCACCGCCTGATGGTGATTTAAAAGGCTGGCTGCCAGATGATATGGATGAAAAAGCTGTAAACTATCTTATTAAAACACCTGGTGGATCTATTTATCATAGTGGTGATTCTCATTATTCCAATTATTATGCCAAACATGGCAACGAACATAAAATCGATGTGGCATTAGGCTCTTTTGGAGAAAATCCTCGCGGCATCACCGATAAAATGACATCGGTAGATATTCTTCGGATGGCAGAAGCACTCAATACACAGGTTGTGATTCCATTTCATCATGATATTTGGTCCAATTTTCAAGCTGATCCAGCAGAAATTCTTGCTTTGTATGAAATGAAAAAAAATAGACTTCAATATAAATTTAAACCATATATCTGGCAGGTTGGTGGAAAATTTGTTTTTCCAAATGATAAAAATAATGTAGAATATCATTATCCAAGAGGGTTTGATGATTGTTTTGCAGCCGCTGACATTAATTTGCCATATACGAGTTTTTTATAAAAAATTCAGCTGTCGATCGTAGGCAAGTTTTAAGGTCGACAGCAAAAAATAAAAAAAAGTGGTGAGTCTAAATGTTTAAAGAGTTGATTGAAAAAAAACGCTATTCGTTTCATGAAAGTTTTGCGACTTGGCAAGATGCTGTACGTGCTGCTTGTCAGCCATTGTTGGCTGACAAGACAATTGAAGCCGAGTATATTGATGCCATCATTAGCAAGGTAACAGAACTTGGACCGTATATTGTTATTGCACCGAACATCTGCATTCCTCATGCACAAGAAGGTGTTGGGGTAAATGATACGGCAGTCTGTTTTATGAAGACCGAAAAATCGGTTCATTTTAGTGATAATTCTGAACATGATGCTAAGTTGTTTTTTGTTTTAGCATCCGTTGATAATGCCGTACATTTGGAAAATCTTTGTGAGTTATCGGAATGTTTGTCTGATGAAGAATTTGTTGATAAATTATTAGCAGTTCATTCTGGAGAAGAACTGAAGAATTTAACTTGCAGCATGAGCTGATATATAGAACGCATTAAAGAAATTACATCCAGTCTATCAGTCTGCCAGGAATGGGGTATAGGGCATCGTTTGCTTCCTACGTAACGCCACTCAACCCTGCACCCCATTCCTGACGAGTACCATATAAAATGTTTAATGCCATATATTATAGATAAATATTGATTAATAGGGGGAGAATAAATGGAATTTTTAATGCCAGTCTGGGAGTTTTTCCAGAATAATATTTTAACGAAACCGCAATTTTTTATTGGGTTTATCGTATTTATCGGATATCTATTGCTCCAGAGACCAATTTATGAGGCGGTTGCCGGTTTTATTAAAGCAGTGGTTGGCTATATGATCTTAAATGTTGCCTCGGGCGGTCTGGTCGGAAACTTTCGCCCGGTACTAGCAGGTCTTAAAGACAGGTTTGATTTATCGGCAGCGGTAATTGATCCATATTTTGGGCAGGCAGCAGCACAGGCTTCGATTGAAAATGCCGGTCGTTCTTTTTCGATGATGATGGTTGTCTTATTAATTGCCTTTTCGATTAATATTTTATTGGTATTATTCAGACGTTATACAAAGATTCGGACTTTGTTTATTACGGGACATGTTATGGTACAACAGTCTTCGACCGCATTATGGCTCGTTATCTTCTGTTTTCCACAGCTTCAGGACATGGGTGTTGTTTGTATGCTGGGGGTACTGCTTGGTACGTACTGGTCCGTTGGTTCGAATTTGACGGTGGAACCTTGTCAGCAGCTTACGGAAGGCGGCGGGTTTGCTACGGGTCATCAACAAATGTTTGGTATTTGGATTGTTTCTAAAATTGCTGGTAAAATAGGCAATAAAGAAAAATCATTGGAAAATCTTAAACTTCCTGGATTTTTATCAATTTTCAATGAAAATGTTGTAGCTACTGGTATCTTGATGTTTATCTTTTTTGGGGTCATTATCACAATTTTGGGTCCTGAACTGATGCATAAAATCGATCCATCTTTTAGTGCTAATCAAAGTTTCTTATTCTTTATTATTGAAAAATCTTTTAATTTTGCAGTATACTTGACCATTTTACAACTGGGGGTTCGTATGTTTGTATCTGAACTAACAGAATCTTTTCAAGGTATTTCTAGTAAGATTCTACCTGGTTCGATGCCTGCGGTCGATTGTGCGGCAACCTATGGTTTTGGTCATCCCAATGCAGTAACATTTGGTTTCTTGTTTGGAGCACTGGGACAATTTTTAGCAATCATCGGTTTAATTGTATTTCAAAGTCCAATCCTTATCATCAGTGGATTCGTACCATTGTTTTTTGATAATGCTACATTCGCTGTATTTGCCAATCGTTTAGGGGGGCTTCGAGCTGCAGCTATTATTCCATTTGTTTCAGGGATAATTCAAGTGCTCGGTGGTGGATTTGCTGCATACTTTTTTACAACCGGAAATTTTGGTGGATGGCATGGGAACTTCGACTGGGATACACTTTGGCCAGTGATTGGCGTGATTATGAATTACGGACAGTATATCGGTGTCGTGGCGGTTATTCTTATTTTACTGGCAATTCCGCAAATCATTTACTATCGGAGTAAAGATACGTATTTTTTAATAGCAGAAGACTACGATCAATATCTTGAAGTTATGGAGCAGAAAAAAAGATCTGCCGAAGAACTTGAAGTCATGGCTCAAAAAGTTTAAGCTGATACTTGGATGTTTTAGATAAAAAAATGAGGTGTTTATAATGTTAAAAGTTATCGCAGCATGTGGAAGTGGAATGGGATCTTCTCAAATCATTAAAATGAAACTGGAAAAAGTTTTTAAGAAACTCGGCATAGAAGCAAGCATTTACCATACGAATATTGGCGATGCAAAATCGCAGGCAGCGAATTATGATGTTGTAGTATGTTCAGATTCTTTAATCGGGACATTTGCGAACGCGACAGCAAAAAAAGTTATTGTGATTGGGTTAAAAAATCTTTTGTCAGAAAAAGAAATAGAAGAAAAAGTATTAGAGAAAATTGTAAACGCACAATAAAGCTGAAAGGGAATGGACATAATTTACAAGGCTGTTCTTAGGAACGGTATGTAAATTTAGACCAAACCTTTTTCATAAACGTCAGAATATTCCGATAATTATAGGCGGATGAATTTATAAATAGTGTGAATGGGAGTGCGTGGTAGTGAATATAAAAAAACAGTTTTTGACGAAATTACATAGATGTTATGCAACAAGCAGTACGATCATTGATGGAGAAGAAAAAATATTGTTTGCAACAGAAGGCGAGGGTGCCGCATATATGTATTCCGGACCTGAATTTGAGCAATCAACTATTTGGGATGGACCCGGCGGCACGATGTCGATGATTCAAGTTCCCGGGAAAAATGGTGATTTTTTAGCCGTGCAGAATTTTTTTCCAACCTTCCAATCCGAAAATGCGACAATTGTATGGGCCAGACCTAAAGCAAATAATGAATGGGACGTAAAAACAATTCTGAAACTTCCCTATATTCACCGCTTTGATATTTTAACAGCAAATGGAATTCATTATTTTATCGGCTGTACTCTTTGTACGAGTAAAACGGATAAAGAAGACTGGTCTGATCCAGGCAAGATTTATGTTGGTGAAATCCCGGAAGATTTGAATGAACCAATTAAACTTAAGGTTATTAAATCCGGTTTGGTTAAAAATCATGGCTATAGTCGTGCTACTTGGCGTGGTTGTATGGCAGGCATGGTGACCTGCGACAGTGGCGTATTTGCTGTCACACCACCACAAAAAAAAGGTGAAGGCTGGACGATTGAAACGGTGCTGACCTGCCCGGTAAGTGATATAGCCGTAGGTGATATCGATGGAGATGGTCAAGATGAACTCATCACGATCGAACCATTTCATGGAAATCAATTTATTATTTATAAAAAAGCAGAAAATGGCTATGAAAAAGTTTATGAATATCCAGAACCAATGGAATTTGGGCATGTTGTTTGGGCTGGCAAGCTAAGGGGCATACCAACTGTCATTGGTGGCCAGCGTCGTCACAGTAAAGAACTTTTTTACATTCAATATAAAGATGGTGCCTATGTAAAAACAACGATTGAAAGTGATATTGGACCAAGTAACGTGGCAGTAGTTAAGGGGCCGGACCGTGATATTATTATTTCTGCCAATCGAGAAATAGGGGAAGCTGTTTTGTATATTGTAACAGATTGATAGGGGCGATAAAACGATGTTAGAAGAACTTAAACAGAAAGTTTATGAAGCGAATATGCTTTTACCGAAATATGGATTGATTACATTTACCTGGGGTAATGTTTCTGGAATTGATCGTGAACAAGGACTTTTTGTTATTAAACCATCAGGCGTAGAATATGACAAACTTCAGGTAAAGGATATGGTTGTTGTCGATCTGAAGGGGCAGGTGGTCGAAGGGATGCTAAATCCATCGTCTGATACACAGACACATTTGAAACTTTATCAGTCTTTTCCTGAGATTGGTGGAGTGGTTCATACCCATTCGCACTGGGCAACAATTTTTGCGCAGGCTGGTCATGACGTGCAAGCTTATGGAACGACCCAAGCAGATTATTTTTGTGGGGCGGTTCCCTGTACAAGAGATATGACAGAAATAGAAATTGAAAATGAGTATGAATACAATACTGGTGAGGTCATTGTTGAACGGTTTGTGGATTTGAATCCAAATCATATGCCAGGGGTTTTGGTCAAGAATCATGGTCCATTTACCTGGGGCAAAGATCCTTTACTGGCAGTGCATAATGCTGTAGTTTTGGAAGAAATTGCAATGATGGCTTTTCATACGGAAATAATTACTGGAAATGAACGAGCTATGCCTAAATTTTTATTGGAAAAACACTTTATGCGCAAACATGGACCGAATGCTTATTATGGACAAAAATAATATGTTTTACGGAAAATCGCCCATTTTGTCTTGATATGCAGATGAAATGGGCGATTTTACTTTACGATTAGGAGAAAGCAGGTTGAATACAATGAAAAATTATGTACTGGGTTTATACGAAAAAGCGATGCCTATGGACTTATCATGGCGTGAAAAATTGTTTGAAGCAAAAAAAGCTGGGTTTGATTTTTTGGAAATGAGTATTGATGAAACGGATTCTAAATTGTCACGGCTTGAAATGTCAGAGCGTGAACGGGTGGAAATTCGGAAGAGTATGCAAAAAACAGGTGTGCCGATTCGATCCATTTGTTTGAGTGGGCATCGGAAATATCCTCTGGGGAGTCATGATCCGCGTGTGCGGCAAAAAAGTCTTGAAATTATGCAAAAAACAGTAAATCTTGCGGCTGATCTGGGGATTCGAATCATTCAACTTGCCGGATATGATGTTTATTATGAAGAAACATCGGAAGAAACGAAAGCGTTATTTGTAAAAAATCTGAAAAAGTGTGTTGAAATGGCGGCTAAAGAAGGAATTGTACTCGGTTTTGAAACCATGGAAACAGAATTTATGAATACAGTTACGAAATCAATGGTCTATGTACAGGCGATTCAATCGCCCTATCTTGGTGTTTATCCTGATTCAGGAAATTTGACAAATGCTGCTATTGAGTATCAATCGGATTTAATGGCAGATATTGAAGCTGGTGCTGGTCATATAGTGGCTTTTCATTTAAAAGAAACCGTTCCAGGAAAATTCCGCGAAATCCCCTTTGGCACGGGGCATGTTGACTTTAAACGCATTATTGATGTCGCTTGGCGTTTAGGTGTTAGACGGTATGTAGCCGAATTCTGGTATGCTGGTAATGACAATTGGCAGGAGGATTTACACTTTGCGCAGGTTTTTCTCTCGCATAACTTTGTCGAGACAGCAGGTTTTTCAACGCTTGAAACTGTTTCTTGAAAGTTGCAGGAAATGTGAATTATAGTTCTGCTATTTACCAATATTATTAAACACAGACTATGTTCTTTTGCCTGGAACAAACTTTCACACGAATATTTTTGGATAAATAAAGGAATCTGGCGAATGCAGCTTGAAAATACGATAATAGTACGTATTTATTTTTCAAGGTACATTTTTTATTTAAGGGTGGTTGGAAATGAACAAAGTGAAAAAAATTGGTGTACTCACAAGCGGTGGAGATTCACCAGGAATGAATGCAGCTATCAGGGCTGTTGTAAGGTCTGCTATTGATTTTGAAATGGATATCGTTGGTATTCGCCGTGGTTATAATGGACTTATTAATGGTGATGCAGTTGTATTGGATTCCCGTTCGGTGTCGGATATTATTCAGCGAGGGGGGACTTTTCTCTATACAGCTCGTTGCATGGAATTTATGAATCCGGAAGGACGCCAGCTTGGTCTTGAAATGGCTCAAAAATTAGGGTTGGATGGACTGGTTGTAATTGGCGGAGATGGGTCGTTTCGCGGGGCTGAAAAACTGAGTGAACTGGGTATGCCAACTGTTGGCATACCGGGAACTATAGATAATGATATTGTCTGTACGGAATATTCGATTGGTTTTGATACAGCTTGTAATATTGCTTTAGAGGCTGTCGATCGCTTGAGAGATACAGCATTGAGTCATGAAAAATGCAGTCTGATTGAAGTTATGGGGCGTTATGCCGGGCATTTGGCGCTGCAGGTAGGCGTAGCTGCGGGGGCAACGGCAGTATTGGTTCCCGAGAAAGTTAGTGACATCGAAAAAGATATTTGTGAAAAAATTCGAGAAGGCCGTTCCAGTGGTAAAACCCACTATATTGTGATTGTGGCCGAGGGCTACAAAGATAAAATCGATGATATTGCTAAACTTATTGAAACACAAACAGATATCAGTACTCGGGTTACGGTGCTTGGTCATATTCAACGCGGCGGTTCGCCAACGGTCATGGATCGTGTCATTGCAGCACGGATGGGGTATCGGGCTGTAGACCTGCTTCGAAAAGGTATTGGTAATCGGATTGTGGCTATTAAAAATAATGAGGTTGTTGATTATAATATTAATGAGGCACTTTGCATGAAAAAATCAATTGATTTGGAACTATGCGAAATTTGTAAATCAATTGCAAAATAAAAAAAACGATTCTATATAGAACGCATTAAATATTTTATATAGCAATCGTCAGGAAGGAGGTATAGGGTTGAGTGGCGGTGTTACGTAGGAAACAAACGATGTCCTCCTCACCCCATTCCTGGCAGAATAATAGGCTGGGTGTCATTTATTTAATACATTCTGTATAAAAAAATGATGGGGTAAGCAAAATAAAATTGCTTACCCCACCGTTTTTTTTATGTTTTTATTTTTCGGAAATTGGTTTTGATAATAAATCGTTGCGTGTATGAGCTTCCGTTACGGCGGCTGTTTCTTTGATACCAACAATGATTGACTGCATGGATGCTTCAATATTTTCTAAAATAGTATTGATTTTTTTAGTCGCTTCAACACTATCTTCTGATAATTTCCGAACTTCTGTTGCCACAACAGCAAAGCCTTGCCCGTGTTCACCTGCTCGGGCAGCTTCAATGGCAGCATTGAGTCCCAATAAATTGGTTTGTTGGGAGACTTTATTAATAAAGCCAATTACTTCATGCGTTTTGCTTATATGGTCTTTGGCTTGATTTACAGATTCAGAAAGAGTATCTACTTTCTTTTTTAATTCTTCATTAATCAGTGCCTGTGATTTGATCAAATGGTAAATAATATCTGTCAGATACGGTTCAACTACTTTCACATGATCTGGAATATGTTTCTTGATTAACTGATTAACCTCGCTATTGCCAGTGATATTTAAAACAATATCAAGCCCTTGCATTTTTACGGCTTCACTAAGATCTGTGAATGTACGGACGCCCATTGTGTTTGCGAGATCGAAAGCTACAGCATTGCTTTTAACATCTGCGATTGCTACAATTTTAATATCAGAAATTTGTTTGCAAAGTTCCAAAATTCCGGCACCGCCCCGGCCACCGCCGACCAATAATATTTTCAACATACATTGATTCCTCCAACTCAAATTTGATTCATGTAGTATTCATCTAAATTTTGCCTGAAGCATCAGGAATAGAAAGAGTAGTGCCCCTTTTTAAAACAAAAATTTAAAATTACATTTATAGTTGTATTACTTCTATTTTTTATTAAATAAGTCCTTCTATCGAGAGTGTTGAGTAACTAAAAAAGTAAAGATAAAAGATTTTAATTGTAAAATATATGCTGTTTTATTTTTATATAATGCGAAAAAAATCTGAAAACGTTGGACCCGATTTATATCAAAATAAATCTTGTTTAAAAATATAACATAAATTTTTTTATATTGTTTTGTGAGTATTGTATTGTGCTTGAGCACTTTTTTTATTATTTTTTATTGGATGAAATGGGAAATATAGCTAATCTATTTATATATTGACGTAAACAATACAAAGTGATATATTGTAAATAAGAAATGTGCTCAAGCACATTTGATCGAATATGAATGGTGAAGCGTGAACTAATTAAATTGATATTGGTGCTTTGGCTGCAAAAACAGTTTTGTTAGGGATGTAAAAAAGCATTTGACTTCCAGGACAAATGCACGAATCGAGTACACTTTAAAGCGAAGAGGCTATGAACTTTTGGTAATGTTTTATCTGAGCAGAAGGGATGTTTTTGATATGCAAGAAAACGTACAGGAAAATTATGGACTATTACAAACAGCAGCGGAATGTAAAGCCAGGAAGATGAGGCTTTATATTTTTTTTGCGGCAGGCATGGCAGGGCTGCTTTTTGGTTTAGACCAAGGCGTTATTTCGGGTGCGCTGCCTTTTATTAGCCAGGAATGGCAGCTTAGCAGTAATTTACAAGAATGGGTCGTCAGTTCCATGATGGTGGGAGCTGCAATGGGAGCCTTGCTGGCAGCGTTCTTATCGGCAAAGCTTGGCAGAAAACGCAGTTTGGTGCTGGGAGCAAGTTTGTTTATTGTTGGTTCGCTTGGTTCAGGACTGGCACCAAGTGTAGATATATTGATTGTATTTCGCTTAATTTTAGGCGTATCGGTAGGTATTGCTTCTTATACAGCTCCTTTATATTTAGCGGAAATGGCTACAAAAGAATCTCGTGGTAAGGTTATTTCAGGCTATCAGCTCATGGTCACAGTAGGGATTCTGGCAGCTTTCCTCTCGGATACAGCTCTTAGCTATAGTGGATCATGGCGTTGGATGCTAACAGTGATTGCCGTTCCGGCTTTTATTTTGTTAGCGGCACTTACCCGTTTGCCTGATAGTCCAAGATGGCTGGCGACAAAAGGCCGCTTTGAAGAAGCAAAAAAAGTCTTGCACTCATTGAATTCAGATGCGGCGGAGGCTGATGAAGAATTAGCAGATATCAAAGAAACACTAAAAGTAAAACAGGCTGGCTGGTCACTATTTAAAGCAAACAAAAACGTGCGGCGGGCAGTGTTTTTAGGCGTTTTATTACAAGTGATGCAGCAATTCACGGGATTAAATATTATCATGTATTATTCACCGAAAATTTTGAGCTTGGCTGGTTTTGCAAGCATGGAAGATCAGATGATTGGTACCGTATTAAACGGGATTGTCTTTGTGCTGGCAACCTTTATTGCGGTTAATATGGTTGATAAATCAGGACGAAAACCAGCATTGAAAATAGGTTTTTTTGTTATGGCATTGTCCATGTTTATTTTAGGGGCTTGTTTATATTCCATTGATGGCGGCAATACTGCTATTTGGATTGGGTATGTATCAGCATCCATGACACTTTTATGTATTGCAGGTTTTGCTATGAGTGCAGGACCGGTTGTGTGGATTTTATGCTCAGAAATTCAACCTTTGAAGAGTCGTGACTTTGGTATTGCGTGTTCAACGATGACGAATTGGATTTCTTGTGCTGTTATTGGCGCTACTTTTTTAACGTTAGTAGATACATTGGGAGCAGCAACGACTTTTTGGTTATATGGTGTAATGGATGTTTTATTTATAATCTTCACGATATACTTAGTTCCGGAAACTAAAAATGTTTCATTGGAAAAAATTGAAAAGAATCTTATGTCGGGTAAAAAACTAAAAAATATTGGGGTTTGATACTATGACGTAGAGAATATTTTCAATAAAATATTATAACGTTATAGCAGGTAAAGTTCACTTTTTCGGGAATATTATTTTATAAGAGACGCTATATTATAGAGCCTGCTTTTTTATAGGTAATATGTAAAACATGGGGTGATTATGTGTCATTATCTAGACAAAATTTACTGGAATTGCAAAATGGGAGTGATGTTCGTGGTGTGGCTATGGCTGGAGTCAGTGGTGAAGCGATTACATTAACGGATGAGGCCGTAAATCGTATTGCGGGAGCCTTTGTTCACTGGCTGGCAGCACGAACTGAAAAGGACGTTTCGCAGCTTAAGATAGGTGTAGGTCATGATTCGCGTATTTCGGCAGAACGTTTTAAAGTACAAGTATTAAAGGCAGTTACGTCATTAAAAGCGAATCCTTTTGATTGTGGATTAGCATCTACGCCAGCGATGTTTATGTCGACAATTTTTACGGAACTGAACTTTGATGGAGCGATTATGCTTACGGCAAGTCATTTACCATACAATCGAAATGGAATGAAATTTTTTACAAAAATGGGTGGACTTGAAAAAACTGAAATTACTGAATTGCTGGATAGTTCAGTTTCATGTCCACCTGGTGAGGCTGACATAAAAAGAGTAGATAAAGTCAATCTTATTCAAATATATAGTACTAGTTTATGTGAAAAAATTTGTAAAAGTATTGATTCGCGCGATCAGGAGAAACCGCTTGAGGGATTGCATATTATTGTGGATGCGGGAAATGGGGCTGGCGGATTTTTTGCAACACAAGTGCTTGAAAAACTTGGAGCGGACATTTCCGGTAGTCAGTTTCTTGAACCGGATGGATATTTTCCTAATCATATACCGAATCCAGAAGATGAAAAAGCGATGCTTTCTTTGCAAAATGCAGTTTTACAATCAAAAGCAGATTTAGGCATTATTTTTGATACAGACGTTGATCGGATGTCAGCTGTTTTGAAAGATGGAACGGTGGTAAGCCGTAATGCAATTATTGCAATGATGGCAGCGATTGTGGCTCGAGAAGCTCCTGATAGTACGATTGTTACCGATTCTGTGACATCCGATATGCTGACGGAGTTTATTGAAAAAGATCTTGGCTTAAAGCACCGGCGCTTTAAACGTGGGTACAAAAATGTTATTAATGAATGTATTCGTTTAAATAATTCTGGGGTGCTGTCACCGTTGGCGATTGAAACGTCAGGACATGGTGCATTGAAAGAAAATTATTATTTAGATGATGGTTCGTATTTAGCTGTGAAAATTATTATTGAAGCAGTTCATTTAAAGCGGCAGCATAAAGAACTCTCGGCTTTGATTGCCAGGCTCAAGCATCCTTATGCAGACTACGAATTTCGAATGAAGATTTTAGATAATGATTTTCATACATATGGTCAGTATATCTTGGCTGTATTTGAAAAGTGCGCGAAAGAGAAGGGACTTTTTGTTGTGCCTAATTCTTATGAAGGGGTACGAATTGCGTTTTCAGGAGAAACAATTCAAGGCTGGGCACTTTTACGCACATCGTTACATGATCCGGTTATGGCATTAAATATAGAAGGGCATCGTTCGGGTGATTGTAAAAATATCTTAGATTTGGTTAAGACAATGCTGGAAGGCTGTGTAAATCTTGATAAGAATACGCTGAATGTACTCGTTGTCTAATTCGCTAATGTGCTCGTTCCATAAAAAACCGGTTAGATTTGTTCATTTTGAACAAATCTAACCGGTTTTTTAATTAAATTCTTTTCGTATGATCTTGCCTTGTTCACGAGTTTGCTTCATGTCAATTAAACGTTGATTGCGGCTGCCACGAAATTGTAGAGTTAAATCTCGTTCGGCGATTATGAATTTACCATCGATTAAAACATCCGTCTCGTCAAGCAGCGCATTGACCATGACGGAATTCATGGCTTGAAGTTCTTCGAGTGTGTAACCGGTGTAGGTTGTGACATCAAAACCTTTTTTATGAAGCATTTTTGCGAGTATTGCGAGTGGTTCGGCTTGCAAAAATGGCTCACCACCGCTAAAGGTTACACCTTGTAATAAGGGGTTTTCACAAATTTCCGTAAAAAGTTTTTCAATCGTGACATTTTTTCCTGCTGTGTAATCATGCGTATGCGGATTATGGCAGCCTTCACATTTATGGGGGCAGCCTTGGGTAAATATAGTGAAGCGAATCCCTTCGCCATCAACTACGGATTCATCAACTGTTCCAGCAATCTTAATTGAGACCATGTTTCACACGATCGTGTTCTTCAGAGCGTTTGGCGTTGTTCCAACGGTCTGTCGTACCGACTAAATACCCTGTAATGCGGCGAATTCGTTCAAATTTTGCGGGACGAAGCTTATAATCGAGCGCAATATCGCCTCTGCCTGCATCGGAAATAGAGACAGTTTCAATGACTTCATTGGTTTGTGATTGAATATGATTTATATAACCGACAACCTCTGTTTCAGACATATTTTCAAACCCATTTACTGTAACTTCAATACCATTTACTAACATAATAAATTCTCCCCTTTTATTTAAATTCATTTATTTATCAGGATGCAGTTAATTGCAGCATTGCATCCTGGGAATCAGCATTCTGAGCATATGATCTTTTTCACTGCGGCCGCATTTTGGACATACATTGTCAATGATGCCATTATAGCCGCAAATCGGGTCACGATCAATGGGGTGATTGACAGAACCATAACCAATACCGCTGTCATGCATGCAACGGATAATCGCTTCAAACGCAGCAAGGTTTTTTGTTGGATCGCCATCCATTTCTACATAACTAATATGACCAGCATTTGTCAAGTTGTGATAAGGACCTTCGATTTGGATCTTTTTGAAAGCCTTTATGGAATAATAGACCGGTACATGGAAGGAGTTTGTATAATAATCTCGATCGGTTACACCTGGAATTACACCATAAATTTGTTTATCCAATTTTACGAAACGACCGCTGAGACCTTCCGCTGGTGTTGCCAAGAGTGTAAAGTTGAGACCCGATTTTTCCGCCTCATCATCCATGCGTTTTCGCATATAACCAATAATTTCAAGCCCTAGTTTTTGTGCTTCGGCGGATTCACCATGATGTTTGCCGATCAGTGCTTTTAATGTTTCAGCAAGACCAATAAATCCCATGGACAATGACCCGTGTTTGAGGATTTCAGCGACAGTGTCATCACGGCCAATATCATCTGAATCAATCCAAATACCTTGCCCCATTAAAAATGGATAATTACGACCTTTTTTTGTACATTGGATTTTAAAGCGATGCAAAAGTTGACGAATAACAAGTTCTATAATTTCATCAAGACCAGTATAGAATTTTTTTAAATCTCCCTTTGCTTCGATAGCAATACGTGGTAAGTTAACACTGGTAAAACTTAAATTACCGCGACCGCATGTTGTTTCACGAGTTTTATCATAAACATTACCCATAACTCTCGTCCGACAGCCCATATAAGCGATTTCAGTGTCATAGTCGCCCTCTTTATAATATTGTAAGTTGAAAGGAGCATCAATGAAACTGAAATTTGGGAAAAGACGTTTTGCGGATGTCTTTATAGCTAGTTTATAGAGCTCATAGTTTGGATCACCTTGATTATAATTGATTCCTTCTTTTACTTTAAAAATTTGTACAGGGAAAATAGGTGTTTCACCATTTCCTAAACCGGCATCGGTGGCAAGCAAAAGATTGCGAATTGCCATTTGTGCTTCAGGTGATGTATCTGTGCCATAATTAACGGAGCTAAAAGGAACTTGAGCACCAGCACGAGAATTCATTGTATTGAGATTGTGAACAAAAGCTTCCATAGCTTGGTAGGTGGCTTTCTCGGTATCAACGAGAGCTGTTTTTACTGCATAATCATGTGTTTTAGCAGCTTGGTCCGCGGTGATTTCCTGAAAATGTAGTTCCTTTTGGTGTTTTGGCAGATAGGTAATCATATCTTTGCGTACTTGTTTTACGGAACTCATTCGAATTTTTGTTGGAATGTTTTTTGCTGCTGCTTTTGCTAATAACTCAGCATCTTCTAACGGCATCTCGGTTATGATTGCTAAATATTGAGCAAAGGATTTTATGTATTGTTTCTGAAAAGTTTTTGCAACACCTGGTGCCATTGCATAATCAAAATTTGGCACGGATTGACCACCATGCATTTCATTTTGATTTGCCTGAATTGCTATACAGGCAAGAGCGGCATAGGAACGAATATCGTTTGGCTCACGTAAAAAGCCATGCCCTGTCGAAAAACCATTATGAAATAACTTAATGAGATCAATCTGACAACATGTTTCTGTCAGCATGTAAAAATCTTTATCGTGAATATGAATGTCGCCATTGATGTGCGCTGCAGCGATGTCTTTTGGCAGAATATAGTTATCGATGAAATACTTTGAACCTTCAGAACCATATTTAAGCATTGTTCCCATTGCTGTATCTGCATCAATATTGGCATTTTCGCGCTTAATATCCGCATCTTTTGCATTTTTGAAAGTCAATTCATTATAGATAGCCATAAGGTCTACTTTTGCCTGACGTATTTTTGCATGTTCAGCTCGATACAAAATATATGCTTTGGCTGTACTGGCATAGTTACAAGCAATCAAAACTTGTTCGACAACATCTTGGATTTGTTCAACATTTGGAGTTTTATTTTCATTAAATTTTGCTATGACTTGTTTTGTAATGTCATCTACCTGCTGCAATGAAAAAGTAGCGTCAATTGATTCAAGATTTGCTTTACGAATGGCATCTGTTATTTTTGCCGGGTCGAATGTGACTATGTCACCATTGCGTTTCGTGATGTTTTGTATCATTTATACAATCTCTTTTCTCTCAAATTTACTCTGACTAATTTCTATTGAATACAAATTATATTACTATATGTATTGATTTGTGTCAATGGATAATACTACATGTAGTATTATCCAAGGCGATTTTATTTATAATAATACAAATAAAGTGCATTGTTATGTTAGGTAATCTTACTCATTTACAAGATGTTTCGTGCACTTACAGCAGGGGCTGAAGATTATTTTGTATAAAACTTTTTATTAAAAAATTTGCCAGAGTATGATCAGCTGGCAAATTTTTTAACTAAGTGGACTGTTTTTCCTGATGAATTGTTCGAATTGGGAAGGGAATGACAATACCTTCCTTACGATAGCGTTTTGTTAAGGCTTTTATGAATTCGTGTTTTAACAGGTATTGATTCGAAAATTGGCTGGCACGTAAAAAGACATTAAAATTTATACTATACTCGGCAAATGTATGAAAGGATATAGACGGTTCATAATTGATAGCCCCTTCATCCAGCTGCATAATCTCGCGTGCTACCTCTAATGTGATACGTTCCACTTCATCTAAGTCACTATCATAACTTATGCCAACGGCAATGCGGACCGAAATATCTTGTTTTGGCATACTGTAATTCGTTAAAATTGCTGAGGCAATTTTTTGATTCGGAACGATAATGATATTATTGGATAGTGATTGAATAGAAGTAAAACGCCACGTAATATCTTTAACACAGCCGACTTCCCCCGTACTGAGTTCAATATAGTCACCTAAGCGGAGTTGTTTGGAAAGAATTAAATGCAAACCGGAAAAAATATTCGTTAAAGTCTCCTGAAGCCCCAAGGCCAGGGCCATACCGCCAACACCCAATGCGGTTATGATTGGGGTAATCGAAATACCATAAGACTGTAATATGACGAGGATGCCTATGGTATAGATAATAATATTGACGGTATTGGTTAAAAGTGAAGTTTTAGGCATTTCCGGGCTGCTTCGTTTTGTCTGCATATCGATCATTCCGACCAGGGTTCGTGCGATCACCCGTGTAAGCGTAAAAATGATGACCGTGAATAGAATATAAGAAAGCATTTGCTGCACGGTCGGGGGAATGTCGAGGGCGTGAATGGTCCAATAAAGACCAACACCAGAGCACCAGGAAATAGACATACCACGTAATGCATTGACAAAAACATATTGTATGGATTCTGGTTTTAAAGCTAATTTGCTGTTAAGCTTACGGTTTATAAGCTTATTTAAAAAAATACCGATGCCTAAGGCGGCAATCTGGATACATAGAGGAATAAAAAGTATCTGGAATATATGTTGCCAGTTTATAGTTAAATCATAGAACAAAGGGAGGCCCTCCTAAAAGAAAAATTCACTTTTGTTTATGGCAAAAATGTTACGCTCAATCATTATACTACAAAACAGAAATTTTGATTAGTAGGAAATTTGTTGCTTTTGTGCAGGACTTTTTAACTTTTTAGCTAACGATTACTAGGAAGAACGAAATGAAATGGGGGCAGAATATGAAAAAAGAAATGATTGTAAAAGCAGGAAAACGCTTGCGTTTTCGCCAAGCTGATGAAGTGGATTTGGACTATATTATGGATGCTGAATATATATCGGACAACGCAAAATACGTTATTCCTTATACACGTGCCACACATATGTCGACACTCAATACAAAAGGGGCCGTGCACCTTATTATAGAAACGCTCGACGGTCTTGAAAAAGTAGGTTTTTTGATGATTGCCGGTCTTGATAATCCAGCCAAAGAAATTGAATTTACGCGGATTATTTTAGCAGTAAAAGGAAAAGGTTATGGACAGGAAACACTGCAAATGTTGCTTTCGTGGGCATTTGATGATCTTAAGTTTCATCGCGCCTGGCTCGATTGCAAAGATCATAACGCAAGGGCATTGCATGTTTATGAGAAAGCTGGTTTTCAGCGAGAAGGGCTTATCAGAGAAACAATTTTGACCGATGGAATTTATGAAAATCTTGTAATTTTAGGCATTTTGGATCGAGAATACTTCAGTGTACAAAATGGAAAAAAAGCATAACATTAAGAGGATCACTTTCACGGGTGATCCTCTTGGTGTGTTTTCTGTTACGTGAAATAAATTTGGCTTTTATCGTCGTTTTTTACTTATGAAAGAAAATTAATGGAAAATTATGAAGGCCCCATTGTTTTTTTGAAATCCATTAAGTGTATAAAATACAAATGTGAGACAGCCCATGTGAAGAGAAATCCAAGCAGTACAAAAATCAAAAATTTCAATATTCCATTATTATTTTTCTCCATAAAATCCTCCTGATTGGCTCACGGCGGAAATAGTTTGAAGCTGCTATTGGATAAAGTAAGTTAATACCTTAATTATACAATAGTTTCCATGAAAAAGAATATAAAATTTTATCAAAAGGGACATAAATGTGTACAGAGAAATGTACTTTGTTGTATAATGAAAACAAGATAAAGTTAGACTGGAGGGTTACTTTGGAATTTTAAATAAAAAGTTCTTTGGATTGCTTTTCTGGGGGAACGAGTCTGTTTTTACTAAATGAAAAAACCGAATATTTGGTAAAAATAAAAAATTCTTTATGTGATTCATCCGCTTGCTTTATGTTATGAATTTATTGGCCTTGAAAGGAGGGCATATAATCATGGAAGCATGTTTAGAGTCAAGATTGCATTATGATAAGGAACGCTACCATTTACTGTTAACACATCTGGATGCCATTACGTATGAATATGATATTGCAAAAGATATCATGGCTTTTAGTGATGCAAAACATCCCCATGATAAGAAATGCATTGAGCAGTATCGCAAAAAACTTTTCACGGTGAATAGAAATCTCGTACATGTTGATTTTTTTGATAAACTTTTGGCAATTTATACAGGACAAAATTGTAAATCCCAAGAAGTGCTTATCGATTTGCCGTTGAATCCACAAGGAAAATTTTACTGGTATGAAATTACGAGCGAACAAATCAAAGATGATGCTGGTAAAATCACGCATACAATTGGTGTTATGTGGAATGTCGATGAAAGGATGCGAGAATGTGATACACTTCGTTTTCGTTCAGAACAAGATCCACTTACGGGGCTGTATAATCGTGCGGGTACAGAAAAAGCCATTGATCTTTATTTATCAGGAAAAGGCGGTCAGGTCGTAAGTGCGCTTTTGCTATTAGATATTGATAATTTTCAGCAAATTAATGATACGAGGGGGCATCATTATGGTGACCAGGTTTTGCATGGCTTGAGTAAAGAAATTCAAAAATTATTTCGTTGTAGTGATATCCTGGGACGTGTGGGCGGTTCGCGGTTTGTTGTATTAATGAAAGATATTGCTGAAATTGGTATTGTTGATATCAAAGCAGGCAAGCTGAGTGGCATTTTCAATGGCGGGAATTCAGAACTTTATGCGCCGGATGCAACGTGTAGTGTGGGGGCAGCGATTTATCCTCATAATGGAGCATCTTATATTGAACTGTTAGAACATATTGAAGAAAAGATCAAAAAATTAAAGTAAAAGGATTGAATTTAAAACTTGTTTTATGATGAAGAATCTATGAAAGCAAAGGGCTGACAATGATGCGGATGCATGGTTGTCAGCTTTTTTATCTTGACAGTTGGGTCATTTTTTAGTACGATTTGAATGTGTATTTTACTAAAGGGGAGTAGCTCTTTGGGATAAGTCAACATACTGGTGGTGTAATGCTATCTGGCTTATCTGATTGATTTTATAAATCAAAAGCGAGACCTTTAGCGTGATTATTTTTTATCACGCTAAAGGTCTCGCTTTTTTTATGGAATCATTTTCTAAAGTTGTTATTTCGTGTTTGGTCGAAAGAAGGAGAGAATAAGATGACAGCTTTTTTAACCGCGTTAGTTTTTGTTGTTTTAGCTGAAATGGGAGATAAGACGCAGCTTTTAGCTATGGCGTTTGCTACGAAATATCCTTGGAAAGTGGTCATGAAAGGGGTTTTTGCGGCTACAGTTTTTAACCATTTATTAGCGGTGGTTGTTGGGGCGTATTTAAATGAATTTATTCCTTTGTATTATATTCAAATTGCCGCAGCTTTATCTTTTATCGTATTTGGTTTATGGACAATTCGTGGTGATGAATTAGGGGATGAGACCAGTGATTCCAGGCACGGACCGTTTTGGACCGTGACGATTGCATTTTTTCTGGCAGAAATGGGAGATAAGACGCAGTTTGCCACAATTGCCTTAGCGGCGCAATTTAATGCGATTATTCCCATTTGGCTGGGGACGACGACTGGTATGATGCTGGCAGATGGATTGGGAATTGTCCTTGGAATTGTTTTAAATAAAAAGATTCCCGAAAAGACGATGAAGTGGGGTGCAGCTATTATTTTTATTGCGTTTGGAATATTTGGGCTATATGAAGCTCTGGCAGTTCAAGCATCAGGGGTTAGTGTATCGAGTTCTTTTTAGTAAAAACGATTGTTTTAATATATAGAATGCAGTTTATACAGAAAAAATTTTATGATTTTGTATTGATAGTGTATACTTTAAATAGAGTGATCTTTAAATAAATTTATTAAACATGCTTACAGGCAGGGAGAGAAGGATTGAATGGAACAACTATCACAAATTTTTCTTGATTTTATTAGTACATGGGGATACGTTGCTGTTGCTGTATTAATGGCGATGGAAAATGCTTGTATCCCGATTCCGAGCGAACTTGTTTTAGGTTTTGCCGGTTATCTTGTTTTTGCCGGGCAGATGGATTTTTCGGGTGCGGTAGTTGCTGGAATGATTGGCGGGATGCTAGGTTCAATTTTTGCTTATTATGTTGGTTATTATGGTGGCCGACCTTTTGTTAATAAATATGGAAAGTATTTTTTAATGTCACCATCCCATGTTGATACAGCACAGCGTTGGTTTGATAAATATGGTATTAAAGCTGTATTTTTCAGTCGGATTTTGCCAGTGGTCAGAACCTTTATTTCACTTCCAGCTGGTTTTGCCAAAGTATCCTTTAAACAGTTTATATTTTATACGTTTTTAGGTTCTCTGCCATGGACGATCTTAATTTTGTATTGTGGAATGATCCTTGGTGAGAATTGGCAAGTTATGCGACAGGTCGGTCATGAAGCGAGTCTTGTATTTGTTTTTGCAGCGGCTATTGCTCTCATGGTATGGTATTGCTACAAGAAAAAACGGCAAAATTAAAAAATAGATTAATGAATAATAATGAGAGAATCTGTATATGGATTCTCTCATTATTTTGTAATTCTATAGAATTGGTTGAATGTTTATAAAATGAATTGTATACTTATAAAGAACCGTAAAATTGTTAAGAATAAATGAAATTTTAATATAGAGGTACAAAATGTGAAAAAAAATATAACCATTGTAGAAGTTGCCGAAAAAGCTGGAGTATCAAAGACGACGATATCCAGATATTTAAATGGTAAATTTGAATTCATGTCACAAGACTCAAAAGAAAAAATTGCCCGTGTGATTGAAGAACTTGGCTATCGTCCGAATAATCTGGCACGCAGCCTAAAATCAAAGCGCAGCCGGATTATTGGTGTTATTGTATCGGATATTGGCAGTCCTTTTTCTTCTATTTTGCTCAAAGGAATTAGTGACTGTTGTGAACGTTATGGCTATGGAGTTTTGATTACGAATACCAATGATAACCCTAAAAAAGAACGTGATTATATTTTATCGATGCTTGATCAGCGCGTTGAAGGGATTATTGTTAATACGACGGGACAAAATGATGATTTTTTACGACAAATTGGCAAGGGGAATGTTCCGCTTATTCTTGCGGATCGTGCAATTGAGGAAAAAATGTTTGATACAATCCGGTCGGCAGATTATCCAATCACGATAAAGGTAGCGGAGCATTTAAAACAACGTGGCTTTACTAGAGTAGGCTGGTTTGTGGAACCGCTTAATAACGGTGCAAGGATTTTGCGCCATAAAGCTTATGTTGCAGCCTGTAAAGAAGTTCTTCATATTGAACCACAAGTATATATTATGGAAGATAAGTCATCTCTGGCTGTTGAAAAACTGGTACAACAGTTTATAGATGCCAATGGTTCAGAGCGAAAAGCAATTTATACAGCCAATGGTGTTGTTACACTGCATATTGTAAAAGCTTTGCAACGGATGGGTATTCATTGTCCGGACGATTTGGGTTTGTGCGGATTCAATAATTGGAACTGGACAGAACTTGTTGGTGGCGGCCTGACGGTTGTGGCTCAACCAAGTTATAAAATTGGGCGTGAAGCAGTAAAACGGATGATGTTTCGGATACATCGCAATCATAACGCAGCACCGCGGCTGATTGAGCTGGAGTGTGAATTGATTGTGAGACATTCAACCTGAAAAGGAACCGTATAGTTTGTGAGAAAAAGATCGAAATGGCAGAAGCTGATTTTCGGTCTTTTTTTAAATTTATGACGAATCAGACTTGACTTAGAGTTGACTCTAGATATTATAATAAAATCATATATATAGCGTATTCTAATTCGTTTTATATAGTGAAAATAGAAAAATATTTATCGAATCAAATCATATGAAGTCTGATATAGAGTGAAGTGGTGAGAATATATGAATGAAAAAGAAATTTTAGATTTGCTTCAGGCGTTTAAAGATGGCAGTATTTCTGGTGATGCTGTAGTAGAAAAAATAAAAAAAATCCCTTATGAGGATATCGGTTTTGCGAAGCTGGATCATCATCGCAGCATGCGACAAGGTTTTCCCGAAGTTGTTTTTTGCCAAGGAAAAACCATTGAACAGATTGTTGAAATTATGCAACGCTTAGCGAAGGAAAGTCAAAGCAATATTTTAGCTTCTCGGGCGACGCCAGAAATGTATGAAGCGGTTTTTTGCAAACTCCCCGAAGCTGAATATAACGAATTGGCACGGGTTATTTTTCTTAAGCGGCAGCAAAAACCTATCGATCAGGCACGAAGTATCTTAATTTTGACAGCCGGGACAAGCGATATTCCGGTTGCTGAAGAAGCGAAAATGACGGCCGAACTTATGGGGAATGTTGTCGTTACTTGTTATGATGTGGGCGTGGCCGGGATTCATCGGCTTTTTGCTAAAAAATATTTGATTGATGCTGCTAATGTCATTGTTGTAATTGCTGGAATGGAAGGTGCCTTGGCAAGTGTTGTGGGGGGGCTTACTGATAAACCTGTAATTGCGGTGCCGACAAGTATTGGTTATGGTGCTTCTTTTCAAGGACTGGCAGCTCTTTTATCCATGCTTAACAGCTGTGCAGCCGGGGTTGCTGTAATGAATATAGATAATGGTTTTGGTGCGGGGAAATTAGCAAGTACCATAAATCATATGAGGTGAATGAATTGAACGCTATTTATTTGGACTGCTTTGCGGGCATTAGCGGTAATATGCTTTTAGGAGCATTTTTACAGGCTGGAGTGCCGGAAAGCTACTTAAAGACGGAACTTAGCAAATTATCTTTGGCAGATGAATTTCAGCTTATTGTAACAAAGGTAAACAAAAATGGTATCGAAGCCTTGTATGTTGAGGTTGATTTATTACCAAGCCGTGCAAAAACCGTGACTTTACATCACAGCCATGACCATAATGATCATGACGACCATAGTCATCATCATGAGCCGGTAGATGGACATTTACATCGGACTATGACCGATATTCGTCGACTCATTGAAATGTCTACCTTGGATTTATCCGTTAAGAAAACTAGTATTTTGATTTTTGAAACATTGGCACAAGCTGAGGGAAAAGTGCATGGAAAGCCAGCTCATGAAGTGCATTTTCATGAAGTTGGAGCGATAGACTCTATTGTTGATATTGTTGGAACGGCAATTTGCCTTCAATATTTGCAAATTGAAAAAATATATGTGTCAAAACTAAATGTTGGTGGCGGCTTTGTGAAATGTGCGCATGGTTTGATGCCAGTACCAGCACCAGCAACGGCAGAACTTCTCAAAAATATTTCTTTTTATGGTGGTACTATTGAGAAAGAACTGGTTACGCCAACTGGGGCAGCTGTGATTAAAGCCTTAGCGAATGTGGATACAACAGATTTACCAGATGGATTTACACATAAGATGGTTGCGTATGGTGCGGGAACATGGGATCTTGTTATACCAAATGTTTTGCGTATGTATATCGGGCATATCGAGTTTGTAAATAAGAAATCAAAAAAAATGTTAATAGAAACCAATATTGATGATTTAAGTCCACAGGTTTATGAATATGTATTTGAAGGTTTATTTAAAGCTGGGGCAAGAGATGTTTGGATTACACCAATTATGATGAAAAAAAGCAGACCGGCACAAATTCTGTCGGTGCTGGTTGATGATGTGCATGTGCAAGTTTGCCAAGACCTTATTTTTAAGGAAACATCGACAATTGGTCTGCGCATTCAGGAGGTTGAACGCATAGAAGCCAAACGGACAGTAACAAGTGTTTTGACTAATTATGGAGAAATATCTTGTAAAATTAGTTATTATGGTGATGCTGTAAGTAATATTTCAGTTGAGTATGAAGACTGCAAAAGATTGGCTCTGCAGTATGATGTACCTCTTAAATTGATACAACAAGAAGCATTGCAAATGGCACATGCTTTATATTCAAAAAGAAAAGAAGGAAAATGATTGTGGAAAAAGAAAATAAATTATTGGAAATTTTACGCGATTATGGTTCTGTCGTAGTTGCTTTTTCAGGGGGGGTTGATAGCTCGGTTTTATCTAAAGCAGCTAAGCTTGTTTTGGGCGATAAGGCGGCAGCAATTACAGCCGCTTCGGAACTGCTGCCGAAAGAGGAATTGACGGATGCAAAAGAAGTTGCGGCAATTATTGGAATTGAACATAAAGTGATCTCGGTACAAGACTTAGCCAATCCCAAATTTGTCGTAAATGATCGTGAACGTTGCTATTATTGTAAGGAAAAACGTTTTGCCCTTTTGACCACATGGGCGCAAGAACATGGCTATCAAAAGGTTGTAGAAGGATCCAATCTGGATGATGATGGAGATTATCGTCCCGGCATGAGAGCTTTACGAGAAAATGATTTTGTGGCATCACCACTTGCTATAGCTGGATTTAACAAAAAGGATATACGGAATTTAGCAAAAAAATGGAATCTGCCTGTATGGAATAAACCAAGTGCGGCATGTTTGGCTTCACGTATAAGTTATGGACTTGAAATTACAGCGGATCGATTAAAACAGGTAGAGCATGCGGAGCAAATTATTCGACAGTATGTACAAGGACAGCTTCGGGTTCGGCATCATGGGAATTTGGCACGGATTGAGGTTGCGACCGAGTTTTTGCCGACCTTACTGGATCATGATGTGAATGAGGAAATCATTCGCGAAATTAAAAAAATTGGCTTTACCTATGTGACTCTTGACTTACAGGGGTATCGGATGGGGAGTCAAAACGAGATACTATAAAAAGAACCCACTCATATTTGAGAATGAGTGGGTTTTCAATTTTTGCTTTGGGGGCATTTTTATGAAAAAACAGCATGTTTTGCGAGTGATAGGATGGTTCTTGCTGTTTATAATGGTCATAGGTATTGTTTTAATCAATGGAATTGGACTTTATGCTGGAAATTGGTTTTATGAAGAAGTCGATGTGGCTTATGTACGGGAACATCGGGGCGAGGATAGCAAACATCAAGAACTTTTAACGGAAGGAAAAGCAACGAAAGATTGGCAAGATGTGGAACTTATTTCGAAACATGGTTATAAATTAAAGGGAACGTATATTCCAAATTCACAAAAATCCCAGAAAACTTTGATTTTTTTACATGGATTTACGAAAAACCGCTTATATGGATTGGACTATGCAAGAATGTATTTACAAGAGGGCTATAATCTTTTACTTGTTGACTCGAAAGCACATGGTGATAGCGGGGGCAGTGCAGTTAGCTGGGGAATACAAGAGAAAGATGATGTGGATTCCTGGGTGGATTGGGCGCAACATAAATTTCCTGATGGGATCATTGGGGTTCATGGTGTATCGATGGGGGCAGCAACAGCGCTTATGTACGCTGGTTTTGATGAAACGCAGCATAAAGTGGCTTTTTATGTAGCAGATAGTGCTTATTCGCAGCTAGAGCCACTGTTGAAAGAGAAAATAATTGAACAAATAAAATTGCCAGAGGATTCTTTTTTGCCAGATGTATTGCTTTTTTATAGTAATGTAGTATCCTATTATAAAAATCGCTATACATTTCACGGCTCGTCACCGCTTACCGCGATCACAGCAGTTACAACACCCATCCTGTTTATTCATGGTGGAGCAGATACGTTAGTGCCGCCAAAAATGAGTGAAGACTTGTATGCGTCAGTCAAAGGCCCTAAGGAACTACATATATTTCCGCAAGCAATTCACGCCTGTGCAGTTTATCAGGATCGCAGACAATATACACAGATCGTGCAAACGTTTATTGAAAAGTATGGAAAATAAATGTAAGGCAAAATAATTGGTTAAAAGAATAGTTAACCTTATTTTAGTATATGGTTGACGAAGTGCCTTCGCTGAAATATAATAAATAAAGTATATAATGCATTAAAGAAAGTACATCTCGCCTATCAGTCTGCCGGGAATGGTATATAGGCATTCCATTCCTGACGATTGCTATATAGAATATTTAATGCAACTTATATAGAAATGAAATATATTATTATTTTAAAGTGAGGCCAATGTTTATGACGCAACAAAGTAAAGCAAAAAATCTTGCATCGGAAATTATTCAGGGCAGACGTTTGAAACGGTGTGAAGATCTATCGTTTTTTATTACTATGGATTTAGAAGAATTGAGATGCGGGGCAGATCAGATTCGTCAACATTTTTGTGGAAATCATGTTGATTTATGTACGATTATCAATGGACGCAGTGGTCGCTGTGGTGAAGACTGCAAATATTGTGCTCAGGCGGCTTGCCATCATACGGGGATTGAAGAATATCCATTTATGGATAAAAAAGAAATTATTGCGAATGCATTGTGCAATGAAAAAGAAGGCGTGCATCGTTTTGGCGTGGTAACATCAGGCCGTTCACTATCGGGTGAAGATTTTGAAAAAGCTCTTGATACTTATAAGGAAATGCGGGAGACCTGTCATATTGATATTTGTGCGTCCCATGGTTTTTTGACAGCGCAGCAGTTTAAAAGACTGCATGAAGCTGGAATTAGCAGTTATCATCATAATATTGAAACATCAAAACGATTTTTTCCATCTATTTGCTCTACGCATACATATGAAGATAAAATAAAAACAATTAAAATAGCTCAAGCTGAAGGTTTATGCGTATGTTCAGGCGGAATTATTGGCATGGGGGAAACGTGGGAAGATCGTCTTGATATGGCAATCAGTTTAGCTGAACTTGGAATTGAATCGATTCCAATTAATGCTTTAATGCCAATTAAAGGGACAAAGTTAGGAAATTTACCTCAGATGCCAGCGGAAGATGTTTTGCGAACGATTGCCTTTTTCCGTTATATTAATCCGACAGCGAATATAAGATTAGCAGCAGGTCGAAAAATTATGCCTCATAATGGCGAAACAGCTTTTTGTGGTGGTGCAAGTGCTTCGATTACAGGAAATATGCTGACGACTTCTGGTACGACGATTCGGGAAGACGTGGCAATGCTGGAACGGTTGGGTTTTAATAAATAAAGGAACTAAAAAAGTTTGCATATAAAATATGCAAACTTTTTTATAATGTATTTCCGCTTGTTATATAAAAGAATAATAAGGGGAATACAATTAGTAAATAAATGACTGTAGTCAAAATAAACGCGGCTATTGTTAAATCAACATTTAATTTAAAGAGGCGAGCGGTTATGACGGCATTGATTGCAGTAGGTGTAATAGCTAAAACCATCATTGTACCAAGGATAATTTGATCGGTAAACAAGTGCGTAATCATAATATATACAACCAAAGGCGTCAATATGAATTTTATAGGAACCAAATCGAATATTTTATGATAGTATTTTTGTGCAGCATGCAAATTAATGAGGTAACCGACGGGGAGCAGGGCTGTCCAGGCACCAATATGAATTAAAGAGGAAAATACAGTCGATAAGATAGCGGGACGAGGAATGTCAGCCCAATAAAGAAACATTCCTAAAAACATTCCCAGGACCGGTAGTTGGTTCCAACTTAAAAACATATTTCGAAAATCAAGATGCAGGGTTCTTTTTGTAGTGGTGGCCGTATATTGTTGATAATAATATTGTGCTAATGGAAAACAAAATAAGACCAGTACCATATTTTGAAATATACCGACCATTTGGGCATAGGCAAAGCCGATTTCACCATATAAAATGAAGGCGCATAATCCTCCCAGGGTACCCAGATTTGATAACATAGAGGAAACAAGATAACTGCCGCGATCCAACGGGTTTTGGTATCGGCGTAGTGCTGTAAAAGCACTGATAAGACCGGGGATAATACAAAAAATGATACCAAAAACTGGAAGCCAAATCAATTCAAGGGTCAAAGGCAAAACCCAAAAACTTAAAATTGTCAAAACGGTACAAACAATAATAATATTAAATTTTATTAACCAATTACAAACTTCACCGCTCAGCCATTTTTTTTGGTGTATATAATAACCAATCAATAATGGTAAAATTAAGTCAGTAAATACAAAAACAATTCTAAGTTGTGCAGTCTCCATGAAAAACATCTCCTTGCTCATACGATTTATATTATTCGATAATGTATAGAGTAGTCAATTAATCCTACCATTTAGATAGTTTTTTTACAATGACAGCAAAAAGAAAAAACTCTTTTTGAAATTTAAAGGCTGCATTTTTATTACGTTTATATGAAGAAATAAAACAAAAAAATATTTAACTGAAAGTATTGACATGGAAATTAAAATCATGTATTATATTACAAGTCGCCAATAACAACGGCGAAAACAAAAAACGAAATCACAGATGTGCTTGTCTTTAACGTAAGACATCAACTGGTTTCGAAAAAAGATATTGACAACCGCTTGCGGATGTGATAATCTATACAAGCTGACTTAAGCAAGTGCCAGCAACGTGTTCTTTGAAAACTAAACAATGTAGAAAACAAAAAGATATATGTACACCAACATGTATCAAGCCAGATGTGCGGTTTTCGAACGCTTGCGTTTGAAAACAACAACTAACAATTTCTTTTAACAAAAAAGATAATTTAGATTTTTAAAGAGCCTATCAAGGTTCTCTAATATAATTTATTGGAGAGTTTGATCCTGGCTCAGGACGAACGCTGGCGGCGTGCTTAACACATGCAAGTCGAACGGAACTAAGCTTAACACCGAATCTTTTAAAAGTAGAGATGTTAAGCCG
>NZ_FNZK01000006.1 GCF_900109225.1 Propionispira arboris
AACTTTTACTTTTTGTTCTTCAACAATTTCTTCGCCTGTTGCTTTAAGTCCAAGAATATCTGTATAGAATTTTTTTGCTTCTGCCAGATCAGCAACAGCAATACCAATATGGTCTACTCTGTCAACATTAAACATTTATAAAGATCCTCCTCAAAAACTAACAATTTCAAGTGGCCGATACAAAGCCGCCTTTATTTTAGCATACCTTTTAATAGATCATTTACGACACTATATGGGTCAATTCTCCGGTCTTCTACATCTTTTACATACTGGTCAAACTGCCCGGATGCCGTAATATGATTTGTAATATACGTGCCGATTCCATTTTTCAGGATATCCAGCATTTCATTTTTCGTGCGTTCTGTACGTCTCGTAGTCAACTGCCCTGTCGTTTTCAAATGCGCGTAATGCTCTTCAATTGTTATGATGAGTTCCTTCACACCTTGTCCCTGATTGGCCACAACTTGTTTGATTGGTGGTCGCCAATCTTTCGTCATGCCGCCAAGGTCAAGCATCATATTGAGTTCAACATTCAGCCGGTCCGCACCTTCATGATCGGCTTTGTTGATGGCAAATACATCACCAATTTCTAAGATCCCAGCTTTTATGGCTTGTATATCATCACCAAGACCAGGTACCAGTACAACCATGGTTGTATCGGCTGCTTTGACAATGTCTACCTCTGACTGACCTACACCTACGGTTTCAATAAAGATAATATCTTTACCAAATGCATCCATTGCTTTCACTGCATCTGCCGTTTTGCGTGATAAGCCGCCGAGACTGCCTCGCGTTCCCATACTGCGAATGAATACACCTTCATCTAATGTAAGATCATTCATCCGAATGCGATCGCCTAAAATTGCGCCGCCCGAAAATGGGCTTGTCGGGTCAATTGCTATGATGCCTACGGTTTTACCCATTAAACGATATTCTCTGGCGAGTTTATCTGTCAATGTGCTTTTACCTGCACCGGGTGGTCCCGTTATTCCAAATACAAAAGCGTTTCCTGTATGCGGATACAACTTTTTCATGATGTCTACTGCATCGTCGTGCTCATTTTCGATTGCGGTAATGGCACGCGACAAAGCAAGTTTTGAACCATTTAGTAATTCTTGTGCTATATCCATGTTGCACCACCTTCGGCGATACGGGCACTCCGAAGAGCACCCATCACCTCATATGACAATTATTTTACGTTTTCTTTAATGAAATCTATGATTGTTCCCGTTGTTGCTCCTGGTGTAAATACTTCCGCAATTCCTGCTGCTTTAAGAGCCGGAATATCACTTTCAGGAATAACACCGCCGCCAACAACCAGCACATCATCCATCCCTTTTCCTTTAAGTAAATTTACAACTTTAGGGAAAATATGCGCATGTGCGCCCGATAAGATACTCATTGCTACTACGTTTACGTCTTCTTGCAGTGCTGCTTCAGCAATCTGTTCCGGGGTCTGACGAAGACCTGTATATATTACTTCGAAACCTGCGTCACGAAGTGCACGTGCTACCACTTTTGCTCCACGATCATGACCATCAAGGCCCGGTTTTGCTACTAATACTCTAATACGTTTTTCCATCGTATTTGTCCCTCCAACTCTTACTATTAATTACAGATTCACATGGGCAACATATTCACCGAACACGCTGCGCATTACTCCACAAATTTCACCAAGTGTTGCATAGGTCTTAACAGCTGTTAAGATATGCGGCATAAGATTTTCTTCTTCATCTTTACATGCTTTTTCAAGGGCTATAAGTGCTTCTTTTACCGCTGCATTGTCGCGTTTTGCTCTAAGTTCAGCCAAATGTTTTTTCTGTTTTACGCCAACAGAAGCATCGACGCGAAGTAAACCTTCAACTGGTTTTTCTTCAACTTGGAATTTGTTTACGCCAACAATTGTTTTCGCACCGGATTCAACATCCATCTGCCATTGATAGGCACTGTCTTGGATTTCTTTTTGGATATATCCTTGTTCAATTGCCGAAACAGCTCCGCCGATTTCGTCAATTTTTTTGATGTAATCCCATGCTTCGGCTTCGATTTTGTTTGTCAAAGCTTCTACATAGTAAGAGCCGGCAAGTGGATCAATTACGTCAGCCAGTCCGCTTTCACACGCAACAATCTGCTGTGTACGAAGTGCAACCATTACGGAATCTTCCGTAGGAAGTGCTAAGGCTTCATCACGTGAATTTGTATGAAGGGATTGTGTGCCCCCCATTACAGCTGCTGCTGTCTGCAGAGCAACACGAACAATGTTATTGTTTGGTTGTTGTGCTGTCAGCATCGAACCGGCTGTTTGTGTATGAACACGCAGCATCCAGGATTTAGGGTTTTTAGCTTTAAAACGTTCTTTCATTACTTTTGCCCATACACGACGGGATGCTCTAAATTTCGCAACTTCTTCGAGCACATTGTTATGCGCATTCCAGAAGAACGAAAGACGTCCAGCAAATGCATCTACATCAAGGCCTGCTTTAATAGCAGCTTCGCAGTATGCAATACCATCGGCAATTGTAAAGGCGATTTCCTGTGATGCGGTTGAACCAGCTTCACGAATATGATAACCAGAAATGGAAATTGTATTCCATTTTGGTACATTTTTTGAACAATAAGCAAAGATATTTGTAATCAAACGCATGGATGGTCTTGGTGGGAAAATATACGTTCCACGAGCTGAATATTCTTTTAAAATATCATTTTGAATGGTTCCTTTTAGTTGATCTGCACTCACACCCTGTTTTTCACCAACGGCTATGTACATGGCAAGTAGTACCGATGCCGGGGCATTGATTGTCATGGAAGTCGAAACTTTGCCAAGATCAATTTTATCAAACAGAAGTTCCATATCTGCTAACGAATCAATAGCAACCCCTACTTTACCAACTTCACCTTCCGAGATATCATCATCGGAGTCATAACCGATCTGCGTTGGTAAGTCAAATGCACAGGAAAGACCTGTAGCACCGGATTCAATCAAATAGCGATACCGTTTGTTGGATTCTTCGGCCGTGGAAAACCCTGCATACATACGCATCGTCCAGAAACGACCGCGATACATCGTCGGCTGTACGCCACGAGTGAAAGGATATACCCCTGGGAATCCGATTTCATCGGCATAATCTGTATTTTGAATATCAAGCGGTGTATAAATACGTTGTTTTGGAATATTAGCCCGTTCCGGGAATTTCGCGATTGCTTTTTCTACTTTGGCTTCATAGGCAGCCAAGTCAGCTTTTACTTTATCATTACTCATAATTTTTGCCTCCTACCTTATTGCTTCATTGTACCTGTTTCTACAAATCTTTCATGCCATGATAATGCTTCCTTCAGCAAGTGAGGAGTATGGGCATGTTTTGTGGCCTTATCAGCTCTTTCAAAATAGTCCATAAGCATTGGTTTATAATCTGGATGTGCACAATTTTCGATGATAACACGGGCACGTTCTCTCGGACTCAACCCGCGCAAATCAGCAAGTCCCTGTTCCGTAACAATGATATCTACATCATGTTCTGTATGGTCGATATGTGAGCACATTGGAACGATCGAAGAAATAAGACCATCTTTTGCCGTTGATGCTGTGAAGAAACATGTTAAATATGCATTACGAGCAAAATCTCCTGAACCGCCGATACCATTCATCATTTTTGTACCCATAATATGGGTTGAATTTACATTACCATAAATATCGCATTCAATTGCTGTATTCATCGCAATAATCCCGATACGACGTGCTACTTCCGGACTATTCGCAATTTCTTGTGGACGAAGCAGTAATTTTTTACGATATTTTTTTATATTATTATAAAAACGGTCTAAACCTGTTGGTGATGGTGATAAAGAGGTGCCCGATGCGAAGCTCAGCTTGCCAGCATCAATCAAATCAAACATACCATCTTGAATAACTTCCGTATACACTGAAAGATCGGTGAAATCTGAATCAACAAATCCACTGATTACTGCATTGGCAACATTACCAACACCAGATTGTATTGGGAGTAAATTTGCAGGCAAACGGCCTTCTTTTACTTCTTTATGGAAAAGATCAATAATGTACTGTGATATTTTATGTGAATTTTCATCAATTTCACCAAATGGACGAACATCATCCTTTATATCACATGCTACTATGTATTTAATTTTATCCAAACCGCATGGAATATATGGTGTGCCGATATGATCATTTGGTTTTACAACAGGAATCGGTAAACGGTGTGGTGGATCAAGTGGAACATATACATCATGCATACCTTCCAGTTCAATTGGCTGTGATGTATTAACTTCAACAATGACTACATCCGCAGTCTGAACATAAGAAGCTGCATTCCCCATCGAAGTTGTAGGGATTATATTGCCATCTTCCGTAATCGCACAAGCTTCAACAATTGCTACATCAATTTTTCCACCCATATAGCCATAACGTGCCAGTTGTGCGGATTCGCTTAAATGCAAATCACAGTATTGTACTTCACCATTATTGATTTGAGCGCGCAAATCTTTATTGGTCTGATATGGCATACGTCTTTTGATACCATGGACTTTTGCCAAAGCACCATCTAGTTCTTTACCAACAGATGCGCCCGTCCATAAATTGATTTGAAATGGTTCTTTTTCCATTCGTTTAGCCAATGCTAAAGGAACTGCTTTTGGATACCCTGCTGGGGTAAATCCACTTGTACCAACGTTCATATTAGGCTTAATGAAAGCAGCAGCTTCTTCGGCACTAACGATCTTCGCATGCAATGCGGTATTTCGCACACGATCGAGAATATCAATCATTGATAAAATCCTCCCTCGGTAGGTCAAAAATATTGGCCTGTAATCTTTTCACTAACACAATATATTATACATAATCCGAGATAAAACACATCAATTAATCATAAATAAATTATAAATCATTCGTAGATATTTATAATTAAAGATTATAATAACAACATGTATTAGTTATATCCCATTGACAAGCATACCACTACAAAGAAATGCCGTCAAGATAGACACTACGTATTCTTGACGGCATTTTTTATTTTTATTTTCTGCATTTGTGAAATTTTGTTCAAGCTTTATTTGTTTTTCCTAGGTTTACGCTAATTTTTCAGAAAAATCAGTTGGCAAAATTTTTATGATTATTTTCTCGTAATATGGTAAGACAGACTGCTAAGCCCCACAGATAAATCTTCATTTACAATATGCATGAAATCTGGAACTTTCATTTTGATTGGAGCAAAATTCCAAATTCCGCGTACACCGGCGGCAACAAGTTTATCCGCTACCCCTTGAGCAAAAGCCGCCGGAACAGCAATAATACCAATATGAATGTTTCTCTCTTTTATAATCTCGTCTAAATTCATAATGTCTTCAACCTTCACATGGTTGACCGTCGATCCGATTACGCCGGGATCTTGATCAAAAAGTGCCACAAGGTTAAACCCCAAAGTGACAAAGTTTTGATAATTTGCCAAAGCTGCACCCAAATGCCCAATACCAATCACTGCAATATTCCAATGATTATCCAGTCCCAGAATCTCACCAACATTGCGTTTCAATTCGTTCACATAATAGCCTACGCCTTTTTTACCAAATTGTCCAAACGATGCTAGATCTTTGCGGATCTGCTCTGGTGTGATACCTAAACGCCGACCTAACTCATCCGATGAAATGATGTCTATTCCTTCATCTTGTGCTAAACGAAGTGTACGAAAATATAAGGGTAAGCGATCAATTGTCGCTTTCGATATTACAATTTGTCCCTTCAAACCAAGTCCTCCTCAAACGACTATCCTCAGATAAACGCGATATACATACATAAATAGTATTATTCGTAATCAAACTGTAAAATCCTTTAACGTTTTGGTAACAAACATTCAGATTGCTGCCAATCAAAATATTCAATCCAGCGATTGTCGAGTAATGAGCACAATCAGCGCACACAAAAACCAAAACAGCATTGATGATTCAATATTAAACAAAACATAATCCGTAAAACCATTTAGTAAAATAGACACAATCGCCAAGCCACACCCCAGCAATAGTCCATTTAAAAACTTTGATTCTCTTAGATGTGTATTCGAAAGTGCCAAACTCATATGGCCAAGCATACAAACCATAAAACTCATAAAACCAGCAAGACCTATCTCTGCTGCAAAATTCAAATATAAGTTATGGGCATGAACGATTCGAACTGCCGGATTATTAATATAAAAATCATATTCCGGATACACCATCCAATACGAACCCCAGCCAATCCCTAAAAGCGGATGATCCAAAATCATTGCCATCGTACTTTCCCAAAGAGCAAATCTCATTTCAGATGAAGTGTCTACTTTCGTAAAAACGGATAAAAGCCGCTCAGACAAAGCAGTATCAAATGCCAAAAGCATAATGGTTAATACGATAAAACCAGCTAGTATTTTTCGATTCTGCAAAATCCCATACCCAGCAATCACCAGGGCTAGTGTCAAGCAAGCCCCGCGTGCATAGGTCAAGCCAAGGCAAATACCAAGCAAGCAAAAAAATGCTGTTAAAATCCCACGTTGTTTTTTATCTGCCAACTTACAAAACAGACCAAACACAATCGACATGATCACAACAAGATAGCCTGCTAAGATATTGGGATTTTCCCACGTTGAAAAGACTCTCGTTTTAAGTTCTGGAAAAGCCTCCCCATCCACCCATTTCATACTGCTGATATCAATTCCATGTATCGATTGATAAAACCCATAGCCAACAACAAAAGCAGCGGATAAACCAAGTGCATAGACAATCTGTTTTATTTGCTGCATCTTAACTATATTCTGAACCACGAGCAAATAGGTAAAAACATAACGGCCAATAAGATGGTAGTAATTATAAAAGCTAAAAGCCGGGTCTGGTGAAACAAACACGGACAATCCTGAAATAACAACAAAAGTAACAATCGCTATATCATACGGCGTCCTTTTGAATGTTTTTCCTTTGGTGATATATAGTTTAATAAACCAAAAAAAACTTCCTATGATAAGCGAAACTGTCGCCAAATCCGGAAATAACGCCAAAAAAAATGCCAATGCCAAAATCGCATAAAAAATCAAACGGTCTAAATCACCTAATAATCGCTCTTGTTTCAATGTACTCACGATCTCACCTTTTATTATTTATTTTATCACTAAGACAAAAAGGAAATCAACCAACAACAAAATTTCTGTCAAAATGGAAGATTCCCTTTCCCCTAAAAACTATTGTTCTGTTAACAGCAATTGACGGGCTTCACCAATCAAATACAAAGATCCCGCTATACATAATAAACGATTGCTTCCAGCAAGTTCCTGCGCTCGTGCCAAAGCTTCCGGAATATCAATATAGGCTTCTACATGCTGCGATTTGATTTTTTTCGCAATATAATCCGGCATTGCAGCCCTGTCCGAACTTGGCTCTGTAACAACCACCGTATCAATTGGTCGAATTAATGTCTCAATCATGCCGTCCACATCTTTATCCTTTAAAATTCCCAATAAAATAACACGTTCCTGAGCCGGAAAATAGGAATCTAAATTACTCCGTAGAACCTTCATACCTGCCAAATTATGAGCTCCGTCAACGAGAATCTTCTGATTGTTTTGATTCATGATCTCAAAACGCCCCGCCCAAGTAGCTAAATCCAGTGCATGACCAATTCCTTCCATAGTTACACGGCTATCTTGATTATGAATTAACAGTGCTGTCATAATCGCCAAAGAGCTATTTTCAATTTGATGCTTTCCTAAAACCCGTAAAAAATATTCTTCTGATGCCCCTAGTAAGCGAGATGAAAAGGCTAATTTTTGTTTGTGCCCATCAAACGCTATAAAAGCAGCTGAAAAATCTTCACCAGCCACAAAAATATCAGAATTTTTAGCATGAGCTGTTTCACGAATAATCTGCAATGTTTCGCCATCAGCTGCCGTTACTACAGGCACACCTTCTTTAATAATGCCAGCTTTATGTGCAGCAATTCCCGCAAGCGTACCGCCACAACGATCGGCATGTTCAAAGGTAACATTGGTAATAACAGATACCTCGGGAACAATGACATTCGTTGAGTCAAGCAGCCCGCCCAACCCGACTTCAATGACAGCATATTCTACCTTCATAGTAGCAAAATACAAAAATGCGCCAGCCGTCAAAACTTCAAACTGCGTTGGGCTTTCATTGCCATCTGCAACCATCTGGTCAGCACATAACTTTACCTGGCTGATACAATTCGCAAAATCCGCTTCACGAATCTGGTGACCATCAATTTGCATTCGCTCCGTATAAGATACAAGATGCGGGGATGTATACATCCCCGTCTTGATCTTCGCCTGCGTCAAAATACCGGCAAGCATATTCGTTGTTGATCCTTTACCATTGGTCCCCGTAACGTGAATCGTTTTATAACGATTCTGCGGCTGATCCATTCGTTTTAGTAAACTTGTAATTCGTTCCAAACCCAATTTTATACCAAATGTATTCAAACTGTCTAAATACAGTAATGTTTCCTGATAATTCATATTTTCAAGTCCTTTACAACGTAGCAAGATAAACTAAGCGCTCCTGGACAGCTGACCGTTTTTCTTCAAAACCTTTTTGTTTTTCCCGTTCCTTTTCCACGAGTTCTGCCGGTGCTTTGCCAATAAAACCAACATTCGATAATTTACCTGTCACACGTTTGATTTCATTGTCCAACAGATCCAGTTCTTTATTAAGACGTGCTGTTTCTTTTTCCACATCGATCAAACCCTTAAGCGGCAAATAAATTTCCACACCATTTACAACGGCAGTCATAGCATTTTCTGGTTTTCCCTCTGCCAGTGATTCCAATGTAATAGGCTGTGCGGATGCAAGTACTGTTAAATAACCCTGATTTGACGCAAAAACAGTTTGAAGCGTTTCACTGGCAAAATGAAGCACCACTGCACTTTTTTTACTTGGAACAGCTTTCACTTCCGCACGCATATTCCGAATCGACTTGATTGTTTCCATAATCGCTGTCATATTCGTTTCTGCTGCATCGTCAATTTTACTCATTTCATCGGCTGGCCAAGGAGAAACCATAACACTTTCTCCTTCATGCGGAATATGCTGCCAAATTTCTTCGGTAATAAACGGCATAAACGGATGCAAAAGGCGCAAAGTATGTTCTAATACATAACCAAGCACGTACTGCGCTGTCTGGCGAGCCCTAACAGCTTCGGTATCGTAAAGACGTGCTTTCGATAATTCTATATACCAATCGCAAAATTCATTCCAGATAAATTCATAAATCGTACGTCCAGCTTCACCAAGTTCAAATTTCTCCAGATTATTCGTAACTTCTTGTACAGTTTTAGCATAACGACTCAAAATCCATTGATCAGCCAATGTATAATCTGACTTTTCCGGTACAAAACTCTTATCAAATCCTTCTAAATTCATCAACATAAAGCGAGAAGCATTCCATAACTTATTGGCAAAATTCCGCGCTGATTCAACACGTTCCCAGTAAAAGCGCATATCATTACCTGGCGTATTGCCTGTAATGAGCATAAAGCGCAATGTATCCGCTCCATATTTGTCGATTACTTCAACCGGATCAATACCATTCCCCAACGATTTACTCATTTTTCGCCCCTGCGAATCACGTACCAGCCCATGAATAAAAACATGTTTAAATGGAATATCCTTGCCAAATTCCAGCCCCATCATAACCATGCGTGCTACCCAGAAGAAAATAATATCGTATCCCGTAACTAAAACACTCGTAGGATAAAACTGCTTGAGTTCAGGGGTCTTATCCGGCCAGCCCATTGTTTCGAAAGGCCATAATCCGGAACTAAACCAAGTATCAAGAACATCTTCATCCTGATGAAGATGCGTACTGCCGCATTTTGGACAAGTTGTCAGATCTTCACCTACAACGCTTGTCTGACCACAATCATCACAATACCAAGCTGGAATACGATGTCCCCACCAAAGTTGACGTGAAATACACCAGTCACGGATATTTTCCAGCCAATTCGTATAAATTTTCGTAAAGCGTTCCGGTACGAACTGAATATCTCCACTTTTTACTGCTTCAATGGCCGGTTTCGCCAGAGATTCCATCTTCACGAACCACTGTTTTGAAACAAGCGGTTCTACCGTAGTATGGCAGCGTGAACAATGTCCGACTGCATGTTCATGGTCTTCAATTTTAATCAAAAACCCCTGTTCTTTTAAATCAGCAATCAGTTGTTTGCGGCATTCATATCGGTCCATTCCAGCATACTTGCCCGTATTGCTTGCCATTGTAGCATCATTATTCAGCACAACAATCTGTTCCAAGCCATGACGCTGACCCATATCAAAATCATTCGGATCATGTGCTGGCGTAACCTTTACAGCTCCGGTACCAAAATCTGGATCTACATATTCATCCGCAAAAACAGGAATTTTTCTGCCGACAAGCGGTAAAATTAAAGTTTTTCCAATTAGATGTTTATAACGATCATCCTCGGGATGTACAGCCACCCCAGTATCACCAAACATAGTTTCCGGACGCGTTGTTGCAATCTGAACATACTCAGCTGTATCTTCGACCTGATAGCGCAAATGATAGAAATGACCAGCTTCGGTTTCATGATCTACTTCAATATCACTGAGAGCGGTACTACAGCGAGGACACCAATTCGTAATGCGAGTTCCCTGATAAATCAATCCTTTATTATAAAGGCTGACAAATACTTCACGAACGGCTTTTGAGCAACCTTCATCCATTGTAAAACGTTCCCGTTCCCAATCACACGAAGAACCCAAACTTCGCAGCTGCATCGTAATATGACTGCCAAATTGATTTTTCCAATCCCAAACGCGTTCCAAAAATTTGTCGCGCCCCAGATCATGACGACTTTTCCCTTCTTTACGAAGTGCCTCTTCCACCTTAGCCTGCGTTGCAATACCAGCATGATCACACCCCGGCATCCAAAGTGTATTATACCCCTGCATCCGACGCCAGCGAATCAAGATATCCTGCAACGTATTATCCAAAGCATGCCCCATATGAAGCTGCCCCGTCACATTTGGTGGGGGAATAACGATGCTGTAAGGTTTTTTATCGGCTTCTACCTCCGCATGAAATAAGTTCTTTTCTTCCCAATATTTATACCATTTTTTTTCAAATGATTGTGGATCATAAACTTTTGGTATGTTACTTTCTTCCATAAAAAGAATCCTCCCTAAAATAAAATACAAATAAAAAAATCCCTTTCATCCGCAAAGGACGAAAGAGACTACTCTCGTGGTACCACCTAAGTTTTTTTATAAAGCAAAGCCTCATAAAACTCCAATGCCATAACGCTGCATCTGCGGCTGCATCTACTTAAGTTCAATGCAGCAACTCCAAAGCTACTTTCCATATTCTAAACAGAGAAATCTTTCAGCCAGGGATTTCATCTCTAAACTGCCACCAAACATGTACTCTCTTCTTCATTGCCTGTAATCGGATATCTTACGTTTTTCACATCACTGCGAAAAAACTATAACTATTGAAAATATACTATCACATTTTAGATTCGATTGCAAATAAAAGAATGACCGTTGAATAGAACCAAAAAGCCCCTGTTTCTACAGATACTTTTTGGTTCTATTCGAACGACTCATTTACTTTTTCGTTAGCCTTGTTCTTCTTTCACAATCCCCGCGATACGATGACAAATCACATCTAGCTGCTCTTGATCAGCACCTTCTGCCATCACACGAATCAAAGATTCCGTACCGGATGGACGAACTAATATACGGCCGCTTTCCCCAAGCTCATCATTCCCGGAAGCAATCGCTTTACAAATAGCGCCATTTTCTTCCCATCCATCTTTTGTCGCCACACGAACATTTACCAATAGCTGCGGGTAACTTGTCATCAGTTCAGAAAGTTCCGATGCTTTTTTACCACTGCGTTTAATCGAGCAAAGCACCTGTATGCCGGTAATCAAACCATCACCCGTTGTACTAAACTCGCTGAATATGATGTGACCTGATTGTTCACCGCCCAGATTATATCCATGTTCCAGCATATTTTCCAGTACATAACGATCCCCAACTTTAGTCACTTCAACATGTCCACCCGCTGCTTTGATAGCCTGATGAAAACCAATATTTGCCATAACCGTTGATACAACTGTATTGTCTTTAAGACGTCCATTTTTCATCATTTCCAGTGCGCACATAACTAAAATGCGATCACCATCGATAATATTACCTTTTTCATCAACGCATAAGCAACGATCCGCGTCACCATCATGGGCAATCCCAAAATCAGCTTTATGTTCAAGTACTGCTTTTTGCAAAGTATCCAAATGCATCGATCCGCAGCCTGCATTGATATTGACTCCATTTGGTTTTGCATTCGTTACAATGACATTCGCTCCAAGACGTTTAAGTACCGTTGGCATCGATTCATAGGCTGCGCCATTTGCACAGTCTAAAACTACTTTTAAGCCGTTAAAGCTATCATCAGCCGTACCTGTAACAAAATTAATATAATCCTGCACTAAGTCATGCCGATATTCAACAGTACCAATTTTATCACCAGTTGGTCTAAACAGATGTTTGCCAGCTTCAATTTCATGTACATGTTCTTCCAGTTTATCTTCCACTTCATCTGGCAGTTTATAACCATTCCCGCCAAAAAACTTAATTCCATTATCCTGAAACGGATTATGCGAAGCCGAAATTACAATGCCAGCCTGTGCTTTTAATTTTTTTGTTAAATAGGCAATTGCCGGTGTCGGAATAACCCCCACTATAAGTGCTTTCCCACCAGCTGAACAGATTCCTGCCGCAAGTGCCGATTCAAACATCTGCCCTGAAATACGCGTATCACGACCAATTAAAATCACTGGCTGATGCGGCGTATCCTCACCAAAAAGTATCGTAGCAGATCTGCCTAATCGATAAGCAAGTTCCGGCGTAAGATCAATATTCGCCTCACCGCGCACCCCATCTGTTCCAAAAAGTCTAGCCATGAATCATTCTCCCTTCATCTCTTCCCAAGACCTATAAATTTTTTATTTTCTACAATCCAAAATAATCTTCGTTTAGGCTTTGTAAATTCGCATAAACGCAAAAGCTGCATTCATACCATCAATCGCAGCACTCATGATGCCGCCAGCATAGCCTGCACCTTCGCCCATCGGATATAACCCACCCGTATTGATGGATACAAAATTATCACGATTTCGAATAATTCGACACGGTGCAGATGAACGTGTTTCTATTCCCGTCATCACAGCGCCCGGATCATCAAACCCTTTTATTTTACTGCCAAAATAAGGCAGTGCATTCTGCAATGTATCAGTAACGAACCCTGGCAGACATTCCCTTAAATCAACAGGTTTTATCCCAGGCCTGTATGTAGGTCTTGTCAAAAAATCCATTGATCCCTTTGTACCTTTAAGAAAATCTCCTACCGTTTGTACTGGTGCTTTATAATCGCTGCCTGCACACAAAAAAGCAAGTTTTTCATACTTACGTTGAAACGTTATACCATCTAAAACATGCGTGCCAAAATCATCCGGCGTAACTGTAACCAGCAAAGCACTGTTGGCAATACCTGAAGCACGCTGATAATTGCTCATGCCATTCGTCACAACCTGATTTTCTTCCGATGTCGCAGCTACGACCTGACCACCAGGACACATGCAAAAAGAATAAGCTCCACGGCCCGTCTGTTTATCTTGAAATGTTACGGCATACTCGGCTGCTGCAAGTCTTGGGCTTTTTGAATCATTCCCATACTGAGCCTGATCAATTGTTGTCTGCGGATGTTCAATACGAACCCCAATTGCAAAAGCTTTCGCCTCCATGGCGACCTGTTTATCATGAAGCATGGTATACGTATCTCTGGCACTATGACCAATTCCCATTAAAGCTGCATTGCAAAAAATCTTTTCTTCATGATTTACAATGACATATTTTAACTGTTCAGCCTCGATACCAAGATCCGTTACCAGCGATTCAAACTTCACCGTACCACCTAACGCAATGATTTCCTGACGAATATTTTTCACAATGGTCTTTAGTAAATCCGTGCCAATATGTGGTTTTTGTAAATAAAGAATTTCTTCCGGTGCTCCGGCATCAACAAACATTTTTAATACATCCATCATTTTACGATCATTAATGCGTGTCGTCAACTTACCATCTGAAAAGGTGCCTGCACCGCCTTCGCCAAACTGCACATTTGAACTTTCATTCAATTCACCACTTTGCCAAAAATGTTGAATATCCCGACTTCGGCTGTCAACATCACGACCTCGTTCCAAAACTAAAGGTCGGTAGCCGTGTCTGGCAAGTGTCAAGGCCGCAAACATACCAGCCGGTCCAAAACCAATGACCAGCGGCCTGCAGTCAAGCATTTGGCTCCCATATTCTACTGACTCACCTGCCGGATGTTTGGCAGTCTCTACATTTTTGTCCCCACGCAATCTCGCCAAAACTTTCTTTTCTGGCGCGGACACTTTTACATCGACTATATAGACAAAACAAATCGGTGCGTTTTTATAACGTCTCGCATCAACAGCCTTACGAACAATTACCACCTCAAGCACAGCTTGGGGTGGTAATTGTAACCGTTTTGCTGCAAGGTCCATCAATGGAGATTCATCGTCAAAAGGTACATGAAAATTTATAATACGTAACACGTATCGTACCCTCCTTATTCCATTACTTTTTTTCTGCAACATCAATAGTAACAGTTATTGTATCATTTGTCACTGTAATTCCTGCCGGCAAAACCAGTTTTACATCTTTTTTGACTGGTTTTATGATATCCGCTAAAGATATTTTTTCCGTTTCAATAAAATTAATCGGATCAATTAGCTTTTGATCACCAGTAATCTCAATCTTGGTCGGATCAAATTTCATTCCATTTACAACATAATTAGCTGGTAAATCCGAACCAAGAACAGGCTTAACGCCAACCATTTTTTTAGCCACTCCTTTTACAATAGCAACCACTACATCAACAGACTGCGGCATAATCTTTACACTTTCAACTTCCTTGCCATCGGCATTAACAGCAGTCAATGGAACTGTAACCGAAAAATCACTCCGATTCCCTGCCACATTCACATTTGCAATAACACGCGTGACTGTATCAATAAAGCTGCTTGGTCCCTCAATGGTAACACTCTGCACTGATGGCAGAACCTTCCCAACTGTCGTACCTGTCTCAGGTGCTCCCGCAACAGCCAGTTCAACTGGAATTTGCTTTTGTATGATTTTATCAATTGCAAAAGCAATGGTCTCCGGCGATGTTTCTAAGAGTTCAAACCCCGGTGGCAATACCGACTGGATCTTCACCGCATGTCTGCCTTCCGTGATACCTTTTAAGTCAACATATGCTTTTAGATCCGAAGCAGAAGTTGTTGCAAACAAGGAACGTGCTCCACGGACTTTCAAGGTCACAGTATCCACATTGCGGCTGATTTTATAGCCATCCGGTGCATTTACTATATCTACCGGAATCGAAAAGCTGCTATCCATAGATGGATTTTGATCACTCATAACAAAAAACCATAAAACAATAGCAACAAGCAAAGCAATAATTTTTGCTGGTAAATTCTTTTGAACAAGATTTATCATTTTCCATGCCTCCAGTTCGCAAAAGCGCCTTTAAGCGTGGTTGGCTGCGGTGCAAATAGCGGCTGCAGGCTTTGCTTTAATTTTTCAGAATCCAAATGACGATAGATTTTCCCATTTTGAGCAATGGATATTGTTCCCGTTTCTTCACTTACAATCACGACAATAGCATCACACTGCTCTGATAAACCAATTGCAGCTCGATGCCTTGTTCCAAGTTCTTTGCTGAGTGTCCGATCTTCCGTTAGTGGCAGCAAACAACCCGCTGCTACCATCCGCTTACCGCGAATAATCGCTGCACCATCATGTAGTGGTGTATTGGGAATAAAAACATTCATCAAAAATTCTGAAGTGACAAGACCATCAATTTGTATACCCGTCGCACAAAAGTCATTTAAGCCCGTCTCTTGTTCCAAAACAATCAGCGCCCCTATTTTATTTTGTGCCAACACCATAACGGCCCGATCCAATTCATTAACCAAAGAACGTGCTTCCTCCACATTGAGCAGTACAGACCTGCCAAAGAGCTTCCCCTGACCGAGATGCTCCAGCGTCCGGCGAAGTTCAGGCTGAAACACGATTGGCAACGCCACAAACAATAAAGTTACTGTTTTTTGCAACAACCAATAAATTACATGCAGACCTAGCCAATTACTGACCATAGTCAACCCCAATACAACAAGCAATCCCTTGACGAGCGTAATGGCCCTGGTATCTTGAAGCATGACATATAGCTTATAGAGAATAAATGCTACTATCAGGATATCGACTAAATCAAGGAGACTAATGGTTGATAATAATCCTTTTAATTGTAACGACATATACAAAACTCCTCAATTTATCTTTCTTACAACTTTACTACACCTCTTTTTTCTATTCTCTTTTCAAATATCAAAATCCTTTGTTATCAGCTGATATTTTTAAAAAGTTGCACCCGAAAAAAAAATCCACAATTATTTGCAATTTCCATAGGATAAAAGTCGTATTTTATTTGTTTTTTTCAAAAAAAAGCCTCTCGCAATGATCGAGAGACTTTTGGGGAAATTATATTTTGGTTACTCCTTCAATAAATCCTTGTGTATCTTTTATAAGTCCACTTTGCAATCCCGTTATATGATCGAACATTTTTTGGGAAAACGAACCAATTTTACCTTCATTGATAATCATATCCTGTCCTTTATAACTAAGCAGTCCGACTGGTGAGATAACCGCTGCTGTACCAGAGCCAAAAACTTCATCAAGCTCGCCATTTTTATAAGCTTCACAAACTTCATCAATCGTAATACGTCGTTCGGAAACTGGTATGCCCCACTCTTTAGCTACAGCAAGTACCGTTTTTCTCGTGATCCCACCTAAAATACTCCCGCAAAGCGACGGTGTAACGATCTCTCCCTTAATTTTAAATAATATATTCATGGACCCGACTTCTTCAATATATTTACGTTCTACGCCATCAAGCCATAATGTCTGATCATACCCTTTTTCATGCGCCACAAGCCCTGCATGCAGACTGGCTGCATAATTTGCTGGTGTCTTAGCCTCACCAAGCCCCCCCGGTACTGCACGTACATAATGATCTTCAACCATAATCTTGACTGGTGCAAAACCATGTGCATAATAAGCGGCTACTGGCGAAAGGATAATCAATAACTTATATGTATCACTGACACTGACACCAAGATAAGGATCCGTTGCAAATATAAATGGTCTGATATAAAGGCTCTGACCAATCTTAGCTGGTACCCATTCTTTTTCAATTTCAATCAATTTTTTTAATCCCTGATGAACCGTATTGATATCAACATTTGGAATATCTAAAAGCCGTGCTGAATTATTTAAACGATTCAAATGATCCAACGTGCGGAAAATAACGATTTTGCCATCTTGCTGCCGGAATGCTTTCATACCTTCAAAAATAGCCTGCCCATAATGAAGTGTTGTATTAGCCGGACTTACGGAAATATCATGATATGGTACAATCTTAGGATCATGCCATCCGTCTTCGCGATTATAATTCATTTCAAACATATAATCGGAAAAATGTGTTCCAAAACCGATGCTGGATACATCTGGTTTTTCCTTAAAAGTTTTTGTTGCTTCAAATTTAATTTCAGCCATTGATATACATCCCCTTACGATATTTGACAAAGTGTATATATTTCTCTCCCGGAAATACAATGTATACATTATATTCCGCAACCTATACAATAGTCAAGAAAAATATCATTTTTTTCGTGTTTTAATATGAATATTTTACATTCAGTATTTTCAGAAAGTACATTTTTCCTTTCATGATGTATTTATTTGTATAAATGCTCCAGCAGCAAGAAACGATCATACTGTTTTTTTCTCACGGCGAAGCCATTCCGACCAGCTTATATCTAGTTTTGGATTTTCGCGAACATACTGATAAAACAAAGGTATCATTTCTGTACGTTCTTGTCCAAAGCTCTGCTTCCAGCTAGTTATTGCTGTATCAGTCACCGGTGCAGCTGAATGAGTCATTTTGTTTGATTCATTCATTGCCATGATATCAATGCCGCCAATAACATACTGACGAGCCGCAATGTCAGCAAGAGAAACATTTTTGCCATTTTTTAAAATATCATAAAGAACCATATATGTGGTGGTTCGACCTTCTCCAGCCATACAATGAAAATGCAGCCACACATCATTTGGCAGAGTCTTATAAAAAGCGATGAAACGATCAATATTTTCCGGGCTTGTCCAAATATGATCCGTCGAAGTAATTCTAAAATAGTTCGCACCATATTCTGCCGCAACTTCCGCTTCCGTTTTTGTTTCCAGTGGTGTAAAAGTAATCGCCGCATCTTCCGCCTTATGTTTTGATTTATCTAAAGGATACACATTTGTATCCACAGCTAGTGCGTCTTGCAAAAGAACCGATTCCGCCTTGATAATATCCTCTGTTTTTTTACCAATATTTCCCCAATTACGTTTACCATACCAGCTCACAGCTGTACCATCCAAATATCCATGCGTTTCCTGACGCAGATCGACAATATAAATCGGAACATCTGTTTTTGTCCTTATGGTTTCCAGCAACCCCTCCATACCCGACTCTGACATTTGACCGCTACCAGATATTTTCAATTTATCCATCCCCGTACTATCCGGCAGAATACCATTTACTTTTCCTACTGTATCCAGGCTCGTACGAAAATTCTTTGGCAGATCTTCATTATCTTCTGCATCAAGGCGCCAAAATTCCCCTGCATAATGCTGTCGATCTGCTTCTGGCATATTTTCTACTGCCCAGGTTGTTGTCGGTTCACTGGCCGTCGTTTTTACAGTAACATCTCCTCCAGCAAGCGATGTTGCTGTATAACCTAGCAAAAAAATTGCCAGCACAGCAAGAAAAGCTACTATCCGTTTATGGAAATCAATCATAAATTCACCTCATTTAAATTTCATTATATATAATGCATTAAAGAAATTACATCTAGCCTATCAGTCTGCCAAACATGGGATATAGAACATTTAATGCAACTTAATATAGACTCAATTTTATTATAAGCCGTTTTTATTTGATTACAATGAAATTTTTCCATAATTTTCTTTTCTGTTAGATTTATATTGCAATTTAGAATATGAAATTATATGATTACTAGACATATATAATACCTTAAAGAAATTACATCTCATAGATAAAAAATAAACAGTATAAAAAATTGAATTAGACCTCTTAAAGATTTAACCCCTTTAAGCTTTTTTCTTACATATGAATGTCGATAAATTCACAGGAGGTATGACAATGATGCATCGAAAATCGATCAACCATAATTTGAAATGGAGCGAATTGATTAAAGTCATCAAAAAAGAAGTCGTTCCCGCACTCGGCTGTACGGAACCAATCTCACTGGCATTAGCTGCAGCGACAGCGGCCAAAACCCTAGGCTTGCCTGTAGAAAAAATCCAAGCAAAGGTATCAGCCAATCTCATGAAAAACGGTATGGGCGTAACCGTTCCCGGCACAGAAACTACAGGTTTATTGATTGCCGCAGCCGTAGGAGCTATCGGTGGTGATCCGGAAGGGCAGCTTGAAGTTTTAAAGACACTCACAGAAAAACAAATTGCCGATGCAAAATGTATGGTCAAAGAACATCGTGTCGAACTTTCAATCGCTGATGTCCCCAATATCCTCTTCGCACAAGCTCAGGTATTTCATGGTAAGCAATGGGCAAGAGTAACAATTGCTGACACGCATACCAATATCATTAAAATCGAAAAAAATGATCTGACTTTATTTGAAGCTTCTACTGAGCAAGATGATACAGTCGAACCCATTGTGTATTCCTTATCTGACCTGCAAATGGAGGATATTTTTGAATTTGCCACAGAAGTTCCCATTGAACAAATTGATTTTATTCACGATGCGGCTAATCTCAATATCTCATTATCAGCTGAAGGGATGCGCGGAACCTATGGTCTGCATATCGGTGCGACCATGAATCGTCAAATTGAAACAGGACTCCTGCCCGACGGTCTTTTGACTCAACTCCTCATGCGGACAACGGCTGCTTCCGATGCTCGGATGGGCGGAGCCAACCTCCCGGCGATGACAAATTCCGGTTCAGGGAATCAGGGAATAACGGCTACCATGCCTGTAGTTGTGGTGGCTGAATATCTAAAGGTAGATCGTGAAACATTGATTCGAGCCCTTATTTTATCACATATGACCGCGATCTATATTCATGATAAGCTGCCAAAATTATCAGCTTTATGTGCTGTCACAACCGCCGCGATGGGTGCTGCCGCCGGCATGGCCTGGCTTTTAAAACGCGATATCATCTACGTGAACATGGCAATTTCAAATATGATCGGAGATGTAGCTGGTATGATCTGTGATGGTGCGTCAAACAGCTGTGCGATGAAAGTATCCACATCTGCTGCCTCAGCCTACAAAGCAGTCCTGATGGCGCTTGATGAAACACGAGTAAGCGGTAATGAAGGAATCGTCGATGAAAATGTCGATCAATCCATTAAAAACCTTGGTCAATTAGCCTGCCAGGGCATGACCCAAACCGATGCTGAAATTCTACAAATCATGCTCAATAAAGCCATCCAAAAAAAGCTTGACTAAACATGTATTTTTACTATTTATTTTTTTAAAGAAATGTATTATGATGCTATATAATGAATTAAAAATCCATTCATTCAATTTACACATCGAACCAAGGAGTGAAATACCCATGAAAAAAATTATCGGAATCTCTGGCAGCATCATGTTTGATGAAGGCGGTATGTTCCCAGGTTATCCAAGAGCTTATGTAAATCACGACTATGTAAGATCCGTCCTCGACGCAGGTGGTATTCCTTTGATTATCCCTGTAAATACCAATGAAGAAATCATCAAAGCACAACTTGCATGTATTGACGGACTCGTTATTTCTGGTGGATATGATGTGAACCCTTTGTTATTCGGTGAAGAACCACATCATCTGCTTGGCATGACCCTCGCGCAGCGTGATACCTTCGATCTGGCACTCATCAAATATGCACTCGAAATGAAAAAACCAATTCTTGGCATCTGCCGCGGCATTCAAATCATCAATACAGCTTGTGGTGGAACTTTATATCAGGACTGTTCTTTATCCGAAGGGTCCTATATCAAACATTCGCAGGGACACACACCAACGCAAGTCTCACATTCGGTGAAAATTGAAAAGGATTCATATCTCTACGAAATTTTCGGCTCACAAACCTTAGTCAATTCCTTCCATCATATGTCAGTTAAAGACCTAGCACCCGGATTTAAAATTACAGCAACCGCTGCCGATGGTATTATTGAAGCAATGGAAAAAGAAACAGGTTCCTTTATCCTAGCTGTCCAATGGCATCCAGAAATGCTGTCTGGTGTAAATCAAGATATGCGTAAATTATTTAAGCTCTTACTTGAAAAATCTTAAAGAAAACAGGTGATTCTATGAGTACAAACAAATTTGGTTTTTGGAGCATTGTTTTATTAGGAATCAATGCGATCATTGGCTCCGGTATTTTTTTACTGCCGAATAAAGCTTACGCATTGACCGGTTCATTTTCACTAATTGTGATTTTATTTGATATGATTTTAGCAATTTCAATGGCATTATGTTTTGCCGAACTCAGCGGCCTCTTCAAGAAAAACGGCGGCCCTTATGTCTATGCAAAAGCCGCTTTTGGTGATTTTGTGGGTTTTGAAGTCGGCTTCATGAAAGCAGCGGTCAGCATCATTGCCTGGGCCACAATGGCCAATGGTTTTGTCACTGCACTCTCAGCCGTATGGCCCATAGCCAGTGGCCCTATTTACAAAAACAGTATTATCATTGCCTTAATTACGTTTCTTGCCATTATTAATATTCTGGGTGTAAAATTATCAGAAATTCTCAATAACATTGTTACGATTGGGAAAATTCTGCCACTGCTCCTTTTCATCAGTGTCGGTATTTTCTTTATCAACGGTGGAAATTTTACCCCGTTTTTTACCACTCAAGTAACTGAAACCAGCTCGTTTGGGGCAGCGGCATTACTCATATTTTATGCATTTACCGGATTTGAATCCATCTCCTCTGCCGCTGAAGATATGGATGATCCAAAAAAGAACCTGCCGCGAGCAATTCTTGTCGTGATGCTGATTGTTTCAGCTTTTTACCTTTCCATTCAGGCAGTTTCGATCGGCATTTTAGGCACGTCGCTCGCCAATACACAGACACCGATTGCCACTGCAGCCTCTGAATTTCTGGGCCCAGTTGGTGGCATTCTTGTAACGGCCGGTACGTTGATTTCAATTGGCGGCATCAATATTGCTGCTTCTTTTTTAACACCACGAAACATTGTAGCCATCGCTGATGATAAATTACTGCCACCTGTATTTTCAAGATACAGCAAATATGGCACACCTTATGTAGCCATTGCTTTTTCAGCAATTTTGACGATTTTCATTGCACTTTCTGGCTCCTTTACTCAGCTGGCAGCCATCAGTGTGGTATCGAGATTTACCCAGTATCTCCCAACCTGTCTGGCCGTTATTGTCCTTCGCAAGAAAAATCCCACAGAAAAAAGTTCCCTTCGCCTTCCCTTTGGACCCGTTATTCCACTCATTTCCGTCATTGTAAGTGTTTGGCTGCTTGTCCAATCCGATTTAGAGAAAATTCTAATTGGTCTCGGTGGTCTCATTATTGGTATTCCTTTTTATTTTTTAATGAAAAAACAGTATTTGGACAAATAAATATGGTATACTAATTTTATCGGTTGACAGCCACAGAGGCACTGCCCCACTTCGGGACAGTGCCTCTGTTTCTTTTTAAACAAAAATCACTTCATTTTCACATATTCTTCATTGCGAATGAAACGTTTTCAGAGCATCCATGAGCATTTTAATAAATGCATCACGATCAATATCGAGCAAAACCTTGCAGTTCTTCTGGCGATAACTCAAGTCATAATAATCCACCACGGTTTCCCCCTGCGTAAGTGCTCCATCCACTTCAACCTCTACATTTAAAAATTTTTCTTGAAATATCGTTGGATCTATAAGCCATGCGATTGTACAGGGATCATGTAATGGCGCACCTTTAAATCCCCATTTTGGGTCTTCATGATACCGTTCAAAAAAATCAAGCAAACCGGCAAAAACATCCGCCACAGGATTTCCGATTTCATGAATTTTTGCAATTTCCGATTTTAAAATTTGTGCTTTATGTGTAACATTTAGTGGTACCATAACGATTGGTATGCCAGAACCCAGAACCATTTTAGCGGCATGTGGATCAACAAAGATGTTAAATTCGACAGATGGTGCCCAATTCCCCAGTCCCATAGCACCGCCCATAAATACAATCTGCTCAATCTTGGTTTTAAGCTCTGGATATACAGCAAGAAATAAGGCCGCATTCGTCATCGGTCCAGTAACTACGAGAGTAATCAATTCCTTACTTTCCTGCAAAGTTTTAGCAATCAATTCAATTGCCGTCATATCCTGTGCTTTAAAATCCGGTTCCGGCAGCACCGCACCATCCAATCCACTTTCTCCATGTACATTATCAGCAATAATCAGTTCGTTTAACAAAGGTTTTTGATTGCCACCTGCCACGGGAATATTCTGTTGTTTCATCAAAGTCAGCAAACGCATCGCATTTTTCAAAGTTTTCTGTGGTGTCTGATTCCCCACCGATGTAGTAACTGCAAGAAGTTCAATATCCTGCGATGCAATTGCCAGCATCATAGCCAGTGCATCATCATGCCCGGGATCACAATCCAAAATTATTTTTTTCATAAGAAAAACCTCCATACGTCTAAGTTGAATTAAATATTTTTAATAAAATTACCAATTCGATTTATACCCTAATTTAAGACTTGAATTTTAGAAATACAGACCAACAATGGTTCCACTAAGAATAGACGCCAGCGTTGCACCGGTTAATAATTTCATCGAAAATTTTGCCACATGGAAACCGGATTTTTCGTTTATAGCCTTAATCGAGCCTGTAATAATACCGACCGTACCAAAATTAGCAAAACTAACCAAATATACCGAAATAATGGCATTTGCTTTTAGCGTCAAATTACTTGCCAATTCGTGTAAAGTTCCCATCGCGACAAATTCATTCGTGATCAATTTCGTAGCCATCAAACTGCCGACTTGGACGATATCCTGACCCGGAACTCCCATAACAAAAGCAATGGGCGCAAAAACATAACCGATCAAAGTCGTAAACGTCATGCCAAAAAAAACATCAAATGAACTGTTTAGAAAAGTTACCAGCGAAACAAAGCCAATCAGCATCGCCCCTACGGTAACAGCCAATTTGAACCCGTCTAAAATATATGTTCCCAATACCTGAAAAAAAGGATCTTTGTTCCCCTTCGGGATTTTTACAAGTTCATCATCCATTTCCGGTTCATATGGATTCACAATACAGGAAATAATTAATGCCGATAAAATATTTAAAAATACCGCAACCACTACATACTGCCCAGGAACCATCTTCATATAAGATGCCAGCATTGCCGCACTCACAGCACTCATCGCCGAAGCACAAATCGTATAGAGTCGCTGCTCTGTTAGCTTAGGAATCTGCTCTTTCACAGTTAAAAACACTTCTGGCTGCCCTAAAATCGCTGTCGATATGGCAAAATAACTTTCCAGTTCTCCCATGCGTGCAACTTTATTCAAAGCCCACCCAGTCCACTGAATAATAAACGGCAGAATTTTTGTATAGTTCAAAATACCAACCAGTGCCGAAACAAAGACAATTGGCATCAAAACAATAAAGAAAAATACCGCAGCCCCTTCTTTCAGAACAAAACCACCAAAAACAAAATCAACCCCACCTGATGCCTGCGCCATAAGCCAACTAAAGAAATTGGAAATTTCCGTAAGTGCATAGATACCTCCTGATGTATTCAAACACAAAAAAGAAATCAGAATTTGCAGCGAAAACAAAATACCAATATTCTTAAAACGAATCTTCTTACGATCTGAACTCATAAACCATCCTACAGCAAACACAAAAGCCAGCCCTGTCAGCAAAAATATAACATTCACAAGACAAAATCACCTTTCCTTAAAGTTTTAACTAATTCTAGACAGTTTCTAATTTGCACAATTCTACCGCCGTCAGTGCGGCGAGTTTCGCATTATGATAAACAAGCTGAATATTGGCTTCCAGACTGCGACCTCCCGTAACATCTTTAATCCTGGACAGTAAAAACGGTGTTGTTTGTTTCCCATGAATCCCCTTTATGCGAGCTTCCTCCACAGCTTTTGCAATTGCCTGTTCAATAACTTCATGTTCCATCGAATATTCTTTAGGAATTGGATTCGTCACTAGCATTCCTGCACACAAACCCATTTCCTGACTTGTATGGAATGCTTCCGCCAGTTTCTTTGGAGAATCGATTTCATAGTCTACTTCAAATCCGCTGTGACGAGTATAAAATGCCGGTAATTCTTTCGTTTGATAGCCGATCACAGGGACACCGTGAGTTTCGAGATATTCTAACGTTAAGCCTAAATCAAGAATAGACTTTGCTCCCGCACAAACTACCAAAACTGGTGTATGCGCTATTTCTTCCAAATCCGCAGAAATATCCATACTTGTTTCCGCACCACGATGTACGCCACCGATTCCGCCTGTAGCAAAAACCGAAATTCCAGCCATATGAGCAATCATCATCGTTGTTGTTACCGTAGTAGCACCATCTGCACGACGTGCTGTCAAAACAGCAAGGTCCCGGCGACTTGCCTTATTGATTTTCGCACCACTCTTGCCAAGATACTCAATTTCGTCTTTCGAGCAACCGACTTTTAGTTTTCCACCGATTACAGCAATCGTGGCGGGTACAGTACCATGTTCGCGCAGAACTGCTTCCACTTGAAGTGCAGTTTCCACATTTTTTGGATAAGGCATACCATGAGAAATGATCGTAGATTCCAAGGCAACAACCGCTTTTTTATTTTTTATCGCTGCACTTACTTCTTGGCTGATTTCTAAATATTTTTCTAAATTCATAAAATGACCACCTTTATATTTTATATTGTAGAAACGGAATATTCTGTAAAATTAGCTCGTTCTTTAAGATGTTTTTGATTCAAATTCGGATTTACGGTTTCTGGATATTCAATGCATAAAGAAGCCGCTGCCAAGCCGGCTTTTGCAGACTCTTCTAATTCCAGTTCGTTCAAATAGGCCCAGACAAGCGCTGCCATAAACGCATCACCGCAGCCTGTCATACCGACTGGTGTAGTCTTTATACATGGCAGCATCTTACATCCCCTATGATCTGCCGCCATGACGCCCTGTTTTCCCATACTGATAAAAACGCGCTGCAAGCCTGTAGCTAATAAAACATCGACTGCTTGATATAATGTAACTCTATCCGTAATTTTCACACCAGAAAGAATTTCCGCTTCAAGTAGATTTGGTTTTAGCGTATGAATAAGCCCTAATACCGCTTGTAATTTCATCGCTTTCGTCGTCGATACAGGATCAACAAAAATCGGTGTCCGACAATGCTTTGCAATCCACGCGATTGAGTTTTCTGGAATATTCGTATCAACAACAATAACCTGTGCTTCCTGCAACAAATATTCCCTGGTCTGTAGAAATTCCGGTGTGATTTGTTCATAAAGTGCCATATCCGCAATCGCTGCCTCCATATCCCCATCCTTCCCCTCAATGAAAAGGTACGTGGATGTAAAACCATGCTGGACATGCATTGACGGGCTGCTGTCAATCCCTAATTCATTGCAGGAAGAAGCGATTTTTGCCGCATAAACATCTTCACCAAAAGCAGTAATAAAACATACATGAAGTCCAAGCAAGCTCATATTATGGGCAATATTCCGCCCTACACCACCCAGTTTCATTGATATCGTTCCCGGATTTGAATCTTTCAAAACAAGAGGTTCAAATGCTTGCCCGCCAATATCAATATTTGCTCCCCCGATTACCACAACATAAGGTTTTTCCCCCTGCTGTTCCTGTTTCATAATTCACCCTCCATTCCAAGCCTGCCTTTTATGGCACAAATCGTAAAAAACACATTTCGCTTATCTGCTTCATTTATAAAAAGCCTCCTTTCAGCATAGAGCTACGATCGACTTCACCTCCTCCAAAGTCTTTGCCTCTGTCAACCGGTCAAGCACACCGTATTCGATCAGATCGAGTGCAAACGACACCATATGCCAATAATCTTGGACATTCATTGCCGAAAAGCAAAGCACTACCTTGACCATTTCCTTTGACCCAGAAAAAGATAATGGTGTCTTCAATGTAACTAAACTGATTCCCGCTCGGAATGCTCCATCTTCATAGCGCGTATGCGGAATGGCAATCCCTTCTGCAATAACAACATCTACACGATGCTGGCTGACATTTTGAATCATTCCATCAATATACGATTCCTCCACACAACCCTGTGCAACCAATAGTTCCCCGCCAATCCCGACAGCTGCTTCCCAAGACTCAGCTTCTATTCGCAGTCTCGTATTTGTTTCATTAAATAAAATTTCAGCCAATCTATGTTCCCTCCTTATAAATAACAGAATTTTCCGATTTTAATTTTCATATCGTATATAAATAAATTTACGATTTAGGTTGTAATAATTCCCCAATACTAACACCTAAAGCCAAAGCCAATTTTTGTGCAATCGGAACTGTTGGCTGTTTCTTATTTGCTTCCAATTCCGATATGTAAGTTTGTGAAACCCCTGATTTATCTGCTAACTCCTGTTGTGACCACCCCTTTGCCTTACGAATTTCCGCCAAATTTTCCAAAGCAACCCCCGCCTTTCACAAGATACAAATTTCCATATATAGAACGCATTAAACATTTTATATGGCAATCGTCAGGAATGGGGTATAGGGTTGAGTGGCGTTACGCAGGAAGCAAACGATGCCCTAACCCCATTCCTGGCAGACTGATAGAATGGAGGTAATTTCTTTAATGCGTTTATATAGATAAAGATGAATTTTATTTTCACACGTGTTTTGTTCTTTTTAATTATGGTATAATTGCTATAGCAATATATGGAAGCGAAACAATACAGTATGGGTTGCAATCGACTAGATTTGCCCATATAAATTCCGTTTTTCTTTTTTCCGAAAGGAATACATGACAGAATTATCGAACCGTTTTAAAGAGTCTTTTTCTACTTTGATAGTTTTGATCAAGACTGTTTAGTTTTTAACCAAACAAGCTTTTTTTATTGTGCAGTAATACTTTTGATAAAAAGCACCCCACCAAAAATAAATATACATTCTACTTATTTTTAACATTTACGTTGAAAAATCTTATTTGTCATGCTTTCATATCAACAAATAACTCAAGACACTTATTTGTTTCTTTATCTGATCTACACCTTTATTATAGACACATATTTGTTCTTAGTCAATATTAAAGTTATAAATATATGCTTTTATAGAAAGGATTTTATTTTATGGAACCTAACTATTTAGAAATAGGAAAACGATTACAAGAAGCGCGAAAATCTGCTAATATGTCACAGCAAGACCTTGCTAATTTAATGAATGTATCATCCTCTTATGTGAAAAATACAGAGCGGGGTGGAAAACCTAGTATTAGTTATCTATTCACCGTAGCCAATAATTGTAGTGTATCCTTTGATTGGTTATTAACGGGAACTCATACTTCATTAGACTTAAAACAAATTCCGAATAGCAATGAAGAAACGGAAGATTTATTAGATAACCTCCGCAATATACTAAATACCGCTGATCCAGATATACGTATTTGGGCAAAAGTTCAATTACAAAAAATGTTTGGTGAATATTTGCCTGCAAAAAAATAAAATACATAAAAAAAAGACGATATAAATTTGGCTTGTAATGGCCTAATCTATATCGTCTTTTATATTTTTACGAAACGTCTCTCATAAATAATTCCAATATACCTTAAAAGTCAGTAATTGGCTGTATCTCCTAGCAAATTTTTAGACTCAGGGCGTTCATTCATTTTTTGAATAAATTCCCGATCTTTATTTTACCATGAACAACATATTCATTGCTTTGTCGTAGCGGCTCTGGAAAGCAAACATTGTTTTAATATCATCCACTGATATCATTGCGGTTCCCTTAAGCAGTGTAAGTGGATAAGTCAAAGTATGTGCTTCTCTATTTAAATTTGCCTGTGTAGCGTTAAGCTTTAATAATACAGTTGTTTTTTGATACGATGCAATAATATTCCCCTCACTATCACCATCAATCTTACCGCCGATAAATTCGATAAAGCTGCGTAGTGGAATATGCCAGATACCGGATATTTTTTGTGGCGGTACTGCAACTAAAGGTGTTTGCAGTAGATTCCCCCAAATGACTAAAAGCGTATTGTTGGATGGTTCTGGCAAACTCGTGCGCGGAATATCAACTTGTTTTTGCTTATCGATACTATATACATCAATCAATTCACCACTTTGTGTATAGGCATTTATGGTAAGAACTTTTTGATTAACCGTAATCGTCACATAATTCGGTTCAGCTTGTGGATCGTGGAAAAAGGCATCCCATACTTTAGGCGATAAATCTGTATAATATTTATTGCCGCTGCGCCCAGAAACCAAATATACGGTTCCTTTTGCCGGTGCATCAACAAACGTATCCTGATAAATCGGATAAGTACGTGAATAGCCATGATCATGTCCATTGATAACCAGATCTACATGATGTTTATCAAGAACAGGCGTCAAAACTGCTTTTACTTGTTCATTCGAACGGGTAGCCTTGTTATAGTAAGGGGTTTTATGAAATAGAACAATCTTCCATTCCTGCTTGCTAGCAGTAAGATCTTGATCAAGCCAGTTTGCTTGAAGTTCCAGCATATGGTCAACGTAGGAATGCTCTTCCTCCAATTGACTATCTAGAACCGCGAAATGTGTATTGCCATAATCAAAAGAATACACTTGACCCTTGAGTGCTTCGGGTCCATTCATTGGCAGATGCAATTGTTTTTTAAAATAGAGCGGCAACACGGAATGATTTTCTTCAGGTACATCGTATGTTTCATGATTTCCTGGTACCGACATGCTAGGAATTTTATCAATAACATCTTTTGCGGCGGCATACCAGTTTTTCCAATGGGCGTAGTCTTGCCCCACTTCAACAAGATCTCCAACATTCATAAAAAATGCGGCATCTGGATGAGCGGCATAGGCATTGTTAATTGTTTTTTTCCATGGCCCATATTCTGGGTTTTTAGGCAGTCCACTTTGTGAATCTCCGAAAACAAGAAATTTAAAAGAATCCTCTTTATCTGGTTGTGTAGAAAATTGCAGAGGTTCACTCCATTTATCATCTATTTTGACACGATATGTATAAATTGTTCCGGGTTTTAGGGAGACGGCTGTAGCATAATGAAGCATAACATTTTCTGTATTTGTTTTGAAAAGTTCATGATCCGCTTCTATAGTAACCGCTTTTTCCCAACCACTTTTTTTATAAATACTCGTTTTTATGACTTGCAAACTACCTTTTTCACTGTTTTCTGCTGTAGACCAGGCAATCGTTTGTGTAGTTTTTGGATCAAGGCTCCAAGTAAGTGTCAGATGACCTGCTGAAGCAACTGCATCGGCTGCGAATACTTTCGTCAGGTTTATCGGTAAAGCAGCAGCTACTAGAGAAGCACCACATGTTTCTAAAAAAAGTCGACGACTAATCCCCTTGTTGGTTTCTTGAAATAGATCAAGCAAACTTTTTTCTTGTTTCACAAAAATCCCTCCGTTACTGTAAATATCTTGTATTCTTTTATTTTAATGTCTTACGGATGGTAAATGGTTACGTTTTTATTAAGAATATGTTAATACTGCTACGACAACATAATGCAGATTGTGTCTAATCTTAAAAAAACTTATTTTAGTGCGGCTAAGACTGAACAAATTTTTGTTTGATGATCGCAAGAATTTTTATTATATGGGGAGATAGTTCTTTGTCGGTTTTACGACTGCAAAAATATACCGGGCGTTTTATTTTTATTCCTTTTACGTGAACGCGCCCAACCTCATTACGCTGCAAATGTTTTTCAACTGCCAGTGAAGGGGCTAACATCGTCCCGTAGCCAGCGATAACAGCATGAATTGATTCATTTAGCCCATGAAATTGTACGCCTATTTTAGGATTTGCCACACCATGGACTTTACACAAAGCAAACAAGATTTCCCTTGTTGAACTTCCTTCTTCCCTTAACAAAAAGGGTTCTTGTACTAAATCAGATAATGATATTTCTTTGCCAGCATATTTATGTCCTTTTGGAACAATAAACCAAAAGTCAAGATCCATTAAATGAATAAGATTCAGCTCGGGTTGTTGCCAAGCTTCTTTTACGACAAAAGCAGCATCGGCTTTATAGTGAATTAATCGTTCCAATGTCTCCATTGAATTACCGCTATATAATTTTACGTTTACAGACGGTGCTGCTTTTTTAAACTGAGCTAAGCCTAACGGTAATAGAAAATTAGCGGGCAAATAAGTTGATGCAATTCGTAAATCTTCAAGTTCCCCGTTTTTAAATTGTTCTAATTTATGTTCAAGGTCTTTTTCCATATCAAATAAATATTCGGCTTGTTTAAATAGAAATTTTCCGGCATTTGTTAATTTCATCCCCCTGCCGTTCGCTTCAATCAATTTCAATCCAGTTTCTCTTTCCAAATTCCGAATCTGCATCGTTACCGCCGGCTGGCTAATCGAAAGGATTTCAGCAGCTTCCGTAACACTTTTTATCGATGCCACCGCCGTAAAGATACGAAGCGCATGAAGATTCATTGCATCGTCTCCTTTTATAAGAAAATTTTATGATTTACTATGAAACATATATTAGATTTATTATTATTTATTGTATATCATTTATATAAAGAAGCAAAGGAGATAAATAAATTCATGAATACACATATACTGAAAAAAGAAGCAACCCCCTCGCTAAAACAAAAATCACATATCAAAAAAATTATATTTTTTATTCTTGTCCTTATATTATTCATAAGTTATACCTTTGAAAGTACTCTGCTGGCAAGTACCGATTATCAATTTTTCCTTTTAATTTTCATCGGTTTGATTGCTTCTTTTTTAGGTACATTAGCCGGTGGTGCTGCTTTAATTACAATTCCGGCTATGATGTTAACGGGCATCCCCATTCAAACAAGCATTGCTACAAACAAATTCTCCTCTGGGATCGCTGCTATTTCAAGTGTATTTTATCTGATCCAGCATAAACAGCTTCAAACGAAGTCAATACTTCGTAATGTACTCGTAGCGTTTGCAGGTGGACTATGCGGTGCCTTATTAACGGCCCAGGTTGCTGAACAAACTATGAATGTTGTTGCATTTTTTTTGCTTTGTTTTGCATTATTGGTAACAATGAAAAATAAAGACTGGACTGGCAGCATTGCTATCCATAAACCGCTTTCGTCTAGCATGAAAGCAAATTTATATATTCCCTTTTTAGTGGCGATCTATGATGGAGGATTTGGTCCTGGTTCTTCTACGTTCGGCATTATTTATTATTTGAAAAATTTTCATAACTATATGAAAGCCGTTCAAATGACAAGAGTTTTAATTTTGGGCAGCTGCACGGGAGGATTTATTGTATTTTATCAAACTGGATTCATCAATTGGTCTTATGCTATTTCTATGGGGATTGGTTCTATCCTTGGTTCTCAAATCGGTCTTTTGTGTTTACCTAAAATTCCGCAAAAAATGGCCAAACGTCTTTTACTTTCGATTATTTTACTCTTAATTGGGCAAATGTTTTATAAATTGTTTTAATCTGTATAAGTTGCATTAAATATTCTATATAGCAATGCAAACGATGCCCTATATCTGGCAGACTAATAGACACGATGTAATTTCTTTAATGCATTATATATAATGAAAAAACCGTCGCTACAATCAGCATTTATAAGTTCCATAAAAAAATAGCTTTCTATGATTTTTTATTTTCTCATAGAAAGCTATTTTTCATGGCTTAACCTGAATACCCCAGAGGCCGATTAAATTTGCAGCTTGAAATGTATTGATTATACACCCCTTAAGCTCCATGGGAGGAATCGATACCAAGGGTGCCAACAATTCACTATTGCTAAAATCAACGTTCGTCAGCATTGTTTTAAAAAAATTTGTCTTCACAAATGTGGACTTCATAACAGCAAAGCGTTTCAATTGTGATTCTATAATGGATGATTCTGTAAAATCAATACGATCAAATAAAACATCCGTTATTTTCGTTTTAATGAAATATGCATATTGCAAATTTGATTCTTCAAATGTTGTGTGTTTGATAACGATATCACTCATATCTATACCAATACATTTACAGGAGACAAAGCGGCATCGCTCAAAATATGCTCCTTCAAACTTGCTGTTTGATAAATCACACGATTGAAATACCACGTCAATAAAAGTCGCCTTTTCAAAGTTACAATTACGAAACGTACATTTTTCAAAAATGCTCTTGCGAATTTCAATTTTAAAAAACGCTTCATCTTCAAGGCACTCTTCACGGATTTCAATTTCCTCAATTGGCAATTCCTCCGCCATAAATTCCTGTACATAAAAAGAAAACGTATCCACTAGATTGAGTTGTGCTGGTATCTTAGGACGTATAATACTCATATTCTTCCCCTTTTTGCTAATGAACCAGCCTGCATAGAAGACTAGTTGCACTCTTTTTAAATCAAAAAAGCTATAACTATAACTATAGTATTTTCCACAATAACAACAAATACCTGCCAACCTACTATAAATTCAATGGAGTTTATTTGAAGTACCATTCTGAAAGTTTTTTATGCAATAGAGCCTCTTCAGTTTTCTAAGTTGCGGTTTTACGTTTCCGGAAAGATTAACCAGTTTGGATTTTTTTGCGATTTCCGGCTTTCTACCCCTGTTTGAAACCCATTTAATGCAATTTTTATTAAAACTTTTGCCATTTCCTTTGGTGGAATTAATGCACCAGTTTCAAACCATTGTTTAATAATTCCTAAAAAGCCAAAGATTATATAGGCATAAAAATATTTACTGAATGCTAAATCACTATTTTTCCTGTCCATTATATTTTGTCTTTTGTAAAATTCATTTTCAATTACGGTTTTGGTTTTTTCTAAAAATGAAATACCACCATTAGGCCCCATTAATGCATTGCAAGCATTTAAATTATTTTTAAACCATTCAAATAATTCAACCAAAGGAGGATATGTTTTATTTTTCAAATTATACGCAACAAATACGGAAGGGTCTATTTTCTTTAAAATTTCACTCATTTCCTGCAGCATTTCTCTTTCATTTTGCTCGAGCAAGTCAAATATGTCGCGATAGTGTAAATAAAAAGTACCGCGATTCAGATCCGCTCTTTCTGTCAAATCCTTGATAGTAATGTTATCCAATGACTTCTCATTCATTAATTCAAAAAGTGTATCTCGCAATAATTTTTTAGTTTTCCTAATTCTTCTGTCTGGAATTTGTTTATCCATTCTTATATATCCTTTCAAAAAAATTTAATAATGAACATTTCTTGTTCTTCTGTTTGATATAAAACACAAATCAGATTATTGACTAGTGTATTTTTTAATTACTTATATTATAATCAATACAAGATCATAAATCAACATAGTGTTCATTTATGATCACTGTGATTTCATGATTTCTTGGTACATAGTTGCCAGGAAATCATATCCAAAAAAATTTTAAAAATAGTAAAGGGGTTTTTTTATGTCAAAGAAAAATTTAATGAAAAATAGCGGTATCCCTCTTTTTGTAGACTACAAAGAAGATTTGTCTGCAAAGCCCAAGGCCACTGCAGATTCCTGGTATATCATCTGCAACTTTGAATCTGAAGGCAAGCAGATTGGTTTTGAATGGCACCAAATGTTTATGGGTTCTGGTACAGTCCAAGTCAATAATACAGAGTTTCTATTAATGGAAGGTACTGAAAAAATTTGGATAGACAATGCAAAAACAGGACCGACTTCTTCATTTCATGGCGCATCAGATAAAGAATTAAATGTATATTCAGAGTTTGGGAACCTTCATGGTAATTGCCAAAAAATGACGTTAAAACTTGCAGTAGAGAATGGAAATGTTGATGTAGTTTTAAGACCGAGGAAAAACAATATTCTTTATAATGGAACAACGGGTCTTCTTGATTTACTTGGCACCAACTCTTATCAATTTTCATTCCCCAATATGGATATCGAGGGAACCGTTACGATTAAAGGAAAAGAATACAAGGTTGATCATGCAACTGCATGGTTCGACAGACAATGGGGATTTGGCTCGGCGGAAGGTCTTCTTGCAAAATCATCAGACAAAACTCTTAAGCCAGCATGGCTGTGGCTCGGTATGACACTAAATGAGGATGCAAGCGGTGCCATTTCGTTATGGGATACTTATTCTGGTGGAAAGCGAAATGCTTTTGCTACCATCTTAAATCGCAATGGTACTCAAGTAAATGTGAATGCGGATATAACGTATGATCATATTTGGACAAGCAGCCGTACCAGCAATCAATACCCTGCCAGCATTCATATTTCCATTCCGACAGAGAATCTCGATATCACATTGACAGCTTTATTAGATGAGCCGGAATTTGCTCACAATGGATCAATGACGCAAGGCTGCCAAAGCCTTTGCAACGTGCAAGGTACTTACAAAGGCCTTCCTATCAATCGGCATGTTATTCTTGAAATGATTGGAGATCTCTGTGGCGAATAAGCCGTTAAATACAAAACTAGAAGGTTTTTAAAAAGCCACCTTTATTCCAATAGACCCGCATAGAAAACCCAAGATGTAGAATTTTTTCCTCCACCCTAATAAAAAGAAATACACCCCTATCCAAAATGGTAAAATGATGGTATCAAAACCAGTTACCATTCTGAAAGGGGTGTATTTTATATTACAATTAAAGTATGCTTGTTTTCTAAATTGCGGTTTTTATAACAAATGCTATTCGGAAATTCTAGGAATTGTGTTGCAAAATTTGGCAAATTCATGGATTGTCGCAAAAATATAATCTGGCTTTAATTTGTTCAATTTTTCGATTTCTGTGGTCTCCGCCCATGCTGCCGAGATCATTCTTACGCCTGCTTTTCTGGCAGCTGTTATATCAGTCGGTGCATCGCCAACATAATAGGCTTCTTCCGGTTTAATTTTAAAATTTTTGAGAACAGCTGACATTCCTGCCAATTTTACACTTCCCGTGATTGAACCCGTTTCAACCTGTTCAAATAAATCTCCAATTTCATATTGTTCTAAGGTTATATCTGTACTTTTCTTTCCCTTGCCCGTCACCATGGCTATCCGTATGCCTTTTTGCTTTAAATCTTTTATGATCTCCACGATACCCTCAAATGCTTTTGGACATTCGTTGTGAAAAAGTTTATAATAATGCAAATATTTTTCTAACCCCTCTTCATACTGTTTTGGTATCAGCGAGTGAATCGTACCTTCTTCCGAAGGTCCAAAAGTTGCGATAATTTCTTCATCACTGATATTTCTTTTCATAAAAGTTTCAATTGTTTGACGAAAAGCCTTGATACAAAGAGGAAGTGTATTTCCTATCGTTCCATCTAAATCAAAAATCATTGCCTTAATCATTCGCGCGTCTCCTTCGTATTGTTTCTCATTTTAATGTATCCGTTTGCTCAGGTTCTTCTTTATACTCAGTCTTTTACAATTACGGAAAGGCCATCCGGAATAACCGTTATCTTTGCCCCTTCGCCTTGCAGTTCATAGGCTCGTTTCAAAGCCTCATCTAATGTTTTGGCAAGCTCCATATGCATGTTTTTAATCAATTGTTCATCGACAAGATCCGACACCATAATCACATGGTGTTTCGCAAGAATACGTGCTAATATTTGCGAGGTCCATTGATCCGGAATCGTATCCTGTCGTTTTGTATGTATTGCTTTTTCTAAAAATTCTTCTGGTGTTTTTACGTCAGCTAAATTTCTATAAAATCCTTCCCCACCATGCCCGTCAGCACAGCCTGCAACCATAATAATAACACCATTTTCTTTATTCACAGCTTCAGCCGTTGTCATTCCTTTAACTGCCTGATAAATATTTTGATCTAAAGGATAACCACCATTTGTGGAAATAGCTATATCACAAGGTATTTTTTTTACTTCCGACATTTTTTTTACGAAAGAACAGCCTGTTTGATGGGCTTTTTCTAAATCACCAGCAAAAGAAGCAATAATTTTTTTATTTCCATCCAATACTACATTTAAAATAAAAGCAAGCCCGGATTTCTTCGCCGCGTACAACATATCAGCATGAATCAGATTCCCTTTAAGATTACCGGTACGCGCCTCACTCGTATCAATAAATTCTCCACAGTGATTCGCCATAATCGTTTTATACGATGCAATTCCCGGCAATACAGACTTTCTACCGCCAGAAAATCCCGCGAAAAAATGTGATTCAATAAAGCCTTCCGCAATAAGCAGATCCGCCTCAGCTGCAATACGATTGATGATGCAGGGTCCGCCAGATGGCAGGATGCCTATTTGCACCATAGCATCATCATCTGTTGAAATATGCATGATAATCTGTTCGTGATTCACAATATCTTCGCCATATTTATCAATCAATTCCTCTTTGGTTGATGGACGATGAAAGCCAGTAGCAACTAAAATTTTAATATCTGCATCCGGTTCAATCTGCCGAATACGTCTAAGTAGAATCGGCGTAATAATCTTTGATGGTACCGGACGCGTATGATCTGAACTAATCAAAACGATCTTTTTCTTGCCACGAACCAGTTCTTCTAATTTATCTGACCCAATCGGAGCAGCCAGGGATGCTTCTACGATTTCTTCTTGCGACAACTTCGTTGCATAATTTTCTGCTTCTGAAGTCAAAACACCAGCTAAATTATTCTTGTTGATTTTTGCTATAATCTTTCTCTTATCATATGGTAAGCTTATATTCACAAATTCCATTATAAAACCTCCTAGTTTGATTTCAATGAGACATTTATTGGGTATCTGAGAACCAGTATAGTGCAATATTGTTTTTTTGTATAGCTCAAGAAAAAGATGACTCTTATAAATAAATATGATAACGAAAAATCAAAAGCATACGTTTTTTCGTAGCCAACCGATTATAAAATATAAAAAAGCCACTTATTGCAAGACGCTATACAGATTAATTGGTTTTTCTAGTACAAACTCCCTACTCTTTTCCCATTTACAGAACCTCCTGTGACAAGTATGCTTAAAGTAGACTTATGAATACATCATAGCAATTTTGCTGTTTTAGAATGGAAGTGTACACATGAATTTTATAAAATATGATTTAGGTCCTGTTGCTGGTGGAAATAAAGTTAGAGTTACACTTGATATACAGGCGAATGTAATGTTAATGGATCGCATGAATTTTTCCTTATACAATGACTCGCTTGCTTTTAAATATTTTGGTGGTTACTATAAAAACTCACCCGTTACCATTGATGTTCCTGATACGGATCATTGGTATGTTATTATTGATTTGGGCGGTGCCGCTGGTCCGGTAAAAACAACCTGCAGCGTCATATCTTAGACAAAAAAACAGATATCATTTTAGGAAAAAAGAATATGAACCAAAAAAGCTGACTCCTATTTTATATAGGAATCAGCTTTTTTACATATTGCTACTACCGACAAATTTGCTTGTACTAACTTCTCTTTATTTAAATCTGAATTTGTTTGCTTTCATATTCGTCAATAACGACCTGTTGTTTTTCCAGCATTGCTTTGGCAAGCTGCAATTGATTTTCTACTTGTGTATAGGAGGTACCACCAAACGAGTTACGATTCTTTACACAAGTTTCCGGTTTAATTGCTTCTAAAATATCGGCTTCAAAAAGTGGTGATAATTCTTTGAACTCATCATGAGATAAATCTTTTAGCCAAATTTTCTTTTCAATACAATAATGTACCGCTTTACCGGATACTTCATGAGCTTGTCTAAATGGCAGACCTTTTTTTACCAGATAATCCGCCAAATCCGTTGCATTGGAAAAATCATCGCTTACAGCTTTAAACATGACGTCTTTGTTTACTTTCATCGCCCGAATCATCTGGGCATAAACAGCCAGACTGAATTTCACAGTATCAATCGTGTCAAAAAGACCTTCTTTATCTTCTTGCAGATCTTTATTATAAGCAAGCGGCAAACCTTTTGTTGTTGTAAGCATTGCCATAAGGTGACCAATAACCCGACCGGTTTTACCACGAACCAGTTCTGATACATCTGGGTTTTTCTTCTGTGGCATCATGCTGGAGCCTGTACAATGGGCATCATCTAATTCAATGAAGGAAAATTCCCGTGAACACCACATTATGATTTCTTCACTGAGACGACTCATATGCATCATCATAATAGATGCTGCCGACAAAAATTCCAGAATATAATCACGGTCACTGACCGCATCTAGACTGTTTGTATAAATTGACTCAAAATTAAGCTGATCCGCAACAAAACTGCGATCAATCGGGAAGGTTGTACCAGCCAAAGCCCCCGCGCCAAGCGGCATTATATCAGCTCGTTCATACACACCCTTTAGACGGGAAAAGTCACGACTGAGCATCGAAAAATAAGCCATCATATGATGCGAGAATAGGATTGGCTGAGCACGCTGCAAATGCGTATAACCAGGCATGATGACATCACTGTATTTTTCTGCTGTTTCGACAAAAGCCGTCTGCATATCAAATACAAGCTTGGCAATATTTACGACTTCTTTACGTACATACATATGGGTATCCAGTGCGACCTGATCATTACGGCTGCGAGCCGTATGAAGTCGACCACCCGCTTCACCGATTGCATCGGTTAGACGTTTTTCAATATTCATATGTATATCTTCTAAGGCAACATCAAATGAAAAGTTGCCTTGTTCGATATCCGTCAAGATCTTTTTCAAGCCAGCAATAATCGAGTCCTTATCTGCATCGGCAATGATACCGCATTTGGCCAGCATCGTTGCATGCGCGATACTACCTGCAATATCTTCGTGATACATGCGTTTATCAAACGAGATAGAAGCCTGAAATTCGTTGATCATTTCATCAGTTGATTTGGAAAATCTTCCACCCCAAAGTTTTTTACTCATTTTTAAGTCCTGCTTCTTCTTTCATTAAGGCTCTCACTTTAAGCGGCAAACCAAAAAGGTTGATAAATCCAGTTGCATCAGCCTGATTGTAGACTTCATCACGTTCGAACGTAACAAATTCTTTGCTGTATAACGAATATGGCGATTTCGCCCCAGCTGACATAATATTGCCTTTATACAATTTCAGTTGTACCGTACCGGTAACGGATTCTTGCGTACTGTCAACAAAAGCAGCCAGTGCTTCACGAAGCTGTGAGAACCACATTCCATCATATACCAACTCACCATAGCGGATCGCAATACCTTCTTTATAATGGAGCGTTTGTCTGTCAAGGCAGAGATATTCAAGTTCACGATGCGCATAATAGAGAATTGCTCCGCCTGGATTTTCATATACGCCGCGGGATTTCATGCCCACCAGACGGTTTTCAACAATATCCGTAATACCAATACCATTCGCCGCACCAATATCATTTAATTTAGTTAAAAGTTCTACAGCACCCATTTTGTTGCCATTTACTGCAACAGGAATCCCTTTTTCAAAATCAACCGTTACATATTCTGCTCTATCCGGCGCATCTTCTGGTGCTTTTGAGATAAGCAGCATATCATTTTTCGGTGCATTCCAAGGATCTTCAAGATCTGAACCTTCATGGCTCAAATGCCAAATGTTTCTATCCATACTATATGTTTTATTGCTTGTTGCAACAGGAATTTTATGTTTTGCCGCATATTCAAGTGCATCTTCACGGGATCTAATTTCCCACTCACGCCAAGGTGCAATAATACGGATATTTGGTGCTAACGCTTTTACCGTAAGTTCAAAACGAACCTGGTCATTCCCTTTGCCAGTTGCGCCATGAGCGATGGCATCTGCACCTTCTTGTTTAGCGATTTCCACAAGTGCTTTCGCAATAATCGGACGAGCAAACGAAGTCCCTAATAAATATTTACCTTCATAAACTGCGCCTGCTTTTAAAGTCGGCCACACATATTCTTCAAGGAATGGTTCCGTCAAATCAGCAATAAATACTTTCGATGCACCCGAGGCAAGAGCTTTGTCATGAACTACATCAAGTTCATCCCCTTGTCCAATATCAGCACAAACTGCAATAACTTCACAGCCATTATAATTTTCTTTTAACCATGGAATAATAACGGAAGTATCTAAACCACCGGAATATGCAAGTACTACTTTCTTTACATCAGCCATCAAAAAAAACGCCTCTCTTTTCCAAAATATTATTTAAATTTTTCAATCACACATTGTTAAGGCCATAATTGCCTTCTGGACATGCAGACGGTTTTCCGCCTCATCAAAGATGACTTGTGCATTATCTTCCATAACATCTTCCGTGATTTCTTCACCACGATGAGCCGGCAGACAATGCAGTACAATTGCTCTTTTATCAGCAGCTTGTAAAAGTTCTTTGTTGATTTGATAATTTTTGAAGATTTCTTTACGTTCCTGACGCTCCGATTCTTGTCCCATGCTCGCCCAAACGTCTGTATACAGGATATCAGCATCTTTTGCGGCAGCAAAGATATCATGGCCTACCGTAATAGAACCGCCCGTCAGCTTTGCATCTTCCACCGCATTTTTGGTCACAGCCGCATTTGGTTCATAGCCTGGCGGCGCCGCCACCGAAAAATGCATACCAACTTTGGCACAACCATACATCAACGAATGAGTCATGTTATTCCCGTCGCCAATATAAGCGAGCTTCAAGCCCTTAAGGTTCTTGCCTTTATGCTCTTGTACCGTCAGTAAATCCGTTAGCACCTGGCAAGGATGCAGTAAATCCGTCAAGGCATTAATGACAGGAATATCTGCATATTTGGCAAATTCCTCCACATCAGCATGAGCAAACGTACGAATCATCACACCATCGAGATACCGTGACAAAACACGCGCTGTATCTTTAATCGGCTCGCCACGCCCTATCTGTAATTCACTTCCAGATAAGAAAAGTGCCGTACCACCCAATTGATACATTCCTACTTCAAAGGATACACGGGTTCTTGTTGATGATTTTTGAAAAATCATCCCCAACGTTTTACCTTTTAAAATGTGATGCTCAATACCAGCTTTTTGCTTTGCCTTTAATTCTTTGGCAAGGTCAAGGATTTCATACACCTCTTCTGTCGTAAGATCGTGTATCGATAATAAATCTTTGCCTTTCAACATATTAAAACCCCCAAAAATTTTACCGCCCGCATATTTTATCTATATTCGGTGATAAGCACCTAATTATTATACTATAATAGCTTTAATTTATACATGTTTTTTTAAAACTTTATCCAGTATGGTCATGAGCTCATCCACATGTTGTTTTGTGATGATAAGCGGTGGCACAAACCGTAAAACATTCCCTGCTGTACAATTGATGATAGCTCCCTGCTCCAGACATTCATTTACGATGTCACGACCTGGTTTCGTTAATTGCATGCCAAGGATCAAGCCAAGGCCACGAACATCTACGATAAGCGAAGGGTATTTCACCTTACATTCTTCCAATTTACTCTTAAGATAAGCGCCCATTTCCTGACAATTTTCCAGTAAATGATCGCTTGCAATCGTATCAAGAACTGCATTTGCGGCTGCACAAGCAAGCGGATTGCCACCAAAAGTCGAGCCATGATCGCCAGCATGGAAAACCTTCGCTATTTCATCGGCGGCGATAAAGGCTCCAATTGGTACCCCGCCGGCAAGACCTTTCGCAAGTGTAACAACATCCGGTTTCACGCCTAATTGTTCATAAGCGAACAATGTACCAGTTCTGCCCATCCCCGTCTGAATTTCATCAAAAATGAGTACTGCATGATATTTATCACATAAAGCGCGAACCTGTTTAAGATAATCAACGCCCGGCATATTCACGCCGCCTTCGCCTTGAATTGGTTCCAGCATAACAGCACATGTCTTATCGCTCATCATATTTTCAAGAGCCTTAATATCATTATACGGTACATAATCAAAACCTGCCGGCAAAGGACCAAATCCTTCCCGATATTTGGGCTGACCCGTGGCCGTAAGTGTAGCAATCGTACGTCCATGAAAGCTGTGAATTGCTGTAATGATCTGCGATTTATCTGGGTCGATGCTATGTGCATATTTACGAGCCAGCTTCATAGCCCCTTCATTGGCTTCCGCACCAGAATTACCCAAAAATACTTTGCCAAGACCACTGAGTTTTTTTAGTTTTTCTGCAACATCAACTTGGACTTTTGTATAATAAAGATTCGAGCAATGGATCATTTTCCCCGCTTGTTCAGCAATCGCTTTTACCAAGACCGGATGATTATGTCCTAAAACATTAACAGCAATCCCGCCCAGATAATCAATATATTTTTTTTCGTCTGTATCATATACGTAAGGTCCTTCTCCATGATCTAAAACAATTTGATATCTTGCAAAGACCGGAAAATAGGATGCTTCGTCTTGTTTATAAATTTCTTCGTTTGTCATCTGACTCGTCCTCTCCGTATGCTTTTTTACTTGTTACCGAACAACTTCCGTGCCAATCCCCTGTGGTGTGAAAACTTCTAAAATCAACGAATGATCAAGGCGCCCATCAATTATATGGGTTTTGCCCGCCCCCGCTTCGAGTGAACACAAACACGCTTCTACTTTTGGAATCATACCACCAGCGATAGTTCCATCTTTTATCATTTCTTTTGCTTCATCTTGTGTAAGCGTTGAAACAAACGTTGTTTTATCATGGTAGTCTTTATAAATACCTTCAATATCTGTCAAAAGAAGCAGTTTTTCAGCATGAAGTGCACCGGCAACTTCAGCTGCCACATAATCGGCATTAATATTATAGCTTTCATTGTTTTCACCGACACCAATCGGTGCAATCACCGGAATATAATCCTGATCTAAAAGATCATTCAGTATATCCACATTGATTTTTTCGACTTCACCAACAAAGCCAATATCAACCATCCGAACCGTTTCACCCTCGTAAACTTCAGCCAGCTTTTTTTTAGCGCGAATGAGTTCTGCATCTTTACCGCTTAGTCCGACAGCCTTTACTCCGCGGTGATTCAGCAAACTGACAATTTCAGTATTGACCTTGCCCACCAGAACCATCTCCGCAATTTGAACCGTTTCTTCATCTGTCACACGCAAACCACTGACAAATTCTGATTTTTTACCGATTTTCTGCAAAAAGCCAGTAATATCGGGCCCGCCGCCATGTACGACAACGGGCCGAATACCAACATATTTCATCAAAGCAATGTCTTCCATTACTTTTGCTTTTAATTCATTATTGACCATCGCGTTGCCACCATATTTGATAACAATTGTTTTACCAAAAAATTTTTGAATATATGGCAAAGCTTCTACTAATATAGCGGCTTTATCTTTTGATGAAAATTCCACGTATTATCCTCCTTATCAGGTGTGATATTCTCCGTTTATTTTTACATATTCATAAGAAAGATCACAGGACCATACCGTAGCTTCTTCATCGCCTAATCCCATATCAATCGAAATCGTAATATCATGAGCTTCCATAACATCACGCAGGGCCGTTTGATCAAAAGCAGCACCCATGCCTTTATCAAAAACAGTGATATCGCCAAACTTCACAACCGTTTGTTCTGGTATCATTTGTACTCCGGCATAACCAACTGCACAAATTACACGGCCCCAGTTTGCATCCTGTCCAAAAAATGCCGTCTTAACAAGTGGAGATTTAGCCACCGACATAGCAACTGTTTTTGCATCGGCAAAAGAAGGCGAGCCCGTTACTTTGATTGTCAGAAATTTTGTTGCTCCTTCACCATCTTTCGCAATTTCTTGTGAGATTCCTGTACAAATTTTATCAAGGGCATCACAGAAAATTTTATAATCATCATTTTCTGTTGTAATTGCAACATTTGCAGCCATGCCATTTGCCATAACAACGACCATATCATTGGTACTCATATCGCCATCAACCGAAATCATATTAAACGAAGTTTCAACAACTTCCGAAAGTGCTTTTTGTAATAATTTTTGATTGATTGCTACATCCGTAGTAATGAAGCAAAGCATCGTTGCCATATTAGGCTGAATCATACCTGATCCTTTGGCAATCGCCCCTAAACGGACTTTTTTACCGCTGATTTCGATTTCCAGTGAGCAGGCTTTCGATTTTGTATCTGTGGTTATGATGGCATTACCTGCCGCCACACTGCCGTTTGCATTTAACTCTTTCACAGCGGCTTTAATACCTGGCTCCATTTTATCCATCGGCAAATTTACACCGATTACACCAGTAGAAGCAACAATAACATCATCCGGCTTCACACCTAATTCCTGCGCTGTGATAGCTGCCATTTGATTGGCATCATCCATCCCCTGCTGCCCAGTACAAGCATTCGCGCAGCCAGCATTAGCAACAATTGCAAAAGCAGTCCCTGATTTAACTACCGCTTTTGAAACATGTACGGGAGCTGCAGCCACTGCATTTTGCGTAAATGTCCCAGCAACTACCGCTGCTTTTTCTGTATAAATTACAGCAATATCTGCTTTACCGCTTTTTTTAATTCCAGCTTTGACACCCGCTGCTGTGAACCCTTTGGCAAATGTAACACCTGCATTATTTTCTCTAAACACAAAAATTCCTCCAAATATTTATTTCGTATATATCCATTAAGGATAAACAGGAACATTTAAAAGTCCCATTTTTTCATCAAAACCACAAATAATATTAAAATTCTGCACGGCTTGACCGGCAGCACCTTTTACAAGATTATCAATCGCTGAAAGAGCAATCACCCTGCCAACACGGGCATCGATGTGCCAGCCTATATCACAGAAATTCGAACCGCGCACTTCCTTTGTCGCCGGATAACCGCCTCGTCCCAGGAGCCGAATAAAAAATTCATTTTGATACATCTCTTCATATGCTGCATCAACCTGCTCTGCCGTCACGTCTGGTTTAAGCTTTGCATAACAAGAACTCAAGATTCCCCTAGACATAGGTACAAGATGCGGCGTGAAACTCAAAACGATTTTTTCGCCAGCAAGTTCCGATAAAGTTTGCTCAATTTCTGGTGTATGGCGATGTCCGCCTACATTATATGCTTTGAAATTATCATACATTTCCGGAAAATGATTGCTCAAGTTTGCGGAGCGCCCCGCTCCTGACACACCGGATTTAGCATCAATTACAATCGTGTCGATATAAATCAAATTATATTTGACCAATGGTGCTAATGCCAAAATACTCGCGGTTGTATAACAACCAGCATTACCAACAATGGATGCAGTTTTAATATCCTTGCGATAAAGCTCTGCTAATCCATAAACACGTTTTGCATCTTTATGGGTATGTTCGACTTTATACCATTCTTCATATGTTTTTGTATCCGTAAAGCGATAATCTGCTCCGAGATCAATGATTTTAACACTTTTACCTTCCAGTACCTTACCGACCGCCATCGCATGTCCATGTGGCAAGCCAATAAAAACAACATCACTAGCCCCAGCAATCTTATCCATTTCCTTCATGCTGATTAACTTCTGATCATAAATTCCTCGTAAGTGAGGATATATCGCTGAAATCGGTTGACCGGTGTGGCTTTCCGATGTCATATACATAACTTCTGCTTCGGGATGATTGTGCAGAAGTCGTAAAAGTTCTGCACCGGCATACCCGGTAGCACCAATAACACTAACTTTCATACCAATTCCTCCTCAAACTCCATGCTCATAATTATACATCATAAGTGCATAAAATTTCAATAGTAAATTTACAAAATAACACTATTTTTTTATTTTTTTATAAATCAAGGGGCTTTAAACCTTTATTTTATGCTGTGAAGTTTTTTCTTTCTACTAAATTTCCTCAGATCATATGAAAACAAACGTTCTAATGTTATAATAGAGCTATTCTTATTTGTAGGAGGATTTTATGCGTACTTCACGCTTTTTACTTTTATCCATTGTTTTGTTTTTTATCTGCTTTTGGTTTTCCGGCGGCAGCAATATCATATCGCAAGATACAAAAGCACTTAGCACCAAACTGCAAGATCAAATGCATACAGCAACAAACAATAGTTCTGTTCCAACCACCAATACCAATAGATCCCAAAACATTTCAACCCTTGATCGTGTTTCACGCATTGTTTTTTTACGGGATGCCGTAGCAAAAACAGTGAATGGAAAAAAATATGTAACAATTGATAAAATTAGTGTTCCCCTGCAGCAGGCGATCATCGCCGTTGAAGACAATCGATTTTATTCACATTGGGGTTTCGATATTGAAAGTATCCTGCGAGCCTCGCTTGTCAATCTGCAATATGGAAAAATAGAAGAAGGAGCCAGCACAATTACCCAGCAGCTAGTAAAAAATTTATTTTTATCCCACGAACAGTCTTTCGGTCGCAAAGCTGAAGAACTCATATTAGCTGTCGATATGGAAAACCGCTATTCAAAGGAAAAAATTCTCGAACTCTATTTGAATACAATTTATTTTGGCTCTAACTTTTATGGAATTCAGGAGGCTTCACAAGGTTATTTTGGTAAAGATCCCGAAGATTTGACGCTTGCCGAAGCTTCGATGCTTGCTGGTCTGCCAAATGCGCCTTCTCTATATTCACCATATGTTGATTTTCCTATGGCAAAAAAACGTCAGAGCATTGTTTTGGATACAATGGTACGAGCTGGTTTTGTTGCCCCGGCCATTGCCGAAAAAACAAAACAAACACCTTTGTATTTCATAAAGTAAAAAAGCGTATCAGCATCTGTTAAGAGATACTGATACGCTTTTTTAGTATTTTCTATTTCTTTTTATTTTGATCTTTAATTTGTTGTTGTACTGTTTTTTCAAAAGAGCGATAGAAATTTTTTGTCAAACCTTCATAGGTTTTAAGCGAATCTTCATCATGACTGCCCGCCACGATTTCATAAGAATATACCATCTGGTTTGTCTGTGCAGAATATACATCATAGAAAATAACAACGCGACTGTTATGTACGATAGTCGCTACCATATACGCATCCGCATATTTTCCAACATTGGACGTAAATACTTCATCCGCTTTTTTGGTTTCTAAAGAGCTGAGATCCACATTAGAATCCTTTAAAATTGATTTTTCAACATCTGATTTTGGCATTACATAAATTCTGGCACTCGCACCGGTCTTGTAAAACATATTCATGACAGCATCTTTCGTAGCACCATCTTTTACCGGACTATATTGAGGGTCGACAATTACCAAACGATGAATTGTCGAAAGATCAAAACCCTCCGTAATTATCGTTTTTTCAGGATTGGCTGATACCAGCTGTACATTTACAAGAACAACACAGGCAACCAATAACATTTGAAGCAATTTTTTCATTCTAAATACTCCTCCTATTTCATCAAACATAAATACTTAACTTTATATTTATTCTTTCTCATCCGCTAAAATCCTTTATTCCTAAATAATTTATTCCAGTAAATTTAGAGCCATTGTAGTTGCATGGCGGTAATTCCCATATATTCACGGACCGCTGTTGTGGTGTTTTTTAAAGCTCCTAAAGTGGGCAGCCACACAAACATATCTTTGTTGTAACTACTAGAATCCGAAAAATCCGTCTGATAATCGACCGCAAATGTTTCAAAATCCATCATTCCAGCCTGCTTAAAACAAAGCACCGCCCGCGGCATATGATAAGCCGAGGTAACAATAATCGGCTTTTTAAAGCCTGCGACTTCACAAATTGCAGCTATATGCTCAGCATTCATAACCGTTGTATGCGCCTGATCATCAATAATGATATTTTCTGGAAAAACACCTAAATCCAGCATAATTTCTTTGGCTTTGGCTGTTTCTGGATCTTCACCACTTACAACAATCGGTATATGAAGGCGTTTTTGCAGGCGAATCGCCGCAATCAGGCGATTCATCGAACCACCACCCAAAGATCCTCCGTCCGCTTCAATATCTGGAGTACCATTTAAGGCACCACCACCCAAAACGGCAATCAAATCCCCCTGTACAGCAGCCGATGGAATATATTCTTTCTCCAGTTGCTGCAAAAGCAGATGACTTATGAATGGATTGGCACATAAATACAAAAATAATGTTATGAAGGTCAAGGCATATTTGATGTTCAGCTTTCGACGCCAAGCATAAATACAAACACCAAATAATACGACGGATATCAACCCAACTGGCAAGACCAAAAACGTTAGAATCTTATATAGATAAATAAAAACATGCACGCTAAAATCCACCCTGCTTTTTAAGAAATTTATTGGCAGAAGTATTTACATAACCCATAGCTGCCATCTTTAATCTATTAGGTTTTACAAGGATATTTTCCTGCTTGTTATTCTAAAAAAGTCGTTCATCCCACAAGTGAAATAAACGACTTTTTGGATAGGTTAGACAAATTGTCGGTAAAGTTTAAAGTTCTTCCTTATAAAAATAAATATTGATAACGATCTTTAAAAGCCTGTGGCGATAAATCAAACATATTTGCCAGTTTCACATCATCCAGATCATCTGGCAGCAAACGGATCATAAAATCTTTCGCTAACTGATAATGCGTCGATTCAATATCAACACGGCGTACTTTCGTCCGCCCCAATTTTTCATCACGCAGCTCGGAAAATGGCATTGGCACTGCTTCATTGTGCTGCATGGTAATCATCGCCGAACAGCCATCTTCATCAAGAAAACGCACTGCTGCATAACCGAGTGATCTTGTATAATCAATATCGTATGAAATCGGCGGCGCACAGCGCAATGCATAGCCGATCTTTTCATCGACAATAGTCAACTGAATCTGTATTTTTTTGAGTTCTTTCATCACTGCTTTTTTCAAGACTTCTCCAAAATTCAATTCAGCATACCGCAGATGCCCATGCTCATCCAGACAAGCATCCCCCAATTTATGAAAATCCTCTGGTGCAATTTTTTCGATAACGCCCTCAGCAATAACTGCAACACCATAATTACGCCCGGTCAAATAACGTTTAACGATTGAACAAGTCAGAAGATCTACAATCTGCTGCAGACGAATCGTCACACTCGTAAATTCTTCGGGAATTAATGTGATAATCGCACCAGCAGATTTTCCCATTCCCAATGCTAAATGCCCTGCCGTCCGCCCCATCGTGACCGCAAAATACCAACGATTATTCGTCGTCCGGGCATCTTCCATTAAGTTTTCAAGCAGCATAGTCCCTACTGCCCTGGCTGTTTCAAAGCCAAAGGTTGGCATTCCCGCCGGCAGCGGCAAATCATTATCAATCGTTTTTGGCACATGGACTACGCAAAGTGAGCGTCCACATTGTTTTGCATATTCTGCAACACTAGACGCACTAAAAGCCGTATCGTCACCCCCGATTGTAACAAGATAGGTCACACCTATTTCATTTAACGTATCAACAACCATTTGCAAATCCGCCTGCCGCTTGGTCGGATTGAAACGTGACATATGAAGTATACAGCCACCCGTCAAATGAATACGGCTTACTAAATCGTAATTCAGTTTGATATACTGCTTTTCACCTTTTGCCAAATGAGAAAAACCATCATAGATTCCATAAACATCCCAGCCACGTCGTTGTGCCTCCATCGTTACCGCACTAATAACACTATTCATTCCTGGAGCCGGACCGCCGCCGCAAACAATCGCCACAGCAGTTTTTCTCGTATGTACCATAGAAACCACCTTTCAATTAGTAAGAAGAAATATTAAACATATTGCCCATTTTACTATAAACAATGATAATAGCAAGCCTCTGGCATCGTTCGAAAACGTTTTCTTTTTGATATTTAACAGATTTTTTAAACTTTTTTTATTAAATAAATCTTTATAAGTAAAAATAGTATTTTTTTAAGTGATTATCTTACATTTCAAAAGACCGCCTTAAACAAATCCCTTAGTGATACTTACAAAAAAAAGCGGGAAAATCGTCATTTCAAATGATATTTTAGCTAAAAACAAATAAAACAGTCCCATATTTTTATCTATAGGACTGTTTTTATTTTAAGTTGTCAATTTTAAAAATCAAGCATTTAAAGACAGCATCAACCTAGAAATCAGGATCATTTTTTAAAATTACGGCTTGTGCGGCAATCACATCGTTTCCATTAAAAGTAAGTGCTGGTGATCCACAAATTTCATAACCATTCTCTAATAATGCCGAAATTCTTTCGCAAAAAGATGCATCATCTTTTCCTGTAATTAAGCGATAATGAAGTTTTTTTTCCATAATAAAACTCTCCTTTTTTGATAAAATTAAACATCAACATAAATCCTTACGCAAAAGCCAGTCAACTTGTGATGCCTTCCCCATAACAAACTCATGCTCACCAATTTTATAAAACCTATTTTTTTGATAAAAGTTAAAAGCTCTTTGATTGTTTTCCCAAACACCAAGCCAAATATACTGTTTTTGATATACTTTTGCCATTTCAATTGCTTTATTCATTAAAACTGCACCGAATTTTTGACCATGTGCCTCTTTGCGAACATAGATTCTTTCGATTTCTAAAGAAAAATCATCTTTTATATCCGTTTGTGCTGCCCCAATATTTAATTTTAAATAGCCGACGACTGTTCGACCTGTAATAATAAAATAAAAGAAAGTATTCTTATTTAAAATTTCTTTCTTTAACTTCACAAGATCATAGGCTTTTTGTAGATAGTCTTCCATATCTGCCACTGTACTTGCAGTAGAAAACGTATCGCGATAGGTTTGCCGGGAAATTTCCTGCAAAACTACTGCATCATCTTTCGTACATTGTCGAATAATAAAATCCATAAGCTCCGCCTTTTTTTTCAAATAATGTATCTTTATATTCTAACACGAAAGACAACCCTCGTCACTGTCTACAAAAAAATAGAAAGCCAACTTATTGAAAAATACCAAATATAATCACGTGGCTATCGATACAACTTGCAACAGAAAAGCCGTATACAATTGAGTACACGGCTTTTATTGTTTAACAAGCTTATTTTACAGTGAAAAGGAATTATGTTGTCCAGGAAATTCTCCTGCATTCGAAAAAGCATCACGAATGATTTTTATATCATTTCTAAACGTACTTTCATCAATATTTAAAGAATCTGCTACATCTTCCCATGTATTATTCATTTTTTTCATAGCTAAAACATCCTGAATTGATTTTTTACTATTTCCTGCTAATTCATTGGCAAGCGCAATATCATTCGGTTGATATCCATCTTGCAGAAGTCCTAATCCCGTTTGTTTGGCAATCTTTAATTTGCTTTCAAGTCGATTTGCGGCAATTTCATTGCCAGTAGATTCCATTTTTTCTTTCGTAAGACCTAAAGACTGACCAACATCGCGCCAACTTGCTTTTTTCATTTTGATACTCATAACAGCTTTTAAAGATTTATCACTGGCTTTCGCCAAAAAGCAACCTGTCGACAAAGCTCTTTCACCAACGCCTTCATTTACATAATCTAAAATATCATCTTTAGCAATGCCAAATGTATCCGACAAGTTTTGGGCCACTTTATCTGGTGATATTTGATGTTGATCCATCATTGGAGGTCTGACTCCATCTTCACCATCATTCGGTGGAGATGCTTGTGCAACGAATGGACTCATTGTTCCTGCAAAAAGAGCAACACCTGTCGCTAACCCAATTATACCTTTTTTGGATAAAATACTCATGAAAATAGCCTCCTTGTTTAAATGTGTAAAAATCCCTTTAATTAAGACACGAAAAGCGTCTTATAACTCCCTAGCGCTTTAGATAAAATAATTACTATATCTTTTTTGAAGTATTAAAGATCCCACCAGTGGTGGTGAGATTTTGGTGGTTGTGGAGGTCGCTGCGGTTCATGCCGTGGTGGTTCATGCCGTAGTTCATTTGGATTACCAGGGCCAGGATCACCAGGACCTTCATAAAATTGAACTTGTGCAGAGGAGTCATTATTCGTGTGCAAAGGAGAAGCCTCTGTAAAGCCGACAGCAAATCCTAATTGAATTACGCTTATCAGTGTCAATAAAGTTATTTTCTTCGCGAAATGATTCATACTAAACGCCACCTTATAATTTTAGAATTATAAAAATTAAAATTCTTTAACTCATATAATTATATTATAACACTTTTTAACATAGAATATCTACATAAATTAAAATTCTTTAATTCACAATTTTAACATTGTATTATAGACTATCCAGTGTTAAAATAAATTAGCCAATCATTAGTACTAGGTACTAATATTTAATAATCTATGAAGAAGGTATTTAAATGTATACAAATATAACAGGTATCGGTGCTTATGTTCCCCAAAAAATTTTAACCAATGGTGATCTTGAAAACATGATTGATACATCGAACGAATGGATTCTTCAACGTACTGGTGTACAAGAACGACATATTGCTGCTGAAAATGAATTTTCGAGTGATCTCGCAATTAAAGCAGTCAAAAATCTTTTAAGCAATCCCGTGCTATCAATCGATGATGTCGACATGGTTATTGTAACGACTTTCACTGCTGATCACCTGACGCCTAGTGTTGCCGCCCTTGTCCAAGGACACTTTGCAATTAAAAATGCTGGCACAATGGATTTAAACGCTGCTTGTACCGGGTTTACGTATGGTCTGTGTGTAGCTGATTCTTTGTTAACCGCTGGGCATAGCAAAAAAATACTATTAATTGCCGCTGAAACAACATCAAAAATTCTCGACTATACCGAACGTGGCAGCTGTATCCTATTTGGTGATGCGGCTGTTGCTGTACTAATGGAAAAAAATTCATCGCATCAGAAAATTCTACAATCTTATTTTACATCAGATGGAAATTTAGCCCCGCTTGTCGCCTGTAGCAATTTAGCGCCAACGGTAAATGATAAACCTTTTGAAAAAGAACATATTTTCCAGCAAGAAGGACCTCTCTTATATGAATATGTAATTAAAAATATTCCTACTGGCGTTCAAACTTTATTAGATAAAAATGATATGTTACTCCAGCAAATTGATTGGTTCATCCCCCACAGTGCCAATTTGCGTATGATAAAAAGTATGTGCACAAAACTGAATTTCCCCTTCGAAAAGACTTTAATCAGTAATGATTTTTATGGCAATACATCTTCCGCATCCATTCCATTAGCTATTTGGTTAGGTCAGCAAAATTTAAAAGTCAAAAAAGGGGATGTTTTACTTCTGTACGGCTTTGGTGCCGGATTAACACACGGTGGAATCATCATAAAATGGTAATACAACTTATAATAGCTCGATAAATATTAGCAAAAAAAGCACTCTCTTGCGAGTGCTTTTTCTCTATATAAGTTGCATTAAATATTCTATATGGCAATCATCAGAAATTGGGTATAGAGTTGAGTGGTCTTACGGAGAAAGAAAATGATGCCCTATATATTAAATTGTAAATTTTTGAATTTCATTTTGGAGATCGGCTGCCAATTTCGATAAGTGAGTGCTTGCCGCAGCAATTTCTTGCATGGATGCTGATTGTTCTTCCGTGGCCGCGGAAACCGTTTCTGTTTCTTCGGAGATTTTACTGCTTTGTTCTTTAATATTTTCCGCCGACTTTACAACATCCTCTGTTCCCGCACTGAGTTCTTCAGCAGCAGCTGAAATACTAGTAATTTCTTCGGTAATCCCCTTAATCATCATAACAATTTCATTAAATGTTCTTCCTGCAATATCAACAAGTTCCGCACCGCTTGCAACTTCTCTTTTACTTTCTTTCATAAAAGTAACCGCTGTTTGTGTTCTTGTCTGCACATCCTTTATAAGAACTTGAATATCCTTTGATGCGCTTGCAGACTGTTCCGATAATTTTCGAACTTCTTCTGCCACAACGGCGAATCCTCTGCCATGTTCACCTGCTCTTGCTGCTTCGATCGCAGCATTTAAGGCAAGCAGGTTGGTTTGATCGGCAATATTTGAAATCAATGTTACCATTGTATTAATGTCTTTTGATTTTGCTTCTAACTCATCAATGACATCCGCCGTATCCTCTGTCCGTTTATTAATTGCCCCCATCTGCGCTATTGTTTTTTCAATAGCTTTTCCCCCTTCATAAGCAGATGTAGTCGTTGACTCCGCCGTTTTCGCAACGCCAGTTGTATTTTGCGTAACCTGATGGATACCCTTTGCCATTTCTTCCACAATATGATTTGTTGCTACCGCAATTTCTAATTCTCGATTCGCACCAGCTGCGACTTCGGTAATAGAGACAGCTATCTGCTGTGACGCTTGTGCCGACTGTTCTGCACTTGCCGTTAATTGCTCCGAAGCTGCCGCTACCTGCTCCGAAGTATTAAGTAATTGTTTTATTAACGAGCGAATATTTTGATTCATCTGATTCATAGATTTGGATAAAACACCAAATTCACTTTTATCCAGCAAACGATGAGCATCAACATCATTCGAAAAATTCCCGGTTGCTACCTGTCCTAAAAATGCCACAGATTCTTGTAATCGTGCATTAATCTGGCGAATAATAAGTAATCCTATCCCGATACCTAAAATTAACGCAATCAATGTAATCACCAAAGCAAGCATCGTTGATTTTTCTAAATCTTCTTTGGCTTGCATACTCATTTCATCCGCTTTTTTATGACTACTTTCTGATATAGAAATTAAATTTTTTGCAACATCATTGGAGATTCCTTCCATCTGTGTTCGAAAAATCTGATACGCTTCTTGATTTTTATTTTTCACAGCTAAATCTATTACCGCTCCACTTGCCCCATCGAATTTAGCCAGCAGACCTTTAAACCCTTCCAATCCCGCTTTTTCATTTTCATCTAAGGAAAGTTTTGCATAGGCATCATTATTTTTATCAATTCCTGCTCTTAAGTCCTTAATTTCACCGGTTAATCGCATATTTTCACGCTCATCCGTTGTAAGAAGTAAAGCAAAAATATCAGCCTGTATCCGCCTGATATCCAAACGACTTTCATACGCTAAATTGGACTTTTCAACGTTGATTTTATACAAAACCTCCATGTTATTACTGCTCTGTTTTAAATTAACATACCCTAGTCCTCCAATAACAATAATTGCCACACTAAAAACAGTAATCAAGACATACAACTTCTGACTTACTTTTAAATTACTAAACCAGCTCATTTCGTATTCCTCCTACTTGTTTTTATTACTTAATTCTATAAATATATTTCTCTATTTGAATATAAATACCTCTATAAAAACAGAATATTTGGCACTATTTTATCAGTATATGAAATGTTGTGACCCCTATCCGGAAGAAAACTCTATTTGATAATTCTATTTATCACTCCCAAAACATATAATATACGTATGGATTAAAATAAAAGCACCCCGAAAGGTGCTTTTTATTCCATATAAATCATTCTTTAGCACAAAAACAAAATGGATGCCCAGCAGGATCCAGCATCGTTACAAAATGGTCTCCACCAAACTGCGATTTTGCTTTAACAGCCCCTAATGTTTCTGCTTTTTGAACTGCAACAGCTACATCCTCGACTTGAAAATCAAAATGCATTTGTTTTTGTTGCTTATTTAATTGGTCAGGCCAAATAGGCGAAACATATTCTTCGTCCTCTATAAATAAAAACACCAATCCATTTTCGTTTCGCACTGCTGGATGTCCATACATTTCACGTTTTTCCCACCCAAGCAGTTGTTTATAAAATCGGCACAACTTTTGTTCATCATTGCAATCTACAACTATGTTTCCAAAACAAATATCCTGATCCATCACACTTATGCTCCTTTGTTTAATCACTTTGTTTTTAAATGTTCGCCAAAATAAATATAAATCCTGCCAGCATTCATTTGACTTATACTTTCGAACAAAGCTGTAGAAACAAATCATTAAAATTGCAGGACTTGTATTTAATTTGTCGAATTTTTCTCTAAAATGATTCACAATATACTTTAGGGGGATTCAATTATGGCTATTATTACATGGAATGATGAATTTAGTGTTGGCATCCCTAAATTCGATGAAGAACACAAGAAATTGGTTACTATGATAAATAATCTTCATGCTGCAATGAAAGAAGGTCGTGGAAAAGATACAATGGAAGAATTACTTCTAAGTCTAACCAAATATGTAAACACTCATTTTTCTCATGAAGAAACGTTAATGGCCAAATACAACTATCCTAATTATGAAAAGCACAAAAAAATACATGATGATTTCAAAGTGAAAGTAATGGAATACAAATGCTTATATGATAAAAACCTCTTGCCTGCCAATCAGTTGCTTACGGTTCTTCGTGATTGGTTACTTAAACATATTTGTGATACGGATCGTGATTATGGTCCATTTTTAGAAAAACATATGTAAAAATCATATTTTTTATAAAACAAAAAAGCCCCAAGAACACTGGGTTCTTGGGGCTTTTAAATTCATTAATATTAACGTTTCGAGAACTGAGAAGCCTTTATTTAAATGGTTCATAAGGCTTTTTGTTAGTTACGAGGCATTTACCGAAATGGCATCATTTAGTTTTAGACGTTCCAAATTAATTGATGAATTAACGATTTCAATGTCGAAATTTATATATTTGCATCCTATTAAGTATATAAATTTTTACGGCAAAATAAAAAAGCCCCGGATCCTTAGAACATTTCTATTCCTTGAATTCGGGGCTTTATCTCAATCCTGTATATCTTTTGGTGCATAGCTAACAGTATGCGGGATTTTTTTATACAAATAAACAGGACTACCTCCAATTAGAAATAGTCCCGTTTGCTAAAGTTATTTACTTTTAAATGACTTCAAAACTGATGATTTTTTCGAAAGCCACATATTCCGTACTCGCCTGTGTACCAATTTTTTTACCAAGGCCGTAAGCATGTGTATCCGTATTGGCATGGCCGTTGTACCATTTCACAAATGCTGATATTTCATCTGATGAAAGCTGGTAATCATGATCACTTGAATCGATTAAGGTAACACGTAAAAGTTTTTTATCATCAGTTATATCATGTGGTAAAATATCACCTGTTTCATCAATATCAATTGCTTGAAAAGTATAATTTGCCGTACTATCCATATCTTCAATAACAACATAATGTTCCTTATTACTTAAATTTTGTATATCACATGCTAAAATATATGATGTTCTGTCTGAACTTGTTTTTTCTGAGAAGTTCACTGTCTTTGTTCCATCAATATAAACATCAACTGAACCACTATGATTCGGATGTCCCTGGATTAAAATTCTTAATTTAGTTCCTACAAATTTAAATTTAATTTTGCCATCTATTGCCCAAATAATATCATAGTTACTATCTAGAATCCATGTACCATCTGTATAAGTAAATCTCGAGTCAGAACACTTATATCTTTTCCACCCGGCTTCAGGCGCTGTTAATATGTCTCCTACTGTTGCCATTTTCCATTCCTCCAAATATTTTTATTTACCTACTGTTAATACTTCAAAGCTGATAATTTTTTCAAAAAATAAATATTCTTTGCTTGTCTGCTCACCAATAATCTTGTCAAACACATAATATGCCGTGCCTGTGTCAACTGTTCGATTACACCATGTAACAAAACTAGTAATTTCATCATCAGAACATTGATATTCACGTTCGCTGGAATCATTCAGCGTAATCCGTAATAAATTATTAGTTTTAATGGGCACAGGATCAAAGTTTTCTGTCCACCGAGCAATATTAGAAATTCTAAATTCATCAATATAACCTGGGAAGAAAGAGTTATCAGCCACATCATATCCAATTGTTATATTTGCTGATGGAGCTAATATTGATAATGGACTTGTCGCAGTAGAAGTTAAAACCCCGTTTTTAAACCCGTAAAACGTATTACCATTTCTTACTATAGCATAATGGTTTAATTGATTTAAATTTTGTGTACCAAGATTAAATCCATTTAATATATCCCAAGAAGAGCCATTTGATGTCAAGCATACATAGTTTGGTCCCCCATCGAGCGATGCTTGTCCGACAACAAAAGGTGGATATTTTCCTTGCATAACAGATAAAACTCGTGATGTTTTATCAAAGCTTGTTCTATACTCCCACCAATCAATTGTAAAATCACCAGAACCAAAATTAAAATCGGTAGAATTTGGGGTTGTTAAATAGCTACTACTGCCATCCAAATATAAACTTTTTCCACCAAACTTACTTTGTACTGACGATATGGCCGAGCTACCATTAGCCGTCCAAACTTTTCCCGTTTCATCTTTAAAACTATCATCAAAATGTAATAATGATACTGTATTTGTGTCAACTTGATACATAATTATTTCCTCCAAATATTTTTTATTTTCACGTATATTTTTTAAACTAATATTTTTCATAAGGTCAATATAATTAAGAAACTCTACCTTCATTTTGTTTTTCCTGTATCTTGACCTTCAACTTATATTTTTAAAACTCTTCGAACACTATTTATAAACAAAATGCTGGCCAGCGTTGTTTATAAGGTCATCCATAAGCATGCATTCTTATCTTTACCAAAAATAGTATTCATTTCTATGTTTAGTATCGAACACATGTTCTATTATAACACCTTTATAGAAATAAAAAAAGCGGTAGACACTACATTTCCATAGTATCTACCGCTTAAATTTAATAAATATTTTATTTTGCTACAACATACCCCAAAGATACTGCCGCTATAGCTTCCCAGATATTTTTTTGTGTTTTTAGCTTACTCTGCAGCTTTTCCTGCTCCTGCTCGTATTTCTTGAAGGATTGATTCGCATTCTGTAATTCTTGATTGGCTATCTGCAAGGATTGCTGCGCTGCTGCTGTTTGAACTTTGAGCGTCGCTAACTGCGTTTGCAATGTTTGTATTTGATTCTGCGATTCGGTCAGCTGTTGTTTGAGCAGCTCGATTTGACTGGTCAAGATTGACGACTGTTCGCTCGCTGTCGTCAAGTTCTGACTGGACTGACTTAATAGCGTCTTCAGCTTTTCGTTGTTGCTCTGCAGCTGTATCAAGTTGTTCTGTAACGTCATTAGTTGTTGCTCTGTTATTTGGTACGTCTCGGAACAAAAACCAACCGAGGGCGATAAGAATAATGGCAGCAAGAATATAGCCACCGATACGTATATAAGTTTTAGTTTGTTCATTCAATTTTTCCACCCCTTAAAATAATTTGTACAAAGTCAATATTACTCAGCCTTAGCATTTTCTTCATATACAGGCACACCATATGCCGATAAATCTAATCCAGTAACATAATCAAATGTATTATCTGCTCTATTTGCATATCCGACAGCATACTCTCCACAACTTGCAGCTGATGCATACTGTTCGTGGAACAAATCCCGTACTGTTGCCAACGACCTAAGATCATAGCCACGGTCTTGCCGACGCTGCAAAAACCTCGACACTATATAATGACTGGTAGGGCACCAAATGCCGGCATAAATCGTGCAACGACTATCATCAAGCGTTTCAACCTCCTGCAATGTATCCACATAAGTTGCAGTGTCTTCTGCTAGTAAAGCAATTTGCGCCTCTTGGCCTTCCGGTGAATCAAGTAACTGCGCCAACGAGTCAAGTTCTCCAGCTGCCTCGATATCGCTATAAGTTCGACCCGTATAATAATCGCCGCCTGGTATCGAAGATAGTAACGACTCTGCTCTGCCGCCTTCCCATTGCGAACAACCTATACTTGGATAATCACCGGCTGTGCTGCATGACACCGCATTAAATCCACCTTCAACGCCAGTATTTACAAGCCCTTTTGCTATTTCTCTAGCTAATTCTTCTTTTGTCATTTTTCATTTCCCCATTTCATCTCTTATTTTAAATTGATAAATCTTCTGGATACGCATACCGATCGCCCTCATGCGAATCGATATGCAGCACATGCCCATCAAAACTCACAAATCCCTCGAAGGAATTTTTTAAGCTTTCATTTGGGCAACTGCTTTCTTGAAAGATTGCCCGAATTTTATTGCGCTCTGTTTCTGTGAGCGGCTTACCGCCTTTAATTACTGTGATTATCATTTATATCACCGCCTCTCTTTTCTGCTTTACCGCCCATATATCCGACAAGACCGGATGCAATGGACATCGCCAGCTCATTCATTCCTAAAAAAATCGCCGCAATCAGCGCTGCAACCAGCCCGATTCCGACGATTTTTTCTGTATTCAGTTTTTCACCCACCACACATCACCTCCCTTCATGGCTCTTGCTGCGGTAATTGTAAAAACTTATGATATATCTCTGTAATGGCTCCATTCCCATCTAAAGCATGATATGCATTATACATAATAGTTACGTTATCCACCGCATAAAAAGGCGCCCATCCTTTCTCACAATAATGATTATAATTTTGCAAGATACGGTCTCTTAGGATTGCTCTTACCCCATCTCGTATTGCTACCTGTTTTTTAAATTCCATCATCAATCTTGCTGATGCAAGCGAAAACATGCCTGTTACCGCCCAAAAGATTACACTCTCCCAAAATGTCATTCACATCATCTCTTTTCATTTTATTTTTTAAATTATAAAGGCATAACCCTTAAATGGATTAACCGTCATGTTTACCTTTATTGATTTTAGATAGGAATCGTACATTTTGCCGTATACTGTTGTTTGGGTGTGACCATATCCATTAGGAAATGAAATTCCTGTCACTATTTCTCCTGGACTAACATTATAGTAATAATTAGTCGGATTATGGTCAGCCCACGCGACTCGAATTGAATACCCGTTTGGATATAAATTACTATAAACAGTTAAATAACTAGCATTTGCATTTGCATATGCTGAAGAAATTATTTGAGTAATCTTAGTTGGATAAGTTGGAAAACTAGCAAAAGCGGAAGAAGTCGGATTTATACTATAAAATACTAGAGTATCTGAAATGTCGTTGCCAATATACACCGATACATCCAAAGCCTTGCCTTTAGTGCCATTTGCCGGGTTCATTACATCTCCCCATTGGGCTTCGGTTATTGCATTTATCACGGCCATTGTCATTCCAGACGTTGCAATGTTTGTCTTATCTATGGTGTGCCAAGCGTTTGCTGAAAAAGCTGACCAAGTTAATCTACCGTCGAAACTTACCAATATTCTAAGGCTCTTGCCAGTTGCCACTAAATTTTGTATGGACAAAATGTTTTTGAGATTTATATTGGTGAAATCGGTAGTGGTTATTACAGCATGATCTCCGTAATTCGGAACCATTGCACAAGGTGGTGTGCCGACGTTCAATATCTTTGGAGGACACCAGAACTCACCATCAAAACCGCCGTCATAGTCTCGAAACAACCTTTCTGCAGTTGTCCGGCGGGCTTCTTCCTTAAATACTTCGAAGTCCAAGTACTCAAGACAGCCATTGGAATGCTTGATATTAAGCCAGCACTTGTTGACACCCTTAAGCCACTGACCGGACGACAAATTAATGTCAATGGCAGTTATGTCCAATTCCCCCGCTGAATAATCAACTGCTATCGTTCCGTTTATAAGCAATTGATAAGAACCTCTAAAGTCTGTTCTCCCATAGGTTTTGGCGTGGACATTAACAATTGCAGCCCGGTATTGATGCGTCGCTGTTACCAGCAAAGTATAATGATTGGACGCATAAGAATTTTCTTCTAATACTTTTAGATCTATCCCCATGAAATTTCTCAACAATCGGGGAACTGAGTCAGATTCTCTGGTGTCTTCCAAGAAGCCAAGATACTTATCAACTTTTATTGAGCCAGGTTGGTCTTCAACGAAAACACCGGGAGCATCATGCACATTTGTCTTGCCAAGCTCCTCTTTCTCGAAAGCCATCCCAATCAAGCTTATTGTTGATCTCTTGCCGAATTCTTGAGTTGCCTCCATGCCAATACAGCCGGAACCACCGTATAATCCCGCTTTGTTGCAAATTTCATAAGAAAATTTGTTATTTGGAGTTTGAAAGGCTTTATTTGCTTCTATGAGAAAAGCTTTATTGCTCTTCGGCAATACTACGGAGAATTTGTTTTCTTCTGCATTTGCTACAGCTAAATTAGCTTTGTTTGGTAAATATGACTTAATTTCTTCGGAAGCCTTCCCCAAATGGGAAGATGGAATCAATATATCTGATTCCATCGGAATTATTTCGTTTCCTCCAAAATTATGTGGTTCTGATACTCCCCACGAGAGATTGGAGATATTTGGCCAACCATCCAACACCCCAGACAAAACATACAATCTATATCCTAAATATGCAGTATTAATTTCAAGGTGCATTTCCATCTCGAAATTTGTGTCCTTTACCCCATTGGCGTTAGTTATATTACTTTGGATGTCTATCCAAGAACTCCCATCCCAAGCCTGTACTTTAAAACTAGCAAAACTTCTATAAATCATGGTCATATAATTAACCAAAATAGGGGAGGAATATATAATGGAGACCCAACGATTCCCCCCCGCTCCTCCAAAACTTAGTCCAGCCCCACGGTTGGAATCAAAAGCCATGTACGGCATTGATTTGGCATCATAATAAGAACTGGCTGCGATAGTGAAGGAATAGGTAATTCCCTTGAAAACCAGGCTTCCTGCGGCAGCAGTTGCAACATTTGGTATAAATGATATCATGATTTACCTCCTTAGTTTATGCGAATTAACAAGGCTCTGCTAGGGAAAGCGGTTGAAACCTGAACCATGGTGATTACCACGTAATATACTTCAGTTCCTATTGTAATGGTGTCCCCGGTCGATAAATTGGTTCCTGAGTAGAAAGCACATTTGACTCCGTCTAGTTTGCCTCTAAAGCCTTCCGCTACGCTACCATAATATATAGAAGAAACCGAAAATTTATTCGCTGCATTTGGATCACCTGGTGGAAGTAAAGCATATGAATTTAAATTATAAGGTGCTGTTACCGCTGCAACAGTATCGGAAGAATTACAAATGGATAGAAGTGATGCACCTGCCGGATTTTGTGCCGAAGCTGCTACAAGGACGCCTCTAGATGCAGAATCTGCCACGAATAAAGAATCCGGTTCACCCATATAAATGACCATTGGTCCAAGACCTGATGGATTCGGATATTCAATTTCCAAAATAAGTTTTGAAGCGTCTGCATAAATTTTATAATTTACGACCGTATCTTTACCTAACGCTGTGCCAACCGCTGCAACTGGTGCAATATACAAATTACTCCAAGCTAAGGTCGGTCTTCCAAACACACCGGCAACACCTGTTGCACCTGGTACATACGTATCTTGTAATCTGTAAGACATTGCACAAAAATCCGTGGTAACAATTGAATTGGTTGCTGCAGCGCTGGTATCTCTAATATTTAACAATAAGTTTTTGTCTCCGGTGTTGCCCGCCGATTTAAAAACTTTAAAGTCTGCACTAGCCAGAGATGCTATATCTGTCCACCCTGCTGCTGTTAATTGATCACATATCAACTGGTAGATAGCTGATTTAGCACAACTCCCTGAAGTGAATACATAATTTGTTGGAACTGCCATTATAAAATCCCCCTAATTTTTTAATTATTTTTTATCGTTACATGAAAAACAATGCCGGTATCATCCCCGGCTGTAGCTGCCCTAATCACATCCCCGGCCTTAATAGAATTGTTCTGCGTAAGTCCCGTGAATTCTTGATAAGCTGTATTTGCCGGAAACGTTAAAATACTGCCGCCAGCAAGAGTCCACTTATCTGCCTTTGCTGCATAGTCCGCTTTCGCTTGCACTTCTATATTGAATTGTAAAGCTGTCGCCTGCGGCTCTGAACAAACAACTGCAATATTTTGTATGGTTCCATTCCATGGATACATTAATTCGTTATCCCCGCCTACAAAAACCACGTTTCTTATGTCTTCATAGACAGGATTTCCCTTGTACTGTAACGCACCATTTTTCTCTGACAGCTCTGTCAAAACAACTGGAATATCTTGCAGGTTCATCCAATTCAGTACAATGTCCATACTTTCTTTTTCGGCTCTTTTAATCCAAACAGAATTTGCCGCATCATACATGTATTCAGCCCATCCAGATTTAACAGTAGGATCAGCCGTAGCGTTTAAAACATGGACCTGCAATCCATCGTAAAGTAAAGATCCTGTTATAGCATCGCGATCAACGATGGTATTTAGAACCCGCATTTCTTTAACATTGGGCGGTAGTTGTGACATTGGTATATAGCCACTGTTGTTTAGCTCAGGATAACCGCCTGCTTTTCCTTTGTTTTGAGGTGTTTCTTTGGAGTCGAGCACCGATTGCAAATCTGTAATGGCTGCAATCGTATGCTGATCCGGTAAATTACGCCCCTGCAGGTCTTGATGCTTTATAACCGTTGCCCCGCCAAACAGTTTCAAAATCCAAGTGCAAGTTCCATCTGTGGCAACATCACCTTCACCATAGCCACTTGGTTCGCTTGTTCCTGAAGTCCCTGGCGTTTTGCACATAAAAAATCCCCAACTAGGACAAGTTGAGGATCGAACGACGTCTTGTTTTTTATAATCTTTATTTGGCTGCCACATATCAAAATGAGCTTTTGTATCTGCATGCGTTTTTGGTAAAACGGCTGCATCGATTTTTTGAAAGGTTGCATTTATTTTTTCTTTCATTACAAGATCTGATTTTAAAATCAAAGGTAAGCCTAATTCTTTTGTTGTGCTCTCTTCAGCCATCGTGTATCCTCCTTAATTAAAGTCAACAAATTCTGTACCATTCCACTGTATATATTTTTCTACAGTTTCCCCGACTTCTTTAAATTTCGTTTTCAAAACAAACCCTATGTCTAACGTAACCACATCATATTCCGTTTCATTTTTAATCAGCAGAGCTTGACCGTTCGGAATCAGGTATGTGCCATCATAGCACAAAACCGTATTGGCTCCAGCCTGTATTGCGGGCATTCCAAGCAGAATCACCGGAAGACTTGCATAGGATATTTTCTGTACATCAGAGGACGCATTTGGCGGCACAATGATTTCTGTTGAATCAGCCCAAGCCGTAATAAACTGCATTGCCGTCAGCGCATCGGCAGTCCCTTGCACCATCGTTGGTGTAATCCAATGGAACGTTCTTTTTTGCGCCTGATATGACAATAGATCATTGCGCTTTGCATAAATCTCGATGGTAGTTTCTCCTTGAATTTGCGCCAGAGTGCCACCATCCATTGCCCGCTGTGCCCAAGAATACGGTAATTCCAGCTGTGTGCCTGGCAGCGTATATTCTTTTATGAGCGTACTATCCGCATATATATTGACCTTATATTCCAGTCCATCGGGTATAGAAAAATCGGCATTCGTCCAGTATGCTTTTTCATCAGCCTGACTTACACAGCCAAAACTCAACTGCTTGTTGCGTGTCACCCATTTGATACCGAAATTGCCGGCAATATCATCTGCATGCACCTGATCTGAAAGTAAATGCCCACTGATACGAATTCGGCCCGGTGGAGAAGGTCGTTCAGCGCGGCGCACCGTTGTAAGATTCTTAACTTTACTTGCGTCAAAGTCTTCTTTCTTATCAACCGTATTCGCCGTAATATTATAACTTTCAGCCACAACGTTTCCTTCGCTGCAAACCGGACCACCCGTCGTAACATTGGCACAATGCCCGGATTCAATAAAATAGAGAATTTCTCCATTTCCATGGTTCACCGGAACTGTATCATATACGCCACGGATCAGACCTTCAAGTTGCCAATGTCCATTTGGCATCTCGGTAAGATTACTCCATGCCATAATTTCCGTACCGATCAAAACAAGTTTTCCGCCACGTCTTGCGGATATAATATCTGTGGAGGAATCAGCACTTGTATTGAAACGCAAATCTTCAATTCCTCCCAAATCAACGATTTCAATACCGATTAAATCTTCGGCATTACTAAATTCAGCATAGTCATACACCAATCGCCCTGCAGCAGTCCATTTGCTCATGGTATTGGTTGTTTCAAAGGCTGCTCCCATACGCTTTCGCCAGACTGTCCAAGACTGCATTTTTAAATCGGGTTTTACGGCAAGCGCAAAGACATAGGTATCTTTAATTTGCCGAATTTCATAGGGCAATTCGAAATACTGAAAGAGCTGAACCCCCGTTGGATAAAGTGGTTCTGGTTTCCAATCAGACGAATCGGAATAGTTAAAATCTGTTTTGGCCAGACTGAAAATATCTTCCATTGCTTCTATTTTGACGATTCCTTCTGTAAACTTTCCCGAATTCGTATTTGTAATGCGAAGCAGCATGTTTTTGATCCCATATGCCGGAAAATCCAATCGACACACATCTCCAATTCGAAGTTTATAGAGCATTCGATTGCCTTCAATGGATACAGTCGCTAAAGGATAGCCCTGCTGCATAAGCTCTCGTTTTGCAGCCCATAAAGCATTTTCGGCTTTTGTGAAATATGGATAGGAATATGTTTTTGTTGTCAAAATACCATTATTTATCTCAACATTAGCCGGATCCGTATCGGACAAGGAACCTGTTTCATATAAAGAAGCTCGATCGGTGTACGTAGCCGATATTTCTGATATCGTTTCGCGCCAATCCAATCGGGAAAAGGAAATGGTTGAAATATTGCTTTCATTTAGCAAAAAGATACCATCTGGATCTGTAAAATCGGTATCATTTCGAATGAGTTTATATTTTAATTTTCCTGTCTTAGGCTCGATATATTTCACAGCATTAATATGTTCACAAATAGAGGATAACAAACTGCCGGCCGTAAGTTTACTATTTAAATTTGTGGTAATCCCTATCTTTTCTGTTTTTAACGTTTCACCAATTTCTTTCAGTGATGCCAAATCTAACAGTTCCTCTGATTCTGCCAAGCCCCAATTTTTATTGACATGTGTTTCATAAAAAAATTCTGCTGGATTTGCATCTTCGTCAATCCCGCCTAACCCCAAAGCATCCGGTATATTTTCAATGTCATACCACATCGTCGGTACCGTTGCCTGTTTACCAACATAAGCCGTCGGAACTACAACCGATATAAACGGTCGATAAGCCGGTGTAAGCCCGCGCAGTTCTTCCTGCACCGTATCGGCTTGCATTTGATTGGACATCCATGGATCGGGTTTTTGATTTGTGCCACCCAAATACACATGTATTTCACCAACAAAGCCGCCTTCCTCGTCCGGGCCGCCAAATAATTGGTCATTATCGATTTTTATAATAAACGGTGCTCCATTTTGCTCACGAGCACTAATACTACCTTCCCAAGCAAGCTTTTCATTCATATATATTTTTTTGAGCTTTGCATTCGGACTGGACCAACAAAGAATTTGTTGATACCCCAGATAATATTTAAAGCCTTTTTGAATGGTTGTTTTAAGATTCCGTCCATTGATGAGCCAGGATAGCAGCCACATGAAAAGTGAATTAATCAAAGGACCTACCGCCATATCTTTACCTAGAATTTCTACATGAGCATAGCCTCCTTCACCACCAGTAACTGTCCCGCCGCCTTTTCCTTTTGTTGTTGCCGGCGATGCAATATATTGTGCTATCAAAGTAAAAACTAACGGCCATGCATTAAAATTTGCATGAGCCGCATAGGTTTCTGTATAAATTTCAGATTTAAAATCACCATAATAACTTGTAATCGGAGATTTTACCAGGCCCGTTCCTATAACAGCCGGAATCACATCACCTAATTTTGTTGCAGTTACATTGAGTGTACTTGGTGAACTGGAATCACTATTTGAATTTGAACTTTTATTGACCAGCTGTGACAAGAACGTTGTAATGCCCCAGCCTACATATGGATCTAATGACATCTCATCACCTCTATAGTTTTATTGTTCCCACAAACCCTTTTGAATCTCGATTTACCACCTGTGAATCAACCCAGTAGATTCCTTTACCAACTGGATTTTTTTCGCTGTCCGTTGGTTTGATATACGGAAACCCCGTAAAATTATCGGTATTTTTAAATCGCTTTGCACAAATTGAAAATAGATGTGAGCATCCCGGTGTAACGATCGCATCATTATATGGATTTCTTAAAAATGGATACCGAATGGTGATTACTTCCCCTTTGTGGGACTCGATCATTCTGACCTGATTGTCATAATAAAAGCGACCTCCCACAAAATATCCATCTTCAAAGTTTGTAAACTGCGCGGAATAGATTGTAAGCTCACTGACTTTATCAACGAAAATTTTAACCTGCCAGTCTTCTTTTCGTAATTGGCAGTTTTGATCAAAGATCGAATTGCTGCAAGAATATCGATATGTACCGTTTGGTAATTCTTTTTCAAGCCAATTTTCTAGTTTTGCTGTCAGTGTGCATTTTGATTCTTCAAAATTCGCCTGACTGATTTTTCCATAAAAAACAACATCGTATTTATCAACATTGGCGGCATGGAGACGATAGATTTTAACAACAACCGTTTTTTCCGGTGGCGCACCTTGGAACAGCTTTGCAACCGGATGATCTTTCCAAACCGTAATTTCCATATTCGTCGCGGAGGATCCACTCGTATTTGGGGTAATTTCTGCACGTTCGATATAATCTGCAAAATAGGTTTCCGTACGAACACCTGCAGTGGTCGGAATGGTAATGCTAACATCTTCGAAATTCGAAGTATACAAATAACTGATATCGTTTTGCGTAAAAGCATACAGTTCAATCGGCTCACCGTCTTCAATGGATTGTTCATAGAGCGTAATATTGCTGTCATCTTTCATTTACTCGGTCACCTCCGCAAATTCCAAATTCATATTTGCGATTCCCGTTGTTTGATAATTTGTTGTTAGCGTATCGCTGTTATGCCGATATAAGCACAAGAATGATATCATCCTTATTTGTGTTCTGTTTAAAGCTCTTTGAATCGGCATTTCCAAATATATTTTTGCATAAGTTTGGCTATCATCAAGGCTAAAGCCAGCTATTTTCAAAATAGCAATGGTTCCATCTCTGAAAAACACAATCAGAGTCTTTCGTCTTTTATTGCTGGCATAATATTTCCAATATAAACTAAAACGAGCCAGTAAAATACTGCCCGATACCACATCCGCCACAAGCTCTACATCATTCACCCAAGTGGGAGCATAAAACGATTTAAGCCGACCTTTGCACCGATAAAAGAAGCGCTGTAAAAACTGTATTTCTTCCCGGGCAATTGCCGTGTATTCTATCGATCGAATCTCGGTTGTTTCTTTTGATTTTAGATCATAGCGAATTGGACCGGATTGATTGTCGAGTCGATTGGCATTTCGGCGGTAACTACTGCCGATGTCGTCATTCCACGTTGGCGGCATCATAAAGAGTTCGCGTCCCACATATTCGCCTGGTGCATTTTTAGATTCGGCAAACGATATTCTTGGGTATTGATACGCGTCAATCGCATCAGGCAATTTGATCTGCAGCCCACGATTTATAAATTCAACATTAATTGTCATTGTCGTTACATTCGATGTTTCATTCGTATATTTATCTTCTTGCTGTAAAATCCCCCAAAAGACCGGCACAACAACCGTCTTGCGCGGTAAAAAATCATGGGTGACTTGTTTTGCTAAGTGCAATACACCATCTGCTGTTGTATTTATAATAGAAAAATATTCCCCACCGTCTTGATCGTTCGACCAAAGCATTGTGCCTGTACAACCCCTATAATTCCACATATCATCTTTTGTCACTTCCACAATAGTTTGCTCGGCATAGATTTTTTTACGCAGCCGACTATTTGCATGCCAGAGCGGAAATTGCAAGGTTTGTGTTTGTGTGCTGCAGGTTAATGCCCGTAAATACTGACTTTGCTTACTCTCTAATCCGATATATTCATACCCGACGTAACGTCGCGGATTGCCCCGAAGAGCAGAGCGTTGTTCGGTATTATCCCAAGCGGTTAAAATTTGGGTTAGATATTCAATTCGTTCTGTTATTGTTTCTTCACTCAATAAAACTCACCACCTTGGCGACAAATCAAAGATTCGTTCAACCGATTCTGTAATACTACCACTGCCAAGCCATTTCCATAGAGACCATAACATCCATGGTTCGTAAACAGGTTTACTCATATTCATAATGGACGCAAAAAATGCAACCATCATAAATTCTCCTAAAACGAGATCGATGGCTGCATTTCTTTGTTTCGTTGCCAATGAGAAAATACTATCGGGTCCTTTTATTGCCATTGCCGTATAATCACCCGTTGCATTTCGCATTGGTGTTTTCGACCGCAAATCATGGATTCCAATCGCCTCTTGCAAAGATTGTGTCACTGTATTTTTTAAATTTACGGATTCGGATTCACTCCGCACAATCCGATCACAACGATTATGCAATGTTTCATTAAAATATTGATCCACATAGGCTAATTTATAACCCTGTGAAATTGACATGTCATCCTTGGGATTCGTTGGATCATAATCACTGCCCCGCCTTTTAATCCAAGCAATCAAAAATGCATCATCGATAAACTTTGCTGAAAAATAGATTTTAAACTGATGCGAACTTAAAATCTCCCATACAATCCCCATATCAGACAACGTATGAATCTTTTCTTCTACTACATTACCCTTATCATCCGTCACGGTAAAGATGCCGCCAACTGCATCATAATAATACGTCCAGCCTGCATTAAGTTGCGGATATTTTACAATGGTACTGTTGCCATGAACGATCCCGATTGATTCAAATTCGGTCCATGTCATTTCATCCCCATAATACTCTGCGTGATAGTTAACACCAATTTGTCCTAATGCTTTCATCCGGATTCGATCAATACCGCGAGGACAACGATTTAAACTTGAGGATACGTTTGGTAGATATCCGCCCGATAACATATCGAGCATAGCGCTGCCTCTTTCCGTAGACATTGCCTCACTCCTTTACTGCATGATGGACAATCCATCATACCCAAACATTCCTGCTCGCTTCACGTGTGGAAAAACTTGATGCAGATTGCCCGATTTTCGATAGGCTATTTCATAAAAACTGGTCGGCGCTACATTTCGCATTGAGATGGAATAAAGCGTCGAAACATATCCAACCTGTGAAAAGTTCATCAGTGAATCCGGATCGCGTTGGATATAAAGAACGATCGGCAAATTAACACTAATGCAGTTTGCTGTGTTAACATTTCGTCCATAATCACCCACCGACTGCGACTGTAAATAGGCGTAATGCGGTACCTTCGGAAACCAGCCCGCACTAAATGCATCTAAATTGGTCAAAGGCGTTGCTAATATTTTCCCAGTGCTGCAAACACCGCTCGCAGGACCGGCTGCAGCCCAAAGAACCGGCTTTAATCGAAGTGGTGCTGCATCCACATCAATTCTCAAAAATGTACTTGGATTGGCGGACATTCCAAATAAATGGTTTGATCCGGCAAAAAGTTCATCTACCGACCAGCCTGTCGGAAACATCGTATATGAATTTTTACTGCCACTGACGAGCATTCCACCTGTCCAGGCTCCAACTTTCTGTGTTTCTCCAAAAGCGAGATGTTGAAACAGTCCTTTTTGAAGTTCCAAAGAAATCATTACCATATACGTAGAATTTTTTGCATCGACTGCATAATTGCACCATAAGCGATAATTTCCATTTTGGTTGACTGGAATTCCCGCACCGATTACCTGCTGTGCATTATTAACGGTTGCATTTGGTTGATCAAACCACTTTCCACTCGGAGGGTTGACCGTATAATTTGTTGCTCCGATCAGCCCTATTCCATAGGCTTGTTGGGAATTTTGCTGACTATCAAAAATCACTTTGCCATTTGCCGATCGAAAGACAGCGTAAATATCATTTTTCTTAACAGCTAAAACTTTACCATCGCTGGATCCGCTGCCATTAATATCTAAATCTGCTGTGCAGTTATTTAAAATCGTAAAATCTTTACTTAGAAGAAAATCTCTTATTTTACTCAGAACGTCATCCGGCCCGCCCAGATTTTCATATAATACATAAGCCATAAGGAGCTCACTTCCTTTCATCTATTTTTATGATGCAATTCATATTGCGTGAGAGCCGCTCAATCCGATTGAGTTCGGCAATTTGTCGTTCATTGGATTGCTGTTCGCCAAATAGAACCGAAAAAAAGTTTTTGATATGAAACTTTCTGCCGACCCATCCACTTGGTATCGCAAGATACGTATTACCATTTTCTTCATATAACCCATAGCGCGTAATTGGACTGGCTGTCCAATATATATTGGGGATTTTACCAAGAATATTTTGCTCTGTATTGGCTGCTGTTGCCATCACAAGCAGTAACGGTTCTAATTCATATTGCTCACTATTTTCCTTATCGATCGTATCAATCGGTCCATTGTAGATAGAACGCACCGCGCTGAAATCAGTCAGAAATGGCGCTATATAATACTTTGAACCAGGTAGGCGTTCCGGCTCTTTGTGCGCGGAATAATATTGACCCAGCTTTTTATTATAATAAGCATCTTCCTGCAATCCAATATTTGCAAAGGATTGCCAGTTCCCGTTTGGCAGCATCGCCTGCACTTGTGAGTATATAGATCCATCTAAAAAAGAATTCGATCCATCCCACCAAGTAGCAGGTAACATCGGAATCCCGTGAGAAAGCGACCAATTTTTTTCCGTGTAATCCAATCTAAAACCATATTCAACAGACTCTTTAAATATCTCAGTGAGTGGTAAAACGCCACTCGTTCCGCCCAGTGCCATCGCTGGAAATGAATATTCTTTTTGGCTGTCAAATGGCTCAAAAAAACCAACACTCGCCATGTCCCAGTGATCAAGCCAATGAATGATAAGAGTAAGCCGATGTCGATCTTTGCAAATATATACGGTTCGGGTACGTTCGGCAGCGTCTTGTGTTTCTTCATTTTTTACCATATCAAAACAAGTTGGACTATACCCGATTGCCGGACAGCCCACGCCAGGATAATTTGGTGCATCAAAGAGAAAGGGTATCCTCATTTCTTTTGTATTGTAGTATTTCAAAGGCTTCGCTTTTATCTTGTTGCGCTCATTCCCCATAAGTTCCGACCAATCAAAATCAGCCTGGTATTGTTTAAACATCGAAAAAAACAAGACGTTCGCATCACTCGCAAAAATATCTGGTGTTGGTTGAAAAACAAAAGAATCGGCTTCATTAAAGGTGTAATTTGTACTATATTCGCGAATCGGTTTACCATCCGCCCCATATTTTGTACGAATCACCACATCATGCGGGATTCGTATTTTTGTAGTTACCTTGCCATTTAAGATAGAAAAATCTGTTTGATCTGATATTCCCAGTCCATTTTTGTTCAAAGCAAACTCTTTGCGTAAAATATCATCCTGCTTAAACCAGTTTGCGTAGGATGACCCTACACGGATTTTGTCGGTCATGAGCCCCATATATCCATATTCCCCATCTTGATGATTCGGTATTTTGAGCACTGTTCCAAAAGGCCAGCTTAGACTTCGTATGAGTTGCCACGTATCATCGCCATGGATGGTTTTATCTGTTACATAAGCGATGACGTCTGTAAGGACCTCATCCAAAAATGAATCCGATGGACCTTGATATTTTTTTTTAATAAAAGGCATGTTCTACCACCTCAAAACCATTCAATCGCAAAATATTCATCATTATCTCTCCGGAAGATATTATTAAAAACTTTATAAGGTTTCCCCTCATGAATCAGTGTATCTTTTGCGGAAAGATCTTCGCGATTGCCGATGAAATATACACCGTCAAACTGCCCAACAATTCCTGGATTATCACATTCATAAAGAAGCACTGGAAATTCGATTACATTTTCTATCGTTAGAGAATTATCCAGCACTGTTAAAACGTTTGTCGGTTTCGTATTTTGTGGCCATGTGCAAAGTTTTCCTTTTATAGGACTGCTGCCTTTATTTTGTCCCGCCCGCCAAGTTCCATCCATTCGGCGCATTCGCAGAGATGTATTATCTCCATCTCCGCCCGGATTCATAAAAGCACTATGTGCATCTGACGTAGCTGACCAAGCCACACCATCATAAGCACTCGCACCAATTACCAACGGATATGGATACTGCCTTTCTACTGATACCGTTTTTACAAAACCAATATAGGCTGACTCGTATTGCGTAGACATCTGCACGACTAAAATAAAGCGTGCCGGATTGGCTGTTACCCAGCAGTTCAAACGTGTCCCGTCGGCCAGTGGAATAATTGGCAATGTTGCATGATAAATACAGCCTGGTTGTTCAAACCACTCAAGACCTGGGTCATATCCTGCGAAACCATTGAATCTAATATCTGTTTGTTCGCCTTTATTAACGACCTGAATGCCTACATAAATCTCATCCTCACCATCACCAACACCTTTTAATATAAGCTCACCGCCAATGCCCGTGCCCTGGTCATAAGCCGCATTTGCAAATTCTGCTAAAGTAGCAGGACGTATCAACTGCCAAGCCATGCCTGGTGCAAAATTAGCCGGATCTATTAAAAATGCTACCACTTGTTTTACAAAATCTTTTGCGCTATTCGCAACAAAATCTATACAGGCCATTTCATCAACCTCCTTTATTTTTGGCATAAGAAAAGCGCCCCTATAGAGGCGCTACATCATCAAACCTTTTCAAGTTTATTTCCAATATCAATATCTGATAAAACTTCTATTAAACTTTTATGTATGGCTTCTTTTGTGGCTCTCACCCAACTTGGGGAACCAAATGCATTACCCGCCTCTCCCTGTTTTACTATATCCATACGGTATAAATATTCAGCACTATTTACATCTACGATACGAGCTCGCAATGTAACATTTTGCTGAAGAATATTCGTCCAACCACTAGTCGTTGCAGTCCATCCTGAAAAATAGACTGGTAAAACTATGACATAATCATATCCATACTTCGCGCCAGCCGAAATAAAATCCATCTTTTTTAGAGCATCTAATTGTGTAATGCTTTTATCTTCAGCATACTCTTGTAATTTCGTATAGACTTTTTTATCTTTTACTAATTCAAATTGTTTACTTGGAAATTTTTGATTTAAAATTTTATCTATCTCATCAATTATTTTTTTCTCAGCTAAAATCTGATTATCACCGGCAAGCACTATAGCAATTCTTTTCCGATCAGAATGATTTAAAAGAACAATATTATCTTTTGATTGATTCTTTGAAGTTACAATTGGCTCTTCATTAGATTCACTAATTTCGGTAACAGCGACATTTTTTGATACTTTTACAGTATCTTCATTCTCTTTATTTTCAACCTGATTTGCTTGCACAGCTACTTCTTGTTGATGCTTCATTGCGACTTGATCATGTAATCGTTGGGCCCCAGTTTCTCCTTGTATAAAGATGATAGTACAAAAAATTATTCCTAATAATATCGATATCCTTTTCACGTAAACTAACCTCCATGTTTTTACTTTAATTATACAATGTCGTATATTTGTTATCAATATCGACACAAAAGAAGGCACTCACATATTTGCAAGCACTTAATGACTATTTACCCGAATGAATAATAGCTTTAAAAATACCATTCCACAAGTCCGCTTTTTTCATTATATCTTGATGAACCAGTCCATTTTCCTCGGTCTTACCCACATATAATGTAATCGAATTAACTGGATTCTGCATGTCATTTACCATTAATTTCAGCTCAACTTTATTTACATATGTAGTCGTTTTTGCTTTTGATCGTTTTGATCCTGTTACTCCGCCAACAATCAAACCTGCTCCCCCTAAGAGAATACCGCCAACTGCTGCACCAAGGACCTGACTTCCACGGTTTGTTTTAGTTATTGTTCTTGTTTCGGAATCAGTAGTTTCGCTTACCTCAATTGATATAATATCCTTGCTATCAAAAAAGTGAATATCTGGCATTCCACTACTGTTTTTCCTAATAATACAAGTTCTTCGGGTAGTATTATCAACACCAATAAATAAGTTATTACTAGTTACGCAATTAGATAATTCAAAATCAGTAAATACATCTGTAATAAACTTTGACGATTTCTCATTTATCACACCAAATTTTTGTATGGATTTATCCTTTACTATCCATAGATTAGATCCCTTTAAAGGATACAGTTGATATGATTTGCTAAATCCATTTTTCAATAAGGCAGGTTTCAATTGGTCTTGAAAATTTTTGCGTGATATAAAAAAATACGCAAATAAAGCAAACACTAAGAATGATACGACAAATATAAACATCTTGATAGCGCCTCCATGCTTTTTTATTCTGATTATACAATATACCAAAATCCTAGTCAAAAAGACTGAAGGCGCTATCAAATGAAACACATAATCCTTCCATAATGATTCATTAGAATTTCTTATTTATCTTACTATATAACTTTGCATTTTCTATATTTTCTTTTCGAACTTCACTCCGAATAAGAGAACGTCCATATGTATCAAAAACACGTTGGCCATCAACATAGTTTTCAATACGAACAGGCGAACTGACCTGCGTACCAAGATCTGCTGTAAAGGATGTCAACCCTTTACCTGCTGTTTGTGAGCCAGTCCGACCTACAAACCCGCCACTTGCAAAAGCGGGAAGATTCACACGCATATTACCAAAAGTTCCATTATTGATACGATCCAAAACATTTAACCCATAGCGCTTAACCGCTGATGCTTTCACAACAAATTCGCCATGAGATAGTCTTGATAATATGCTGTCACTAGTTCCAGTTCCCGGTCCTGTAATCAAGCCACCATCTGCATGTTTTTCTAAATTGAACCCATTCCATGAAAAATCATATGGATTTGATTTAGAAGTTGAACCCGATGAAGCTGTTGATAAATTCAATCCAGATCCATTTGGAATCGAGTTCACGGCTGACTGCATAATTTGTGATATATTCGAAAAGAATGACTGTGTTCGCGTCGCAAAATCTTGAGTCTGCCCACTAAAAGTTGATAAAAATTCACTTGTATTATTTGTTATCGAACCAAATTGTGTTGATAAACCATTTAAATAAGATACCGTTTGATCTGCATCCGCCGTCGTCTTTTTATCCTTTGAAATTTCCTTTTGTGGGTACCATTTATCCATAAGGTTTCCAACAATATCTTCAGCAAACACTTTTTGCATTGATTTTAAGATCGTTGATGCCAAATTTCGGAAAGCTTCGCCCAACGATGCAGCTTGCGTAATACCATCGGTCAAAAAAGTAACTAAACCATCTTCAAGAGATTGTTTCGCCGCCATACGGATTTTATCCAACAGTGGTGGAATTTTTTTCAACTGTTCATTATAAGCAATTAATCGTTGATTTTTATCAATTTCCTCGGAAAAGATAGTTTGTTTTTCGTTGTTCCCATTTTCAATAATTTCCGCCCGATCTTCAGGCGTTTGTGCAGCTTTCAATCTATCAGCTAACTTTTTTTGAGCATCCGCATAATGACCGCGACCCGCATCCAGCCTTGCTTGTGCAATATCCTGCTCTTGCTGATACTCCCAAGAATTTACTTGCTGTTTTGCCCTGGTCTTTTGACCAGTCGTTCGCCAAAAATCAGAATCGATCATATTATTTTGCCAGGTTGCATATTCCTTAACGGATTGCTGAAATTTATCAAGCATAGCATTTAAGTCTTTTTTGACATTATCAATAACTTTTTTTATGCTTTCAGCTAAACCAAGATCCCCCATATTAGCTGCTTCATCAGCAATATTTTTAAGTTTTTCAACCCACACATTTATTTGTTGGCCATAATTTCCTTTGTTTATATAATCAATATAGCTCTTCGCAGCATCACCAGCCGTATAAAAACCTGCAGCAATTTTATAATACATATCGTCAGCATTATCTTTGACCGTCTGCATTCCTCTTGTCAGATAACGCTGTGCCTGCGTAGACTCAAGATCCAGTTCTTTTGCATTCAAAATAATTTGTTCTTTGCCTACAGCATCTGTATTGCTTTCTGCCTTATATGTTTTGATTTTTTCTTGAGATGCCTGTATTGCTTGTTTTTTGGGAATCGTAGAAATATCATCAATTAATTCCAGAAAGGCTTTTGTGGTTTCATCCGTACGTTTTTCATTTTCCTTGGCTCTTTCACTAGTTTTAATGCCTAATTCAGAATTCACAGTAGGCGCTTGAAACGTCATGAACGATTCTTTTTTGAAGTTTGTAGCATCAAAATCCAAATGACCAGCCGTTGCTTTTTCTGATGGGTTTTTATATTCATCCAGAACATGCAACCCTATATTTTCTGCATATTGGATAATTTGATCCCGAATTTCATTTTGATTCTTTTCCAAAAGAGTAGAATCGGCATCGTCTACAACATCAAATTTGTTTCCGCTGACATGACCACCCCAATCTCGGTACCCAGAAGATACTACCATTTGGTTTCCTGTCAGTTCCTGATATTTTTGACTGACTGCAGAAATTGCTTGTTTTGCAACATCACTCAACCCTTCGATATTTACACCATCAACTTCTCTATGCCAAGTACTTCCCTCCGGCATAGCTGTCGCAGCCGATCTTGTTTCTTGAATTTTAGGTGCATTCATCAGTTCCGTTGCTCGTGCAAGCAGATCTGAAGCATGACCTTCTACACTATTAGCATACGCTTCAGCTGCTGGACCACTCCCATTATAGCGAGATAACGCCGTATGTTGATTCCCATATTGATTTAATAGCTCTATAAGATAACGAACCCCACCATTTGCATTGGATTGCAAGTCCCAAGGGTTTCCATTGTCAGCTAAGCTCCTAGCATGATCTGATGTCAACTGCATTAATCCAATACCGCCATCAAAGGAGGTCTTAACGCTTCCGTCATCAGACCAATGGCGACGTGATGATTCTTGCTCTGCCATTCCAAGAACTAGATCATACGTCAATTGTCCCGTCTTATCTTGATCTTTAAGGCTTTGATAAGCATTATATAATGCCGCCTCTTCGGGCGTAGACCCTTGTGGAATTTCTCGGCCGGTTGGAACCATACCATTTGCATCGGCATGCATCTGATCACTTACACCCTGAACATGTTGGCTATAAGCAGCAATAACATTTGCCACGTCTTGCTGGGCCTCAACAGCTTTTTGCAAAGCACCTGTATGCTTATTCAATTCTGTATTTAGTTTTTGCAGAGCAACGTCTTTTTCATTCTGCGTTTTATAAACGGTATTGTTTACGGCTTCAATTTGTTGATTTATATTGTCAATGTAAGCCTGTTCGCTATTAATTTTATTCTGTGCTTCACCTTGCGAATAATCCTGCCATGAAATATTATCCTGCTTATATTGAAGCGATAATTTTTCTAAGGAATCTTTATATGCTTGGAGTTCTTGATCAAGGAAATCTTTCAACTGCGCCTGCAGAACTTTTAGAGCTTCCTGTGAATCTTTAGCGCTTATCTGCCCACTCATAGAATTCGGCTTTGGACCAGCGTATGGCACGCTATTATTATTGTTCTTTAACTTATCAAGCAATTTCTGTAGTTCAGAGTCTTCTTTTGTACTATCGTGCGTACTTTTTATGCTGCCAAGATCAAAAACGCCTGATTTATCAAGCGCATAACCTGCGCCAACGGCTACTGCACTCACGGCTAATGCTGCAGCAACACCAGCAGGTCCGCCCATTGCTCCCGTTAATACATTTAGTGCAACTTGTGCAACCGAAGCTGCCTTTATAGCCGCCTGAACTTCCACAATCGCTGTTTTCACAAGTCGAAAAGCAGTGCACATGCCTTGAACCATGGTTATGATTTTTTCAATAATAAAAAAGCTCATCAACGTATCAACAATAACATCAATGATAACTTTCGTTGCAGCAAAAGATCCGTTTGCCTTATCCACGCCACCTTTTAAAAGATTAACAACCGCATCCGCTACTGCAATAATTCCATCAAGCCATTCTCCGATTCGGCTTGTAATCTCACCAGCCGTCGGTCCTAACGCAAGAATCAAACTTCCAACATCACCAAGCAAATTAATAATTCCACTCAACAACTGGCTTGCTTTATCAAAAGAAGCAAGTGCCTCCTCTGAAAAATAAAACTTTCCATCATCATCGTATGCACCGAAAAGTTCCGTGAACTCAACAAATAGATCTTTTGCTTTTTCTATTCCTACTTGAATTTTTACGATCGTAAGCAAAACCCCAGTATCTTCCGGAGCATCACCTTGCCCATTAATTGCATCAGCAAATTGATTTGACCAATTACGTACTTTCGTCAAACCTGTTTCCAGCGACTGAAAAAGTGGATCCAAAATGAATCCACCCATTGACATGAAGTTATCTTTAATTGTCGAAAGCAATCCCAGCATCCGATCTGACATTTTCTGAGACATACCGGCAAATTTATCATTCATGCCTTCCATTAAGGCACTAATCGCGGTATCTGCATCAATACCGGCATCCCCGATGTTTTTCACCTGATCTGCAGTTAAATGCAGCTTATCTGCCAGAATTGTATAAGCCGGAATACCTGCCTCGGTCAGTTGCAGGAGTTCATCACCCATAACGCGCCCTTTGGCTTTGATTTGACCGAGTGCAAGTGTAATTCGCTGAACACCTTCTGTACCAAGCCCAAGACCAGCAGACGCATCACCAATAGACCGCAGAAGTTTTAAGGACGTTTCCGCATCAAAACCAAAAGCCAGAAGTTTTTTACCCGCATCGGTTACACCTGGAAGATCAAACGGTGTATCGGCGGCAATCTTCTTTAGATCTCCAAGATACTGCTGTGCCAATTGCGTACTGCCCAAAAATACTTCAAAAGCCGCTTCATTGTTTTCAAGACCCGCATTGTATTTTAAAATAGAACCTACCGTTCCATCAATCGCCGCTTTTAGCATATTCAGTCCCGCATAGGCTCCCGTGACAATCATGCCAAGATTTGCTAGTTTTGAGGAAAATCCACTGACAGCCTGCGAACTTTTTTCCGAAGATTCTTTTGTACCTTTGATTGCATTAACAACCTGCTGCAGCTTTTCAACAAAGCCTTCATTTTCCGCAGTAATATGAACTTGAATATCTGGCATGACCTATCACTCTCCTATCCGGCGCATTTTCTGCAGCATCGTCGCAATCTTATCGTAGTCACCAAAAGCACCGCCAATGCCGGCAACCACACCTTCAATAAAATCTGCCTGTTCAAACATTTCTTCCGCAATAATTTTCTCATAAAACAATTTAACTTCTGGCATACTATACTCATGTAAAATCACAGTTTTTGTATGCCCGTGCGAAATTAATTTTTGTAATACTTCATATGGGGTTACTTCTCTTGTTTTTTGCTCGGACTCTTCATCATCGGGACCAAGCGTTTGTCGAAAAAAGCTTTATTTACCTCATAGACTGCCTTTGATACTTTATACATATCGTCTATCAGCAAAGCTTCAACCTCATCTGTAGAAAGTGCTGTACTTGCTGAAACCAATTCAGATAGTGCCTGAATAATATCTGTCGGATTTTGTACGCCATCTATAAAATCAGCGATCGCCATCAATTGTCCTGAAATGCCTTCCTCTTCTTTTGGTTCTTCCGTATTCTCTGCAATCTCTTTCTTTCTCAACGTTTTCAGTACCAAATTGAGTGCATCTACGTTTTCCACAACCGTTTTCATAATTACCGCCAACGGTTTTGCCACTAGAATTGCCCCAGCCCAAGAATATGGATGAACAATGATATCTTTCCCATTAACCGAAATTTTTTCTTGTGCAAAAAGAATTTCGGATTCATTCTGTTTTTTTGCCATGGTTTTTCCTCCTTATGTAAAAGCCGCCCCGAAAGGCGGCTTTGTTTTATGCATTTGTAAGTTTAAAAAACGGCTCGTCAGGGTGATTGATTCGGTCAGCCATAACCGTCATTTCCACAGTAAATACGCCCCAATCGTCGCCAATTAACCCTATATCTCCACTTGGTGAAATTAATACATGCCAAAACTCACCTACATAGGCACGTCCCATTGATGGATCGCCGATAAAGAGCAAATCACCTTCAATTTTCTTTACGGTTCCACCCATAACCTTTGGATAAAGTCCTTCTGGTACTGTATAACTTACTTTTACTTTTGCACCATCGGGAATACTGGACGTTTCTGGAACAGGGATAATCCCTGCACGCAATTGCGATTTATCCAAAATATAGTCCTTACTAGCAACATAGGAAGTTCCCGCTGCTATCACTTTGATTTCATAAATTTCACCAACAACTAAATCTTGACCACTGACGCCTGGAGCAAACGCAATTTTCACGCCTTCATCCAGCGTTTGTGCTAAACCAGTGATTTTTGTTGGTACGCTCACGGTACCGCCCAACCCTTTCTGCCACGTGAACTCTCCATCTGTAATGGTTCCTTGCACCGCGTTTGCTTTCGTGATGGTAATCAAATATGAGCCCGATACTGTTCCTGTAAAAGAGCCGCTTGATGTCGTTTTCGCGGTACCTGGTATTCCTGTTACGGCATAAGAAACTGCCGCTCCCATACTTGCCGCTAATGCCGTAATAGGCGATACAACAACATCTTTAATATTTTTATATGGTATAGCAATCGGCGACCCTAGTGCAACGGTATAGACTTCATCCGAAATCGCTTTTGCTTCTTGTTTTTCAACGCCTTCTTCACCATATAAACCTAACGCTAAATTATAAGGCGTGATTTCATTAAGATCGACTGTGACCTTATAAAGCTGTGACTTGATTGCTTCTCCGTACAATTCTCTTCCTTCATCCATTGAACTGAACTTCTGAATTTTTTCTATAGTTGGGGTTAAATTAAATTTAGGTACGTTGCCTAAATTCCGTAAAACAGTAGGCGTTCCATTTAACCAACGACGAAAATATGGTTTGCCTGCACCAAGCATTAAGTTATCTGCTGATGGTGCATTAGCAAATCTCTGTAAATCAAATTTAAAATCCATTAACTATTCCTCCATTCTATTTTTACAACGATACGTGATGTTGAAGTTGGTCGATCTATATCTCCATCCGAAATAATATCTGGTATGCTTACTTTCGATGCGATCCCAAGTTCATTCAAAACCTGCTCTGGCCATTCTTTGATTGCGCAAAGTACTTTATTTTGGTAAATATCTTGCAGCTCATAGGCTTGTACCGGGTCCGAACTATTGCATTTCAAAGCAATATCAACCCATAGCTTAACGTTACTGTTTGTAGGTTTTTGAATGAAAATATCCGTTTCATCATCCCATGTAATTTCCATACTGGGATATTTTTTCCCAGTTCCTTTTGTTCCTGGATAAATTGAAAGACCCTCTTCTATAATTTGAGTATTCAAAAAGGCCGCTAGACTTTTCGCCAGCGGCCACCACATTGTTATTCTATTATCCATACTTACCCCCGATATACTGGAGCAGACATTGGGAACGTTCTACGACTTGCTGATTTTCCGCCAGTAAAGGTGTCCGCTGTAATCTGTGCTTCCAGCCGATTGACCTCAGACGCATATACTCGCCGTTTCAACTCATAGGAGTCTGCTCCCTCTGCTGTTCCGGTTGTATTCATCATAGATTGCTTTTTCGCTGTTTCCATAAGTGCATAGGATTCAGCAAGTTCGGCGATTTTAAAAGGGGTCGGATCTAGTATTTCATCAATATCAACATTCAGACTTTCGGCTAAATCCTCAATATACTTGCTAGATTTTGCAATATGTTTTTGTAAAATACAATCTTTCAGCATTTCATCATCTACCGTGGCTGCATCAAAATAAACACGGCCAAGGTATTTTTCTTCATCTGCCATTAAAGCCCCGCCTCCTTTGTTGCCTTATCAATATGCCTGGCAAATATTGAATTGATTTCTATGCGGCTGCGCTCTGCCGCCTCGTAAAGGAATTCATCTTTTTTTGTTCCTGGGTGATGCACTTTTTTAGCAAAAATGAATTTACCGCCCGCACCAGCCCACCGAAGTGATTGTTTATTTTTCGGAACGATAAGATGTGGACGCGTACCTTGATGCACCCATTTTCCATAAGGTGCCAGGGCTGGATCGATCTCAATAACCCCTTCGCACTTACTGCCGTCCACATGATAATCAATTGCCCGTTCTAGCATTCCTGTCCTTGCTCTAAATTTATGTTTTTCTCTAGCACCTTGCTGCACAAGCCGGCAAGATTCTAAAAGGGCTCGCCGCATTTCTTCAGCAGTGCTATCGGGAGCACGTTCCATGGTGCGCAATACGGCTGCCGCATCAAATTGAATTTTAAGGTCCATAATCAGCCAACCTTTGCGATAAATACGCTGTCGATGGCTTCAAAAGACGGTAATACAATTTCAGATACAATCGTCTGTGTATTGACTGGATGCGGTTCTTTGATTGTTGTCACCGCAATACCTGTATTAACGATACTGGTCTCTGCTACCGATTGCCCACTCATCAAGTCAGCTTCCTCTGGTGTAGTACCATAATAAGACTTGCCAAGATTTCCATCTGGCATTAATGTAAAATAATTATCCGGATAGAACTGTTCACCAGCACCACCGACTTCCATCGCAAATTTCTTGTTGTATACGGAAACTTTCAAGCCAAGTTTTTCTGAAATATAGGATTTCAGCATACTATCGGTCATGATGATATTTTGCCCGCCAATCGGATTCATATCTAACCGGATTTTCTTATTTTTAAGCAGATATCCCCAAGTTTTACGTGTGCAAAGACCGAGTGATGGCCGATTCCCTGTATCCGTTTCCACTTGATCCTGCCATCCTTGAATCAGTTCAACAGCATCTGCATTTTCTGTATCTGAAAATTTATCCGTACCGGTAAGTGCTGCCCGGTGTTTATTAGGAAATTTGTAATCATAAGAATAACCCTGACCATCTTTCCCCACGACTTGAATTTTCCCCATAGACAAAAGCTGCATTCTCATGCGCTCAGCCACGACATCTGCACCATCAATAAGATTTTGCGCATCGTTATAAATTTTCTTAATAATCGGCTCTACGATAGCCCTGTTCATCCCCGCTAGAACCTTTAAAAGTTCCATGCGTTCTTTTTCACCAATCCTAAAGCTTTCACGAAAGAACGGCATTTCTGTTTCGATTTTTGCAAGTCCAATACGTTCTCTAACTGGGGCTTTGGCATCAAATGCACTTGGTGCCAAAGATACCGCTAACCCATTAAATCCACGAATCCATGAAAGATCTAGCCCCACTTGTTTTTCTGCTGGAAAAAGTAAGCTCCCAAGATACGGAATCTTATTGCTTGGATTTTCTATATAATATGTGCTTATGAGCGGCGCCGCAACTAAATCAAAAATTGTTTTTGGCATATAAATATCCTCCTCTTATCCTAAAAATGTAATTTGTTTGAGAGCCGCAATATCTGCGGCACTCGGTGGTACCGGAATCTTATTAACATCAATATAGCCATGAATGATCATGGCGCTTAAAGCCGAACCATACGTAACGTCGGTGTCATTCATCAAAACGCCCTCTGCGCTTCCACCGGCCCCAGCGGTCCCACCACTAAGTGCAGTAGCCGCGAGAGCTCCGACAACACCCGCACCAGTATTGCCTTTTGCAGGTTTCACATCAATCAGTTTACGTGCCACTGCATCATCCATGATCGCACCAACCACATCATTTGCAGTCGTAATGATGGCTTTACTATCATCGGTTGCAAGATTAACGGTGATTGTTTTATCTGTAACGGCAATCGCTAAAGTCTGATCAGCCGCTGCCGGATCCACAAGAGCCACTTTGATAGCATTTCCCGGAGTTCCTTCTGCCTTTGCTGTAAATAGCAAATTGCTGTTTTTAGCTGCAAAAGCAGTTGTAAGCGATGCTGCAACAATTCCCAGATTCACATCTGATACCACCTTACTCGAATCAAGCAGTACACCATTACCGCCCACAATCGTACCTGCCGGTACAATCTTATTACCATCTTCATCGGCAATAACTCCGGTATCATCGACCGTTACCGTCATCGCAACATAGTGATCCGGAAATTTCAAAATCTGCTTTGTTCCTAAATAATTTGTTTGCGTAAATTTCAATTTTTATTCCCCCTTACTCAAAATATCCGGCTAATGCTTTTGCATTGCCTTCTGATTGCTCATTACCTTTTGCCAGAGATTTCACAAAAGCTACATCCGGTGAATCGTCACCAACACCGCCTTTATTGCCTAACAAACTTCCTGCACCTGGATTTTGCGTATTCGCTACAAGTTTCGGATGTGCCATCAAAAAGTCTTTAACGAAATCATCAACTTTGGAGTTTTTATCATCATTAAATGTGATAGACTCATCCTCTTCACTAACAACCATTTTTCCTAGCAGCATGTCCACAATAAGCGACGGATCATCTGCATTATTTTTCGCAAGTGCTTCCATAAGTGTGGTTCGCTTCATACCGTCAAAACGTTTACCACGTTCATCGGCAAGCTGCGTTTTATAGGTTGTTTCCTGTTCCGAAATCTTGCCCTTAAGTTTCGCAATTTGTTTTTGTAACGCTGGATCCGCTGACTTATCTTTTAAAGCTTTAGAAATTGCTTCATCAAGATCAGCCGCGTCTGCATCTACATCAACACCCAGAGCTTCCAAAACCTTTTCTGCTTTTTCACTGGCAGCCATTGCTTTGTCAGCATCATCCTTGGCTTTTGTTTTCAGCGTCTTAAAATCTCCCTTTACTTTAGAAATTTCGCCATCTTTCGCAGCCACAAAGTCTCGTAAAGCCTTAGCTGCTGCCACATCTGTTTTTTCTAAAAGTGCTACAATCTGTTCAAATGTCAAATTTATCGACTCCTTTTTTCTAAAAATAAACATAAAAAATACCGCTAGGAGAATTCTCCCGCGGTAACTTGTTCAAACAATGGCACCACCACCTTATTTGATTTTTGGGCATAAGAAAACCGCTATGCATTTAGCAAGCGGTTAAATATCAATATAAAAATAGAGATTCCTTGGCAGGCGTGCCTTCTCCTGCATCTCTCGGGTTGCCCCTGTCGGTACCATCGGCGTGTGGTTCACACGAAATTTACCACCTCAAAGAATTCTCTTTTTTCTCAAACTGCTATATCAGAGGTTTTCTTTTTTCTAGTAGGTTTGTTGGTAGGATTATTGGAATGATCCATATCGTTTTTTTGTGCCATCAAATCCTTAAACAGTTTCTTTAACTCGTCTTTTGTTGCGGCATCATTAATACCTGGTATTTTATTTAGATTTCCCATACTCTACCCCTCCTTCAGAACATACAGATAAGAATTCATTAATTGCTTCCCTCTCTGTATAAACCTCATCTTCATATTTATTATAAATTATACTAAATAATTCTCTTATCCTATTATAAGCATACTTTTGAGTTTTATTCAATAGATAAATTTCGCCTTGATTCGTTACTACTGACATTATTTTTATCTGTCCATAGCTAATAAAAGTCATGATATCTGCTAAAGAAAGATTCGTAGTATTGGGATGATTATGGATATACAAAAGTTCTCGTTCCCTGGAAGTACTAACCAAAGCAAAGGCTTGCGGATTTCTCCCAGGATTAACACTGTTTCTACTACCTAAAACTTGTACATGCTCAGCAAAATCCACTTTATAAATACCTAATACTTCATTACTTTTGTTGTGGTCCTTTGCTGTTTTCAATACCGATTGATGTGCTTCTTGCAATAGAATTTTTTGTTCTTCTGAAAAACCGTCAACTTCTACCAACCCAACTTTATCAATGGCAATATCTGTTATAAAAATTTTATGATCTCGTTTTTTCGATTGTTCCAATGACTCCAACGACTCCACTCCTTCAAGATTAATTATATCACCTTCACCTGCATTATGTGGATCGTGTTTATCAAAATATTTTTTATTCAAGCGACTTTGGGGTTTATTAAACCCATCCCAGCCACGCAAAATCTTTTCCCAATCACTTCCTAAATGATAAGCCTCAACACCAGCTTTTCCAAAGAGTTGCTGCTGTTTTCCTTCTGGTAAAGCATCAATATATTCTCGTGCTTTTTTCGGCTGAAATTCTTGATCTGCTTTAACTTCCCAAACATAAATAACCTGCAGCATGCACATGCAGTGCGGATGCCGTGGAATACTTGGCACCTTATTTTTCGGATAAACGCCTTTACCAAACCCCACATTCATGTTTGCACAAACATCACACTGATCAAATGGTACAAGAGCGTGTCGGCTAGATAACACCCAACGATATCCCCAGACATCGGAATCATTTTGATTTTTAGCAATAAATCCATCAAACCAAGCACGTGCCGATTCTGTACGGGCGATACGTTCTGCATGATAGCGTAACTTTTCTTCAAGAGCCGTATGCACAGCTTTATTAATTGTCTCGACACTAAATGTCTTGCAAGCGTTCACAAGCTCACTATACGCAGTCCGCAAATTCGGTGTTTTTCCCATATTTATTTTCTTTTTTATATCATCTGATAAAGCCAATATAGTCTGAGCCATTTGCATATCGCCATCGGCGGCCCAACGGGCATACATTTCTATTTTTTTCAGATATTGAGGTAACTCCGCTTGCTGAATAACTGTTTTCCCACTATTATAGCCATCATATAAATTTATGGCCATATCTTTTACCGTTTGAGCCGCCAACATACTTTTACGGATTGTTGTTACGATGGATTCTCGCATCAAAGGTGTTGTGCCATGCAATCGCTTCGAAAGTGGCATATCATCACCGGTCCAGGCATCAGAAAGCAATGTGTTTTTTATCTTTTCACTATTAACAACAAGCTTTGGCAAAACACCATAGCCGGCACAAGCAGCAAGATAAATGGCATTTACCGTTGCCTCTTTGTTGGCATCAAAAAAAGACGTTTCCGAAAGTGCATCGGATACCGCCTTCACCAAAGATTTGCCGGTTTGAATGTCCTGGATGATTTTTTCGACAACCGGCTGCGCAATCGACTGATATTCTTTTTGATAGTCCTGAAGAATGTTTCTTACCGCTTCGCGAAAGTCTTCGCTCTTAAACGTTGCCATTATTAGCCCCTGGCGTTTCTGATTCTAAATAGGTTTTATCGTCTGGCTGCGCATCAATATCGCCGATAACTGCATTCACTACTTTATCGTCTTGATTATTCAGCATGGTTCGTGCAGCAATCTTCTTGACTTCTTTATCGAATTTACCACCAATCCCAAGCAGTAAGGCTTTTGTGACTTTATCGAGCTCCGTAGAGACATCGACAACACCATAATCATCGTTATACTTTGATATGAATGCCAAATTTGTCTTTATATATAGTCCAAAAATCTCAGCAATTTTCTCTTCAAAAGCTTCTAAATTTTTAGCAAAATCTGCAATGGTCTGATTTGACGACTGATTATCCCATTCCTTTGATAACCCGGATGTCTGTTGTTGCACCCCTGTGACATTCGCCCGTTCTGCCATGCGGTAAATCTCCTGAATCATGTTCTGGATTTCGCTAAGCAGCATTTCGGATGGTCCACTTTCTGGAGTAATAAAGTCTGGTTTAGCTCCGGATATGCTCTTAAATAAAAGCATATCGGTTGTACTAACAACCAACTCATTCGCATCATTATAATCATCATCTTCAGCAATCGGGTAAATCAGTAAGCTAAATGCTTGATTTCGATTTCGTTCTCGAAGTTCGCTGCAGGCATTATATATAGCAAGATTTGTTTTCGCAATCGAATAATATTCTGACTGTGGCAATTCATTTTCATCATCATCATTCAGTGCGCCATAAAGCGGCACAATGGGCAATACCCCAATCGTATTGACACCATCTGTTTTCCCGTGCTCATCTTCCCTGATCCATTGCTCCGCAGTCCAAGTCCAGGTCACTGTTTTCTGCATTTTATTGCCATCAACAACATCGGTATATTTCATAGTGTATTTCAACAGAGATAAATTACCGAATCGATCCATAGCCCAGGCTCTAACTTGATCCGGTTTAACAATATATATGAACGGGTATTGCCGATTTTTCAGTGCAGCTGCCAAGTCTTCCTCTGTCTTAGAAAAATTATCAACAACACCAAATACGCACCCAAACAGCTTTGCCCGATCAGCCACCCGCTTCATGAATCGATCTAATCTCGTTCCTTTACCATCCACATTTTGCAAGAATCCATCAAAGAGAGCATTCTTTGTATATTCCCTGACTGGCGGTTCTTTAAAAATCGGATTAACGTGCGCCTCAATGCAGGGTTTAAGATAATTGCAATAATATGCCATAAATCGCCGACGTACATATTTCCCCATACTTTCGCGGGGATGAGGAACTAAGTATTCTCCATCTTCAAAGCCGCCCGTACCAGCATACGCATCTTTTAAGAAAATATATTTATCCGGAATGCCTCCACCAAAAGGTACCGCATTTTTTACGATCTCATATTCCGTCATTTGTCGTGCTTTCTTTTTCTGCCTTGGTCTCAATCTATCACCTACTCCCTTTTCTCACAGATCAAACCCTATGTTATAATTTAATTGCAGCTGAAGTTGACAAGGAGGTGATTCCTTGGAACATTTTAAAACATCATGTACTTATCTGAACAAGCAAGTAAACGCGGAAGGCTTAAAAAAAGTAAAGCGAAGTTCCATGAGCGTTACTCATGAAATTCTTGCTACAGCCTATCTACATTTAAACTGCCTTGATCGATGCGATAACTCAAACTGCACTTTCAATGGCGGATCTGTAAGTTTTCTTGAAAAACCTAATACTTAACGGGACTCGTTAAAAACAATGTTTCGAGAAATTTCATAAATAACAATGCCTCTGCCACAGAAAAGTCCATTTTCTTAATAATCTGCATTACATCTTCGGCTGCTTTATTAATATCATCAAATTGGCGACCACGCGCCGCCAATTCAAATAAATAACTATCTTCGCCATGGTCAACTTGATTATTGATATATTCCATTGAAAAATGAAAGTCTTTAGCTGGATATAATCCAGCATTGTTTTTTTTCAGTCCTTGAGACTGATATGTTTTATCTAAATCTTGATAAAATCTTTCTACACATTCCTGTAATAAAATTTTAGGAATTGATAAATGTTCCATAATTATTCCCCCCTAGAACTTGCCTGTCTGCAAGCCATAATTTTTATAACTGCCCTTAATGTCAGCCACTTCATAACCATCAAGCCCATACCACGTTGCACTAAATGTATGCGGATCAATACTGAATTCATCTTCAATAAGTTCACCATCTTTATTTACGGCATACGTTAGATCCTGTAATTCATCAATCGTATGCACGCATTCGGCTGAACAAATAATTTTCTTAAACCGCTTTACCTTCTTTGTGTTTTGTGTTCGACTACCTGGCGGCTTTTTGGCACCGATCATCCGAAAACCTTCTTGATTATAATATTTAATCGTTTTCGGTTCGGCCGAATCTGCCCGAATCAACTCTCTACTTTCAGCAAACTCCTGCAAGTCGACGGCGGTAGCATCATCAGTCATATGATTTTTGTAATATTCCCAGTAAATATAAAGATATTTACGTTTATCATCGATGGCAATGCGAAGCACTGCATTATAGGAATCTTCAAAACCAAAATCCATTCCAACACGTAAAAAACGCGAAGGGATATCTCCCACCGCATTCATAACTTTTGTATGTGATTGTACTATAAATTGTGGCAATACGAGCGTCCCATTCACGCCAAACTGGCCCTTACGAGCAATCCGGTATAAATCCATATCATATGCCTTAAGAGCATCCAATTGCTCAATATAACTGTAAGGCAAAAAGTAATTATCATCCGCTACCGAATGATGATAATAGGTATCGCCAATTCGCATAATACGTTGTTTATAAAGCATGGTGTCTTTAATTTTCGGTACCTTAAAGAAATGCTTATACGTCCAATTTGATTTTGCCACTGGATTTGTAGACAAAATCATGTGAAGCTTTAACGTTGGATGACGTAAACGTCCGATAAGTTCTTTAAACCCCGCATACTTTATTTCACTGCACTCTTCAAGCCAGATAATGCTGATGTTATGGATTGACTTGAGTTTTTGCGGTTTATCCATCCCTTTGAAAATAATCTTGCTGCCATTCGGAAAGCGGATCTGCATCGGGGATGTAACAAAGCGGATCTTATCGTCTAAACCAAGATCGATTACAATTTCTTCAAACAACGAAAAACAGCTATCACGAATTGTGTCATATACATCACGGACCACTAAGGCGGTTCGTTTTTCAGCCAATAATTTCAAAATGATCTTTAAAGCAACATGATATGACTTCGATGAACCATAGCCGCCCACAAGGAAATAGAACTTACTGTCCCAATCAAAAAGAAAATCTTCAAAATGTGGATTTACCTCTTTATTGACTTCCATCATCGCGGCGTTCCTTTCTGCCTATAGTGATGTGGATAGGTTCATCTTTATCTCTAGCCCCCTGTGTTGCCGTCAATATTCGATGTTTACTTTCAATTGCCCGAGTCTTTGCCATTTGTACACGCGTCAATGCTTCTTCAATACGAAGGATTTGACTGATTAACATTTTCTTATGCTCTTCATGCGCAACCATTGATTTTTCTTCCTGGTAGGTTTTAACCTGACGAACGATCCCTGTACGATCATCGTAGACATCCGTAATAATTGGTATTTTCCTAATTTCATACATCGTTTTGGTTTCGACCAATTCTTTTTGATCTTTTAAATCTTTAAGATGCTGCAGCATACGGCGCTCACGAAATGTTAAAAGCCGGATATCTTCATCCATCTGTGTGATTGGATCGGTATTAATAGCCGCAAGCAGGTTTTGTTCCGTTTCATCCATCATATCTAACCAAATAGTTTGATATTCACCGGTAGCGACCGCATTCGTATTTTTAGGTGGTGCACCGCCGGAATTTCCTAAAGCATTTTTGTTACCGGGCGGTGCCCCATGCCCTTTTGCATTTTTATTACCAGGTGGGGCTCCCTTTTTTATTGGAGCGTTCCCTTTTTCCAATGGGAGCGCTCCCTTATTTGAATTGGAGCGCTCCTTTATTTTTTCGTCCCATTTATCTACCGTTTTCCACTTACGAATTTTTGAATCAGTAAGATTTAACTCTCCGGCAATGTCTTTAAGCAGCTTCTTACCGCCGCTATCTTGCCAAAGCTGAAATGCTTTATCTCTGTCTGGACTTCTCGCTCTTCCCATTTTACATAGTCACCACCATCCTAAAACAAAATACAGCTATTCATCATCTTTCTGTAGCTGTAAATCCATTTCAATCAACTGACGAAGATCAGTAACTGAATTTATAACAATATTTCCTTTTTGAAAATCTGATATCCATTTTGCAATTCCGGCCTGAACAAGTTTTCGATACTTTTTTAATTCAGTAATGTCTTGCTAAATAGCTAACCCATTTTCAAATAATAACTCATCTTTAGATCATCTCGTATTATTAATTATTGACACTCCCTGCACAATTCTGTAAAATTGGCAAAGGATAGTAGGCGTCCTAATCGGTGGTCACACACCTATTAACAATTGCCGTAAGTGTTACCCAAATAGGACGGATGTTACACATAGTCTCATAACATTTTAATAAATTTACTGGGGGAATTTTATGAATAACGTTGAAATCAAAATAACAGGAACTCTATCTTTCAATAACGTACTAAATTTTTCAATTTTTTCATCCTTTACAAGACATTTTTTTAGCGTCTTATTCCTACTTGCTATGGTTATGTCTTACGGTAGTAACCAACATGGACCTTTTTATATTTTCGTCCCTGTTTTTTCGTTAATTTTCTACTATTGGGCTATAAGAAGATCAATAAAGAAAAGCTACAAGAGCAACAAGGTTTTACAATCACAATTTAAATATCTCTTTTCTAGTAAAGGTGTAGATGTTTCTTTTGAATCTGGTAGCTCTACAACCTCCTGGAATGATATTTATAAAGTAGTAATATTAAAGGATCTCATCGCAATTTTTATATCGAGTAATCAATCTTTTATAATTCCCAAAAGTTGGTTTAGTAGTTCAATTGAAATAGAAAATTTCGAGAATATTTTAACCAATAGTTTGCCAAAAAATAAAATTAAGACAAAAACATTTTTTATATTTTAATACTCATACATAGCTTTCTGTCCACTAAGTTCTTCCCAATACCAGACTTTCACCAGGTCTAATTCCATGTAATAACATGAGCGCCCCATCTGTTTAGTAGCTATTAACGTATTACCGAAACCGTAAAAAACCAGAGGGCATGTTATCGTTTTTGATAGTCAGTTTTTCTTTGTTACCATCTTGATAGGTGACAGTGGCAGATTCGTAAAGATCATTAAACGTCCATGACCACGAACAACAAAGCCAGAGCGTTTGGATACCGTCACCGATGTCCTCCAGCCCTGGCTTTGTATGATTTTTGCTAAAAGCTCTATTTGTTTTTTAGGATGCTGATTCGGATTACGCGGATTCGGCACCAGTTCCGTTGGATCAATAAGATCCGTGTATGAGCAATGTATTGGTATTTCTTGCATTTCTTCACCCTCTTTCATTGTCAATAAAAATAAGTCTCGTTGGCATTACGTAAGCAAATGAATATAAAAATGCAGATAACACTTGTTTTTAAAGTATTATCTGCATTTATTTTCGATAACACTTGATTATTGGAACCTCATTTTATGGCTTGTTCATCTTTTGATTTATACTTTCAAATTACACATAATCCTTGATTTTCGGCATAAAAAAGCACCTCATACGAGGTGCCTATACTCAGTTAAGCGTATAAAGTTTTGACTGCCCAAACTCTATATTTTGAGCGTTAAAATCTCTATTTTTACAATATTCCTCAAATGTTTCTTTATGGTGTCCGGGAGCCCTTGGGTCTAATAATACTTCTTTTAATCCGTCCATCGAATATTTATATTCTAACGTTGGGCCTTTACTATCTGTAAATGCTCTTAATAAACGATCATAATCGCTTGTATCTTTACGTTTAATTATGCTTTGTAAGAAATTGATCTCAGGTAAATAACAAGCAACAAATCTATACTCTTTTTCATGACAAAAAGCAGGTCTCTTATTTTGAAGTGCATATATTAATCCGTCTTTAGTGATATTACTTAATGTTAGTTGACTATTTACTGATATTTGCTTATCATATGTCACTGCAAAAGGATTAACTATTTCTATTGATTTAGTTGCTATTCTTTTAATATCTTCCTGAATTTTAGCACACTCGAACTTGACCCTTACGCCATTTTTATTTTGACTATAAATTCGCCACATTGCATCTGATTCATTCTCATCAGAACACCATGATTGTGCATAAAGACAATGAAAAGCTAAATTTTTCAACATTTTTATTTTCTCTGGACAAAAACTCAACTGTATATTTATATGATTAAATAAATGTGTAATGAGGTATCCTTCAAACACATCATCCCAACAATCAACCCGAGTTAAATACATTTTTTGTTTTTCAATCATTGCTACAAAATTCTCAAAAGACATATACTTATAAATAAACAAAAAACCACTTCCAAATATAAATTTTTATTAAGTCACTTTTTTCAAGATGAAACAACTTCCCAGTTTAAGAAGAAACGTCAATCACTGCTTTGAATGAAATCCGATTGAGTTATATCTATTTTTTGCTTATCTAAGCCTAATTTTTCCAGTGAATCATTATAACCTGATATAATTTCTTCACATAACTGTCTTTCTACCTTTTTAAGTTCATCATCGATGCCTCTACATTCCATATATATTTTAGAATTAAATATTTGCGTTTCTCTATATTTAGTCTTCACCTTGGAATAAATATCTGGATAGTTTTTTAGAAGGATTTCCCAATGTTCCTCTTTATAAGGTAAAAGAAATTTGTATTTTGAAATAAGTGTTAATAGCATAGGCCTTGCTAGCCCTAAATAAGTACTTTCACAAGTTGCTAAAAAAATTTTTCTCGACATATATTTTTTCTCTTCATTTTCACGAGTCTCATAAAATACTGTTTTTCCATCAGCATTACGTTTATAATGCGTTTGATATTTTGAATCTCCAAATATGGGATGGTTTTCTCTGCTAATATCTACCGATTCAACATCTTGCAAAATACCCCTATAAGTTTCTTGAAATATATAAACACTAGTTAATGGGGCGTATACCTTTTGGATTCTCTCTTCATAAAACTTTCTTCCTTTTTCATCATTCCATTTCCAATAAACCCCCCACGCCGTAACAATTCCACCAAAACACGTTAAAAATTTTACAAAAGCATCTAAGTCATTGTAATTCCAATTATTTTTTATAAAATTTTCAAAAATCAATAAACCTATAAGTGAAATTAGCACTCCGACCAAAACTTTTAACATTTTATCACATCCATATAAAAGAGCCGCTCGAATCAATCGAACGGCTCTATTTCTACTCACAAATTTTTATAGTACCATATTACCACCTTAAAAGTGACATGTAAAGTGACAACTTTATGACATTACGGCTAGACCATCAACCCCGAAAATCAAGGCACTCAGCTTTTCTATTGCGAAATTAATGTCACGATAGACAGTTCGACGTTCTACATTTTCACGTTTTGCAATATCAATTAGAGTATCACCATCAACATAATGCCTGGACAAAACTCTATAACACCGACTTTTATCTGTGCGCTCGCAATATATTTCTAAAAGCTGAAGCATCGACTCAATGTGCTGCAAAATAATGTATGTCCTTAAATTGCTACGCTTAATTGTTTCGATGTAAAGTTCCCGATTCGTATCGTCAATACTATCCAAAATGTCAATTGCACTCTCATTTTGTTCTATATCCTGAATTGCAGTGATGGATTGATTACAGTGATCCATCAATACTTTATAATTTTTCATCAGCAGCCGCGTGTTGTAAAGCCGTCTATCATGCCTAACCTTTTTCTGTTTGGCGTCATGTTTCCGGACAGTCTCAACGACCAATTCTATTATTTCCTCTTTCGTCATCCTACGACCTCCTGATCTTCCATTCCGATTTTACCATTATGCCAGTGATTTTCACCGCTGGCATTTTCTTTTTATCTGCTACATATCGCTCAAACAACCCTATGTCCAACCACTTCTCTTTCCAGTGATCCGCATAATCAAACTTGTATCCTCGAACCTGCCCGATACTATCTTCGTAAGCCACTGTCACGTGCGACAAGCGATAAAGCTTGAAATACGATACCGCGATAAACACGACTGGCACCAACAAAACCATATACATCATTTCCATTCCGAAACCTCCTCTTAATCAACATCCAATCCGGCTTGATACTTAGCCCAAATTTTGCAATCATTTCGATTGCAACGCTTTTCTATTGAGTCATTTGGGCATCCTGAACATCCGAGTATTTTATCAGACATAATTTCCAATGCCTTTTCATACTTAACAATCTCTTCCAATGCCCATTGGCTGCGCTTTGTTAAAATTTCGTTTTCCTGCTCCAACACTTCTATTTTGTGTTTGCTAAATTGCTTATGATCTAAGGCTTTGATGGCTTCATCACATGCATCACCAAATTCAGGCTTTGGAAATGGCGATGAATTCATATAGTCTCGTATTTGCTTTAATTTTCCGATCGTGTCCATCATTCTTCACCTTCTAACGCTTTATTCCAGCACTCCTGACAATCACTTGTAGGATAATTGCAATCTTTTCTTACTTCTAAATCAACAGAACCTGCGCAATCTGGGCCATTACATATTCTTATATAAATATCCGGGCATTTATCTCTAATCAGCCGCAACTGCCCTTTGATATCCAACGACATTATATTGCTGGTGTCAGCAACATTGTCGGCTTCGCGGCGTTCCTTTAGCTCTATGAGCGCAAGGAATACGTTTTTATTGTGTTCGTGCCTGCATGACATCCTCTGCCTTATACCTTTTGTCTTTTCTATTGTCTTTTGCAGTATTTCATCACTTAATCGCATTATCAGCCCTCCGATTCCACGATTCACTAACTTGCCTTTCCGTCATATAGCATTCAGTCTCTTTTCCGCACTTATGGCAATGCACATAATAACCGTACACGCACACTCGAACAATACAAATATTACCGCATTTACATGGCTTAAGCTTTTCCATCATTCCGCGCCTCGCTTTGTTTGAGTTGTTTCCGCTGCCAAGATCTCGGCAAATCGTTTGCTTGCTTTTTTGTTCTTCCGATTCCATTCCCGAAAAGACTTTATTCGATGCCTAATTCGGTGAATCGGCAATATTCTATTTATCATTTTCCTTTATTTTCCTTTCTTTTTCCGTTCATTGAGTTTTGAGTATAGTTTTGCTAGGTTCAATCCAGATTTCGTAAGCTCTGTATTTTGAGTAATTAACGACCTTTTGTTCATGATCAGAAATTCTATTCGTTGCACTAACACCAAATTATCCAACTCAAAATTCTTCGTATTTCTGTCCGCAAATATGATTACATGGCCTCGGGGTTTCTTGCCATGCGCCGCTTCCCAAAGAAGAATATGCTTACCAACCCATTTATGAGGGTCCGCAACTTTTATATCTACATAGCCATCACCATTAACCCGTTCCGACCCCACCGGCAGATAGTTGTGCGGTTTCTGACCCTTTTTAAACATTCCAGCATTTCTCGGCATATCAGGATATTTTTTCCCCTTATTTACGGGAATGTGTCCTTTGGTAAAATGCCCATTAAGACCACTGCTAAGATTATGATTCTTCTTGTAAGTATTAATTTGCCGACACGTTAGAGATAACCCGAAGCGCGTATTCATCAAATCGGCAAGATCGCTGTTTGAAATATTTTTTACATGTTGCTTTAGATATTCTGATTGATCCGAAGAAAAAAGATTATCCGCCATTTTATCCCTCCAGCATTTTCGGGCGATCCGTTTTATCTGCACTTAAATTATCTTCATACGCGACCTTTGCTTTTAAAACCAGAGCACCATTGGCAATAATTTGCGACGCTACATCCGTTACAGCTTCAGTCCTTCGGATCTCTTCGGCTAGCTTATCACCCGTTAAATCTTCATCGTTTAGTCTTTCAAGCTGTGCAAACAAATGATTATTTAAATCACCAAGAGTATTTTTCACGCTTTATCGCTCCTCACACTTTTTCAATTTTTACGTAAATGCCTTGCCTGTCACTCCAAAACTTTTCAGTGATCTCACTTGCCACCTGGGCATCATCACCCCAAAACTCAAGCTTGGTCATAACATCTTTTAGCAGCTTAATCATATTGTCCGTATCTGGCTTTGTAGCTTTATACTCACCAGATCGATGCTTACCTGTGACTGGAAATAACCACTTTGTCATAAGCCTCACAGTCCCAGTAAACGGTTTTTCCGGTCTATGCGGGGCAAAATATGTCTCGAACTTGTTTCGCGCGTCTGCAAGCTCAGGCGGTTCATAAAAATGTGGTTTACCATTTACCACAGACACTTTCTTTTCCTGATGAGTTACAGTCGGCACCCGCATCGTAATAAAAAATTCAATTGTCTGGTTCATAATCTACCCCCTGCCATTTACCAGTTTCATGATTATAAAAAACATCACCGGATTGCTTGATCTGATCCCAAATGAAATCAAGAATAGATGGTCTTTCGATCAGCCATTTAATAACCTGGCTATTTTTAGGCGAATACTCACACTTTGGTAATTTATGAAAAAGCGGTGGAAGATTTCTGGCAACAATTAATTTTCCGCTACGCCTCTTTGCTGTATTTTTCATTTTTAAAATCACCCTTTCACTATTGAGAATTATTTCCATTTACCGTTTTGGAAGAAATTTTTATTTTGTCAAGGATAGTGAAAAGTATGTCGGGGGGCTTTCTACGCCCCCGACTATTTTTTCCCTTGACCCGCAGGTGGAAAAACAGTTTGTATTATTTATAATAATAGGGTTTTCCGCCAATTCGGAAAAAGTCGATTTTTTACCGATATTTTCCGCTTCTTCCTTTCTCGATAAAACACGTTATGTTTAAATCGGAAAAAGTCGAAAATCGTTCGATATTTTCCGAATAAGAAAAACTTTTCCCTATTCGACTTTTTCCGTTTTCCGCATTACCTCACCCTGGTTCGTTATGATGAAATCGCCATGCTCTTTTAGATGGTTTTTTACAGTTTTTTCCGTTACACCACCATACTCAGCCATCCCTTTTAATGTAACTTTTTCACCAAAGGATTTCACAATATCATACGTGGAGTCAACCGATTTCCTGCGATCATTCTTATGATCATCCGGTGATTTTTTCTTTTTAAAGTTTTTTTTCCAGCTTGGCTGGTCACCTTCTGCATCAATATCCTTAAGAACACCAATCTCATCAACATGATGAACTGGATAGTCAAACCAAAGGTCAATGGGTGGAAACTTCGGAAACTCACGAAGTGTACCTTCAATGCGCCAAGCTGTCCGCTGCCGAACCTTTTGCCTGGCAACATACACATAGTTATTCGTAAGTGAAGCGTACGCATCTACCGTCAAAACCTTATGACAGTAGTCGAGCATAACCCGTTCGCTGCATTGATCATCTTGCGAGATATCATCTTCCCACTTTGGATAATGTTCTTCGAGAAAAGCCACACAGGCCGCACAAACAGCTTTATTTTCTTCTTGCTTCACTAAATCCTCTGTGATCTCAAGTTCAATCAGATCCAGTAATGCATCCGGATCGCGGGCAAATACGCCTGATCCAGATGCCCTGTCCATGGAGCGTTTGCCGCCTTGTGCACCTTTGCTGTGATGATGGCAATAAATAACCGCACATCCAAGTTCAGTACATACCTTATCAAATTGGTTACAAAAGTTGGCCATCTGATCTGCGCTGTTTTCGTCACCGGTAATGACCTTGTAGATTGGATCGATAATGATGGCAAGATAATTTTTCTTAGCAGCACGTCGTATAAGTTTTGGTGCTAATTTATCCATGGGTACGGACTTGCCTCTGAGATTCCAAATATCAATATTGGAAAGATGCTCGGGCCGTAACCCTAGCTCTTCATAAACATCTTTGAATCGATGCAGACAGCTTGCCCTATCTAACTCGAGATTTACATATAGAATTCGCCCTTGGGCGCAATCCCATTGAATCCATTTCTTACCTTCAGCAATTGCTATACATAACTCAATAAGACTAAAGGACTTACCTGCTTTTGATGGTCCTGCAATCAGCATTTTATGACCTTGGCGCAGCATATTGTCAATCAGCGGTGGTGCGAGATCCGGCAGATTGTCCCAGGCATCCGCCATGCTTTCGGGATTGGGTAAATCATCATTCACCGCCTCAATCCATTCCTGCCATTCAGCAAAACTTGTTTTCCCGATGTTGGTATCGACAAGCCATTGTTTGCGGGCATTGCGGATAACACCAGGCATTCTCGAAAGCCTCGAGGGATTGCGGTTTTGACTATCGATTTCTAATCCATTTTTCTTACATACCGCATAGAGATAATCCACGCGTTTACGGTATTCTTCATAACTTCCCGCATCGATCCGAACGATTGCATGCAGACTCTTACCGCCAGAATGCACCAGACAGGCAACAGGAAGCTCCAGTGTACGAATAATTTCATTTTGCTTATCAATCTCCATGCTATCGGATTCAACCAGCGCAAAACGAAATTCTGTCACATTCTCGTTTTTTACGCCTTTCCCATCTAGCGGATTAAAACGGATCCACGCGCCGCATGCTTCGTTATAATCACCAAATACACCGCCAACATCGCCATCACAAATATTTAAAAGTTCAATAAGTTCACCTGCAGTCCGATCAAAATTCCCTTTTGTGGGGAGATATTTATTGTCGCCTTCTTTTTGCCAGGAAGTTGTAACATAGCCTACATTTTCGGTACTGTCAAAGAGTGTTTCTAAATATTTGATAAGATCTTTGACCGGATTCCATGTTTGCGGTTCAATCACTTCTTTGCCTTCCAGCCAATTCTTATCGATGAGGACTTTATTTTCTTTGGTGCTGCCAATAAAATCATCCCAGTCAAGTTCTTTATCTTCTCCACTAGAATAAGGTGGCTGCCAGCCGCTGCGTTTTGCCATATCAACAATCGTGCCGGCCGTCACTAGATTGGTTGTTGTTCCTAAAAAGCTGGTCCATTTTTTAAAACATTCGCCGGCATGATACCGAGCAGTATCTCTTGCACTCCACTGATCCCAATCGGATGCCGTATAGCCTTCTTCTTTTAAGGCCATCCCAACATTTACCCAATCTTGATAGGTAAGAGCTGCCGGATCAATATACGCCAATAACGGCAGCAAATCATTTTTGTTATCATCCAAAGTCAAAAGTCACCTCCTGGACAATATTCCTGCGGAACGATTCCCTTGGGAATATGCCATCCTCCTCCTGCGATTCGATCAATTAAGTGTTTTGCGTGGTCAAACTGCCATGTTCCGACATGTTGAAACCCGCGGCTTTCTAAAAAGCGGATCTGTTTCGGTGTGGTAAGTCCGTCTACTTTCCGCTTATCCAAACGATCCAAAAGTTTCGCCGCTTTCCCTGCATTTTCAATTTCATCAGGAAAGATGCCTAACTTTTCAAGCGTTTTTGCCTGTTTATCACTTGGCGGCCCCATTTCCCAACCAAAAGCCGGTACATATCCTGAAAGATCTTCCGATTGTATCGACATTTCAAATTGCAAGGGATCCACAAGTTTCCGTTTTCTCTTTTTCATTTCTGCCAGTTTTTTGGCCAAAGCTTCTTCGCGCTGCGCTATAACATCTTCCGCTGCTTGTTTTTCCACAACTTCCAAATCAAGCGGGCATGGCGCTTCTTCTATTTTTTCCGTCATTTTCTTTGCAATATCTTCACTGGACGCAAGTAAATTCGCTGGCCGGCAAAGCTCATGGCGTTCTGTCATCCATAAAAAATCTAAGAGTAATAATTCTTTCTTACCAGGAAACAACCGCGTACCACGCCCCACCATTTGGCAATAAAGGCTGCGTACTTTAGTTGGTCTTAAAACAATGACACAATCAACACTCGGACAATCCCAGCCTTCGGTAAGTAGCATAGAATTGCAAAGCACATTATATTTTCCTGCTTGAAAATCCTGCAGTACTTCGGCACGATCTTCACTATTGCCATTCACTTCGGCCGCTTTAAAGCCGGCTTCATTTAAAATATCTCTAAATTTCTGGCTGGTCTTTACAAGCGGCAAAAATATAACAATCTTACGATCAATACAATACTTAACCATTTCCTGTGCGATCTGAAAAAGATACGGATCTAGCAGCGTTCCGAGATCACCTGCTTTAAAATCACCGCTTTGCATTCCCACACCTGTAAGATCCAATTTCAGCGGTATGGTCTGTGCTTGAATCTTGCAAAGATATCCTTCGCGAATTGCTTTCGGCAGTGTATATTCATAAGCCATGCTGTTAAAATAGGCGCCAAGGTTTTGCATATCACCCCGATCGGGCGTAGCAGTTACGCCGAGCACATCTGCTTCCTCAAAATATTGCAAAACATTTTGATAGCTGTCTGATATGCAGTGATGTGCTTCATCCACAATAATTACGTCAAAATAATTTTTGCTGAAACGCTTCAGCCTTTTTTCTCTTGTTAAAGTTTGTACCGAGCCGACAACGACCCGGTACCAGCTGCCAATACAGCTTTCTTCTGCTTTTTCCACCGAACATGTAAGTCCGGTGGCTTTTTTTATCTTGTCACTTGCCTGATCGAGAAGTTCTCCGCGATGCGCCATAATTAGTACACGGCTGCCATTACGGACACAATCTTCGGTGACCTTAGCAAATACGATGGTCTTTCCGCACCCCGTCGGAAGTACGAGAAGCGTGCGCTTATTGCCTTTTCCCCACTCATCATGTATAGCAGCCCGCGCTTCCTCCTGGTACGTGCGAAGTTCCATTAAAAGGATCCGGGTTTAAAAGTAGTTGGTTGAGTGGTTTCTTCATCAGGATATATAAACTGTTTCACTTCATTGAATTTTTTACCATCATAAATTCGAATTCCAATTTTTGCTCGACCTATAGAACCCATCACTTTATTCCAGTCCATTTTGAGTTTTTCTCCATGTTTTTTCTGACCAATCCCACGGAAGAATGCACATAATAAACCTTCGCATTTACTGTGTAAGAAAAGATTATGGCGAATCGATGCCACACCTTCCGGTGATTCAACTTCCAGTACGATTTTTGCCTGGTTACACGGTCCAATCTTATCACTGCCAGGATATCTGGAACGTTCAAAACTTGCTACGCGAAACGCATATTCCCCTTCCGGTAACAAGATAAACTCGTTTTCCTTCTCGATTGTGTCATCCCATGCAAGTTCTGCTCCCATATCTGTTCCCATTTGTTCAAATCCCATATTTGTATCCTCCTAAAATTTCATTAAAACGGTATTTTTTGTTGTTCAATCATATTAAATACTTGATCCCAGGCTGCAATCAGGCAGCCATCAATAAAGCTTTGATCATAGTTTTCAAGCGGCGTTCCGGCCGGATAATATCCCTTACTGGATACCGCTTCCTGAATCTCTTGAACCGTCACATTATTATGTTTCATAAGGTCAGCAAGCTTAGGCGGAATTCCGCTTAAATCATTTTGTGCCGGTGGCTCTTTTTGTGGAACCTCATGTGTTTGTATTGGTGCAGGTTCTTTTTGTTTTTTGATTCCTACTTCATATTCTGCCTTACTAATTTCATGTGACATGCCGTCACCATCCAGTAAAGGCTCCCCTTTTTTCAAAATCCAATACGCATCTGATTCGGGGTGGTACATATACATGTCATGATCCGCTATATTTTTATTTTGCACTGGTTTCGGTGTTTCAGCTTTCTTTTCCACTTTCACCGGCACAGGTGTAGATTGTTGCATCGATTTATCATTCGGAATGCAATACGCAATCGCTGCATAATCAAATGCTAACTCTGGTGCAAGATCGTGCCGATTCTTTGCATCCCAGCAAGGATGATGCTGCGAATGCATAACGCGCGTGCCGCCTTGGGCTTTTTTCTTTTTATCGACCTCGACTACATATTGCTTATAGTTTGCAAAAAGGACCATATCGGCCCATTCTTTTACAAGTGCCGATGTTTGGGAACCGGTCTTGTTCCCAAGTTTCAATTCATATCGATCATAGCTGCCACATTCATCCGGCAATTCAAATTTGCGAATGGTTGAATGTGCTGTAAGTACAATATTGATGCCAACCTCCGTTACATCACTTAAAAGATTGAGCAGCTTGCCAAACTCTTCTTTTACGAAAATATATCCTTTGCCATAGCCAAAATCCTCAATACCTTTTTTATCATAGATAGAGCAAACATGCGCCACGCAAAGCTGTTCTGCCCAATCGATTGTGTCGATAATAAGTGTCTTGCAACAGCCAGGCGTTTTTTTCACTTCGTGGATCGTTTGCATCATCATCGTCCAGCTGCTCGGTTTTGGTACCCGAGCAACATCCATTAAATTTGTACTGCCTTCCGTATCGATAAATAATGGCTCCGGAAACGAAGCGGCAAAGGTTGATTTGCCAATGCCTTCTGGACCGTATACCACAACTTTTTGCGCTTTAAAAACTGGACCTCTAATAATTTCCATAATGACTCTCTCCTACTCTTCTACTTTTGTATGCGCTAAAGCGAACTCAATAAGTTGACAGGCTATTTTGCTTAATGGTTGATTGGCTTGTGTCGCAATTTCTTTTACTTTTGTATGAAGATCAACCGTAATTTTTAAAGGAAGCATATACTCCGTATTGCCAGCACTCCATTTTTTTATAAGCAAGCTATTGTCTTTATCCATTAAAATTTACCCTCTTCCCATATTTTTTTGCTAGTAGGCACCGCCGTTTCAAACGGCATTTCGTCCCCCTTAATATAACCATCCTCAATAATGATGCTGCATTCATCCGATGTACTGACTCTGGTAGCGATAGCCTGCAAACCTTCTGCTTCAAGCCATGTACCAAATTCTTGCAGCGTTTCAATATCCATCTGCTCAAGCTTATCCATAAGAACGAAACCACACTCCGGATTCAGTTTGCGAATAATCGCCGTGGCAACTTTAAGTTGTTCACTGGCACTCATGTTGTCCCATTTATATCCTTTATAAGTAAGTTCCCCTTTATCTACCGATAAATCTGGCAATGGAAGATCGGCGTTATTCAAAAGAGCTGTGCGCTGTTTACGGATATCCGCAATTTCCTGCGTAATACCATCTACCTGCTTAGAATATTCTTCGGCATCCATTTCAGCCTTTTCGCGGTCCATATTGGCACGAATTTTCATATTGAGCATATCGATATTATTAATACTTTTTTCAAGTTCCGCTGTATTTTCATCGTAGAGATCCAGTGCAGATTTTTGAGCAATCACTAGATCGGCCGATACTTTTGCTTGTTCTTCTTTTTTAATAGTCAAGGCTTCTTCCATACGAATTACTTCTTGCTGTAAAATCACGGCTCGCTGTTTTAAAATATCAACCGACTGCCGTTTACGAGCATTCTCACCATTTCTAGCAAGAATGTCCTGCTGCTTCCGGATCAATTCAGCTGCCGATACAGGCTCTTTCGGAACATCTGGATGCATATCCAGCTCGGCTGCATATTTCTTTTTCTGATCGGCAATACGTCCAATTTCAGTACGGCGATTATAAAGCTGTTGTTCTTTGAGATCAAGTGCCCCCAGTTTGTCACCGACACCGATAATCTGTAATAAGGAATCCCCTTTTTCTTTATTGGATGCCTGCATAAACTTTGGCAGGTTCAGCGCCAGTTGTTCGACAAGTTCATCCAAAAGCCGCTGCCCACTTTTATTCCCTTTCGAATCGATTACTTTCAAATCGCTATTTTTTCCCTTACGTTCTACAATCAAACCATTCGAAAGTTCAATATGAAGATGTGGTGGTGTCATAGATCCATTACGCTGCGCCTGCGACGGCTGAAATTTATTACCGCCAAGTACCCAGGCAATCGCATCAAGGACAGATGTTTTCCCCTGCCCATTTTTACCACCAATAATAGTCAAACCATTTTGAGAAGGCTCCAACCTTACTGCCTTTACACGCTTTACATTTTCTATCTCAAGATTATTAATCTTAATCATTTCCAAGCCTCCTATAATATGTTATAATTCTTTAATAAATATTTTTATTTATCCCTTGAAATCCGCATTGGTTGCCGCCAATGCGGATTTTTCTATGAGTTCTTCCATTAAATGAATATCTTGCATATTCAGGCTAATCGCGTTCATTATCATAGATGGCGGCTCCGATGCTCTTTCATTAGCCACACAAAAATCGGATGTAATTTTGCTACGTGCGATAACTCTGCACCAAAGCTTTTTCCCACCGCCGATCTTTACGATCGTGTAATCACTTGGCTGTGCAAAATATATACGTAACCCTCTAAACTTGTCTGGAATATCATCGACTGTTAATTCCTCTGACAAACTGCTCACCTCCTCTCAATAGTGAAATCTTGTTACCAATTCCTGAACTTTTTCGACTTGGATGATTTTCTCGGTATACACATTCGATCATCATGGCAAACCGGAAGAAGCCGATCACGAACCACTAACAAATCATAATTGTCTTCCGACTCAAATCTACGCCCACAACGGTAACAATGTGTTTTCATCGAAACATCACAAGCCCTAAAATAACGCCAATCATAAATACAACCAGGTAACCTCTTGGCATTAAAATGTTAAACCGTCTCATTCCTCATCCACCTTTACCCAATAATTAATACGCAGTTCATCACCAGGATAAATTTCGCATTCACTCGGTCGCTCTAAAAGCCAAGGGTTAAGTTCTTTGATTCCAGATTTAAATTCCAAAATGTAACGTCGACCACCAGTATTTTTCTGTATAAACTCCTCAGAAATACTCCAAAGCGAATCCCCTTTCTGAACTGTGTACGTATCCTCTACAAGTTGCTGGCGACTAGAGCAGGCGCCTGTCGAAAATGTGACAAAGGCTGTCAGTGCTACACCTAATAGAATTTTTTTGGATATGGTTTTTAAATTCATTCAGACCATCCTCTCATAAATCTTCTTTGCTGATTCCAACGTACTTACAAAACAGCTCTGGTGAAATATAATAATTCCATTTTGTAGTTACTTTTACAGCTGTTCCAAATGGAAGATTCTCACGTTGCAAGCCAACTCTTACGAATTGCTGGCATTTCCCCATTATTTCCGCAGCTCGTTTTATAGAAACATTTTGTGCCATCCTATTGCCCCCCTCTCATGCGGATTTGTTTTTGGATTGAATAGGTTTTTTGTCCTCCATGTCGAATACTGATATCGAAAGGAGATGTTATTATTCGTTATCAATACAACCTCGCCACGAAGAGAATGACCTCCGCTGAAATTGCTAATGTCGATAAAACTTTTACTGATAAAGGATGGACCGTTATTGGTACTAGTACGTTGTTGCCAGAGCACTTTCGCACATACCAGTGGGAACATATTGACCTTGAACCCGATTTCCCCGATGGGTATGAACCAGCCGAATCACAAATGGAACCAATCGTCCTACCTCACTTTGACGGTTGGAAATAGCAGAGAATAAAGCAGGATGGCATAACAGCACACCGCCATCATTAATGAGTTTTTCTGCATGTGCTTCATCATTAGTCGTGATGTAGCAATAAATTCCGTTTATTGATTCACAACAGTAAAACTTTTCTTCAGGGACATCATTGGATTGATTTGTGGTGTCCCTAGATTTTTCTCTCATATCACTCACCCCCCTCATGCTGATTTTATTTTTGGTTTAATAGGTTTTTTTTGTCCATTTTTTCAGAAAGAAGTATAGCAATCAATAAACCAATCATTTCAAAATAATCATGAAATTCTTGTTTTAAATTTTCTTTCTCCGATACTTCATGTTTTTGAAAATCTATTGGTATTTCATGAATTGCAACGCTCAAGTAAATCATAAAATTCCCAATCTGTTGGTAAGTTGTCATTTCGTGCTGAACTCCAAGTTGCTGCTTGAGTTCAGTATTTTCTTTTTCGACCTGTTTGACACGTTCTTCCAATGTCATCTCGTGTTTATCCATCCTGTTCACCTCCTCTCGTACTGATTTTCTTTTGGATTGAATTGAAACTTTTTAAGTTACTTTTTTAGCAAAAAAAATAGGTCTTGGGTCTTCAATTTTCAGTGCATCAATTATTACCTCTATTTCATCTAATCCAAATATCCCCTTTTTCATTTTTGCATAAAATGTTTTTGGTGTAATTCCTATACGTTTAGCCATCATTTTCCCAGAAATCCCTTTTTCAGCCATAACACCAACGAGTTTATTTGTTGCAATCACGTTGCCACCCCCTTTCGTAACTTCAAAGGTTACTTTTATTATATCATTGTAAAGTAACTTGTCAAGATTATTTTTTCGTTCCAAGTTACTTTTTTGTTGCTTTTAAAGTTATTTATGTTATTATATTTGTAAGGGGGGATTAAATATGGATTTTTCAACAATAGGCGAAAAGTTAAAATATTTAAGATTAAACAATTCGTTAACACAAGAAGAAGTTGGTAAGAAAATAAATGTTTCTAAACAAACTTTATACAAATATGAAAATGGAATTATTACTAATATTCCATCCGATAAAATAGAAATACTAGCAGAAATATATCATGTTTCTCCTGCATATTTAATGGGTTGGGAAAATACATCATCCGTTCCAAATCTAGTAGAAATTATCCGTAATGATTCCTATACTCTTGCCGGACGCACTCCTACACCAGCAGACAGAGCATACTTATCCGATATGGTTGATACCTATATAGATGAATCAGCCGATCAAACGATTGCTGCACATCGTACAGATAGTCCATCAGCTGATCTTCCTGAAGAGGCACTTCAATCTATTGAAGAATTTAAAAATTTCGTCAGAGCAAAATACAAAAAGGACTGAGACCATGGAAGGTATGATTACGCTCGCAGAAAGCGAACATATAAAAATTGATTATTATTCTTTTAATGACCCGCTAAAAGGAATCTATTTTGTGGAGCAAGGCTTACCACCTGTTATTGGACTTGATTATTCCCTGCAAAATGATTTGCCACTGCTTCGTTCCGTTCTGGCTGAAGAACTTGGACACCATTTTACCAGCGTGGGAAATTGTATTCCTCGGCAGTTTTATAATTACTCTGCGCGGCAGCATATTGATAAAGCTGAGTATAAAGCTTTAAGATGGGCCGCAAATTATTTGATCACGGATGATGCCTTATTAAATGCTTTCCAAAATTGCATTGACACCGTCAGCGAATTGGCAGAACATTTTATGGTAACACCAGAAATGATTAATTTACGATTAAAACTATTTGAAAAACCTATTCATTAAAATAAAGAATCGCCCCTGCAGCAACAAGAACGATCGAAAGGAATTGATTCATTTGAATAAAACCATGTGGATGGCAAAAAAGATGTTGCCGGAATACGTATTTGACGCTGCTCAACTTGAAGGAAACCCAATGACTTTCCCAGAAGTACAAACTTTGCTGGATGGAGTCACTGTCGGTGGACACAAGATTAGTGATGCCCAACAAATTTTAAATCTCCAAGAAGCCTGGCAAAAAGCGTTTGCTTACGCCAATAAAAATACACTTGTTATCGATAAGATACTCTACCTTGATATACATAGCAGCGTTGCTAAAGAAGAAGCGATGGAATGGGGCGTCTTCCGTTCTGGATCTGTTGGGATTGCTGGGACAACATCTTATTCCGCCCCAGATGCTTCCTGCCTGAATGATATTTTCGACAAAGAACTACCATCGATTTTATCTATCAAAAATATTGAGGAACGCGCGATTCGACTTTTTCTCTGGGGTGCTTATAATCAGTTCTTTTGGGATGGAAATAAACGCACTAGTCGTATTGTTACTAACATTGTGTTAATGCATTATGATGTGGGCATCTTCAATATAAAAGCAAAAGATATTGTTGAATTTAATACATTGATGGTAGATTTTTATAATACAAATGAAACCACCTACATTTACCCCTTTTTGAAAGAAAAATGCATTGTAAAATAAAAAAACATTCCTGGATAAAAGGAACGTACAAAACTAGGAAGTGATCATATGGATTTCACAAAAATAGAAGAACTCCGTACAACGCTTAAAATGATACAACCACTAAATACTGGTGAACTGAAACGTTTGCGCGATGAATTCATGATTGATAATACCTACAACTCAAATGCAATCGAAGGAAACGTCTTAACGCTGGAAGAAACAGCACTTATCCTTCAATTAGGTATTACTATTGCAGAAAAACCAATCAAGGATCATCTAGAAGCAATCGGTCACAAGGATGCTTTTGAATACATCATGCAGCTTGCTGCTGACGAAACCGACCTCACTGAACACGTCATCAAAACCGTTCATTCTCTTGTACTTATAAATGATGCAAACAACCGTGGAGTCTACCGTAGCTTACCAGTGAAAATCCTTGGTTCTGAGCATATACCCCCGCAACCATATTTAGTACCGGTACAAATGGAAGAACTTGTCCACGACTACACAAAGATGCAACAAGAAAAACATATCATTGAAGCAATTGCTGAATTTCACCTGCGCTTTGAAAGTATCCATCCGTTCATTGATGGCAATGGTCGTACTGGGCGTCTTCTTATGAACCTGGAACTTATCAAAGCGGGTATGATGCCAGTCAATATTAAATTTACAGATCGTCTTAAGTATTATAATACCTTTGATGCTTATCGAAACGGCAATGCTATCGAAGCAATGACGACTCTTATTGCCAATTATGAAGTTGAGGAATTAGAAAAACATATTCAAATTTTAGCTCAATAATACAAAAAAAAAGACCATCCAGTGCTACAACACTGAATGATCTATGGGGTAACTAACCTGGAGGTCAATCACCTTACACACTTAAATTATACTTGATTGGCCTCTCATATACAAATGAAAGGTTGATTATATTGAAAAATCCTAACGGATATGGATCCGTTTATAAATTAAGCGGTAAACGTCGCCACCCATTTGTAGCGAAAAAAACATTGGGCTTTGACGATAACGGAAAACAGTTATATCAAGTAATAGGATATTATGAAAAGCGTGAACAAGCAATGCTGGCTCTTGCCGAATATAATAAAAATCCATTACTGATTGATAATGAAAAAATAACCTTCGAAGAAGTATTTGTTTTATGGAAAGCTAAAAAATTTGAAGGCGCTACTACTTCCACTATTAACGGATATAACGCAGCATATAAGAATTCACCATCACTTCATAACATGAAATTCAAAGATATTAAGACAATGCATATGGATGCTGCCATAAGCAATTGTAAATTAGGCTATGGCTCATTACGTAAAATGAAAATATTATATCAACAAATGTATGAATATGCTATGGCTAATGACCTGATTCAAAAGGACTATTCTGAATATGTAAAGCTTGGTGAAAATACTTCAAATCCTGACCGTCAACCATTCAGCGTTGAAGAAATTAATATGTTATTTGAAATTGAACCAACTTTACCATTCGTTGATACTATTTTGATTCTAATTTATTCTGGAATCCGTCCAGGTGAACTTTTGAATATTAAACACGAAGATATTAATTTAGATGAAGAATATTTTACTGTTACTGATTCAAAAACCGAAGCAGGTCAAAACCGGTTAGTTCCAATTAGTAAAAAAACATTACCTTATTTCAGGCGCAGGTTTGAATTAAATACACCTTATTTGATAATGCATCCAAGTAAGAATAAAAAAATGGGATATGATTATTATTATCGTGCAACATTTCAGCCTATTATGGACGAATTAAATATAAAGCATCGTCCTCATGATTGTCGCCATACTTTTGCAACACTTTTAAATAATGCAGAGGCTAATAAAACTTCTATTAAAAATCTTATTGGGCATAATTCATTTATAACAACAGAAAAAACATATACTCATAAAGATATAAATGAATTGCGAAAAGCCATTGATTTAATCTAAAAATTTGTTTGTTACCTGTTTGTTACTTGTTTGTTACCGTTGAAATTCGGGCTGATTTTATATGTTTTTATATGAAGAAAAGCCCCAAGAACACTGGGTTCTTGGGGCTTTTCATTTCGTTATTATTAACGTTTCGAGAACTGAGAAGCCTTACGAGCTTTTTTCAAGCCGTATTTGCGACGTTCTTTTTCACGTGGATCACGTGTTAAGAAACCTGCTTTTTTCAAAGCAGCACGTAAATCGATATCAACTTTTAGAAGTGCACGAGAAATGCCATGACGAATTGCTCCGGCTTGTCCCGACGAACCGCCACCTTCTACTTGTGCTATTACATCATATTTATCAACTGTTTCAGTTAAATGTAATGGCTGTCTAACGATCAATTCAAGAGTTTTAAGACCAAAGTACTCTTTCATTTCACGACCATTGATAGTTACATTGCCTTCACCTGGAACCAGACGAACTCTGGCAACCGAAGTCTTTCTGCGGCCTGTACCGTAATAGATAGCTAATGCCATAAATAATGTTCCTCCTTCCAGATATTATCTGATATTTAATTCAAGTACTTCTGGTTTCTGAGCAGCATGAGGATGTTCAGGACCAGCATATACGTTCAATTTTGTGTAAATTTGTGAACCAAGTCTGTTTTTAGGGATCATGCCCTTAACAGCTATTTCAATTACTCTTTCAGGATGAGTTTCAAACATTTTACCAGCTGGTGTAAATGTAGTACCCCCAGTATATCCTGAATGACGGAAATATGTTTTATTAATTAATTTTTTACCTGTGAATACAGCTTTTTCTGCATTGACTACAATTACGAAGTCTCCAGTATCAACATGAGGCGTAAAGGTCGGTTTATGTTTACCGCGAAGTACTTTCGCAACTTCAGCAGCTAATCTACCTACAGTTTTACCTTCAGCGTCTACAACATACCATTTACGTTCGATGTTGGACTCATTTGCCATAAACGTTGTTTTCATTCGATATCCCTCCTTGTTTATTAACTTTTCTAAATTTCCATTATTAAAGTTATTATACAAAGGTTCGCCCTGATCTCCGGGGCTAGTGGAAATCTCGGTTAAAGCCTCATATAAACTATATTTTAATAAAAATAGAACCTAAAGTCAAGTTATTTTTCTTTTTTTGTTATCCACATTTAAACTGTGGATAAAGAGCAACAAAAAATATTATACCAGTCCCAGACAAATTTGTATAGCGTTATTTGCTTTTTCTACAATAAAAAAGCCAAAAAACAGATGAAGCTTTGGCCTCATCTGTTTTTTCTTATAATATTGCCTCCGTTACGCTCAGCGGCTTTTTTTCTTTTGCTACAGATAACATTAGCTTGATACGATTAAGCTGGTTGACCTCGCTTACACCCGCATCACAGTCGACAGCAATAACATTACTGTCGGGATAGGATCGTAAAATTTCCCGAATCATCCCTTTTCCGGTAATATGATTCGGCAAACAGCCAAAAGGCTGTAAGCAAATGATATTTTTCGTGCCACTTTCAATCAGCTTTAACATTTCACCAGTTAGGAACCAACCTTCTCCGGCCATATTACCAAGTGATACATGTTTTTTAGCAAGTTCGGCAATGTCGCGAATCCGATTTGGTGCTGTAAAACGCTGGCTTTTTTTCAAGGCGTGTCGAATTGGATGACGAATCATCTCCATCACTTTGATAAATACTTCCGATTTCATTTTATCTGAAAGTTTCCCCGCCAAAAGACGATATTTTACAATATCATCAACTGCCATATAAAATAAAAAATCCATCATATCTGGCATAATCACTTCTGCACCTTCATTCGCCAATATTTTTTCGAGATGATTATTGGCTACAGGATGATATTTTACTAAAATCTCGCCAACTACCCCTACTTTTGGTTTCCAAAGATGTTCATGGATAATACAATGATCAAATTCATGGACAATTTTTTGTACAGTTCGCTTAAATTTAACATAGTTGCCGTTCAAGATTTCTTTTTTGCAACTTGCCAAACATTTTTCATATAATCGCTGCGTAGACCCATCTTCAACTTCATAAGGTCGAATCCGATTGACCAGCCGCATTAGCAAATCTCCGTACATAATGCTTTTAATTACATCTGTAAAACTAGCTATATTTAAGGAGAACGCATCTTGTTCTGGTCCCCAGCAAGCAAAAACAGCAACCTGTGGATAACCTGCATCTTTTAAAGCCTTGCGCATCAAGCTCAAATAATTTGTCGCCCGACAAGCACCACAGGTTTGAAATAACATAATGGAGGTCTTATCTGGGTCACAGACACCTGACTTCAAGGCTGCTAAAAGTTGTCCAACAATAACAATCGCCGGATAGCACATATCATTGTTGACATAACGGAGCCCCAAATCAATCGCGGCCCGATTAGGCAGTTCAGGAATCATAACTTGATAACCATATTTACGCAATGCCGTAGTTATCAAAGAAAAATGAATTGGCGATAACTGTGGCGCCAGAATAGTATTGGTTTCCTTTTTATCATCACCAAAGATTGGCCGAGCTTCAATTAATTTGGGTTCACTTTTATGATGTGGTCCTTTTTGTAAGGCTGCCATGAGCGAACGCAAACGAATTCGTGCTGCCCCCAGGTTCGTTACTTCATCCAGTTTTATCATGGTATAGATACGTTGATGCTGTTCCATTATTTCCTTGACTTGCCCAATCGTAATGGCATCCAAACCACAGCCAAATGAACTTAACTGGATCAGCGTAAGATTCTCATGCGCCGCAACATAACTTGCAGCATGATAAAGTCTGGCATGATAACTCCATTGGTTCATAATCTGTAATTTTTCAGGTTCAACATGAAGATGATAAATTACATCTTCTGATAATACTGCGAGTCCATAGGCTTGGATCATTTCAGCGATACCGTGATTAATCTCAGGATCTAAATGATAGGGGCGACCTGCTAAAACAATTCCATGTAAATTATCTGTTTCAATCTGCTCGAGAATCTTCATCCCCTGTACTCGGATCGCTTTTTTATATTTTTCAAGTTCAATATAAGCAGCATCCACTGCTGACAAAATTTCTTTTTTACTGATATGTTCAATTGCAAACTCTTCCGTCAATCGTGTTATGAGACGAAGTCTATCATCTATTGGCAAAAATGGCTGCATAAATTGGATATTTTCAGTACGTAAAATATCCATATTAGCGCGGATATTTTCTGCATAGGAAGCCACAACCGGACAATTGTAATGGTTATCACCTGGATTCATCGTATCTTTCATATTATAGGGGATACATGGATAAAAAATCTTCTTAATTCCCTGATGGATTAAATCCATAATATGTCCATGCACCAATTTAGCTGGATAACATAAAGAATCAGAAGGAATTGTTGCCATCCCTTTATGATACATTTCCGGTGTTGATTTTCCTGATAAAATCACTTTATACCCAAGTATTGTAAAAAAAGTAAACCAGAATGGATAATCTTCATACATATTCAAAACCCGCGGCAGACCGATCGTTCCGCGACTTGGATGCGCTAACGGCTTATAAAAATCAAATAAACGATAATATTTATATTCATAAATATTCGGCACTTTATTTTCTTTTTTATGCTGCCCAATGCCACGTTCACAACGATTGCCAATATGATATTTTTCTCCATTCGAAAATTTTTGAGTTGTAATCAAGCATTGATTGCCGCAAATTTTACAACGATGTGACGTTGTTGTCACAGTAAAATTGGTTATCTCTTGCTCTGGTAGAATGGCAGATGTCCCTGTTGAACGTTCCTCTGCTAAAATAGCTGCACCATAGGCTCCCATAAGGCCTGAAATATCAGGGCGTATGACGGGACGTTCAAGCAGTAATTCCATAGACCGCAAGACGGCATCATTATAAAAAGTACCACCTTGTACAACAATTGAATTGCCTAGCTCATTTACATCTTTTATTTGAATCACTTTAAATAAAGCATTTTTAATGATCGACAATGCGATTCCCGCAGAAATATCACTAACATCTGCTCCTTCTTTTTGCACCTGCTTCACTTTTGAATTCATAAACACCGTACAGCGTGTACCAAGATCAACCGGTTTATGCGACTGCATTGCTTTTTGAGCAAATTCACCCGCCGTTAGATTCAGGCTTTGAGCAAAATTTTCAATAAAGGACCCGCAGCCGGCCGAACATGCTTCATTTAGAACAATCTGGTCAATCGTGCCATCTTTCACAAAAAAGCACTTCATATCCTGACCACCAATATCAAGCACAAACGATACATCTGGACAAACTTCTTGAGCTGCCCGTAAATGAGCAAATGTTTCAACTTCACCAAAATCAGCATGAATTGCCGCTTTTACAAGGTATTCACCATAACCAGTCGTACCCGTACAAGCAATGTGAGTGTCTGAATTTAGTTTCGCATAAAGGTCTTGCAGTTCAGTAATCACGGTTTTTAATGGTGACCCCTGATTACTACCATAAGAAGAATATAAAATTTCTTTATTTTGACCAATTGCAACAAGTTTTGTCGTTGTCGAACCAGCATCAATGCCCAGATAAATCTTACCTTTATATTGGCTAAGATCGCCACGAGCTATTTTATCTTTTTCATGTCGTTTCGTAAATTCTTGACGAGCTTCGTCATCCTTAAATAAAATAAAATTATTCGCAGCCGATTTCTCTATCCATTGTCCACTATCGGCAAATCGAGCCGCTAAAGTTTCATAATCCATTATTTCAGTTTCATTAGACAGCACTGCTCCCATTGCCACAAAATAACAACCTTCGGAAAAATCGACTACATGTGCTGTATCAAGCTCCAAAGTTTCAATGAAACGTTTTTTTAACTGTGGCAAAAAATATAGCGGACCACCCAAAAATGCCACATTTCCGGTTATAGGTCGGCCTTGGGCAAGATTTCCGATCGTCTGATTCACTACTGCTTGAAAAACAGACTGGGCGATATCTTCTTTTTCCACGCCATCATTCATCAGGGCCTGAATATCTGTTTTCGCAAATACCCCACAACGTGAGGCAATCGGATAAATCTGTTGCCCTTTCGCTGCAAGTTTATCAAGTCCTTGTGCATCCGTATGTAACAATGATGCCATATGATCAATAAAAGACCCTGTTCCACCGGCACAAACACCATTCATACGTTGTTCTTGCGCTGAGCCAAAGTAGGTTATTTTTGCATCTTCACCACCGAGCTCCACCGCTGTATCAGTTTGTGGCACAAAAGCCTTAACAGCCGCACTGCATGCAATAACTTCTTGCACAAATGGCAAGCTAAATTTCTGAGCAATTCCCATTCCCGCCGACCCTGTCAGCGCAAAAGAAAACGAGCTAGCCCCTACCACATTTCTTAAAGCAAGAAAATTATCTTGCAAGGCCGCCGTGATTTCAGAAAAATGTCGCACATATTTTTTATAAAGCAAGTGATTTTTTGCATCTAAAACAATTACCTTAATTGTCGTTGATCCTATATCAATCCCAACTTTTAATAATGATTGCATTTCATTCACCACCTAAAGTACACTTCTGTTTTTTATAAACCCATGTTTATATTATAACAAGATAAAGAAGAGATTTCTAATTTTTTTATCAAGAAATCTAAATACAACGAAAAATAGGCTCAAAAGGTTTAAACCGCTGAGCCTATTTTTCAATAATTAACTTGCTTTAAATACAATCCTTGTGCTGGCGCCGTCGCACCAGCTTTTTTTCGATCTTTTCCATCCATGATTTCTTTAAAGCGAATTGGTGTTGTTTTACCAATCCCGACATTTACCAAAGTTCCTACCATATTACGCACCATGTGGTATAAAAACCCATTACCAAAAAAACTAAATTCAATGATAGAACCCTTTTGTTCACAAGTTGCTTCATAGATAGTCCGAATCGGCAGCATTGGTACACTCCCAGTGGCTTGAAAAGCAGAAAAATCATGTTCCCCCACAACATAAGCTAAAGCTTCCTGTATAGCAGCTAAATTTAATTTGGAACGAATATACCAGGTATAGTTGCGTAAAAATGGATCTGGTATTTCACCTTGTTGTATACGGTATATATAGATTTTACTAATTGCTGAATGACGAGCACTGAAATCAAAGTCTACTTCGTCTGCTGCTTTTACGACAATATCATTGGGCAATAAACTATTCGCAGCTCGTACTACTCGATCAATTGGAATAGTTCCATCCGTGAAAAAATTAACGACTTGTCCATAGGCATGAACACCAGCATCCGTTCGCCCCGATGCCGCCATTTCAATTGTATCGCCAAACAAAATCTCAAGTTTTTTTTCCAAAATATTTTGCACCGCTAATGAATTGTTTTGTCTTTGAAATCCATGATAGTTTCCACCATCATAACTAATTAAAAGTTTTATATTGCGTTTTCTTTGTTTCATACTATCTTTGTTTTCTGTTTTCATATTTATAACCCACTACATTTTAGTACACTAAGTCCTACCAGCACGACTGCTAGAAACGAATATGCCACATAATCAATCCGATCAATTTTCAGTACCTTCATACGCGTACGATTCGCCCCGCCACGATAGCATCTTGCTTCCATCGCTATAGCAAGTTCATCGGCCCGACGAAAAGCACCAATAAATAGAGGAACTAAAATCGGGATGAGACTTTTTAGTCGTTTCACAATATTTCCTGATGAAAAATCCGCTCCGCGTGATTTTTGTGCTTTCATAATTTTATCTGTTTCTTCAAGCAATGTTGGAATAAAACGTAAGGCTATTGTCATCATCATGGCTAATTCATGCGCTGGTAAGCCAAGTCGCTTAAATGGATTCATCAAATTTTCAAGTGCATCCGTCAACGCAATTGGTGATGTCGTAAAAGTCAAAAGTGAAGACAATAAAATCAACAGGACTAAACGTATTGAAATAAAAACCCCCTGCTTCAAGCCTTGTCCGGTAATAGAAAAAATCCAGCCTTGCCAAATAATATCACCCTGTGTTGTAAATAAATGAATAAGAAATGTAAATAAAAGAATCCAAAAAAGCGGTTTCAATGATTTAATCATCATATTTAATGGTACACCGGATACACGAATAATAAGAAATGTAAATCCGCATAAGCCCACATAGGCCCATGGTGTATCAAGTAAAAAAATAGCAACGATCAACAAAAGCAGCACAATAACTTTTGTTCGCGGATCGAGACGATGAATAAATGAATTTCCCGGGAAATATTGACCAATTGTTATATCTGTCAACATCATTTCCGCCTCCTTATTGCCGCCAAAATGCTATCGACCCCAGCACTAAGTGTAAGTGGTGTTGTATCGACTGCCAAACCTTTTTGTTTTAGCTGCTCTAAAAGAGCTGTCATATGCGGTACGGCTAAGCCAGCTTCTGTTATTTTTTCGATTTGAGAAAAAGCTTGCTTTGGTTTCGCATCAATGGTGATTTCTCCATGATTCATAACGATAATTCGATCGGCCAGAGCAGCCACATCATCCATATTATGTGATACAAGTACAATCGCTATCTTTTCTTTTTTATGAATTTGCTGTATTTTTTTAAATAAATCTTTTCTGCCAACGGGGTCCAGTCCGGCTGTTGGCTCATCCAAAATAAGATATTGTGGATTTAAGGCAATGACCCCCGCAATGGCAACACGCCGCATCTGCCCACCACTTAATTGAAAGGGAGAACGATCTTTATATTCAGCAAAATCTAAATTAACAAACTCCATAGCTTTTTTTACATGATTTTCAACCAGCTCTTCTGAAAGCCCCATATTATGTGGTCCAAATGCAATGTCTTCATAAACCGTTTCTTCAAACAACTGATGTTCAGGATATTGAAAAACCATACCAACTTTTCGACGGGCTGTTTTTGCCGCTTCGTTTTTTGTATTAATATCATTCCCATCCACCAGTACAGACCCAATAGTTGGCGTAAGCAGTGCATTAAGATGTTGCACCAGCGTAGATTTACCAGAGCCAGTATGTCCGATAATAGCGACAAATTCACCCTGTTCAATGGTTAGATCTATATTTTTCAAGGCAACTCTTTCAAAAGGAGTTTTTGCCATATATGTATATGTTATATTCTTCACTTCAATTGACATAAACACACCGCCAGTTCTTCATTGGTAATAATATAAGGAGGTAACGAAATTCCCCGTTCACGAAGCTTTGCAGCGACCTCTGTAGCCAGTGGAACCTCAAGACCTAACTTTTTCAATTTTTCTACCTGCGTGAAAATTTCTGTTGGTGTTCCTTGATCACAAATCTGTCCTTCTTTCATAACCACAACCCGATCTGCCATGACTGCTTCTTCCATAAAATGAGTGATATAGATAATCGTAATACCTGCTTCTTCATGCAGATTTTTCACAGTTGCCATAACTTCCGCACGCCCTATTGGATCAAGCATTGCTGTTGGCTCATCAAGCACCAGACAACGTGTATGCATCGCAAGTGCCCCCGCAATTGCAACGCGTTGTTTTTGTCCGCCTGATAAAAGGTGAGGGGCAAATTTTCGGTATTTTTCCATGCCAACTACTTGAAGAGCTTCTGTTACACGTTTTTTTATTTCTTCACTTGGAACCCCTAAATTTTCCGGACCAAATGCAATATCTTCTTCGACCAAAGTAGCGACAATCTGATTATCCGGATTTTGAAAGACCATTCCTATGTGCTGCCTTATTTTCCACAAATTCGCTTCAGAGCTTGTTTCCATTCCAGCCACTCGACAAATCCCACTTGTTGGCAATAAGAGTGCATTAAAATGTTTTGCCAAGGTTGACTTACCAGATCCGTTTGTACCGATAATAGCAACAAATTCGCCCTCTTGAACCGTTAAATTAATATCATCGAGTGCTTTATATTCATGATCCATATCCTTATGATATAGATGACTTAAATGTTCTACTTGAATTAACTCCACTATTGTCATACTCCTTTTAAGAAAATCCGCTAAAATAAAGAGGTACTGCTTTAAGCAATACCTCTTTATTATACTTGATACAATTTGTTAACGCAATCGCCTTTCTTGGTAAACGAAAAGAATTTATTTTCTTTTCGCTTAACAAGAAAGGCGACCGAATGGCCGCCCTTTGCGAATTACACTAATTCAAGAATTGCCATCGGAGCAGCATCGCCGCGACGAGGACCAAGTTTGAGTACACGAGTGTAACCACCTTGGCGATCATTGTATTTAGGTGCAATTTCATCAAATAATTTTCTTACTACTTCTTCATCAATGAGACGCGCAATAGCCTGACGGCGTGAATGTAAATCCCCGCGTTTTCCTAAAGTAATGAGTTGCTCAGCAAGTCCGCTGATTTCTTTTGCTTTAGCTTCTGTAGTTTCAATGCGTTCATATTTAAAGAAAGAAGTTAAAATGTGGCGAAACAAAGCTTTACGTGCACTAGAGTCACGTCCTAATTTTCTATAGCCCATATCTTCCTCTCCTATTCTTCAATTTCAACAAGTGCCAAATCAAGCTCTTGCAATTTTTTCTTAACCTCTTCAAGGGACTTACGACCGAGATTTCTAACTTTCATCATATCATCTTCGCTTTTTTGTGCAAGATCTGAAACTGTATTAATACCAGCCCTTTTCAAGCAGTTATATGAACGAACTGATAGATCCAAGTCCTCGATAGTCATTTCTAAAACTTTAGAAACGTCACTTTCTGGAGCTTCCGTAAATGTTCCTTCAGTTTCTTCGTCTTCTTCAGGAAGGCCAGCCATATTCTGGAACAGTTTCAAATGTGCAACCAATATGCTTGCAGATTTGCTTACTGCTTCTTCCGGTCGAATAGAGCCATCGGTCCAAACTTCCAGAGTCAACTTATCGTAATCTGTAACGTTACCTACACGAGTATCAGATACTGTATAGTTCACTCTCTGGATTGGCGAAAAAAGTGAATCGATAGGAATAATACCAATTACGTGATCTGGTCTTTTATTCTTATCGGCTGGAACATAACCACGACCGCGTTCAACAGTCAGTTCCATTTTCAGAGAACCACTTGCATCTACTGTAGCAATGTGTAATTCAGGGTTGAGGATTTCGACATCAGCATCTGTGATAATATCAGCAGCTGTGATGTCTTTTTCACCTTCAACATCAATCCGAATTACTTTTGGTTCTTCACTATGCATTTTAAGGCAAAGCGATTTTAAGTTTAGAATGATATTCGTAACGTCATCCCGAACACCAGGAATGGTGGAAAACTCATGGAGAACCCCATCAACCCTAATGGAGGTAATTGCAGCACCCTGTAAAGACGATAATAATATGCGACGCAGACTGTTACCAAGCGTAGTACCATAACCACGTTCTAACGGCTCACAGATAAACTTGCCATAATGATTGTCTTCACTGATTTCCACTATCTCAATCTTCGGTTTTTCGATTTCGATCATCTGGAATACCCTCCTCAATTTTGCGTAATAGAATACCTTACGCTATGTCAATATTGATACATAAAGACATATTATCTGGAGTACAATTCAACAATCGCCTGTTCATCGATAGGAACATCGATTTCATCACGATTCGGAAATCTTGTAACTGTACCGCTCAAGTTTGGAGCATCTGCAGAAATCCAAGCAGGTGTGCTTAATGAATCATATGATTCTACAACACCTTTAAAGAATTCATTGCCACGGCTAGTTTCTTTAATCGTAACAACGTCATTCACTTTAACTAAAGCAGATGGAATATCAAGACGTTTACCATTTACAGCAATATGACCATGGGAAACAATTTGACGAGCTTGTCTGCGAGTAGCAGCAAGACCTAAACGGAAAACAACATTATCAATTCTTCTTTCCAGAAGACCTAATAAGTTTTCACCTGTAACACCTGGCATTTTTTTTGCTTTATCATAATAAGATCTAAATTGTTTTTCTAAAACACCATAGATAAATTTTGCTTTTTGTTTTTCTTTAAGCTGTGTACCATATTCGCTTACTTTTTTATTCGTACGTCTTGGTTGACGTTTCGATTCTTTATTTAAGCCAACAACAGCTGGTTCGATACCGAGGGATCGGCATCTTTTGAGAGCCGGGACTCTATCAATTGCCATCTATATTTGCACCTCCATTATACTCTTCTACGTTTTGGCGGACGGCATCCATTATGAGGAACTGGAGTAACATCTTTGATTAAGTTAACTTCCAAACCTGTAGCCTGCAATGATCTTATTGCCGCTTCACGTCCGGATCCAGGACCTTTAACGAATACTTCTACTGATTTCAAACCATGTTCCATTGCTGCTTTAGCGGCAACTTCTGCTGCCATCTGAGCTGCGAATGGAGTGCTTTTTCTAGAACCTCTAAACCCAAGTCCACCAGCACTTGACCATGATAATGCATTACCTTGGACATCCGTAATTGTTACAATCGTATTATTGAAAGTTGAACGAATATGAGCGATACCAAATTCAATATTTTTACGAACTTTTTTCTTTGTACGCGATACTTTCTTAACTACCAATGTTTAACCCCCTTTACACTATTTTCTTTTTCTTCGCTCCAACTGCTCTTTTTGGACCTTTACGTGTACGTGCATTATTTTTCGTGTTCTGACCGCGAACTGGAAGACCCATACGATGTCTTCTTCCACGGTAACAACCGATTTCTACTAAGCGTTTAATATTTAATGATTCTTCACGACGTAAATCGCCTTCTACTTTACATTCTTTATCAATGATTTCACGAAGTTTTGCAACTTCATCTTCTGTCAAATCACGAGTACGGGTATCGGGATTAATACCTGTAGCTGCTAAAATCTTTTTAGAAGTCGTGAGACCAATACCAAAGATATATGTTAAAGCAATTTCGATTCTCTTATCACGCGGCAAATCTATTCCGGTAATACGTGCCATATATCAAGCACCCCCTCTTATCCTTGTTTTTGTTTATGTTTCGGATTTTCACAAATAACCATTACGTGACCTTTGCGCTTAATTACTTTGCATTTTTCACAAATAGCTTTAACCGATGGTTTAACTTTCATTGCGCTCTGCCCCCTTCTTACAATGTCATTTTGATCGATCTGATGCCTGTTTGCATCAGACATCAATACGAATTATTTGAAACGGTAGGTTATACGGCCACGAGTTAAATCGTATGGCGTAAGTTCAATTGTAACTTTATCCCCAGGTAAAATACGAATGAAATTCATGCGAATTTTTCCTGAAACATGTGCCAATACAACATGACCATTTTCTAATTCGACTTGGAACATTGCATTTGGCAATGATTCAAGCACTTTACCTTCAACTTCAATTACGTCTTGTTTGGACATGAGTTTCTCCCTTCTCGATGCCTGTCAGCGTCCGAGGATTTTAAAGCACTGCGAATTTCTTCATCAGTAACCTTTCGATCAGCTTGAATGCGCTTCGCAATCTCTTCAAATACCTTTTTATAAACACTGACATGCCGAATGTTTTTCTTTTTCGGATTCACGACTTTCCGTTTTCTGCCATCACTGACAAAAAGCATATTTTCTTGAATCTTAACGATCAAGTACCTCGTCGAAATATCACGACCTGTAATGCTTTCAACAACTTGACCTATTTGTGGTTGGGCTAAAGTCAGTCCAGATTGTAATCGTGGCACATGACTGCCTAAACCAGCATTCGGAATCTGAGGAGCTTTTTGCATTTTACAAATGCCATGCCCAACATCGTCGTTATTTAAATTGGGAATTTCCAGTGCAGCCTTAGCGGCTGCTCCCGGATCTTCACCATAGACTTTTAAAGTTGGAATTGCACCACAACTTCGTATATATCTTTCGGTGATTTTATTATTTTCGGATGTACAAACGTCCGGCTTACCAGCGTCTAATTCAGCATCGGTTTCCCGACTAGACTTTTGGATGAGCATCTATTAACCTCTCAAGCTTGCAACAACATCATCAAACACTTTGTTGATTGCTTGTCTACCATCAATTTCAGTATATAAACCTGCATTCTGATAGTAATCAATGAGCGGCTTAGTTTGTGAAACATATACAGACAAACGATTTTTCATGGTAGCTTCACTATCATCTGCTCTTTGATATGTTTCACCGCCACACGCATCACAAATGCCGGCTTTAGCTGTCGGCTTAAATGTTACGTGGTACGTTGCACCGCATTTTTTACAAATACGGCGGCCAACTGCTCTAGCAATCAACTCTTCGGCCGGAACATCAATATTTAATACACGAGTTAATTTTATTTCAAGACTAACGAGAATTTTGTCCAAAGCATCTGCTTGGTCAACAGTTCTCGGAAATCCATCCAAAATAAAACCTTTTTTACAATCCACTTTTGCCAGACGTTCTCCAACAATGCCGATTGTTACGTTATCTGGAACCAGTTGTCCAGCATCCATGCATGCCTTCGCTTGCTTGCCAAGTTCGGTTCCTTCTTTCACAGCAGCGCGGAACATATCGCCTGTAGAAATATGTGGAATCGCGAACTTTTCCACAAGACTTGCCGCCTGAGTACCTTTACCAGCCCCCGGCGGTCCCATTAACAGGATATACATACTAAAATCCTCCCCTACTTCATGAAACCTTGGTAGTGACGCATTACAACCATCGCTTCGATCTGCTTCATCGTGTCAAGTGCAACCCCAACAACGATCAAGAGAGCTGTACCGCCAAAATATACGCCTTGAATGCCGGTTGCACCTGCAACCACATTCGGCAAAATAGCGATAAATGCGAGGAAGAAAGCGCCTGCAAGCGTAATTCGAGTCATAACGCGATCTAAATATTCTGCCGTTGGCTTGCCAGGGCGTATACCCGGTATAAAACCACCGTATTTTTTCAGATTCTCTGCCATATCCGATATCTTTACAGTAACCGCGGTATAAAAGTACGTGAAGAATATTATCAGCAACGCATAACACGCCGTCTGAACAGGTGTACCCCACGCAAAATAACCGGCAATTGTTTTTACCCAGGGAACTTGAATAAACTGGGCAATAGTTACTGGAAACATTAACACGGATGACGCAAAGATTATTGGAATAACACCCGCTTGATTAACTTTAAGCGGAATGTGCGTAGACTGACCACCGTATGTCTTGCGGCCAACTACTCGTTTTGCATAAGAAACTGGAATCCTGCGTTGTCCCTGCTGAATCGCAATAACGAAAACAACCATGAACAGCGCAATTACTAGAAACAAAGCCACATTAAAATAACTAATGGTCCCTGCTTGTAAATACTTGTAAATCGTACCCAACGATTTTGGTAAAGCTGCTACGATACCAGCAAAGATGATAAGTGAAATACCATTACCAACACCATAAGCTGTAATCTGTTCACCAACCCACATCAAAAATGTAGTACCAGCTGTCAGAGTGATTGCAATAATTAATATTGATGCGACACCTGGATTTAAAATAGCCTGTTTAAGACCAATTGCCATACCTATGGCTTGTACAAATGCAAGTACAACGGTTAAATAACGGGTAACCTGGGTGATTCGTTTACGCCCTTCTTCACCTTCCTTGGACCACTGCTCAAGTGTCGGAACAACAACTGTTAACAGCTGCATTATGATTGAAGCATTGATATAAGGAGTAATACTCATCGCAAATATAGAAAATTTACTTAGAGCACCACCGGAAAACAAATCCATCAAGCCCAAAAGGTTGCCGCTCGTAAACATTTGCTCAATTACGGCAGGATTTACTCCTGGAGCAGGAATATGTGTTCCTAGTCTGAAAACCGCAAACATGATTAATGTAAATACAATCTTTTGTCTGAGTTCAGTAATCTTGAGGATATTCGCAAGGGCTGAAAGCACCTTAGATCACCTCTACTTTTCCGCCTGCCGCTGTAATTTTGGCTTCAGCAGATTTCGTAAAGCCGTTAGCGATTACAGTTAATTTTTTTGTAAGTTCACCATTCCCTAGAATACGAATACCGTCATGCACATTTTTAAGGATGCCGATTTCGATTAAAGCGACTGGATCAACTGTTGCGCCGTCTTCAAAACGATTTAATTCTGCTACGTTTACTTCAGCAAACACTTTAGCAAAAATATTTGTAAAACCACGTTTCGGTAATCTGCGATAAATTGGCATCTGTCCGCCTTCAAAACCAGTACGAACACCACCACCGGAACGAGAATTTTGACCTTTATGACCTCTACCAGATGTTTTACCTAGTCCAGAACCAATACCGCGACCTACACGGGTGCGAACTTTCTTGGAACCAGGAGCTGGGGATAATTCATGTAAATTCATACCATAGCACCTCCTTGAACTTAGTCTTGTAATTCTTCAACTGTAACAAGATGTTCAACTTTGTGAACCATGCCGCGAATCACAGCCGTATCTTCTTGTTCTACTGACGAATTTAATTTACGTAACCCTAAAGCCTTAACAGTAACTCTTTGATTTTCAGGTCTGCCGATCAGGCTTCTGGTAAGAGTAATTTTCAGTTTTGCCATTGAAATGCCTCCTTAACCCAAAAGTTCCTGGACTGTTTTACCACGAAGTTCTGCTACAACTTCAGCTTTTTTCAATTGATTCAAACCTTTTAACGTAGCGCGAACCATGTTATTAGGATTTGAAGAACCAAGAGATTTTGTTAAGATATCGTGAATGCCTGCAAGTTCGAGCACTGCACGTGCTGGACCGCCAGCAATAACACCAGTACCTTTAGCAGCTGGTTTTAAGAAAACGCGACCTGCGCCAAACACACCGATAATCTGATGTGGAATTGTTTTTCCAACCAATGAAACTTCAATAAGATTTTTCTTAGCATCTTCGATGCCTTTTCTGATTGCTTCAGGAACTTCACCGGCTTTGCCCAAACCAGCGCCAACGTGACCGTTTCCATCTCCAACAACAACAAGTGCGCTGAATGAAAAACGACGACCACCTTTTACAACCTTAGCAACTCTATTGATATATACAACTTTCTCCTGTAATTCAAGAGCAGTATAGTCGATTCTGGCCATTCATTTACCTCCTTTACAAAATTAGAATTTCAGACCCGCTTCGCGAGCTGCTTCTGCTAATGCTGCAACTCTACCATGATATATATAACCACCACGGTCGAACACAACTTCTGTAATACCTTTTTCTAAAGCAAGTTTAGCAATTGCTGTACCGACTGCTTTAGCTGCTTCAACATTACCACCGTAATTTTCGAAGCCTTTATCTTTTGAACTTGCTGCAACCAATGTTACACCATTTATATCGTCAATCACTTGTGCGTAAACATTACTCAAACTGCGAAACACATTCAAACGTGGTCTTGCGGCAGTTCCAGAAATATGATTACGAACTCTTAAGTGACGTTTTTGACGAGATTTATTTTTGTCTGCTTTAAGAAGCAAATTAGTCACTCCTTTCCCCTAAAGATGATTATTTTTTGCCTTTCGCGCCAGCTTTACCAACCTTGCGACGAACAACTTCACCTTCATATTTAATACCTTTACCTTTATAAGGTTCTGGTTCTCTGTAACTGCGAATGTTAGCAGCAATTGCGCCAACTTGTTCTTTATCAATACCTGAAACAACAATTCTGTTTGGTGCAGGAACCGCTAAGCTAATACCAGCTGGTGGTTCTACAACCAATGGATGGGAAAACCCAAGCGATAAGTTTATGTTGTTACCGGTCTGTGCTGCTCTATAACCAACACCGTTGATTTCAAGAGTTTTTGTAAAACCTTCTGTTACACCAAGTACCATATTATTAAGTAAAGTACGAGAAAGACCATGTAATGATCTGTGTAGTTTATCATCGGAAGGACGTTTTACTGTAATAACATTGCCTTCCATTTCAAATATCATATCTTTATGAAATGTGCGAGTTAATTCGCCTTTTGGACCTTTTACGTTCACCGTGTTATCATCTGCAATTGTAACTGTTACGCCAGCTGCAAATTCGATCGGCGCTCTACCAATTCTTGACATTAGTACACCTCCTAGCTAAAAAAATATATTACCAAACGTAAGCGATTACTTCGCCGCCGAGACCAGCACGACGGGCTTGTTTATCACTCATGATTCCCTTTGAAGTAGAAACAATTGCGATACCAAGACCACCAAGTACGCGAGGTATTTGGTCACTTTTAGCATATGCACGTAACCCAGGTTTTGAAATACGTTTAATGCCAGTGATTACTTTTTCACGTTCTGGACCATATTTAAGCGTCAATGTAAGAACGCCTTGTTTATTATCTTGTGAAAAGCTAAAATCTTTGATGAAACCCTCTTCTTTCAAAACAACCGCAATAGCTCTTTTGATTTTCGAACCAGGAATTTCAACTTTCTCATGAAAAACCGAGTTTGCATTACGCAAACGAGTTAACAGATCTGCAATAGGATCAGTCATTACCATAAATCGATATCCTCCTTTCGTTCTATCTTATTACCAACTAGCTTTGGTTATTCCAGGAACGGCACCTTTGTAGCTTTGTTCTCTGAAACAGATACGGCACATTTCAAATTTCCTCATGTACCCGTGTGGACGACCACAGATTTTACATCTGTTGTACTTGCGAACCTTAAATTTAGGTTCTTGGCTCCATTTTTCAATCATTGACTTTTTGGCCACAGTCAGTACCTCCTTTTACGCACTAAATGGCATGCCCATTAATTTAAGAAGCGCTCTTGCTTCCTCATCAGTGTTTGCTGTTGTAACAACAACAATATTCATGCCACGAAGTTTATCGATTTTATCATATTCGATTTCCGGGAAAATTAATTGTTCTTTCAAACCTACAGAATAATTACCACGACCATCAAATGCTTTTGCACTTACGCCACGGAAATCACGTACACGTGGAAGCGCAATGTTCATAAATTTATCTAAGAATTGATACATCCGGGAGCCGCGAAGAGTTACTTTCGCACCAATTGGCATACCTTCACGTAACTTCCAAGCTGCTAAAGATTTTTTAGCACGAGTAAGTACAGGTTTTTGACCAGCAATCATAGTCATATCGTTCACTGCAGCATCGAGAACTTTTGGATTACCAACAGCTTCCCCAACACCCATGTTAATGATAATTTTATCTACTTGAGGAATTTCCATTACATTTTTATAACCGAATTGTTCAGTCAAAGCCGGAACAACTTCATTAAGATATTTCTCTTTTAATCTATCCACCAGTGTTCCTCCTTCCTTAATTATTTAGCCTGATCGATGATTTCGCCGCATTTTTTGCAAGCACGAAGCATCTTTCCATTGACTTCTTTTTTCGCAATACGGGTAGCTTTCGAGCAAGCTGGACATACAACCATAACTTTTGCTGCAGCCATAGGAGCTTCTTTCGAAATAATTCCGCCTTGTGGAGCACTTTGGCTAGGTTTTGTATGACGTTTAATTTTGTTTACGCCTTCAATAACAACTTTGTCTTTTTTAGGTAACGCCTGAACAACTTTACCCTGTTTGCCTTTATCTTTACCAGACAATACTAAAACTGTATCGCCTTTTTTTACGTGTAATTTTTTAAGTGACAATATGGCACCTCCTCACTATTAGATAACTTCTGGAGCTAGTGAGACGATTTTCATGAAATCTTTGTCACGCAACTCTCTAGCTACTGGTCCAAAAATACGGGTTCCTTTTGGAGTTTTATCATCTTTAATTAAAACAGCTGCGTTTTCATCAAAGCGAATGTAAGAGCCATCTGAACGTCGTAACCCTTTTTTAGTACGTACGACTACAGCCTTAACAACTTCACCTTTTTTAACCATGCCGCCAGGAGCAGCGGATTTAACTGCAGCTACAATTACGTCACCAATATTAGCGAATTTGCGATATGAACCGCCTAAAACACGAATGCACATAATTTCTTTTGCACCAGTATTATCACCAACAGTGAGCATTGTTTGTTGTTGAATCATTGTTTTACCTCCTTCTTAAAATCCTAAACAGAATTGCCTCATAAGATCAATCTTATTTTGCTCTTCCGAGAATTTCAACTACTCTCCAGCGTTTGTCTTTAGACAGTGGACGAGTTTCCATGATTGATACGGTATCGCCAGTATGTGCGTCATTATTTTCATCATGCGCTTTGAATCTAACAGTCTTTTTTACTGCTTTTTTGTAGAGTGGATGTTGTTCAAGATCAACAACAGCAACTACAACTGTTTTATCCATTTTATCACTTACAACTTTACCAACTTTAGTCTTGCGTTCATTTCTTTCTTCGCTCATCTAGGGAGCCTCCTTCCTCTGCATATCATTTTCGTCTGTAAACGTTTTAAGCTCTAAGCTCTTGTTCACGTTGAACTGTTTTAAGACGGGCTATTGTTTTCTTAACTTCTTTGATACGCATCGGGTTTTCAAGCTGACCAGTAGCGAGTTGAAATCTGAGGTTAAATAACTCTTCTTTAAGCGAAGCAATTTTCTGGTTAAGTTCGCCAGCACTCATATCTCGTATATCTTTAACCTTCATTTACTTCACCACCCTCTGCCAAATCCGCCAGCTGTTGAGCTTGGTCACGTGTAACAAATTTTGTTTTAATAGGAAGTTTGTGAGCTGCGAGACGCATTGCTTCTTTAGCGATCTCAGGTGTCACTCCATCCATTTCAAACAAAATACGACCTGGTTTAACAACTGCTACCCAGTATTCTGGGGAACCTTTACCACTACCCATACGAGTTTCAGCAGGTTTCGAAGTTACAGGCTTATCTGGGAAAATTTTAATCCAAACTTGGCCGCCACGTTTGATATAACGAGTCATAGCAATACGAGCTGCTTCAATTTGTCTATTTGTGATCCAAGCTGGTTCTAATGCTTGAAGACCAAATTCACCATGGCTTACAGTATTGCCTCTATGGGCTTTACCTTTCATACGTCCACGGAATTGTTTCCGATATTTTACTCTTTTTGGTAATAACATTAAGCTTCGCTCCCTTCAACAGAGGCAACAGCTACTGGTTGTTTCTTTTCTGGAAGAACTTCACCTTTGAAGATCCATACCTTTACACCGATGCGGCCGTAAGTTGTATGAGCTTCAGCTGTACCGTAGTCAATGTCAGCTCTTAACGTATGAAGAGGGATACTACCTTCACGGTAGAATTCACTTCTAGCAATTTCGGCACCGCCAAGACGACCACCAACCATTACCTTAATACCTTTTGCACCCATGCGCATTGTACGGGTAACAGCTTGTTTCATTGCACGACGGAACGCAATACGGCGTTCTAATTGAGCTGCAATATTTTCAGCTACAAGTGTAGAATCCATATCAGGCTGTTTGATTTCAGCGATATTAATATCAACACGTTTTGTAGTAAGTTTTTTCAAACCAGTTTTAATTTGTTCAATTCCAGAACCGCCGCGACCAATAACCATACCAGGTTTAGCCGTATGAATCGTTAATTTCAAACGATTTTTTGAGCGTTCTGTTTCTATTCTAGATACGCCAGCAGTATGAAGGTTTTCCTTCAAGTATGTGCGCACTTTAATATCTTCATGCAGGTTAGCTGCATAATCTTTATCTGCGTACCATTTTGCATCCCAAGTTTTCACAATACCTAGACGCAGACCATGTGGATTAACTTTCTGACCCAATTCGTTTCCCTCCTTCTTATCTTTCTTTTACTACAACTGTAACATGAGATGTGCGTTTCAAAATTTTGAACGCCTGTCCACGGGAACGCGGATGGATTCGTTTTAATGTAGGGCCTTGATCAACAAAAGCCGAGGATACATAAAGCTTATCAACATTCATATCAAAATTGTTTTCAGCATTTGCTATTGCTGATTTCAATACTTTTTCTATTACGTCAGCACCAACTTTAGGTGTGAACTTTAAGATCGCAAACGCTTCTCCAATGTTTTTGCCACGGATAAGATCCATAACAACACGCACTTTACGAGGAGCTACGCGAATGTATTTTGCTATTGCTTTCGATTCCACAGAGGAGCCTCCTTTCGGCACTTACTACTTAAGTGATGTACGTCTTTCTTCGCCGGAATGACCTTTGAAAGTACGTGTCGGCGCGAATTCGCCAAGTTTATGACCAACCATATCTTCAGTTACGTATACAGGTACATGTTTGCGACCATCATGCACTGCCAACGTATGACCAACAAATGTCGGCAAAATTGTAGAGCTGCGTGACCAAGTTTTGATGACCTTTTTTTCGTCGGCTTCATTCATTGCTGTGATTTTTTTCATAACACTTTCATGAACATAAGGTCCCTTTTTTATTGATCTTGACAAAGTATGTCCTCCCTTCATCCAGGGCAAACTTATTAATTAAGGTTCGCACCTGCTTGTTTATCTTACTTTATTTATTTCGTACGACCCTTAACAATAAACTTGTCAGAGTTTTTCTTACGACGAGTTGTAGCACCCATAGCACATTTACCCCATTTAGTAACAGGATTTTTACGGCCAACCGGACTGCGTCCTTCACCACCACCATGTGGATGGTCATTAGGATTCATCGATACACCGCGGTTTGCTGGGCGAATACCCAACCAACGGGAACGACCTGCTTTACCGATCGTAATGTTTTCATGTTCTAAATTACCAACCTGACCGATTGTTGCACGGCAGTTGATATGAACTTTACGAAGTTCACCGGACGGCATACGCAAAAGTGCATAATCGCCTTCTTTTGCCATTAATTGAGCACTCGCACCAGCAGAACGAACTAATTGTCCACCTTTACCAATTTTCAGCTCAATATTGTGGATCATCGTACCAACTGGAATATTTAAAATTGGAAGTGCATTACCAGTTTTGATATCTGAATCAGCGCCTGAAACAACTTGATCCCCAACTTTCAATCCGTTTGGTGCTAAAATATAACGTTTTTCACCGTCAACATAATTTAAAAGCGCAATACGTGCACTGCGATTCGGATCGTATTCAATTGTAGCAACACGTGCTGGAATACCATCTTTATTTCTTTTAAAATCGATTACACGATATAAACGTTTATGACCGCCGCCTTGATGTCTTACTGTCAAACGACCTTGTTGGTTACGACCGCCATGTTGGTTTAGTTTTTCAACAAGGGATTTCTGAGGCTTATCTGTAGTGATTTCATCAAATGAAGCCACTGTCATAAATCTTCGGCCTGCAGAATATGGTTTAAAACTTTTTACTGCCACGTAATTAACCTCCTTTTCAAAAAGTCGAAACTTATGCTTCGAAGAATTCGATTGTTTCTCCAGCTGCAAGTTTCACAATTGCTTTTTTATAATCAGAACGTTTGCCAATGCTGCGTCCCATACGTTTTACTTTACCAAGCACATTTACTGTGTTTACCGACTCAACTTTTACTTTAAAAATATCTGAAACTGCTTTGCTGATTTCAATTTTATTTGCTGCTTTAGCCACAACAAATACATATTTACCTTCAGCCATAAGTTCAGTAGTTCTTTCAGTAATAAGTGGACGGATCAAAATATCGCGTGCGTCCATTATGCAAGTACCTCCTCAATACGTGTAATCGCATCTTTTGTAATGAAGAGTTTGTTATGATTCAAGATATCATAAACATTCAATCCACAAGAACTGATAGCTTTTACACCAGGGATATTGCGCGAAGATTTTTCTACGTTTTCAACCATGTCGGCTGTAACAATCAGAACTTTTTTATCAACGCTAAAGTCATTTAACATTTTAACAACATCTTTTGTTTTAGGAGCATCAAAATTGAGGTTCTCTAAAACGACAAAATCGCCACTTTGTACTTTATCAGATAAAGCACATTTAATTGCTAAACGACGTTGTTTACGAGGCATTCTGAAAGCATAAGAACGAGGTGATGGTCCAAAAACCGTACCGCCGCCTACCCAAATTGGGGAACGCGTGCTTCCGCTTCTTGCACGACCTGTGCCTTTTTGCTTCCAAGGTTTACGTCCACCACCGCGAACAAAACCTCTAGTTTTAGTTGCATGTGTACCAAGACGCTGTGCTGCAAGCTGCATAACAATCGCTTGATGAACAAGTGCTGTATTTACTTCAACGCCAAAGACGTTTTCATTCAATTCTAAATCACCAGCTGTTTGACCAGTGATCGTATAAACTGCTACTTTAGGCATAATATAGCATATCCTCCTTCCAATTAGTTTTTACCTGGTTTAATCGTATTTTTAATTACTACGAAACTATTCTTAGGACCAGGAATAGCTCCTTTAATTAAGATCAAGTTGCGATCAGCATCTACTCGTACAACACTTAAGCGTTGTACAGTAACTTGTGCGCCACCCATACGACCTGGTAATTTTTTACCTTTTAATACGCGTCCGCCGTGACCACTGATCATTGCACCAGTAGAACCTGGTTCACGATGTGATTTAGAGCCATGACCCATTGGGCCGCAAGCGAAGTTATAACGTTTAATAGTACCAGCAAAACCCTTACCTTTGGAAGTACCTGTAACATCAACTAATTCACCAGCACTAAATATGTCAACGCCGATTGTATCACCGACTTTATATTCAGAAACATCAGTCAAACGCATTTCACGAATATATTTCACTGGTGTTACGCCAGCTTTTGCGAAATGACCTTTCATAGGTTTTGTTACTTTAAATTCTTTTATTGCTCCAAAACCTAACTGTACAGCATTGTAACCATCATTTTCAAACGTTCTGTTTTGTACAACAACGTTTGTACCTGATTCAACAACTGTAACAGGAACTACTTTACCTTCTTCGGTAAAAATCTGAGTCATACCAAGTTTTTTACCCAAAATTGCTTTTTTAGACATTCATTCCACCTCCTCTTACAATTTGATTTCGATATCCACACCAGCTGGCAAATCCAAGCGCATTAAAGCGTCTACGGTTTTGGAAGTTGGTTCTAAAATGTCAATCAGACGTTTATGAGTTCTCATTTCGAACTGTTCACGTGAATCCTTGTTGACATGTGGAGAACGTAAAATTGTATATATATTTCTTTCAGTAGGTAGTGGAATAGGACCGGACACCATTGCACCCGTTCTCTTTGCAGTATCAACAATTTTCACTGCACTCTGATCAAGAGCTTTATGATCATAAGCCTTTAAACGAATTCTAATTTTCTGTTGTTTAGACAATATAATTTCCTCCTTATCGCCCAGGTTCAAGACCGGACATTTCTCCGTGATAGTTCCCTCGATTATGCGAGCAATCTACCACGTCATCGCATGGGGGTACCAAAAAAAATCTTTATATAAGGGCGACGATATCGTCGCCCTTATATAACTAATTGTTAAAATTAAGCTTTAACTTCGATTACACGACCGGCACCAACTGTATGGCCGCCTTCACGGATAGCGAAACGTAAACCTTTTTCAATAGCAATCGGAGTGATTAATTCGATATCCATTTCGATGTTATCGCCAGGCATAACCATTTCAGTACCTTCTGGTAAACGAACAACGCCAGTTACGTCAGTTGTACGGAAGTAGAACTGTGGACGATAGTTTGTGAAGAACGGTGTATGACGGCCGCCTTCTTCTTTCGTCAATACGTAAACCTGAGCCATGAATTTCGTATGTGGATGAATAGATCCTGGTTTAGCAAGAACTTGTCCACGTTCAATTTCTTTACGTTCAACACCACGAAGAAGTGCGCCAACATTATCGCCAGCTACAGCACTATCGAGCATTTTACGGAACATTTCAATACCAGTTACGGTTGTAGATTTAGGAGCTTCTGACATACCAACAATTTCTACAATGTCGCCGATTTTGATTTCGCCACGTTCAACACGACCAGTAGCAACTGTACCACGGCCAGTGATTGTGAAGACATCTTCGACAGGCATCAAGAAAGGTTTATCTGTATCACGAACTGGTGTAGGGATGTATTCATCAACAGCGTCCATGAGTTCAAGGATTTTAGCTGTATATTTTTCATCGCCTTCAAGAGCTTTTAATGCAGAACCAGTAATAACTGGAATATCATCACCAGGGAATTCATAGCTGGAAAGAAGTTCACGAACTTCCATTTCTACAAGTTCCAATAATTCTTCGTCATCAACCATATCAGCTTTGTTTAAGAAAACAACCATAGCCGGTACGCCAACCTGACGGGATAAAAGAATATGTTCACGAGTCTGTGGCATAGGACCATCAGCTGCACTTACAACCAAAATAGCACCATCCATTTGTGCCGCACCAGTGATCATGTTTTTTACATAATCGGCATGGCCCGGGCAGTCAACATGAGCATAATGTCTTTTTTCAGTTTCATATTCTACGTGAGCTGTGTTGATTGTAATCCCACGTTCTCTTTCTTCTGGAGCCTTATCAATCATAGAATAATCCATGAAGTCAGCGCCGCCTTGTGCTGATAACACTTTTGTGATAGCAGCCGTCAAAGTAGTTTTACCATGATCGACATGACCGATAGTACCAATATTTACATGTGGTTTCGTTCTTTCAAACTTTTTCTTAGCCATTGTGAATAATTCCTCCCTTATTCGCCCTTGTTTTTAGCTGTAATAGCTTCTGATATATTTTTAGGAACTTCATCGTAATGGGATATTTCCATTGAGTAGTTCCCACGACCCTGTGTTTTCGAACGTAAATCCGTTGAGTAACCAAACATTTCAGAAAGTGGAACAAATGCATCAATGACTTGTGCACCATTTCTAGGTTCCATTCCTTCAATACGACCACGTCTTGAATTTAAATCGCCAATTACATCACCCATATAATCTTCTGGAACAATAACTTCAACTTTCATGTATGGTTCAAGAAGTACTGGTGTTGCTTTTTGAGCACCTGATCTAAATGCCATCGAACCGGCAATTTTAAAAGCCATTTCAGAAGAATCGACATCATGGTATGAACCATCATATACGATTGCTTTAATATCAACCATTGGATAGCCGGCAACAACACCGTTTTCCATAGCTTCTTTTATCCCAGCTTCGATTGGATTGATAAATTCTCTTGGAATCGAACCACCAACAACCTTGTTTTCAAAGCTGAATCCAACACCAGGTTCCTGCGGAACAAGTTCAAGCCAGCAATGACCGTATTGACCACGACCACCAGACTGACGAACAAATTTACCTTCGGATTTAACCTGCTTGCGAATTGTTTCACGGTAAGCAACCTGAGGTTTACCTACAGTACAATCAACTTTAAATTCACGAAGCATACGATCAACAATAATTTCTAAATGAAGTTCGCCCATTCCGGAGATAATAGTCTGTCCAGTTTCCTGATCAGTTCTTACACGGAATGTAGGATCTTCTTCAGCTAATTTTGAAAGTGCAATACCCATTTTTTCCTGATCCGCTTTTGTCTTCGGTTCAACTGCAACCGAGATAACTGGATCTGGGAATATCATGGATTCAAGAATGATTTGAGCTTTGTCATCACAAAGTGTATCACCTGTTGTTGTATCTTTCAAACCAACTGCTGCTGCGATATCACCGCTGTAAACAGCACTGATTTCTTCACGATGGTTGGCATGCATTTGGAGGATACGACCAATACGTTCTTTTTTGCCTTTTGTAGAGTTAAATACATAAGACCCAGAAGAAAGCATACCAGAGTATACACGGAAAAATGCAAGTTTACCAACAAATGGATCTGCCATAATTTTAAATGCAAGAGCTGAAAATGGTGCGCTATCGTCAGAAGGACGACTATCTTCTTCACCAGTATCAGGATTTGTGCCTTTAATCGCCGGAACATCCGTCGGTGCAGGCATGTAATCAACTACTGCATCAAGCATTGGCTGAACACCTTTGTTTTTATAAGAAGAACCGCAAACAACTGGAGTCATTGTGCAAGCGATAGTCGCTTTACGAATTGCTCCTTTGATTTCGGCTTCTGTTAATTCTTCGCCTTCAAGATATTTCATCATTAACTCATCGTCACATTCAGCAACGGCATCAAGTAATATCTGACGATATTTTGCAGCGATTTCTTTCATATCTTCTGGAATAGCAACTTCTTCACTAACTTCACCAAGGTCATCTTCATATATGATGGCATCCATCTTTATCAAATCGATTACACCAAGGAAATGATCTTCAGCACCAATTGGAAGTTGAATTGCAACTGGGTTTGCATTCAAACGATCAATCATCATTTGAATAACATTGTAAAAATCCGCCCCAATAATATCCATTTTATTAATGTACGCCATACGAGGTACATTATATTTTTCAGCCTGGCGCCATACTGTTTCAGACTGAGGTTCAACCCCACCCTTAGCAGAGAACACAGCAACCGTGCCGTCAAGCACTCTAAGTGAACGTTCTACTTCAACTGTAAAGTCCACGTGGCCTGGTGTGTCGATGATGTTGATACGATGATCTTTCCAGTGGCAAGTAGTCGCAGCAGAAGTAATTGTAATACCTCTTTCCTGTTCCTGAGCCATCCAGTCCATTGTAGCAGCGCCTTCATGAACTTCACCAATCTTGTGTACGATACCTGTATAGAAGAGAATACGTTCAGTAGTAGTGGTTTTACCGGCATCAATATGTGCCATAATTCCTATGTTACGAGTTTTTTCAAGTGAAAACTCTCTACCCACTATTACATCGCTCCTTACTTTCTATAGATAGATACTACCAACGATAATGAGCAAATGCTTTGTTAGCTTCAGCCATTTTATGAGTATCTTCTTTTTTCTTAATTGCTGCTCCAGTATTGTTGGCAGCATCCATTAATTCACCAGAAAGTCTTTCGTTCATTGTTTTTTCTCCACGAAGTCTTGCATAATTAACAATCCAACGAATACAGAGCGTCATACGACGATCAGGACGAACTTCGATTGGAACCTGATAATTAGCACCACCAACACGGCGAGCACGAACTTCAAGAACTGGCATAACATTTTTCAAAGCAGTTTCAAAAACTTCTAATGGATCTTTACCAGTTTTTGCTCTAATGCTTTCAAATGCATCATACACAACTTTTTCAGCAACGCCTTTCTTACCGGAAAGCATTACCTTGTTGATGAATTTCGTTACTATTTTAGAATTGTATACCGGATCCGGTAATACGTCACGTTTAGGTACAGCACCTTTTCTTGGCATTGATATCCCTCCTTACTCAATAATCTTCATTTATAAACTTTATAAATTATTTTTTCTTAGCGCGTTTTGCACCATATTTCGATCTGCTTTGCATACGATCTTGAACACCTGCCGTATCTAAAGAACCACGAATGATATGATAACGAACCCCTGGTAAATCTTTTACACGGCCGCCTCTAATCAAAACAACACTATGTTCTTGAAGATTATGACCAATACCCGGAATATAAGCTGTTACTTCGATACTGTTCGTTAAACGAACACGGGCAACTTTTCTCAGTGCAGAGTTTGGTTTTTTAGGAGTAGTTGTATATACTCTTGTACAAACGCCACGTTTCTGAGGGCAATTCTTCAAAGCTGGTGCTGTGGATTTCTCCTGCATACTTTTTCTGCTGTTGCGAACTAACTGATTAATTGTAGGCATACATGCACCTCCTTCCTTAAATTCAAAATTTATTATTTAATAATCCAATCTTCCTCATATTATGAAAGAGATGAGATTTTTAACAATAATAACTACTTCAAAATTGCTGCGGCCGCTGCGCCAACTTCAATCATACAAGCTTGACCAAGATCTTTCATTGCCAAAACTTTTACAACCTCAATGTTTTTACTTTTGCATAACTCCTCAAGGGGCTTCAATACCCTCTCATCAGCATCATCCGCAAGAAAAACGGATTCAACAAATCCCTTATTCACAGCTTTCGTAACTTGTTTTATGCCAATCACTCTATTGGCGTTTTTCAGTGCTTCAAGCGTCATTCGCCTCACCCCTATATACCAACATGAATGCTTTTATTTCAGGCACTTATATATAATACCATCAGATAAAATCAATGTCAACACTTATCTGCTCAATATTTCCATGTACACGTTACCTGGTGTATCTTTTTTGTATTATTCCCCTAATTTCACTTAAAAAAAATATATTGTACCCCGCAAAAAGAAAGAACCCTTCTTAATTATATAGGAAGAGTTCTTTCAACATATATTAAATTTTTATGTTTTTATTGATCTGTATCCGTTGCCAATAAATATACTTTTTTCATAGTTTCTACGACATTTTGCGTCGTAAAGCCAAATTTATCAAACAAGATTCCAGCCGGTGCCGATGCACCAAACCCTTTCATAGTAACGGTTGCTCCATCAATACCAACATATTTTCCCCAGCCAAAGTCAATCGCTGCTTCAACCGCAACTCTAGCTTTCACAGCTCGAGGCAGAATGCTTTCTTTATAGGCATCCGTTTGTTCTTCAAACAGATCCATACAAGGCATACTTACAACACGTACATCAATATTGTCTTTAGCCAGTTCAATTTTAGCATTTACCGCAAGTTCAACTTCTGAACCACTCGCAATAAGAATAGCATCTGGCACTTCTTTTGCAGCTTCCGCAATAACATAAGCACCTTTCAATGCTTCTTTACTGCTGCCAGCAAGCTGTGGCAGATTTTGTCTTGTTAAAACTAGTGCCGTAGGGGTATGTTTACTTGTCATCGCTAAGTACCAGCCAGCTGCTGTTTCTGTTGCATCTGCTGGTCTGAATACATTAAAGTTTGGCATAGCACGGAGCATTGCCAATTGTTCAATCGGTTCATGAGTTGGGCCATCTTCGCCGACACCAATGCTGTCATGCGTCAGTACATACGTTACAGGGATTCCCATAAGAGCCGCTAAGCGCGCCATTGGTTTTATATAATCACTAAAAACAAAGAATGTTGCAATATAAGTTTTAAGACCACCGTGAAGAGTAATACCATTGGCGATACCAGCCATAGCCAATTCTCTTACACCAAAGTGCAGGTTACGACCAATATAATTCTCTTTTGAAAAATCACTGATACCATCCATATGTGTCTTTGTGGATGGAGCAAGATCTGCACTACCACCAAATAGATTTGGCATGATATCTTTCAACTTATTGATTGCAATACCAGATAAATTCCGTGTTGCCTGCGGTTTATTTTCATAAGCCCAGAATGCTTCATTATTTAATAATTTTCTTGCATCTACGTCATTGTGGAATGTATCCCATAATGTTTTGCAGTCAGGATATTTAGCACAATACGCTGCAAACAGCGTATTCCACTGATCTTCTGCCTGTGCACCTTGTTTTGCCAGTTCTTTATAATTCGCATACACGGCATCTGGCACATAAAACGGATCAAGTTTTTCCCATTTCAAGTTTTCTTTTAACGCTTTCACATTGTCTTCGCCCAGTGGTTCACCATGTGCACTTGCTTTCCCTTGTTTAGCCGGACAGCCAAAACCAATCTGTGTTTTTACAGTAATAAAGGATGGTCTTGTTTTATCAGCCTTCGCTGTTTCAATTGCTTTACCAATTTCCACTAAGTCATTGCCATTTTCAACTATAATGATCTGAAAACCAAATGCGGCAAGACGTTTTTGCACATCTTCTGTAAAAGCAAGATCCGTACTGCCTTCAATAGAAATTTTATTGCTATCATAAAATACAATTAATTTACTTAAACCCAATGTACCTGCCAAGGAAAAGGCTTCCGAAGAAATACCTTCCATTAAACAGCCATCGCCGCCCAGTACATATGTATAATGGTCAACAATTGGGAAATTTTCTTTATTAAATGTTGCCGCCAAATGTGTTTCCGCCATAGCCATACCAACAGCCATAGCCATACCAGCACCTAATGGTCCAGTTGTAGCTTCAACCCCTACCGTATGACCATATTCCGGATGGCCTGGAGTCAGTGACCCATCTTGACGAAAATTCGCCAAATCATCAACTGTTAAACCATAACCAAATAAATGTAAAAGTGAATAAAGTAGCGTTGAACCATGTCCCGCCGAAAGAACAAATCTATCACGATTAACCCATTTCGGATTTTTAGGATTATGATTCATGTGCTTTGCCCATAATTCATAAGCCATTGCTGCACTGCCCAGCGGCAAACCTGGATGCCCTGACTTAGCTTTTTGTACTGCATCCGCTGCTAAAATACGGATTGCATTTACCGATGTCATATCGATGTTACTCATTTAATCATTCCCCTTTTGATCAACAATTTTGCTAGATAAACCCAACATAATTTAATGATACAATATGTCGGCTTAAAAGTACAGAATTTAGAAAAAATCAAATACTCCATCTTACCTCATTATTTAAATATAATACTCCTATTGTCAGTGTACTCTTCCGATTATAAAAAAGGCCTTAGCCAAAATGCTAAGACCTTTAAGCTGCACAACTGTATGATTAAAAATCCAATACATATCACATAAAATACTTAGTTCAACCAAATCTCTCCTTAAGATCCAAACTTTTCTTTACAATTTTAAGTATTGATTAATACATTCCAATGCTAGCTGCATATGCAATCAATACCGCAAGTGGACCTGTAATTACACGTGAATATAATACAGCCGGAACTCCAAGTTCTATTGTTTCTGGATCGGCTTCGCCCAAGCTAAGTCCTACTGGTACAAAGTCACCGCCTACCTGGGCATTAATGGCAAACAATGCTGGTAACGCATATTGCGCTGGAATATGCCCTAATCCTATTTCCACACCTAAAAGTGTACCTACAACCTGCGCAATAACTGCACCTGGTCCAATTACTGGCGAAATAAATGGCAATGAGCATACTACCGAAATGACTAGCATCCCCGGCAAGGTACTTGCTAATGGTGAAATTGTTTTTGCTATTACATCCCCAATGCCCGATGCACTGATAATACCGATTAACATACTTACAAATGCCATAAATGGTAAAATAGTTTTTACCACCATATCTATCGTTTCACGACCAGCTTGGTAGAATTTATTTACGACTCCACCAACACCAATTCCTAATTTTGTTATAAAGTTCTTTTCTTTTCCTGCATTCATCTTTGCAAGTTCCGCTCTTGCTTGTGCTTTAGTTTTGGGCGCATTTGGCACTGCTTCATTAGCGGGACTTACATTGCCTGCTTTAAAACCATCTTTTGCAGTCAGTGGAGTTTCTTCTGCAGCATACGTAATTGTTTCTACAGTTACTGCCGATACATATAAGCTTTCAGTAATATATTGCGCCAATGGTCCAACATTACCAACTGGCGTTAAATTTACAGTAAAGATTTTTTTCTTCGGATATACACCGCATCTCGCTGTGCCACCACAATCAACAACGGCTACCAAAGTTTCTATATCCGGTACAGCTGAACTAAATCCATCAATTGCTTCACAGCCTGTCATTTCTGCAATTTTTGCCGCAACTGGATGAATTCCACCACCAGTAACGCTAATGATTTTATTACAAGTTTCTGTTGGTTGAATCGTTAAAGGTCCACCCCAGCCACCCTTGCCTTTAGATATTGTAATTGCCTTATACATAAATTACTCCATCCTTTCTATAGACCAATTTTAATTTTCTTCTTTAGCTTTCATATACGCATAGATTTTTTCTGTTACAACCCCGCGAATAAAGATAACGACAATCCCGACTAAGAAATACCGTACCGCTAAGTCACCAAGTGGCAATCCCAACGTCGTAATTCCGGCTGCAATTCCCATGTATACGAAAAGTTCGCCACCATTTGCGTGCGGGAATAGTCCCGTGATTGGATGTACAAAACTTACCGCTGCATCATAAAATGCTGGTTTGTGCTTTGCCTGTACAAATCTGCCAAAACTATAACACATTGGATTTCCTAGAAATAGCACTGCTAACACTGGTAACACTGTATATCTCGTAATAATGTTTTGTGTTGCTCGTTGTGCTAATTTATCTACCTGTTCTTCACCAATTAATTTAATAACTGAGCTTACAGCGGTCATTAAAACCACAATTAAAGGAATAATTCCTGCCACCCAACTTGCAAAAGTACCTGCACCTGCTTTAAAGACGTCCATAAATCCATTGGCTAAACCTGCAATAAATTCCATAATGCTTTTACCTCCCTAACTTTTTCAAAAAATCATCGATGACACTTACCAAACTTGACCGTACATATTGCACTCTTTAGAATTTTCCGATTATTGTTTTGTAAAAACATGCTATATTTTTTTATAAAACAATCGATTGCGTAGAGAGTTTTCAAATTTTTTATGTTAAGACTAAAGGCTTCTTATATATTCTATTTTTTGCAATAGTAAGAAGCCTTCAGCCCATAAAATGGATTAACACAGAAAATTATTTTGTACCCTATAAAAAACTTTTTTATTCCCCCATGACAACAATCTTACATTGCCTATCTCTCGGACGATTTGGATCCCAATCAATAAAGTAGTAGTAGCCTGTAACTTGATTAATCTGCAATACACCATTTTCAATAGCACTTGTTACACTTTCTCCTACAAGGGATGCTTTAATATGAGCTTCTGTATTTAATAAAGATCTTCTGTCTGGTACCAATGCTGCATCACAATCTTTTTCACCAAAAGCAACATGTTCCGGTCCTGGATGATAATATTGTCCTTCTGTCAAACATCTTGGAACAATTTTTTCTAATACATTATTAAAATCAACTTGCAAATACTCATCACCACAATAATTTGTATCATGAGAATATTCTTCATATATTACCGAACACGTTGTATGTGGTGTTGTGATTACACAAATACCATTTTTCACTTTACTTTTTTCAATAACTGCTCTAACTTCTTTTGTAATTTCATGATAAGATGCTCTGTTTCCATTAGATCTCACTATCAGTTCTTCAATATATACTGTCATTTCAAATCCCCCTATCTTCCTTCGCTTTTTTAATCACTTCAATCATGTCTTTTACCATTTCTTTTGGATCTTCAGCACACACAATCCCACTTGTACCACCGGTTCCATCTGCACCTTCCATAATTGTACGATACACATCATCCGCAGTACTAATTCCGGCCGCTTGCATAACCAAAATATTCGGATTTATTTTTTTGATACTGTCAGTTGTTTGCTTGATATAAGCTTGATCACTCGTGTTCCCTGTACCGATAAGTTCAGTCGGTTCACATAAAATAATATCTGGATCGAGCAAAGCAATTGCTTGTGCTTCTTTAACAGAATCAGCACAGACAACTGTATACATACCTATCTCTTTAGCTCTTCCAATCGTTTTTACTAAATCTACTAATTTTAAAGAATGTTCAGCATGATTTAGAAATACTGCTTTTGCACCAGCTTCTTTTAACGCTTCTGGCACTAAGTATCCCATACCACGACCAGCTTTTAGTGCATCCATATGTTGTGCTGTTACAATAAGATTTTTTGTTTTTTCTGCAATCAATCGAATATCCGCAAAGGATGCTGTAAAAAATACATCAAAATCCTTGTCTGCTGCCCATTTATCAGCCTCTAGTGCCAATTCTAATGATTTCTTTCCATAAAGATATGATTTAAGGTTTACCATAAAAAATGGTGTTCTGATTTTCTCCTCCATGTTTTCATCTCCTATTTATTGTATTTTACTGTTTCAAATACTTGATAGTAATGTTTCAAACAATCTTTAATGCCTTGTTTTGCCTGTGCTATTAATTCATAATAATTTTCTGCAGTTGCTATAGATATTTTATCTTTAGCAGCAAGGACAAAATCCGTATATATATTAATTTTAGCAATTCCACTTGTTGCACATCTATTTAAATTTGCATCACCAGAAGATGAACCTCCATGCAATACAAGTGGTGTATTCGTACTTGCTGCAATTTCTTCTAATCTTTTAAAGTTAATAACCGGTATCCCTTTATAGGTACCATGTGCTGTTCCGATAGATATCGCCAATGAATCAACCTTCGTTTGTTTACACATTTCCACCGCTTCTTCTGCCGAGGTATAAATGGAATCATCATCCTGCCCAGATCCACCACCTTCGCCTACACTACCAACAAGAGTTCCAGTACCAACATGTCCGATTTCAGCTTCCACGACAACACCTCTTGCATGTGCATACGCCACTACTTCTTTAGTGATCACAATATTTTTTTCTAACACTTCTTGAGAAGCATCGATCATAACCGATGTAAATCCTAAATCAATTGCTTGCTTTACTACTGCTAAAGATGTGCCGTGGTCCAAATGCAATACCACAGGAACATCTACTTTTTCCCCATAAAATTTACCAAGTAAAGCTGCTTCTTCTAAAGATAAATAATCCTTATGCGCCTCAGCGTAACTTAAGATAATAGGCAATTTCATCTCACTGGCAACCTCTGTATGGGCCATTACAGAGGTCCAGTCAAAGAAATTAGCAGACGGTATAGCGAACTTTTGCTGTTTGGCTGTTTGCAAAAGTTCTTTTGATGTAACTAACATAATTTCACCCCTTTTTTTGTAATTTTACGCAATATTAACAATTTAACTTACATTACACTAGCTAAACTATAGGAGGAACAAGCATGCTGATAAATCATTTTATTTGCCGTACATTTTATCTTGTTCTTGACGTAATTTGTAGATAAGCGTTGAAGTATCAAGTTGAACCATATCTTTCGTAATAAGTTGACCTTTCTTCACATCTTTCAACATTTTTGTGTTTTTATTTACTAAACCATACGGTACATATCCTTTTGCATCCGATTCTGTTGCTGTTGCGATAGAACCATACGTTGTAAAACCGCCTATACCATCAATGGTTTGACCAGCTTTTAAATCAGTTTTGGCTACTGTGATACATTCACTTACAAGGCCATCCATTGGTACGATCGTAGTTTCACCATCAATTACAGCTTTTGCTACAGTTAATGGTGTTTCAAGGTTACATAAATGGTATGGACGATATAGAATCCATAATGGTCCATTCCCCATGCTATGATATCTCATTTGATATGCAATTTCTTCATTTTCAGTAGACACAGCAACAAATACACCCGGAGCAATACCATTTACATATTCAACCACGCCATGTTTATTTAACACACCACCATCTTGTTTCAATCTGCACAAATCAGCTAATCCTTTTACATCAGATACGATCCCATGACCACCGATTATATCTGGAACTAAACCCGTAGCATTAGACATAGCAGTCATTTCTACCATTGTTTTTGTACCATCTTTAAAGGAACAAAGCATTTTAGGGCTCATTTTACGGCGAGTTGCCTCTTCTAATACAGAATCTGGATTGCAATCATAATCCAATTTATTATTTTTACCTTTACCCATTACTTTTACATCCATCCCTATTGCCTTTGCAAAACAATATAATTCCATTACTGCACCAGGTTCATCACCAGCAGAGCCTGTATAAATCACGCCTTGTTGCTGCGCTAATTTTTTGAGGTAGGGTCCAATAACTACATCGGTTTCTACATTTAACATGACACAATGTTTACCATTTTTCATTGCATCCGTTGCTACTTTTGCTCCTACATCAGGTACACCAGTTGCATCAATTGCACACTCTACTAAGTTTGCTTGCGATACTAAATTCGCATCTGTTGTTGCTACAAATTTACCCATTTCCATCATCTTATTTGCCTCAGTAAGAGTATTGACAATTGCAATTTGATCGTCTTTAATACCAGCATAATTAAAAGCATGTATAGCATTCTCTATCGCAATATCAGATACAATTGCTGGTGTGATACCTTGCATCAATGCCATTTGTGTTACCATGCCTCTCCCCATTTGCCCTGCACCTACGATACCTGTACGGATAATTTTTCCTTCTTGTTGACGTTTAATCAATTTTTGATTCATGTTTAACATATAAATCACTCCTGTTATTCATTTTTTATTTAAAATATTTCTATAGTACCGCCTTTAACTAAGTCTTTCGATGTAAATTCATCCCCTTCAATCATAATACAGCCTGGTCTTTCTGGTTCATTACCACCCTTAAAAGACAACGTACAATGTCCAAGTTCTCTTAATGTATGCAAGGCTTCGTCACCAATCGCTGTAATTGTAAATACCTTGTCACAAAGAATCAATGTATCTAACACATTGATATCAGCTAAAAGTGGAGCTACTCTATGCAAAACTGAAATTTCAGCCAGCTCTGGTGGTGCTGTTTCATTAAAGATGATAATAAAGTTTAAATCTTTATCATCTAATAATGCTGTTACTTCTGACCCCCATCCAGTAATTTCAGCATTGTATTTCATTGAATGACCTCCTTTGATAGATTTTTTAATCATCTTATATGATAAAACTCACACCTGTTTTAAAAACACCTATAAGTTTTTTCATCTCACTAAGTTTTTATGGAGTTTAAACGCATATCCAAAGCATCAATTGCTTGAACATGAGCTTGGTAAATCTTTTGTTTTTTTTCTGGTAAAGCCATATATTCTGCTTTTAAATCATAAATATTTTTTCCAATAATATCATTAAGCTCTTTAAAACCATTAAATATGGTAAAACCTTCCATGATTTCACCACCTGTAATTTCCCCTTGGTTATTACAAGCAATAACCACAATATTACCAGGTCTCAATTTTGATTTTCTACTACCAATACCCACATTTCCTATTTTATGCAGCCTTCGCACCGCTTTTTTATATTGCTTAACTTGAAGATATGTCCCACTAGCTTGAATAAGCATAAAAATTAGTAAAACTGCAATCAATGTTGTAAACTCCATATAAATAACCCTCCTACATTTCCAATAATACTTTGGCACAATCAATATCGGTAATTAATATATTCAAGAATTCCCCTTTTATCGCACCATATACAGCTTTTGCTTTTTGTGCGCCACCAGCAATTCCAATTCGTTGTGGTACTTTTTTTAATTGATCAATTGGCATTCCTGCAACTCTTTCATTAAATTCTCTGAATTTTTCAACTTTTCCAGATTCATCAAAAAACTGTAATGCTATATCACCAACAGCGCCCAGCTTAACAAACTCTTCTAAAATATTTTCATCTACATACCCCGTATGCATTAGAGTGGAACCTATTCTATCAGGTACACCTATCCCCATAATGACTGTATTTATTTTTCTAAATATTTTGAAAATATTTTTCACTGACTTTTCCATCATAAATCCAGTTAATACATCAGCATTAGAAAATACTGCTGGAGCAAAAAATTGTATACAATCACCGCCAAACATTTTAGCCATTTTCATTGCAATATAATTTGAATGAATATCCGGTCTACTTTCACCCACACCACCAACAATTGGTACAAAAGTACATTTGATTGGTTCTTCAATACATTCCATTTTTGTGAGATTTTGCAATGTCATCCCCATTGTAACGCCAACGTACTCACCATCTTCTAGCAATTTTCCTAAAAAATCGATGGACTCTTCAACTAATTTACTGTTTATCCCTTCATTTCCATTTACTATGGAACTCGAATCAACAATAATAACCTCTTTTAAATTGAATTTTTTTTCTAATTCACGTTCCATTTTACCAAAGGTAAGACCATAAGGACTTTTAATTTCAAATTTTACAATACCTTGTTCTTTTCCCATTTTTATCATACGAGAAACAGATGGTCTTGATATCTCAAGAAAATCGCAAATTTCTTGTTGACTCATATTATCTTCATAATAGAGACTACAGCATTTGAATATCATTCGTATATCATCAATGATTTTTTTCACAAAAGCAACTCCTCTACAGGTTTATCGTTTTTTTTTAGTTGATTAACTAACGATCTGTACATTTGTTATTACTTCATATCATTTATTATCTATTATCTATTATCTGTTACTTATAATTTTATATTTTATATTCATATTATATAACAGTGATATTATTTTTTCAATATTCTATAAATAGAACATTTGTAAAAGAGTTTGCTGTTTTTTATTATGTTTACATTTGTTTGAATATTTCGCATAAAGTCCTTATTATTTTTTTAGAATAAACTTGCATAAAAAAACAAAAATGGTATTATTGTGTTATAGATACAATTTATTTTACAGGAGGTTCTTCAGTATGATAAGTAAAAAAATGCAAAATGCTATCAATGATCAAATTACACTTGAATTTTATTCGGCGAATTTGTATTTAGCTATGTCAGCGCATATGGAAACAAAGAACTTAAAAGGTTTTGCCAATTGGTTACGAGTTCAATATGAAGAAGAAACATTTCATGCGCTAAAGTTATATGATTATTTAAACAGTCGTGAAGGTGTAGTAGTCATACAAAATATTGATGCACCGCCAGCTGATTTTGGCACACCAGCTAAAATATTTAAGCACGTATTAGAACATGAACAAGAAATCACTTCATCGATTAACAAATTATATAAAGTAGCTGTTGAGCAAAACGATCTTGCTACACAAATCTTCCTGCATTGGTATATTAACGAACAAATCGAAGAAGAATCCAACGCAGCTGAGGTAATTGGAAAATTAGATTTGATTGGCGATCATGGTGTTGATTTATTGTATTTAGATGCAGAACTCGCAAAACGAGTTTTTGTGCCGCCATCTTCAAACAATGAAGCTTAATCCTAAAGCAATTCTATGAAAAAATATCGGATCTATTTTTTAGAACGAGTAAATAAAAAAGCTCTGCAATGCGGAATAAAATTCCGATTGCAGAGCTTTTACTGTTATTTTACCATTTACCCTTGCCGATATGATTTTCAATTTCTGCTTTTGAGCGCTGCTTTATAATATAGCCTTCCTCAATGGCAGCTTTAAAACCAGCAACACAGGCTGGATCAAGATCTAATATAATCCCCTGTTTAGAAACTTCAATCATTTTATCAACCAATGTCACAATTTTCATGTGTATATCATTGGTTTTTTCTGATTTGTAAACCAAAGCAGCTTGCTCTGGTGTCAATTCCACAAATTTTTCATGTGGCTGCCCACATTTTGGACAAACGGCTGGAGCATCTTCGCCTTCCCAAATAAAATTACATACACTACATTTAAATAACTTTTTCATACTATGCAGCTCCCCTATACAATATTTAGTCCCTATGTATGCTAATACGACATTATCTGCAAAATACCTGTAACGGAAGCAAATTTTATCATTTCTGTCAGACATAAAATTGATATTTTAAATCTACTGATTGAGGCAGTATAACAATTTAAAGAATCTAAAATCCTATTTTTATTCCCATTTAACAGACTGTTAACATTCTTTAATTATATAGTTTTATTGCATGCAGGAACTTAATGAGTCATGCGGGAATTTATAATACTATACAAGAATTTGTGCCTAGATACGTTTCACTAACTACGTAAACAGTAATGAACCGAAAATAAATAGGAAACGAACCTGCATTCTTTAATTTATTCTATAAGGAAGGTTTTGCGAATGAAAAATTTATATTCCTACTTTAAAATAACGCATGATTCCAGCGAAAAAGCCCGTGAATTTTTAAAATATATTGGCCCTGGTATTTTAATTACAGTTGGTTTTATCGATCCGGGAAACTGGGCCTCCAATATGGCAGCCGGTGCTGATTATGGCTATGATTTACTATGGATGGTCACACTATCTACCATCATGTTAATTGTCTTACAGCACAATGTTGCTCACTTAGGCATCGTGAGTGGTTTATGTTTAGCCGAAGCTGCTACAATCTATCTTAAGCCTTGGATTTCACGCACGATTTTATTTTCAGCCATAGCGGCTTCTGTTGCCACAGCTTTAGCTGAAATTTTGGGTGGAGCAATTGCGCTTTCGATGTTATTTCATCTTCCAATAAAACTGGGTGCTGTGTTCACAGCCTGTTTTTGTGGCTGGCTGTTATGGTCGAATTCGTATAAAAAACTAGAAAAAGTCATTATAGGTTTTGTATCTTTGATTGGTCTATCTTTTTTAGCAGAATTAAGTCTGGTTCAGATCAATTGGGGGCAGGCCGCTACCGGTTGGGTTGTACCGACCATACCAGAAAATTCACTGCCCATTATTATGAGTGTACTCGGAGCGGTCGTTATGCCGCATAATCTATTTTTGCATTCTGAAATCATTCAAAGCCGTCAATGGAATCTCGAAGATGAAACAATCATTCATAAACAATTAAAATATGAATTTTTAGATACACTTTTTTCCATGGGACTGGGCTGGGCTATCAATAGTGCAATGATTTTAATTGCTGCGGCTGTCTTTTTTACGAATCAAGTACCTGTTGATGCTTTAGATCAAGCTCAAACCATGTTGAAACCACTTTTAGGCGATGGTGCTGCTTTAATTTTTGCAATTGCTTTATTTTTTTCAGGAATTGCATCCACTACCACCGCTGGCATAGCCGGAGGCAGTATTTATGCTGGTTTATTCGAAGAAGCCTACAATATTAAAGATCATCACTCTTGGCATGGTGTTTTACTAACTTATGGCTTGGCCTTACTTATTTTATTTTTTATTGATGATCCATTTCAAGGACTTATTTATTCACAAATTGCTTTAAGCATTCAATTGCCCTGGACAATCGTTTTACAAATTTATCTAACATCTTCAAAAAAAATAATGGGGAAATATGCAAATACAAAACTACAAAAAACTCTTTTGTGGAGCATCGGCAGTATCGTAGCTATATTGAACATTATGTTATTGCAGGATATGTTAAAATAAACAAACCATTTTTTTATAAAAACAAGTATAAAAAAACCGAGCTGATGGATACCAGCTCGGTTTTTTGTGCTTTATTTTGAAATTTCAGTTGCTTGTGTTTTTGATTCCATATCAGATTCAATAATTTTGATATTACGATAACGGCTCATCCCTGTACCTGCTGGGATCAGTTTACCAATAATAACATTTTCTTTGAGACCAATAAGTGGATCAACCTTGCCTTTAATTGCTGCATCCGTCAAGACACGAGTCGTTTCCTGGAACGATGCTGCCGACAAGAAAGAATCCGTAGCAAGCGATGCTTTTGTAATTCCCAAGAGAATTGGTCTGGCAACGGAAGGTTCTCCACCGTTTTCAATCGCTTTTGCATTTGCAACTTCAAAGGTATTAATATCAACAAATTCACCAGGTAAGAAGCCAGTATCTGCCGATTCTTCAATCTTAACCTTATGAAGCATCTGGCGTACCATAACTTCAATATGTTTATCATTGATTTCAACACCCTGAGATTTATAAACTTTTTGTACTTCATATACGAGATAACGCTGGGTATCACGCAGGCCACAAACACGCAAAATATCATGCGGATTTATTGATCCTTCCGTGAGTTTATCCCCCGGTTTAATCATCATTCCTTCTTTAACAACAATACGTGCGCCATAAGGAATCTGATATAAACGTTCTTCCCCTTCTTCCGGGAAGACTGTAATCTTTCGCATACCTTTTGTATCTTTGATTTCTACACGGCCTTCAACTTCAACAATGACCGCATGATGTTTTGGTTTACGTGCTTCAAATAATTCTTCAACACGCGGCAAACCTTGTGTAATATCATCCCCGGCAACCCCACCAGTATGGAATGTACGCATTGTAAGTTGTGTACCAGGTTCACCAATGGATTGAGCTGCGATAATACCAACTGCTTCTCCAACATCAACCTGTGTAGCATTTGCCAAATCACGTCCATAACATTTGATACATACACCAAACTGAGATTTACAAGTAAGTACAGAACGAATGGATACTTGCTCACGTACTTTACAAATTTCATCAGCCAGTTCTTCATCAATATTCTGATTCAGTGAAGCGACTTTTTCGCCCGTTTCCAGATTGATAATATCTTCCGCAAGTACACGGCCAACGATACGATCTTTAAGGGATTCGATTACACCGTTTCCTTCTTTGATCGCTTCGACTTCAATACCACGGATATTATTGTTACGCACTTTAACTTCCTTAGCATCACTGCCCAGTACAGCTTCAATATATGCTTCTGTAAGCGGTGAATTAGCTGGAATAATTTCGTTACCTTCCGCATCTAAAACACAATCAGTCGTATTTTTCCCAAGCATTTCACGAATCATTGATCTCTTAATAGCCATACGTACTTTTTCTTCTGGTGCACCAAGAATGATTGTCTCAGAAACCATTGCATTACTAATTGTTGCTTCCGTTGTTACCGAAGAACCACGAACAACAATTTCCGGTACATGATGTTCACCAATTAATTTGAGTTCTGCTTCATCCAAGGTTGTATCAACCGGAATCAAGATATTGCCGGTTTTTGGATCAATAACATCCGCTCCGAGTAAACGGCCCATCAATGTATCTTTCAAAACTGCAATCGCATTCACCGTGGAAGATGCTAGTCTTGCTCTTTCACGAACAAGGTTAATACCTACGATATCGCAGTCATCTTCACGTACGATTACATCTTGTGCAACGTCAACAAGACGACGTGTCAAGTAACCAGAATCGGCTGTTCTAAGTGCTGTATCGGCAAGACCTTTACGAGCACCATGCGAGGAAATAAAATAGTCCGATACTGTTAAACCTTCACGGAAATTTGCCTTGATTGGCAAATCGATGATTTTACCAGATGGATCCGCCATGAGACCACGCATCCCGGCAAGCTGACGCATCTGTTGCTTGTTACCACGAGCACCAGAATCTGCCATCATATAAATCGGGTTAAACGGATCCATGTTTTTCATCATGGCTTCGGTTACATCATCCGTAGCTTTTGTCCAAAGCGTAATAACTTTATTATAACGTTCTTCATCCGTGATAAGACCACGACTGAATTGACGTTCAATCAAGTTTACTTCGGTTTCTGCTGCTGCCAAAATGGATTTCTTTTCCGGCGGGATGATAATATCTGAAATGGCCACAGTCATACCAGCAATACATGCATAATGATAACCAAGGTTTTTAACATCGTCAATTACGGTAGCTGTCTTACTACCACCAAATTGGCGATAACATTTCGCAACAAGCTGCCCAAGCTGCTTTTTATCCATCAAGATACCGAGGCACCATTGATCAGAACCAGCTTCTTTATGATAATAGCGGATTTCCGCTGGAAGTGTTTCATTAAAAATCATACGACCAAGTGTTGTTTTCACCAAACCATATCCATCAATACGAACTGTAATTTCAGCTTGCAGAGATAATTCATTCTGCTGATAAGCAAGCAATGCTTCATTGATGCCGGTCATGATTTTCCCCTGACCTAAAGACCCTGGTCTTACAATTGTTAAATAATAAGAACCTAGAACCATATCCTGGGTCGGTACGATAATCGGACGACCATCTTTTGGTGCAAGAATATGATTAGCCGCAAGCATCAAAACACGTGCTTCAGCTTGTGCTTCAGCTGACAGCGGCAAATGAATTGCCATCTGATCACCATCAAAATCGGCATTATAAGCTGTACATGCAAGCGGATGCAATTTCAGCGCCCGCCCTTCTGTAAGAACTGGTTCAAATGCCTGTATCCCTAATCTATGAAGCGTCGGGGCACGATTCAAAAGTACTGGATGTTCTTTGATAACTTCTTCTAGTACATCCCAAACTTCTGGACGAACTCGTTCAACCATGCGTTTTGCTGATTTAATATTATGAGCTAAACCTGCATTCACAAGTTTTTTCATAACAAATGGCTTAAATAATTCAAGGGCCATTTCTTTTGGCAGACCACACTGGTGAAGCTTGAGTTCTGGACCAACAACGATAACCGAACGACCAGAATAATCAACACGTTTCCCCAATAGATTTTGACGGAAACGACCTTGTTTACCCTTTAGCATGTCACTCAATGATTTAAGTGGTCTGTTCCCCGGTCCAGTTACAGGACGACCGCGGCGACCATTATCAATCAATGCATCAACAGCTTCTTGCAGCATACGTTTTTCATTGCGGACAATAATATCCGGTGCACCAAGATCCAATAAACGTTTCAAACGATTATTACGGTTGATTACACGACGATACAAGTCATTTAAATCAGATGTCGCAAAACGACCACCATCAAGCTGTACCATTGGACGAAGTTCCGGTGGTATTACCGGAACAACATCCATGACCATCCATGAAGGATGATTGCCTGACTTACGGAAAGCTTCAACGACTTCAAGTCGACGGATCGCGCGGATTTTACGCTGTCCGCTTACCTCTTTAAGTTCTTGACGAAGATCTATGTTCATTTTATCAAGATCAAGTTCCTCAAGAAGTTTTTTAACAGATTCAGCACCCATGCCAACTTTAAATGCAGCACCATATTTAGTACGGTGTTCTCTGTATTCATTTTCAGTCAGAAGCTGTTTTTTCATCAGAGGAGTATCTGCTGGATCCAATACGATATAAGACGCAAAATATAGTACTTTTTCAAGTGCACGAGGTGAAACATCAAGAATCAACCCCATACGACTTGGAATACCTTTAAAGTACCATATATGTGATACTGGGGCTGCCAATTCAATATGACCCATACGTTCACGACGAACTTTGGAGCGTGTTACTTCAACACCACAACGATCGCAAATAATGCCCTTATAACGTATTCTTTTATATTTACCGCAATGACATTCCCAGTCACGTGTTGGTCCAAAAATTCTCTCACAGAACAGACCATCTCGTTCAGGTTTCAATGTACGGTAATTGATTGTTTCCGGTTTTTTTACTTCGCCATAAGACCAGTCTCTAATCTTTTCTGGCGATGCGAGCCCAATACGCATTGAATCAAAATTATTTACATCCAACAAGGGGGTGTCACTCCCTTCTATTTTTCAAAGTCGTTACCGACTAGATCATTAATATTTTTAACATCTGTATCTTTAGCTTCTGTATCTTTATTAGCCTCATCTTTTGTAACTTCAGGTTCACTATCCATGTTACCAAGTTCAGCAATAATATCTGTGTCATTTTCTGATAAGGCACCTTCATGCTTCACATTAACCTCAATTGGTTTATCATCAAACTGTGGTTTTCTTGGGGCAACAGCAGTCACATCAAGATCAAGCTCTTTCGCAGTTTCATTGATATCCTCATCAACATCGTTAATCATGATTTCTTGTGCATCTTCAGAAAGAACTTTGATATCAAGACCAATACTTTGTAATTCTTTAATCAATACTTTGAAGGATTCCGGCACACCTGGTTCCGGAATATTTTCACCCTTAACAATGGCTTCATAGGTCTTAACACGTCCAACAACATCATCTGACTTAACCGTCAAAATTTCCTGTAGAGTATAAGCTGCGCCATATGCTTCAAGTGCCCAAACTTCCATTTCCCCGAAACGCTGTCCACCAAATTGAGCTTTACCGCCAAGTGGCTGCTGCGTAACTAAGGAGTATGGACCTGTGGAACGTGCATGAATCTTATCATCAACTAAATGATGCAGTTTCAGCATGTACACACAACCAACCGTAACTGGATTATCAAACGGTTCTCCAGTACGACCATCATAAAGAATCGTTTTACCATCATCACGAAGACCAGCTGCACGAAGTGTATCAAATACTTCATTTTCTTTCGCACCATCAAATACAGGTGTCGCAATGTGAATACCCGCAACATCCGGGATTGGCATGCCATTTGTTTCAACATCATAACCAATTTTACGAAGTCTGGATTCTACATTTGGATCTCCTGCTTTAATTTGCATACCAAGCGCACGAACAGCCATACCCAAATGTGTTTCAAGTACCTGTCCAATATTCATACGCGATGGTACGCCAAGTGGATTTAAGACGATATTAACTGGTGTTCCATCTGGTAAAAATGGCATGTCTTCTTCACGCATAATACGTGAAACAACCCCTTTATTACCATGACGGCCCGCCATCTTATCACCGACAGAAATCTTACGTTTTTGGGCAATATAGACACGAACAAGATGATTTACACCTGGTGGCAATTCATCATTATTTTCGCGGCTAAATACTTTGACATCAACAATCTTACCAGCTTCACCATGTGGAACACGAAGTGATGTATCACGTACTTCACGAGCTTTTTCACCAAAGATTGCACGAAGCAGTCTTTCTTCTGCTGTAAGTTCTGTTTCACCTTTTGGTGTCACTTTGCCGACAAGTATATCGCCAGGACGTACTTCTGCACCAATACAAATAATACCACGATCATCAAGATCGCGTAGTGCTTCTTCTGCTACATTTGGAATGTCGCGCGTGATTTCTTCAGGTCCAAGTTTGGTATCACGAGCATCACATTCATATTCTTCAATATGAATGGAAGTGTAGATATCTTCCTTGACGATTTTTTCACTAAGCAAAATAGCATCTTCGTAGTTATACCCTTCCCAAGGCATAAATGCGACTACGATATTGTAACCTAACGCAAGTTCACCATGATCGGTAGCCGGACCATCTGCGATTGGTTGTTTTACAGAAACGCGTTCACCCTTATAAACAATTGGAAGCTGGTTAATACAAGTTCCCTGATTTGAGCGTAGATATTTCTGCAATTTATAGATATCAAGGTCGCCATGATCTGTGCGAACTTGAATTTGATCTGCTGTAACTTTTTCAACGGTTCCTTCACGTCGTGCCAGAACCATAACGCCCGAATCACAGGCAGCCTTATATTCCATACCAGTCCCCACGAGTGGAGCCTGTGTACGAAGCAGTGGCACTGCCTGACGCTGCATGTTCGCGCCCATTAAGGCACGATTTGCATCATCATTTTCAAGAAACGGAATCATTGCTGTTGCAATCGATACAACCTGTTTTGGCGATACATCCATATAATCAACACGATCATTTGGCATTAAAAGAGTTTCTTCGTTATAACGTGATGTAACACGCGTTTCAGCAAACCAATCTTCATCTGTTAGCTTTTCATTGGCCTGCGCAATAACGAGTTCATCTTCTTCATCCGCCGTCAAATAACGAACTTCTTCCGTTACTTTATGATGTGCTTTATCAACTTTACGATATGGTGTTTCCATAAAACCAAATTCATTGATTCGTGCATAAGTTGAAAGCGAGCCTATCAAACCGATATTTGGACCTTCCGGGGTTTCAATTGGACACATACGTCCATAATGAGAATTATGAACATCACGAACTTCAAACCCAGCGCGTTCACGACTCAAACCACCTGGTCCAAGTGCACTCAAACGGCGTTTATGGGTAAGTTCACTTAGTGGGTTATGCTGATCCATAAACTGTGACAACTGACTTGATCCAAAAAACTCTTTGATCGCAGCTACAACCGGACGAATATTAATGAGTGCCTGCGGAGTAATTACATCAACATCTTGAATTGTCATACGTTCTTTGACAACCCGTTCCATTCTTGATAAACCAATTCTAAATTGATTTTGTAATAATTCCCCAACAGAACGCACACGACGATTGCCTAAATGATCAATATCATCGGTGTTGCCATAGCCATCCATAAGGTTTAATAAATAATTAATGGAAGCTATAATATCGCTTCTGGTGATTGTTCTATGACGATATTCCAGCGTCGGCGAACAAATCATCTTCATTATTTTATCGTCTTTTATCTGTACTTTGATTTCAATAGCCTTATCAGAACCAAAAATTGCAGTTTCTGCAGCTACATCAATATTTTCCAGCATTGATTCTTCAATCAGCGTATCAGCCGACAGAATAATCTCGCCAGTTTCTTTATCAACAATAGGCTGTACCAGTATTTTACCAAGTAAACGACGTTTCCAACCTAATTTTTTCGTGAGTTTATAACGACCCACTGTAGCAAGATCATAACGTTTTGGATCAAAAAACAGCGATTCTAATAACTGTTTTGCATTATCTACAGTTGGTGGTTCACCTGGGCGGAGCCTTTTGTAAATTTCCACCAAAGCTTCTTCTTTGGATTCCGTATTATCACGTTCCATGGTCGCTCTAACACGAACATCATCGTCAAACAGCTCTGAAATAGCTGCATTAGATCCATAACCTAAAGCACGAATCAACACAGTTACAGGCAATTTACGAGTCCTGTCAATTCTTACTGAAATTACATCATTCGCATCGGTCTCTAATTCGAGCCATGCCCCACGATTTGGAATTACGGTAGCATTGTATAATTTTTTACCGGTAGCATCGATTGTTTCGCCATAATACGCTCCTGGAGAACGTACCAACTGGCTTACAATTACACGTTCAGCACCATTGATAATGAACGTACCGGTTTCGGTCATGAGTGGAAAATCACCCATAAAAACTTCTTGTTCTTTAATTTCGCCTGTTTCACGATTAATTAAACGAACATTTACCCGAAGTGGTGCAGAGAAAGTTACATCTCGTTCTTTGCATTCATCGATATCATACTTCGGATCACCCAATGTAAAGCTTTCAAAAGATAATATTAAATTACCTGTGAAATCTTGAATTGGTGAAATATCATGAAAAATTTCCTGCAAACCTTCTTTTAAAAACCACTCATAGGAGTTTCTTTGAATATCCAGAAGATGAGGCATATCCATGACTTCTTTGATTTTCGCATAGCTATACCTGATTCTTTTGCCTACCGGAACAGGATTGAACATTAAATCCTTCACCCCTTAGCCCAATTTTGACTCAGACACACCTTAAACAGACATGAAAAAGAATGATGAAACACTAAAAAGCAAGGCCGTTTTCCTTTTTTAAACCTTGCTTGTTTTATTGATGAAAAATTTTTTTCATCTTCCATCGTATTCCATTTTCATTCTTTTTAATCCGTATGCCGTTATACTTCATATTACATCTTTTCTGCGGTAGTCAATCGCATTTCTTTTGTATAATAAATATTGAATTATACATCTGTAGTAAGAAATACTATCACATTTGTATATAAATGTCAATATTTTTTTGTTGATCTATGATAAAAATTAAAGAGTACCAACACAGGTACTCTTTAATTTTAATACTAAATACGAATCTTACTTAGAGTTAAAATTATTTAACTTCTGCAGATGCGCCAGCTTCTTCTAATTTTGCTTTAAGAGCGTCAGCGTCAGCTTTGGAAATTTTTTCTTTAATAGCTTTAGGAGCGCCATCCACTAATTCTTTAGCTTCTTTTAAGCCAAGACCAGTAACTTCACGAACTGCTTTGATTACATTGATTTTGCTGCCACCAGCACTAGTCAAAATAACATCAAATTCTGATTTTTCTTCTTCAGCAGCACCAGCTGTAGGAGCAGCAGCTACAGCTACAGGAGCAGCAGCAGACACGCCAAATTTTTCTTCCATATCTTTTACTAATTCGGACAATTCAAGAACAGTCATGTTCTCGATAGCTTCCATAATTTCTACTTTAGTCATTTAAAAATACCTCCAAATTATATTTAACTTTTATTTTTTAAATTTATCCTCATACAAGAAAATACGCGTTATGCGGATTCTTTCTGTTGACGAACTGCGTCAAGCACATATACAGCATTGCGAATCGTACCTTGCAATACATTGACCAGACCTGCAATCGGGGATTGCATACCAGCGAGCACCTGTGCGATAAGCACTTCGCGGGATGGTAAAGAAGCAAGAGCTTTGACACCTGCGGCATCAATAACCTGACCTTCTACCAGACCAGCTTTGACTTCTAATTTTTTTTCTTGATCAAGTTTATTTGCTTTAATAAACTCAGAAATTACTTTTGCTGGGGCAACTGCGTCATCAAATGATACAGCTAATGCTGTAGTACCTTCTAAATATTCAGTTAAACCATCAAGACCAACTTCTTTAGCGGCAATACGTGTCATTGTGTTTTTCACTACATTATAAGAAACACCTGCTTCACGTAATTTGCGACGAAGCTGTGTATCCTGAGCAACAGTTAATCCACTATAACTAGTTAAAACAGCACCTTTAGCAGTACTGAGTTTTTCTTTTAAATCAGCGACAATCGCTTGTTTTGCTGAAGTTACAGCCATGAACTACACCTCCTCTCGTATATAAAAACAACTTAAAAACGACCTCTAGCCGAGAAGACCAGAGGTCGCAGTGGCAAAAGCCACGTCAAAACTCCGACCTCGGCAGGCGGATTTCTCCATTATACACGAAAAGTGCACCTGCTGTCTACAGCCCAATAATGATAACACACATTATTGATATACTCTATTTTATTTGCCGGAAGTTTTTAACGTAGTAACCTGCACACCAGGGCCCATAGTTGCGCTCACAGTAATGCTGCGTATATACTGGCCTTTGGCTGCTGCTGGTCTAACTTTAACCAATGTATCAATCAAGGTCTGATAATTATCAAATAATTTATCAGCGTCGAATGAAGCCTTACCAATAGGAGAATGGATATTCCCCGCTTTATCAGTACGGTATTCGATTTTACCTGCCTTAATTTCATTAATTGCACGGGTAAGATCCATAGTAACTGTTCCCAGTTTTGGATTTGGCATTAAGCCTTTAGGTCCCAAAATTTTACCTAAACGACCTACTGTACCCATCATATCAGGAGTAGCTACTGCAACATCAAAGTCGCTCCAGCCTCCCTGAATTTTTGTAACAAGTTCATCAGAACCAACAAAATCTGCACCGGCAGCTTCTGCTTCTGCAACTTTGTCACCTTTAGCAAACACTAAAACGCGTTTGGATTTGCCTGTACCATGTGGCAATACTATTGCACCACGTACCTGCTGATCAGCATACTTAGGATCTACACCTAATCTTACAGAAACTTCGATTGTTTCATCGAATTTAGCTGTAGCTGTTTTTTTAACAAGTTCGATTGCTTCGTTAGCATCGTATAATTTATCTTCAATAAGCTTAGCAGCTTCTTGATATTTCTTACCAAATTTAGCCATATAAAATAATTCCCCTTTCGTGGTAATAACGGTGTGTACCTCCCACGAGTATAGCATCGGACTAAGAATTAGTCAACGATTTCAATACCCATACTGCGAGCTGTACCTTCGATCATGCGAGTTGCAGCTTCGATATCAGCAGCATTTAAATCTTGCATTTTGCTTTCAGCAATTTCTCTTGCTTTTGCACGAGGCAATTTAGCAACTTTTACTTTGTTAGGTTCACCAGAAGCTTTTTCTAAACCAGCAGCTTTCTTTAAAAGAACAGCAGCTGGAGGAGTCTTCGTAACAAACGAGAAAGATCTATCCTCAAATACTGTAATTTCAACTGGAATGATTAAACCGCCTTGTTTAGCAGTTCTTTCGTTAAATTCTTTAACAAAAGCCATGATGTTAACCCCAGCCTGACCCAAAGCAGGACCTACCGGAGGAGCTGGAGTAGCTTTACCAGCTAATACTTGTAATTTTACAAGTTTAACAACTTTTTTAGCCATGTTATTTACACCTCCTTAAATAAAGATATATATTAGATTTTTTCTACTTGCTCAAAATCAAGTTCAACTGGAGTTTCACGCCCGAACATATTAACAAGAACTTTGAGCTTGCCCTTTTCCGGATCTACTTCAGTTACTGTGGCAGCAAAATTTTCAAATGCTCCCGAATTAATGTGAACAGCCTGACCAATTTCAATATCTATTGTCGGTCTAAGCTCTTCGATTCCCATAGATTTTAGAATACGTTTTACTTCAGCATCCGTAAGCGGAATAGGTTTTGTTCCGGAACCAACAAACCCTGTAACACCCGGCGTATTGCGAACAACATACCAAGAACGATCACTTACGATCATTTCTACTAATGCATATCCAGGGAAAACTTTTTTCTTGGTTATTTTTTTCTTGCCATCTTTATGTTCAACTTCATCTTCCATTGGAACAACTACGCGAAAGATTTCATCTTCCATGTCCATAGAATGAACTTTACGTTCAAGATTAGCTTTTACTTTGTTTTCATAACCGGAATACGTATGAATTACATACCATTTTTTTTCTGATTCCATCGCTAAGGGACGTCTTCCTCGTCCCTCACCTCCCAGCCGCCTTATCTTAGAATGATTTCGAGCATTTTTGCAAAGACAGTATCACATATCCAGATTAACGCACAGACAAATACAACTGCAATAAGTACAACACCTGTATAAGAAGCAAGCTCCTTTTTGTCTGGCCATGATACTTTTTTTAATTCAGCCTTTACTCCACCTAAAAATCCTTTCAGATTAAAACGTGAACCATTGTCCTGAACCGCTGAGGATTCTTCTTCAGCCAAATTCTTCACATCCCCGTAACATACTGCATCATAAAAAACACAAATTTTTTGGCAGGGGCAGTAGGACTTGAACCCACAACCAATGGTTTTGGAGACCACTACTCTACCAGTTGAGCCATGCCCCTACAAAATAGAAATAAATTATTTCGTTTCTTTGTGTAAAGTATGTTTTTTACAGAATTTGCAGTATTTATTAAATTCTAATCTATCCGGGTCATTTTTCTTGTTTTTATTGGTCTGATAGTTGCGTTGCTTGCATTCAGTACAGGCCAATGTAACTGCATTGCGCATTTTATGCACCCCTTACCTGTAAATATACTACATTCAAAATGTCACTAATATAATTTATCATAATTAAAACTTGCTGTCAATAACTTATCCACAACAATTTGTGATTATCTCTAATCCATCATGACACTTCACATCGTAGCATTTATACTGTAGCTAACATAAATAAAAACCCCATCTCAGGGGTTCATCTATCAAGTTGGTGGCGGCGCAGAGATTCGAACTCCGGACACTGCGGGTATGAACCGCATGCTCTAGCCAACTGAGCTACGCCGCCATATTATGGAGCTAATGACCGGGATTGAACCGGTGACCTTATCCTTACCAAGGATACGCTCTACCGACTGAGCTACATCAGCGATCATTACTAAAAATTGGTTGCGGGGACAAGACTCGAACTTGTGACCTTCGGGTTATGAGCCCGACGAGCTACCAACTGCTCCACCCCGCGGTAAAAATTATATTGAAAATGGTGGGCAGGGATGGATTCGAACCATCGTAAACCGAAGTTGGCAGATTTACAGTCTGCTCCCTTTAACCACTCGGGCACCTACCCATTTTCTTTATGGAGCTGGCAAGAAGACTTGAACTCCCAACCTGCTGATTACAAGTCAGCTGCTCTACCAATTGAGCTACACCAGCGTTAATAACAATATATATTTTACATCAACGTTTACTCCACGTCAACTATTTATTATTTTTGGTTGCGGGGACAAGACTCGAACTTGTGACCTTCGGGTTATGAGCCCGACGAGCTACCAACTGCTCCACCCCGCGATATTCACTCCCAAATAATTTTTTACAATCACTTGGCTGACAAGAAATAATGATATCATACTCTAAATCTTTTGTAAAGCTTTTTTATCATATAATTTCAAAAATAAAAAGCCGTTGTAGTTTTCTTGCTGCTGCAGCGGCTTTTTAGTATCAATTAAATAAATACTGATAGCGTTTTTTAAAATCATTCACATTCATTTTATAAGCGTTTGCAATGCCCGGATCTTCGAGATCTTCTTTCTCCAATCTCAGCATAAATCCCCTGGCAATCTTATAGTTGATAGAATTAATCTGTACGCGACGAACTCTTGTTTTTCCGGTTTTTGGATCTTTTAAGTCTTCAAAATAAAGCGGCACTGCTTCATTTTCTTGTAATGCGATCATTGCACCTGTCCCACCGCCCAGTAAAAATTGGACAGCTTCATATCCCAATGATCTAGTATAATCAATGTCATAGGAAATCGGCGGAGCACAACGAAGTTCATACCCAATTTCTTTATCAACAACAGTAACTTTCATACCAATTTTTTGCATAGCAGCCGATACAGTTTTTTTGAGCATTTCACCAAAATCAAGTTCTGAATAGCGAATATGTCCATGTTCATCAAGACAAATCTCCCCTAGCAATGCAAAATCTTCGGTAGCAATTTTTTCCAAAACACCTTCAGCGATGACTGCAACGCCATAATTTCTTCCAGTTAAATAACGCTTCACCATCGAACTGACAAGTAAATCGACAACCTGCTGTAATCTAATTTTCGGTTTTTCAAACTCTTCTGGAATAATGGTGATAATAGCACCGGCTGATCTTCCCATCCCAAGTGCCAAGTGACCAGCCGTCCGCCCCATTGCAATCACAAAATACCACCGATTATTCGTTGTCCTGGCATCTTCCATGAGATTTTCAATCTCCATCGTCCCCATAGCTCTGGCTGTTTCAAAGCCAAAGGTTGGCAGGCCCGGTGGTAATGGCAAATCATTGTCAATCGTCTTCGGAACATGAACTACATTGATTGTTCTACCGCAAGATTTAGCATATTCGGCTACTTTAGCAGAGCTAAAAGCCGTATCATCACCGCCAATCGTAACCAAATGAGTCACACCAAGCTCCGTCAAAGTATCAACAACTTTTTTCAAATCCGCTTCCTTTTTCGTAGGATTGAACCGTGACATTTGTAATATACATCCACCAGTCAAATGAATCCTGCTAACATCATCATATGTTAAATTTATAAATTTCTTTTCACCTTTAGCCAGACGGGAAAATCCATCATAAATCCCCAATACATCCCAGCCATGTTTTTTGGCTTCTAGCGTTACCGAACTGATTACGCTGTTTATCCCAGGTGCTGGTCCGCCCCCGCAAACAATTGCAACCACATTTTTAACTGAATTGACCATCCTGAATTCCCCCTCATCAAGACATAGTTCCTTTTGTTTTTATACCTGTTTAAATGAATATATTGGCCTTATATATTTAGTTCTTTATTCTTCTTCCCATGGTTATTATCCTTCATTTTATTGAAAATTGTGATAAATATATAAATAATATGATCCAAGGTTTTAGTTCAAGTTATATCGACACTCCTCTGCATCTTACTATAAAGAAAAGCACCTCTCTTTAAAGAAGTGCTTTTTGTCAATTTGATTTCAGACCATCACCGAATCCATGCAAACGTTTATTGATAGAACTTAATCCATTATACATACTGTTCACATCTGTATCTTCACGATTGTCTAAATATCGTTCTAATTTTCTTTTAACGCGTTGCAAAGCATTATCAATAGACTTAACGTGCCTATCAAGCTCCACAGCTATTTCTTGGTATGACTTTCCATCAAGATATGCCATCAATACTTTCCACTCTAAGTCACTCAAGATCTGCTCCATTTTGGATTCAATATCCAAAAATTCTTCTCGACTAATAACCAATTCTTCAGGATCTGATATTTTCGACCCTGATAATACATCCAGTAAAGTACGATCGGAATCTTCATCATAAATTGGTTTATTGAGTGAAACATAAGAATTGAGTGGGATATGTTTCTGCCTTGTCGCCGTTTTTATTGCTGTAATAATCTGCCGTGTGACACACAATTCAGCAAAAGCACGAAATGAAGACAACTTATCATTACGAAAATCTCGTATCGCTTTATATAAGCCAATCATTCCTTCTTGAATAATATCTTCTCTATCCGCACCAATCAAAAAATAAGAACGCGCTTTAGCTCGTACAAAATTGCGATACTTATTAATTAGATAATCCAGTGCGATAGTCGTATGAGTTTCTTTAATTTCAGCAACAATTTCTTCATCTGTCAAATGGGCAAACTCATTAACTGGTTCTGCTGGTTCCTGCGTATTAATTCTCATCGCACCACCTCCCCCAAGCCTTATTAAATTTTAAACTGCGCTCCTGCGCTCTTTTTCAATCAATGACTCGGATTATAAAACCAGATGATTCAGCTGTAAATAATACATTTCCAGCTTATGAAAAAAAAGAAAACGCTCCATAGCGCTCCTAGGAATTATTATTTGTTATTCATGCAAATTATACCTTAGGCGACCAGCATAGTCAAGCCTAGTAAGCCTGATTAGCCAATAATCCTACATTAATTGCGATTTTTTCGAATTTGATCCAGCTTCCGTGCTGTTTCATCATCAATTCTGCCGCTAAGCTCACGCCGCCCAGCCATCGAAAGAGGATTTTCCGTATATTCGTCACGAATTTTCTTCTTGGCCGCCAAAACTGCTTTTCTCATTTCCAGTGATGGCATACGATATGCCCCAGCCCCTAAAATCACCGACTGTTCTATCCCATCGGATGTTACAACATGTACTTCCTTTCCCTCTCTCACTAAATCATAAGCCAGTTTTTCGATATAACTGTCTGCTGTTTCGCCAGCATCTGTATAAATCACATCCAAATGTTCATTTATTTTTTCATAAGAAGAACCTTGTGCGGTAAATAGTGCATCGAAAACAATTGTAATATCATAATGCTGAAATTCACCATATTCAATCAGGTCAGAAACCAAACGATCTCTCGCATGTTCTAAACTGTCTCGCAAAGCAATAAGCTCTGGCCAGGCATTCACAACATTGTAGCCATCAATAATAAAATGCTCCCGTTTAACTCTCTTCATTTGATTTTTACTCCTATATACAGATTCCATTTTATCCCAATGTTTTCTGTACTACTCTAAAGCCACTGTATAGCAGTAAATATATCCTACCAGATCAGTTATTCTTTACCATACGCTGTTTCATTGATTCATACATCAAAATTGACCCCGCAACCGAAGCGTTCAATGAATTGATCGTTCCACGCATTGGCAGTTTGACAAGAAAATCACAGTTTTCTTTTGTTAAACGGCTAATCCCTTTTCCCTCATTGCCAATAATTAAAACCAACGCTCCTGTAAGTTCTGCATCATAATAATTTTTTTCACCAGCCATATCAGCCCCTACAACCCATAACCCCTGTTTTTTTAAATCCTTGATTGTCTGAACCACATTGCCAATTCTTGCAACAGGAACATATTCAACCGCCCCAGCTGAAGTTTTCGCTACGGTAGCGGAAAGCGGGCAGCTCCGGCGTTTTGGAATAAGTACACCATGGACACCTGCGGCATCAGCCGTACGAAGTATGGCTCCTAAATTATGTGGGTCTTCTAATTCATCCAATAAAACGATAAACGGTGGTTCATTTGCCTCCGCAGCCCGCTGCAAAATGTCTTCTATCTCAACATAATCAACTGGTGATGTATAAGCGAGAACACCTTGGTGACGAAGTCCCTGTGCCAATTCTTCAATTTTCCTAATATCAACCTCTTGCAGCATTACGCCATTTTCAATAGCAATTGCAATCACTTCTTTAATAGACCCTTGGCGATCACCGCTCGCTACAAGAATTTTATTAATAGAACGCCCACTGCGAAGAGCTTCTGTTACCGCATTGCGGCCAATGATAATTTCATCAGATAAGCCCTGCGGCGTATCTTTTTCTGGACGAATTTCTTCTTTATTCCGTTTTTCGCCAAACCTGTTATTTTCTCTTTTTTTTGCTTCGCTGCGTGTTGACAAATAGTTTTTTTTATTTTCGCTGCCCATATACTGCCTCTTTTCTAAAATATCATGATGGTCTTTTTATTCACTTAGCTCCTATATAACTATATATAATATACCTTATTTTTAATGAGAAAAAAAGCCGCAGCTGCGGCTTCTTCCTATAGATCACGAAGTTTAAGCATTTCAGCAAGCTTTCCACAAGTCATACTGCCTTCGGGACAATGCCCCGTTGCCACACAAGATGCACCCGCATTTTTAAATAAAAGTGGTGCTACGTGTTTAACTTGTTTCACCATTTTATCCGCAAGTTCACGAATTTCCCAATGAGCCCGATTACAACAGCGAAGCGCAAAAAAGTTCTGCAAGGATCTTGCATTAAACGTTGCGACAATTTTCGTTTCTGCGGCATTGGCCAAAACATAGCGAGCATCTTCTTTATGCACACCCAACCCTACAAGTTCATCATACACCACGCGAATCTGTTCCATAAGGGCATCAAACTTAGCCTGAGCACCCGGAGTAGAGGAAACCGTAGGTGGTACTATATATTCAAAATCGTGTTCACTGACATAACGCTGTGACTGCTGAGAATATGATGCTATTCTGTGACGCACCAGTTGATGCGTCAAAACTCTCGATACACCCTCAATTGCAAAGGTAAAGCTCACATGTTCCAATGTAGAGGCATGCCCCAGACTTACAATCTTATCTACAAGTTTTTCAACCTGGGCATCCGACATTTTCTCTGCTAGTTCTTCGGCACCGATCGGTGAATAACACAGTCTTGCCGCCATAGCCACAACACGTTCAGGATCTTTTGTATATTGTATCAACTTCACTTTTATCATCTTATTGCCACCTTACTACTTAGTATTCACATGTTCCAACATAGCTTTTGATATAATCTCAAAAGATTTTTCTGCAATCATATACAAACGTTCATGTTCTTCGTTTAAATACAACGTCCCAAGCAATGCCTCAAAGCCAGTACTCGCACGATATTCAGCCACACTGGCACTTTTAGGAACATTGCTTTTTGCATTACGCCCACGACGAAAAACATTTTTTTCGCCCTCGGTAAGTATATCTTCAATCCCATGAAATGCTCTGGACTGCCATACAGCCGAAACAATCTGAGCACTGAATTGATGTAATATTTGTACTTTATTTTGTTCATAGCCCAAAAGTTTACCACGAACAAACAAATGAAAATAGGCATCACCAATGTAAGCAAGTACCAATGGATTGAGCATTTTAGGATCAACTTCTTGATAGCGCTGTTTCACATTGCCATCATCATCCGACATAAACATTGAATCTACAAGAACTTTAAAATGATCAAACTTCATTACTTTTTCCACCTTATACCCGTCGGAGAATCTTCCAGTGTAACCCCAATCGCTTTTAAGTCATCACGAATCTTATCAGCAGTGGTCCAGTCTTTCGATACGCGTGCCTGTTGGCGAAGTTCAATGATCAGCTTCATCAAATCTTCAACCATGCCAGTATCTTCTTCGGCGATTTTAGACCCATCAGCAACTAAAATTCCTAAAATATCAGCCATATCTTCATACACGGCTTCCGCCTGTGCAAAATCCGAAGCTGCATGTTCAATTTCACCAGTTGTCACTGCATGATAGTATATATTAATTTCTTTTGCCAGTGCAAACATATAGCTAAGCGCCAGAGCCGTATTAAAATCATCATCCATTGATTCATAAAAATCTTTTTGGGCCTGCAAGGCCGCATCGACTAAAGCTTTTGATGCTGCACTTACTTGCCCTGATTTTTGTTTTTCCAATTCATAAACATTTTCCATTGCTGTATTGAGTCGATTCAGACTAGTTTGTGATTCTTTCAAACGTTCATCACTAAAATCAAGCGGACTCCGGTAATGTGTTTCAATAATAAAGAACCGCAGTACCTCCGCTGGATATTTCTCGAGTATATCTTTTACTGTAAAGAAGTTATTGAGTGATTTACTCATTTTTTCCTGATTGATCGTAATAAAACCATTATGCAGCCAGTAATGAGCAAAACTATCATCATGCCCACAGCAAGCTTGTGACTGGGCTATTTCATTTTCATGGTGTGGAAAAATTAAGTCACTGCCGCCGCCATGAAAATCAAAGGTTTCCCCTAAATATTTTAGAGACATTGTAGAACATTCAATATGCCAGCCAGGTCTGCCGCTTCCCCAAGGACTCTCCCAAGCTGGTTCACCTGTTTTCGCTGCTTTCCATAAGGCAAAATCCATGGGATTTTGTTTACGGTCATCTACTTCAACACGAGCGCCTGCCTGCATATCATCTAATTTTCGACCGCTAAGTTTTCCATATCCAGCAAATTTTTCCACACTAAAATATACATCTCCATCCATTGGATATGCATAACCTTTATCAACCAATGTTTGAATCATAGCAAGAATATCAGGAATATGTTCCGATACTTTCGGATATACATCCGCACGCTGCACATTCAGCTTATCCATCACTTCAAAATAGGCATCAATATAACGTGTGGATATATCAGACCATTTTACACCTTCACTATTTGCTGTACGAATGATTTTATCATCAATATCCGTAAAATTTTGGACATGTTTTACATGATAACCGCATTTTTTCAAATATCGTTTGATAACATCCCAGGTCACAAAAGGCCTTGCATTGCCAATATGAGGATGATTATATGGCGTTACCCCACAAACATAGATACTAATTTCGCCTTTTTTAAATGGTTTGAATTCATCTTTTTGTTTCGTCAGCGTATTATAAACTTTTAACATTTTTATCACCAAGCTCCTTTTCCAGCTTATTAACCTTCTCTTCCAATCGTTGTATGCTTCGCAGCATACATAGCAGCATTTCAGAATCTGGATCCGGCAGATTTCCATGCGCTAAATCCACATCTTTTTCATCTTCAATTTCCTGGATATCTTTGTCTACCGTTATTCTGCCATCTCGTTCCAATTCCGCTTTGGTTTTAACTCGTTTACCATGCATTAATACAACTTTCCCGGGGATTCCAACTACCGTCGCATAAGCTGGCACTTCTTTTAAAACAACGGATCCTGCTCCTATTTTAGCATGATCACCAACATAAAAAGAGCCCAATACTTTGGCCCCGGAAGCAACAACCACATTGTTGCCGATCGTCGGATGCCTTTTTCCTTTTTCTTTCCCTGTGCCGCCTAGTGTCACACCTTGATACAAAGTAACATTTTTGCCAAGTTCAGCGGTTTCGCCTATGACGATGCCTGTACCATGGTCAATGAATAAACCTTCACCAATTGTTGCTCCTGGGTGAATTTCAATACCAGTTAAAAATCGGCCAAAATTCGAAATCATTCGTGGGAGAAGCACCCATCCTTTTTGATATAAAAAATGTGATATGCGGTGGAGCCAAATCGCATGAAGGCCTTGGTAACACAGAACGACTTCAAAAACACTGCGCGCCGCCGGATCGCGTTCAAAAACTACACGAATATCTTTTCTTAATCTTGCAAAAAAAACCATAAAAAGACCTCCTTTCAAGCATAAAAAACCAGCGTCTCTATGCAGAGACGCTGGTTCGTGGTTCCACTCTGTTTAGATGATACAAAAATCATCTCGCTCAATACAGTTAACGCCTGCTTACGGTATAACCTACTTCTATCAAGTTCAGCCACACAGCTCCCGGGTGCACTTCAACGAGGATTCTTTCCAGCATTGCTCACAGCTATTGCAACGCCTCTCTGAGGAAGATTTCTCGTCTACTCTCCCAATCATAGCTTTATTTATTTTACCCGCATCATCGTTTCCTCAATGCGTTTGATTACTTTATCACGGCCCAAAACTTCAACAAGACCCACCAGATCAGGCCCATGCATCTGACCAGTCAAAGCCACACGCAGCGGCATATACACTTTTTGTCCACCAACTTTAAGCTCTTTGGTAATCACTTTAAAAATTGGTTTAATGGCTTTCGCATCCACCACTTCTAATGCTTTTAATTTATCTTTAAATAAATTAATCACCGCTGGTGTCGTTTCATCGAGTAATGTTTCCCTGGCTTCGTCACTTTCAATCAGAACATCATCTTTAAAGAAAATATCAGCAAAATTAACAACCTGTGCAGCAAAGCTCAAATGGTCTTGAATCACAGCAACAAAGGATACTAATTTTGCCATTTCAACATCGGTAAGCGGACCTTTAATATAACCTTTTTCTACAAGATGAGGAATAGCAAGCATTGTAATTTTTTCCGGTTTCGCTTGCTTAATATAATGAGCATTGATCCAATTTAATTTATCAATATCAAACACAGCCGGATTCTTCGCTACACGATCCATGGAAAATGCTTCTATTAATTCTTCCGCTGAAAAAATTTCTTTTTCGTCCTGCGGAGCCCAACCCAGCAGTGCTAAAAAATTCACCAAAGCTTCTGGTAAGTAACCTAATTTTCTATATTGATCCACTGACGTAGCACCATGGCGTTTACTCATCTTGCTATGATCTTTACCTAAAATCAAAGAAATATGACCGAAAATCGGCACTGGTAAATTCAAAGCCTCAAACAATACAACCTGACGTGGTGTATTTGACAAATGTTCTTCTGCCCTGATCACATGAGAAATCTTCATCAGTGCATCATCGAGAACTACTGCATAATTATAAACCGGCATCCCATCGGCTTTCACAATAACAAAATCACCGATTCCATTCGATTCGAAACACATTTGCCCGCGAACAAGATCTTTAAACATAACTTGCTGATTTTCCGGCGTTCTGAACCGAACAACAGGTTTTCTGCCTTCCGCTTCATATTGCGCTCTTTGCTCCGCTGTCAAATTACGACAATGACCTTGATAAATTGGCATTTTATTTTCTGCACGAAGCGCTTCACGTTCTGCCTCTATTTCAGTTTCAGTGCAGTAACAATAGTATGCTTTATCTTCCGCAATAAGCTTATCCGTAAACTCCTGATAAAGATGAAGCCGCTCCGTTTGACGATATGGGCCATATTCGCCCCCAACATCAATTCCTTCATCCCATGTAAGCCCCAGCCACTTGAGAGCTTCTTTTATATTTTCTTCTGACTCTTTCGTCGAACGTGCTCTATCCGTATCTTCTACTCGCAAAATCAATTTTCCATCTTTATATTTCCGAGCCAATAACCAGTTAAATAAAGCGCTGCGGGCGCCACCGATATGAAATGGACCGGTTGGACTTGGCGCAAACCGAACCCTGATTTGTTCTGACATCTAGCATTCCCTCCAAAAATCTTTGTGTAAATTATATTGTAGCAGAAATCCGTTTCTCATACAAACATTATTTCTTTTCAATCCCTACGACAGCATAGGCTGAAATTCCCTGTTCTGTCCCCGTGAATCCCAATCCTTCTTCAGTTGTTGCTTTCACATTGACCTGGTCGATCGCGATTCGTAATGCCATTGCTATATTTTCATTCATTTGTAAAATAAAAGGAGCTACTTTCGGTTTTTGAGCTACAATCGTTGCATCAACATTGCCAATCTCATATTTTTTTTCAAGCAGTAAATCCCGCACATGCTCTAATAAAATAAGGCTCGAAATTCCTTTATAGGCATCATCCGAATCCGGAAAATGACGACCGATGTCGCCAAGTGCCGCTGCTCCCAGCAATGCATCTGCAATCGCATGTAACAGCACGTCCGCGTCCGAATGCCCTAAAAGCCCTACCGTATGCTCTATCTCAACACCACCTAAAATCAGCTTACGCCCTCCTACTAATTTATGCACATCATAGCCCATACCAAATCGAATCATCATATTACCTCTTTCTAAAAATTTTTTCTTTCACGTTAGACACGACTCCTGAAACAGACGAGGACACGCGGCTTACCACCTTCGCAACCACACCGTCTCGCATAAAAGCTTCAGCAATCAATAGATCTTCCGGTGTCGTTACTTTTATATTGCTGTAATCACCCTGAACGACCTTGACTCGTACACCAATCCGTTCAACCAGACTTGAATCATCTGTACCTAAAAATTCATCATTCGCTGCCTGTTGATATGCTTTGACGATAACGTCCTTTTTAAAGCCCTGTGGTGTCTGTACGGTCCATAAAGATTGACGATCTGGAGTTGCCTCAACCAAATCACCCTTATCCACTATTTTGATTGTATCTTTCGCAGGTACTGCTGCAATCGCTGCACCGCTTTTTCTAGCTTCTTCAACCACAGCACTGATTATCTGACAGCTCACAAGCGGCCTTGCTCCATCATGGACTAATACGACATCCGTCGCCGGGTTTAGCTGAGCTAATCCATTAAAAATGGAATATTGTCGTTCCGTGCTGCCCGCTATAACTTTATAAGGTTTCAGTCCAGGCACTGTCGCTAATAGCGCTTTGATGAAAGTTACTTCATCCGCCCCCACGACAACAATTAGATTGTCAATTGCATCACAACGCGAAAAAGCTAACAGCGTATGTACTAAAATAGGCTTCCCCATAAGTTCTAAAAAAACTTTATTGACGCTGGCTTTCATTCTTTTACCCTGCCCAGCAGCGGGGAAAATTGCAGTTACCATAAAATTACGCTCCTATAAATACTCAATAATTTATTTTTCTTTATCATACTACATGTAAGTTGCTAATTGAAAGCAAAACCACATCACCGTCAATAATTTTATCAATATAGGTAAAAAAATAATCATTTCAAAAAAAATGCTGCGGTTACCCGCAGCATTTTCATTCTTTTTAATTTTAAAAATCATAGTGCCCAGAGTTTTTAAAAATACATTCTTATGCTGCTTTCGGTTTAGCAAATATCATACGGCCAGCTGCTGTTTGAAGAACGGATGTTACGATGACTTCAATTGTTTCGCCCATATGCTTTTTACCGCCTTCTACAACAATCATCGTACCGTCATCCAGATAAGCAACCCCTTGTCCATTTTCCTTGCCATCTTTAACAACATTAACTACCATATCCTCGCCTGGAATAACCACAGGCTTTACAGCATTTGATAATTCATTGATATTAAGTACGGATACCCCTTGAAGTTCAGCAACTTTATTCAAATTATAATCGTTCGTAATAATTTTTGCCCCAACAAGCTGTCCAAGCTTTACCAGCTTAGAATCTACTTCAGTAATATCATCAAAATCATGATTATCAATTTTAACAAACATATCAAACTCTGTCTGAATGCGTTTCAAAACATCCAAGCCACGGCGGCCTCGAGTACGTTTGAGTAAATCAGAAGAATCTGCGATATGCTGCAACTCTTCCAAGACAAAAACAGGAATCAATAAGGTCCCTTCAATAAATCCACTTTTACAAATATCTGCAATACGTCCATCAATAATAACACTTGTATCCAAAAGTTTATATAACGGATCTATAACAGGTTCTTCCTTGATAATGTCTTTTTCCCTAGTCCTGTCTTTTACAAGTTTAGGGATAAAATCAAAGAGAGCTGTAATTTCATCTCGTTTTTCAATGGTAATATGGATACCAAGATATCCTAAAACTATACTGAAAACAACCGGTATATAATTTCCTACGATTGGAATTTGAGAAAATGCCGAGCCTAATAAATTTGCAATAATAAGTCCAATTGCTAATCCACAAGCACCTGCAATCACATCGTGAATTGGCATTTTATTTAATTGTAATTCCACCCATAAAGAAAATGTTAACAATTTTTTCACCAAATAAGGTGAAATAAGAAAACCTGTTACACCACCTATGATACCACCAAGTAAAATAGACAAAAGATTTGTCATTGTCATGCCGAAAAGACCCATGTCCAATCTCAGAAATTCAGCACTGATCAAAAAAGAAAGCAATGGGTTTGCTAACTGCATCAAAGCAAGACCACCAATTGCCATTAAAACTGTGATAAAAAAGCGTAACACTTTATCTAACAATACCTTCCCACCTCCTTCTGCGTAGACTTTATTTCATATTACTAAAATAATTTACATTTGTCAAAATTTAATAAAAAATACGTCAGTCACCTGGCGTATTTTTATCAAGCAAATCATACATCCACGTTTCTACAGCCTCAGGCTCTTTATCGCAGGCAAACACAAGTTCGCTGACCAATATTTGTTTTGCAATATCTAATAAACGCCTTTCCCCTGTAGAAATTTTTTTAGAACGATCTTGTAAAATCAAATTTCTAACAACCGCTGCTACATTGCAGATATCACCTGTTTTGATTTGGAGTAAATTTGCGTTGAATCGTTTATTCCAACTGCCGGCTAACTGTTCCGGTACTCCCTGAAGTATAACCTTTACTTTTCCAACTTCGCCTTGCGGTATAACATCTCTCAAGCCAATATTCGCGACATTATCAATCGGAATCATGACTTTCATGCTGCCTAATGGCATTTTCAAAACATAATAAGATCGATTTTCTCCCATAATCTCACAATCTTCTATGCCGTTGATAATCCCTGCACCATGCATTGGATATACCACCTTGTCTCCTATGCTAAGCAAAGCAACACCTCCTAAGACACGTCCCTATTATACCACATTTTTGTATTTAATAAAAGGAATTATTTTATCACTTTAAATTTTTCTTGTCAATACACTATATGAAAATCATTTTAAAACAGCAAATTTTATTTTAAAGCCACTCGAAGGGCTTCACCAACATTTTCAACACCATACAATTTAACTGGCAAATCAAGCGATAAGCGTTCCAAGTTTTTCTTCGGTAATATTATATTTTTGAAGCCCATTTTAACAGCTTCACGTATCCGAACCTCAGCCTGACTGACTGCACGCACTTCCCCCGCCAACCCAACTTCACCAAAAATAACACACTGCGGTAAAACTATACTATTTTTAAAACTAGAGGCCAATGCTACACTGAGTCCAAGATCAATAGACGGCTCATCAAGTTTTATACCGCCGGCAACTTTAACATAAACATCGCAAGCCCCAATACTCAAATGAACTCGTTTTTCCAAAACAGCTAAAAGCAATTGGATTCGTTTAATATCAACATAATCAGAAGTCCGCCTTGGCGGCATATATGGGGTCTGTGCAACCAATGCCTGCACCTCAACCAAAAGAGGCCTCGTACCCTCAACCGTTGGCACAACAATACTGCCTGAGTCCGCCTGCATTTCTGATAGAAACAACTTGGATGCATCTGGTACATCTACAAGACCAACATCTCTCATTTCAAAAAGTCCAATTTCATTTGTACTGCCGAAGCGATTTTTAACAGCTCGTAATACGCGAAACTGTGCATTTCTTTCACCTTCAAAGTAAAGTACAGTATCAACAATATGCTCCAATACTCTTGGACCAGCCAGCGTACCATCTTTTGTTACATGCCCAACTAAAAACACAGCAATGCCATGGGTTTTTGCAATACGCAAAAGTTCAACCGCGCATTCTCGTACTTGGCTAACACTCCCTGGCGCACTCTGTATGTCAGGTCTAAATATTGTCTGAATAGAATCAATTACTAATAGTCTGGGTCTGGCAGTTAAGACATGCTGCTCAATAAGATCAAGATTTGTTTCACTCAAAACAAGCAATTCTTTCTCAATTGCGTCTAAACGATCCGCCCGCATTCGTACCTGACGTGTGCTTTCTTCGCCGGTAACATAAAGTACTTTACCCGTTTTAGCCACATTAGCACACACCTTAAGCGTAAGGCTTGATTTACCAACACCAGGATCACCTACGATCAATACGACCGATCCTGGAATAATTCCACTACCTAACACTCGATCCAATTCACCCGATCCTGTCAAAAACCGCGGCATATCATCCACTGTCACATTTTCAATAGATTCTGGCTGAGCCGAGGTCGACAGACCCAAGCTCAGACCAGCTTTACGCTCCGGCATGATTACTTCCTCAACCATTGTATTCCATGCGCCACAGCCAGGACATCGACCAAGCCATTTTGCCGTATCATAGCCACAATCCTGACATACATATGCCGTCTTTTTTTTAGCCAAATCATTCACCTTTTCCTATACGTATCTTTTTATTGCGCCGCAAAACATTTTGGATGAAATTCACAACCGCGCAATATAATATCTTAACAACAAATTTTATCAACCAAATAATTGCAATGACAAAGTTCTCTATAAAATTCCATATATTAACAATTAATGAATTTTTGTCTAACGTGTTTCGTCTTTTTTTCATATCCTCCACCATGGTAAAAAGACGAACTCAGACCAGCCAAGTTCGTCTTTTTATGTTTTACACGTATTTTATTTTACAATCAAAGCTTCTGTTTTATTCTTAAACGTCAACTTTCCTTCTATCGCATCAATAAGAATTGTATCTCCAGCTTTAAAAGTCACTTCTAACAAACGTTCAGCTACTTCATCCTCGATCAATTTCTGAATCGCTCTTTTGAGAGGTCTGGCACCAAAGGTAAAATCAGACCCTTCTTCTATAACTCGCTCTTTCGCAGCTTCACTAATTTCAAGAGAAATAGCCATATCTTTCAATCGTTTATTGAGATCATTAAGCATGATGTCCACGATCTTCGTAAGTTCTTTTTTCGTAAGTGAATTAAACACAACCATTTCATCGATACGATTCAAAAATTCCGGACGGAAAATTTTCTTCACTTCATCCAGCACCTTTTTCTTCGCAATATCCGGCATAACCTGTGGTTGATCTTTCGTTAAAAAACCAACGGTTGAATTTTCCGGTTTAAGATAATTGGCCCCAATGTTTGATGTCATAATAATGACTGTATTCTTAAAGTCAACAACGCGCCCCTGACTATCCGTCAAGCGTCCATCTTCAAGAACCTGTAACAGTATGTTAAATACATCATAATGGGCTTTTTCAATTTCATCTAACAAAATAACAGAATAAGGTTTGCGACGTACTGCATCTGTCAGCTGACCCCCTTCGGCATACCCTACATACCCTGGAGGTGCGCCAATCATACGTGAAACAGTATGTTTTTCCATATACTCCGACATATCAAATCGCAGCATAGCCGCTTCATCACCGAATAAAGCTTCAGCTAAAGCCCTGGCCAATTCGGTTTTACCAACCCCCGTCGGTCCTAAAAACAAAAATGATCCAATTGGTCTTTTGGCATCTTTCAGTCCCGTTCTGGCCCTACGAATTGCTTTGGCAATTGCAGTAACAGCAGCTTCTTGTCCAACAACTCGGGTTTGTAAAATTTCTTCCATGTTTAATAAACGTTCTGACTCTTTTGCCGCCAATTTCTGCAATGGAATTCCCGTCCAATTTGACACAACAGCTGCAATATCTTCCCCCGAAACAACAATGCGGCTATTTTCTTTATTACCCCATTCTTTTTGTTTGACCTCGAGTTCAATTTTCGTTTTACTTTCTTCATCGCGGATATTTGCCGCCTGTTCATATTCCTGAATGGTAATAGCTGCTTCTTTTTCCGTTTTCAGTGTTTCTAATTTTTTTCTAACTGTTTGATATCTTCAGGCTGTACGACTGCGGCCAGACGGACTTTCGAAGCAGCTTCATCCATCAAATCGATTGCTTTATCCGGCAAAAAACGATCCGTAATGTAACGATGTGATAACTTAACCGCGGCCTCAATCGCCTCATCCGTAATCTGGGCACGATGAAAGGCTTCATATTTATCACGGATTCCGCGTAAGATCTTTATAGCATCTTCCACATTAGGTTCGCCAACTACGATTGGCTGAAAACGTCGTTCTAATGCAGAGTCTTTTTCAATATATTTTTTATACTCATTTAAAGTGGTTGCACCGATAACTTGAAGTTCTCCCCGAGCTAATGCCGGTTTCAATATATTCGCAGCATCAACCGATCCTTCTGAAGCGCCTGCACCAATCAGTGTATGCAACTCATCGATAAATAAAATAACATCTTCCGCATTTGTAATTTCTTCAATTATTTTCTTTAAACGATCTTCAAATTCGCCCCGGTATTTCGCCCCAGCAACCAAAGAAGCCATGCTAAGCGATACAACGCGTCTATTCGCCAAAATTTTTGGCACACTCCCTTGCGTAATACGCTGAGCCAATCCTTCGGCAATAGCCGTTTTCCCCACGCCAGGTTCACCGATCAATACTGGATTATTTTTGGTACGACGGCTCAGGATTTGAATAACTCTTTCTATTTCTTTATCGCGCCCGATAACCGGATCTATTTTCCCTTTTTCTGCCATTTCATTTAAATTACGACCAAATTCATTTAAAACAGGTGTATTGCTTTTTTTATGAGCCGTATTGGCGGCGCCACTTTCATTGCTGGCTTCGGCTTGCTCTCCCCCCAGCATTTCAATGACAGTTTCTCTGACAATATCCAAATCAGCACCCAATGAGATGAGTACTTTAGCTGCAATTCCCTCATTTTCTCGAATCAGGCCTAACAAAATGTGTTCCGTCCCAATATAATTATGGCTAAGTGACTGTGCTTCTTCTGATGCCAATTCCATAACTCGTTTTGCTCGTGGTGTATAAACAAAGGCATTGCCAGCATTATCATTTTCTGGTCCAATCATAGCTTCCACACGGTTGCGTACAGTTGCTAAATCAATGCCTAAAGACATTAATGCTCTGGCTGCCACACCTTCGCCTTCATGAATCAACCCCAACAGCAAATGCTCCGTACCTACATAATTATGTTCTAAGGCCCTTGCTTCATATTGAGCAAGTTCTAATACTTTAATAGCTCTAGCTGTAAATCTATGATCCATGTTCTCACTCCCTAACAACTTTAAATTTTTCCAATGTTTCACGAATCGTTTTTGCTCGTTCTTTATCTATTTCATTTTGCGATAAATTTTCATTTTCCTGCAAATTCTTCAAATAATTTGTGCGGCTTGATACCAATAATTCAGTAAATGACTTTGCGGCAACTTCTGTAATCATTTTTGTATCAATGCCAAGCCTGACTTTACTTAATAACGACAAAGCTTCATTAGCTGAAACCGAACGTGCATATTTCAATATACCAAAAGCACGCCATACCTGATCACTTAATCTTTCGGCCGAATATGTCATCAAGGCTTTTCTGGCTGCTCGTTCATGCATAATAATTTCAAGCACAGCACTGGTTAAATTATCCATAATTTCTTGTTCATTAAACCCTAAGGTTAATTGATTCGAAATTTGAAATATATTACCGATAACTTCTGTACCTTCCCCATACAATCCTCGTACTGCCAGCCCTAACTGTGGTGAAGCATTCATTATTTTACCGATCTGTTGAGTAAATACAAGACCCGGTAAATGAACCATCACCGATGCTCGAAGTCCGGTACCAAGATTTGTCGGACACGATGTTAAATAGCCCATCTTTTCATTGAAAGCAATATCTAGTTTTGATTCTATTGTATCATCGATTTTAGAGGCCAATTCTAATGGAACTGCAAGATCCAAACCTGATACCATACATTGAATACGCAAATGATCTTCTTCATTAATCATAATACTCACTTTACGGTCATCACTCACAACAAGGGCGCGGTGTTCTGGATTTTCTATATGATTATTGCTGATCAAATGTTTTTCAATCAACACTTTTCTTTCCAAATTTGTAAGTTCATCAATTGGCAGGCACTGATAAGGTTTATCTGTTATATCTTCAAGTTCGGGCAAAATTTCCTGCATCATTGCTTTTACTTCAGACAATTGGGCAAGATTCGCACGATTTGGAAACGGGATATCAGAAAAATTTCTAGCAAGCCTTACCCTGCTTGATAAAACAACGTCACCATCCATTCCGCTGCCATTCATCCATGGTGAATATGGATTCGTAAACAATTCATCTGTTGACATAGCACACTCCCCCTAGTTCTTTTCCTGCTGCTCTTCTTCATTGAAGGCTTTTTCTAAATCTTTAATTTGATCACGAAGTTTAGCTGCTTCTTCATATTCTTCATTAGCAATATGATTTTGAAGTGTTTCGCGCAATCGTTTAATTTGATGTTTCACTTCAAGCTGTCCGCCTGATCTTTTAGGTATCTTGCCATTATGCGTACTAGATCCATGGATTCTGCGCAAAAGTGGTTCCAGTCTTTTACCAAATTTCGTATAACAAACACTACAACCAATTTTTCCGGTGTGTGTAAAATCTCTATACGTCATACCACAATTCGGACAAACAAAATCCTGAGCTGTATCTTTGGTATCCTCTAACTGTGGTTTAAGACCACTATTGAACATTCCTGTTAAAAAATCGTTTACAGAAAAACTTTTATCTGGATTGAAAACAATTTTCCCATATTTTTGAGCACAATCTTCGCATAAATTTCTGTCCACCTTACCATCACTGCTAATCTGCGTAATATGAACACACGCTTCATTTTTTTTGCAATCATCACATAACATAGATTTTTACCTCCTAAGAAAAATTTGCCAATGTCAAAAATACGGAGCGAATCATCCGTGTTCGTTCTGCTGCTTCAAGTTTATCATAAGCAAATGTAAAAAATTGCATTACAATTGCGGCTTCCCGAGTTTGAATTAGTTGTCTTTGCAGCAGATAACGGACCATCCGTTGAATTTCATCAAGTTCCGTGTTTTCAGCTATCTTATCCAGCATATCCTGATAAATAAAATCCAACGGAACCTGGGCAATACGGATAAACCCCCCAAGACCTCGTCTCGACTCTACAACAAAGCCTTTTTTTAGCGTAAATCGTGTATTCAGTACATAACTAATTTGTGACGGTGCACAACATATCTTATCAGCAATATCAGTTCGCCGAAGTTCCACTTTACGATTTTGTTCACTCGACAAACGCCTTAAAATATACTCTTCGATTAAATCTGCTATATTACTCATTTTTTCACCTTCGCATTGTCTTGACCATTTGACCTTTATTTTTATTATATTTGACTTTTTGACTTTTTGCAATAGATTTTGCGAATTATTCTTATTTAGAAATAAATAAGTGCCTGCGATTCAATTTCCATAAAAAAAACTGCCTCAAAAAGAGACAGTTTCTAAATAAAATTTTATTGTAGAGCTTCTTTTAAAACCTGTGCATTTTTTTTCATTGCATTAATATATGCATCAGCGGCAGTTTCATCCGCATCTCCTGTAACTACAGGATCCAGTGTATATACTTTAGCACCGCTTTCTTTCGAAATAGTCTGTGCGGCACCTTCTGGATATTGTGGTTCAGCAAACAATGCTTTCACATTAAGGCTTTTAACTTTATCTACTGTTTCTTCAATATCCTTCGGTGTCGGCTCACTGCCCGGCTCACGTTCAATCACAGCAACAATATTTAAATTAAATTCTTTAGCAAAATAAGGAAATGCCTCATGAAATGTTACAATATTTTTATTTGGCAAAGGATCAATAGCCGTATGCATCTCCCGTTTTAAGCTTTCAAGCTTGGTGACATAAGCATCCGCATTTTCTTTATATTGAGCGGCATGTTTCGGATCATCTGCAATCAATTGTTCCTCAATATTTCTCACCTGCTGAATTGCATTTGTAATACTGACCCAAACATGAGGATTCTCTTCCGTTCCATCTTTTAAAAGATCAATCCCTTTTGATGCATCAATGATTTTTAATTTTTCTTGTTGTTTTACAACCTTATCTAAAAAAGCTTCCATTCCGGCACCATTAACAATAAATGCATCGGCTTTTTCTAATGTTTTTAAATCAGCTGGTGTCAATTGATAATCATGCAAACAACCAGTCTGTGGTTTCGTCATGTTTTTGACCTCAACCCCATCAATTCCGTTGGTAATATTGATGGTTGCAACATACATCGGATAAAACGATGTAACAATTTTAAAATTTCCATTCTCTTTTTCTTTATCAATACTTTGATTGGCTCCACATCCCGCAAAAGCAACTACACAAATTAAGAAAAAAAATAGGGCCTGACATACTCTCGATTTCATTTAAAAATCCTCCTGTGATAATAAATCATACATTTTATGTACAATTAAGAACATTACTATATAGTATAATACAGTATTTAATCTCATATAGCAAGGAAAGCTACAGAAAAAGAAACACTATGAAATTATTTTTCCATAGCGTTTCTTATGTTGGTTTATTTTAAGAAAAATTTTTTAAACATGAATGGATGGAGCATTATCCAGTATAGCTCTTGCTTCCAAAACGATTGAATCAATAATTTTTTTTGCCGGTTCAATTTTCTTAAGTGGTAATAAACTTTGTCCAGCCTGAACCATGCCATTTTCAACGTCACCGTCAACCGCTGCAAGTTTATTTGTACCAGTTGCCAGACGAATCAATTCCGCTTCAGGTGTTCCATTTTTTTCCATTTCAAGAAAATTTAATGAAAATTTATTTTTTACGCCACGCACTGCATGTCCCATGGACTGACCCGTTACAATTGAATCTGTATCGACGGATGCAATCAACTTCGTTTTTACATTTACATGTACCACACATTCTTCTGCTACTAAGAAACGAGTCCCCATCTGTACACCAGCAGCCCCCATCACTAATGCAGCAGCCAACCCACGACCATCAGCAAAACCACCAGCCACAACAACTGGAATTTCAACTTCATGAATAACCTGTGTCATAAGTGCCATCGTAGTCAATACACCAATATGACCACCGGCTTCCATACCTTCAACAACAACAGCATCCGCACCCGCTTTTTCAACACGCTGAGCCAATTTTACATTTGGTACAACTGGAATTATTTTGATACCAGCAGCTTTTAATTTTTCAAAAAATGGAACAGGATTTCCCGCACCCAATGTGACAAATGCCGGTTTTTCTTCGCAAACCACATCAATGATCTCTTCTTTATTTGGAGCCATCAACATAATATTTACACCAAATGGTTTAGCAGTCAAGGTTCTTGCCAATTGAATCTGTTCTCTTACATATTCCGTTGTTCTGCCGCCACTTGAAATAATTCCAGCACCACCAGCATTCGATACAGCGCTAGCAAGTTTCGCTTCTGAAACCCAGGCCATACCACCTTGGATGATAGGATATTTGATGCCTAATACATTACATATACTTTTATTCATAGAAAAATCTCCTCTCTTTACCAGCTGAAGGCCTTCTTAAGAGAAACAGCCAGTACTTGACAAAATGATTATTTAACTTGATTTTATCTTTTCGATTACTATCTTATTCTACCATACATCCGATTCAATTTTCAGTAAAAATTTAACTTCGTTTATCACGCGGTCAAAACAAAACCAGCGTATCTGTTAGTTCATAATTATGGCTATCAGTCTCTACCGTTTTTTTCTGACGCTTGCCTTAAGAATCCCTTATTTCATTCTATTGTACTTTGAATTTTCTTTACAAAATTGCTATTATGCTTTATAATATTAGTCTGTAGTACTATGCAAAAATTCATTTTAATATATTTAAAAAAGTACCTGACTGTACATGTATTTTATAAAATTTTTGTCTTTCATGTATTCATTTAATTAAATAAAAGGAGCGATTCTAACATTGAAAATTCTTGCCAGACATCTAGCTATTGATATGTATAATTGTAAGTCCAATAAAATTGTAAATGCTGAACTCCTTCAAGGTTCATTGCAGCTTGCAATCGAAGAATCCGGTTTAACACTGATCAATGCTGATATTCAAATTCTCGAAGGCGAACATGCAGCCGCTTTGATTTTACTGAAAGAAGGTCACATAACCGTTCATACATATCCAGATTTAAATTATGCTGCTGTCGATATCTTCACCTGTTCTGACGAAAGTCAACCGGAAAAAGCTGTAAATGCGATTCGTCGTTTTTTAAAACCAGAAAAAACAAAAATGACATATCTCAAACGGGGAGATTTCGGATCTGTAAAAGATATGAAACCAAAAATAAAAACAAAAGTAGCCCCGCTTCGCCGTATAAGAAATACGGGAGCAAAAGTTATGCACTTATTATCACGTAGAAAAACTTCGAATAAATAATTTCAAAAGAGCAGCAATAGAAAATTCTATTGCTGCTCTTTTTTTAACGTTCTCAGGAAGAGTTAAACGGTTTTTTCATACGAAAAAAGCACCCATACATATGAGTGCTTTTTGTTTAACTGGCAGTTTTCTATCCTCCCAGGGCGTTTCCACCCAAGTACTTTCGACGTTCAAGTGCTTAACTACTGTGTTCGGTATGGGAACAGGTG
>NZ_FNZK01000005.1 GCF_900109225.1 Propionispira arboris
TGGGATAAACAGAGGGAAGCGAGACCGCGAGGTGGAGCGAAACCCATAAATTATCTCTCAGTTCGGATTGCAGGCTGCAACTCGCCTGCATGAAGTCGGAATCGCTAGTAATCGCAGGTCAGCATACTGCGGTGAATACGTTCCCGGGTCTTGTACACACCGCCCGTCACACCACGAAAGTCATTCACACCCGAAGCCGGTGGGGTAACCGCAAGGAGCCAGCCGTCTAAGGTGGGGGCGATGATTGGGGTGAAGTCGTAACAAGGTAGCCGTATCGGAAGGTGCGGCTGGATCACCTCCTTTCTAAGGAGACACGAGACTTGAAATACAGTTTCAAAGATTACTTTTAGTAGTCGGATGTCATTCTAGGTCGTACACATTTGGCCTTTCTACATTGTCTAGTTTTGAGGGAATGCCTTCGTTTGTTTAAGTATCTGCTATTAAGAATTGTTGCAGATTCCTAATAATAAAAGATATTTAAAAAACTTGTGGGTGTATAAAAATTCCCGTAAAAATCGCGTATGATGAGTGTCGCTTAGCAACAAAGCGAGTGTGAGTCGAGATATCGCGGTAGATGAATGGGCCTATAGCTCAGCTGGTTAGAGCGCACGCCTGATAAGCGTGAGGTCAATAGTTCAAGTCTATTTAGGCCCACCATTCAGATTAGCCGAATTCAATGAAATATATCGATAATTGAGTATAAAGGAACCTGTATAAACTGAAGAGTTTATACAGGTTCCTTTATTAGGCTTTATATTGCTTTGCTTGAATCTATTTGATGCAGTAGAAAGGTACTATATGATGTGTTATAATGAATTCATATAAGTGTTGGTACTTACTAAGGAGAATTTCAAATTAATGAAAAATGTATATGACGAAATTCAATTATTTTATGATGAATGTATAGATTTTGATGGCATTATCGAACAGGCATCCATTGAAAAATATTTGCGCAAAAAAGCTTGGCGGGGAAATTCAGATGCGGATTTAAAGTGTATATGGAAAAATTTACAATGGTTTATTTATTATTTGGATTATATTGATCTGTATGATTTAAATGAACTTTCGGATTTGGATTATGCAAAATCATTGTTTTGGATTGCGGAAAACAATGGTACAATGGTTCTTAATGAAGATAGCGTAAAAGATTTTTTTGCGATATTAGAAGATTTTTACCGTTATTTGTTAAAAGAAAAACAGATTTCACAACTTGAAAGTTTGCGTAATGGAAAAAAATATTTTTTTGTTGAAGAGCAATTCACGCTTCCTGAAATCAAATCAACGGATGAAGAATTTTATGAAAATCTTCATACAACAAAAGAACTGTCCATGAAAGATGCAAATAAATTAAATGTTTTACTCGAAAAACTTTTAAATAAAATTGGACTTTATTACAAAAATGAAGAATTTTCTTTTGATTTTAACCGTGCCTTATCACTTTATTCCGGGCCGTTTAACGTAGTTCCCGACGAAGATGGGGAAGAATTTTGGCTTGGATTTTGGGATTATTATTTATTTGATTATCATTTAGTCAAGAATGACAGTACACCGTTGCGGTATTTTTATGAAAGCAAAAAAGATGTGTTGACGGCTGATGAAAAGCATATTCTTAATGATTTATTAAGAGCTAAGTTTACAGTTTTTTATATTAATCGTTTGGTGAATGAATCTGTTGTTGAATGCACAAACTTGTTGACGGACGAAAGAATTCAATTACCGACACCAGATTATGGCTTACATGATTATAAAAAAGTAATCCTTTATGGTCATATTTACCTCGATGGTGTTGTTATGCTAAATTATATTACGAGTATACCAGCTAGTACTATTTTACGAAAACGGATTAAAGAAGAGATTATGCGGCAGCAATGCTTGTATAAATATCAAGATCCAGAAGTAAATATTGAACAGTTTTTTGAACGTCATGCGATTATGGTTCGCCACACGATTGATATTCTAGTTCATTTGGCTAAAGTAAATGTTGTTGCACCAGAGCTCCTGCTGCATCAATTTCCGACAATAAAGCAAGCAATTGAAAAGCCGGATGAAGCGGTCACATTGCTTCTACAGTCATTGGCAAAACGTTACAAATTTAGTTTGCATGCTACTGATTTATTACTCAAGATGTGGGGCAGCTTTTTTTATAGTTTTAAATCAACAGATCGAGCGGAGTTTATAGCAGCTGGGATTTTTCTTTCGTTTGCGACGATCAATGGCGTAAATTTTATTAATAAAAAGAATTTTTTGAAAAAACTAGCTGTATCAGATAAAGAATTTTCTAATTCTTGTAAGAAAATTGCAGAAGCATTGCAGCTGCGTGTTTTTGATCCAAGATATTTAACGGAAGAAGGCTTTGTGCTTTCTTTATATGCATTTTAGGTAAGGGGGGATTTTCATGCGTTGTTCGAAATGTAATCGAGAAATGGATGAGACAGGTAAATGTTCCTATTGTGACTTAGTGGGAGATGATCCTGTAAGGGTAATGTCCCAAGAAGAACAAGCAACATATCATGGTGTTACGATTAATGATAAGGTTAATGAACAGGCGGAGCAACCATATATGCATATTCATAATCCCTATCAAAAGGTTTATGTAAAAAATGTCAATATGGGACATTCAAATTGGGTAACAAAATTGGTTATAGCACTGGTTGTAATGGCAATTGCTGCTTTTGTTTTATTGGTAGCTTTACCGGTAGCTTTAATCGGTATAGGTATCGGTATCGTTGTTTGGCTGATATTGACGTTTATTCGCGGATATATGTAGTATATATTTATGCCATTGTTGACAAAAATATATGGTTTTGTTATACTGAATGAAACTTCATAAAATAATTTTGATGATTAGGAATAGTACTCATAGGAAGACAAGTTCAGCGAGTCGGAGGCGGTGGAAGTTCGATACAAGTCGATATGAAGAATGGACCTAAGAAATGCAGTTTTGATCCGTTTTACGCGGGGTAGGGGCTGCCGGAAATATTCTGCCGTTATCAAGAATCGGGTATCAGACGTTTAGTGATCTATAGGTCTCGTACTTTGACTGAGTTGGACTGATTTTTAGTCAACAAGGGTGGCATCGTGAGTATAGTAACCTCTCGTCCCTTTCATAAGGGGCGAGAGGTTTTTTAGTGTATTTAAGAATTTTAAGGGGCTGAAGGCAATGCAGGAAAAATCAATACGGTTTAGAGAAAAAGTAGATGGTAATTTACGGTGGTTGACAATAACCACATTATTGTTAGCCATTGGGGTGATTTTGCGGATGGTTTCGCCAAATATAGGAGGAATATCCTTAAATTGGAATATATTGATGTATACAATGGCGATTATGCTGTGCCGGCCAACACTTGGACAAGGGTTGGGAATAGGGATTGTTTCAGGACTTGTCGCGACGATGTCATCAAAGGCCGCTTTACCATATGCAAATCTTATCAGTGATCCTCTTGCAGCTTTTATTTGTGCCTATATTGCAAAAAATCATTTTTTTGATTTTAAATTTCGTAAAGTTAATATCGAACCAGCAGTTTTAGTTTTTGTTACAACTTTTATTAGTGGTGGTACATTTGTTTTTATTACCAAAGTTGTTTTAGATATCCCAATTCCTGTTTTTTTATTTGTTATGCTGCCAACGGTCCTTATCGTTGCTTTGTTTGGTTTGGCAGCAGGTCAGATTTTATATCAGCCGGCTAATACAATTTTCAATTCGAATATCAATGCCCGACAAAAAGATAAATATAGTTTAAGTAACATCCATCTTTTTGTCCCAAAAGGGTCTTTTTCTGTATTAACTGGTGTCAATGGGGCCGGTAAAACTTCTTTATTGCTTACGATTGCGGGAGCGCGGATGGATTATTTTGATGATATATATGATAGTGAAATTAGTATAAATAATATTAGTGTATTGAACACGAGACAAAGTGACCTAAATCGCAAAGTGGGGATGGTGATGGATGATTACGAGGGTCAGCTTGTTACCGAGACCATTGATGATGAAATTGCTTTTTCTCTTGAAAATGCAGGGATGTCGCCAGAAAAGATTATAAAACGGCGTGCAGAAGTACTACAGATGGTGGGACTGGAAGGGTTTGAAAAAAGAAATATTTCTTCTCTTTCTGGTGGGCAGAAACAACGCCTGGCTATTGCTGTTATGTTAGCGATGCACGCAGAAATTCTGATTTTAGACGAGCCGATTGCTGCGATTGATCCCGAAGGTGCCATTGAAATCTACCGCTTATTGAAGGAAATTAATAAGACATATCATACGACTATTTTAGTGGCGGAACATGATTTGAAATATGTTGCGGATTTAGCAGATCAGTTAATTGTTATGGATGCTGGAGAAATGAAATTTGCCGGATCTGTCCATGATTGTTTAAATTATATGCATCAAGAAAAAATATACCCGGAAGCAATCCCATTGCGGTGGAAGATTTATTTGGAAATGGGTGATACCAAATGCTAAAATTAAAGGATATTGCGTTTTCTTATGATAGAAAACATAAGACATTGACGGATATTTCACTTACAATACGACAGGGCGAAATTATTGCCCTTGCTGGTCGCAATGGCAGCGGTAAAACGACGCTGACGCGGCTCATTATGGGGCTTATTAATGCTGATGCGGGCAGCATAAAAATGAATGGACAGGATGTAACGAACTGCCAGGCAGCCGATATGGCGAAACATATTGGCTATGTATTTCAAAATCCAGATCGTCAGCTTTTTGCGAGTACGGTTCGGGAAGAAATTATATATGGACCGATGCAACTGGGTTTTACTAAAAAAGAAATTGAACTGCAGCTTGAGGTAGTATTGGAGGCAACCGATTTAACTGCTTTTGCTGAATGGGCGCCGCAGACCCTGCCGCGTGGCATCAAGCAACGTTTGTCGATCGCATCAGCACTCGCTGCACAGCCACAATTGCTAATTTTGGATGAACCGACCACGGGCCAGGATTGCCGAGAACGGACCAAGCTGCTGCGTCTGATGCGAAAGCTGAACCTTGAAGGGCTGACGATTTTGATTGTGAGTCATGATATGGATATCATCGCGGAACACGCAAAAACAATGATTGTTTTAGAAAATGGCAAAATAAAATTTAATGGTGCGCCAAAAGAATTGTTTGCAAATGAAAAAAAGACCGTGGAGTTAGGTCTTGAAGTGCCGGAAGCAGTCCGAATCAGCCACGATTTGGGGCTGGACATTTGTATGACTCCGGCAGATATTTACCAAAAAATGCAGGGGCGGAGGGATTTGCATGTTTAGTTTTGCAGCGTTTACGAAAATTGTTTTTGCAGTTTCTATTTCTATTGCGGCATTCGTAACAAATAATATACAAGCATTGCAGCTTTTTTTCGGTCTTGAATTACTGGCTGCGGTAGTGAGTGGGAAATTTAATCAAATTGGTAAAGCCGTCTTATTGCTTGTTTTATTTGCAGCTTGTTTATTTGCAGTCCAAATGATTGCGGGCAGTTCTTACATGGTGGCGCTGGTGTCAGCACTGCGGATGTTAAATATGGCTGTTTCCATTTTGTTGATGCTTATAACAACTAAAACGCAGCAAATCACAGCTGCACTAGTCAAGCAATTCCACCTTCCCTATCAATATGCTTTTATGGTTACGGCAGTTTTCCGTTTTGTGCCGGATTTACTGGAGGAGAGTAAGGCTGTGCGTGAAGCACAGGCTTGTCGCGGTTATAAAAATGCAGGTAGCCCGCTAAAGCGTATTATTGGTTATATGACGATTATCAAGCCCATGGTTTTTCGGGCAATTATGCGCAGCGAGAATATGGCAGTCAGTTTAGAAATGCGGGGTTTCTCGGAAAGCAAACAACGTACTTTTATGGCTGAAACGAAATTGCAACTCATTGATTATATAGCAATTCTAGTTTTTATCGGTCTTTGCAGTAGTATTATTCAATTTGCTTAGTTCTTCTAAATGTTTTTGAAATAAAAAATAGCAGGCAACTTTATCTAATAAAGCCGCCTGCTATTTTTTGCGAAATTAGTTCAGGAGTTCCTGCTTGAGTTTTTTATACTTTACGGTATAGTAAGGACCGTTTTGTGATTCGCGATGGTCAAAGCCATAGGCACGTCGGCTGATGGCCAAAATTGGTGGAGCCTGGATTCGTTTGGCGACAGCAATACCGGAATATAGATTCCACCAGCGCTCCAAATCCTCAATGAATTCCTGTGGGGTCGGAAAATATTTTTTGACTAAACCAGCTTGGCAGCCGATTTCTGCTTCGAGTCGGTTTTCTTTATACCACTGTAAAATATCCTCTGGCGTTGCTTTTTTCCAACGTTCGACAAAAGAGCGGAACAGATAGTCATGATAAGGGTATTTGATAGGGTCGCCTTTTCCTTCATCGACTGCTTGGTTATGGGAAAGTTCGGCACTTGGTACGATATCGATTGTAGCTTGCGGAATTACTTCTTTATGAAAAACTTCTTGATTTAGATAATAAGCCAAAGCGTACACTTGATTTTTCCATAAGTCAGCTAAAGCTGCCAGAAAACCAGATTGATCACCATATAAAGTCGAATAGCCAACCGTCGTTTCGGCTTTATTGGCATTACAGGTGAAACCGCCGCCAAAACTAGCTGCCATGCCAGCTAAAATACGGGCAGAACGGTCACGTGCCTGAATGTTTTCGGCAACAAACGATGATACATGAAGATTGGATGCCGATGAATCTGCTAAATTGATAACAGGGGTTGTTTCAAATTGTTTAATGCTGTAATCAACGACTTCTTGAATTGGTAAAATTGCATAATTACAGCCAAGGTTTTTGGCAAGTTTAGAGGATAAATCTTTGGTGGTGTTTGAATTGTAGATACTCGGCATATTAATCAATAACACGTTTTTCGGACCGAGGATATTTACATATAAAGCGGCAGCGACGGCTGAATCAATGCCGCCGGAGATGCCTAATACGACTTTTTCCATATGAATGTTTTGTAAAAATTTACGAATTCCATATGTTAGAGCTTCAAAAATACCGGCCGTTTCTTGTTCATCTTGAATGGAAATTGGCAGAGGCTGGCTATTTTTAGCTAAGTTAATACAGATAAGTTTTTCTTCATAAGGTTTTCCATAGGCAATTATATTGCCGTCTGCTGCATACACGGTACTGGATCCATCGAAGGTGTAAATTGTTTTGCCATTGTTTTGAATGCCTGTATTGTTAACGTATAGAAGCGGTATTTTGTTTTCTTTAGCTTGTTTGGCAAATACACGATTACGCTTGTTGTTTTTACCAAGGGTATAAGGGGATGATGAAATGTTGACAAAAAAATCAATATCATATTTTTTGTGAAGAATTTCAAGTGGTGCCAGCTGGTAGTCATCGCTCCAGCCATCTTCACAAATCAGAGTGCCAACCTTTTGTGTTTTTCCATTCAGGTTAAGTTCGATAGGAGCCAGCAGATCTTCGGTAGGACATTTTAATTCAGTTGCTAGTTTTTGCAGGCTGAAAAAATGTCTGGTATCGTCGAATTCACGATAGTTTGGCATAAGTGCTTTTATACCAAAATCATAAGGCAGTTTCGGATGGGGAAGAAGCTTGCCCTGATATGCGGTAAAAAAAGCATTGTATTTTCGTACACGCCCGTCGTTGTTAAACTTTGCCCAATCCACGGCAATATTTCCAAACATAATATAGATCGTATCCGATGCTTGAATAATTTGTTGACCATGATATTCACAGTCTTTTAGAAAGGAGGATTGTTCCCAAGTGTCACCAAGTAGATAACCAGGAATGGACATTTCGGGGAAAATGATGAGATCTATATTTTTTTCTTTTGCCTCATGAATCATAGACAGCATTTTTTGTGTATTCAAGTCAGGACGGCCAGATTTTACTTCAAACTGCCCCAAGGCTATGTTTAACATGGTGAACCCTCATTTCGTTTGCTTTTATGTATTTTCATTTACACTAACAATAAAGTATTATGCAATTCTATATAAAAATAAAGAATAGTGTAAAGAATAGTGTTTTTGAGGACGACAAAATAGTTAAAGTCTATGTTTTGGGTTTCATTCTATGGTATAATAATTACTAGTTTGCGGTATCACCGCTAATAAATTCAATTTTAATTAGACTTAGTGTGAGGCAGTAAAAATGAAAAAAACGAATGCAGCAAGAATTTTAGATACTTTGAAAATTAAATATGAAATTAAAGAATATGTCGTTGATATCAATGATTTAAGTGCAGTTCATGTTGCCAGTCAGGTTGGTATGCCCGTTGAAAAAATTTTTAAAACATTGGTCGTTCGTGGTGATAAAAACGGCGTTTTAATGGCCTGTATCCCCGGTGGCGGTGAACTTGACCTGAAAACGCTGGCAGTTGTCAGCGGTAATAAAAAAGTTGAAATGGTACATCTTAAGGAAGTACAAGGCTTAACAGGTTATATTCGCGGCGGCTGTTCTCCCATTGGTGCAAAAAAAGAATATCCGGTGTTTTTAGATGAAAGTGCAAAAAAATGGGATATCATTGCTATTAGTGCTGGTGTGCGCGGTGCACAATTTCTTTTAACTCCGGCGGATCTTATTCGCGCAGTTCAGGCAAAAGTGCATCGGATTTCGCGTTAACAGTATTTATTTTAGCATATTATGGATGGATTATAAAATTTAATTTTGTAAAGGTAGAAGAGGAGATTAACATGAAGTATAGAAGCACAAGAGGAAATGCGCAGGTCTTAGAGTCAGCAGAGGCAATTATTGCTGGTATTGCTGAGGATGGTGGGTTATTCATACCAACGGAGCTGCCTGAAATCAATCATGATTTTTTGAAGAGTTTACTTTCCGCAACATACCAGAAGTGTGCAGAGAAAATATTGGGTCAATTTTTGACAGATTATACACCAGCGGAGCTCAAACAATGTATTGAAAAAGCATATGGAAATTCAAAATTCGATACAGCTTTGATTGCACCTTTGCAAAGCTTTGCCGATCATGACAATATATTAGAGCTTTGGCATGGTCCAACGAGTGCTTTTAAGGATATGGCTTTGCAGTTATTGCCGCAGCTCATGTCAACCGCATTGGTGAAAACTGGCGAAAAGTCTGAAATTGTGATTTTGGTAGCAACATCAGGTGATACAGGCAAGGCGGCTTTGGAAGGCTTTAAAGATGTAGATCAAATTCGGATTATGGTTTTTTATCCAAAGGCAGGCGTTAGTAAAATACAGAGGCAGCAAATGGTTACGCAGACAGGTGAAAATGTTGCTGTGGCAGCCGTGACAGGAAACTTTGACGATGCACAGACTGGTGTTAAACGAATCTTTAATGATATAGCCTTTAATGAAATGTTAAAGAGTCAGGGATTTCAGTTATCTTCAGCAAATTCAATCAATTGGGGCCGGCTTGTACCACAGATTGTCTATTATTTTAATTCTTATGTGCAAATGGTGTCTAACAATAAAATAAAATTGGGTGATCCCATTAATTTTGTTGTACCAACGGGGAATTTTGGTAACATATTAGCGGGATTTTATGCAAAATGTATGGGCCTGCCAATCAATAAACTCGTTTGTGCATCCAATGCGAATAATGTTTTGACAGATTTTTTGCGTACTGGTATTTACAATCGACAGCGAGATTTTTTTAAGACCATTACACCCTCGATGGATATTCTTATTTCCAGTAATCTGGAACGTCTTTTATATCATATTGGTGGAGGCGATTCAAAACAGATTTGCAGCTGGATGAGTCAGCTTGCTGAAGTAGGAAGCTATAATGTTGGAGCTGATTATCTGACAAAGATTCAATCTACTTTTTGGGCCGGCTGGGCAGATGATAAACAAACCGCAGCAAAAATAAAGGCTGTTTATGAGCAGCATAATTATATAATAGATACGCATACAGCCGTCGCTTGGCAGGTAGCTGATGAATACAAACAAATAACAGAGGATACGACTCCTACGATAATTGTATCGACGGCAAGTCCATATAAATTTAATGATAGCGTTCTCGATGCTTTAGCAATTGATAAAAAAAATGCCGATGAATTTGACTTGCTTGATACATTGGCAAAATATAATTCGGCTCCGATTCCAATCGGTTTAGCGAATTTGCGAACGGCAAAAGTTTTGCATCAACAAATCTGTACCAAGGAAGATATGATAAATATTGTAAAAACAGTTTTATAAGTAAATTGCATCATTCTAGAAATAGAGACCGTTCTTGTGACGGGCTCTATTTTTATCTGCAGGAAAATAGAGAATATATTGAAAACTTGAAAAATTTAGCAGGGATTTACTTCTTGATGGAGAAAACTAAACTATATAATACATGTGAGTAATCGTATTATGACTATATTATTAGATATGAGGGGTTGACTGACATGGGAATTAGTTTATCAAGACAAAAATCAAGCCACGATCTTTTAGCTGGAGCGCGTAGAGTTTCGCATGATTTAAGCGTAGTCGAGTTAATCGAAGAAGCCGTTAAAAATCAGGAAGGGGTACTTTCCGACACAGGCGCGCTTTGTGTTACGACAGGAAAGCATACTGGACGTTCGCCAAAAGATAAATTTATTGTCGATACGCCAGCTGTTCATGAATTGATTAGCTGGACGAATAATACGCCTTGCAGTGAAGATACATTTAATCGTTTATATGCGAAGATGAAAAAGTATGGGGAAGATCATCAGCTTTATGTAACTGATGTTTATGCTGGTGCTGATTTGGAAAATCGTTTACAGGTTAAATTTATTAATGAATTAGCCTGGCAGCATTTATTCATTAAACAGCTGTTTATCAAACCGGAAAAGAAACCAAGTGAAAAAGAAGGCTTTACGGTTGTTTGTATGCCAGGCGTTAAAGCCGATCCTGTTGAAGATAAAACCCATTCGGAAACTTTTATCATTTTAAATTTTGATAAAAAAATGGTGCTTATTGGTGGTGGTCGTTATGCTGGTGAAATGAAAAAATCAATTTTCTCGGTAATGAATTACATATTACCACAAAAAGGGATTTTATCGATGCATTGTTCGGCAAATGTAGGCAAAGATGGAAATTCAGCCCTTTTCTTTGGTTTGAGTGGTACCGGAAAGACTACTTTATCAGCAGATCCAAACCGTAATCTTATTGGTGATGATGAACATGGTTGGAGTGATGAGGGGATCTTTAATATTGAAGGTGGCTGTTATGCAAAATGTATTAAATTAACGGAAGACTCCGAACCAGAAATTTTCCGTGCGATAAAGTATGGTACAGTTTTGGAAAATGTTCATATTCAGGATAAAACAAGACATGCAGATTATTTTGATACACGCTATACGGAAAATACAAGAACGGCATATCCACTCGATTTTATTCCGAATGCTGTCCATCCAAGTATTGCAGAGCATCCGACAGCCATTATTTTCCTTACAGCAGATGCTTTTGGCGTGCTGCCACCAATTTCAAAACTTACGAAAGAGCAGGCTATGTATCATTTCTTATCAGGATATACGAGTAAAGTAGCTGGTACAGAACGCGGTATTACGGAACCTCAGGCAACGTTCTCTATTGGTTTTGGTGAACCATTTTTACCATTGTCACCACTTAAATATGCAAGATTATTAGGTGAAAAAATCGATAAATTCAACACCCATGTATATCTACTAAATACTGGTTGGTCTGGTGGCCCCTATGGTGTAGGTCGCAGGATGGACTTGAAATATACAAGAGCTATGGTTACGGCTGCACTCGATGGTAAGCTGGATGATGTAGACTGGGAAATAGATCCGATCTTCCAAGTGGCTATCCCGGCATCTTGCCCGGATGTGCCAACAGAAATATTGAAACCATCGAATACCTGGAACAATAAGAAAGATTATAAGATTCAGGCAAAAAAACTAGCAAAACGTTTTGCCGAAAATGTTGAAAAGTTTAAAGGTGCAATGCCGGATGATATATTAAATGCCGGACCTAAAGTAGAATAGAGGAAGATTAAGATATAAAAAGACGATGCCGTCAATTCACAGCATCGTCTTTTTATATCTTAATCTTATATTTGGGCGAAAAAAAAGACCCGAAGGTCTTTTAAATTTCAAAAATTAACGTCTGCCCTGGAAGCAATCGCGACAGTAAACAGGTTTTCCTTCAGTAGGTCTGAAAGGAACTTTAGTTTCTGTGCCACATTCGCTGCAGATAGCAGTGAACATTTCACGTTGTGGACGTGCATTACCATTTGATGCTTTTCTTGCTGCACGACACTGTGGGCAGCGAGCAGGTTTGTTTTCAAAACCTTTTTCAGCATAAAATTCTTGTTCTGAAACTGTGAATGCGAATTCTGTTCCGCAATCTTTACATGTAAGTTGTTCGTCTTGGTAGGCCATTATATAACCAACCTCCTATTTTTTATTAGTCACCATAAATGTGCTGGTAAGTTGGTTGGGTAATTGAGCTACACAAGCCATCTAAAAGCAATTCATTGAGTTACTATAATTTAGTATAACGTAACAGGTATAAAATGTCAAGAAATTCTTTTAAATAAAATTGACTGCTTATTATTCAGTATCATTTTAGCAAAAATACTTCGAGCTCATCGAGTCGTTTTGAAAATTTTTCGAGCGTAATTTCAAGTGGTTTTGGTGTCGTCATGTTAACACCGGCCTGACGTAATAAATTAATGGAGTAATCAGAGCCACCACTTTGTAGGTATTGTAAATAACGTTTTTGTGCAATAGGTCCTTCTGTTTGTAATTGCTCTGCTAAGGTTGTTGCCGCAGCATAACCTGTAGCATATTGGTAGACATAAAATGGACGGTAAAAATGTGGGATACGAGCCCATTCAATTTTAAGTTCAGGGTCGATTACGATATCATTACCATAATAAGCAGTATTGAGTGCTGTCCAGATCGTCTCAAGAGCATCTGCTGTAAGGGCTTCACCAATTTCTGCTTTTGCATGTGCGATTTTTTCGAATTCGGCAAAAAGTGCCTGACGATATACTGTTGTGCGGACTTGTTCTAAATATTGGTTGATAAAATAAATTCGTTTTTCTGGTTCTTTGACGATATGGAGCATATGATCCAAAAGTAGATTTTCATTGGTAGTAGAAGCGACTTCCGCACAAAAAATGGTGTATTCCGAGTTGATATAGTCTTGCTTTTGGCTGCTATAAAAACTGTGCATGGCATGTCCGAGCTCGTGTGCCAGTGTAGAAACAGCATTATAACTGTCATCGTAATTTAGGAGAACAAATGGATGCAGACCGTACACTCCCCAGGAATAAGCACCATTGCGTTTCCCTTGATTTTCGTAAATATCGATCCAGCCGTTATTTACGCCATTTAATAAATCTTTGATATAGGTTTGTCCTAGTGGTTGTAAACTGTCAATGACGAGACTTAGGCCGTCTTCATACGGAAATACGGTTTTTAGTTCAGGAACAATCGGTGTATACAAGTCATACATATGAATTTGATCCAGTTGCAAGACTTTTTTCTTTAATGCAACATAGCGATGCATTTGGGCAAAGTTTTTGTGAATGGTATCAATTACGTTTGTATAGACGCTAGCTGGAATGTTGTTGTTATCAAGCGCCGCTTCCAGTGTAGACTGGTATTTTCGTGTTTTTGCTTGAAACATAGTACTGTTTATATTGGCACTATATGTCGTGGCGAGCGTATTACGGAAAGATGAATACGTATTGAATAGATTTTTGAAAGCATCATGACGGACTTCACGATTGGTTGAACGAATCAATTGATTGTAGCGACCTTCCGTTAGGGGCGCTTTTTGACCGGATTCGGTTATTGTTTCAGGAAATTTAAGATCCGCATTTGTGAAAATCGTAAAAATATTCATGGCAGCTTGGCGCAACTCACTGGTTTTCGCTAATAATTCTTCTTCTATTGGAGATAATATATGACTTTTTTGTCGCAGCATATTCTTTATATAGAAAGAATATGCTGAAAGTTCCGGTTTGCTTTCAATTAGAGTAAGTAAGGTTTCGGCTGGTAACGCTAAAAGTTCTGGTTCAATAAATGCCTGTGCGCTGGCGTCATCACTGAGCAGTGTCGTTATCTGAGCCGTCATTGCTTGATAAGCGGCATTGGTGGCATCCGTATCGCGATTCATACGAGCATAAGCAAATAAAGAGCTGAGTTTGATATCGACTTCATCGCGCAGCCTAAAGCATTGTAGTAAATCGTTAGCATTGTTGAGTTTACCTTTAAAAACTTCAAAGTGTAGAATTTGTTCCTTTAGTTTTTCATAATCAGCTTGAAAAGCTTGATCATTTGGATAAATATCATGTAAGCTCCATTTGAATTTTGCTTCGATTTTATCGCGTGTTGCTACAGTTGCAGCAGATGTCGTATCGGTCGCAGACAAGTTCATTCGGTTGCTGAGTTTATATAGTAGATTCATAGGCTTCTCCTTTTATTATAAAAATCAAAATTTCAACTGTCATTAATTATATCACCAAATAGCTGGCAATATTATTTTTTTATCAGTATAATTGTAGAAGTGGTATTTGCAATCGTAAAATTAATGAGGTGAAAAATTGAAAGTTCTTTTAACGACGTTGAATGCAAAATATACACATTCTTCGTTAGCACTAAGGTATTTGAAAGACTATTGTCAGGATGTTTGTGAACTGGAATTGTTGGAATTTAGTATTAATAATCAACTTTTAGATATGCTGGGACAGATTTATGAGACAAAACCAGATTGTATTGGCTTTGCTTGTTATATATGGAATATTGATCTTACGCAAAAACTGATTCAATTGGTGCATAAAACATTACCAAATTGTAAAATTATCTGCGGCGGTCCAGAAGTCTCATATGAACCGCGTGAATTTATGCTGGGCATGCCTGAAGTTGATTATGTTATCCAAGGAGAAGGCGAAGTTACACTGCATACATTATTGGATCAATTAGAACATGGCGAAGTCTCAGAGGCTATAGCGGCCGTTACGCGGCGTGATAGAAATGGTGATGTTTTGGAAGGACATGCTATTGTTGTGGCTGATTTGAATACATTGCCTTTTCCGTATCATGATCAAGATATGAAAGCTTTAGCCGATAAAATTATTTACTATGAAAGTTCACGCGGTTGTCCTTTTTCTTGTCAATATTGTTTGTCTTGTGCGACAAAAGGGGTTCGTTTTTTAGATATAGAGCGGGTGTTGGGGGATTTACAATTTTTTATTCGACATAATGTACGGCAGGTTAAGTTTGTTGATCGTACTTTTAATGCAAAAAAGTCACACTTTATGCCTATTTTAGAATTTTTGGCACAAGCGGACTGTCAGACGAATTTTCATTTTGAAATTGCTGTAGATTATATGGATGCGGATGTTTTAGCGGTGCTCAAACAAATGCCTGTCGGGCGAGTGCAGCTTGAAATCGGTATCCAGTCGACGAATGAACTTACACTAAAACAAGTTTGTCGTGTGAACCATTGGGATGACATTGTGCATAATATTACAACAATACTAGGTTTTCATAATATGCATTTACATGTTGATTTGATTATTGGTTTACCGAATGAAGACCTGGTGTCTTTTGCTCGTTCCTTTAACGAAGTTTATGCCTTAAAACCGGATATGTTGCAAATTGGTTTTTTGAAAATGCTGAAAGGTGCAGGTATTACTGCCATGGCAAAAGAGCATGGTTATGTATTTATGAATATGGCGCCATATCAGGTGTTGTCCAATATGTATATGTCCTATGGAGAAATCCGCATGCTGCACACATTTGAAGATGTTTTTGAACGGTATTATAATGCAGGTCGGTTTCGAAATACGATTCAGTATGCTATTTCAATGCTAGGCGGAGACGCTTTTGCTTTTTATAAAAAATTGACCTGCTATTGGGAAAAGAGACAATTCCATCTGATTGCACATACAACAAAATCACTGTATCAATATTTATATGATTTTTGTAAAAATATTGATTTTTTGCAAATGCAGCATATAGAGCAGCTTTTACTCTTTGATGCATTGCTAGCAGATCATGGATCGATACGACCTTTGTTTTTGCCATGGAATCAGGATAAATATCAAGAAGAAACTTCTGCTTTTTGGCGCGGTGACATAGTCCAAAACTATATTTCAGAATATGTTTTTACAAATTGGCGTGATTTGAAGAAAAAATACCATATTGAAGTGTTTGCATTTGATATAATCACGTTGATTGATTCAGGAAAAGTAATTCAGGAGCCAACGGCAGTGTTGTTTTGTTTTGATGAAGGCGGAACTTCTTATCAGAAAATTGTATTGTAATTTGAGGAGATTGATTTTAACACATGGTATATAATGTTTATTCCGATTATTTAAAGAATCGTTATGGTGAAAAAGTTTATAAGCTGCCGATTGGTCTTCCCGTCACTTGTCCGAATCGTGATGGTGTTTGTGGCATCGCTGGTTGTACATTTTGTGGAGAAATCGGCGCAGGATACGAAAATTTACCGGCGAATATGACGGTAACGCAGCAAATTGATATTAATAAAGCCCATATTATTCCAAAATATAAAGCGAAAAAATTCATCCCTTATTTTCAGAATTTCAGTAATACGTATTTGCCGGTAGAAAAACTGAAAAACTATGTAGAAGAAGCTTGCCAGGATGATGTAGTGGCGATTTATATTGCGACACGTCCGGATTGTATCCATGATACGTATTTGGAGATGTTACAAAAAATAAAAGAAGAAAAACATGTTGATATTTGTTTGGAACTTGGGCTGCAGAGCGTTAATTATCATTCGCTGCAAAAAATCAATCGTGGGCATACGGTGGCTGAATTTATTGATGCAAGCCTTCGGATCAAAAACTATGGACTAGACACTTGTGCACACTTGATTTTAAATCTGCCGTGGGATGATAAACTGGATGTGATTGAAGCGGCCAAAATACTTTCGGCCCTTAAAATCGATCAGGTTAAACTGCATGCTTTGTATATTGTTAAAGGCACTAAAATGGCGGAGCAATATCAAGAGGGGCTATTGAATTTGATTTCATGTGAAGAATATCAAGAACGCGTAATGACTTTTTTGGAATATCTGGATAAGAATATTGTCATTCAGCGGATCATTGGCCGAGCCCCGGAGGCGAACACACTTTTTAGTAATTGGCATACTGGCTGGTGGAAAATTCGTGATACGATTATTAAGACAATGCAAGATCGTGGCATTTCACAAGGGAAGCGCTGTACTTATTTAAATGGGGCGGCTGTGCAAAAATTCATATGAGAATGGAAAAACGGCGGAATACATTGTAGTTATACGATGTATTCCGCCGTTTTTGTGTAAAATAAAAGACCGGGAAAAATCCCCGATCTTTTAATGATATGTTGAATTAAGCTTTGCCGTTAGAACCAAGTACGTTTACGATTTTAGCTTTTACTAATTCTTTAACGTAGGCTCTGGCTGGAGATAAATATTGTCTTGGGTCAAAATGATCTGGGTGAGCAAATAAATGTTCACGAATCCCAGCCGTTAATGCAAGACGCAAATCGGAATCAATATTGATTTTACAAACAGCCATTTTAGCCGCCTGACGAAGCATATCTTCAGGGATACCAATTGCATCAGCCATTTTACCACCATTTTGATTGATGATATCGACATATTTAGGAATAACAGAAGAAGCACCATGTAAGACGATTGGGAAATTAGGAAGACGTTTTTCAACTTCTTCTAATATATCAAAACGTAATTTTGGTTTTTGACCAGGTTTGAATTTAAATGCACCATGGCTTGTACCAATAGCAATTGCTAAGGAATCTACACCAGTGCTTTTAACAAATTCTTCAACTTGTTCAGGTTGTGTGTACGAAGCATTTTCAGCAGATACATTGACATCATCTTCGATACCTGCTAATTGACCAAGTTCACCTTCAACTGTTACATTGTGTTTGTGAGCATATTCAACAACACGTTTTGTTAATTCAATGTTGTCCTTGAAACTGTGATGGGAACCATCAATCATAACGGAACTAAATCCACCATCGATACAAGATTTACAAGTTTCAAAATCTGCACCATGGTCTAAATGAAGAGCGATAGGAAGATTGGTATCTTCTAAAGCGGCTTCAACCAATTTTACCAGATAAATATGTTTTGCATATTTTCTTGCTCCAGCGGAGACCTGTAAAATGATAGGAGCGTTTTCTTCTTTAGCTGCTTCTGTGATTGCTTGGACAATTTCCATGTTGTTAACATTGAAAGCACCAATCGCATAACCGCCTTTGTATGCTTTTTCGAACATTTCTTTTGTTGAAACTAATGGCATTTTATTACCCCCTAAGTAAAATATATATATATTACTAACAAATTCATTATACCACATTCTTGGGAATTTGTAGTGCATACTTAACTTAAGATACCGTAAAATCAAATTATTTTCAATAGAAAATCAAATAAGTTTTTGAAAAAATTACAAATAATAGAAAATAAGCTATAATGTAGATATAATACGCTGCATATCAAGTGGAATATCACAAACGACAGTGATGCTTGTGTGTGTAACAGGATGAATAAAAGTTAATTTACTGGCATGTAAAGCCTGATGATCAATTAAGTCAAGTGAACCGCCATAAAGATCATCCCCGATAATTGAATGACCGATGTATGCAAGATGTACGCGGATTTGATGGGTTCGTCCGGTTTCAAGTTCTACTTTTAGCAGCGAATAGGTACCGTTTGTTTGGAGGATTTGATAATGAGTTCGAGCAATTTGACCGGAGGCTGTGACCATGCGTTCAATGATGCTGGATGGTTTTCTACCAATGGGTGCATTAATCAGACCTGAATCGCTGGCTGGTCTGCCTGCAACAATGGCTTGATATGTACGTCTAAATAGTTTGGTACTGCCAGTGGAAAGTAAATGCTGTATTTGCGGCATTTTGGCAATCAAAACAAGTCCGGAAGTGTTTTTATCCAGTCGATGCACCGGATGGTACATTAACTGCAGATTGTTTTGTTTATAATAATATAAAATAGCGTTAGCAAGTGTTGTTTGTCGCTCTTTTGTTGTCGGATGAACAAGCTGACCTGTGGGCTTATTTACAATAAGGAGATAGTCGTCTTCATAACAAATCTCTAAGGGTAGCGGGGTTGGCTCAATGGTTGAATGCTGGGCTAAGGTATAGCAGATTTCGTCATCTGGCGATACCATAGCCAAACCAGGATTTTCTTTTTTTTTGTTGATGTAGAATTCGTCATTTTGTTTGATCTTGCGCCATAAATTTAGTGATATACCTTCTTTTTGACGTAAAAATTCTTTAGCGGACTGTGGAACTGTGGTATGTGGTACAATAAATGTTGTCATAGATTCTCCTTATAATTCAGGTATTAACACTTTTCTTTTTTGGGTATTTCTATTATACTTAGAGTTACTATTATGTACAATGAGTTGGATTACATATCCAGTAATGATATTGTGATAGATAAGCTTTGTAATAGGAGATGTTTTTAGTATTATGGAATTCACACAGTACATGGGAACCATGGCGATTGGATTTATCGTATGGTTGTTTATGGCACCTAAATTAAACAATCCCAAATGCGGTGAACTTTTTTTAGCGTATATGGTGACGTTGATGTGTTGTTTAGTCGGTACAGCCGAAGTTATTGTATCGAAGCCGATTGCGTTTTTCTTTACGATTGGTGGTGCTTTGGCGTTTTTTGTAGTTGTAGTTGTTCGTATGTTTCAAATTACAATCAAATTTGATAAAAATTAAAATAAGAATATGAGTTGGAGTGTGAGTATACATGGCAAAAGATTGTTCCTTTGATATTGTATCACAAACAGATTTACAAGAAGTAGATAATGCAGTAAATCAGGCAATGAAAGAAATCAAACAACGTTTTGATTTTCGCGGTACTAAGTCCAATATTATACGTGAAGAATCGGTACTCAAAATTACGAGTGATGATGATTTTAAACTGGAAAATGTAATTGATATTTTGAAGGGAAAGGCCGTTAAACGTAATATTTCACCGAAAAGTTTTGAATATGGAAAAGTGGAAGCAGCCGCGCAAGGTACGGTTCGTCAAAATGTAACGCTTAAAAGCGGAATTGATAAAGATAATTCGAAAAAAATCATTACCTTGATCAAAGAATCTAAATTAAAAGTACAAACGCAAATTCAAGATGATCAGATTCGAGTATCGGGTAAAAATCGTGATGATTTACAACAGGTCATTGCTAAACTTAGACAGTTAGAACTTGAAATTGATCTACAGTTCATTAATTTCAGGTAAGAATACATAAAAATAAAGGAGTTATCACAAAAATAGTGATAACTCCTTTATTTTTTACTACATATCATAAATTTAAGCAAACATATCGGCCAATAGACCGAGTGATGTTGGCGCACTGGTGAAGCTTGTAATATCAGGAAATGGAACAAAATTCTCAACATTGCTTACTGCGAGAGACGTTTTGAAATAAGCTTGATTTCCTAAACCTTGGTTACCACTGAAAACAGCTTTAATTGCGGAAGGGTTATTTTGTACCGCCGTGGTTAAGGCTGTTTCATCGACTGTCATTTTACCATTGGTATCAACTGAAATACCAATAGCTGCTAATGAGTTTTTTTGCGCTTTTGGTGCTGCTGGCAAAAGAATCAGCAAAACTGGACATGGTAGAGGAGGCACGGGCATTATCTTTAAATAAAGCGGTTGTCTTATTATAATCGTTAGCAAAAGTCTTGATACTGTCCGTAATATCAGAGGCGGATGCCGCAGGGTTTTCCAATACCGATGTCAAATTCGTTGAAGAGTTTTTAAGATTTGTACTAGTTGAGGCAAAGGAAGAATAAAACTTTTCGGATGTTGCGGTATATTTTTTCATTGTTGCTAAGATTTGTGATTGGCTGGATGAGCTATCAGCGAAAACATTGCTCCAGAGTTTGTCACTTGCCGAAGCTGAACTAGTTGATGTATTCAAGAGATCGCTGGTACCATCATTTGAACTGGTCATGGAGCTGAATGTCTTATTTTTTGCCGCAGTTGTATAATTTAAATATGCAAATTGACCCATTGCAGTTGCTGAATTTACATTCATGAAACCTACCTCCTTGTAAAACAATAAATCCTTATTTATTATATCGTTATTTTCTCTGCGAAACTTAAGTTTTTGACGAAAAAAATACTGATTTTACAAGAAAAAAGCAGCATGATTTGCTGAACTTAAGTTTGGCAAATTGTGCTGCTTTTTATTTTATAGCAATATATAATTAATTTGCATTAAAGAAATTGCATCTAGCCTGTCAGGCTGCCAGAAATGTGGTTAGGGCATCGTTTGCTTCCTACGTAACGCACACGGAGCCCTATACCACATTCCTGACGAGTACTATATAAAATATTTACCGCTGGTTTTTGTTAAGAGTCAATTCTACAGCTTTAAATGAAAGACTTAAGATAATGGCCACAACCGTAGCAAGTGCCATTCCTTTTAAGGTAACAGTACCGATGGTTACACTGGCCGTACTTACACCTAAGCCGAGAACAACGGATGTTAAGATTAAATTGCTTGGTTTATTGTAGTCAACTTTTGATTCAACAAGGATACGGATACCAGATGCTGCGATGACACCAAACAACAGCAGGGATACACCACCCATAACAGGTACGGGGATACTTTGAATCGCTGCGGCAAGTTTGCCGAAGCAAGACAACAAAATTGCGAAAACTGCTGCACCACCGATGACCCAGGTACTGTAAACCTTGGTGATAGCAAGGACGCCGATGTTTTCGCCATACGTTGTATTTGGTGTGGAACCAAATAAGCCGGAAAAAATCGTTGAGATACCATTGCCTAGTAAAGAACGGTCTAGACCGGGATCTTTTGTGAGATCTTTGCCGATAATATTTCCGGTTACAATGAGATGACCAATATGTTCAGCAATTACGACCAATGAGGCAGGTAAGATGATGGCCATGGCATTGATGTTAAAGATTGGTGTATAAAATGTAGGTAATGCAAACCAAGCGGCATCATTGACAAGTTTCCAGTCCACTAGTCCCATACAAAAAGCTAAGACGTAACCGCTGATTACACCAATAAGGATTGGAATGATTGCCAAAAAACCGCGAAAGGCTACAGAGCCAAAGATGGTAACTAAAAGAGTGAAAATCGAAACAGTAATAGCAGTTGTGTCGGGAATTTCTGTGGTCAGACCAGCCATTGCAGCGGCAGTTGGCATGAGTTCAAGTCCGATGACAGCAACGATGGCACCCATGGCAGCGGGAGGGAAGACAATATCAATCCAGCTGGTGCCAATGACCTTGATACTTAGACCAACGAGGCAAAATACAATGCCGACGGCTATGAAACCGCCTAAGGCTGATTCATAGCCGTATTGCGATAGTACTAAAAATACGGGTGAAATAAATGCAAAGCTAGACCCAAGATAGGCAGGTACTTTCCCTTTACAGATGAATAAATAAAATAAAGTGCCGATACCGTTGAATAAAAGAATCGTAGCCGGATTTACCTTGAATAAGATTGGGACAAGAACGGTTGATCCAAACATAGCAAATAAATGTTGTAAACTTAATGGAATGGTTTCTAATAGAGGTAATTTTTGGTCGACTTTAATCATACGAGTTTTCATTTGAAATATCTCCTTTGATATTTTTATTTTGGCAAAAAAAAATCTCTTACGTAAAATTTACGAAGAGATTAGAAAGGCGGTATATCACATGAATATCGTGCAATATATACCTTTTTAACCTCTCTGGGTTAATTTAAAGGCCAATTTTTATCTAATGTATCATAAATTAAAGAAAAAGTCCAGCCGCATTTATTTGTATACAATATTATATGAAAAAATATTAAATTTAAACTGTACATAAGTGTTGTTTATCAGTTATAATATAATCTACTTGAGCATATTTAAAATATTTTTGTAATAAAATGTCCTCGTAGCAAAAGAATTTGTATTTTTTACGAGTGATAAAGAAAATGCACTGTTTAATTAAGTTTAGGGGGATAACAATGGCGTTAATTGTTAAAAAATTTGGTGGAAGCTCAGTGGGCAGCGTAGAAAAAATAATGGCAGTGGCCAAACGTATCATAGATGAGAAAAAAGCGGAGGATAAGGTTGTCATGGTTGTGTCTGCGATGGGCGATACAACGGATGATTTAATTGCTTTGGCAAAAGGAATCAACAAAGACCCTTATCAATATTCGCGTGAAATGGATATGCTTTTGACAACAGGTGAGCAAGTATCTATTTCACTTTTGACCATGGCGTTTAAAACGCTAGGGCATAAAGCGGTTTCGCTGACCGGACCGCTTGCTGGGATGAAAACAAATTCAGTACATACCAAAGGAAAACTCGTTGATATCAAACCAAAAAGGGTACATGAAGAATTGGATAAGGGAAATATTGTTGTCGTAGCTGGATTTCAGGGGTGTGATGAACTAGGCGATCCTGTCACATTAGGCCGAGGCGGTTCTGACACTTCCGCAGTGGCTTTGGCGGGAGCACTTAAGGCAGATAGCTGTGAGATTTTCACAGATGTTGATGGTGTATATTCGGCTGATCCGCGGATTGTGAAAGACGCACGCAAAATGAAAGAAATCACATATTATGAAATGCTGGAGATGGCTCGTTTGGGAGCAGGGGTTATGCAGCCGCGCTCTGTTGAGATGGGAAAATATTTTAATATACCAATTCATGTTCGTTCTACTTTTACAACGAAAACGGGAACGATGATCAGGGAGGAATATACAATGGAAGAAAAAGATTTTGTAATTAGAGGCGTGGCTCATGATGAAAAAGTAGCGAAGATTGCAGTTTTAGGTGTTCCTAATAATCCTGGAATCGCTTATTCAATTTTTTCGGCCCTTGCAGAAGCAAATGTCGACGTTGATATGATTGTCCAAAGCATTCGTAACATTGAAAAAAATGTAACCGATATGGTCTTTACAGTGGCTAGTTCTGATTTGTCACAGACAAAGAAGATTGTCGATCGTGTAGCTGATCAATTACAGGCAATTGCTGTTTTGGTTGAAGAAGATGTAGCGAAAGTGTCGATTGTTGGTGCTGGTATGCTTGGCAACCCTGGAATTGCTGCACGGATGTTTGGTGCACTTTCTAAGGCAGCTGTTAACATTGAAGTAATTAGTACATCGGAAATCAGTATATCTTGTCTGATTAAAGGCGCGCAATTAAAAGAAGCAGTGAATTCAATTCATGCCGAGTTTTTTCCACAAAAATAATTTTTGAAGTTTATGCTAGCATATAGAGTGTGCTAGCATTTCTCTTTCTCAAGAATCATTATGATTACGATGTATTTTTGTATACAGGAATGTTTTTGAAGGTAAATAATAAATGATGAAGAATATAAATAGTTTGTGGCTTGATAATCAGGCTGCGTCACATTTAAGGGGGAAATATAAATCATGATTACAAGTATGGCAGCATCACATTCAGTAGGGAAAATTGCGAAAGATGCAATTTTTGGCGCCAGCGGTGCAGCAAATAAAGCCAGCCAGAAATATGGCAGTGAAAAAATAACCAATGCAACCATTGGTGCAATTATGGATGATAAAGAGATACTCGCTTGTATACCTACTGTAGAAAAAGTATTGAAGTCACTGCCGATGAAAGATATTATCGCCTATGCACCAATATCTGGTCTGCCAGCGTATTTAGACGCTGTGATTGATTTGACGTTTGCTGACTCGAAACCAGAAGGCTATTTTGCCGCAGTAGCTACAGCCGGTGGAACAGGTGCGATTCATCATACCATATGGAATTATTCTGAAATTGGCGATACGGTTTTGACTTCTGATTGGTACTGGGGCCCTTATAATATGCTTTGTAATGAAGCAAAACGTAAATTAGATACATATACTTTATTTGATGAAAAACATAATTTTAATATTACATCGTTTGAAACAAAAGTTGATGCTATACTGGCTAAACAAGATTCGATATTGATCATTATTAATACGCCAGCTCATAATCCAACTGGTTATAGTTTGTCTGAGGCGGATTGGATGAATGTTCTGGATGTTTGTAAAAAACAAGCGAAAAATATTAATAAAAAAATTACGTTATTAGTTGATATTGCTTATATAGATTATGCTGGTGAAAAAAATGAAACGCGGCAATTCATGAAGCAGTTTAGCCATTTACCAGTCAATATGTTGAGTGTTTTTGCTTTTAGTATGTCAAAGGGTTATACGATGTATGGACAGCGTACGGGGGCAATGATTGGTCTTTCCTCCAGTAAAGAAATTGTTACGGAATTTGCTAGTATCAATCAGTATACAAGCCGGGCAACTTGGTCTAATATCAATCGTGGTGCAATGACATTGCTCACAACAATCAATCAGGACCCGGTACTTTTAAAACAGTTTGAAGCAGAACGGGAAGCTTATTATCAAATGATTCGTGCGAGAGCTGATGTATTTATGAAAGAGTCAGCGCAGTGCGGACTCAAAGCACTTCCATATAAAGCAGGGTTCTTCTTGTCGATTCCAGCTGCTGATCCAGTGGCTGTATGTGATAAGCTGCATGATGATTTAATTTTTGCTGTACCTTTGAAAATGGGCGTTAGAATTGCGGTTTGTGCAATTCCTTTGGCTAAAATGACCGGAATAGCCGAAAAAACTTTAAAAGCTATGGAGTTTGTTAAAAATAAATAAACGTATTATCAAAAAGACCTAAGTATGTTCATTCATATACTTAGGTCTTTTTGTCGAGGAATAGATAATTTTATTTTCTGTATTTTTTCAGGTGCAATAAAGCAGATTTTCGTTTTCTTTTAATTTCGTCCTAATACTTATTTTACAGAAAATTTACATAGTTTTAACAAACTTTATTTGTCAATTTGCATGTATTTTACTTATTGTGAAAATTTATAAATGATGATATAGTTAGACAGTGTGGTCAGACAAAATTTTTTGGAGTTCGGGAGGCATATATGTTTAATTTCAAGCACAAGGATACGGATTTTTTTGACTTATTTGTTGATAGTGCGGAGTACTTCTATAAAGGGGCATTACTGATGAATGAAGTAATGTTGGATTATAGTAAAGCTGAGGCGAAAATGGACGAAATTATTAATCTTGAACATGAAGCTGACGAAATCAATGATAAAATCATTGATAAATTAAATCAGACGTTCATAACACCAATTGATCGGGAAGATATTTTTGCTTTGGCAAATGGACTGGATGATGGTGTGGATTTTCTGCAAGGAACGTTGCAGCGTATGGTAATGTACAGAACTGGTCAATCCAAAGAGGGCGCAATTGCGTTATCAAAACTTTTAATTGAGTGCACAGAAGAATTGATTAAGGCATTTACTTTATTGAAAAATATTAGATCAAACCAGCATCAAATTCTTGAATGTACACGCAAAATTGGTAAGCTGGAAAGTGAAGGCGATCGTTTATATCGTAAAGAAGTGGCTTATTTGTTTGAATGTATTAAAGATCCAATTGAAATTATAAAATGGAAAGAAATCTTAGAATACCTGGAAAATACATTAGATCATTGTGAAGATGTGTCAGATATGATACGAGGCGTGGTAATGAAATATGCATGAGTTACAATACCTCATTTTTACAGTCATTATTTTAGCATTGGTTTTTGATTTCATCAACGGATTTCATGATACAGCAAATGCTATAGCAACGTCTGTTTCTACACGGGCCATTCCGCCGCGTGTAGCTATTATCATGGCAGCAGTTTTGAACTTTGTGGGTGCTTTATATAGTACTGGTGTTGCAAAGACTATCGGTGGGGATATCGTTAAATCTGCAGCACATGTTGATGAGAAAATTATTATTGCTGCACTTTGCGGGGCAATTGTTTGGAATCTTGTAACTTGGTGGTTTGCTATACCAAGTAGTTCTTCTCATGCCTTAGTGGGGGGGATTATTGGAGCGGTTCTTGTTTCTACTGGAGCGGATGGACTTAATTTTTACGGTATTGGTAAGATTGTAATCTCCTTGGTTGCATCACCGCTTATTGCAATTATTACAGGCTGTGGCGTCATGTCGTTATTGTATATGATTTTTGGTGGATTTTCTCCATCAATGCTTAACAATAGATTTAAAAAAATGCAAATTTTATCGGCAGCAATGATGTCATTTTCACATGGATCAAATGATGCACAGAAGGCAATGGGGATTATTACTTTGGCACTTTTAAGCGGGGGCTATATTCAAGAATTCGAAGTGCCTTTCTACATAAAGATTTTAGCGGCTACCTCGATGGCTTGTGGTACAGCTGTGGGTGGTTGGAAAATCATCAAAACCATTGGTGGTAAGATTTTTAAATTAGAACCAATTACTGGTTTTGCAGCTGATTTGAATTCGGCAATTGTTATTTTTGGTGCAACATTATTACATTTGCCTGTAAGTACAACTCACGTAGTATCTGGATCCATTATGGGTGTTGGTACGGCAAAGCGCATTCGAGCCGTTCGCTGGGGTGTGGCAAGGCAAATGCTGACTGCCTGGATATTGACAATTCCTTGTACAGCTTTGATGAGCGCAGTTGCCTATCAAATTGCCCGCCTTATCTTTGAATAAAATAGTTTTACATAAGTCTAAAAAAGTGTACAATAAAAAGTAGCTTTTTTAGACTTTTTTTTAGAGAGGAGAGCAATTATGCAAGAAATTATTGATGAAATAAAGAGAACTGATAAAATATATTCGGAAACTATGAAATTGGAAGAAATCAGTAGAGACTTTCAACAGTTTCATCAGGCCCCCATTGTGGCTGCGAAAATTGATAATATCTTAAAAGCGTTGCAATCACCAATTGGACAATATCAATCGCTTGTTTTTGTCGATATGACATCGGAAGATGGGATAAAGGTATATCGGCGTTCGGTTATGTTTTTGTTGATTATAGCAATTCATGAATTATTTGAAGATGCTGATCTGATTGTAGAACATTCGATTAATAAAGGTTTATATTGCGAAGTGCATGGGGACAAATTTTTAAACGAGCGTGATATTGAAACAATTGAACAGCGTATGCGAAAGATCGTTGCTGAAAAACGAGAAATCAATAAAAAAACACTTTCCAAAGCAGATGCTGTTCGTTTATTTAAACAAACAGGACAGATTGAGAAAGCGAATTTAATTGCCTCGCTGCAACAAGAAACTGTAAGTATTTATTGCTGTGGAGAATTTTATGATTATTTGTATGGACCGATGCTGCCGTCTACTGCATCGTTAGATTTATTTGCGATAGATTACTATAAACCGGGATTGATTGTTCGAACACCAGAGCGGGATGATCCAACGCAGGTATCAGAGCTGCTTGAACAGTCGAAACTGGCCGCTGTTTTTTCGGAAGCACAAAATTGGGCTAAAATTTTACATTGCGATTACGTTTCCGATTTAAATCGATATAACAAAAATAAAATGATGGGTGATATTATTCGCATTTCAGAAGCGTTGCACGAAAAGAAAATTGGGCAAATAGCGGATTTTATTACAGGAAATATACAAAAAATTCGCCTGATTTTAATTGCAGGACCCTCATCATCGGGTAAAACGACCTTTGCGCAGCGATTGCGCATACAATTGCGTGTGAATGGAATTGAGCCTATTTCTATATCCTTGGATGATTATTTTCTTGATCGGAATTTTACACCACGCAACGAAAAAGGCGAATATGATTTTGAGGCCTTGGGAGCTTTAGATGTAGAGCTTTTCAATCAGCATTTATTAAAACTTTTAGCAGGCGATACGGTTGAAATACCCCATTATAATTTTGTTACGGGTAAACGGGAATGGCATAACCATCTTTTACAGGTAGGGGAAACACAGCCAATTATTCTTGAAGGTATCCATGGGTTAAATGAAGAGTTAACAAAATCAATTGAGCGTGCCGCGAAGTTCAAGATTTACATAAGTGCTCTCACACAGATGGCAATTGATGGACATAATCGTATTCCGACCACCGATGCAAGACTTATCAGACGAATGGTGAGGGATCATCAGTCACGGGGAGCTTATGCCTTAAAAACTATAAAACAGTGGCCTGATGTACGTGCCGGTGAGGAGAAAAACATCTTCCCGTATCAGGAGGAAGCTGATGTCATGTTTAATTCGGCATTAATCTATGAGCTGAGTATACTTAAAAAATATGCGACACCATTATTGGAAAAAGTAAGCCATGATGTGCCAGAATATAGTGAAGCTATCCGTTTGTTGGATTTTCTCGAATACTTTAATGATGTTTATGCCGAAGAAGATATTCCAAATAATTCCATTTTACGTGAGTTTATTGGAAAATCATGTTTTTCAGTTGGCTGAATTTTATGTAAATAGAAAAGACAGAATCAACAATGCAGATTTTGCAGTTGATTCTGTCTTTTTTTATACGAAACAATAAAAGAGATTGTGCTCGAAGGCACAATCTCTTTTGTATTTCATGGAAGCTTAACGATGTGCTTTAAAGAATTCTAAAGCAACTTCAGGGAATAGAGCATAAGAGAGGACATCTTCCTGCGAAGCATTTGGATATCCTTTTTCAGCTAATTCTTTTTTGAGAAGTTCCATTTGTGGCGCAATATCATCAGCAGGACGACCCGTGATAATCGTTTCGCCTTTTAATACTTCTTCACGAAGCATATCTGAAATAGGTGCTGGTGTACGACCATATTTACCACGAGCAAGATCCTTGAATTCACGAGGAACCATTGCATAACGTTTACCCATCATGACGTTAAATGTTGCCATAGTACCAACGATTTGACTCGATGGTGTAACGAGTGGCGGATAACCAAGATCAGCACGAACACGTGGCATTTCATCAAGCAGTTCCTGATATTTATCTTCCATACCTTGTTCTTTTAACTGATTTGCAAGATTTGAAAGCATACCACCAGGAATTTGGAAGTCAAGTACATTAGGATCTACGTCGAAATGATTTTTGAGCTTAAATTCATTCAGAACTTTTTGTTTTACAACGGAAAAATGTTTTGCAATTTCACTGAGTGCTTTACGATCGATGCCTGTATCGTATTCCGTTCCTTCTAATGTAGCAATCATTGTTTCTGTACATGGCTGTGAAGTCCCGAGAGCAAAAGGTGATAATGCACAGTCAATGATATCTACGCCAGCTTCAATTGCTTTTAAATATGTCATACTGCCAAAACCACTTGTATAATGCGTATGTAATTCAATAGGAACTTTTACAGCAGCTTTTAGTTTTTTTACAAGATCTTCGGCTACGAATGGTTTTAATAAACCAGACATATCTTTGATACAGATAGAATGAACATGCATAGCTTCTAATTCTTTGGCAAGTTCAACGAATAAATCATTGCTGTGATATTGGCTGATTGTATATACAAGAGTACCCTGTACATGTGCACCGGCTTCAATCCCAGCTTCAATAGCAACTTTCAAGTTACGTGTATCATTTAAAGCATCAAAAATACGAAGCACTTTAACACCATGTTCAACAGCTTTTTTTACGAAAGCTTTAACAACATCGTCAGCATATGGATTGTAACCAAGTAAGTTTTGACCTCTTAATAACATTTGAATTGGCGTATTTAAATGTTTTTTTAACGTATCTAAACGTTCCCATGGATCTTCACCTAAAAAACGAAGACAGGTATCAAATGTAGCACCGCCCCATGCTTCAATTGCATTGTAGCCGGCTTTGTCAAGAGCTTCCAACTGTGGAATCATGTCTTCAATCCGCATGCGAGTTGCAGTTAAAGATTGTTGACCGTCACGTAAGACAGTTTCAGTAATTTTTACAGGTCTTTTAGCCATAATAAAATACACTCCTCTTAGATTATAGTAACATAAGTATTACAATATAGCCTTAAAAAGTAAGTTTGAATATGGAATTTAGTTTACATCATGTGGCAGTTATTCCTGAACACCGTAAAGTTCAAAGTATATTCAAATTTACATCACAAGTACAGTATAGGTACTAAAATAAACCTTGTCAATGATAAAACGTGATTTTTTTAACATAATTTTTTAAGCGATTATAGTTGAAGTTTATAATATAATTAAGATAAATGGTTAGAATTTTCGCTTAAATATAAAAAAGAACCAAGCATGCTGATAAGATCCTTATTTCATGTTTGGTTCCTTCATTATAAATGTAACAAATTTTTTATTCTAGCTGGATTGTTAATGTTGATATTTTGTTTTTGTGTCATTGGCCAGAATTTTGGGATCTTCTTTCTCTGTGATAATGGTAAAGGCATGTTTGGGATCATCAACGATTTCAATCTGTTCAAGACTTTGTTTTAAGCGACCGCGAATTGTATCCAAATAAATGCGGCGTAATTGTGTTTGTTCCATCGTTTCTTCAGGACTCAAACCGCTGTCTTTTTTCTTTTTTGCCAGGATGTTGATTCTTTGAATTAATTGAGCCGTAATCAAAATATATTCTCCTTATAGTGCTTTGTTTATAAAATTAATAGCATTCTTTTTTTACGAGTTCATGGTATGCATTTAATAATTTTAAAGTGATTTTACCAGGAAGACCATTACCGATATGTTTATTATCAATTGCAATAACAGGGGTCACTTCCAGGCTGGTACTGGTTATGAATGCTTCATGGGCAGTTAGAGCAAAGTCAGGTGAAAAAGCTTTTTCAATCATGGTAATTCCAAGCTTTTTTGCACATTCTTCAAATAAAATAGAACGTGTAACTCCTTTTAAAATTAAATTACTGAGGGGGTGTGTCCAAACAATATCATCTTTGACCACGAAGAAATTACTACTGGAGCCTTCCGTGACCAGATTACTGCCCTTACGTACCTGCACCGCTTCCTGACAATTTTTTTCATGGGCTTCTTGTTTTGCTAAAACATTGCCAAGCAGGTTGATTGTTTTAATATCACAGCGAAGCCAGCGGATATCTTCGGTGAAAATGGCATGCACGCCGGATTTTTGCCAGTCCGTATGAACAGATCCTTCACGAATGGTCATGCTGAGATGGGGTACAATCTTATCGGGAAAGTAATGAGTACGCGGTGCAGTTGTTCTGGTTATTTGGAAGTAAATACAGCCGTCTGTAATGCCGCTTTTTTTAATAATATCTTCGTGGATAGCGGTAAGTTCTGCATTTGTGTAGGTAACCGGAATTTTAAGTTCACGCAGTGAACGTATGCAGCGATCAAGATGGCGATCAAGCGCGAAACATTTTCCATTATATACTTTAGTGGCTTCGTATATTCCATCACCAAATTGATAGCCACGATCTTCTAGTGATATTTTCTTTTCATTGAGATCAATAAATTCTCCATCAAAAAAACCTAGTTCTTTCATCAAATTAATAGCTCCTTTAAATTTATGATAAACGTATAAATTTAATTATAGACTATAAAACATTTTATTTGTAGATACAATGCAGAAAAATAATTGAAATTAAAAAAATACTGGCTTTTTAGATTGAAATCATATCTTTTATATAGCATACGTGCATATTTTATGGAAAAATCTTGGCTTTTTACACGAGTCCGTATATAATTGATAATATGCTATTTTGTGTACCTGTATTGGGTCTTGTTTTACAAAATAGATAAAAATAAATAGAAATAAGGAGAGTTTGTAAATGAAACTTGTAGTAACGATTGTGGGAAGAGATCGTGTTGGGATTATTGCTATGGTAAGCAATATCTTAGCTGAAAATAATGTGAACATTTTAAATATCAACCAAAATATTATGGATGGATTTTTTAATATGGTTATGGTTGTTGAGATGACAGATAGTAAAATAAAATTGCAGGAATTGCAAAAAATTCTAAATGAAAAAGGTAATGAAATCAATCTTGAAATTAAAGCACAGCATCAGGATATTTTTGATGTTATGCATAAAATTTAAGTTGAAAAGAATTTATTTGGAGGCAGTTAAGTGATAACTATACATGATATATTAGAAACAAATCGAATGATCACAGAAAATAAACTGGATGTTCGCACGATTACAATGGGAATCAGTCTTCGTGATTGCGCACATCCCAATCTACAGCAGTTTTGCCAAAATATTTATGATAAAATTACGACATCCGCTGAATTTTTGGTAAAAACCGGTGAAGAGATTGAAGCGGAATATGGTATTCCAATCATTAACAAACGTGTGTCTGTCACACCAATTGCTATTGTAGCAGAAGCTTGTAAGACAGATACATATGTTCCTGTTGCCGAAGCAATGGATCGGGCAGCTAAGGCAATCGGTATTAATTTTATCGGCGGATTTTCAGCTCTCGTCGAAAAAGGGTATACAAAAGGCGATCATATTTTAATCAATTCGATACCACAGGCATTGGCTACAACGGATCTTGTTTGTGCTTCGGTCAATTTGGGTTCGACAAAAGCTGGGATCAATATGGATTGTGTACGCGAAATGGGTGAAATTGTTAAACGCACAGCTGAACTCACGCGTGATCGGGCAGCTATTGGTTGTGCGAAACTGGTTATCTTTTCGAATGCACCAGGGGACAATCCATTTATGGCGGGTGCTTTCCATGGTGTCAGTGAAGCTGAAAAAGTAATTAGCGTTGGTGTTAGTGGTCCGGGCGTAGTAAAACGGGCGTTGGAAGATATTAAAGGTGGAGATTTCAGTGAAGTCGCCGAAACAATCAAGAAGACAGCCTTTAAAATTACACGAGTTGGACAATTAGTGGCGCGTGAAGCTTCGAAACGTTTGGGGGTACCATTTGGTATTATCGATTTATCACTGGCACCTACTCCGGCAGTTGGTGATAGTGTTGCTCATATTCTGGAGGAAATGGGAATCGAAAGTTGTGGTGCACCTGGTACGACGGCAGCCCTGGCTCTTTTGAATGATGCTGTCAAAAAAGGCGGACTCATGGCTTCTTCTCATGTTGGCGGTCTTAGCGGTGCCTTCATTCCAGTCAGTGAAGATGCTGGTATGATTGACGCGATTACTTGCGGCAGTCTGTCGCTTGAAAAATTGGAAGCCATGACATGCGTATGCTCAGTCGGTCTTGATATGATTGCTATTGCAGGCGATACATCGGCGGCAACTATTTCAGGAATTATTGCCGATGAAGCAGCCATTGGCATGATTAATAATAAAACAACCGCTGTTCGGGTGATTCCGGTTCCTGGCAAAAAAGTCGGCGATAGTGTAGAATTCGGCGGCCTTTTGGGTCATAGTCCAATTATTCCGGTTAAAAGCCAGTTTAGTTCAGAAGCGTTTATTGCTCGTGGCGGGCGCATTCCAGCACCTATACGCAGCTTAACGAACTAATTATTTTATAGTAAATTTTGTAGGAGCTGTCTCACAAAGAACAGCTCCTTTTTTGATGAGGTGCATTTATGCGTATAACAAAAAAAATTAAAGAACAGATGATTCAAATTTTAGAAACCACTTATATTGATGTAAAACCAGCACTTGTTTTTGGCAATCCTTTCGAACTGTTGATTGCAGTTATTTTATCAGCCCAGTGTACGGATGTGAGAGTGAACATTACGACTAAACGGCTTTTTGCTAAAGCAAATACACCTGCTTCTATTTTGGAAATGGGTCTTAGTGCGCTGGAAGATGAAATTCGCGATTGTGGGCTTTATCATAATAAAGCAAAAAATATCTTGGGAACTTGTCAAAAACTTTGTGAGGATTACGGCGGGGTAGTTCCCGAATCTTTTGATGAACTTTTAAAATTGCCTGGTGTGGGGCGAAAGACAGCAAATGTTGTGACCAGTATTGCATTTCAGCGTCCGGCAATTGCAGTTGATACACATGTTTTTCGGGTGGCAAACCGCTTGAAACTAGGGGTTGGTGAGACTCCTTTTGCGGTAGAACAAGCCCTGATGAAGATTATTCCCAAAGAAAAATGGTCAGCAGCCCATCATTGGCTGATTTGGCATGGGCGTAAACTGTGCAAATCAAGAGCTCCTTTGTGTGGACAATGCCCTTTGCATGAAATTTGTCCAAGCAGCACTATTGCATAAATACATGAATAAAGAGTATAATTATACTTGAAGGGGTTGGTTGTAATGCTTTATCGCAAACCTACATTCAACGATGTAGAGTCTATATATGATTTAGTGAATACATATGCAAATGATGGCGTTATGTTGGCACGGTCCAGGAATACGTTATATGAAACGTTGCGGGATATGATTGTGGCAGAAGAAAATAGTGAAATTGTTGGAGTTGGCGGACTTCATATTATTTGGAATGAATTGGCTGAGATTCGGACAATGGCCGTTACGGATAAAGTTACCCGGCAGGGAATCGGTAAAAAAATTGTGGAAATGTTGATGGAAGAGGCGAAAATGCTGGGTGTTAAGACATTATTTACACTTACTTATAAACCTGGTTTTTTTGCCAAGATTGATTTTAAGGAAATCACAAAAGAAGAATTACCACATAAGGTTTGGAAAGAATGTATAGATTGTCCAAAATTTCCAAATTGTGACGAGATTGCAATGATGCGGGTATTATAGGAATTCGGTGAAAGCCGTTTTCCCAAAACAGCATTAAGTAAAACTTTTGTTTTTGTGTAGTGGACTGGATTTGGTTTATATTACGATGTGTCTCATTATTTTGTTTTACTGTTGACAAATATATTTTAAATTGTTATAGTAACAGTACATTAAGAATAAATGTGACGATCAAGACAAGTATAACAGTGATGTTTTTCAGAGAGCTGGGGGTGGTGTAACCTGGTAAACAGACTGTTAGAAATACACTTGGAAGCAGCAAGCTGAACGATTTTTCTAGTAGGCTGAGCCGGAATGCCACCGTTATCATAGGCTAGAGTATGTTAGTACTCGAACTGAGTGGCTTGCTTTTTTATAGCAAGCAGGGTGGTACCACGGGTTATATGCTCGTCCCTGTTGCGGGGGCGGGCTTTTTTTGTCTTTATTTTTAAGAGTATTATATTTGCAGGAGGTTGATTTTATGATTATTGTGATGAGTCCAGAGGCTACTGAGGTGAATATTAAGAAGGTACAGGATAAAATTGTCAGTGTAGGTCTAAAGTGTCATCTTTCACAAGGAGCATCGAGAATGATTATTGGCGTTATTGGTGATAAAAAAATTATTTCAGGATTACAGATGAAAGCGTTTGACGGGGTAGAAAAAACGGTGGCAATCACAGAAAAATATAAATTGGTAAGTCGCGAATTTAAACACGAAGATACGATTGTAAATATTGATGGCGTACTTGTTGGCGGCGGTCATTTAGGGATTATGGCCGGACCTTGTGCAGTAGAAAGTATGGAACAGCTTCAAGAATCCGCACAAGCTGTTAAGGCGGCAGGCGCACAATTCTTGCGGGGTGGTGCTTTTAAACCGCGGACATCACCATATGATTTCCAAGGTTTTGCTGAAAAGGGACTGCAAATGCTTAAAACTGTTGGCGAAAAAACAGGGCTGAAGATTGTTACCGAAATTGTCGATGTCAATGCGATTGATATGCATTGTGCTTATGCTGATGTATTACAGGTTGGAGCTCGTAATATGCAAAACTTTGAACTTTTGAAAGTAGTGGGAAAATCCAAAAAACCTGTGCTTTTAAAACGGGGAATGTCAGCAACCATCAGTGAATGGCTTAATGCGGCAGAATATATTCTCAGTGAAGGCAATTACAATGTTATTTTGTGTGAACGCGGTATTCGGACTTATGAAACTTTTACACGCAATACGCTTGATTTAAGTGCCGTTGCTGCTGTAAAAGAATTGTCTCACTTGCCGATCATTGTAGATCCAAGCCATGGTACTGGTCGCTGGCAGATGGTTCGCCCGATGGCGAGAGCGGCCATTGCAGCAGGGGCAGATGGTCTTATGATTGAAGTACACCCACATCCGGAAGTTGCTCTGAGTGATGGTGATCAGTCGTTGACACCAGAGAATTTTGATGTTGTAATGAAGGAAGTTTCTCAAATTGCTGCGATGATGGGGAAAAAATGAAATGAATAAATTGAATCTCGCAATTATCGGTGTAGGTTTAATTGGTGGATCTTTGGGTTTGGCATTAAAAGAGAAGTTGCAGGATCAGATTTATATTAGAGGTTTATCACGGACTGAACATTCGATGAAACTCGCCCTTCAATATGGGGCGGTTGATATGGTGTCCGATAATATTGAAGCAGTGGTAAAAGATGCAGATATTGTATTTATGAGTACACCTGTATTGCAAATTGTACCTATGATCGAAAAGATTTTACCTTTTTTAAAACCAGGAACGATTATTACAGATGCGGGAAGTACAAAACAATATATCTGGAATCATTTGAAAAATATTCTTCCAAATGAGATTTATTATGTGGCAGGTCATCCGATGACGGGAAAAGAGCGTAGTGGTGTAGAAGCTGCAGATTCACAGCTTTTCCTTAAAAAGTGTTATGTGATTGTAAAAGATACAGGAGCACCACAAGCGGCTATTACGAAGATTTGTGATTTACTAGCGCTTACGGGAGCGAATATCACGACCGTTGATATAGCTATGCACGATCGCTGCGCATCGGTGATCAGCCATGTGCCTCATGTAACGGCTGCTGCTTTAGTTACTTTACTTAACCGCAGCCAGGGGGATATGGAGTCGTGTATCAAGCTCGCCGGAGGCGGTTTTAAAGATACGACGAGGATTGCTTCATCGAATTCTGATATGTGGGCCGATATTTGTATGTCTAACCCCGAACCGATTATTGCAAACTTACAGGAATTGAAGAGAATTATTGACGAAGTGATTGTTGATATTGATACACGTGATCGGCAGAAAGTTTATGATTATTTTGCTGCTGCCAAAAATCGTCGTGATACAATTTTGGATCAAACACAGGATTTATTTGAAATATGATATAAAAAAAGATGATTTCATAAAGCGGAAATCATCTTTTTTTATTGCATGAATACAAATTAAAAAAATTCGGTAAAAAAGTAAAGAGATGCCTATTATAATACGCGGTAATTCATTGTATCTCAAGGAAGAATGAATTATAATTGATTTTGAAAAGAGTCGAAAGGGGTTATGTTCGTGGTCAAAGTATATGTAGAAGATATTGTAGGTAAATTAGAAAAAATAGATATGTGGAAAATCTATTTGAATATAAAGACTGGTTCCTTCGTTGAGTTTCAAGATGATTATAATGGGGCAGAGGATATTTTTGCGGATGATACACATATAGACGAAGCCGCTCTGGAAAATGTATTTGCAATTGAGGACAATTGGGAAGAATATGTGCCACTGCCATCACCGTATGATATGGATGAACATACGATTATGAAAAGCTTTACTGAGCAGCTGGATGATCCCGACAGTCGACTGGATCTTTTGACAGCACTGTCGGGAAATGGTGCTTTACAGCGATTTAAAAATACCGTGCGGGATTTTGGTTTAAGCGAAGAATGGCAAAACTATCGTAATCATGCTTTGCGGCAGATTGCGGAAATTTGGTGCGAAGAAAACCAGATTCCATACCAGTATAAAATAAAAACGGAAGAGTAAATATATGCATTTTAGAAGGGCTTTTTTTGATTGTTGGAGCGGAGATTGTAATTATTTTAAAATTTTGTTAAAATATAAGAAGATTACTTTATTACATACGATAAAGTAACGTAAGTTATAAAACAAAAGGTGGTTTTAATTTGTCAAATCCAGCATTTCGTGTGATGGAAAGAGAAAGTAGTGTTTCTTATGAAGAAACAGCAACATTAAACGGGACAATCAAGAAAACAATTGGTCTATTTGGAGTGACAATTGTTTCTGCAATAGCGACTGGAATGTTTTTGCCAAGTGTGGTTTCATCGTTGTATCCAGTTATGATTATGGCAATGATCGTAGCAGCAATTCTTGCTGTCGTGACTTGCTTTAAGCCGAATATTGCAGAGTACACAACTCCAGGGTATGCTGTTTTTGAAGGTGTAACACTCGGGGTGATATCACTTGCTTTTGAACATATGTATGCCGGTATTGTTGCGATTGCTGTTGCAACTACGTTTGCTGTTATGGGCGTAATGTTATTTTTATGGCAGCAGAGAATTATTGTTGTGACAGAAAAAGTCAGATCGATTATTATCAGTTTAACAATGGGAGTAGCAGCACTTTATATCATCAATATGATTGCTTCGATGTTTTGGACATCCTTCTTACCGCGCAGCGGTGTGGTTGGCATTGGTATTGCTGTTGTTATTGCAGCTGTGGCAGCCTTTAATTTTCTGTTGGATTTTGATAACATTGAGCAGTCCGTAAAGCAGGGCATGCCGAAATACATGGAATATTTCAATGCGTTTAGTTTGCTGCTTACCTTAGTATGGCTCTATCTTGAAATCCTGCGTATCATTCAAATGGTCATGTCTTTTGGAAAGGATGACTAACAAATATAAAAAAACGTCGACACCATATGGTGTCGACGTTTTTTTATATTTATTAATGGCGGAAAAGATCTTTATGGGCATTGACGATCTGTGCCATGAGCTGTTTCCCTTTGATATCGGGATGCAGTCCATCTGTAGCATATTGTGTTGCCATAAAGCCTTGATTATCATAAAAATAAGGTTCGAGGTCAATGTAATAAGGTTGTTTGCGAATAAATGCATTGACTTGGGTCATGTCTTCACGCCAGTCATCCGCTGTTTCTGTATTAAATGCCTGCATTATATTCGTTGGGTTAATAGGCATTAGTGTCAGAAAAATAGGACGAATATCGTTGGCTTCACATTTCATACGGATTGTTATGATATCGTGGATTATGGTGCTGGCAGGCGTTCCGGCACGAATGCTGTTGGACCCACATAAGATGATTAAATTCCTGGGGCGATACGGCAGCACATCTGTATCAAAACGTTCAGCAGTCGTGGTTGATGTGTCACCGCTGCGCCCGAGGTTTAGCGCGGGGAAATCAAGATAAGACTGATAACTGTATTCTAGATTTGCCGGTGAATAAGAGAGTGCTCCACCGCCGTGGGTGATACTGTCACCAAAGGTAGCATAATCAACACGCAGTGGAGATTTTGCTACGGTAAACTGTTCTGAGTCTGAATAAACACCGATGGTATTTCCGTTTGAGTCAAGTGCTCTTACGCGCCAGTAATAAAGTCCTGGAGCCATACGAGGGTACTCATCATAACAGTCAGAAGCATCTTCCGCTATTTTACTCCAGATTCGGTGCGAAGAAGGTTCAGTGTTATTTTCTTCCTCTGGCGGTGTATTTAAAAGTTCGACTTCATATTTTGATATATTATGGAGTGGAATCCAATTATAGACAGGATAAAGTGGTTGCGCGAAATCAGGCATACGGTCAAAGTTATTAATGATAGGTTTTTGAACGAGCGGTGCATGAATGTCCATATGGATTTCCTCTGCATTCGAAAAAACGCCGACAGGATTCCCGACAAAATCTAAAGCACGTACTCGCCAAAAAAGTTTTTGGTAGGCAAATTCTTTCAGGTCGGCTTGCCAGCCGTTAGTGAAGACCGATCGTGTGCTAAACAGGCTGTACTGGCTGGATAAAACGATACCGTTTGGGTTTTCGGGTGGGTGAGATAATAGTTCTAGCTCATAATAAACACCACCAGGTACCGTATGCCAAATTAAAAATGGCATTGTATTTGCCGGGTTTGTTATATCATAATGAGAAATCAAAGCTGGCACAAAAGGGGTATCATCAGAAGATTGTGTAGTAATTATTTTGGAGGGTTTTCCTACGGTTTTGAACATCCCATGACCTGATATGCGATAATAGGTTGGTACCCCAGTCGAAGGTGTTTTAAAGCTGTTTTTAAAGGTATATTCTTTTTTTAATAGATGATATTGTTCGTGGTCGATGGATGGGTCTGGATTTTTTGTTAATATTTCGACCTCATAATAACAAGGATAAGGAAGGCGCTGCCAAGCTAATGTGCCGCTTTCACCATCTTCATTTATTAAAACTTCAGGTTGTAATTCTTTGAGTGAAAGTACATCGGTTGATTCGGTAAAAAAAATGCAAAGCAAGGTCATATATAAAATTGTACACGAAAAAGCAATAAATTTATTCATAAGGACTCCTCTAAATATGTTACTATAATGTAAGAATGATAAACATTAGTATAACACGTTTTTCTATAGTAGAAATGAAAACTATAAATTTAAATCGTTTCATTCTATAAATAGCAAGGAGATAGGTGATATTTATGAAAACACAAACAGGTTTATTGATTGTCCATACAGGAAATGGAAAAGGTAAGACTACGGCAGCTTTAGGGCTGGCTGTACGAGCCTGGGGACAAGGATTGAAGATCTTGATTTTACAGTTTATAAAAGGGGGCTGGAAGTATGGTGAATTAAAAGCATTGGAAAAATTTTCGCCGGAGCTTGAAATTCGTCCGATGGGTGAAGGGTTTACACAAAAAGCGAATAATGAGGAAAAAGAACAGCATCGTGCTGCAGCTCAAGCTACTTTAGCTGCAGCAAAAACTGCTATTCAATCTGGTGCATGGGATATGGTTATTCTTGATGAAATTAATTATGCTGTAAAGTTTGACTTGATCGATCTTGAAGATGTGATTGCTATGCTTGATTGTAAACCAGAGTCATTGCATCTTGTCCTTACCGGACGCGATGCGAGACAAGAAATTATGGATCGAGCGGATTTAGTGACAGAGATGAAAGAAATAAAACATCCTTATCAACAAGGTATAAAAGCACAAGCTGGTATTGAGTTTTGATAATATAATATTATATAAAACTTCACAATTTCTTGCAGGATTCTTTTTCTTTTTATTGAATAGAATATATTTAAGGTATAATTGTAACTTTATATGTATAGATTATATCAATATGTATACTCCGAGAAGACAAATCGGATTTTAAGAACAGGTGGGATTTTTAACTATGAAAAGTGATATTGTAAAAAAAGGTCCAACGCGCTCAGCGCATAGATCTTTGTTCTATGCCATGGGGTATGGTCCGGAAGATTTAGATAAACCGCTGATTGGGGTTGTGAATTCATTTAATGAAATCATTCCAGGACACATCCATTTGCGCACGATAGCCGAAGCTGTAAAGCTTGGTGTGGCAGCAGCTGGCGGGACGGCATTGGAGTTTCCTTCCATTGCCGTTTGTGATGGTATTGCGATGGGGCATGAAGGTATGAAGTTTTCGCTGGCGAGCCGGGAACTGATTGCTGATTCAATTGAAGCTGTTGCTACGGCTCATGGCTTTGATGGCTTAGTTATGATTCCAAACTGTGATAAAGTCGTACCGGGAATGCTTATGGCAGCGGCGAGACTTAATATTCCTGCTGTGGTAGTTAGCGGAGGGCCTATGCTCGCAGGAAGACATCATGGCAAAGATGTGAGTGTAAGCAGCACCTTTGAAGCTGCTGGTAAGTTTACAGCCGGCAAAATGACAGCGGATGAAATGGAAGACTTAGAAAAGCATGCCTGTCCGAGTTGTGGTTCTTGTGCTGGTTTATTTACGGCGAATACAATGAATTCTTTGACGGAAGTTTTGGGTATGGGACTTCCTGGTAATGGGACGATTCCAGCAGCTTATTTTGGTGAACGAAGACTGTTGGCAAAACGGGCCGGGCAGGTTATATTGGATCTTGTAAAAAGAGATATTAAACCGCGTGATATTTTAACAAAAAAAGCGTTTGAAAATGCCATTACCGTAGATATGGGGATTGGTGGTTCATCAAATACAGTGCTGCATTTGATTGCGATAGCTTATGAAGCCGGGGTTACTTTACTTCCACCGGTTTTTGATGAAATTAGTGCTAGAACGCCTTATATAACAAAACTCAGTCCTGGCGGCAGTCATCATATGCAAGACTTGAATGAAGCAGGCGGTTTATCAGCGGTTATGCATGAATTGGCAAAGAAAAATTTATTGCATCTTGATGCACTTACCGTTACAGGAACCTTGGGTGATCGCATTGCTCGTGCTGAAATTGAACGCCCTGATGTTATTAAATCAGTGGATGCGCCTTATCGTAAAACTGGCGGTATTGCAATTTTAAAAGGAAACTTAGCACCGGATTATGCAGTGGTAAAGGCAAGTGCTGTAACCGAAGATATGCTTGTTTTTAAAGGTAGTGCGAAAGTTTATAATTCTGAAGAAGCCGCAATTGAAGCAATTGTGGGCGGTGAAATTAAGGATGGTCATGTTGTAGTAATTCGTTATGAAGGTCCGGAGGGTGGCCCGGGAATGCGCGAAATGCTTAATCCAACAGCGATTATAACCGGAATGGGGCTTAAAGTAGCTCTCCTTACCGATGGCCGTTTCAGTGGAGCAACGCGGGGTGCCTGTATAGGTCATGTTTCGCCGGAAGCTATGGCTGGTGGTCCGATTGCATTCATTCAAGATGGTGATATAATTGATATCGACATTCCAAACCGTAAACTTGATCTGGTTATCAGTGATGCTGAAATGGAAAAGCGTAAACAAAATTGGGTTAAACCAGAAGCGAAAATTAAAACAGGTTATTTATCTCGCTATGCACGTCTTACAACATCGGCGAGTATGGGAGCCGTTCTTAAATAAGATAAAAGAGAAGAGAAACTGCCACGAAATGCAAAATCTATTTCGTGGCAGTTTTTTATTGTTTTTCAATTGACAATTAGGTTATAATATATAAGTTATTATATATGAATATAAACTTTGTTTGATAAATAAAAATTTAGAGGTGTCTTGTAAGTGCATATTGTTTTAATTGAACCAGAAATTCCTGGAAATACAGGAAATATTGCTCGCCTTTGTGCAGCAACGAATCTTGAGTTGCATTTAGTAAAACCACTTGGCTTTTCAACGGATGATAAATATTTGAAAAGAGCCGGGTTGGATTATTGGAATTTAGTCACGATTCATTATCATGAGAATTTTGCGGAAGTTCTTGATTTGTATAAAGATCATACATTTTATTATAATACAACAAAAGCACCGCATTCCTATACCGAAGCGAAATTTGGCCCAAAAGATATGCTGGTTTTTGGTAAGGAAACAGCGGGGATTCCGGAAACAATATTAAAAGAAAACTGGGAACAGTGTATTCGAATTCCGATGGTTAAAGATGCACGGTCGCTCAATTTATCAAATTCTGTGGCGATTGTGGCCTATGAAGCGCTGCGTCAGCAGAATTTTGATCATTTAAAACAAATGGGTTTCGATCATTTAGACTAATTTTAGATAAGGAATGACTTTATTTTGCAAAATAAGAATGCATTTATAGCAGAGCTAAAAAAGATATTATCGGAGCCACAAGTTATGCTTGATGAACCGATGAAAAATCATACGACCTTTAAAATTGGCGGCCCGGCAGATTGTCTTATTTTTCCATCATCCTTAGAAGAAGTTATGATGGTGTTCAAACTTATCCGAACCTTTGAAATGCCTGTTACTGTGATTGGAAACGGATCTAATGTTTTGGTCCTTGATAAGGGTGTCCGTGGTGTAGTCGTGAAGTTCAATTCGAATCTTTCTTATATCAGGCAGGGAAAAAATCATATTTTTGCCGGTGCGGGTGCGTTATTGAAAGATGTTTCTTTTTACGCGGCAGAACATGGCTTAACTGGTATGGAATTTGCAGTAGGAATTCCTGGAAGCATTGGTGGCGCAGTATTTATGAATGCCGGTGCTTATGATGGTGAAATCAAAAGTATTGTACATGCTATTACAGCTGTGAGTTTGGCTGGTGATATGATCCATTATTCGAAAGCTGAATTGCAATTTGGCTATCGGCATAGTATTTTTCAGGATAATCAGCAAATGATTTGTGAGGTAGAGTTTGCTCTGGCTGAAGGGCGGCTAAATGAAATCAATGATAAGATGGGGGAGTTGACGAAACGCCGCGAAAGCAAGCAGCCACTTGAAATGCCAAGTGCTGGCAGCACATTTAAGCGACCACAGGGATATTTTGCGGGAACCTTGATTGAGCAGAGCGGTCTTAAAGGGTTTAAAGTCGGTGGAGCCCAGATTTCATTGAAACATGCGGGCTTTGTCGTGAATGCGGGGGGGGCAACCGCCAAAGATGTTTTGGACTTGATTAAAGAAGTACAAGATCGTGTTTTTGAAAAACATGGCGTAAAATTATATCCTGAAGTTCGTATGATTGGTGAACAATAAAGTGCAAAAAGAGGATTGAATCTGCAATAAAATCATTAAGGTAACCTATATAAGTTGAAAAATTTATATAGGTTATTTGGTATACAAATTTGTGATGCTAAAGGAGAAGGGATTTGAACATATGTTGAAAATAGGTATTCTTATTTATCAAAATGTTGCTGAAATGGATTTTGTTGGTCCATTGGAAGTGCTCAGTGATGTGAATAAATTACAAGAAAATAGTACGGAAGTATATCTTGTTGCGCAGACAAAAGATGTTATAAAAGCTTTTAATGGTATGATGATTTTGCCGGCGTATGATTTTTCATCGGTTCCTGATTTAGACGTATTGGTTGTTCCTGGCGGAAAAGGGCGAATAACAGAAATGTATAATCCTCTTATGCGGGAATTTATTCTTCGGCAGGAAAAATGTGCGAAATATATCACTTCAGTCTGTACAGGTGCTTTTATTTTGGCAGAGGCAGGTTTGTTAAATGGGAAAAAGGCCACAACGTTTCATCATGCTTTAAAAGAATTAGATGTTTATCCTGAAATTAGCGTAGAAACGAAAAAAGTAGTTGATGCTGGTCGGATTATCACCGCAGCGGGAGTTACTTCAGGGTTGGAACTGGGCTTTTATTTGTTAAAAATATTGTTTGATGAGCAACTGGCAAAAGAAGTGGCGAGCTTTATGGAGTATGAGGTGGATGTGGATAAACTATAGAGTTATCTGTCATAAAATTTCCCATGTGTTGTCGGGTTCGTATGACAATACATGGAAATTATTTGATAAATATGTTATAATAAATTATACGAAATACATGTTGAGGGGATGGGGTTTTTATGAGATTACAATTTTTAGGCGCCGCTCGTACCGTGACAGGATCTTGTTTTTTGTTAGAGGCAGCTGGCAAAAAACTCTTGATTGATTGTGGTTTATTTCAAGGTTCGAAAACAATTCGTGCCCTTAATTATCAGAATTTTCATTTTACACCATCTGAGATTGATTGTGTATTATTGACCCATGCACATGTAGATCATTGTGGGCTGATCCCTAAATTATGTAAAAAAGGTTTTAAAGGACCAATTTATGCAACGAAAGTAAGTTGTGAGTTAGCGCAGATTATGCTTCCTGATAGTGCTCATATTCAGGAATTTGATGTAGAAATCATGAATCGCAAAGGAAAACGGGCGGGGAGGTCTCTCGTAGAACCGATTTATACCGTCAATGATGCTCTGGCCTCTTTAAAGTATTTTTCTGCTGTGAATTATGGAGAATGTTTGCAAATTTCAGCAGATATCAAGGTCGTTTATAAGGATGCAGGTCACATTATTGGCTCATCGTTTATTGAAATTTATGTAACAGAAAATAATAAAACAACTAAAATTTTATTTTCCGGTGATTTGGGGCAGCCCAATCAGCCAATTATAAAAAATCCAACCATTATTAAGGGAACTGATTACCTGGTTATGGAGTCGACGTATGGTGATAGAGTCCATCAGGTTTATGACAAAGAACAGGCATTAGCAGAAATAATTAATGATACCATTGCCAGGGGGGGGAATGTAATTATTCCATCTTTTGCTGTGGGCCGCACGCAGACCATGTTATATTATTTGTATAAACTATGGAAAGATCATAAAATCAAGGATATTCCAGTGATTGTTGATAGTCCATTAGCAGCTGCTGCAACGCGGATTTTTGCTCATAACACCCAGGATTTTGACGAAGAAATGGTAGAATTATTAAAAGAAAATGGAAAAATTCCGCAAATGCCGCAGCTACGAATTTGTGAAAGTGCTGAAGAATCAAAAGCAATCAACAGCCAAGAGGGCTCTGCTATTATTATCTCCGCCAGCGGCATGGCGGATGCGGGACGGGTACTGCATCATCTAAAACATAATTTATGGCGGGACGAGTCAAATGTCTTATTTGTGGGCTATCAAGCAGAGGGCAGTATGGGACGCAGACTGTTAGATGGAATTCGTCGTGTTAAAATTATGGGAGAAGAAGTCACCGTAAAGGCTAAGATCTATAACATGGAAGGTTTTTCTGCTCATGCAGATCGCAACCAGATTTTGGATTGGCTGGCAAATTTCACGGAACCGAAGCCGGTTAATATTTTTATCGTACATGGTGAATCGCTGGCAGCGGGGGCCTTGAAAGAAGCAATCCAAGAACGGTTTGATGAAAATAGTTATATACCACATTATGGCGATACAGCAATTATCAATGGACGCGACTATGAGATTGAGGCAACGAAGATTATTGAGGAAGTAGCAGTAAAAGATCTGGAAGAATTCTTAACTTTGATTGATGCGGATTATCGTCAATTGAGGCAAAAACTATTGCGTACTGTATTTAAAGAACCAGAAAAACTCCAAGGTATTACAAAAAACATAAACAAAGGCTGGAATTATTTCAAAAAGCTCTTTAATGATATTAATTAAGGCATTTTAGTAAGCTGTAAAGCAAAGAGAAAGTTTAGTTTGTGAAGTTAAACTTTCTCTTATGTTTTTCTGAAAAAAAGGTTTTTTCTGAATTTGTTGTAAAAAGAATTGACAGCAGGTCGTTTGTATAATAAGATTAAATGTATGCAAACACAAAAAGAATGCATGAAAGACAGCATTCTTTTTTCTTTTTGATTTTTATTAGGAGGCCAGAAATATATAATGAGTATTAGAGCAGATTTAAGAAACGTAGCAATCATAGCCCATGTCGATCATGGTAAGACGACACTGGTGGATGCAATGCTAAGACAGAGCCATATTTTTCGTGCAAATGAACAGGTTACCGATCGTGTCATGGACTCGAATGATTTAGAACGTGAACGTGGAATCACAATTTTGTCCAAAAACACAGCAGTTATGTATAAAGATATTAAAATTAATATTGTTGATACCCCAGGGCATGCTGATTTTGGCGGAGAAGTAGAACGTGTACTAAATATGGTTGATGGTGTTTTACTTTTAGTTGATGCGTTTGAAGGTCCAATGCCGCAGACAAAGTATGTACTTCGTAAAGCATTGGAACAAGGTTTGAAACCAATTGTTGTCATCAATAAAATTGATCGTCCAGATCAACGTGTTGAAGATGTATACGATGAAGTTCTTGAATTATTTATGGAACTTGGTGCTGATGATGACCAGCTTGATTTCCCAGTTGTTTATGCAGCAGCCCGTGCTGGTATTGCAAAAATGAACATGGAAGATGAAAGCGATAATCTTAGTCCGTTAATGGATTTACTTGTTAAAGAAATTCCAGCACCAAAGGGCGAATTGGATGGTCCTTTACAGATTATGGTTACAACACTTGATGCGGACGAATATGTTGGTCGTGTTGCGATTGGCCGTATTATTCGTGGTAAAGCGTTTGCGAACCAGAATGTCATCATAATTAATGGCGATGTGGAAACAAAAGCAAAGATTGGTAAATTATTCGTATATCAGGGCTTGAATCGTGTTGAAGTAAAAGATGCTGGTCTTGGTGATATTGTTGCTGTTACTGGTTTAGGTGATATCAGCATTGGTCATACAATTGCTGATGCTGAAAACCCGGAAGCATTACCAACAATCAATATCGATGAACCAACTCTTTCGATGACATTTGCCGTAAATACAAGTCCATTTGCTGGTAAAGAAGGTCAGTTTGTAACATCTCGTCATGTACGTGATCGTCTCTTTAAAGAAGTAGAAACCAATGTAAGCTTACGTGTTGAAGAAACAGACAGTGCGGATACATTTAAAGTTTCTGGACGTGGCGAATTGCATTTATCTATTTTGATTGAAACAATGCGTCGTGAAGGCTTTGAATTACAAGTTGGTAAACCAGAAGTTGTATATCGTCAAATCAACGGACAGCTTTGTGAACCATTGGAAAATCTTACGATTGAAGTTCCTCAGCAGTTCATGGGGACGGTTATGGAATCACTAGGAACAAGAAAAGCTGAATTGGCTAATATGTCTGAAGTAGCTGGATATCTCCGTATGGAATTTGTTATTCCAGCCCGTGGTCTTATTGGGTTCCGTTCAGAATTCTTAACGAATACTAAGGGAAATGGTATCATGAACCATGTATTCCATGGTTATGTTCCTTTCAAAGGTGAAATCCCAGGTCGTGCTCGTGGATCACTTGTTGCTTTTGAAAATGGTGAAACAACAAGTTATGGTATATTTACATTGCAAGATCGTGGTGTTATGTTTATTTCCCCGAATCAGCCGGTATATGAAGGCATGATTATTGGTGAAAATACACGTGATGTTGATATGGATGTAAATCCATGTAAGAAAAAGAATGTTTCGAACATGCGTACAAGCTCTTCGGATGAAGCGATTCGTTTAGTACCGCCTCGTCTTTTAAGCTTGGAACAGGCTTTGGAATATATTAATAAAGATGAATTAGTAGAAGTAACACCAGAAGCAGTTCGTTTGCGTAAAACTGTTTTAAATAAAGCACAGCGCGGTCGCGATCGTAAAAGTGTAAAATAATTCTTTGAAAAATAAAATCCTGCAAATTTTAATCATTTATTGATTTCTTGCAGGATTTTATTTATTTGTGTCGAATTGTAAGCAAGATATCATATTTTGAATAAATTTAAAAACTGGAGGCGAAAACTTATGTCTGGTTTTGTTAATAAATTAGCAAATATCTTGATGCCGATTGAAGAAATTGAAGAAGTGGAAGAAGCCGCAGAAACAGCTGCAGTACAAAACACCCTTCGTGAAAAAAAAGTTGTGAATGGTAATGACCTATATGGAAATGATGAGTACAAAAGTTCGTTTACCCGTCCACAATTGACAGTGCATACCAATAAAGTTCCAGAACTCAATATTTTGGTATATGTTCCTGAGTCTTTTGATAAGGCAAATGTCATTGCGGATGCTTTGAAAAAAGATGAAGCTGTTATTGTAAATTATGAAAAAGTCGATGGTGATGAACAAAGACGACTTTGTGATTTTGTTAATGGTGTATGTTATGTTTTAAATGGTGCAGTGAAACGTATTTCTGCAGAAATGGTCTTATATGTTCCGGAAAATGTAGATATTGCTCAAGAAGTTTGTGCAAAAACTGTACGCGGTTTTGCTAAATAATATTCTATTTTAAATTTAGGTAAAATGGTGGTTATGTGTGTTATACGTAACTGCCATATTTTAATTTATTCAAGACAATTTATATTGTATTTATATACTTTTTACTAAAAAGTGGTAAAATAATATTGGCGAGCAAAAAATAGTAATGGAGGATTAATATGCAAAAAGATCAGGATATATTGGAAGCGGTCTTGGCTGAGTTTCAAGAAATTGCTAAAATTCCTCGTAAGTCAGGGCATGAAGAAAAAATCAGTCAATATTTATTTGACGTTATCAAGGCAATGGGTCTGAAGGTAGAACAGGATAAAAAATTTAATATTATTGCTGAAAAACCTGCAACCGCAGGTTTTGAAAATATGCCAGTCACGATATTACAAGGGCATATGGATATGGTTTGTGTTGCTGCTGAAGGCGTGAATTTTGATCCTTTAAAAGATTCTATTCAAGTAAGACGAAATGCTCAATATTTATATGCTGAAGGTACGAGCCTTGGAGCAGATGACGGTATTGGTGTTGCTGAAATCTTATATATCTTAAAAGCAGAGTTTGCACATGGTCCGCTTCGAGCTATTATTACTGTGGATGAAGAGCAGGGGATGAGCGGTTCTATTGCACTTGATCCCAAATATCTTGCTGCTAAATATCTAATTAATTGTGATTCGGAAAATTATGATGTTGTTACCGTCAGCAGTGCTGGCAGTGTAAATATAGATTTTTTGCGCCGACCGGTATGGCGGGACCCGCTCTACAAAGCCGCCTATCAGATAACGGTAAAAGGTTTGCTGGGTGGACATTCGGGTGAAGCAATTAATTGTGGACGAGCAAATGCAATTCAAACGTTAGCGTTGACTTTGCAGAAAATGCAGGGTATGGGAATTGATTTTGAGCTAGCTGACTTTACTGGTGGTATGGCGCGTAATGCGATTCCTGCCAAAGCCAGCGCTGTGATTCTAATTAAGCCAGATAATACTAAGAAAATGGAGCAGCTTTTACAGGATTTTAAAATTGATTTTCAGCACATTTACGGCAATGTGGAAAAGACGTTGAAGATTGATCTTACAATAATTGATCAACCGAAAGATGTCTTATCAAAAGAAGACCAAGACAATCTGATTCGTTTACTATGTGTGCTTCATACGGGTGTATATTCGATGTCGCAATCAATTCCAAACCTTGTTGAAGCTTCAGCTAATCTGGGGATTGTGGAAACAAAACAAAATGCAATTAATGTACAATTTTTTCCGCGCAGTGCAATTGACAGCAAGGTCAGCGAATTTAAACAATTGGCTCAAGTGATTTCAGAATTGACTGGATTTCATCTTACATTTGGCTCACAATCACCAGGCTGGGCTGAAAAGTCAGAAAGCAAATTGGTGCCGCTAATGACTTCGGTTTTTGAAGAGCAAAATAAACAACCGATGAAAGTTGAAATAATCCATGCTGGGTTGGAATGTGGCTGGTTCTTCCAAAAAAATCCTGATCTGGATATGGTTTCAATCGGTGTTACTGCTATTGGGATTCATAGTCCGGAAGAAAAAATCGAATTAGCTACGGTAGCACCGCAGGTTAAATTGATTATGGAAACGTTAACGCGTCTTAAAAACGTATAATAAAAAAGGAATCCCCGGCATGTCTTTAAAACAAGATATGCCGGGGATTCCTTTTTTATTATTTTATTTTCGCAAAGACATCTTCAAGGTTGTTTAACATCGTATTGATATTTTCTTCAGTAATAATCAGTGGCGGCTGAAAAGCAAGGACATTACGTTCAATACCATTTTTCCCAATAATAAAACCACGATCTTTCATTTCTTCCAGGATGAAATCAAGTTCAATAGAAGCTGGTGATTTATCAGGGTGAACAAGTTCGGCACCTAGCATTAAACCAATACCACGAATATCACCTATCAAAGGATATTTCTTTTGTAAAAGTTCTAACCCACTTCGTAGTTGTGCGCCGCGAGCTAAGGCTTTGCTGCATAAATTATGGGTTTTTATATATTCAATTGTAGCCAGTGCAGCGGTTGATGAAACAGGATTGCCGCCTAGTGTGGAAGCTCCCGGTTTTGTATATGTATCCGCAATTTTAGCTGAAGCGATAAAGGCACTGATTGGTGTTCCATTGCCTAGTGCTTTTGCCATCGTCATGATATCTGGGACGACACCATAATTTTCAATGGCGAACATTTTGCCGGTTCTGCCAAAGCCAGTCTGTACTTCATCCGTAATCATTAAGATATTATATTGATCAAGTATTTCTTTTACCCGTTTAAAATACCCTTTTGGTGGTGTCACGATGCCGGCGTTGCCTTGAATCGGTTCAGCAATATAGGCGGCAACATTGCCGGATGTCGCATATTTTATTACATCTTCGATCGCGTTGGCACAGGCGAGATCACAGTCTGGATATTTTTTATCGAGAGGGCAGCGATAACAATAGGCATTCGGGGCGAAATGAATACCTCCGACTGGATTTGGATCTGTGCGCCACATGCTGATGCCGGTCATACTCATCGTGAGTTTCGTTCTGCCGTGTAAACCGTTGCGTAAAGCGATGAATTCACTGTTTTTTGTATAAATTGAAGCAAGCAGGGCAGCACCTTCATTGGCTTCTGTTCCGGTTGAGCAGAAAAAGGATTTTTGTAGATTTCCCGGGGTCACTTCGGCAAGCTGTTCGGCCAGATTTACAAAGTTTTCCGTAAGATATACATTACAAACATGTTGAAGTGACTGCACTTGCTCGCATATTTTACTGGTGATTTCGGGATTGCAATGTCCACAGTTGATTACGGAAATGCCAGCAAAACAATCTAGATATTCCTTACCAGTGTGATCATACAGATATTGCATAGAACCACGCACAAATTGTTTTGGTTCTTTGTAAAAATGAGCAAGGCAAGGCATTATATATTTTTTCTTTTTTTCGAGAATGGCTTCAGGTCCGATATATTGTGTCATATAATAGGAACTCCTTTATTAATGAATCTAAAGAACGGCGTTTTTTAACGTGAAATACGATACCGATAGGCACCGCTGCCGAGTTCGCGTGGGCTAATTTTTTTTATCGCTTCAAGTACTGCTGGATCATATTGATAAGCTGCCGAATTTGTTTTTATTTTATCAAGTTCGCCGCGATATGTTTTTGTTAAAAGTCCAGCTAATTCTGCTGTATAATGTTGTGCTTCAATACGGTAGGATGTGACACCTTGTAATTTTGCCAAATATGGCAGCAAGCAAAGATCTTTCGCAAATAATATATGGTTGCGACCATATTGATCAATGCGGATCGGATGTACTTCTTTGGCAGTATCCAATAAAGCATAATGACGATCACAAAATTCAGGATTTTCTAAGGGATTAAAGCCAAGTGACATCGCGGGTAAATTATGATCGCAGATCATGGATTCAGTTGCTCCATGGACGATTACTTCAACTGGTAATTGAGATGCTGAGAGCATATCACAAACTTGTGGATAGGAGGCTTCAAGAGAGGCGACTGCCATAACAGCACCATTGTCTTTAAGAAATTTTGCACTTAGATGATTAAAAGTATTGAAAGAAAAATCAGCTTGTATGGGAAGATTTGTAAGGCGTTTTGCCAAGCTTAAGGAGCCGAGGTTGCTTACCATAATTCCGGCTGGTTTTATCTCGTTGAGCGCCGTGAAAAATTGTTCAAGTTCCGCACATTCCCGGCGCATCGTTGTCCGAGGGGTATCTATAACAATTTTGGCTTGGTAAGAATCAGCAATATGAATGGCCTCTTTAATTTCGGCAAGTGTCCATACTTTAACTGGCTTAAAACTTTCACCGCCAATATAGATTACGTTGGCTCCATTTTGGCAAACCGCTTTAACGGCGGCCAAATCGGCGACACGAACTGCTAATTGCTGCTTTTCAGGTTGCTTGATAGCGAGGTTTATTTTATCGACGATTGGTGCGCTGAGGCCGGCTTCTTTTACAGCTTGGCTGAAAAAGCGGGGTTCTCTTCGACCAGAAAAACCAATGTCTTTTGCTGTCGGTTGTCCAAGGGCAAATGTTGTTGTAAAATCACGCGATCGATTTTCATATAAATTTTTCCAGGCTGCTTCATCGGTTGTATAGCCACATGGATCGGCAATATAAGTATCAATTGCCTGACGATATGTTTTCACAATGCCTTCGACAAAAGCGGCTGTGCGCATACGACCTTCAATTTTAAAAGAATATACACCGGCTTGAATCAATTCAGGAATGTTTCGATACATACACATATCATTTAAAGCGAGTTTATATGGACCCGGTGAATCGGCATCCAGTATCTCGCCCGTATTTTCATCAATTAATTTATAAGCCCAGCGGCATGGTTTTAAGCAGCGGCCGCGATTGCCGCTTTGACCGAATACGACACCAGAGTGGATGCATTGGCCGCTTTCGGATATACACATATCGCCATGCATAAAGTATTCAACTTCAATTCCAGTTCGTTCTTTAAAGAGGCTTAGTTCAGATAATGTCATTTCACGTCCAACAACAATACGGGTAATACCATATTCTTTGAGTTTATTAATCGCGTGTTCATTGTGCGTATTCATCATAACGGAGGTGTGAAGTGGAATTGTGATACCGAGTTCTCTTACTAATTCAAGGACCGCAAGGTCTTGTACGAGTAAAGCATCAGGCTGGATGGTCTCTAAATACTGTAGATATTCACGCATTGGTTCAATTTCCTGATCACTCAACAGGTTATTGATTGTAATATAGAGATGGACATCATGTTGATGTGCATAGTCAATCGCTTTTTTTAGCATTTCATTGTCAAAGTTTGTATCGGTACGATGCATACGCATATTAAAATGTTTACCACCCAGGTAAACTGCGTCAGCGCCAGCTTTGACTGCGGCTTCTAAGACTTCCCAATTGCCAACAGGGGCCAGAAGTTCTACGGATTTACGTGTTAATAACAAAATGGTTCAACTCCTTGAATTATATCAACTATGCAATTTATGCATAAATTTCTTTCGCTTTTTTTTGTAGTTCGGCAGTAAGTGCAATTCCGAGATTATCAGCAACGAACGAATTCAATAAAATTTCTGGTGTTTTGGTAATACCAACGGGGATATCTTGGATTGACTTCTTGTCAATGAGGATGGATTTGGCCTGGTGAGCGCATTCGAGACCAAGTGCTGTGTGGTTGGCAACAAGTGCACCTAATGCACCCATTACTACGTTGGGTGCATGTGAAGCAATGATTGGAATTTCCAGCATATCTGCGTAATAGGCAATACTGGAGAAGTTTTCTTCAACAATACGGCCAATTGGTAAAAATAAAGCATCGATGTCAGATGGTAAAATTTCTTCTAATAAAGAAATTTCATCGGCTGTTTGTATGGCGACTTTTTTAATGGTTAATAGATTCGCAGCGGCCGCACAAAAATTATTTGTTTCGATGAGCGTGTTGCCATCTGCTGTATGGTATAAAACACCAATTTTTTTTGCTGTAGGTAATAGCTCCTGGATAAGCGCAATTTTGTCTTGTGATTGTACCATGCCGCTCATTCCGGTGATATTAGCACCAGGTGTTTGCATACTATCAACCAGTTTTACACTTACCGGGTCAAATACAGGTGTGAAGAGTATCGGAATTTCACCGGTTATCATTTGCGCGGCTTTTGCAGATGGTGTAGAACAAGCAAAAATTAAATCAACGCTGGAATCGACAAGTTTTTGTGCAAGTCCGGGCAGCATTTCAACCTTACCATCGGCATTAAGATATGTAAACTTGGCCTGAATACCTAAGTTTTGCAGTCCTTGTTTGAAGCCACGAACGGCATCATCAAGATTTTGTGTTAATTGTAAAATTCCAATATGAAACAAAATATACACCTCTTTAGATAAATTTAACTTATATATCTTCCACATCAATATATATAATACCTTCAAATTTTATTTGAAAAGATAGAAAAAAGTGTGTGCTATGAATCTGATAATAAAGGATTTCGGAAAATAATGTCGAAATTTGCCTAAATACGTTTCTAAAAATTCAAGATCGAAAGAGTCGTTTTCGTTTGAAAGTATGAGGTAATTGTGTGATGGAAAATAAAAAAGAGTTTGTACACCTTCATGTACATACGGAATTTAGTTTGCTCGATGGTGCAAGTCGTATCGGCGAACTTGTCAAAAGAACAAAAGAATTGGGAATGCCGGCAATTGCCATTACGGATCATGGCTCTATGTATGGTGTTATTGATTTTTATAAAGCGGCCCAAAAAGAAGGTATCAAGCCTATTATTGGCTGTGAAGTGTATTTGGCCCCTGCATCGCGTTTTGATGCATTTGAAGTGGATGGGACACGTTATTTTCATTTGATCTTATTGGCAGAGAACAATGAAGGTTATCGCAATCTGATTAAATTGGTGTCATTGGCGAATACAGAGGGAATGTATTATAAGCCACGTGTTGATAAGGAAATTTTGCGTAAATACAGTAAAGGTATTATTTGTCTGAGTGCTTGTATTGCCGGTGAAATTCCACAGGCGCTTATTAAAGACAATCCGCAGCATGCGGATGCGTTGGTGCAAGAATATATTGATATTTTCGGTAAAGATAATTTTTTTATTGAGATACAAGACCATGGGATTCCCGAAGAAAAAAAAGCGAATGTTGGATTGGCTGAACTTGCGAAAAAGTTTAATCTTGGTCTTGTGGCGACGAATGATTTACATTATACGAATAAAAGTGATAGTGCTTTTCATGATGTTTTGCTTTGTATTCAAATGAATAAAACGGTCGATGATGAAATGCGCATGAAATTTTTCAGTGATGAATTTTATTTGAAATCACCAGAAGAAATGGGTCTGCTTTTTGATTCTTATGAAGGTGCTTTATCAAATACGGTAAAAATAGCAGAACGATGCAATGTTGATTTTGAATTTGGTCATTTGCATTTACCAAATTTTCCACTGCCGGAGGGGATGACGGATGAACGGTATTTGCGCCAATTATGTGAAGATCATATTTTACAGCGTTATAAGGAAGAAACAACACAGATACGCGAACGATTGGAATATGAATTGTCGATTATCAAGCGGATGGGATATGACAGTTACTTTTTAATTGTTTGGGATTTTATTAAATATGCGCGTGAACATAAAATAGCAGTCGGCCCAGGCCGTGGTTCCGCTGCTGGCAGTATTGTGGCATATCTTTTGGCCATTACCGATATTGATCCGCTTAAGTATGATTTACTGTTTGAACGTTTTTTAAATCCAGAACGTGTAACAATGCCGGATATTGATATTGATTTTTGTTATATTAGACGGGAAGAAGTCATTGAGTATGTAAAGCGCCAGTACGGGGCCGATCATGTGGCACAGATTATAACGTTTGGTACAATGGCTGCCAAAGGGGCAATTCGCGATGTTGGGCGTGCTCTTAATATGTCTTATGGTGAAGTGGATCGTATCGCGAAGATGATTCCGGCAGAGCTTGGAATTACGCTTGATAAAGCCTTGAAGATGAATGCAGAACTAAAGGCGGCTTATACCGAAGAAGAGCCTGTGAAACGTCTTATTGACTTTGCTCGTGATGTAGAAGGCTTAGCACGGCACTCTTCAACACATGCTGCCGGTATTGTAATTGCTCGTGATCCACTGACAGAATATGTCCCAATACAGGTTTCAGATGGTACGTTGGTAACACAGTATGATAAAGATCGTGTCGAAGAGCTTGGTCTGCTTAAAATGGACTTTTTAGGACTTCGAACTTTGACGGTTATCAGCGATTGTCTGGATCATATAAAAGCAAATAGAGGAATTGATCTTGATCTGGACAGCATTCCACTTGAAGATGAAAAAACATCACAAATGCTTTGTTCAGGTGCGACTGGCGGAGTGTTTCAAATGGAATCATCAGGGATGACAACGTTGGTGAAAGATTTGAAACCGACCGGTTTTGCAGACTTGATCCCATTAGTTGCTTTATACCGCCCGGGACCACTTGGCAGTGGAATGGTTACGGACTTTATCAATGGACGTCACGGGAAAAAAGAAGTAACCTATATCCATCCTTTGTTGGAACCAATTTTGAAAGAAACATTTGGTGTGGTTTTATATCAGGAACAGGTTATGCAAATTGTTCAAACTTTGGCGGGTTTTACATTAGGACAGGCCGATCTTTTAAGGCGTGCTATGGGAAAAAAGAAACATTCTATTTTGATGGCACAAAAAGAAAACTTCTTAAAAGGAGCAAAAACAAAAGGTCTGGAAGAAAAAACAGCGAATACGATTTTTGACCTGCTGACACATTTTGCCGATTACGGTTTCAATAAATCACATAGTGCGGCATATGCGTTGGTGGCGTACCAGACCGCTTATTTAAAAGCGAATTATCCACAAGAATTTATGGCAGCGATGCTGTCGAGTGTTATGGGGGCGAACGATAAGATCGGTACATATATCGAACAATCGCGCCATATGGGAATTGATGTGCTGCCACCTGATATTAATGCCAGCAAATCCTCCTTCACTGTTGATGGAAATGCGATTCGGTTTGGTCTGGCAGCTGTAAAAAATGTTGGAGAGGCAGCTCTGGTCAATTTAATCAAAGTCAGGGAAAAAGATGGACTGTTTAAATCATTGGTTGATTTTTGTGCGCGAGTCGATATGAGGACTGTTAATAAACGCGTCATGGAAAGTTTAATTAAATGCGGGGCCTTTGATTCAATGGGAGGGAAGAGATCACAGTTTTTGGCAGTGTTGGATCGAGCTGTTGATGCGGCAGGAGCCAAGCAGCGTGATGCGGCAAGCGGGCAAATGGGCTTATTTGGTATGGAGGCAATGGAAGAGGTCGATGATCTTGCTCTGCCAGATATTGAAGAATTGCCTAAAAATGAAATATTGACGTTGGAAAAAGAAATCACAGGTTTTTATATTACAGGGCATCCGCTTGATCAGTATCGTGATAAAATGCAAAGCTTTGTATCAATTCAAGATCTTTTAGCGGGTAAGTTCAAAGAGGGAAATGTAATCAAACTGGCAGGGATCATTTTATCGGCAAAACGGATTACCACTAAAAAAGGTGATACAATGTGTTTTATGGAAGTTGAAGATTTTACGCATGCGATCGAAGTCATTGTTTTCCCAAAAGTTTTTTACCAGAATGTAAACACTTTAGTACCAGATTTTCCTGTCGTAGTCAGTGGCCGTGTTAATGTAACGGATGATGGTGTGAAAATTATTGCGGAAAACCTGTGCTTAATTGCTGATTATCAGCCGGAAGTACGGATAAAACTTCGTAAGGATCAAGAACAGGCTGAGGTTTTTGAGGAATTGAAAAATGTGTTCCATGAATACCACGGCGATCATATTGTTTTTTTACATTTGATTGACAGCCGCAAGGTTATCAAAACAGAACCCGGATTTTGGGTTAAACCATCGGAGCAATTTCTAGGGAAAATCGAAAATCTGCTGGGGAAAGGTGCTGTGCATTTTACATAAGTTCAACTAAATGATGTAAAATGCTTGATAAATTCTGTAATACAGGCAGGAATGAATCTTTTTATGGAGAAAAACATATAAAAATATAACTTTTATTGAATGGAGGGATGCTAAATCTAAAAATGCTATCTGGATACTTTGTGAGGACTTGGAATGTTTTCTTATGAAGTCGATAAAGAATGTTTTTTGGAGGAAATGTGCATGTGGACGTCTATATATATTGCAAATAACAGAAAGCAGGCAGATCATTTAAAAACCTTGTTGAGTAATGAGGAAATTTTAACCAATATTCGTCCGGTTGGTATTGCCGCAACAACCGGTGAAGGTATGTTTGAGATACAAGTTCTGGAATCAGAAGTCGATGAAGCACAGGCTATTGTTTGTCAAGGTTCAGCGAATCATTGATTTAAGCAATAAAAACGGTCTCCGAAATGGAGACCGTTTTTATTGCTTATTTATTTTTAGGATAGATGCCAATTAATAGACTATTAATTATTGGATAAAATGTGCCGATTTTTCTAAATAAAGCGGCTGCGGCAATACTAAGTATCGTAACTAGAAAATAAAACAAAATGGCAACGGGAGCAGTCATGATTTTTCCTTGCCAGGTAAGAAACATAGCTAAATAGGTAATGGCAAATGGATGAAATAAGTAGGCAAAATAGGAATGCTTGCCAAGAATCGATAGTATGGAATGAACAAAAACTGGAAATTTTGTATTGGAAAATAGGGTGAAAAAGAAAAGTGAGGCACCAATCGTATAAAAAATACCGGCTGGGCATAGCTGATGGGCTGTATTGATTGCAGCTTCCAACGAATAAGATCGTTCGTAAATTAAATAGTAATAATAAATGACTAAAGAAGATAAACTTGCAATAAAAAAAGAACAAATCGAATTATAGTGTCGACTCATATAAATTTCAAATTTATTGTAATGGATCGCCAGATATCCACCAAAGAGAAAAATAAATATGTAATGCAGTACCCAGTAATTTAAGCGATATTCAAAAAGAGCTTTGATAACAGGGTTTTCAATGCTATATGGATTCATAATAAAACTGGAATAATAGTCAAAGGCAAGCTGAAATAGAAGCAGCATCAGCAATCGAACAGCACTCATGTGTCGAATCATATAGATCCACACGGGCATAAGTGCATAAAACCAAAGTAAAATTACTAGAAAATATAATTGGTATGATGCAAAACCAAAAAATAAAAACTTTATCAAAATTGGAATTGATAGCAAGGACGTATCATGATATAAAAATGTATAATGGGCAATGTAGAGAAAAGACCATACGACATAAGGAATCAAGACCGTTTTGAAACGTTTTGTCATAAAGTTTTTATAACTAAATTTTTCCGTTAGATCGATATTATAAAATAAGCCAAAAGCTGAAATAAAAAAGAAAATTGGCACACTGAAACGTGTCAGAATTTCAAATATAGCAATCAGATGAATATTACTCGTGGGATTGCTGAGATATTGTGAACCGGTATGTATACCGATGACACCAAGCATAGAAATGCCACGAATATATTCGATGGCTAAAATACGATTTTTTTTCATAAATATATAAGCTCCTCTATATAACATATAAACTCTATTATAAAAGCTGACTATGAATAAGTAAATGCACAGATCCGAATAAATGATGATTTTGAAATTTATTGCGACAAATTAGAGCGGCTATAGCCAAACAAGCTGGTAAAATGGTAGAATAAAATATGAAAAACATAAAGGGGGATTTTATATGCAGCCAATGGTTATACGATTGCTGGCCATTTTTGTTGTAAGCGGCATAATTAAACTGATTCTTCAGATGACCGTAGGAGGCCCAATTGCTGTTGTTCTCGGGGTTTTGGTAGATATCGGGGTTTTATGGTATATTTATCAGCTTTTACGTCGTTATGGATATGTAGATTTAAAAAGGATTATGCTTTTTCTGAGTGGAATTACGTTGATTTCAATTTTAGTTGAAGTGGGGGTTTTACGAGGAGACCTTGGCAATTTGATTATATTATTGGCCATCGCCTGGATTCTGTTTGGCAAAGATGGACTTTGGGGTGGACGTCGCCGTGGGCGAAATTGGTTTTAAATAGTTTCGAATAAAAACAGTCCAATATCAAGTATACTTGATATTGGACTGTTTTTGATTTAGGTAATTAATCCATTATAAATTGAACTTGTACAGTAGAATTAATATGGATTTCATCTGGTTCAATTGGTGTAGATAGTCCATCACTCTTTCGTAGGGAGAAACTGGCGAAATTACGCGATTCTATATAAGAATTGTTTTCACTGACACTGACCACGTTCGTTACATGTTTGCCAAGTGCTTTAGCAATACTGTCTGCTTTTTCACGAGCATCTTTTATTGCGGCTTGCAGAGCTTTTTGCTGCATATCTTTTGGATTTTTCATCGTGAAATTGATAGAATTGACCTTGTTAGCACCACTTTTGATACTAGAGTCGATTACATCACTGAGCATAGCAATATCGTCGAGGGTTACGGATACTGTATTATCCGCTGCGTACCCTGTAATCTCATTTGCATGATCGGTCGTAGTATTATTGTTATAAGTGGGATAAAATGTATAATTTTTTGTATGAATTTTATCTTTGGCGATGCCGAGTGCAGCTAAATTTGTTTGAATATCATTGGCAATTACAGCATTTTCTTGTGCGGCAATATTTGCCGTTGCTGCTGTAGTCGTTATACCAATCGAAATGTCAGCTTGATCTGGAGTTGCGGTAAGAGAGGAATTTCCCTGTACGGAAATGGTGTGGATGGCGGTGTTTTCAACGCTTTCTGCCTGAACAGTACTAAGTGGCAGCCATAACAATGTGCATATAAACATTAAAAATGTAATTTTTTTCATAATAAATCTCCTTTTATATAATTTGAAATATTTCGTGGCTGTGCTGTTTTAACCACAATTTGTGCTTTGCGTAATCTGGCTGATGGCTTTGGACTAAATGCCAAAATTCTTTCGAATGGTTCATATAGTGACGGTGGGATACTTCGTGAATCACTAAATAATCAATCGTTTTCTCTGGAGCCATAATGATACGCCAATTATAATTGATATTGCCCAAAGAAGAACAACTTCCCCAACGGGTTTTTTGTTCTCTAATGGTAATTTTCCCAACATTTGTATTGAGTCTTTGGCACCAAAACTGGGTTTTTTGCAATAGAATTTTTTTCGCTTGCAGGATAAACCAAGTTTTTAGACAAGCTCGTAAATCTTGTGGTCGTGGTGCATATAAATTGACACATAATTCTTGCGCTGCTAAGGTAATGGCAGGCTTACAATAGGTTGATTTTACACGTAAGATGGTTTCATTTCCTTTAAATAACAAGATAGAACCATCTTTTAAATCGTTAAGAGGTGAGGCTTCTGTAAGTGGTTGCTTTTGTAATATATTATTTTTTTGTTGAATCCAATCTGCTTTTTGTTGAATAAATGCAAGAATTACATCCAAGTTTATGCTTTTTGGTGCTTTAATGGATAGCGTATCAATTGCTGTAAGCTGTAATTGCAGTGTCTTGCGGACTTGTCGTTGTAGTGTATATTGATAGATATGCTGTTTGATTGAAATAGATGCCATGTTTACCTGCCCCAAAAATCAGATTCACTTGTATCATAGCGGTATTTGGTTGATTTGTAAAGTTTGAATTTTATAAAAAAGGATATAGTGTACCTCGGATTATACAAGATTACACAAGTTTTGCTTTATAAGGCTGGTTAAATATGATACTATAAGTAAGTAATCATAAATATTTATGTGGTAAAAAGATAGATACAAGGGAGAGATTTGCTATGATGTCATTGAATTTCCAAGCGCAAAAACATGAAAAATTATTAATTGCCCGTCAAAAAAATTGTACGGTTCGACTCGGTGATGTTCGTAAACATTATCCGGAAAGTTCCATTGTGTGGATTACAACTGGTGCAAAATTGGAAACAAAACATAAGTTGTTTACAGCTTTTATTGATAAAACGCAGGTCAAAACAATGGCTGATTTAACATCGAATGATTTAGGCCATCAAAATCCGGAAATTAATTCACGAGAAGAGCTCATTGCTGATTTTGAACGTATTTATAAAAAAAGAATTACCATGGATGATACTGTAACTGTAATTTATTTTTCAGAAGTAAATGAATAGAACGAAATAAGTTGTAAATCCTTTTCTTTAATATGGGTTAATAATTATGGCGAATATCGATGTTGACATTTTGTTGACATCGATATTTTTTTGCTCATTTATTTTGTGAATTAAGTTTCGGTAGTACGACAGGGCATAAAACGGGTGCTTGCTGGTAAAAAGCAAAGTGCTGACTTTCTATTTGCGATGATACCCTTTGCTTGATCTGTGTTATGATGGAGTAATGGAAAGTGAAAATTACTATTTGTGAAACTGGCGGGCCGCGCTCGTATTCATAACGGATGAAGCAAGGAGCTGAAAGCATGTTTAATAAAATAAAGAAATTTGTTTTGGGAAAGTCGTTACGCAGTAAACAGCTGGGAGAGCAAAAGTTTAATGTGTTTTGGGGACTACCCATTCTTGCCAGTGATGCAATTTCTTCGGTTGCTTATGCGGGCGAAGAAATTCTTTATGTTTTGGTACCTATCGTCGCGCTAGCGGCTTATGCGCAAATGTTTTATGTATCTTTAGCAATTGTGGCACTATTATGTATTTTAGTTTTTTCCTATCGCCAAACGATTGATGCATATCCTTGTGGCGGTGGCTCTTATATTGTAGCTCATGATAATTTAGGCGTTATTCCGGGGTTGACTGCTGCGGCTACGTTGTCGATTGATTATGTTTTGACAGTTGCCGTTAGCGCTTGTGCCGGTACGGCTGCGATTACTTCGGCTCTGCCGAGTTTGCTGCCGCACAAAATTTTAATGACGTTGTTTTTTATTTTCATTTTAACGATTGGTAATTTGCGGGGCCTTAAAGATTCATCGAAAATGTTTGGTGTTCCGACTTATACATTTATAATATCTATACTTATTATGATTGTTTATGGTGTCTTCAAAGTGAAAGTACTGGGCTTTGTGCCAGTTGATCTGGTGCAAATGCCGGAAGTTACTGGAGATCTTACCATTTTTTTAATTTTACGTGCTTTTGCCGCTGGCTGTACAGCTTTGACTGGTGTGGAAGCTGTAAGTAACGGGATTCCTAATTTTCGTGAGCCATCGCAAAAAAACGCGAAATTCGTTTTGGTTTTATTGGCATTGGTTGTTTTGGCTATTTTTAGTGGAACCTCTTATTTGGCAACTTTGTATCATGCGGTGCCCAATCCGGATCAGACGGTTATTGCACAAATTGCTATGCAGGTTTTTGGGAATGGCGTATTTTATTATTTTATGCAGTTTACGACGGCACTGATTCTTATTATGGCGGCGAATACAGCCTTCAATGATTTTCCCTTACTCTTGTCGTTACTGGCTAAAGATTCATATGTACCACGTCAATTTGCCCAACGGGGCGGACGGCTTAATTATTCAAATGGTATTGATTTCCTTGCCTTGGCAGCGGGTATTTTGGTCGTTGTTTTCAATGGTGAAACGCATTTACTATTACCATTATATGCAGTTGGGGTGTTTGCTTCGTTTACTCTGTCACAGTCTGGAATGTGGCTGCGCTGGGTCAAAAATAAAACGCCGGGGTGGCGATACAAAGCCTTCATTAATGGGCTCGGCGCTATGGTGACTTTTATTACGATGATTATATTGGGTGTAACTAAATTTATGACAGGTGCGTGGATTGTCTGTATTTTAGTTCCTATCTTTATTTATGGGATGCTGCAAATTAAATCCCATTATAATGTTGTGGCTGAACAACTGCGCCTGCCATTGCCAGAAGTTGCCAATGCAATGTCTTGGCGTGAAAGGGAAATTAATCATGTGATTGTCCCCGTGGCATCAATTAATAGGGCCTCCCTCAAAGCGTTGCTTTACGCGAAAGAAATTTCAAAAAATCAAAATATTATTGCTTTTCATGTAGCGATGAATGAACAATTTGCCAAAGAACTGCGTGCCATGTGGGAAGATTTTCAGTTTGGAATCCCTTTGGTTATTTATGCATCTCCTTATAGAGATTCTGTTAAACCCCTGTTGGCGTTTATTGCATCACAAGAATACGCTGCTAAAAAAGATGATATCATTACAATTGTTTTACCTGAAGTAATTGTGAATAAAAAATGGATGAATATTTTGCATAATCAGACCAGCTATTTTATGCGGGGAGAGCTGATTCACGATCCGCGTATTGCCATTATTACAGTACCGTTTCAACTTAAGAAATAGCTTGGTATAGAAATCTATATATAATGCAACTTAATATAGAAAATATTTGTTACGTTATATAAAATGATATTGATTTTCGTTATCATATATGTTATTCTATATGTATACCTCTTCATCAACATCTCCCTTATTAATACATCGAAAAATGCTCACCGATTTGGTGAGTATTTTTTATTGTAGTTGGTGTAATGTTTACATAATGATTTTTGTATGGGATAATCATATTTAGGTTTTAGTTCGTGTACTTGAATTTTATAGGGAGTTGAAATGTATGTTTTTAGAAATTTTTGTAATTGGTATTTTAGCGGGAATGTCTCCGGGACCTGACTTTTTTATTGTAATGAAAAACAGTTTAGGGTTTGGGAAAAAAATAGGGATTGCATCGGCACTGGGTATAGGTGCAGCACTTATGATCCATGCAACATACACGGTTTTAGGTTTAGCTGTTATCATACAGACGTATATATATGTTTTCAAAACAATACAAATAATTGGAGCTGCTTATTTGGCGTATTTAGGTGTACAGGCGTTACTTTCTCTATTTAAAAAAGAGAAGTTTACACTAGAAGCACAATTGGAGTCAGGAAATGGAAAGAGCTTTTGGCAAGGCTTTAAAAACGGATTTATATGTAATGTATTTAATCCAAAGGCATTTTTGTTTTTCCTTAGTGTATTTTCACAATTTTTTTCAGTGGATACACCAAAATGGATTGAGTGGGCTTATGGATTAGAAGTTGTGATGGCAGTTACGGGGTGGTTTATATTTCTTTCCTTAATGATTTCGTCAAAATTTTTTCGATCATTGTATCAAAGAGGCCATAAGGTTCTAGATGGTTTTTTTGGTGGTATTTTATTATATTTTTCTTATCGATTATCTAAAAATATTTTTGACTGATTTTTCTTTGTAGTTCTTTTTAGTTAAAAAGTATTGATTCTAAGCTTGAGATGCAGTATTATTAGAACATGTGTTTACTGGAAAATAAAGCCAGTTGATATACTGCAAGGTGGTGATAGAATGAATATGGATGCGTTATTTAATACATTTTTACATGGTATTGCATGGCATACTGGTGGAAAGTTAGTAAATATGTTTTTTGTGCCAATTCTTTTATGCTTTATAGCATATGGTATTTATAAATTCATTAAACGTAGAAAAGAGTAAAATTTATAATCGTGAATTAAAAAATGCAGAGTTATGTCTGTCCACGGGGTTTTAGAAATCTTGCAAAAGTCGTACTTTAAGGGTACGGCTTTTGTTTTGACCGAGTAGGACGGTTATTTCGTTCTATGTTGTAGCTGTAGTTTCTCGAAGTACCGTTTTTCTGCAATAAATAAGTCATAGGTACTATAGGAAAAATAGGCTGTAAATTGCAGGAGAAGTGCTGGCTGTGTTATAATAATTGAGGAAGATTCGTTGTGACTGCCTATATAGTGGTAGCCTGCTATACAAAAATAATAGAATAATTTTATGTAAAACCTGGATTTAAAATTATTTTTATAATGTGTTGACAACCTGAAATTAAAATGGTATTATATTACATGTTCGGTATGGCATTAATTGCTTTGCAGAATAATGAATAGGAACATGCCGAAGTGGCGGAATTGGCAGACGCACTTGACTCAAAATCAAGCGATTTCCCAATCGTGCCGGTTCGAGTCCGGCCTTCGGCACCATTCAATAGTTCTATACTGTTTTAACTTTAATATGCCGAAGTGGCGGAATTGGCAGACGCACTTGACTCAAAATCAAGCGTTTTCCCAAACGTGCCGGTTCGAGTCCGGCCTTCGGCACCAGTACATTCAAGCCTTCCAGGGGTTTCCTCGGGAGGCTTTTTTTAGTGCTTACTGTTATGTGGATATTACGGTGACACTTATGTTTTTTTTAGATAGATTCTGTGGGGGAAAGAGATGTTTTTATGTTAAAATATGTGTTTTTTGTTTTATGTTCTATTTTGTTTTGTAACTCACTTAGTTCAACTGCTGAGGCAGCTGAACTGACGGGATTGCAGCAAACACATAAAATGAAAATTATGATTAATATACCAAGTCGATTACTGACCTTGTTTTCGGATGGAAAGGCGGTTCGTATGTATGCGGTTGGAATTGGACGATTTGATGCACCGACACCAGTGGGGGAGTATCAAATTCTTTCAAAGGAAATCAATCCGACCTGGATTAAGCCGGGAGAAGAGGTTGTGAAGATTGAATCAGGCCCAGATAATCCTTTAGGTTATCGGTGGATGCAGATTGAGGGGAATTATGGGATTCATGGAACGAATCAGCCCAATTCAATTGGCGGGTACGTTTCGAGTGGCTGTATTCGGATGCGAGAAGCCGATGTTGAAGAATTATATGATTTAGTGCCGATTGGCACGCCAGTAAGTATTCTTTATAAACGTTTAGTCATTGAAAAAAATCCAGATAAAGTCGTGACTTTTTATATTTATCCAGATGAATATCATTCACAGCCTTTGGATATTCAAGCTGTTAATAAAAAATTGGCTGAATTTGGTGTAGATCGTTTTGTCAGTGATGAAAAAATATCAGATAAACTGTTGGCAGCAAATGGTGAAGCTACATTTGTAGGAAAATCTTTTTCTATTATGGTAAATGAGCAGAAGCTTAATGTGGCTGGTGTCGTACAGAACGGTATGGTTTATTTGCCGGTGATACCGATTGCTTCTCAATTGAAAGTAGCTGTGACTTGGAATAAAGAGAGTGGATCATTGAATACTGCCTATGGAACGGTTCCAGGATATGTGAAAAAAGATATTCTGTATATGAATGCAAAAAATGTTGATCGTTTGTTTCATTTAGAACTTGATTGGCATGATAGTGATACTTTGTTTTTGAATCGAAAGATAAGTGTAGATACAGCTTTGCCAACACCACCAGTTACTTCAAGACCGGTTTCAAAAAACGATGTTGTCATGAAACGTGCTAATGAACCTACACACACTACACCGATGATGCCTGATTTTGGAAAAATGGATCAAGTAAAAAATTAACCGATATTTAAACGAATGAATCGGCTGTGTTACAGTGGAATTGATTTTATAAAAAACTAGAGTGTTGCGTATAAGGTTGAATTTTTGGGAGTGAATTGTGTGCAAAAACGATTTATTATAATTGATGGAAGCAGTCTTATGTATAGAGCATTTTATGCTTTACCGTTGCTGACAACAGCGAATGGCGAATACACAAACGCCGTATATGGCTTTGCGACCATGGTAACGAAATTGATTGATGATTTGAAACCAGATTTATTGGTGATTGCCTTTGATAAGGGGAAAAAAACGTTTCGTAATGAAATGTTTGCTGAATATAAAGGTACACGAAAACCTACACCTACAGAACTTTCGGTACAGATCCCTTTGATTCATGATTTGGCTGGTGCATTTGGTATAAAGTTAGTGGAAAAAGCTGGATTTGAAGCAGATGATATTATCGGGACATTGGCTAGCAAGGCAGCAGCTACTGGGCATGAATCCATTATCGTGACGGGAGATCGTGATGCATTACAGCTTGTTGGACCGAACCTTACGGTAATGTTGACGAAAAAAGGTATCTCAGAACTGGAGAGTTTTGATGACGCAGCTATTATGGAGAAATATGGCTTATCACCGAATGCATTGATTGATTTAAAGGGTTTGATGGGAGATTCTTCCGATAATATTCCGGGAGTTCCAGGGGTTGGTGAAAAAACTGGCTTGAAGTTGCTTTTGGAATATGGTTCCTTGGAAAATGTTTTAGATCATATTGACGATGTTGCTGGTAAAAAATTAAAGGAACGTTTAACTGAAAATAAAGAGTTGGCGATTCTTTCGAAAAAGCTGGCAACTATTATTCGAGATATGGATATTCCTTTTGATGAAGACGAGTACAAGATTACGCCGGATGTTGCAAAACTTAAAAAATTTTGTTTGCGGTATGAATTTAAAAGTGTTGCGGCAAAAATAGAAAAATTATTTCCCGAAGTGGATGGTTTGGGCTTTGGTACAGTTGTAGAAAATTTATTGCCGACGTTTGAAAAAATAGATGACCCAGAAAACCTTGTAATCATTGCAAGTGAAGTGGAATCTACAAAAAAAATGATTTTTTATCCAATCCTTATAGGGAAAATGCCAAAAATCGAGTTGAGGGGTATGGTTTTATGCCTTGAAGCAGGTATGGTTTATGTGGATGCGGCTCTGCGAAATTGGAATTTAATCATGGACTTGCTGGCTAATCCAAATGTTGTAAAGATAACGCATGATTTTAAACCTTTATACCATACAGGGCAAGTCATTGATGGTATGATTTTTGATACGATGCTGGCGGCTTATTTATTGGAACCGGCCGACACGAAATATGAAATTTCTACTTTGATGGAAAAATATCTTAATGAATTCAGCCAGCCTGAACAATGTGATGCTATTGAACATGGTGTTTGGGCCGGTTCTTGTATTCGTGATTTATATATTCCATTACAAGACGGACTTGAAAAAGCCCAATTAATGGATCTTTATCAAAAAATTGAAGCTCCCTTGTTGCGAGTTTTGGCAGAAATGGAACATAATGGAGTTTGTGTAAATCGCAACCATCTTGAAATGATGTCTGCTGAAATTGCTGTGCAGATTGATGAATTATTAAAAGAAATTCATGCTTTGGCAGGACTGGAATTCAATGTAAATTCACCGAAACAATTAGGTGAGGTGTTATTTGAACGGCTGCAATTGCCAGCGGTAAAAAAAACAAAGACAGGTTATTCAACGAATGCGGAAGTTCTTGAAGAACTTTTGCCGCAGCATCCCATTGTTGCAAAAGTTCTCGAATATCGTACATGGACAAAGCTAAAATCGACCTATTTAGATGGTTTGGTAGTTTTAATTGATCCAGAGACAAACCGTATCCATACGAGTTTCAATCAAATGGTTACAGCTACAGGGCGCCTTAGCAGTTCAGATCCGAATCTGCAAAACATACCAGTTCGGACGGAAGCTGGTAAAAAGATCCGGGAATTATTTGAACCTGGAGTCGGTTATCAGTATCTTATGTCAGCGGATTATTCACAAATTGAACTTCGTGTTTTGGCGCATATGTCTGAAGACAAAAATTTTGTGGAGGCTTTTACCCATAATCAGGATATTCATACGCGGACAGCTTCGGAAGTCTTTGGTATACCCATGGATGAAATGACACCGGAAATTAGAAATAAAGCAAAGGCCGTCAATTTTGGTATTGTATATGGGATTAGTGATTATGGTTTATCACGTGATTTGCATATATCTCGCAAAGAGGCAGCCCTTTATATCGAAAGCTATTTTGATAAATGCAGTGGTGTTAAACATTTTATTGATCGAGTTGTCGAAGAGGCTCATACAAATGGTTATGTAACGACATTATTTGGCAGACGCAGAAATTTGCCGGATATCAACAGTTCAAACTATAATCATCGTACGCTGGCGGAACGAATGGCGATGAATACGCCAATTCAAGGAACGGCAGCAGATATTATCAAAAAAGCGATGATTGAAGCATACCGTGAGCTTAAACAAAAAAATCTCAAGAGCCGTATCTTATTGCAAGTACACGATGAACTTGTTTTAGAGGTTATTGAAGAAGAGATTGAAATTGTTTCTTCTATATTAAAGAACACTATGCAAAATACCGTAAAGCTGATTGTTCCGCTTACCATTGATATTAAAGTTGGGGTAAATTGGGCAAGAGCAAAATGAAGAAATCATAGGGGGCTGCAACATGCCAGAGTTACCGGAGGTCGAAATCATCAGACGGAGTTTGGTGGATAAATTAAAAAACAGACAGATTATCAATACGAAAATCGATTTACCACGTCTTATCAAGTGGCCAAACCTGACAGGGTTTCAGTCTAGGGTTATAGGGAGATCTATTGTTGATATGACGCGGCAGGGTAAATATTTACTTATTGCCCTTGATAATGGCAATTTAATCGTGTTCCATCTGCGCATGACGGGTCGGCTGCGGTATCTTGATAGTGGAACCTCAGGTGATCCGTATACCAGGATTGTGTTCCAACTTGATAATGGGGCAATCCTGGTGTATGCAGACACTAGGACACTGGGAACTGTTTATGCGCTTTTACCAGGGGAAGCATGGCGTATATCCGGTCTTTCGACGATGGGGCCGGAACCTTTGTCGGCTGAATTTACAATTGTTTACTTGACAAGTCTGTTAGAGAAAAGCCGTGGTAAGATTAAATCGTTTTTATTGAATCAGAAATATATTGGAGGTCTGGGGAACATTTATGCAGATGAATGTTTGGCTCTGGCAAAGATTTATCCGGAAAGAATCGGTGCTAGTCTCACGAGCGCGGAAATCACAGCCTTATATGGGGCTATTAACCAAGTAATCACCGATGGTATTCGCGATGGCGGCACGACTTTTCGTGATTATCGGGATGGAAATGGTGAAAAAGGACATCATCAAGAGCACTTATTGGTTTATGGAAGAACCGGAAAACCTTGCCATAATTGTAATGCATTGATACAGAAGATTGAAGTGGGCGGCAGGGGCACGCATTTTTGTCCACAGTGTCAAAAATAGGAGGCGTAGTTTTAAATATGTTTGTTATTGGTTTAACCGGAGGTATTGCTAGCGGGAAAAGTACGGTTTCTAAAATTTTGGCGCAGGCAGGGGCCCATATTATTGATGCAGACAAGATAGCTCACGACGTCGTGATGCCAAACCAGCTGGCTTGGCAAAAAATTGTGAGTCATTTTGGTATGTCGACAATTCTGGAGAACGGACAGTTAGACCGGGCTGCTCTGGGAGCAACGGTTTTTTCGAATCCGGCTCAGCGTAAATGGCTGGAAGAACTTATTCACCCGTTTGTTCGGGCGGCTATTGAAAAAAAAATTCAAGTCTGGAATGCAGAAAAAAAAGAAATTGTTGTTTTGGACATTCCACTTTTATATGAAGCTGGCTGGGATACCTTAGCAGATGAAACTTGGGTGGTCTCGGTAGATACAGCTACTCAGCTGAAACGGCTGGTGCAAAGAGATCGACTTTCTCTCATGCAGGCTCAAAAAAGAATTGATTCACAAATGCCGCTTATAGAAAAAGTGAAGCGCGCAGACTATGTGATTGATAATATGTTTGATTTGGCAAAGACAAGAGAACAGGTATTAAAACGCTGGAATCAGATTCGAAAGAGGTGAACGGAGGCAATGGATAATGTGATGAGTCGTAGTTCAAGAAGCCGTGCGGTTAAAATTTCAAGCCGCCGTGTTTTATTTATAAGCAGTGTGATTTTATTTATCTGTATATACCTTGGCGTTCAATCGAATTGGTTCCAAAAAAAATATGTATATCCATATCCTTATCAAAATGTGATTGCACAATATGCAAAGTCACATAATTTAGAAACACATTTAGTTGCTGGTGTTATTATGAGTGAAAGTAAATTTCAAGATGAAGTGCATTCAGATACAGGGGCGATTGGTCTGATGCAGGTAATGCCTGAAACAGCAGAGTGGATTGCACAACAAATTGATGAACCGTCTTTTTCGGTTGAAAAATTACATGATCCTGATACAAATATTCGTTTTGGTACATGGTACTTGTCTTCTCTGCAAAAAGAATTTTGCGGGAATGAAGTTCTGATGCTGGCTGCCTACAATGCTGGGCGGGGGAATGTTCATGAATGGATGGATAAGTATGGTTGGGATATGAATTTTAAGGATATTAATCAGATTCCTTATCAGGAAACACGTGAGTATGTAACGCGTGTTTTGAAAAATGAAACGAAATATCGCAGCTTATATCGATAATGAATTGACAATGGCTGTTTACCATGGTATTATGATAAAAGTATAATATTTGTAAGTGCCTTTAAGTATCGGTCCTGTGAGGCTGAGAAGGAAAGCTTTTTTTATGTTAGTATAGCTTAGCTAGCTTTCTCATGTCTTCATATGGGAAAGCTTTTTTTGTATATTCATACAAAAAAATAGATTTTGGTTGAAAGTTTATGCACAAATAAGGTATAATTATTTATAGTTCCTGTGAAGTAAGACCAATACGGTGAATAAAAAGTAGTTATAGCTTTATGATTGACAGATACGATCCTTTAAGTGATCCAGAGAGGTTGGCTAAGGAGTGTGTAGGGTAAGCAATTTCCAAAATTGCAGCACCAATATAACTTCTTGCCGCCGGTAAGAAGTTTATTTTTTATTAGAGGAGTGATTGGTTTGAGTAAAAACAACGTATCCTTAAGTGGAAAAAGTATTCTTGGTTTAGAATATTTTAATGCAGATGAAATTCAGTTGGTGCTTGAAACAGCAAAGGAAATGAAAAATATCATCAATCGTGATATTAAAAAAGTTCCTACATTACGTGGGAAATCAATTGTAAATTTATTTTATGAACCGAGTACAAGAACGAGAAGTTCCTTTGAATTAGCCGGCAAATATTTGGGGGCCGATGTCATTAATATCACCGCTGGCACAAGTAGTATCGTAAAAGGTGAAAGTCTCCGCGATACCTTGCTTACCGTTGAAGCCATGGGGGTAGATGCGATTGTAATGCGGCATAAATCAGAAGGTGCTGCAGAATATGCACATCAAGTCGTCAAACCAGCCATTATCAATGCGGGTGATGGAGCACATGCGCATCCATCACAAGGACTTTTGAATTTATTTACAATTGCTCAGCATAAAAAAACCTTAAAAGGCTTGAAAGTCGCCATCCTTGGTGATATTTTACATAGCCGGGTAGCGCGTTCTGACATATGGGGAATGCGTAAGATGGGAATGGAAGTTCATCTTGCCGGACCGAAAACATTATTGCCGAGATTTTTAACCACAGAAAAAGGGCTTTTCGTCCATGATCGTATTGAGGAAGCAATTGAGGCGGCCGATGTAATCAATGTACTTCGTATCCAGCTCGAAAGACAAAAATCAGGGTTGTTTCCATCACCTCGTGAATATGCAAGAATTTTTGGCTTGAATCGTGAACGGCTGGCTGGAGCGAAAGACGATGTACTTGTATTGCATCCGGGACCGATGAATAAAGGTCTTGAAATTTCACCCGATGTCGCTTATTCAGATCATTCGGCAATTCAGGAACAAGTGCAAAATGGTGTTGCAGTCCGTATGGCTTTGTTGACTTTAGTTTTGATGGGAGGAAAAAATCTTGAAATTAATGCTTAAGGGTGGACGCATAATCAATCCAGGTAAAAATTTTGATCAAATTGGTGATGTTTTAATAGAAAATGGAAAAATTAAAGAAATCGGTGTTGATTTAAAACCAGAGGATGCCACAATTATTGAAGCAGATGGTTTGGTTGTTACACCGGGCTTGATTGATATGCATGTACATTTGCGTGAACCTGGTCAGGAAGCAAAAGAAGATTTTTCTTCGGGATCAAAAGCGGCAGCTGCCGGTGGATATACGAGAATTGCTTGTATGCCAAATACAAAACCGGTTGTTGATAATGCGATTTTAGTGAATGGATTAAAAGAAAGAGCGCGGCAGGCAGCGGTGGTTCATATTGATATCATTGGAGCTTTGACTAAAAATCAAAAAGGTACAGAACTTGCTGAAGTTGGGGATATGACACAAGCTGGGGCAGTGGCTTTTTCAGATGATGGACATTACGTACAAAGCTCTAAAGTCCTGCTAAATGGACTGGATTATCTGCGTACGTTTGATAAACGAATTATTTCTCATGCGGAAGAAACTACTTTGGTAGAAGATGGTATTATGAATGAAGGCTATCGGTCAGCGATGCTCGGAATGAAAGGACGTCCAACTGTAGCCGAAGATATTGCTGTCGCCAGAGATATTTTACTCGCCGAATATGCGGATGCAAAAATCCATATCGCACATATTAGCTCGAAAAATGCAGTGGAAATTGTCCGCCAGGCGAAAAAACGCGGGGTGAAAGTTACAGCGGAAGTAACGCCGCAGCATCTTACGATGACAGATGATCTGGTAAATGCATTCAATACATCAACAAAAGTGAATCCCCCCCTTCGTTCGAAAGAACATTTGACAGCAATGCTTGAGGGGCTTAAAGATGGAACGATTGATGCGATTGTAACCGATCATTCACCACATGCCTATGAAGAAAAAGATGTTGAATACAATTATGCACCAAGCGGATTTCCCGGACTTGAAACGGCAGTGGGGATTTTGCTGACCGATTTGTATCATGAAGGAAAGCTGGATTTACCTAAAATTATTGAAAAAATGACGTATGGTCCAGCCCAAACCTTTGATTTAAACGCAGGTGTACTTGAAGTTGGCGCAGCAGCGGATGTCACCATCATTGATCCCAATCTGAACTGGACTGTTGATGCTGAAAAGTTTTATACACGCGGCACACATTCTCCCTTTGTTGGCAGACAATTAAAAGGAAAAGCAGTTATGACCATCGTTGATGGTAAGATTGTTATGAAAGATGGCAAAATTATCGATTGAGAATTCATTTAATAGAGTATGGAGGTGCTTTTTTGAAAGGAAAATTAATACTTGAAGATGGCAGTGTTTTTACTGGCAGCCTTCTTAATGATGCAAAAGCAACGGGTGAGGTTGTTTTTAATACAGGTATGACAGGTTATCAGGAAATTTTGACAGATCCATCATATTGCAGTCAGATTGTTACGTTGACGTATCCGATGATTGGCAATTATGGGGTTGCTGAACTTTTCAATCAATCACGCAAACCTTTTGTCAATGGGTTTATTATCGGTGAATTGTGTGAAGAAGCCAGCAACTGGAAAATGCAGGGGAGTCTGCGTGAATTCTTAATCCAGCAGAAAATACCTTGTCTGTTTGATGTCGATACACGAGCGGTAACGAGGAAAATTCGCTCTTCGGGTACACTTCGTGGGGTGATTGTTCCAGACGATGTACCACAATCTGAAATTGATAAACTTCTGGCAATGCCGATCAAAATCGATGTTGTACAAGAAGTAACAACACCAGAAACCTACACGATGGATGCGGATGGTCCGACTGTTGTGGTAATGGATTTTGGTATTAAACAAAATATCTTGAATTCACTCCATAAGTTAGGCTGTAATTTGATTATTGTTCCAGCGGATACCACAGCGCAAGCAATTTTGGAACTCAACCCAGCTGGCGTTTTTTTATCAAATGGTCCTGGTGATCCTAAAGATTTACCACAGGTCATTGAAAACATCAAAGGTTTGATTGGTAAAAAACCTTTATTCGGAATCTGTTTAGGACATCAACTTTTAGCATTAGCCTTAGGTGCCGATACGTATAAATTAAAATTTGGTCATCGTGGTTCTAACCAGCCAGTTAAAAATCTGGCAACAGGAAGAGTGCACATTTCCTCACAGAATCATGGATATGCTGTAGCTGAAAAATCGTTGACTGGATTACCACTGAAAGTAACACATATTGCCGTAAATGATGATACCGTAGAAGGTATGCGTCATACAGAGCTGCCAATCTTTTCGATACAATATCATCCAGAAGCTTCACCGGGACCGGATGATAATTTATATCTGTTTGACGAATTTTGGACAATGCTCACAAAGGGGGAATAATTAGTGCCGAAAAAAGAATATCTAAAAAAAGTTATGGTAATCGGATCCGGTCCAATTATTATTGGACAGGCCGCTGAGTTTGATTATGCAGGAACACAGGCCTGCCGCGCGTTAAAAGAAGAAGGCCTTGAGGTTGTACTGGTCAATAGCAATCCGGCAACAATTATGACCGATACACACATTGCAGATCGTGTATATATAGAACCACTTACTGTTGAATTTCTTGAAGAAATTATCAGCAAAGAAAAACCGGAAGGACTGCTGGCAACTTTGGGCGGGCAGGCTGGCTTGAATTTAGCGGTAAAACTTTCGGAGCAGGGAATTTTGCAAAAGTATAATGTTGAACTTTTGGGGACCTCCTTAGAAGCAATCAAAAAAGCGGAAGATCGTGAATTATTCAAAGAAACGATGCAGAAACTTGGCGAACCAATTCCAGCAAGTACAATTGTAGAAGATGTTGCGGCGGCGGTTCAATTTGCAAATGAAATCGGGTATCCGCTTATTGTGCGCCCGGCTTATACAATGGGCGGCAGCGGCGGCGGTATTGCCGATACAGAGGAAGAACTGATTGCCATTGTTATTCGTGGCATTAAGTATAGTATGATCGGTCAAGTTTTGATCGAACGCAGTGTTGCAGGTTGGAAAGAAATTGAATATGAAGTTATGCGTGACTCGAATGATAACTGTATTACAGTATGTAATATGGAAAACTTCGATCCGGTTGGCGTCCACACGGGGGACAGCATCGTCGTTGCTCCTTCACAGACGTTAAGTGATCATGAATATCAAATGCTTCGCAGCGCATCTTTGCGTATTATCCGTGAACTCGGGATTGCCGGCGGTTGCAATGCACAATATGCACTTGATCCAGACAGCGACCAATATTATGTAATTGAAGTAAATCCGCGGGTAAGCCGCTCAAGTGCCCTGGCTTCTAAAGCAACTGGCTATCCGATTGCTAAGGTTTCGGCAAAAATCGCTATCGGTTATTCGCTCGATGAAATAACGAATGCAGTTACGCAGAAAACGAAAGCTTGCTTTGAACCGGCGCTTGATTATTGTGTTGTGAAATTCCCCCGCTGGCCATTTGATAAATTTATTTTTGCTGATCATACATTAGGTACACAGATGAAGGCAACTGGCGAAGTTATGTCGATTGATCGAAATTTCGAAGGTGCTATCTTAAAAGCAGTTCGTTCGCTTGAAATCGGTGTTAACCGTCTGCATATGGAAAAAATGGATGAATGGGACGATGCAAAAGTCCTTAAAAGTTTAAACCGCATCAATGATGAACGAATTTTTGTTGTGGCGGAAGCTCTGCGCCGCGGTATTGCGACCGTAGATGAAGTTCATACTGCGACGAAGATCGACGAATGGTTCTTGTCAAAAATCAAACATATCACGGATATGGAAAATCGTATTGTTGAAAGTGAACTTACGCCAAACTTGATGCTTGCAGCAAAAAAACTCGGGCTGGCAGATCGTTCTATTGCAGAAATTACCGGCAAAACAATGGATGAAATCCGGGTTACGCGCAAAACAATGAACATTCTTCCTTGCTATAAGATGGTTGATACTTGTGCGGCCGAGTTTGAAGCGGCTACACCATATTATTACTCTACTTTTTCGGCACAAGAAGATGAAGTTCTAACCTCTGATAAACGGAAAGTACTGGTACTGGGGTCTGGACCAATTCGTATTGGTCAAGGGGTCGAATTCGATTATTGTTCCGTTCATTCCGTATGGGCACTTCGCGAACTGGGTATTGAAGCCATTATTGTAAATAACAATCCGGAAACAGTTAGTACGGATTTTGATATTTCGGATCGACTTTATTTTGAAGCGCTTACGACCGAAGACGTATTAAATATTATTGATAAAGAAAAACCGGAAGGTGTCATTGTTCAGTTTGGTGGTCAAACGGCAATCAATCTTGCTGATTCTCTGCAAAAAGCAGGGGTCAAAGTTTTCGGTACATCGGTTGATGATATTGACCGTGCGGAAGATCGGGAACGCTTTGATGAACTTCTGGAACAAACTGGAATTCCACGCCCGAATGGTGCCAGTGTAACCACTCCGGATGCTGCAATTACAGCTGCGAATCGAATTGGTTATCCTGTAGTTGTTCGCCCTTCGTATGTACTAGGCGGCCGTGCTATGGAAATTGTTTATAACGAAGAAGAACTTAGGGATTATATGGGGCGTGCTGTGAAGGTAACACCAGAACATCCGGTCTTGGTTGATCGTTATATGCAAGGAACTGAAGTTGAAGTAGATGGTATCGCTGATGGTACAGATGTTGTTATACCAGGTATTATGGAGCATATCGAACGAGCTGGTGTCCATTCGGGTGATAGCATCGCAGTTTATCCACCGCAGACTTTATCCGCAAAGGTAATTTACACAATTATTGACTATACAAAACGGCTGGCACTTGGCCTGCATGTTAAGGGCTTGCTCAATATCCAATATGTTGTTATGAATGATGATGTTTATGTAATCGAAGTAAATCCACGGTCAAGTCGTACGGTACCATTTTTAAGTAAAGTAACTAACATTAAAATGGTCAATCTTGCTACGCAGATTGCACTGGGAGCTACACTCAAAGAACTTGGTTATAAATCGGGCCTTGTGCCGCCGAAACCATATGTTGCGGTTAAAGCACCAGTTTTTTCGTTTGCTAAGATGCAGGATGTAGATATTTCGCTCGGACCTGAAATGAAATCAACTGGCGAAGTTATGGGAATTGATTATCACTATGCCAGGGCTTTATACAAAGCTATTATCGGTGCTGGTATGAATATTCCAGTCGCGGGAACGATCTTATTTACAGTCGCTGATAAAGATAAAGAAGAAGTCAAACAACTTTCTAAAGCGTTTGCAGAACTTGGCTTTCATCTTGTAGCAACACAAGGAACCGCGCAGACGATCCAGTCCATCGGAATTGATGCCGATATTGTTGGCAAAGTACATGAAAGAAGCATTGATATCATTCAAATGATTAAAACAGGTAAAATTAATATGGTCATTAACACGTTAACGCAAGGTAAAGGTTCAGAACGCGATGGCTTCCAGATTCGTCGTGCAACAGTAGAACATGGAATTGCCTGTCTGACTTCGATGGATACCGCCTGGGAAGTGCTGCGCGTCTTAAACTTTATGCGGGAACGCCGTTTGATTTATTCGCTGGCCATTCAAGACTATGTTGGTGGAGGGGATACGCTTGCCTAAGATTGCTATGGATGTAGTAGTACTTGAAAATAAACATCTTTCCGATGACGTAAAGGAACTTATTGTTTATGCCCCTGACATTGCAAAGCAAGCGATGCCGGGACAGTTTGTTCATCTGAAAGTAATAAAAAGTGAACCTCTTTTACGGCGTCCAATCAGTATTGCATCGGTTGATGAAGCAAAAGGTACTTTGAGCTTAATCTATCGTATTGTTGGGAAAGGTACTGCTGCTATAGCAGATCTTAAAGCAGAAAATCAGGTCAATTGCCTGGGCCCTTTAGGGCATGGGTTTGATTTGACATGTAAAAGACCCCTTCTTATTGGAGGGGGTATGGGAATTGCGCCGCTGATCTTTTTGGCTCAGCGGCTTTGCCCTGCAACAACATCGATATTGATGGGTGGACGAAATAAAGCGGAACTGTTTTGGCAGAAACGTTATGAAGGGCTCGTTAATGAAATATTTATCACGACCGATGATGGTTCGCTCGGGGTTAAAGGATTTACCGTTACTTTACTGCCGGAACTACTCAAAACCAAACAATACGATCGTATTTTTGTTTGCGGTCCTGAAATCATGATGGCAGGGGTTGCCAAAATAGCACAAAGCCATGGTGTTGCCTGCCAGGTTTCGCTGGAAAAACACATGGCCTGCGGTCTTGGTGCCTGCTTATCTTGTACATGCGAAAGCAAGGATGGCAGTAAACGCAAAAAAGTCTGCAAAGATGGTCCTGTATTTTGGGCACAGGAGGTTTTTTAATGAAACAAAATTCGAGGCTCGCTACCGAAATTGCTGGAATCAAGATGAAGACTCCCGTAATGACAGCTTCGGGAACCTTTGGTTTTGGCGAAGAGTTTAGTGAATTTGTCGATCTCAATCAAATCGGAGCTATTGTGGTTAAAGGTACGACACTAAAACCACGTAGTGGTAATACTGGGGTTAGAATCGCAGAAACGCCAAGTGGCATGCTCAACTGCATTGGGTTGGAAAATCCTGGTATAGAATATTTTTTAACGGATATTTTGCCACGCATTTCGCACTATGATGCACCGATTATCGTTAATATATCAGGTAGTTCGGTTGAAGAATATGGTATTTTAGCCAAAAAGCTCGATATTCCAGAAATTGCGGCTATTGAACTTAATATTTCCTGTCCGAACGTCAAAGAAGGCGGGATTATTTTTGGGACAGATCCTCTTAGTGCTGCTGCGGTTGTAAAAGAAGCAAAAAAGAATACAAAAAAGCCGGTTATTGCAAAACTGTCTCCTAATGTAACAGATATTGTAGTTATGGCAAAAGCAGTGGAAGAAGCCGGTGCCGATGTGATTTCAATGATCAATACATTACTGGGAATGGCCATTAATATTAATAGCTGGAAACCAGTTCTTGGCAATGTGACAGGAGGGCTTTCTGGTCCGGCGGTAAAACCAATAGCCTTACGGATGGTTTGGCAGGTAGCGCAGGCAGTACATATCCCTATTATAGGTATGGGGGGGATTATGAAAGCAGAGGATGCTATTGAATTTTTCCTGGCAGGAGCTAGTGCGGTAGCTGTCGGCACAGCAAACTTTGTTAATCCATCTGCTGCCGAGGATGTTGCGAAAGGGATTATTAAATATCTTGAGAAAAAAAATGTAGAACATATCAGTCAATTGGTGGGGCAGCTAAAATGTAATTGACCTGTTTATTTGAATGATAGAAATAAAACGTGAGCGGAGGATGAATATGGCTGATGAAAGATTGATTGTTGCCTTGGACTTTCATGAAATGGATAAGGTACAAGCTTTAGTTGAAAATTTAGGAGATTGTGTATCTTATTATAAAGTTGGAATGGAATTGTTTTATAGTGTTGGTGTAGAAGTAATTACATATCTGAAACAACAAAACAAAGAAGTTTTTCTTGATCTGAAATTGCATGATATTCCAAATACAGCAGCCAGGGGCTTATGTTCTTTGGCACGGCTTGGTGTTTCAATCTTGAATGTCCATGCATCGGGCAGTTATACGATGATGAAGACAGCCATAGATCAATTAAGGCAAGAAACAGCTCGGACGGGTATACCTTGTCCAAAATTGATAGCAGTAACGGTTTTGACTAGTATCGACCAAACGGATTGGACGGCGATTGGACAAAAGACAAATATCCAGGAACAGGTGGTTCGTTTAGCGAAACTGACAAAACAAGCTGGACTCGATGGTGTAGTCGCTTCGCCGCAGGAAGCACAAGCGATTCGTCAGGCTTGTGGTGAGGAGTTTATGATTGTAACACCAGGCGTTCGTCCATCTGGTGTGGCAACCAATGATCAGAGCCGCATTGCTGTGCCGATGCAGGCTCTTAAAAATGGTGCATCGCATTTGGTTATTGGCAGACCAATTACGGCAGCTAAAGATCCGCATGCGGCAGCTTTGGCAATTATAAAAGAAATGGAGATGGTGAGATAAATGACAGAAGCACAAGTAAAAGAGTTATTTATTAAAACAAATGCAATCATGGAGGGACATTTTTTATTAACATCCGGGCTGCACAGCCCTATGTATGTAGAAAAGTTCAATGTTTTGCAGCATCCTGTTTATACAGAACAATTATGTACAGCTTTAGCTGAAAAATTTGCTGATCAAAAGATTCAAACGGTTGTGGGTCCGGTAACGGGTGGTATTTTACTTGCACATGAAGTGGGGAAAGCTCTGGGAACAAGGGCTATTTTTACGGAACGAGAAAATGGGAAAATGGCATTTCGCCGTGGCTTTAAGCTGGAAAAAGGTGAACGAGTCCTCATTGTGGAAGATATTGTAACCACAGGCGGATCGGTTAAAGAAGTGATTGATGTTGTAAAAGCGCAGGGAGCAATCCCTGTGGCTGTGGGGATGCTTGTGGATCGAAGCGGTGGGGCGGCAAACTTCGCTGAAGTACCATACCAAGCTCTATTATATCTTGACGTTACAACATATCCGGCCGCCAGCTGTCCGCTTTGTGCAGCGGCTGTACCGATGACAAAACGTGGTCGTACTGGTAAATAAGCAGACTATAATCCATTAACAGAAAAAGCCTCAATACATTTTCGCGTATTGAGGCTTTTTCTTGTGTTGTGTTTTTGTTATTTTACTTTCAAGCAGTCGTGCAGCCATAGGCAGTCGGTTCGATCACAATGGTTATTGTCTGACAGTCCAAAACAAGGAATATTGTTTTCTGCTTTTTGAATTTCATGGATTAAATCAGCTTTTCTTAGATTTCGCGAAACGACTCCCAGTGATTTTGCTTTTACACGGATCTCTTTTAAGGTCATGCCCGTTCACTCCTTGATACAAAAATTTTAAATATATAAAATCTGGGAAAATAAGATTTATTCACGATACTTGGATACATTTCGTAGTAAAATAAATAGATAAAAATACAAAGGGACAGATAAGTATCGTTAATGAGAAAAGTATATACTTTTTTGCAGGTTTTTGTCAAATTAAAAAGAATATTTACATATACGGGTTGTAGAAGTGGGGTAGAAAAGTGAAAGTAGAAACAAAAGAAAAAATTGAGGCGGAAATTCAAGATTGGCAATATATGAAGGATTTGCCTCCAATGTGGTTTGGCTTTGTCTTTACCTTGGAAATGAAAGTATATGGTGATGTCTATGATTTGTATAGTTATGAAAATGCAGCCATCCATCGAAAAATCACTGTGTATTATCATGAAGAAACAAAAGAGTATAAAGTGCGTGTCTTGATCGGATTGACCGAATTTTGTAATATAGAATATATATCACCAACACGAGAGGGTTTAGAGAAAATTCTCTTGGAGCGTTTTGAAACGACATTGCAGTCACTGGCGAAATTTAATGCGAATACAGTCAGTTGTATTGTACTTGAAAAAAAAATATTAGAGTGGGATTATGTTGCTAAACTTCCTGAGACAATTGAAGGATTCAAGCTTTTTATTAAACCAGATCAGCCGGTAAAGACAATCAATGGTTCTTATATTTTATTTGATTACTGTGATTTTGCTACTGACAGCAATTTTATTATTTATTATAATGTATTTCGGGATGAATTTTTTGGCGAAGCCAAGATACGGAAAATACCAGAAGTGAATTATGCTTTTGATTCGCATGAATTAATTGAACTAGAAGAAAAATTAGATGAGCATCTTTTGGAAAGATTAAAAGAAATTCGTTTGAGAATAGATCAATAAGGGGATATACATTATGAAAACAGCATTGACGATAGCCGGTTCTGATTCAAGCGGCGGAGCAGGAATACAAGCAGATTTAAAAACATTTTCTGCTTTGGGAGTCTTTGGCATGAGTGTCATTACTGCCATTACTGCACAAAATACATGTGGTGTTACAGCAATACGAGAAATGGATACAGACATCATCAAGGCGCAAATCCATGCAGTATATGATGATATTGAAGTAAATGCGGTAAAGATAGGGATGCTGTCTAGCTCGGCAATTATTAAAGAAGTAGCAGCCGGCATTGAAGCCTATACCATTCCGAAGGTTGTATTAGATACCGTTATGATATCAAAAAGCGGGAGTTACTTACTGCAGAAAAATGCTGTACAGACATTGATTACAGATCTTATACCAAAGGCCTTTGTTGTTACACCGAATTTACATGAAGCAACTGCTCTGGTAGGATTTGAAGTTGTTGATCAGCCGACGATGCAAAAAGCGGCAAAAGTGATAAAAGATATGGGGGCAGAGTGTGTTGTCATCAAAGGTGGCCATTTAGAGGGGGATGCTTGTGATTTACTTTATGATGGAAAAACGATGGAGTTTTTTCCTAATAAACGAATTCAGACCATTCATACACATGGAACAGGATGTACATTTTCGTCCGCAATTGCTGCTGGTTTGGCGAAAGGAATGGATGTATATAATGCTGTTGCTGAAGCTAAGAAGTATGTTACAATGGCAATACAACATGGGTTTCCGTTAGGAAAAGGGGTTGGACCTACAAACCATTTTTTTGCATTATATGAAAAAGCTGGAATACTTTAAAAAAGTATTGACAAGATTAGGAAGCGTAGGTATAATAGTATTTGTCGCTGAGATGAGCGGCAATGAAAAATGATTTTATTAAAGGAAAATACGGCCCGGTAGTTTAGTTGGTTAGAATGCCGCCCTGTCACGGCGGAGGTCAGGGGTTCGAGTCCCCTTCGGGTCGCCATGCGGAAATAGCTCAGCGGTAGAGCATCGCCTTGCCAAGGCGGGGGTCGCGAGTCCGAATCTCGTTTTCCGCTCCAATTTAACTTTTATGGCGACATAGCCAAGCGGTAAGGCAGAGGTCTGCAAAACCTTTATCCCCAGTTCGATTCTGGGTGTCGCCTCCATAAAAGAATATATTGCCGGGGTGGCGGAACTGGCAGACGCACGGGACTTAAAATCCCGCGGTTGGTAACAACCGTACCGGTTCAATTCCGGTCCTCGGCACCATAATATAGTGCAAGTTGTCTTTTTTTGATTAGTTGAATATTGATATGCATGCGGAAATAGCTCAGCGGTAGAGCATCGCCTTGCCAAGGCGGGGGTCGCGAGTCCGAATCTCGTTTTCCGCTCCAATTTAATTTTTATGGCGACATAGCCAAGCGGTAAGGCAGAGGTCTGCAAAACCTTTATCCCCAGTTCGATTCTGGGTGTCGCCTCCATAAAAAATATATGCCGGGGTGGCGGAACTGGCAGACGCACGGGACTTAAAATCCCGCGGTTGGTAACAACCGTACCGGTTCAATTCCGGTCCTCGGCACCATTTGCCAATTAAAGACACAAGCAGTTGTGTCTTTTTGTTTTATAATACAATAATTTTATATATAGAAACAAAAAAGCAATGTTTTTTCATTCGAAAAATACATTGCTTTTAATTTTAAATCAATCGACGGCATCGCAAGAGCGCATGGCAAGAATTGTTTTGGTAATGAGTTCTTCAAGACTCCAGCCAAGCATTGCAGCACCACGTTCAATTACTTCACGTGAGCAGCCTGCCGCAAAACCTGTCGATTTATACTTCTTTTTTACAGATTTGTATTCGAGGTCTTTGACACTTTTTGATGGTCGCATCAAAGCTGCGGCACCGATTAAGCCGGTTAACTCATCCGTGGCATAGAGTATCTTTTCCATCATATGTTCGGGTTTAATATCCACGGTGATAGAATAGCCATGACTGGCGGTTGCGTGAATCATCCGTTCATCGATATTGTTTTTTCGCATCAATTCCTGTCCTTTTATACAATGCTGGTCTGGATATTGCTCAAAATCAAGATCGTGAAGTAAACCTACAATGCCCCAAAAATCTTCTTCATCGCCATACCCTAATTCTTTCGCAAAATAACGCATAACTCCTTCGACAATCAAAGCATGTTTTAAATGAAAGGCATCTTGATTGTATTCATTTAATAATTGCCAAGCGGCATCTCTCGTAATGGCTGTACTCATGTGATAACCTCCTCGATATATAGACTGGAATGTATGATTTTTAAGACTCTGTAATATACAATCTAGCCATTATCTTACGCGTGTAAAAAAGAAAAGTCAAATGACAGCTGTGGCGATTGTACGTTTGTACCTGTTTCGTTTTTTGCGGAGCCTTATTTGATTTTGCCCAATGATTCGTCTATAATAAGTTTATTGGGAAAATGCTCATGAGCGATCAGGAGCTTTTTTTATGGAAAATACCTGAAAGTAAATAGGGGTGTGACATGGAAAATCAAGTACAACCAGAAAATATTACAAATCAGTTATTGAATGTGTTCAATTATGCATTTGTGGAGTCAGCACCATATAGTTTTTTTGTGCCAAAGAAAGAAAAATACGTTGCCGTTCATGTAACGAAAAAAATATACACTTGTTTAGCTTGTGCGAAGCAGGTTGAAGTCAAATACCACGAAGCTGGTGTTGTGTATTTTTCGAAAGAGCGTTTTGAAAAGCAGCGGGCTGTATATGAAAAAAAAGCCCTGCCGTTTTTAAGTGAAAAAGATTTACAGGCGGAAAAAGAATTTATTTATCAAGAAACAGGGTATTGTGAGCAGTGTGCACCTAAGGTCCTTTTAACAGGCGATGCAAAACAAAAAATTTATAATATATGCCAAGATATTCATAAAGAAGATGAACTTCTTTTAGTAGAGGCTAAGGTTTGTATGGAAAATCAACTTAAAAAATGGCTAAATACATTTATGAAACCTTCACAAATTACACAATATGACCTATCGAGTTATAGTGCTCTTAAAGATTTAGTATGTGCGGCAATTTTGGATGATACAATTGGAGTGGAAAACTGTCTGATTTCTTATAAAAACAAAATAGGAAAAATGATTGCGGATACAGAAAAACTACTAGTCGATATGCCGGAAAAATGGTCTATTCATGCAGCTAGATCAACGGCGATTTACGAATCCATGTCGGATGAACTGTATCATGAATACACGGTTGTTTTCCCTGAGAAAAATACCATACCGCAGGATTTCTTTATTCAGCGTGCTATTGAAAAAATACGGATTGAGATGTTTTTAAAACAAAGCAGAGTCTCAAGTGTTGAACAATTGATGCTTGAAGCAGGTTTTGAGAATGCTTGGATTGATTTGCTTATTGACCATATTGCAACATTCGAGAAATAAAAAAGGCTCTCTGTTGAGAGCTTTTTTTATGAAATAGGATACGAACAAATGTTTATTATAAAGAGGAGGTCATTTGGAAATGGAAACTGTTCTTATAGTATTAGCTATTTTACAGCTGATACTAATGTTTTGCATTTTACTGTATTTAGTTAAAACGCAAGATAAAAATAAAGATATGAACCGGAATTTCACTGCATTGCAAGACACTTTTTTACAGATGAATCATTTGCTGCGTGATGAAATGAAAGAAACGCGTGCTGAAAACAAGGCGGACATTAGATCCTTTCGCGAAGAACTTGGACAAACTATGAACCAGTTTAATGAATCCGTTATTACGAGGATTTATGAAAATAGTACGAATCAGTTAAAACAGCTTGACAGTTTTTCACAGCAATTGTCACAATTGACGCAACTCAATGAGACTAAATTTGAAAAGCTGCGAGAAACAGTCGAACGTCATTTGAATCAGTTGCGTCTTGATAATCAAATGAAATTGGAAGAAATGCGAAAAACGGTTGATGAAAAATTAAATGATACATTGGAAAAACGACTGGGAGAAAGTTTTCGTATGGTGAGTGAAAAACTGGAACAAGTACATCGTGGACTGGGCGAAATGCAAACACTGGCGATTGGTGTTGGCGATCTAAAAAAAGTATTATCAAATGTTAAGACCCGTGGTATTTGGGGAGAAATCCAGCTGGGTAATTTGCTGGAACAAATTTTGATACCGGAACAATATGCAACGAATATTGCTACTGTACCCAATAGCAATGAACGGGTAGAATTTGCTTTAAAACTTCCAGGGCGAGACGAAAAAGGTACACCGGTATGGATGCCAATTGATGCGAAATTTCCGCAGGAAGATTATCAAAGACTCTTGATTGCACAGGAGAATGCAGCAGTGGTTGAAGCAGAAGAATCGGCGAAGGCACTTGAGGTTCGAATAAAAGCAGAAGCGAAGGATATCCATACGAAATATATTAGTGTTCCATATACGACTGATTTTGGTATCTTGTTTTTACCAATTGAAGGGCTATATGCGGAAGTTTTACGTCGACCAGGTCTTTGCGAATACATTATGACAACGTATCATGTCGTTGTGGCAGGACCAACAACACTGGCGGCACTTCTCAATAGCTTGCAAATGGGATTTCGAACTTTAGCAATCGAAAAACGCAGTTCGGAAGTTTGGTCGATTTTAAGTGCGGTAAAAACAGAGTTTGGCAAATTTGGTGATTTGTTAGATAAAACTCATAAAAAATTACAAGAAGCAAGTAATTCGATTGACACGGCAGCCCGAAAAACAAGAACTATTGAACGTAAATTAAAAAATGTTCAGGAGCTGCCACAAAATGAAACAGCCGCTGTTTTTCAAATAGACGAAACAGAAGAAGATGATGTAGATGAAAATAAAACAAATGTTGAATAAATTTGCAAAATATAGCCTTTAAATTTTTGTATACATGAAAAAGACCTAGACAAATATTGCGGAAATGTGTTATTATATGGCTGTAAGAAATACCAGAATATTGGCAATGGAGCCATATGATAGGGCATATTCTATTATGCGTGTGCATTTGTACTTGTATAGTAAAGTGCAGTCATATGGTTTTTTTATCGTTGAAATTTTGTTGTCATTAAAATTCTACATATAATATTAAAAAAATTTAAAGGTGGTACAAAAGATGAGTGATTTATTGTATGTGATTCCTGCAGATTCCAAGAAAGAAGACGTACTTGAGCTGCTTAAAACGCATCCGGAAATTAAATTTGTTTCATTAGTGGGTATTGATCTTGCCGGAAATGATACAGATGAAAAAATTCCAATGAGTTTATTCTTAAAAGATATCGATGATTTTTATGCGGGTACGGCTGTTCAAACAGATGGATCGTCTGTTGTATTAACAGGTATTGCCGTATTGAACAATGCAAAAGTAGATATGCCAATTGACCCAAGTGTGAATTGGTTTGTTGATTATAACGTTGAACATTATGATGAAGAATTAGAAAAACCAGTTGGTACTTTGCGTATTCCAGCGTTTTTGATTCATGAAGGCAAACGTGTGGATTCACGTGCTGTTCTTGCTGAAACATTAGTTCATGTTAAAAAAGAACTTTTAGAATTATTCAAAAAACATCCAAAAGTTTCTGGTCTTGAACATATTGATGGTGCTGATATAGCAGATATCTTATTTACATCAGCTACCGAACTTGAATTTTGGGTAAAAACTCCACTTGTTGAAGCTGAAATTGCTGAAATGTCTGCTTCTCAGGTTATGCAGGAACAATACTGGCAGCGTACTCGTGGGGCTGTTCGTACTGCACTTGAACAATGCGTATTGACAATGGATCAATATGGATTGGGTACAGAAATGGGTCATAAAGAAGTTGGCGGCATCAAAGCTCATATTGATGAAGCTGGTAATTTGACACATGTTTGTGAACAAATTGAAATTGACTGGAGATTTGCGGATGCTTTGCAAGCAGCAGATAATGAACTCTTAGTTCGTATTCTGGTTAAAGAAATATTTAGAGAAAACGGTTTAGAAGTGAATTTCAAAGCCAAACCAATGATTGGTCTTGCCGGTAATGGTGAACATACTCATATTGGTATGGCAGCAAAATTGAAATCGGGTAAAATTGTAAACTTGTTCTCTCCAACTAAAATGGATAAAGATTTCATGAGTGCTGTTGGTTATGGTGCAATCATGGGTTTACTTAAAAATTATGAAGTAGTTAATCCGTTTGTTTCGGCAACGAATGACTCTTTAAATCGTTTAAAACCTGGGTTTGAAGCTCCTGTATGTATTGTTACATCTCTTGGTCATACACCAGCAATTCCATCGCGTAACCGCACAATCTTAGCAGGTCTTGTACGTGATTTGAATAATCCGTATGCAACAAGATTTGAACTTAGAGCTTGTAATCCTTATACAAATACGTATATTGTTTTAGCTGCTATTTATACCGTTATTCTTGATGGTGTTAGAGCTGCTATTACAAAAACTACCGATGAACTTTTAACCGAACTTTCCAAAAATGCTGGTGAAGAAGGCTTCTACCTTGAAAAAGACAGAGCATATCGTAGTGAAGAAGATGTTTTCGAAGATTATACAGAAGAAGAACGTAATCGTTTGTTTGGTGCGCCTCCTGCAACTGTATGGGAAAATATCAATAGTATTGAAAATCATCCAGATAAACGTGCTGTTCTTACGTCGGGCGGAGCTTTATCGGATACGATTATCAATGCGTTTTCAGCAGGGGCTTTGCTTCGTTGGAAAACAGAAATTATCAGCCGTATCATCCCTGAAAATCTTGACATTGTAAGAGGCAGTAAAGAAATTCACTCTACTTATGTAACGGATCAGGATTCTTATACTTGGAATAAAATTAATAATATTCGCTGTTACTTAGCAAAAGACAGTATTGATGAAAAATCCTTGTTTACTTTACTGATTAATTCATTAAATGAAGGCGATTATGCCACAGCTTCTGGACTCCAAGTTGAAATGTATGATAAAGTACAAGAGCTAAAAGCTTTGTATGTTGCTTATAAGAAAAATATGATTTAATTTTTTGGAGTAAAGTCGCTCTCTTTTTTGGGAGAGCGGCTTTTTTAAAATAAAAAGATTGAATTGTCTGAAAATGCTGTTTTTTTGACGCAACGTTTTGTCCATAGTATAATAATATATAAATATTTTTTTGAGGTGATGCTATTGAAGAAAAGATTTTGTGTATTGATTACAGCCGGAATGTTTGTTTTTATGATGCATACAGTTGTTTTTGCGTCTGCTTTTCTTGTGAAATCAGGTATGCAGGGAGAAAATGTTAAAATTGTACAGAACTTACTTGTTGAATTGGGATATTCCCCAGGGTCTGTTGACGGGGTCTGTGGTTCAGCAACAGTAGCCGCTATCAAGAATTTTCAATCAACCCAGGGCTTAATCGTTGATGGTGTTGTAGGTGATCTTACCTATTCCTATTTGACTCGGTCTGTACCAGACAGCGACAGAGGAGGACAGCGGACACTTTATATGTCAGCATCAGCTTACAGTGCACACGATCCAGGAAATTCAAATCGTACAGCTACCGGGAAATTGGTCAAAAAAGGATTGGTTGCAGTAGATCCTAATGTGATTCCTTTAGGAACACATTTATATATCCCAGGCTATGGTGAAGCCATAGCAGCGGATGTTGGGTCCTCCATTCAGGGGAATCGCATTGATATCGCCTTTGATACACACGAAGAGGCTATCGATTTTGGCCGGCAGTCTATTACTGTATACATAATAGATTAAGTTGCAGTTTTCAGTTGCCATGCTATTTACTAACTTGACATCTCTTTTTATAACGTAGTATACTATATAGGTAATTGAATATCGTTGTATGACCTGAGAGGGAGTAACTAGAGAATTACTGTCAACAAATATGTTGTGTTTTATGCAGCTGGCAGTAGTGTTAAATAGTAAATATTTAATTAGTGAGACTTTTAATGTAGTGATTAGTACATAAAATCATTATAATAAGAGTCTTTTTTTGTTGCTGCAGCGTATAGAGTTGCGCTTGAATCAGTATAGTATAGTAAATTAAAATTAAAGGGAGATTGAAATGGAGATTTTATCAGTACAATTTTTAATGGCATTAGGATCGATTATTATATTGGATTTGGTTTTGGCAGGTGACAATGCCGTTGTTATTGCACTAGCATCGAGGTCTTTGCCAGATGAATTACGGCAAAAAGCCATCTATATTGGTACAGTGGGAGCCATTGGTATTCGTATGCTGATGACAATCGTAGCCGTATGGATCTTAACAATTCCTTTTTTACAAGCAGTGGGTGGTCTGGTTTTGATTCCAATTGCGATAAAATTATTAAAACATGAAGATTCAAGTGCAAATGTTGAGTCGGCTCATGACTTTTGGGGTGCGATCAAGACAATTATTGTTGCGGATGCGGCTATGGGGATTGATAATGTTTTAGCTATTGCTGGTGCTGCCCATGGAAATTTTATATTGGTCTTTATGGGATTGCTGATTAGTGTGCCAATTGTGGTTTGGGGCAGTCAGCTGATCGGTACGCTTATGCAAAAATATCCAGTGTTAATTTATTTGGGTTCGGGGATTTTGGGCTGGACGGCCGGCACAATGGTTATACATGATAAAATCATTGGCGCTTATATTACGGCTATATCACCAATACTCCTTTATGGATTACCAGCATTTATTACGGCTATTGTTTTACTTAGCGGTTGGATGCTTGCTAAAAAGACCGCATAAGATATATGAAGTTGTACGAGACTTTCTTAAAAAAACACTTGCATTTGCAATTGAAAAGAGTTAATATAGATAAGTAAGTTAAGCGACTTGCGAATCTTGTATGACTCACTAGCTCAACTGGCAGAGCAACTGACTCTTAATCAGTAGGTTCGGGGTTCGATTCCCCGGTGGGTCACCATGTAAATTCAACGTGTTCAGGGTTTTGGGCACAGTTTAATCAATGGGGCTTGAGCACAATTAAATAATAATTGTGTCTGCAGGGTCTTTATAAAAGTAAATAATGTGCAAATAGGTCCGACGGAAATTTTATCGTCGGATTTATTTGTGTTAAAAAGCGTGCTTGATTTAATAAGGTGATGACCATATCTCGGAGATTGATGACTTTTGTGAACATCACTTGGCACTATCATTAGTTGGAATAAATATATGTTTTCTTAATAAAAGTCAGTAATGTCAGCAGATAGTTGATATTACTGGCTTTATTGATATGAAAAGTGAGGGCTGCAGAAATTGCGATTCCAAATTTCTGTATTCACGAACATCATCAAAAAACGTTATTGCCAGAATATGCTGAGTTGTGTACATAACTATCAGCCAATTAGGGGCGTTATACGGTTCCTGAACTTCTGGAAATTGGACAGGATTTTACAGAAAAAGTATACCAAAATTCAGATCGAATTTTGGTAAAGTAACTGTAAAAAGTTTTATTTGTCGAATTGAATGGTGGCAGCTGATCAGAAATACAGAAGACTAGTGTATATAAAATGTATCGTATACGATGGAGCGGATATACTTATCAACTAAGTACTTGCTTTTTATAATACGTGAAAAAGACCTACAAAATTCATGATGTGAATTTTTGTAGGTCTTTTTTAGTTAAAAATGCTATTTATCCTTATTTCATGCGAGCTTAAAGGTTTTTGGAGGAATTTTTGCTTTATTGTTAAGCCGCAATCGGCAGTGTTAGAGCGGCTGAAGCTTTGATGGTAGTGAATCTATCATCTGGTTGGAAATCAATAATTTGTAGTTTTTTTATCAATTCGATAAACACATCTCTTAATGGTTTATTTGTGTCAACAAAGTTTTTACCAGCTTTAAATGTAGTATATTTATCACCGCCTGCAGCCATGAAATCATTTGTTACGACTTTATAAGTTTTATTCAAATCAAGCGGAGTTTCGTCAAGCATAGTAACTGACACGATTTGTTGACCAAATGGCTTCGAAGGATCAGCTTTGACTTTAATACCAGAGAACTGCAGCATACCAATTTGGGCATTCAGGATACCGTGATTAAGAACTTCCATTACTTGCGCACCAGTCAGGTCTACCGTATATAAAGTATTGTCAAATGGCATTACTTCATATAAGAGTCCCGTGGTAATGCTGCCAGATGGAATACTGACTCTGAGACCACCACCATTCTCGAAGGCAATATCGGCATGAACTGTTTGTCGCATAACATCAGTACACCATTGACCCAAGGGTGATTCTATAGTTCCGTTTTCATGGCCATGGTTCAAATCAGTAACAGTCTTACCAAGCACGACATTTTTAATAGGATCAATTTCACTTTTGGAGCTGTCAACGATCGACTGGACTTCAGAATCAGCAGTCAGCTCTGCTGGTTCTAGTGGAATGGAACTGACATTTGAAACAATTACCTGCTTAGCACTTTTGTCATAGGTAAGCTCAATTTTACCAACATAACGACCAAAGTGATCTGCTTGGACAATTGGTATGTTATTCACCTTACCAGCGACAATTGTATGCGTATGCCCAGATACGATGGCATCAATCCCTCTTGTATTCATCGCTAAAGTTGCTGAGTCGTTGCTAATTAGACCATCTTTATTCTGAATTGCGCCCAAATGACCGACTACGATAATCACTTCAGCACCTTTTTGTTTAAGTTCAGGAACTAAGGTATTGACAATCTTGGCAGGGTCTTCGAAGTCATATGCACCAACTACTCTAGGGTTCGACTTAAAGGCTGTTTCCGGAGTAGCGATACCGATAATGCCGATTTTCAGACCAGCTTTTTCAATGATGATATATGGTGTTGAAAAGTCCGCCAACTTGCCGGTCTTCTTGTCAATAATATTAGCTGCGAGATACGGAAAGGTTGATTGAGCAATCTTGGCTTTCAAGATATCGATACCCCAGTCAAACTCATGATTACCAATAGCCATAGCATCAAAATTAAGAGCATTCATGACTTCAACCACAGTTTTACCATATAGCAGATTGGAATCGACGCTGCCCTGGAACATATCGCCAGCACTCAAAAGTAACGTATTATTCGGGTCTTGAGCGATAATACGTTTTAAATATTGCGCCATTTTTGCAGCGCCAGGGTTCTTGCCATTCTCAATCAAAGCGCCATGAAAATCATTAATGCTAAGAATTTTTAGAGTGACAATATTTGAATTCTCGGCAGCCCGGATCGGACTGGCAAACATAACAAAAGAAAATAACATTGTTAACACTACTAACACATTTACATAATTGAGCCTCTTCATGGTGGGCCTCCTCATATTTTGTTTACAAGGACATTTTATCATTGTGTCCAACAGAGTTCTAGTAAATTTAGCGTAATTTTACATAAACATAATATAGTCGGCTTATTTTTTACCATGGTTTTCGATAGTTCAAGGTCAATCGCGATTCAGCCAAAACGAACTCGTCATTACGTATGTATCGAATACTGTAGATTCTAGTGGGATGTACATATGTTTTCCCAAATATACAATATCTCGATTATGGTGTGAATTCTTTCAAAGATGCGCACATAAATAGAGGGAGGGGACGTGTCAAACTTTTGATTGTATCTATAATTTAATGTATTTCTTGACTGCGGAATTCTATAGTAGTATACTGAAATCAAAGCTTTATCAAGGGAGATCATGGTTGCGAAAACAGCTATGATCTTTTCTTTTTTAGGGATAAAAAATGGGAATTTGATATGGCTTCTAATATCAAGACCAAAATATTTTGAAACGCCATCAGAGGGGCATTTTCATGAATGCGATTCAATAATGCTCACCTCAGCACAAATCAAATTGTCAATATAAAGAGTAAGGCACTGCTGCCGTGGAGATTTTGCATCTCTTGGCGGCTTTTTTTGTATGAAATGATAAACTTAATTGCACGAGGGAGGAGATATTATGATGTTAGTGAAAATAATTCTAACAGCTATTCCTTTTATATGGACGATTGGCATGGTTCCTTTTGTCAATCAAGTAAAACCACTTGTCTTCGGGATTCCTTTTTTTGCTTTTTGGATGATTGCGGGGATCTTTGTTTGTTTTCTCTGTATTAATGGTTTGTACTATATTGATAATAAAAAAAATAGAGCCCGATAGCTCAATAAAAAGGACTAAAGAGGTGATACTATTATGTCAGATCAAACAGCAGCATTGCTCATTATTTTTTTATTTGTTATTGGCGTAACCGTTCTGGGTATGATTCCAGGGATGAGAGATCATACAAAAGGTGGTATGAAATTAGAGGATTGGGCTGTCGGCGGTAGGAATTTTGGACGTTGGCTCAACTGGTTTGTTTTGGCTGGGGAAATTTATACAGCGTTTGCTTTTCTTGGTGCCAGTGGTTGGGCTTATGCACGAGGTGGACCAACCTTTTATATTTTGGGTTATGGTGCATTGGCTTATTTAGTTGGTTATTATATTTTACCAAGTATGTCGCCGATTGGGCGTAAATATAATCTTATGACACAACCCGATTTAATTGAACACTTATATGGCAGTAAAACATTAGGTATTTTGACAGCGGTCATTGGTATTGCTTTTTTGTTGCCGTATCTCCAACTTCAACTTACAGGATTGGGTTTAATTATTGAAACCTGTTCGTATGGACAAATTACTCGTGTTCCAGCCATGCTTATTGCTTTTATGATGGTTGCTGCTTTTGTCTATTTTAGTGGGTTAAAAGGGGTGGCAACAACAGCTGTCGTAAAAGATGTTATTATGATTATTGCCATTTTATTCTTTGGAATTTATCTTCCTACGCATTATTTTGGCAGTGTTGGAGGAATGTTTGAAGCCCTGGATACGGCTAAGCCTGGTTTTCTATCCTTGCCAGGAGGAACAAAAAATCTTGATGTATCATGGGTCATGTCGACGCTTGTGGTGACAAGTCTTGGTTTTTATATGTGGCCTCATTTTGCAACGAATAGCTTTAGTGCAAAAAATCCGGATGTGTTACGACATAATGCCGTTTATCTTCCTCTTTATCAAATATGTTTGTTATTCCCCATGCTAGTTGGGTTTACAGCTCTATTGATATTGGCCGAACCGCTTAAAACACCAGATATGGCGTTCATGGTAATTGTTCAACAACTTTTTCCGGCATGGGTATTAGGTTTAGTTGGTGGTGCTGGAGCTTTGGCCTGTATGGTTCCAGCAGGGGATCTACTGCTTTCGACATCAATGTTATTTACCCGAAATGTATACGGACGGACTTTTGGAAAAGAACTTACTCCTTATGGACAAGCCCGTATGGCAAGATTTGTGGTGCTGGGGCTTACCGCTATTGCACTTAGTTTAGCTATTTTTTTACCTAATATGCTGGTTAATTTACTTTTAACGGGTTATTCTGGCGTAACACAATTTTTTCCAATGATTGTTTTAGGACTTTTTTGGGGGAAAGCGACTCGTCTCGGCGCTTATGCAGGGCTTATTGTAGGTGAAATTCTTGTTTTTGGTCTAATTCTTGGCAAGATGGATCCTTTAGCTATAGGCGGGATGAATTTAAATGCTGGTTTTGTTGCTTTGTTTTTCAACTTTATTATTTATGTTGCTATATCTTTATTAAGTAGTTCGGATAAACATCTTGTCAGTGATAAGGCACAAGATTTATAAGAAGTGTTTATCATCTAAGTGCAACAGCAGAACATTAGTTAGCACCTGAAAATTTTCTTGGACGGTTATAGGGCAGCATGTATATTCGCCAGATTAAATATTGTTATTCAAGTACGGAGGTTACTACTATGAATTTATTACACGATTTAGTAAAAAAACATCAGCAAGAAGTCGTTAATCTACGGCGTTATTTTCATACTCATCCTGAAATAAGTAAAAAAGAATTTAATACGCAAAAAAAAATCATGGAAAAATTGACTGCCTTAGGATTGAAGCCAAAAGTCATTGCAAATACAGGGGTCATGGCTGAATTAACTGGTGCTAAACGAGGAAAACGCATTGCCATTCGTGCCGATATTGATGCCTTAGAATTACAAGATGAGTGTGGAAAATCATATCAATCGGTTAATCGTGGTGCTTGCCACGCTTGCGGACATGATGGCCATATTTCGATGCTTCTCGGAGTCGCAAACGTCCTAACTGACTACCGTGAGAATATAGCAGGTACGATCCGGTTTCTTTTTCAACCAACAGAAGAACGTTTTCCTGGTGGTGCACTTAGTATGATTGAAGAAGGTGCTTTAGATGGAGTCGATGCCATTATTGGTGCACATTTGTGGCAGCCTATTCCAATCGGTACCGTCGGAATTAAGTCTGGACGATTCATGGCCTCCCCTGATGAATTTTCTATTGCGATTCAAGGACGAGGTGGTCATGCTTCTATGCCTCATCAAACAGTGGATGCGTTGCTTACAGCCTCACAAATCGTGTTGGCTTTAAATACAATCGTTAGTCGTGGTGTCGATCCTTTAGAACAGGCGGTTGTGTCGATTGGTTCTTTGCATAGTGGAGATACATTTAATATTATTCCTGATACAGCTATTTTGCAGGGAACGGTACGTTCTTTTGAAGAAAATATTCGACAACTGATTTTTGAACGTATTGAAACTATTACCAGAGGCATCTGCGAAGCAGCTGGTGCAACTTATAAAATAGAAAAAATTTTAGGATTCCCCCCGGTTATCAATGAACTAAGCTGTACGAATGTCGTGATGTCAGCTATAAAAGAATCTCTTGGCGAGAATAAAGTTTTTGCCGTGAATCCAAGTATGGGAGGGGAAGATTTTTCGTATTACCTTAAAAAAGTTCCCGGCGCGTTCATGTTCGTAGGTGTTGGAAATGATGCTAAAGGCATTATCTATCCGCAGCATCACCCTAAGTATGATATTGATGAAGATGCTTTAGCCTATGGTACGGAAGTCATGGCTCGCACAGCTGTTCATTTATCTGCAATGGAAGAACCATTTCCTGTAGTTAATAATTGAGCTTTTAAATCAAGAAAGGGTGAGAATATTGCAGGGGAGACTTATAAGCACAATGACTGTGAATTCTTACTGTATACTAAACTGTTTTTTCGGTGCAAACTTCAATGCCATTTTCTTTAAGCAATTTTGTAAAAAGACCATCTCCAGTAATTAAACGACCAGAAAATGTACCGTCATAAATAGTACCACAGCCACAGGTAGGTGAATTGGATTTCAAAATCGCTTTCTTACAGTGAATTAACAAGGCGATTTTTAATGCTATTGTTGAACCCAATAAATAATCGGCAGTTTGATCAGTACCATTTTCTGAAAGAATGCTTCCCTTTTGTTGCTCTGCCGGGGGACGAGGTGTTGGCAATCCGGCAAGTAATTCTGGACAAATGGGTATAGCTTTACCCGTTTTAACCATTTCAATTATTTTTGGTATTGTATGTGAAGTATTATTATATCTACATTCCACACCTGCTAAACAAGCACTTACTACGATCATATATTCGACTCCTTCATTATAAAGTGTTTTAAACAAGGAAGATTGCTGACTCCTGTAAGATCGATTATAGCTTTTTTGAGCATAAAAAAATAGTTGTGGTTCAAGTGGATTTTAGCGAATCTGCTGCAGATTATGCAAATTTTTAAGTCGGTTAGAAAAGAATGGCTCTTTGTTAAAATACTCTTGTTGTAAATGAAACGATATAATAGTAGAATGGCAATAAAGATAAAAGTTAGTGGGGGATAAAGATGAAAATTGATTCTAAAGATTTTCGTGTTCCCAAAAACGCGAAAATTAAATTAAAAAAATGGCCAACTAAAGTTAAACCGTGCTTTGAGTCCAAAGAAGAGTATCAGAATATTTTGGAAAATCATGTCCATGAATTGAGCGATTGGCAGCGGTTGTTGGAGTCAGACCATCACTATTCTTTGCTGCTGATTTTTCAAGGAATGGATACTGCTGGTAAAGATGGTGCAATTCGACATGTGATGTCGGGTGTAAATCCGCAGGGCTGTCAGGTATATAGTTTCAAAAGCCCTAGTGCGGTAGAACTGGGGCATGATTTTCTTTGGCGAACCACCTGCCAGCTACCAGAACGCGGGCGAATTGGCATTTTCAATCGTTCTTATTATGAAGAGGTGCTTATTGTCCGTGTCCACCCCGATATTCTCGCCGGTGAGAATCTGCCTGAAGAAGCTTTGGATAAAAAAAATATTTGGAAGAACCGTTATCGCTCTATTGTTAATCTGGAAAAGCATTTGCATTGTAATGGTACGAGGGTCATCAAATTTTTTCTGCATCTTTCTAAAGATGAGCAGCGTAAACGTTTTTTAGAACGAATTGATGATCCCGATAAAAATTGGAAACTGACTCGTGACGATATTGAAGAACGTCAATATTGGGATGATTATATGGAAGCCTATGAGGAGTGCTTGGGGGCGACGAGTACGAAGGAGTCGCCGTGGTATATTGTACCAGCGGATGATAAGGAAAATAGCCGATTAATCATTTCAACGATTATACTGGATACGTTGAATAAAATGAAACTGAGTTATCCGGAAACAGATGCTAAACGTCGTGAGGAACTGCAAGTGATTCGTAAGTCGCTTACTGAATAAATAGTAATACATCTCTTTTATCTACTGAAATAGCGAAACCAACTTATTGAATATGGGAATAAACCAGCAAAAATGAATTAGAAAAATAAAATTTATATGAATTTTAGCGGATAAAGCAAAAAAATAATCGTTCAACTTAAAAGGAGTTGACGATTATTTTTTATTTTATTAGAACGAGTTATTTGTTTTCATGAACAGACCTATTGTTAAGCAGAAGCCGAGTGTAATAATACAAATTCGCAAGGCTTTTTCATTTACCTTTTGTAAGGCAAATGCTCCGACTTGACCGCCTGCAATTGCAGCAATCCCTGCAACGGCGACTTGTGTCCACGCAACCTCATTAGAGAATAAAAAAATAAAGACAGCTGAAGCATTCATGACACCAGCTAATACATTTTTTGTGGCACCAGCTTTTCGTACAGCCAAACCAGCAATGGTTAAGGCCGCTAACATTAATATTCCAATGCCGCCGCCAAAATAACCACCGTAAATTGAGATGACAATTTGACTAAGAATTGTTTTATTGCGACTTAATGTCTTGGAATTTTCATCGATTTTACGAAAAAAACTGCCCCATAAAAAAACCAGGGTAGCAAATAAAACGAGCCACGGCACAAGTGCTTCGAACAAAGAAATTGGTGTTGCCAATAATAAAATTGCACCGATGATTCCACCGAGTAAACTGATAATAAATAAAGCTTTAAAAGATAATTGCGGTAAATCGGAAACATTTTTGCGTCCGGCAAATCCTGTGGTGATTTGTCCGGGAAAAAGTGCAACGGTGGATGTAATATTGGCTGCACGGGCATCAAGTCCGGTAAACATCAAAGCTGGAAGGGTAAGAAATGATCCACCGCCAGCTAATGCATTTTGAATTCCAGCAAAAAATGCAACAATAAAAAGAATGATTAAAGTCATCATCTGTAAAATACCACCTGTTCGTACAAAACATAATCTCATGGTTTATATTACAGGAACTTGAAATCCTTGTCTAGCATATTCTAAGAATCAATAAATTATCATAAAACTATTTAAGATTGATTAAGAAGCCGCTGCTTCGATACTTTTATTATACTTTTCGAGTTCAAGAATGGCTTCACGAATCATGGCTTGTGTGATTTTATAGGGAACATGAACAAGATCATTTGTTTCACTGGCTTTTTGGATGAGTGCTTCTAAATCTGTTTGCTTAAGGATATCAAGATCGGCTAATTTTGTTGGTAATCCTATACTTTTATTGAAGTTAAAAATGCGATCTCTTTCTTTTGCTTGCTGATCAAGCGTAAGTAACACAAGCACGCCATAGGATACAATTTCACCGTGTAGATGTTTTTCTGCAGCTTTTCCTAAACTGGTTACGCCATAGTAGACGGCGTGTGCCAATGAACTATTATAATCATTATCTACCAGATTCGAAACCAGACCTGTACTTATGATAATCGATAAAACGGTTTGTTCAAGTTCAGGACTTGGTGTATTGGCTATGCAGTCACGCATGGCTTTTTTCCCATATTTTACAAGTGGATCAACGCTTAAACTGCTTATGTTTATGCCAAGGGCATTGAAGTGTTCAAGTTCATCGCCGCGAGAGGAAAAAGTTGATTCATAATGCTTGGCTAATGTATCACCGATACCAGCCCATAGATATAAGTCTGGTGCTTCGGCGATGATTTTTGTTGAGATGAAAATATGTTTAGCAGGAATATTAGATAAATAAAGACCGCGAAATTCACCGTTTGGATAGTATTGAACTGCTACACCGGTACAGGCTGCACACGTACTGGCTATTGTTGGAAAAGTGAAAAATGGTTTTTCCAAGTCATGGGCGGTCATTTTGCAGGTATCAATCGCTCGTCCACCACCAATACCAAAAAGCATATCAGCATTTTGGATCGACGAATTTTGTTTAAGCATTTCGACATTTTCGGGTGTTGAATCACCACCATACCAAATGATATCCAGTATTTCAAGTCCTGATCCCGTAAGGGCAGCTTTAATTTCATTTTGCACCTTATGTAAGGCGGTTTTGCCACCGATAATAGCGATTTTTTTACCGTAAGGACGACATATTTCAGGTATTTTTGTATAAGAATCGACTCCGACTGTGTAATTTGGAAACATAACATGATAACTCATAGTGATAACCTCCATTGTAATGTAATGCTTGTCTCTTTGAAAAGGATATTGATATATAGTATACAACTTTACACAATATAAAACAATATGGATATGACAAAAAATGGATTATAAAAAAGACTAGTTTCTTATAGACAGTTTTTCATCAATATAGTACACTAAAGTTAACTTTATAGTTTGTTAGGCAATGAAGCCCTATAATTTACAGAAAATCACTGTGAATGATAGGGCTTTTTCTATGTGTTGGAGATGATGAAATGGAAGATCAGGCAAGGATACGCAAGCTGTGTTTAGAATATACGGCACTGCTAGACACGGATATTTGCCAATTAGAAGCCTTGGGAAAGCAATTATTAATGATCGCAACGCTGAATGATACGGATATTTTTATTGATGCACCGTTAGAAGAAGGCAGTGCTAGTATTGTTTTAGCCTGGGCTCATGCCGATACACTGTCGTCCTTATATAAAAAAAGTGTTGTTGGTGAAATTGCCTACGCAGAATGTGAACCAGCGGTTTATCGAGCAGCTTTATTCGGGGAAAAAAGTACAAATGTGCGTGGCCTGAGTCAGGAGGGGGTACCCATTGCCCAGACCGTGGTTCCAATTCAAAATGCCAAAGGGGAAATTATTGGTGCTTTAATTATGGAAAAAGATATTTCGGCAAAAATAGAGCAGGAAAAACAGGTCGAGTTTTTGACACAGACAGCAGATCATTTAAGTCAGACATTGATGTCGTTAGCGAAAACTGGCTGTGGATGGGATGACTGGAATGTTGGCGGTATTTTTGTTTTAAATCCTGAGGGGAATATAACGTATGCAAATCGACAGGGAAGTGTGATTGCAAGAAATTTGTGGCAAGGCGATGTTATGCAGAAAAATTTACAGAAATTTTTAGGCTACCAGTCGTTGACTTCCCTGGTGGAAGATTTGTGGGACACAAAAAATATGCAATATGGATCAGCAAGTTATATTTTTCGTGCCTATTCACTTATTTCTCAGGGAATTCTAAGTGGCTGTGTTGTGTCCGTTCAGGATGTAACGGAACTTCGTGAAAAAGAACGTCGTATTGATATGCAGTCTGTCATTATTGAAGAAATTAATCATCGAGTCAAAAACACTCTGCAAAATGTAATTTCTTTGTTGTATATGCAAATGCGGCGAACCGGAGAGGAAAAAGTTAAGGAAGAATTTTTGGCATGTATTAATCGTATTTTATCGATTGCTAAAGTTTATGAAGTTTTTACGTATCAGGCAAAAGATGTAGTCAATTTAAAAGAACTAGCCGGATATATTATGGAAAAAATCATCGAGAGTGGTACTTTGCCAGAACAACAAGTAAAAACGAACGTGCTGGGGTCGACCGTGTTTCTTCAGGCGAAGCAGGCTGTTCCCATTGCCTTGGTCCTAAATGAACTCTTATCTAATGCTGTAAAACATGGCTTGAAAAATTGTGTACATAGTGGTGAAGTAAATATTACAATCAGCGAAGATTCAGGTATGGTTATGATTCGTATTGAAAACAATGGGGACGAAATAAAAGAAAAAGAGACAAAGAAAGAACGGAAAAAATTAGGACTTTATTTGGTGAAGCTTTTGATATGTGAACAAATGGGCGGAAAATTTGAACTGATGCAGGAAAAAGGAATTGTTGTGGCAAACATTTTCTTCCCTTTACGTGAACTAACAACGGATAAGGAGGCAAAAGCGGTATGAAGACCTTGTCGATTTTATTGGCCGAAGATGAAATTTTGATTCGCGCGGATATGAAAGAGGCTTTAGAAGAAGCCGGACATATTGTTTGTGCTGAATGTGATAATGGGAAAAAAGCGATTGAACAGGCTAAACAAATGCAGCCAGAATTAGCCATTTTAGATATTATGATGCCCGAATTAAATGGTTTAGAGACAGCTCAAATGATGCATGAACTAAACATTCCCGTTATTATGGTGACAGCAAATAGCCAGGCAAAACTCATTCAACGAGCCGAAAAAGTTCATGTTTATGGTTATATTATCAAACCTGTTTCAGAACAAAATCTTTTAGCCGCGGTGCAGATTGCCTATGCGCGTTGGGCTGAGATGGATTGTACGAGCAATGAATTGCAAAAAATGCAGGCAGCTTTATGTGCGCAAAAAACGATTAGTAAGGCACGATCTTTGATTCAAGATCGTCTGGGGATTTCAGCGCAAGAGGCGCATCGCCGCCTTTCACAGGAAGCCATGAAACGGCAGATGACATTGGCTGCTCTTGCGGAAAAAATTTTACAGCAAATGACTTGCAAAAACAAATAGGATGATGTAAGATAAGAATGAAATCAGAAATATTTGGTTTTACAATGGAATAATAGGCAATAACGCCCAATAGATCGTCAGGTTTTCTGACTTTTATTTGGGCGTTTTTTTTATTCTATTGGACGTTGTGACCGGAAAAATAAAGTCATGGATAATCTAAAAAAATTAAAGGCAATGAAGCCTGACAGTAACTGTAGTTTAGTATGCAGTCTGTCAGGCTTTTTTATTGCAAAAAGGGAGGAAATATTTATGGAAGTTAGTAAAAGTGTAGCTTTAGAGGCAACCCCAGAAGAAGCAAGTCTATCGAGAGTTTTGAAACCAATCCATTTATGGGCATTGACCGTTGGTCTCGTTATTTCTGGTAATTATTTTGGCTGGAGTTATGGTTTTGCCGCAGGTGGAGTTATGGGATTAGCGCTGGCACTGGTTCCCGTTACAATTTTTTATGTGACCTTTATTTTATCTTATTCGGAACTTGCTACAGCGATTCCACATGCCGGTGGTCCGTCTGCCTATGCACGGCGAGCTTTGGGGAAATTTGGTGGTTATATGAATGGCATCAGCTGTCTGATTGAATTTGTATTTGCACCACCAGCAATCGCCCTTGCTGTAGGTGGTTATGTTCATGCAATGGTACCGGGCATCGATGTTATGGCAGCAACCGTTGCAGCATTTTTGTTTTTTATCTTTTTAAATTATCTAGGTATGAAAGTTTCTGCGACATTTGAACTAACCGTAACGATTATTGCTTTAGTCGGACTTGTTATATATTGGATATTGGCGCTGCCTCATTTTGAACTTTCTCGGGTTATGGTGGAACCATATTTTCCAAATGGATTTCAAGGCGTTATGGCAGCGGTACCTTTTGCCATATGGTTTTATTTAGCAATTGAAGGTGGAGCCATGAATGCTGAAGAAATGGTAAATCCGCAAAAAGACATTTCAAAAGGTTTTTTAACGGGGATGGGAAGCCTCATGGTTATGGCTTTTTTAACTTTATTCCTTACTGCTGGAATTGCCGATACGAACTTGATTGATTCTGTTGATTTCCCTTTGCCACTTGCATTGAGTGCGGTTTTTGGTGATGGATCTTTTCCTGTTTTACTTATGAGTGGTGTTGGCTTATTTGGTTTAGTAGCTTCACTGCATGGCATTATTTTAGGGTACTCACGTCAAACTTATGCAATGGCACGCACGGGTTATTTACCAAAATTTTTGGCTAAGTTAGATAAAAAACATCATACCCCAGTGTGGTCCTTGATTTTACCAGGTTTAATTTGTTTAGGAACGGCTTTGACAGGACTTACGGATGTTGTTATTACGATTTCAGCTTTTGGTTCGGTTGTTATGTACATTATCAGTTTAACGAGTTTGTTCGTTCTGCGTAAAAAAGAACCAGAATTAAAACGGCCATTTCGGGTATATTATCCGATTGTACCAATCATTAGTATACTAATGGCTGTCTTTTGCTTAGTTAGTTTATTGATTGCATCTAGTGATGTATTGCCTTATGTACTCGGCATTTATGTAGTGGCTATTCTTTATTATTTTATTTGGGGGAATAAAAATATTCGACCATTTGAAGAAGAATTTGGCGTTTTAGATGAGCTTGATCAATAATTTGTGAGGCGAAAAATAGAAAATAAGAATGAGTTAAGGCAGATGTGCTATAACGTGGGCATATCTGCTAAATTCATACACACGAGGTTTATCTAATATGAGACAGGAAATTTTGAGCGTAGGAATTGATTTGGGAACGACAACATCGCAAGTGATTTTCAGCCGAATTGCAATTGAAAGCTTGGCTTTGACAGCGATTCCCGAAGTTAAAATCACCGATAAAACGATTATCTATCGAAGTGAAATTTATTTTACACCTATGAAAAATATCGGGGTAATTGATGTCGAGCAGTTGAAGCAAATCATTCTTGCCGAATATGAAATGGCGGGAATACGTAAAGAAGATATTGTTACAGGGGCAATTATTATTACGGGTGAAACAGCTCGTAAAGAGAATGCGGCGGATGTACTTAATGTTCTGTCTGATTTCGCTGGAGATTTTGTCGTAGCAACAGCCGGACCGGATTTAGAGTCAGTTTTAGCTGGCTATGGAGCTGGCGCAGCTGGGTTGTCAGAGCAGTTGCCGGAAAAAATAATTAATTTTGATATCGGTGGTGGAACAACAAATGCTGTGGTATTTGTTGGCGGACAAGTTCTCGATGCTTTTGCGTTAGATATTGGTGGTCGACTGATTTGTTTGGACGAACAACATCGGATCACGTATATATCAGAAAAAATTAAAGCCTTGATTCAAACATTAGGTTTAGTACTGGCAATTGGCGCACGGGCAGATTTATTGGAATTGGTCAAATTGACAGATGCTTTCGCTAGGATGTTTTTGCAAATCTCTTTAGGGGAAATATTGGATGAGGAAACAAAAGACCTTTTTATTGAACATTTACATCAAGGCTGGCAACTGCAAAATCTGATGTTTTCCGGTGGTGTAGCAGAATTTATTTATAATGAACATGAAATAAAAACGTTAGAAGACGTCAATCTCTTTGGTGATATTGGACCGTTACTGGGGTGGTCCATTCGGAAACATTTGAAAAATATGCCGCTTACGCTGCACGTGGCGAAAGAAAAAATACGTGCTACGGTTATAGGGGCAGGAAGTTATTCCTTACATATCAGTGGAAGTACGGTACTATTTGATGATACGATCGTGCCGCTTAAAAATTTACCTGTATTAAAAATTAAAAATATCAAGTCAATGCAAGAAGAAATTATAAATAAGCGCTGCTTGTTTCCGGGGCAAATGATTGCGATTGCTTTTGCTGGAGCGGCGGCGCCCACATATTTTCAAATTAAGGAAATGGCGACAGCTATTATTGCTGGCTTACAAGGGGCTGAACAACCATTTATTGTAGTCGTTGAACATGACTTTGCGAAAGCTTTGGGGCAAACCCTGCAACGTTTAGCTGGGAATAAAAGCGTGATTTGTTTAGATTGCATTAAGACCGAAATGGGTGATTACATTGATATTGGTAAGTCTGTGGCCAATGTGGTGCCCGTGGTAGTTAAAACGTTGTTGTTTAAAAATTGAAAATTGTAATGGTGATAGATAGAATGTGTTTGAGAGCACAAGGAGGCAGGCGGCAAAATGAAGTTGAAAACAAGCTTATTTGGAAACGTGTATTCGTTTCGCGATGTGAAAGATGTGCTGGCTAAAGCAAATGAAGAAAAATCTGGTGATGTGCTGGCAGGTATTGCGGCACAAAATACAGTTGAGCGCGTTGCGGCAAAAGTGGTTTTGGCGGATATGACGTTGGAGAATCTGAGGAAAAATCCTGTTGTTCCCTATGAAATAGATGATGTTACCCGAGCAGATCAGGACGCACTGGATATAGAGGTCTTTCAAAAAATAAAGTCATTAACCGTAGGGGAGTTTCGTGAGTTTTTACTCAGTGCTGACGAAGCCGATATAGCGGCAATACGTCCCGGACTTACGGCAGAAATGATCGCAGGCGTTGCAAAACTTATGAGCAATATGGATCTTGTTTGTGCATCTGCTAAAATGCATGTCACAGCAACCTGTAATACAACCATTGGGCGAGCGGGAACTTTATCGGCTCGTTTACAGCCAAATCATGCTACGGATAATATATCTGGCATCATGGCTTCCCTAATGGAAGGTCTAAGTTATGGTGTGGGCGATGCAGTCATTGGGTTAAATCCAGCGGTTGACTCTATTGGCAGCGTAGCTGCCGTACTAACCGAGTTTAAAAATTTCATGAATAAATGGAAAATCCCAACACAAAACTGCGTGTTGTCGCACGTCACGACGCAGATGAAAATTTTAGAAAAAAATGCAGCACCAATGGATCTGATGTTTCAAAGTTTGGCGGGTTCGGAAATTGCCAGCAGGGCTTTTGGCATCAATGTTAAACTCATGGATGAAGCTTATGCGATGATGAAAGAGCGGAAAAGTTCATTGGGACCTAATTTCATGTACTTTGAAACAGGTCAGGGGTCTGAACTTTCATCCGATGGACATCATGGAGCCGATCAATTAGTTATGGAGGCACGCTGTTATGCGTTTGCAAAACGCTATAATCCTTTTCTTGTAAATACAGTAGTTGGGTTTATTGGTCCGGAATATCTTTATGATGGGCGTCAGATGATTCGGGCGGGACTTGAAGATCATTTTATGGGAAAACTTACTGGTCTGTCGATGGGGGTTGATGTATGTTATACAAACCATATGAAGGCAGATCAGAACGACTTAGAGAATTTAGCAATGATGCTGACTTTGGCCGATTGCAATTATATTATGGGAATACCGGGAGGTGATGATGTTATGCTCATGTATCAGACGACGAGTTATCATGATGCAGCAGCTTTGAGAAAAATCGGACACAAAAAAACGATTGCAGAATTTGATCAACGTATGGAAGAATTGGGTATCTTTAAAAATGGTCAATTGACCGAAAAAGCTGGAGATCCATCTATATTCATGGTGTAATATGGATTGCAATAAACGAAAAATATGCTCATACTTTGAGCACCAGAAAGGTATGATTAAAAATGGAAGAATTCGTTCGAGATATCTCTTTACCGGAAATAAAAGAAAAAGTGTTGGTCGATAAGCCAGTTAGTATGGAGAATTGTCAGCGACTTAAAAAGACAACCAATGCTCGTATTTGTGTGGGAAGAGCCGGCGAACGATTTAAAACGGAAACCTTATTGAAATTTCGTGCGGATCATGCAATTGCAATGGATACCGTATGGTCCTATGTTGATGAAAAAATTGTTGATCGGTTGGGTTTTTATAAAATACAAACAATGGTAAAAGACAAAGAAGAGTATATTCGTCGCCCTGACTTAGGTCGGATTTTTGCACCGGAAACGATGCAGGCAATCAAGAAAGATTGTATTCAGCAGCCCGATGTGCAAATTATTGCTGCAGATGGGTTGAGTGCCTATGCAATTAATGCCAATTTAGAAGATATTTATTCGATTATGCTGGATGGTTTTGTGGAAAAAGGTTATTCGGTGGGGACGCCTATTTTTGTGAAATATAGTAGAGTGGCAACAATGGATAAGATCAGTGAGGCTTTGGGGGCTAAGGTAACCATTCAATTCATTGGTGAACGACCAGGTCTGGCTACCGGTGAAAGTATGAGTGTCTACATGGCTTATGAAGCCAGTTCACAAAAACCGGAATCGCAGCGTACGGTTGTATCCAATATCTATAAAGATGGGATTCCGTCGGTGGAGGCTGGTGCGCAAATTGTTTATCTGACAGAAGTTTTAATGCGGGAAAAGAAAAGCGGTGTCGAGCTTAAAATATAAGAGTTTGAGGTGCTGAAAATGAGTATAGAAGAACGAGCGAATCGGTTGATTGATGAGATGGCCATACCGAAAAATAGTTTGGGGCTGTTGGAGAAACAAACTAAAAAGATTTTTTGCTGCTGGGGGAAAATGCAGACGGAGATACGGCCGCTTCACTTGATTTTTGCAGCCGATAATGGCGTGGTTGTAGAGTCTGTAGTAAAGCAGTCACAAGAAATCACGTATTTGCAGGCAAAAAATATGATTGCTGGCAGAGCGACGATTAGTTGTTTTTGCCAAAGCAACAATATTCCCTATAAGGTAATTGATGTGGGAATTCGTAATAAAAATTCGGTTGGCATTAATCGTAAAGCTGCATATGGAACAAGGAATTTTTTGCAAGAACCAGCGATGTCCGTTGTTGAATTTGCGAAAGCTTTTGCAGCAGGTAAAGAAATGGTTCGTACTGCGAAGCAGGAAAACTATAATTTGCTGTCATTTGGTGAGATGGGAATCGGCAACACGACAACTTCATCCGCAGTGTTGTATGCTTTAACGGATGTACAGCCCGAATTTATTGTTGGTTATGGCGCCAATAAAAAAAATCCAGAAGTGATTAAACGAAAATGCGAAGTCATTGCGAAAGGGGTGCGTCTTCACCGTGATGAAATGCACACGGTTGAAGATTTGATCCGATTTGTTGGCGGCTTTGATATTGCAGCACTTTGTGGAGCTATGATAGAATGTCGGCAGCAAAATATGCCATTTGTATTAGATGGATTTATTACAGCTGTAGCTTTTGCCTGTGCGGTACAAATGGATGCAAGCGTTGCAGATTTTGGTATTGCTTCCCATTTGTCACGCGAACCGGGAATGTTTTATGCTTTGGCTCTGGGGGGGATTGAATCAGACGATGTTCCCATTCGTGCAGACTTAGCCTTAGGTGAAGGAACGGGGGCTGTTTTATTTCTCGTAATGTTAAAAACGATGATGGATGCAGTTTGGCATGTGGCTAAAATGGCGGAACTTGAAGAGCAGGTTGGCAAAACTGTTGGCGAAGCATTATAAAATAGAAGCAGGTGAAAAAATGAAGGCATGTATCTTAATGATTCAATTTTTTACAAGAATCCCTATCTATACACAGCTTACGGTTAAAATAGAAGATTTTCCACGCAGTATTTGTTATTTACCGATTGTTGGTCTTTTATTGGGGCTATTGAATGTTATATTTTTTGCTTTAGCTTATCAGGTATTTGCCCAAAACGTGGCTATAACTTTAGTACTGATTTCAAACGTTTGCCTGACGGGAGCTTTTCATCTCGATGGTCTTGCGGATACCTGCGACGGAATATTTTCTGGTCGCAGCCGAGAACGCATTTTAGAAATCATGCATGACAGCCGAATTGGAACAAATGGAGCTGTAGCAGTTGGTCTGGATTTTCTCTTGCGTTTTGCCTGTCTGAGTTCGTTGGATCTGCAGCAAACGATTCTGGTTTTGCTTTCTGCACCGATACTGTCAAGGTCTTTGAATCCAATTCTTATGCGAGCGAAATATGCACGAGAAGAAGGACTGGGCAATTTGTTTATCGGCAAGATCGAACCTATAAATCTTTATAAAAGCTTGTTCTTGGGGGGCTTCTTTGTTGTAGTCCTGAATGGGATTCTTTGTGGCAGTATACTTTATTTCGCCAGTCTAGGCTTTGTTTTTTGCTACAAGTGGTATATAGTACGGTTACTAGACGGCATGACGGGTGATACACTTGGTGCTGGTAATGAACTTGGTGAAATTGTGGTCATGCTTCTTTTTTCAGGTCTTGTAAGACAGGGGCTGTTATCATGAATATCTATGTAGTTCGCCATGGAGAAACAGAATATAATCGACGCAAGGTATATTTCGGTTGGTCGGATATTTGTCTGAATGAAACAGGCCGTAAGCAATGTATAACATTAAAAGAAGAATTGACCTATGTTAAATTTGATGAAATATGGGCAAGTCCATCCATACGAACAATGGAAACAGCCAAAATCATTACGAGAGGGCAGGCACTAAAAATAGAGGATCGCTTTCGTGAATTGAATTTTGGTGAATGGGAGGGCTTGCATTATTTGACGATTGAAAAACAATATCCTGTAGAATGGAAAGCTTGGGGCGATGATTGGCAGCATTACTGTCTGCCGGGCGGTGAAAGTTTTATGGATTTTTATGAGCGGGTGAAAAATGCCTGGAATGAGCTAAAAAGCCAAGTTGTAAGACAAAAAGAAATAAAAAATGTTTTATTAACGGTTCATGGTGGAACCTTGAAAGTCATCACTCTTCTTGAAAAAAAGCTTCCGTTGAAAGCTTATTGGCAGATAAAATTTCCGCTGGCAACATATGATATATTTAAGATAGAGTAAGAGCCTTTTTTGCAATGTAAGTTTGGTATCCTTGGCGCAAATCATCCGTCAAAATTCAGCAGCTTTCCATATTAAGCAATTCATCGGGCTGGTGCTTGACAAAGTTACCTATAACTGGTAATATAGTCAACGTAGTCAGTGAACTGATTATGCCTTAATGCAAAAAATGTTTATAACATTAAAAAATCATTTTTACGACTCACTAGCTCAACTGGCAGAGCAACTGACTCTTAATCAGTAGGTTCGGGGTTCGATTCCCCGGTGTGTCACCAAATTAATAATTCAAGGTTCTCTCCTTCGGGAAGAGCCTTTTTTCGTTTTCAGGGATTTTTGCGGGTGGTTAAGGCGCATTCTACAAAGTGTAATACCTAAATGGTTTTTAAATCTATATTTTGAATTTATTAGGGTGGAAATTGACAACAAAGGTTATAGACAATATAAAAATATAATAGCAGGAAAAGTGGCACCAGCATTATGTTGATGCCACTTTTCGTTTATAGTAGACGTAACGAATTTTTTAGGGGGACAAGAAGAACCATGGGGATGTATCTTTTTTGTCAATAAAAGGCTTATACTATAAGAAAAAGAATCCGGTTTGATGTGGAGAGGGGTTGGCTTCACAACCGATAAACATGAAGAGGAAAAAAAGTACCTGTAATTGTGGTTGCGAACATTCAAAAAAAATTGACGGGTAGCACAAATAAATGCAGTAAAGAACAGATTGAGGGCTCCGTAAATAAATTTTATCAAATTACTAGGGGATGATAGTATGATTACCACAACGCCAAGTTCGTCAGGATTAGTCATTCGATCAATTTCACTTTGGCAATTATTCTGGATTTATCTTAAAATCGGTCTGACAGGTTTTGGACCAGCACTTGCTGGCGAAACAAAAAAACACTTGGTAACCAGACTAAAGTGGCTTAGTGAGGATGATTTTGTCAATGGGTTGGCATTAGCGCAGCTTCTTCCTGGAGCCACCTGGGTATCTCTTACGGTTTATGTTGGCTATAAAATACGAGGTATAGTCGGGGCGTTGACTTGCTTTTTTTCTTTTATTTTACCACCATTTAGTATTATGCTGTTGTTTTCTTATATATATTTTACCTATGGTTCAGTAGCGGGGGTTAGTATCTTGTTTAAGGGTATGGCTGTAGTAGTTGTTGGTCTTGTTGCACACGCAGTCATCGAAATTGGTAAATCGGCTATAATGGACTGTAAAGGAATAGTTATTGCATTAGCTTCGGTTGGCATTATGTTATATCGCACTAATATTTTTATACTGTTATTTTTCGCAGCGCTCACTGGTATCCTGCTTTACTATCACTCTCTAAAGCAACAGGACATGACTGCTCTAGGGAGAAATCTACACAAAAATGCAGGTGTAGTGAATATTCCCATTAAAAAGATTATGCTGCTTGCTATTGTGTTAGTGGCTATAGCTTTTGCTGCTTCAGAACAACCTATTTTATTGCAACTTGGCTCGGTGTTTTTTCGCATGGGAGCACTGTTATTTGGTGGTGGCTTTTCCATGATTCCTTTTATTCAGCAGGAAGTTGTGTCACACTATCATTGGTTAACGCTCGATGAATTTCTGGTTGGCATCGCACTGGGACAAGTTACTCCGGGACCGATCCTCATTACAGCGACATTTGTCGGATATAAAGTGGCTAATGTCAGTGGGGCTATTGCAGCGACATTGGGAATTTTTTCACCGTCTTTATTTTTAGTTATAGTGACGGCGGAAGTTCATCAAAAAATCAGAAATAATATCTGGGTGAAATCCGCCATCAAAGGAATCGCCGCAGCTTTTGTGGGCATGATGTTGGTTGTGGCTATAGACCTGGCGCGGTATTCTTTGGTTAACATATTGTCAATCGTTATTGCTTTGGCGGCTTTCGGGACGTTACGGCTCGGCAAGCTAGATACAGTTTGGGTGGTCATCAGCGGGACGATGATTTATTGGCTCTTGAGTATGTATTATTGCTGAAATCATTGCAGCATTTCTATCTTTATTGCATGTTGAAAATTTCATCATGCAAGTATAAAATTCTATACCTGACTATGTTTTGAATTTTTGTATAAATGAGTTGCTAACAAATTTTATAAGTAGTACAATTCATACTAAGTGATAACGATGTAAAACAAGAGGTGAGTATATGCTTACTAATTTCAGTAGAACCTGCGAACTAGCTGACGGACAAGAATCTGAATACCTCAAGCTTTTGTATTATGACCTTTCCCCAATGAATGCTGATTATAAAACATATGAATCCCATAGACTTTGTACCATCCTGGCTGGCTCGAAGCATATTTCTGTTAATGGGGATTTGAATTTCACTTATTATCCTGGACAATTTATATTGCTGCCACCTTATTCAAAAGTTCAAATGAAAATTGATACTTCGACAAAAGCACTGGTTTTTGTGTTGAGCAAGGAACTACTTAAAAAAGTAACTGAGAAAATAAGTATTGATCTAAATACCGATTATGATTTGCTAGCTGAAAGCAGATTCTTTCACGGTGATATCACGAATGAAATGGGGATCTGTCTGAACAAGTTTCCCGGTATTGCTACAATTTATAATAAAAACAAAGAATTCCTACTTGATCTTTACGCGCAGGAATTGATTTATTATTTAGTAAAAATAAAAGGTGTCCAACAGGTGATTAACCTTGAACATGATAATCCTATATATAAGGCAATCAAATATATTCAGAATAACATTAAACATCCGATCAGTATTAATCAGCTAGCACATGATTTGAATATGTCGGAGAGTAATTTTTCTAATTCATTCAAAAAAATCATGAATATTACACCTAGTGAATATATTAGAAATCTTAAGCTTATTACAGCAAAAGAAATGCTGAAAACTCAAAATGTTACGGAAGTGGCATATAATTTAGGTTATGATAATATTTCACACTTTATAGCAATTTTTAAGAATAAATATGGCATCACACCAAAACAGTATCAAAGCATTGGTGTTGGACCCGTAATTTTTAAAACTTGAGGCAGAGGCACTCCTGGTAATATACTTAGGTTTTGCATCAAAATTTTTAGATAGATTATTACACAAAATCGCCCGAAAAATTCGTGAGATCACGTTTTTAGGACGATTTTTTTTATTAGAAACTAATTTTACAGATTATCGCAAAATGAATCAACAAATTCTCGGCAATTGATCATTCATGAGCATACCTGGAAATCGACTTTCACTTTTCTGCGGTCATACTATAGCAAAGTTTTTGCGGGTATTTTAACCAAGGCCATATAAATACAACTTTAATAAAAATAGGGCTATATTTCAAAAGATATCGTTAGATTTCTACATAGAAACCATTGTAATATAAGTATAGTCGAAATATTCAAAGAAATAGATAGTTAAAATCAATAATATGTACAGTTTTCAACAGCGCCAGTATTTTTAACGTTTAGAAGGAGGTGAAACTGGTATCGCAAGTGTGATAACCAGAACAATTATGGGTAAAATATTAACAATTTCTCCTGACAAGTGCACAAACTGTAGAAGTTGCGAATTAGCCTGTTCTTTTAATAAAATAGGTGAATTCAACCCGAGAGAATCAGCGGTAAATGTCTTGTTTTATGAAGAAGCCGCAATTTCAGTGCCTATCATGTGCATGCAGTGCGAAGACCCGGCATGTGCAAAGGTATGCCCGGTAGGAGCATTTTCAAGAGATAAAAACGGGGCTGTTATATCTGATCCGAAAAAATGCATCGTTTGCAAACTATGTATCAGTGCCTGTCCTATGGGGAATATCTCCGTTAGCTCTGCTACGAAAAAAATTGTCAAGTGCACCCTGTGCGACGGTGATCCGTCATGTGCAAAAGTATGCCCTTCCGGGGCAATTAAGTATGAAGATGCAAATACGGGCAACATAAGCAAGAAAAAAATTATTGCAGAAAAGTTTAAAGACTTGTTTGCGGAGGTGGAATAATAATGTACGGTTGGATGGGAAAACTCATACGCGTTAATTTGGCAAAAGGCACCATTTCAACGGAGCCTTTGAATATGCAGGATGCGAAGCTCTATGTTGGGGGCAGGGGTCTTGGTACAAAAATCTATATGAATGAAGTTGATCCCAAAGTGGATCCGCTAAGTCCCGAAAACAAGATGATCTTTATAACCGGACCACTAACGGGAACTCTTGCCGCATGTGCTGGTAGATATGAGGTAGTGGCAAAGGCACCGTTGACGGGTACAATCGGAGCGTGTAACTCTGGTGGACATTTTGGACCTGAATTGAAGTTTGCGGGGTATGACGGAATTATCTTTGAAGGCAAAGCCGAGAAGCCTGTTTACTTGTATATCAATGATGATCAAATTGAGCTTAGAGACGCAAGTCATCTTTGGGGCAAAGAAGTTCCCGCAACGACAGACGAAGTGATCAAAGAAACCGATGAAGATGTTAAAGTTGCCTGTATTGGACCAGCGGGTGAAAAGCTGGTATTATTTGCTGTAATTATGAACGATAAAAACCGCGCGGCAGGACGTTCCGGGCTTGGTGCTGTAATGGGCTCCAAAAACCTGAAGGCGATTGCTGTAAGAGGCACAAAATCAATTAAGGTTGCACAACAAAAAGAATTTATGGATCATTGTTTGAAATCAAAGCAAATGATGAAAGACAATCCAGTCACGGGCGCGGGGTTACCTGCCTACGGAACACAGATACTGGTAAATATTCTGAACCAGTCAGGGGCACATCCAACGAGGAACTGGCAGCATTCTTACTATGACAAAGCGGACGACATCAGCGGCGAAACACTTGCAAAGAAACATCTTGTACGGAACAGAGGCTGTTTTGACTGCTCGATTGGCTGCGGCCGGGTTACGAAAATTGAGAGATCACAGTTTACTAACTTTGGTGAAGGTCCTGAATATGAGGCAGGCTGGTCGTTTGGGTCGGACTGTGACAACAATGATTTACAATCTGTCTGTGAAGCAAATTTTTTGTGCAATGAAATCGGTATGGATCCTATTACAATGGGCGCAACTATAGCATGCGCCATGGAACTGTACGAACAAGGTTATATCACCAAAAAAGACATTGGCATGGATTTACCTTTTGGTAATGCTGAAGCGGTTGTTAAGCTTACGAAAATGACCGGCTACCGGGAAGGATTCGGAGACAAGTTAGCACTGGGGTCATACAGAATGGCGGATGGATTCGGACATCCAGAACTATCAATGTCTGTTAAAAAGCAAGAAATGCCGGCCTACGATGGGCGTGCTATGCAGGGAATGGGTCTTGAATACGCTACTTCCAACCGAGGCGGCTGTCATGTCCGAGGGTATATGACATCTCCTGAAATTCTTGGAATACCTGTTAAGATGGATCCGCTGGTAACGGAAGGCAAGGCAGCAACGCTTAAAATTTTTCAGGATTTAACGGCGGTTGTAGATTCTGTAGGAATGTGCCTTTTTACCACATTCGCAATCGGCTTGCCAGAGATTGCAGACATGTATAGGACTTGTACAGGTTTGGATTATACCGATGAAGAAGTGCTCCAGATTGGTGAACGAATTTGGAATCTCGAGAAAATCTTCAACCTGAAAAGTGGCTTTTCAAAAAAGGATGACACCCTGCCGCCGCGTCTTTTAAAGGAGCCTGTTGCCGAGGGCCCTGCAAAAGGGATGGTAACTAAGTTGGATGTTATGCTTCCTGAATACTATGAACTAAGAGGCTGGGATAAGGAAGGTGTCCCAACAGAAGCAAAGAAAAAAGAGCTTGGCATAGTATAACTTAGATATTTTACCGGCAGGTTTCATACAACTGCGTATATGCCTGCCGGTAAATTCCATCTATTATATTTTTTCATAGTTAACAGATATCCAACTTTTTGAATTGAGAGAAAATCAGTCTTTTTTTGTATATGATATTTAGACAAAGGGGGGTAACGGGATTGAACGTATTGTCATTATTCGGCGTAATACTGCTATTGATTTTCGAAGTTTTGGCAGTAATGAAGACAAAAAAATTAATGCAATTACTGATCTATTCTTCAATTGCGGAAGTAGGATATATCTTGCTTGGAATCGGCAGCAATACATTTTCCGGTCAGACGGGCGGAATCTTACATCTGGAATATCAAATTCTAATGAGGGGTTTGGTATTTTTGGTAGCTTTTGTGCTCATCAAACGCAATGGAACGCAGTATATAGATAAGCTAAAGGGAGTAGGAACAACATCGCCGTATATGGCTACGATGTTTGCGTTTGGCGTTTTTTCGGTAATGGGTCTATCACCGTTTAAGGGAGCTGTCAGCAAATTTCTGATTGTGTATTCCAATATTGAGGTTGGCAATTATCTCTTTGCCGCCATTGCTGTATTGGGAAGCATTATAGAAGCATGGTATTTCATTTGTATTTTACACATTATTTGTTTTGCTGAAGCAGAAGGAAAAGTGCAGAACAACGATTCTACTTCTGTTTTGTTTCAAAGAGTTACCAATGTTATTGTAACAATTCTTGTAGTTTTGACAGCGCTAACTTCACTCTTCCCGGATACGCTGATTCATTTCAGTGAGAATTTGGCGAAACTTTTGTTTGGAGCTGCAAATTTAACCGAATTACCAGTTTTTGATACCCCGTGGCCGTTGGTGGTTTTGATACCTTATATCGGTGCTTTTGCCGTATTTCTGATTGGCTATTTTCTACCGAAGCTGAGAGGAATCTCTGCGGTCGGTGTCAGCGCAGCAACGGTAGTCTGCATTTTGCTGGATGGGAATATCGACGGACTATCCAAGTTGTTTGCGCTGATTATATCAGTTATTATCTTTTTGGTTTCCCTGTATTCCATTGGATATTTCAAAGGGGAGTCACACAATAACCGCTACTTTTTCTTCCTGCTGCTGACGTTGGGCAGTCTGATCGGTGTTGCCACGAGTACACAGTTCGGCAATTTCTATGTGTTTTGGGAATTGATGACGTGGTCATCTTATCTGCTAATCGTGCAGGAACCTTCGGAGAAAGCTCTTAAAGCCGGTTTCAAGTACTTTATGATGTGTACTTCTGGTGCTTATGTCATGCAGTACGGGATTCTGCTTTTGCAAAAGAATACCGGTACGCTGGACATGCAGGCTGTTTCCAGACAACTGTCTACTCTGCCCCCTGGTCTGCTGATTTTAATTTTGATTTTGTTTCTGATTGGTACCGGCGTTAAAGCGGGTCTTGTCCCGCTTCATAGTTGGCTTCCAGAAGCACATCCCGCGGCTCCGTCGCCGGTTTCATCGCTTCTATCTGGTATCCTGACTAAGATCGGTGTTTATGGGATTATTCGTGTATTGTTTGTCGTTTTCGGAGTAGGGCTTCTCAACCAATTGGGATCCATAGGTGAATATTCTTATGTTGGGATGGCAATCTCCCTTGTGGGATTGATTACGTTGTTTTACGGCGAGATTATGGCATTGCTTCAGAAAGATGCGAAACGGCTGCTTGCTTATTCCACGATGGCTCAGATTGGTGAGATTATTACCACTCTTGGGCTGGGTACTTATTTAAGTATCGTTGCCAGTCTGTATCACGTCATGAATCATGCCATTATGAAAGGATTGCTGTTCCTTGCCATAGGCGCGTTGGTTTATCGCCTGAAAACACGGGAAATTAAAGCGTTTAAAGGAATTGGCAGAGCAATGCCGGTAACGGCTGGATGTATGTCAATCGGGCTCATGGCAATCATGGGCTTGCCTCCGTTTAACGGATTCATCAGTAAATTTCTGATGCTTTATGCCGCTGTCAATGCCGGGTACTGGTATATTGCAGCTTTGATTCTTCTTGGAAGTGTGATTGCGGCAGTTTACTATATTAAGTTGATTAGAACGGTGTTTTTTGAAAAATATGAAGGGCCTTCTGTTAAGGAAGCACCTTTAATCATGTTGATTCCAATGGGTTTGCTTACCAGTCTGGTTGTTTTCAATGGGCTGTTTCCACAATATGGACTGGAGCTGGTTGTTCCCGCGGCAAATTATGTTGCGGCACAAGGCGGCATGGCGATTGTGGCGATTCCCCAGATACAGGTGACTTGGCCGGTTATCATTGCCATTCCGATGCTCGGCGGTTTGCTGGTCTACTTTTTGGGCAAACGTTCCCCGCAGGTCGCAGGTTGGATTTCTGTGGCTGTGATGTCTGCTACACTTGTAGCGATTGCAGTTTCTCGCGCGGATTTTGATGTTTATTCTTTGAGTTTTGCCCTTTTAATTGCATTTGTCGGGTTGTTGAATCTCCTGTATTCTTTGGGATATATGGGACATGGTCATGCACAGAACCGCTATTATATGTTCTTCTTAATGATGATCGGCGGATTAATTGGCGTGGCAACCAGCAAAGACTTTTTCTCATTTTTCATCTTTTGGGAAATTATGAGTAGCTGGACGCTGTATTTTTCCATCATCCACGAGGAAACGGAGGGTGCGCTCAAAGAAGGTTTCAAATATTTTATTTTTAACTATATTGGAGCAAGCATCGCGTTTTTGGGTATTCTGATTCTTACCTCGAATACAGGCGTCTTTGACATGATGACGCTTGCAAAACGCATGCAAGAAATGGATCTTGGCACGGCAGGTTTCGGCATTGCTCTCATTACTGTCGGATTTTTGATGAAAGCCGCTGCGCTTCCTTTTCGCATCGACTATCAAATGCATCCGTCGACGGCTCCGACCCCTGTCAGTGGATATATATCATCCGTCCTTCTGAAAAGCGCTCCATATGGGCTCATTAAGCTGTTCTTTATCATGGGTGGCACCGCTGTTGTCGCACGGCTTGGATTGCTCGGCGGCAGTCCGGTTATGCTGAATGTAGTCGCTTGGATTGCTGGTCTTACGATTCTATATGCAGGTGCGATGGCATTGGCTCAGAGGGGAATTAAACGGCTGTTGATTTACAGCACCGTCAGCCAAATCGGCTATATTGTCCTTGGTTTGAGCCTTGATTCCACGCTCGGATTAACGGGTGCGCTGCTGCATTTTGTCAATCATATGTTTTTCAAGGATCTATTGTTCCTTGCAGCGGGCGCAATTATGGTACAGGCTCATGCCAAAAATTTGGATGACGTTACTGGTTTGGGAAGAAAGATGCCCGTTACGCTAACCTTTTTTATGGTAGGCGCTTTGTCGCTGGCTGGTGTACCGCCGTTCAGTGGTTTCACATCCAAATGGGTTATTTACGAAGCCTGTATGCAGAATGGACAGGTCGTCCTCGCAATCCTGTCACTGGTCGGAAGTGTCTTTACTATGGCATATTTTGTTAAATTCATGCATTCTGCTTTCTTTGGTATTCCATCAAAGAATTCCGAGAACGTGAAGGAAGCTCCGTGGACGATGCTGGTTCCCATGGGAGTACTGTCAGCCGTAAGCATTGTTTTCGGCATTATGCCCGGAATTCCAATATCTGTCATATCACAAGTGCTGGCTTTGGCAGGAATTGCTGCACCATCTTATTCGTTGTTTCAGGTCGATACACCGCTTGGTACATGGCAGGCTGGCACAATTACGATGATTCTCCTGTTGGCATTTCTTGTCGGTCTGGTATTCTTGTTTTCTGGAAATAAGAAGGTTCGGTATACGGATGCTTATACCTGCGGCGTAACTGACCTTGATCCGGATCAGATCAATCCGGCCGCTCAGAATTTGTTTGAAACTCCTGTAAAACTGGTAAAAAAAATGCACAAGGCAATTGTTTCAATTTTTGGTAATGACGAGGAGGCAGAGGAAAAATGAATGTAGCAGAATTTTTCGTTAATGTTTTTATTTTTCCCGGCGGCCTTTTTGCTATCATGCTTGGTTTACTTCTGACCGGTCTTGACCGTAAAATCTATGCCCGTCTGCAAAGACGCGTAGGGCCACCGATTTATCAGCCGTGGCTCGATGTCGTGAAACTTTCCCAGAAGGAGACGATCATTCCAAAAACTGCCAACTACACTGCTTTTCGGTTGGCTCCATTGCTTGGTTTTGCGGGTATGCTGGCGGCGATAGCCATTATTCCGGTCACGGGGATTTATTCCGGGCTTTATCAGTCGGGCGACCTGCTGGTGGTCTTGTATCTGCTTTCTGCACCGGCGTTGGCGCTTGCCATGGGGGCCGCTGCCTCCGGTTCACCGTATAGTTCAATTGGCCTTTCCCGAGAAATTTCGATCATGTTAGCGTATGAAATCCCTATGCTGATTGTTTTCTTAACGGTAGGAATGCGGGTCGGAATGGAGATCGGCGGCACAGCGATTTTCTCGCTGAGCAGCATTGTAAATTTTCAATTAAGCCAAGGCTCGTTGCTTCTGGATTTGCCGATGCTGCCCGCATTTTTGGCGTTCTTAATATGCATTCCCGGTATCCTCGGAGTGGTGCCGTTCGATATTCCGGAAGCGGAAACAGAAATAACGGAAGGGCCTCTTTTGGAATATTCGGGCAGTGGGCTCGCCATGTTTAAGCTAACTGGTGGATTGAAAATGTTGGTTCTTTCGGCGCTCACCGTCGCCTTGTTTTTTCCGATGGGACTCGGAAGTTTTTGGCTGGTCAATCTTTTATGGTTCATTTTTAAGTGTGTAGTTATTATGTTCTTTACGACTACGCTGATTCGGGCGATGCAGGCAAGAATGCGGATTGAGCAGGCCTACAAGTTTTACCTGCTGTTTCCGACTGCATTGGCGCTTATAAGTTTGGTTTTAACGGCGATATCTTTCAGAATATAGGTTAGGGAGGCGAATTGATTATGGGGGAATTGCTTCAAAATATCGTAAAGAAATCGCCCTGGATTTACCGCATCAATGCCGGCTCCTGCAATGGGTGTGACGTGGAAATGGCAACTACGGCATTGATTCCCCGGTACGATGTGGAACGGCTCGGGTGCCGCTACTGCGGCAGTCCGAAACATGCGGATATTGTCCTGATTTCTGGACCGGTTACAGCGGTTGTGAAGGATAAGGTTTTGCGTGTTTATGATGAAATTCCAAATCCAAAGGTCGTTGTGGCGGTTGGCATATGTCCTATATCGGGCGGTGTTTTCCGTGAGAGTTATTCCATTGCGAACCAGCTGGATGCATATATTCCCGTAGACGTGAATGTTCCCGGATGTCCTCCGCGGCCGCAGGCAATTATCGACGGGATTGCCATGGCAATCGAAATCTGGAGAAAGAAGTTCTAAGGAGGGATATACTTGAGTAAATTTTTAAAAGTCATTCTCAAAAATCTCATCAAAGGCCCGTCTACTATCAAATATCCCTTTGAAGATTCCCCCGCGCCCGAAAAACTGCGGGGAAAGATCGTGCATAATGCTGATGCCTGTGTGGCCTGCCATCTGTGTGAATATGTCTGCGCGGGCGGAGCCATCAAGATGCAGGAGTCAGAAGATAAAAAAGGTATTGATTTTGTTGTGTGGCACGATACCTGCACCTTCTGTGGCCTTTGTGAATATTACTGTCCAACCAAAGCGATTCATCTGACAAATGATTATCATACCGCGCATTTGCAAGCGGATAAATACAATTATGTTGAAAAGACTTTTGTTAAAAAGCAGCCCTGTACCTGCTGCGGAGAACCGATTGTGCCGATTTCACTGGCAATGGTGGAACAAATTTACGGCAAGGAAGGCGACATCAGAGGTTTGAGCAAAATGTGTCCACAATGCCGCAGGAAAATTCTATGGAAAGGTGGCGTGTCCAAACTATGAAAAAAGAGGCAATGGATCAGTTTCAGAGCCTGTTGACGCAGACTTTAGGAGAAACATTCGAGCTGAAGTGGGATATCGACCGAAAAGGCGTTGTTTGTGGTTGGTGCAAATTGGCAGCTCCAGATGATATTGTAATAGTTGCGGAAGTTGTGGCAGAGCTCAAAGGGAGAGTCATGACGATTTCTCCGCTTAATACCCCGTCGCCGTTAGTTGAACAAGTGCCAGTCGATTCAGAAAATATGGAACAGGGAAAATCGATTCAGGTTGTCATAAATTATCATTTCTACTTTAATGAGATTAATTTGACGGCGGCGATCACCTTGCCGGATGACCAGAGAACCGTGAACTCAATTACTCCAATACTGCGCAGCGCAGATTGGCATGAGCGGGAAATGCAGGAGCTTTTCAATATCAAGCTTCAGGGGCATCCAAATCCGAAACGTTTGTTTCTGGATAAAGATATTTATATGCAAGACCATACGATGATTCCTCTGTCAGAAGCATTGAATGGTGCCAGCACCAATACTTTATGGGAACGGATTATGGAAGCCAACCAGAAGGGGGCGAATTCCGATGAGCACTTATAATATCCCCATTGGACCGATCCATGTGGTATTGGAAGAACCTATTTATTTTAAACTTCAGGTGGACGGGGAAACCGTTGTCGGTCTTGATATCAACGCGGGCCATGTACACCGTGGAATTGAATTTCTCACGATGCAGAGAAACTTTTATCAGAATCTGACGCTGACGGAACGAGTTTGTTCCCTTTGCTCCAATAACCATCCCTTTACCTATTGTATGGCATTGGAAAAGCTGGCAGGCATCCAGATACCGGTAAGAGCCGAGTATTTGCGGACAATAGCCGATGAAATAAAGCGAATTGCTTCGCACTTATTCAACATAGGACTTATTCCGCACATCATTGGTTTTGATTCGCTTTTTATGCACGTGATGGAAGTTCGGGAAACTATGCAGGATTTGAAAGAATCTGTTTTCGGTAACCGGATGAATTTGTCTGTGAATACTATCGGCGGAGTCCGGTACGACATCACCGACGAACAGTCCAAATATATTAGCAAGACTTTGGAGGATTTAAAGAAGCCGCTCGAAGAAATAACGAAAATATGCCGAACGGATGCTTCCATCCGCCGCCGGACCGTTGGCGTCGGCGTCCTTCCAAAAGATAAGGCTATTGAATATGGGGTCGTCGGCCCAGTTGCCAGGGCTTCTGGTCTCGATTATGACGTAAGGGTGGTTAACCCCTATGCCGCATATGACAAAATTAAGGTCAATCCAGCCGTCGAGCAAAACGGCGATGTGTTTTCAAGGCTTTTGGTTCGTTTGCAGGAAACTGCGGAATCCATCCGTATTATTGAGCAAGGTCTGAAGGACATGCCCGCCGGCTCTACCGATCTTGGCTGTATGCCTGATATCCCGGCCGGCGAAGCCATTGCAAAATCTGAAGCTCCCAGAGGCGAATTGATTTATTATGTGCGCACAAACGGTACGCCGATTCCGGAACGGATTAAATGGAGGGTTCCTACGTATCCAAACTGGGCCGCGTTGAACGTCATGATGCCCGGATACAAGATTGCGGATATTTCAGTTATTATTGGCAGCATTGATCCCTGCATTTCTTGCACGGAAAGGTGACAAATGCATTTTTTCGAAAAAGAGGTGTACTAAATTGCATGAACTGGCGATGGTAAGGGGAATTTACAACGTTATCAATGAGCAGATCAAAGAGCATGATGTAAAGCGGGTTCTGCAGATAAGGGTTGTTGTTGGCGCATTGACCGGAGTCGAAGACACAACGATGAAGCTCTGTTTTGAGATGTATGTTCAGAGAACGCCGCTGAAGGGAGCGGAATTGGTGATAAAACGCGTTCCGGTTAAAGTACGGTGCCGTGTATGCGGGAATGAGTACGAAACAGGAATTCCATTTTCCGACTGTACGGTTTGCGGCAATAAGAAAATGCAGATTCTTTCCGGATCCGAGTTATATATTGAAAGTCTGGAAGTCGAGTAAAATGAACATTGGAAAAAAAGGCGGTGATTACGATGTGTATTGCGGCATTTGGGCAGATTGTAGAAATCAACGGAAAAACTGCGGTGGTTAGTTTTCGTGGAGCCCTGAAAAAGGTTTCTATCATGTTACTGTCGAAAATTCAACTGGGGGATACTGTAGTTGTTCATGCCGGTTTTGCGACAGAAATCGTAAAAGACCAACAAAAAGTTTATCGTGATATTGTTGCGTCGGATGCTTATGCACGGCAGCTTTTAGACGCAATCGAAAAAGAGAGCAAACGGTTTAATGAACGCAAATTGAAGATTATGAATTTTTGTGGAACTCATGAAAATACAATTGCAAAGTATTCTTTGCGCAGCCTTTTACCGCCTAATATTCAGTTGTTGAGCGGTCCCGGCTGTCCGGTTTGCGTAACACCCGAAGAAGAAATTGCTATGGGGTTAGAACTGGCGACAAGGAAGAATGTGATTATCACAACTTTTGGCGATCTCTTAAGGGTGCCTACCAGATGGGGTTCTTTGGAACAGTGCAGGCTTGGCGGTGCAGATGTCAGAATAGTTTACGATATTTCACAGGCACTCGATCTTGCCAGAAAAACAAAAGCGGAAGTGGTGCATTTCGCAGTTGGATTTGAAACAACCGCACCCGGTACAGCTTGTGCAATCCAGGAAGCTGGGAATATCGAAAATTTCTCTATTCTCTCTTCACACCGGATCACATCGCCGGCAATGGAATATGTCATGGAACATTCAAAAATGGATATTTTGCTTTGCCCTGGGCATGTGGCTATGGTCATCGGAACAGCTCCTTTTGAGGAGCTCGCACAGAAATATAATCTTCCATGCGTCATCAGCGGTTTTGAGCCGGTAGATATCCTCCAGTCTATTTTGCAAGCCATGTGTCAGTTTGGCAAAGAAAGCAGCACAGCAATCAACCAATATGAAAACGTCGTCAAAACAGAGGGAAACCCGTTGGCGAAGAAATTGATTGAAGAAACATTTACGCTCAAGGATGCAACATGGCGCGGCGTCGGTGTTCTTCCAGAGTCTCGTTTGGTATGTAGAAAAGAATACAGCCGATTTGACGCCGAACTAAAATTCGGGTTGACTATGCCGCAAATAAAAGCAACAGAAGAAAACGCCTGTATGTGCGGCGATGTCCTGATGGGCATGGCGCCTCGGTATTGTCCTAATTTCGGTGGAGGATGCAGACCGGAACATCCGGCCGGCCCGTGTATGGTAACCGGTGAAGGTGCCTGTAGCATCGCCTATATAAATCGCGGCTAAAAGAACTCTTTGGTGTCCTGTAATACAAAATTTGTGTTGATAAAACGGATCGAAAGTCTGCATTAGCATCAAAAGGAGAGTGGTTGATGTGATTGAAGTACGCTTATTTGCAACGTTCAGGGAAAAAAGAGATAAGGTGTATTTTCTTGAGCAGAAAGATTTTAAAAATGCCGGGGAAATTATAGATTATTTCCGGATACCTCGGGAAGAGGTGGCAATTCTTCTGATTAATGGCGTATATTCGCCAATCGATACTTCCGTCAAAGACGGAGATATTCTTGCCCTATTTCCCCCAGTGGGAGGTGGCTGATTTGAGATATGAAAGACAGTTACTAATACCCCAAATTGGTCAGGAAGGACAAGAAAAACTGGAAAAAGCCAAGGTTACGGTTATTGGTGCAGGCGGACTTGGCTCACCTGTGCTTACCTATCTTGTAAGTGCCGGTGTCGGCAAGATACAAATTGTCGACTGCGATGTCGTTTCGGAATCGAATTTGAATCGGCAGTTTCTTCATCATACCGGAGATGTTGGCAGACCGAAAGTTCTGTCGGCACAAGAAAAACTTGTCTCACTTAATCCAGATGTGGCGTTATCCACTGTAAATAAAAGGCTGAATCAAGAAAATATTGAGGAATGCATTATCGGATCGGATGTTGTAGTGGATTGTGTAGACAATATTGAGACCAGGGTCATGGTAGCGAGTGCGTGCATTCAACTGAATATTCCGCTTGTAGAGGGTGGTGTACTCGGATTCTATGGATATGTGATTGACATCGGCAGGGATTATCCATGTCTTTCCTGTTTGGGCTACGATAAAGCAAAACAAAAAACGCCCGTCCCGGTTTTGGGAGTTACTGCAGGGGTTATAGGCTGTATGCAGGCGAATGAGTGTATCAAGCTGCTGCTTGGAATCGGCGAACCCCTTTATGGTCGAATGCTGAATTATGATGGGTTAAGCGGAACGTGGGAAGAGGTTAAAGTAGAAAAGGCCAAAAACTGTGCTGTTCATAAAAATGCAGAAACAGGAAAAAACGGGGAATTTTATTGGAACGGCGGTAAATAGCGATGAGAGATACTTTTAACAGAACAATCGATTATTTGCGCATTTCTGTAACAGATCGGTGCGATCTTCGATGCAAATACTGTATGCCGGAGGGCGGAGTCACACCGCTTACCCATGGAGCTATCCTTTCATACGAGGAAATGATTCGTTTGGCTGAATGCTTTGCACGTTTAGGAATTCGCCGCATTAAAATTACTGGGGGAGAACCTATGGTACGACTTCATGTAATGGATTTTATAGAACAATTGAAGCAAGTGCGAGGGATTGAGCAGGTTACTCTAACTACGAATGGAACGCATCTTGAAGAGTATATCAGTCAGCTTGCTAAGCTGCAAATCGATGGTATTAATATCAGTCTTGACACACTAAATCCGGTACTTTATAAAGAAATAACGGGTAGAGATGTGTTCGATAAAGTTTTTTCCGGGCTGAAAGAGGCACTTAAGTACTCGAATATAAAACTTAAAATCAATTGTGTACCGCAGGGAATACCTGGACAAAATATTGTAAAGGTTGCAGAACTGGCAAAAAATAATCCCATCCATGTTCGATTTATTGAGATGATGCCCATTGGACTTGGAAAAAATTTTACTTTTACAAGTGAGAACGACGTCATGCGAGAACTGGAACAGGCTTATGGTACGCTTGTACCTTTTAATGAAACCTTGGGAAACGGGCCTTGCCACTATTACAGTGTGGCCGGGTTTCAGGGGAAAATAGGATTCATCAGTGCGATGAGTCACAAATTCTGCAGCAGCTGTAACCGACTGAGATTGACGGCGGATGGGAAGCTAAAAACCTGCTTGCAGTATGATGTTGGGATGGATTTAAAGGAGATGTTAAGAACAGGAAAATCTGATAATGAACTCATAGCTGCAATTTTACAGGTACTTGAGAGTAAGCCTGGAGAACATCATTTTGCCGAGGAGTTTGTTGTCGGCAAAGAAATGAAGTCCATGTTTCAAATTGGTGGGTGAGGTGAATTTTATGAAGCGATCAGGCTCATAACTGTGCCAGAAAGTAAAGGTGGATTGTATGGGACAAGTAGTTGCAGTATGTATCAGTGAAATAAAGGGTGTTCAAAAAAGGAATGTGCACACGGCAAATTTCATAGAAGATTATGGAATTGAAAAGGATGCACACGCGGGTAAATGGCATCGGCAGGTAAGTCTTCTCTCCTTCGATAAAATCGAAGATTTCAAAGCGAAGGGGGCTGAAATCAAGGACGGTGATTTCGGAGAAAACCTGGTTGTCACGGGAATTGACTTTCGAAATTGTTCGATAGGAACCCGCTTTCGCTGCAACGAAGTGATACTGGAACTCACTCAAATCGGGAAAGAATGCCATAATGGCTGTGAGATTTTCAAGATTATGGGTGACTGCATCATGCCGCGGGAAGGCGTATTTACCAAAGTTCTTCACGGCGGAACCATAACTGAGGGGGACGATCTAGAGATAATCTAATTTCAGACAGCAATCCATGTCGTTTTGAAATGAGAGGATGAAAAGCATGAAAAAATTTATGGCAATTGTTTTGATGATGTTATTTTCGATGACTATACTTGCAGGTTGTGGGCAAAAGACGGATGAAAATGCTGGTTCCAATTCCAGCCAAAGTCAAAGTTCCAGTGCTGCTGCCGTGCCAAAAGGCGTATTGCTTATGTCGACAACGACAAGCACACAGGATACTGGTTTACTTGATTATCTTGCCCCAATATTTCTGGAGGATACCGGATGGAACCTTCAGTGGACTGCTGTTGGTACCGGCCAGGCTTTGAAAATGGGACAGGACGGCGATGTTGATATTGTGCTTTGCCATGCAAAAGCCAGCGAACTGGATTTTGTAGAAAAAGGCTATGGAGTAAAGCGCTATCCGGTGATGTTTAACGATTTTGTTGTAGTCGGCCCGTCCAAGCCAATCGAAGCTACCAAAGACATTCAAACCGTGTTTACCCAGATTAACAGCCAAAAACTGTCGTTTATATCCAGAGGCGATGATTCCGGAACGGATAAAGCGGAAAAAGCGATCTGGGCTGCATTGAAAATTGATCCAAAAACAAATGAAAAATACATGAAGTCCGGTCAGGGGATGGGTGACACTATCACAATGGCCAATGAGAAAAATGCCTACTGCTTTACTGACCGCGGCACATGGTTAAAAATAAAAAAGGACTCCACTGTAAACATTGATCTTGATATTGTTTGCGAGGGTGACACTCTGCTAAAAAATCAATACGGAGTTATTGCAGTGAATCCTCAGAAATATCCGAAAGTAAATAATCAGGCCGCTAATGATTTTATCAACTGGATCTGTTCAGACAGAGTTCAGAAAATTATTGCCCAATACGGTGTAGATAAATATGGTCAGGCATTGTTTACACCGAATGCCGGTACAAACTCATAAGGTGCATTTAAGCAGGAGATGTTAAAACATCTCCTGCTTGTGTAGTATTTATTTCAAAAGTGACGGGGGGATTTCGTGGACATTATAAATGAAGCAATACAGGTATTTACGGATGCAGGGATAGGCGACGCGGTTAGAGTAACGCTGGTTATGGCAGTGTGTTCAGTCACGATTTCTTCTTTTCTGGGGATCTCTCTGGGCCTTCTTTTGGAACAATATAATTTTCCGGGCAAGAGAGTTCTTATAAGAGTCAATCACACGCTGCTCGGTATCCCGCCTGTGGTAGTGGGCTTGCTTGTTTATTTGCTTTTAATGAGAAACGGCCCTTTGGGAATGCTGTCCCTTTTGTTTACAATAAAAGGCATGATTTTGGCGCAGATTATCATCATAACGCCTATTATAACCAGTATGGTTTATTCCTATGCGGTAAATACCGCGCCGGCAGTTCGGGCGTTTGCAGTCACGATGGGGGCGAGCAAACGACAGACTAAGATATTGATTGTAAAGGAAATGAAGAATGAAATATACTTTGCAATTGTGACCGGCTTTGGCCGTGCCATTAGCGAAGTGGGTTCCGTCATGCTGGTTGGCGGCAATATTGAGGATCGGACAAGAACGATGACGACGGCGATTTCCATGTTGAAAAGCCAGGGTATATATACTGAAGGGGTGACACTGGGCGTTCTTTTGCTTGTTTTTGCATTTATTCTGCAATGGGCGGCTGAAAGCTTCCAGAAAAGAGAGTTAGAAAATGAGAATTATTAATCTTAAAAAGAAGTTGGGAAAGTTTACGATTGATATACCATATTTGGAACTTGAAAGTGGTTGTATTCATGGCTTTATTGGCGAAAACGGCAGCGGGAAAACTACAACGGCCAAGCTTATAGCGGACATTTTGAAGCCTGATGCAGGTGAAATTCTTTATGATGGTTTGGATTCGCGAAGTATAACGATGACGGCTCAGAAACCATATATGCTTCATACTTCCGTCTATGAAAATATAATTTATCCGCTTAAAATTAGAAACATAAAGCCCAATGAAATTGAAATTGATACTATGCTCAAAAAATACGATTTATATGAGAAAAAGAAGCAGTATGCGAGATCTTTATCCAGTGGTGAGCAGCAGAAACTTTCCCTTTTAAGGACATTGATTTTCAAACCGGAATTTGTGATTATCGATGAGACATTGTCAAACCTGTCCGCTGAAAGTCTGGAACTTTTTGAAAACCTGATCTTGGAAATTCAAAAAGCATGCTGTATTACGTGGGTCCTTATCAGTCATCAGCCACATATTATCAATGAACTATGCGACACCGTTCACTTTTTTGCTAACGGCCGGTTGATCGAATCAGGAAAGAAAGAGCAAGTCTTTTTGTATTCTCAAAATCCAATCGTAAAAACCTATGTGCAAAGACAGGTGTTTGGATTATTGAAAGAGAGGTAGCATATGGAATTACTTCAGACAAATACCTTACAATCTGCAAGAGAAAAACTTCTGGATTATTTGATGGGAAAGCATGATAAGAAAACGGTGAAGCTTATGGATGCGGAAGGTCAGGTGCTGGCTGAAGATATCCGAAGTCTCTCTCCTATTCCGTCTTTTCGGCGTTCCACTGTGGACGGATATGCGGTACTTAGCAGGGATACCCAGGGTGTAAGCGAGAGTATACCTGCCTTTCTGGAAAACGTAGAGGAAATTCGGATTGGCCATGAAGCGACATCCGTCCTGAAAAGTGGGCAGTGTGCCTATGTGCCTACTGGCGGTATGCTTCCTGAAGGAGCAGATGCCGTCGTCATGGTGGAATATTGTGAACCTTTTAGCTTGGAAAGTATAGCCGTGTACGACAGCGTTTCAGTGGGAAGAAATGTGGTCAATATTGGAGAAGATGTGGAAAGTAATGGTGTGATTTTAAAAAAAGGCACAACGCTGCATCCGCAGGCAATTGGCGCACTCGCATCTGCAGGAATTTCCCGTGTAAGTATTTATACATCCCTTAAACTCACAATTATTTCCACTGGAGATGAACTCGTATCATTGGACAAAGTTCCTGAATTGGGACAGGTTCGGGATATTAATACGTATGCGTTAGAGTCCCTTGCGAAGAAAAACGGGTTTGATGTGGTTTCAACTTACGTTCTAAAAGATGAGGAAGAACTGCTCAAATCGGCAGTGCTTGATTCGATGCAGATAAGCGATATTGTGGTGATTTCGGGAGGCAGTTCGCAAGGCAAGCAGGACCTGACAGCACGAGTAATTGATGCATTATCGGAACCGGGCGTATTTATACATGGAATTTCCATAAAACCGGGAAAACCTACGATTTTGGGCTATGACAAGCAGAGCAGTACAGCACTTATCGGGCTTCCCGGACATCCTGTCGCTGCCATGATCATTTTTGAGCTTATTGTCATATGGGTCAAAAACAAACTGATTGGGAAAAATGATGAAACATACATTTACGCAAAGCTGAAAACGAATGTCGGCAGCGCTCCCGGTAAAACTACCTGTCAGATGGTCCGGTTGAGTGATTTTGAAGGAGAATATTTTGCTGAACCAATATTTGGCAAGTCAGGCATTATGTCAACTTTGACAGCCGCCAATGGATATACATTGATTGACATGAATAAGGAAGGACTTCACAAAGGCGAAATCGTTAAAGTGTTTTTAATCTAACAAAGCAACTCGACTCTTGACGCCTGAAAGGTGGTTATAAATTTGGGAAATAGAAATTTATATTTAAGTAATACCCCTGTAGAAGAAGCTTTATCAACTTATATTGATGCGCTCAAAGGTAAAATTGCGGCATCCAGCGAAACGATACCTACGATTGAGGCACTGAACCGGGTTACAAAATCGGCGGTTTATGCAAAATACTGTTCCCCATTATATAATGCTGCGGCCATGGATGGTGTCATGGTCATTTCCTCGCATACAAACGGGGCTTCGGAGGGAAAACCGTTGGATCTGGTGCCCGGCAGGGATTATAAGATTATCGATACAGGTGATCCGATTTCTCCCCCTTATGATGCTGTAATCATGGCGGAAGATTTGATCGAACTGGGTGACGGAAAGTTAAGAATTATTGCGTCGGCTGCACCGTGGGATCATGTACGCCCGATTGGTGAAGATATTGTGGCGGGAGAAATGATCCTGCCGAGTAACCATTTGATCCGTCCTATCGATATTGGAGTGTTGCTGTCCGCGGGTATACTGAACCTTGAAGTAATTAAAAAACCGCGGGTTGCCATTTTCCCTACAGGCACTGAAATTATTGAACCTACTGAAAAACCTAAGGAAGGCGACATTATTGAATCCAATTCCCGTATGTTTGAAAATATGGTCAATGTTAAGGGCGGAATTGCTTTTCGGTTCCCGCCTGTCGAAGATAACTACGATAAGATAAAAGAAAAAGTTGCCGCCGCTTCTAGAGAGTATGATTTAGTAATTGTAAATGCTGGATCAAGTGCCGGGACAGAGGATTTTACGGTTCATGTATTAAGAGAACTGGGCATAGTCATTATTCATGGCGTTGCGATAAAACCTGGGAAGCCGGTTATACTTGCCATTGTAAATGATAAACCAGTCATTGGGCTGCCAGGCTATCCTGTGTCGGCTTATATCGGGTTTGAAAACTTTGTATCTCCAGTTCTTAGTATGTATTTGGATCAAAAAATGATCGCAAAGGAAACAGGCATTGAGGCTATTATGGCAAAACGTATTGTCTCCAGTTTGAAGCATAAAGAATATGTTCACGTGAAAGTTGGCAGCGTAGGAGAAAAAATTATTGCTGCACCTTTAGCACGTGGTGCCGGAGCGGCTATGTCACTGGTACGTGCGGATGGCTTCTGCGTGATTGAGCAGAACAGTGAAGGTCTGGAAGCGGGGGAAAAGGTTCGAGTTGAGTTATATCGCAGCCTTGAGGAAATTAGAAATACTTTGGTGATCATCGGGAGTCATGACCTGATGATCGATGTAATTGCGGATATGATGCCGAACCGATATAAAAATATGTATATATCCAGTACACACGTGGGAAGTATGGGGGGGCTGATGGCGCTAAAACGCGGCGAAGCGCATATGGCGCCGATTCACTTGCTAGATGAGAATACGGGAGCATACAATGTTACGTATATCAGGCAGATGTTCAGCAATCAAGTGGCAATCATCCGGGGCGTTGGAAGAGTGCAGGGATTTATCGTAAAAAAAGGCAATCCGTTGGATATCCACAAAATTGAAGATCTTAAAAAAAACCGATATGTGAACCGGCAAAGAGGAGCGGGTACCAGAATTCTATTTGATTTTATGCTGAAAAAAGCGAAACTTGATTCTGCCGAAATCAACGGCTATGCCAATGAGATGACAACACATATGGCGGTTGCCGCGTTGGTTCAAAGTGAAAGTGCAGACGTTGGACTGGGAATTCAGTCTGCAGCTAAGGCAATGGGACTAGATTTTGTGCCTGTAGGACTGGAAGAATATGATTTTGCTATACCAAAGGAGTATCTGGAACTTGAATGTGTGAAAGCTTTTATCAGTATACTTAAAAGTGAGGAATTTAAGGAAAAGCTCACTGAGCTTGGCGGATATACCGGGGACCATTTGGGAGAAATTATCAATTTGTAAATGGGATTTATGGGAGGCTTTGAGCATGTATGATTTTGACGTAATTGTAATAGGCGGCGGCATACTGGGCTGCTTTACAGCCCGGAACCTTGCAAAATATCGTCTGAAGACGGCAGTCCTTGAAGAACGTGAAGATTTATGCACAGGCATCAGCCGAGCCAACACAGCGATTGTATACAGCGGCTGCGATACAAAACCAGGTACCTTAAAAAGTCAAATGTGTGTCCATGCAGCGCAGAGCTTTGAGTCTTTGTGCACTGAACTCGCGGTTCGCTATAAACAATGCGGCTCTATCATGGTTTGCTGTGGTCCCAAAGGGGAAGAAATATTGCGCAAAAAGCTGTCACAAGGTTTGGCAAACGGTGTCAGGGGACTTAGACTGCTTGATCGAGATGAAATTCTGGCACTTGAACCGAAGCTCTGTGCCAATGTCCGGCGGGGGCTTTATGCTCCGGAATCCGGAACGGTTATACCGTGGGAACTTGGTCTGGCTGCGGCGGAAAACGCAGTCCGCAATGGCGTCAAAATTATGTTGAACACAAAAGTAACAAAAATCAAGAAAAAGAAAGATGGCTATGTTGTCTATTCGGCAAACACCGCTTTTTCTGCGCGGGGCGTGATTAATTGTGCGGGTATGTACGCGGATGAAATTTTAGAAAAAGTAGAGAAACCTTCTGTGCGAATTTTTCCGGATTCGGGAGATTACATCGTACTTGATACAAAAGCAGGTCACTACATTCAACACGTTGTTTTTTACGAACCGGAAGAAAGGGAGGAACGGTTGACACTTGTCCCAACAGTTGAAGGCAATATTCTCATTGGTTCAACAAAAAATCAATCAGATGAAAAAGATATTTTTAAAACCGCTGGTGCCAGCATTGAAAAACTTAAATCTATTATCTCAGAGATTGTTCCCGATCTGCCGATGAAACATGTAATCAGGTCATTCGGCGCAATCAGGCCAAATCCATACTATGTGAGTTTTGATTCCGAGAGTGGATTATATGTGCCGATGGAAAAGGCAATCCATAGCTTTAGCATTATTGAATCGAAAGAAAATCCGGCGTTTTTAAGTCTTATCGGCATAAAGACGCCAGGGCTCACTTGTGCAAATGAACTGGGATGCTATGCAGCCGATAGAATGGCATCCATGTTAGGCACGGAGGTTAACACAGAGTTCCGTCCGAAGGAGACAGCCCCTCTGAGGCTGAATGACTTGTCGCTTAGCGAACGGGCGAATCTCATCCAAGACAATTCTGCCTATGGTAAGATTGTCTGCCGATGCAGAAATATTTCAGCAGGGGAAATCATAAACAGTATACATCGTCATCCAGGCGCCGTGACCGTTGACGGAGTGAAACGGAGAACAGGAGCAAGCTCAGGAAGGTGCCAGGGAAGTTTCTGTACACAGCGAATTATGGAGCTTCTGGCACGCGAACAAAATGTTTCAGTCGATTCGGTCAATAAAGATGGCCCTGGCTCAGATATCATTCAGAATGAAAAATTTTGAAACGGTAGTGTTTTTTGAAAACGTAACACTTCAATTGCAGTCAACGATTTGGTTGTTCCTATAGAGTATCTTATAGAATTGTTGTGAAAGGATGGCTTCAGTAACTATGAAATATGACCTTGTCGTTGTCGGCGGCGGCCCTGCCGGGATGGCAGCGGCGCTTCGTGCGCAAAAAGAAAGTGTCTCAAATATTCTCCTTGTTGAACGGGAGGAAGAACTCGGCGGAGTGCTGAGGCAATGTGTACATTTCGGCTTTGGACTCATCTATTTTGGCGAAGAACTCACCGGTCCACAGTACGCAGAGCGATTTGCTATAAAAATTAGACAATCCAATATAGATGTATTTGTAGCTACATCCGTTGTCCAGCTTAAGCCGGATGGGGTGCTGGTTTTAAGCGGAGAAAAGTGCGGCCTTTTGGAGGTGAAAGCACAAGCTGTAATTCTTGCATCCGGTTGTCGGGAGCGCCCTCTTGGGACTATCCCCTTAACAGGGACACGACCTTCTGGGATTTTTACTGCCGGCATGGCACAGAAAATGATGAACCTTGGAGGCTATGAAATTGGGAAAAGATTTGTTATTCTTGGCTCGGGCGACATAGGGCTTATCATGGCGAGGCAGTTGAAACTTTTGAACAGAGATGTACTTGCGGTGATCGAAAAAGAGAAACAATGCGGCGGTCTTGAACGGAACAGGGTTCACTGTCTTGAAAAATATCATATTCCTTTACAACTCCGTTGTACCGTTACGGAAATTCACGGAAAAAACAGGATTACAGGCGTAACGATAAAAAATTTGTTCAACGAACAGGAGGAGTTTTTAGCCTGCGATACGCTCATTACCTCAATCGGTTTGATTCCTGAACGCGAGCTAGCGGAAGAAGTTTATTCCGATGGCAGACTTCCAGACTGGCTGTTCTTATGCGGAAATGCTTGTTATGTCCATGATGCTGTCGATGATGTAACGCTTGAAGCGGAAGAAACCGGAAGGCTTGCAGCACAATTTGTTGTCAGCGGCAAAATTACAAAAAGGGCGAAACATATTTCTTCAAGAACAGGAAATGCAGCCAATTCTGACATTATTTGCATCGGCTGTCCAAAAGCCTGCGCCTTGATAAAAACGGACAATGGTTTTGCGGGTGCCGTGTGTGGGCGAAAGGATCCAGTTCCGTCTTGCCTATGTCATTAGCACGATCATAAGTAGACGTAATAACAATGATTTGCTAACGTTTGTATTGGTGGGTATGGTTTTATATTTCAGTGTCCTATATAGGGGGAGCATATCAATATCACGTGTGGCAGTCTCTTTTCTTGGTATCATGAAAGATATTCGTAACATGCGAGAAAGTGTTATACTATCAGAATTGGTGATACTTATTTAAGGAGAAATAAATATGGATGATTTTATTAAAATTGGAATAAAGGAAATATTCTAGTGAATATTTTCATGCCAGCGAAAAAGTCCTTGCATATCAGAAGCAAATCAAAAATGCACATTGCCCTTGGATTTGGAGAAAACTTTGGAACAACTTGATGATGAATATAATTATATGATTCTGAGCGGAATGGATGTATATTATTGACAAGGTTTTTCTGATGCAGTCCGGTTGATTATGGAGACAATGAGTTGGCCCCCAACGCGGAGTTAAAAGGAACGTGCACCCTGGTGATTTTAAAAATCGCTTGGGTGTTTCTTTTTGCTTATTTGCTGTATTTTTTCACTTCACGGAAGGTGATTTTTTTAAGTTAGGGCTCTCTCATAAACGGGATATGCGGAAGTATGTCAAACAGATATTTCAAATATTTGTATTCGTTTATTTTATTAGCCTTCACATTTCTAAGGAACAATGGGGGCGTGTTTTTTTTCGTTAATAAAGATACTATAAGAAAAAAAATCCGGTCTGGTGGGAAGATGAGTTGGCTTCACAATCGGAACTGAAATGCAAAAAATACACTGGATAGAATCGAAAAGACACAAGCCCAAAACACAGTCGGCTCCGTACAGGGATATAACGAATCCGCTTTCTGAATTTCAGTATAGAAGATTCATTATAATCGTGTTCAGAAAATGTTTTAATTTATGGTACCATTATAGATTCAGCACACAGCATCATTGAGACTCTCCTTTAAGTAAATTTTAATAGTGTATAACATTTCCGCTATTTTTGATTTTATGGATGATGGGGAGTGCTTCTTTGCTTTGGAAAAAGCGCCAAGTTGTTTCTGGTACAAGGTTCTTTAATACATTTATAGCGTCATCCTGGAGTGCTTTTCTTACGATAGAAGCGCTGATAATGTTGCCTTTTGCTTTTTTTCGAGGAATCACAATACAGTCAATTCCTGCTTGAGGTAGTTTTTCGTGCATAATTTGATTATAAATTCCGGTAACTTGACTTAATGGTTCCTCCCCTATGTAACGACAATGGATGCCTAATACAGATGATATTTTTTTAAAAATCTCCAAATCGAGTTCAGCCTGACTGCTTATGACAGCGACTTCATCCTTTTGAAAATAACTGGGGAAAGTGGCATTGCTGACAATGTAAGGCCCGCTGTCGTGATAAATAATATTGTGCAGATGGGAAGTTCCTTCTATGACAAGTTTCTTTCGGATGGAAAAAGGAATCAAACTAGCATCTTCACTCACTATAAAGAGATGTAGAATATCATTTTCTGATGCGGCTCTTTCTACAAGGTGCAGATGACCTAGAGTAAAAGGATTGGCATTCAAGACAATTGCTGCGATTTTACTTTGCTCAGAAACCAGAGAATTTTGCTTCTTATCGGAAAGTGCATGTAGATAATCAGCGAAGCCATTACGTCGGTTTTCCATAAAGACCACTTGATCTTCTATGCGGATAATTTCATAAAAGCCTAAGTCATCAAAAAACTTGGCGGTATTACATTTTGTATAGAGAAATAAATGACAATTACCGCGAGCATATTCGAATTCAACGAGATGAGTGATCATTTTATTTAGAAGTCCTTCACTTTGATGGGTATTACTTACAGCGAGGCAACGCAGGGTATTACCAAAACAACTGCCTGTAGCAATGATTTTCATATCATCATCATAAATTCCGCAAATGTAATCAAGATTTTTATCACGGTGGATACCTTCTTCTTCTAGCAACAAATCGATTTGCTGAAGGCTTGCTTTATCTGATAAATAAATTTTAGAAACATTATAGTCAAACATAAGGAAATCCCTCCTGTGAATTTTTGATTAAATCAATAAAAGCTTTGACCTGTGGCAGAGCAAGAATTTGACTTGAATACATGATGTAGGTTGAGCGAATAAGGGGTTCTCCGTTTGCAAAGAAAAGTTGATGTACGCAGCCGCTGAAATTTTTTAGGCAAATTTCCGGTACAATTGCCCATCCTAGTCCCCGGCGTACCATTTCTACGCAGGTGATAATATTGTCGACATAAATGCCATGTTCTTCAGGTCGAATGTTATTTTCATGCATCCATTGAGCCAATTCCCTTTCAAAGTCCGCATCAGTTTTCCGACCAATGTAAGGAATTTCGGTTAAAGACGTATTTTCATTTTGCTGGTTGCAAATGGCGCAAATTTTCTCTCTGCTTAATAAAATTTTTTCGCCTTTCCAATCATTGTATTCACCTCGCAAAATAGCAACATCGATGATGCCATTTTGCAATTGCAGATAAAGGTTGCGACTTTGATCCGTAGTAATGCACGTATTTACGTGAGGATATTTTCCCCGATAAGAAACCAAAAAGTCAGGAAGGCAAAAAAGAGCATAATTGATGGAAACACCGGCGTTTAATGTTCCACATATGTAATTTCGGTTCGCGTCGATAGATTTGCGCATAAGTGCTAATTGTTTGGCTGCTTCAGAAGTGTGCTTTAGAACAGCTTCGCCAACTGCAGTGAAGTGTATGCCTTGGCGCGAACGCAACATGAGAGATACTCCGAGTTCTCGCTCAATGACTCGAATACGTTTTGATAGGGATGATTGTGAAATATATAAAATATCTGCAGCCTGAGTAATATTTCTGGTCTTGTTTAATGTAGTCAGTAATTTAAAGTCACGTTCGTCCATTTTTTCCCTTTCTAAGCTTTTACGACATGCAAAACAATTTCTAAAATAAAATATAATTGTCCATTCTAATTTTGACTAGTTTGTATCTTCATTATATCCATAGCATAAGAAAATGCAAAGAATAATTCCATTCTATTTTAGAATAGAATTATAAGAAAAATAGGAATTTTACAAATAATATAAATTTTTGTTTAATTTAAGTAATGACATATACTTTGTAGAAAATTTAATATAAGGGAGCGACGTAATTATGGAAATTCAGAAGCCTGGCATTGCTGGAACTTTAGAATCTAGTGATGTACAAGTCAGTGTTGAACCACTTGCTCATGGAATAGAATTGAGCATTGAGAGTAGTGTTATGAATCAATATGGGCGCCAGATAAAAGCAACTGTTTTAAAAACATTGGAACGGCTTGGAGTTAAAAATGGCAAGATCGTTGTAATCGATAAAGGCGCGTTAGAATGTACGCTGAATGCCCGCGTTGAATGTGCTGTATTTAGAAGTGCTGGAGCTTCCGAGAAAAATATTCCTTGGGGAGGTATTGTAAAATGATAACACGGCCTAAACCTCAAAAAAATCGTCTTCGTCGGACAATGATGTTCATGAATGCACAAAAACCAGGCTTGATTAAGGATGCATATATTTATGGTAGTGATAGTATTATTTTGGATTTGGAGGATGCAGTTGCTGAAAATCAAAAAGATGCGGCGAGATTTTCGCTGTATCATACACTTAAAACAATTGATTATGGTGATACAGAAGTTATCGTGAGGATCAATGGACTCGATACACCGCATTGGCAGGAGGATATCCGTTGTGTCGTTGCTGGAGGTGCCGATGGTATCCGCATTGCGAAATGCGAAAGTGCAAAGGATGTAAAAACTGTTGAAGAGCATGCACTTGCGGCAGAACGAGAATTCGGTGTAGAAGAGGGTAGGACACTGATTATGGCTGCGTTAGAAAGTCCAAAGGGCATTATGAATGCATATGAAATCGTTACGGCATCGCCGAGAATGTTTGGTTGTGCAATTTCTGGCGGAGATTTCAGAAAGAGTATGCATGTACAGATTGTCAAAGGAGGTATTGAAATGCTGGCGGCCAGAGGGCAGATGTTGCTTGCAGCTCGTGCTGCTGGTGTGCAATGCTTTGATACGATGTATCCTAACATCGATGATATGGAAGGTTTTAAAGCAGAAGTGTCGCAAAACAGAGAAATGGGTTTTGACGGAAAAAGTGTCGTTAATCCAAAACAAATCCAGTTTGTTCACGAGACGTTTGCACCGACTAAGAAAGAAATCGCCTATGCAGAAAAACTTATTCGTTCCTTTAATGAACAGGTGGATGCTGGTGTCGGTGTTTACACTGTAGACGGAAAAATGGTAGATATTCCATTTTTTGAAGATGCAAAACGAATTTTAGCGCTGGCAAGAGCATGCGGCGTCTACGATGGTGACTTATAAAAGGAGGTTAAAAGCAATGATAAATGCAGTTGGTAGAGAAATTCCAGATGAACTTCTAAAAGATGGGAAAGAGGTTTATCAGGGGAAATTTTATATGAATGGAAAATATGTCAAGAAAGATTCACCGCGGACAAAACGCTATGAAACACCACAGGAAAGTAAAGTTTGTAAAAATATCCGCGAAGCATCCGAAAAATGCGGCGCTCATGACGGTATGACTTTTTCATTCCATTCAGATTTTCGTAACGGTGATTATGTGGCAAGTATGGTTGCAAAAGTTCTCGTTGAAGACATGGGCTTAAAGGATCTTACTATTGCAGCTACTTCTTTGGGAAGTGCTCAAGATCTTATTGCAGATTATATTACGAAAGGTAAAATTGTCGGTATACAGACTTCTGGCGTTCGAGGACGTATTGGTGAAGTGGTTTCCGCAGGAAAACTTAAAACACCTGCGATTATCCGGAGCCATGGTGGACGACCACGCGCAATCGAAGCTGGTGAAGTACATATTGATATCGCTTTCTTAGCAGCATCCAGTGCCGATTGCTATGGCAATGCCAAAGGTACTGGCGGTAAAAATAATTGCGGTTCGTTGGGCTTTGCTGTTCCTGATTCGCATTATGCAGATCATGTTGTAGTCATCACAGATACACTCTTGGATTTTCCAAGCCTTCCGGCAACAATTTCTTCCATTGATGTTGACTGCGTATGTGTTGTGAATTCTGTTGGTGATCCCGCAAAGATTGCTTCCCTGGAAGCTCGGATGACAGACAATCCTCGTGAATTGATGATGGCTGAGAATGTTGCTGGTATTATTGCTGCAACTCCATATTTTAAAACGGGGTATTCCTTCCAAACGGGTGTTGGCGGTCCTTCGCTGGCAGTTACTCGTTTTTTGGAAAAACATATGGTGGAAAAAAATATCACTATGGGATTTGCTCTTGGCGGAATGAGCAGCGCGATTTGCAAATTACAGGATAAAGGTTTGGTGAAACAACTTCTTGATACACAGGATTTTGATAAGGGTGCTATTGAACACCTCGCAGCACATCCTGATCATCATGAAATTTGTACGAGTCAGTATGCAAATCCTGCCAATAAGGGTGCCTATGTAAATAAACTGGATTTTGTTGTTCTAGCAGCATTGGAAATAGATACACATTTTAACGTTAATGTTATTACAGGCTCGGATGGTGTTTTACGTGGTGCTCCGGGAGGACATCCTGATACAGCGGCTGGTAGTAAATGTTGCATTATTGTTACACCACTTGTTCGTGGACGTATGGCTACTGTCTGCAAAGATGTAGTTACTGTTACTACGCCCGGCGATTGTGTCGATGTGCTGGTCACTGATTATGGCATAGCAGTAAATCCGCTGCGTTCTGATTTGATGGAGTGTTTGGATAAAGCAGGGATCTCTTATGTAACAATTGAGTCACTTCAGGAAAAAGCGTATAGTCTTGTCGGAACGCCAGATGATTTAGAATGGGAAGATCAAGTAATTGCCATTGTAGAAGCTAGAGATGGTACAATTCTTGACGTAGTACGTAGAATAAAGCCCTTGCAGCTGGATTAATTTCAAGTTAAAACATGAATAGGTTGCCTTTTGTGTTTTTAAAATAATTGGTAGAACGATTATAAGCACAGAAGGCATTTTTCACAAGCTCTGGGAGGAGTACAGATTGTTTGCCAGTCAATTTGCGTCACGGCCAGGCGTGATGTTTTTCCGTACTATGAGATTCATCTCAATATCGTTAAACGCGTATCTGTTGGGGAAGAAGCGATAAGTGCGTCTGGAGTCCGTGACATGATTCAACGGGATGACGGGGATAGAATACAGAAAATGGTGCCGCCAACAACTTTTAAGTATTTGGCTTCATTTGCAACAAGAAAATATTGAAAATTAAAAAAATAATCAAGTCACTAACTTTATACAAAGGGAGAGCAAGTTGATGGATTTATGGGAGTCGGTGCCGGAGGTTGTCGAAAAAATTGGGACAATTGCGCTAGAGGCCATGCTGATGGAGGCTGCATGCGCTCCTGCCCCTGGTTTGGTTGATCGGTTTAATTCGGGTGCTCATAATGATATGGATATTTTTACATTCATTAAAAGCAGCAGCGCATTAGGGCCAGCGATGTATCGCTGTGCGCTGGCTGGCTGGAAACATACTGGCTCGGATAAAGTTTTGCTGCCAATTTTGCGCTCTATTGGACAGAAGGCGGAAATGGCGATGTTTGAGGCCACTGCTGGTGTTAATACACAAAAAGGCCTATTGTTTTTACTGGGCATTATGGCGGCAGCCGCCGCAAGGAGTATCAGGCAGGGTGATAAAGGTTGCATAATTGAGGCGACGCTGCAGAGGGTAGTTAACATATGCAGCGGTATCGTCGAAGGCGATCTGGGCTCATTAGATCACTCTTTGCCGGACCGAAAGCTTACAGCTGGGGAAAAATTGTATTTGAATCATGGGGCCACCGGTATCCGCGGCGAAATTGCCGCAGGTTTGCCGGTAATTAAAACGCAGGGATTGCCTTGCCTTACCGCAGCTTTACTAGGAGGTCTTACCATCAATGATGCCTTAATACATGCGTTGATTGGTATCATGAGTGAAACTCAGGATACCACAATCTTAAACCGACATGGTATACACACTCTGCTAGCAGTGCAACAATCAGCCAAGGCTATTATGGCGGCGGGAGGCATGTTGACGGAAGAAGGGCGCAGGCGAATTACTGAGCTGGACGGGGAATATTCAAATAAGAGAATCAGTCCGGGGGGATCCGCAGATTTAGTAGCGGGGACCTATTTTATAGATCGTATAAAATTTACTTTTTAATGCAATCTAATAACTTTTCGCGCAGTAGTGTGCGATGAAGATGGGTTATGAGCTAACAAGAATAGTAGCTGGAGGTATTTTGTATGAATGTAGATAGCCAAAAGAAATGTATATATGCCTATGTCGGTCGCCGTACGACCAAGGAACGAAATGCCAGGGGGCTGGGGATAAATGTTTATTGTGTTGATTCGGTAACCGGAATGTTGCTTTTTATTGCAATACTGTCACTGAAGGGAGATTTATTATGTTGACGTTATTGGGCCTTCTTATGGTTGTTACTTTCATGTATTTAATTATGTCAAAACGGATGACAGGTTTTGCGGCTTTGATCCTTATCCCGATACTGTTTGCATGCTTTGGTGGTTTTGCGTCCCAAATAGGCGTTATGATGATGAATGGCGTTAAGACGATTGCGCCGACGGCCATTATGATGATGTTTGCTGTAATATATTTTGGGGTCATGGTGGATGTTGGCTTATTTGATTTACTTATTATTAAAATATTACAAAAGGTTAACGGTGATCCGCTAAAGGTGGTTATGGGGACGGCAGTTTTGTCAATGATTGCTTCTTTGGAAGGGGAAGGAGCAGTGTCGTTTATGATTACCTGCACGGCTATGCTGCCACTTTATAGACGGTTAAATATGGATCCTGTCATACTGGCAGTAATAGGAGCCATGGTTGCCGCTATAAAGAATATGTTTCCATGGGCAGCGCCTACGGCCAGGGTATTAGCTGCTTTGAAGCTGGATGCTTCAGTTATTTTCAACCCTTTATTACTTGTGATAGTTTGTGGTATAATTTGGTTACTGGTTACAGTATACTTTCTTGGAAAACAAGAAAGGGTCAGATTGGGAGTTTTGCATATTGAAGAATCTACGATAAACCAGATTGCCGCAGAAGTTGTTTCAAAGAACCCTGAGTTTAAGCGTCCTAAATTATTTTGGATTAATTTAATCATGACGTTGACGTTGATGGGGTTGTTATTGATTGAAAAGCAGATTGGCGTGCCAATTGCCATCATCTTTATGGTTGGTTCAGCTTTGGCGTTGATTGTCAACTTTCCGAACATTAAAGAACAACAGGGACGCCTGCTTGCGCATGCTAAGGAAGCCTTGCAGGTTACTAGCGTGGTTTTTGCCGCCGGGATATTCATGGGAATTTTGTCGGATACCAAAATGACGGATGCTATAGCAAAATACTTTGTGGGCATCATACCTGCCGATTTAGGTTCACATATGACGATGATCACAGCAATCATTAGTGCACCGCTTTCCTTTTTGTTATCAAATGACGCTTTCTATTTTGGCGTACTGCCAGTGCTTAATAATATGGCTGCTACTTATGGTATTAGTTCGGCAGAAATTGGACGAGCCTCACTCTTGGGAACCCCTATCCACATGTTAAGCCCGCTGGTGGCATCACTATGGTTGTTGATAGGTATGTGTGACATAAACTTTGGTGAATTGCAAAAAAAAGGTATTTTATGGATGACGGGATTGATGGTTGTAAACATAGTGGTAGCTTTAGTGACGGGGTCTATTACCTTATAACGAAATGATCCATGCGTATTTACCTGCTAAAAAACCGGAAAATTCAGATTACTATTTAGTTGGAAAGTAGGAGAGATATAGGATAAATATGAAAGTAACAAGAGGAACAATGGGGATGTGTATTTTTTGTTAATAAAAGGTGATACTATAAGAAAAAGAAGCTGGTCTGATGGGGAGATGAGTTGGCTTCACAATCAGACCTGAAATGCAAAAAATATACTGGATAGAATCGAAAAGACACAGGTCCAAAATACAGTCGGCTCCGTACAGGGGTATAATGAATCTGCTGTCTTGATTTATGGTACAATTAAAAGCTGACAAGAAAGATCTATCCCTATTGACCATGCTGCGTGATGCGGTATGTTTGATTTATAATAATAGGGCGACCTGTTCTGGAATACGATGCTGAGGGCCAGCAGGAAAATCTGCATAGCTGGAATTCCCTTGATTTTGTTGGCATTGGCGGTGTGCAAGATTTTGGCGATACGATACTGTTGAAAAAACTGCATTGATTTCACCGAAAGGCATTTCGTCTGATGGTTGTCTTGTGTTATACTTTTCATAGCATGAGCCTCAATTTGTATGGTTTTATTTCGCAATTTTATTATACAAATATGGTTGTGGTTCATGCTATTTTTATTGTCATAAATATTGAATTTTCAGGGCTCATAGGCGATTATTTATCTGCAAAGTTTGAGTTATAAACAAAAGGCTGTTAACTTTAAAAAGTTGCCAAAGGTAAACATTTAAGTATTGACTGAAGTGAAGTTAAGGACTATAATTTGATTGAAGTCAGTCAAAATGAGGAGAATGAATGCTATGCCTAGGGTGTCAAAAGATCCACAAGTACGAATGGAAGAAATTCTTGATGCTGCAGAAAATTTGTTTTATACAAGAGGTTATCACGAAACTGCAGTTAGTGATATTGTTAAAAAAATAGGAGTAGCTCAAGGAACGTTCTATTATTATTTTGAATCTAAAGAAGCGGCCTTAGAAGGTGTTATAAACCGTCATGTATTGAGTATTCAATCAAGAATTGAAGCAATCGCCAATTCGGATATAATACCGCCGCGTAAAATTGAACAAGTAGTATATACAACGTTCAATAATCTTCGTCACGGGGAGGGGTGGATGTTCGATTTTCTCTATAACGATCAATATTTACATATTGTAGATAAGCTTCTCCGCCATGGTAGGGAAATGTTTGCACCGTCACTCATAAAGATTATCGAAGAAGGAAACAAAACGGGGTATTTTAAAGTGTCCTATCCTACAGAAATGATGGTTTTTGTATCAGCGATACTACAGTGCTTATATCATTCGCTTTATCAAAAACTTTCTAAAGAACAACTAGTATGCAGGTTTGATATAGCTGGCAAATTGATTGAAAATGCATTGGGTCTAGCTGAAGGTACATTGCACCTTATGGTATGAGAAAGTGGGGATTGATTATATGTGAACCTGTATTTGAAAGGCTTTATGAGTGTGTCCTGCGTGGTTATGAAGTGAATGAACTCATAAGAAACAAGGATTTTGACGTGTTAAAAGAAAAAAATGAAGATTAGTTTTAAAAGGGGGTTGTAAGGATGCAATCGGGCAGGCTGCAGAACCACTTTTGCAGGGAAAAAAATCAAAGCCGATTATATCGATGAGATTATTCGCGGTGTTGAGGAAATTGGACCGTATATCGTACTTACGAAGCATGTGGCTTTGAAAAGTGCCATAGGTATTGTTACTTTGAAAACACCTGTGGCTTTTGGTAATAAGAATAATGATCCGGTAAAGTATAGGTTTTGTCTGAGTGCTAAGGACAGTGGTGCGAGGATTTTTATAAATTACTCGATGAAACTCGGACAGCGCAAGAGGTAATTCATGTAAAGAACAGTAGTAGTATTTTCCCCTTTCTGACATTATGCTGATGTATAAATTTATGGGCAGGCAACCTACTACTGGAACGATATTCCAATAGGTTGTTTATCAGATAAGCGTAATTCAATATTATAAGTATTTTTTTCTTTTTGACTGACTTAAATCAGTCAATTGAAAAAAGAGAGATTTATGCGGCTTAAATCTAGAAAAAAGTTAGATTCTTATATTATAAATGGGGTGTTTTTGATATTCAGGGATTGTTCAAGTGGGTATCTCTAAAAGCAAGCGATGCAATGTCTCAAAGTTTTCCAAGGCGTAATAATATATTTTTCAATAGGTTCCAATGGAACAGATTGTCACTATTACATCGATGCAAAGGTGGTTTTTACTGCCACGCAGAAGGTATCTTGATTCTAAGGTCAGCTGGTCTGGGCTGACTCAGGACATTAACTCAAAGGCCAAGTGGTTTTACAAAGACAATACAAGGAAAGAAGGGGTATATATGCCATTGAACCCAATATTTACAGATTTACTAAAAACCGATTTTGACAATCTATATTGTCTCGGAATTGACAAACTGAGGGAATGGTATGACAACAGCTGGGATGACTTTCAAGGGGATGTGGAGGCAGTTCGTTTCGTAGAAAAACGTATGGTTAAAACTTCTGTAAGAGATACACCGATTAGAGTCTATTATCCGATGAATTCAGGACCTTATCCTGTATTTGTCTGGATTCATGGAGGCGGTTTCGTCCTTGGCAACATTGATGTTTATGATTCGATATGTCGCAAGATTACCAATCATGTTCAATGCGCGGTAATCTCCATTGACTATGGTCTATCGCCGGAATATAAATTTCCGGAACCTCTTAAAGAATGTTATCAGGTTATAAAATGGATATATGAGAGTGCCCAAGTTTTAAATATAAATCCTGATAAAATTGCTGTCGGTGGAGATAGTGCCGGAGGAACCCTAAGTGCTGCGATATGTCAACTAGCAAGAGATAGGAGAGAATTCCCGCTTGTTTACCAAGTGCAGATTAATGCGATGTATGATTTACTTGGCTTAACCAAACCGGCATCAAGGGTAGAGAACGCTGAGGGGTACAGACTCACTACAAAAGCCATCGAAGGTTTTTTTGTTCAACAGTATTTGAGAGAGCTAAGCGATGCAAGCCAACCTCTAGCCTCACCTTTGCTTGCCGATAGTTTGGCAGGTGTTCCTAATGCCTGTATAATAACGTCAGAATTTGATCCACTACGAGACGAAGGCGAATATTATGCCAAGCGTTTATCCGAAGCTGGTATTGAGGTATGCCTTAGACGTTTTGACGGAATTATTCACGGATTCTTCAACATGCAGCGATTATTGCCGGAAGCACGAGACGCACTCGCCTTAGTATGTGCAAAACTCAGCGAAGTATTTCGCAAATGAGGGCAGACTGGATTCAACTCAATATTAAGTGTGATTGAAAATACAATTCTATTAGGAGGCGTGAAATTATGTTGGAAACAGGAATAATTGATGTGCATCATCATATTATCCCGAGAAAGTATGTCGAAGCGTTGGCAAAAAAGGGTATAGGAGCGGCTTTAGGAATGCCGTTCCCTCAGTGGGATATTGAAACAACACTTGAACTTATGGACGTAAACGGTATTGCGACGGCGATAGTCTCAATCTCGGCACCAGGGGTTTATTTTAACACATTGCCGGATGCTGCGGTAGTGGCTTGTGATTTGGCCAGGCAAGTGAATGAGATAGCAGCACAATTGGTAGCTGATCATCCAAACCGATTTGGAGCTTTTGCGACGCTGCCATTGCCAGATACGGAAGCTGCTCTGAAAGAGATTGAATATGCCCTCGATACGTTAAAACTCGACGGGATCGTTCTACTAACAAATTATGATGGTTGCTATTTGGGTGATTCAAAGTTTGACGAAGTGCTTTTCGAATTGAATCGTCGCAATGCGGTAGTCTTTATTCATCCAGATACACCTCCGGAATTTGACAAAATTAAAATCGGTTTGCCAGCGTACGCGTTTGATGTATGTTTTGACACAACAAGAGCTGCCTATTCGTTGATATTGAGTGGAATGATGGAGAAATATTCTAGTATTCGCTTTATTTTGGCGCATGCGGGCGGTACGGTTCCGTATTTGGCATCACGAGTTCGTCTTATAAACTTAGCTTTGCCTGAAATTGCTAAGAAGATGCCTAACGGGCTAGAGTATTATCTTAAGAAATTCTACTATGATACGGCGTTATCGGCGTATCCTGCTACTTTTTCCTGCCTAAAGGAGGTTCTGGAGACAACACAGATAGTATTTGGCAGTGATTATGTTTTTGCTCCGGCTCCAGGTATACCAATAACGATTCAAGGAATAAGAGAATATAAAGGCTTTGATAAAGAAATGGTTGGCGCTATCGAAAGAGGCAATGCTATGAGGTTGTTTCCTCGATTGAAAAGGGAATAAAGTGTTTTTTAATAGCAAAAAAGTAATGTAATCAATATATATTTTGTAGATGAAAAGATATTATGCTGGTGCGTGTATAGACTCGTCTTCGGATTAGTCTATACATGTATATAAGGGGGACATTGTCTTAATCTATGGTTCCATTATAGTTATTTACAAACTTAATGTTGTATCATCCTTTGCTGTTTAAGTTGGCTGTGTATTGGATGTAATGGAGAAGGGGGGCTTATTCTCATATTCCAGAATACTTGAATTTGTTAGACAATGGTTGACAGAATATCAGACACAAGATGCTAATTTAACAGTTCTGATAGTGGCGAAGTAGATGGGAGGGTTAGAGGTCACCTAACTTTAATCTAGTTGCCGGATATCCCTGCGAGCAGGAATATGTTCGATATGTGTTTTTTGAATAAGGACGTAAAAAACACCAAATTAGAAATGTATGGAGGAGAAAACAATGCCTAATGAGGCGACTAACGGGATTCAGATTGAATATGATACTTTCGGTAATAGATCTTTTCCAGCTTTACTATTAATCGCCGGCAATGGTGCCCAATTACTCTTCTGGGATGCTGAGTTCTGCGAATTATTAGCGAAAACTGGGCTTTTTATTATTCGCTTTGACAATCGCGATGCTGGTCTTTCAAGCAAATTTGATGAAGCCGGAATCCCAGATATTATGGCCGCAATCAAAGCCGCTATGGAAGGTAAGAAAATTGTAGCGGCGTATTCCCTGGATGACATGGCAGAAGACTGTGTGGGGTTACTGGACGCTTTACACATTGAAAAAGCCCATATTTGCGGTGCTTCGATGGGCGGCATGATAGCCCAGGTTCTTGCTTATCGGTATCCACAGCGTGTTTTGAGCCTGACTTCCGTCATGTCAAATACAGGAAATCCAAATCTTCCGCAGGGACAGCCGGAAGCGATAACCGCTGTTCTTGTGCCGTCGCCAACGGAGCGTAAAGCATATATTGAACACAATATGAATGTATGGCGAAAAATTTGGAGTCCTGGTTTTCCATTTGAAGAAAATAGGGTTTGGACATACCTGGAAAAGAGTTATGACCGCTCCTATTATCCACAGGGAATGGCACGTCAAAATATGGCTATTCTTTCCAGTGGCGATAGAACATCATCGCTTTCGTCCATTAAAGTCCCAACACTCGTCATACACGGGTCCGGTGATCCTTTGATTCCAGTCGAAGCGGGGAAGGATACAGCGAGGGTAATTCCAGGGGCAAATTTATTGATCATTTATGGTATGGGGCATGATATCCCAACAGGGGCCTGGCCGGAAATAGTAACCGCTATTTCCCGTCATATACAAAATGTAACATAACCCATATTTGCTTGAGATTTCAATATTTTGGGGCTGCTTTGCGGTTACTTAAAGTATGGGATAAATAGTAGATATAAATGGTTGTTTACTAAAGTTTTCGATATTCTTATCGGGATAATATTAAATACCCTTAGTTATTACCTGGGTAACGACTGCGGCCTTCTCAGTTTAATGGATGTGAAAAATAGGAGGGAAAAAACGAATAAATGTTAAGAGAGCAAAATATGCATTGATTGACAAATTTTTAAAAAAAGTGTATCTTTATTTCATAATGCTTGTACTGCTGTTGTCTTTTCAGTACAGAAAATAAAGAGGGTGATTTATTTGCGTGATCAAATTCTTATGGCAGCTGCGGAAGAAATGAAAAATCGTGGGGTAAAATTTACTATGAGCGATTTAGCAAAACGTCTTAGCCTCAGCAAGACTTCGCTATATGAACATTTCTCATCAAAGCGTGAACTGGTACATGATATCTTATTTGCTGCCATTCAAGATACTAAACAACAGGAAACAGAAATCTACAACAGTAAGGAACTATCTCCTTTGGAAAAAATCAAAGCTTTATTGGAGGTGTCACCTCGGATTTTTGGACCGATAAACAACTACAGTATTTATGATGATCTTTGCCATTATTATCCTGAAGAGTGGAAAATGGTGTTGGGTTTTATCGATAAACAGTCTGATCGGTTGGCTTTGTTTGTCATTCATGGTATAGAAGTGCACGCTATCCGCAAAGTAAATGTGCCTGTGCTCAAACATCTGATAGCCAGTGTGATCGATGCGTTTCTCAGTCAGCGCTTCCTGGAGCAAAATAATATGACCAATGCTGATGCTCTAGCTGCAATGGCAGATATTATCGTATATGGTTTAAACCCATCAAAAAAATAATTTTCCCCTGCACCAAATTTTAAATCGCACGTAAGTGCGATTTAAAATTATCGTTAAATACTGTCTGTACCGTAAAAATCATATCAGTACAGATTTTAAAAAATTGCGATTATCCTGAAAACAATTAGAGTTTTTAGTGCATAGTATTGCTTAAATTGAAGAAAACTACAGTTTATACAAATAATGAATTGAGAGGACGCGTGATATTGTGAAGATATGGAATCGGATAACTAGGTTTTCTAAAACAAGATTCTATTACGGAGTTGTAACAGCTATGTTAATTATATGCATTGTCATAGCTTCCCTTTGGTATTTGCATCAAAAACCAAAGGCTGTTGTCGAAGAACCAACAAACGTCCAGACGACAGTGATTCGCAGTAATGCAACCAAGTCAGAATATACATATTCTGGGGAAGTCCGCGGGCGGTATGAGAGTCAGCTCGCTTTCCAGGTGAGCGGTAAGATCATTCGAAGAAATGTGGAAGTAGGGAGTACGGTCAATGCTGGTGATGTACTGATGGAGATCGATCCCAAGGATATCCAACAGACGGTCAACAGTACTTTGGCCCAAGTATCTTCTGCTGAATCACAAGTTCATTTGGCGGAAAGTAATTTGAGGCGATATAGTCAACTATATGAAGAAGGTGCTGTCGCACAAATGACCTATGAACAGTATCGTAACGCGTATGAAGTAGCTCTGGCTGCATCGCAGCAGGCTTCGGCTCAATATGCTCAAGGGAGCAATCAATTGGGCTACAGCCTTTTATATGCCGATAAGTCGGGCGTTATCTCGGCAATCAAGGCAGAAATCGGGCAAATCGTCAGCAATGGACAGACTGTGATCACTATCGTACAGGATGGTGATCGCGAAGTAGAAATCAGTATCCCGGAAAACCGCATTAAGGATTTGCAACTGGGACAGGAGCTGAGTGTAACCTTCTGGGCTCTCCCTAATACGATGGTGATCGGGAAGGTACGAGAAATAGCACCTATGGCCGATCCGGCGACCCGTACATATAACGTGAGGGTCAGCTTGCCAAATCCTCCTCCAGAAATAAAATTGGGGATGACCGCCACGGTCGCCTTGGCAGGTAGCAGCAACGTTGCGGATTCCATTGACATTCCGTTGACTTCAGTATACCAAAATGGTGATACCCCAAGCGTCTGGGTGGTCGATGGTGATATAGTCATCTTGAAGCCGGTAAAGCTGGGGCAGATGAACGATAAGATGATCCAGGTGCTAGACGGTTTGCAACAGGGCGAACGGATCGTGGCAAACGGGGTACATAAGCTCAGGCAAGGGCAGACCGTAAAAGTTGGTGATGATTCTTTATGAAAAAGTTCAATCTCACCGAATGGGCCTTGAACCATAAGCAGTTCATTTATTTCTTCATTGCCCTTCTGTTTTCCGCGGGCGCATTTTCCTACATGCACCTGGGGCGGATGGAAGACCCTGACTTCACGATAAAGCAAATGGTAGTCAGTGTTGCCTGGCCGGGCGCGACTGCCCAGCAAATAGAGGAACAGGTAACAGATAAAATTGAGAAGAAATTGCAGGATCTGCCTGGTCTCGATTATCTCAAGAGCTATTCTGCGCCAGGTCAGACCTTGATCTATGTCAATTTGAAGGATCAGGTCCCTAAGAAGGATGTCAGGGGCAAATGGGTAGAAGCACGTAATATGGTAAATGATATCAAAGGGACACTACCGCAAGGAGTGTCAGAACCTATGTTTAATGATCATTTCGATGATGTGTATGGCGTTATGTACGCACTGACGGGCGATGAGTACAGCTATGAGGATATGCGTCAAAGGGCGGAAAAGATCCGTCGCATCCTGTTAGGTGTACCAAGTGTCAGTAAGGTACAGATGATCGGAGTGCAGAGCGAAAAAGTATATATCGAGATAGAGAACAGCAAATTGGCACAGCTTGGGATGAGCCCTTCACTGATCACTTCGACTTTACAGGCACAAAATGCTATGGCAGCAGCCGGAATGCTGGAAACCTCGTCAGACAATATTTATTTGCGAATTTCTGGGATGTTTGACGATCTTGAGGATATCAGAAATACGCCAATCCAGGCGAATGGCAACACCTTCCGTTTGGGAGATATCGCCAAGGTAACGCGAGGATATACCGAACCTTCTGATCCTAAATTTTTCTATAATGGACAGCCAGCCATCGGGATTTCGTTGTCGATGGAACCAGGCGGAAATATCCTCACTTTAGGGGAAAACCTCAAACAGGCTATTGCGCATATACAGAAAGAATTGCCGGCTGGTCTTGATATTACGCAAACGATCAACCAACCAGAAATCGTAAAGGACTCGATAAATGAATTCATTGAATCCTTAGTCGAGGCGGTATTGATCGTCCTGGTTGTTAGCTTCATCAGTCTGGGACTCCGCTCTGGTCTCATCGTAGCTTGTTGTATCCCACTCGTTATTGCGGCGGTCTTTACAGCGATGAATCTTTTGCAGATTGATTTGCAGCGGACTTCCTTGGGAGCGCTTATCATCGCACTGGGGCTGTTGGTGGATGATGCGATCATTACAATAGAGACTATGGTCGTAAAACTCGAAGAAGGGTGGACCCGGTTCGATGCTGCCTGCTTTGCTTATACTTCGACGGCATATCCTCGCCTGACTGGGGAATTGGTGACATGTGCAGGTTTCATCCCAATTGCTTTTTCCCAAGGGTCGGCATCCGAATATTGTGTGACACTTTTTTATGTAGTGACCTTGGCTCTGCTCATTTCTTGGATCGTAGCCGGAACGGTTACGCCGTTGTTCGGTTATTTGTTTATCAAGGTCAAACAGACAAAAGAAAATGAGGAACCCAGAAAAAGCATGTATGATACCAGATTCTATCGCAAATTTAAAAAAATCTTGGTATTTTGTTTGATGCATCGCAAGACCGTATTACTTGGCACTGTTGCCTGCTTCATTATGTCTATTGGACTGTTGTCCAGCATCAAGCAAGAATTTTTCCCGTTGTCTACACGTCCTGAATTGATTGTCCAATTGAAATTGGAAGAAGGAGCATCTCTGAAGGACACGGAGGCAGTAGCGACTCGTTTCGCACAAGAGCTAAATGAGAATCAACAAGTCTCTTATTATACCTATCATCTTGGCGAGGGGGCACCACGTTTTGTCTTGAGTTTCGATCCGACCTTTCCGAAAAGCAATTTTGCCGAGTTCGTCATCATTGCACCGGATGCGGTTGCTCGTGATGCACTGCGTACGCAGCTTGAACAGCTTTTGAACGAAAAATTTAGCAATGTTTCAGAACATACCAAGGTAGTCGAGATTGGTATGCCATCAGATTATCCCATCATGCTTCGTGTCAAGGGCTATGATCATGACAAGGTTCGTGAAATAGCAGAGAAAGTACGTGATACCATGGCAGCTACGCCTGGAGCTAAAAATGTCTCGCTCAATTGGGATGAAAAAAGCAAAGAGCTCCATCTCACTATCGATCAAGACAAGGCCAGAGCTTTAGGAATCAGTTCCCAGGATTTAGCATCTTCATTGCAGACCCAATTATCCGGTGCCACTGTTGCAGAATTCCGTAAGGATGATAGGACCGTCAGCATGGTTGTCCGTTTCGACCAGCAAGAGAGAAATGATCCAGCTTATTTGAAGAACTTGAATATCTATTTAGGAAATGGCAAGTATGTGCCACTCGAACAGATTGCTAAGATTAGCTATGGTGCTGAGGAAGGCTTGATTTATCGTCGCGATTTGAAACCAACAATCATCGTACAAGCAGAGACCCGGAAAGGTTTCACTGGAGACGATGTCGTCCAAAAGGTATATGATCAGCTGGCGAACTATCAAGCTAACTTACCCTTTGGCTATAGCCTCGAATTCGATGGAGCCAAGGAAGACAGCATGAAAGCTCTCAAATTTCTTGTAGAGCCCGTTCCATTCATGATCATTATGATCATGATCCTGCTAATGGTTCAGTTGCAGAATATAGCAAAAATGGTCCTGACATTGCTTACGGCGCCCTTGGGCATAATAGGTGTGTCTGTCGGGCTTTTCCTTACGAACAGCCCGTTGGGGTTCGTTGTTCAATTGGGCATACTGGCTTTGGCGGGCATCATCATGCGCAATTCCGTTATGTTAATGGATCAGATCCAGCAACAATTGGATACAGGGGTGTCCATGTGGGAATCCATCATCGATGCGACAGTAATTCGGCTACGACCAATCCTGTTGACAGCGACTGCTGCAATATTGGGGATGCTGCCTTTATTCCCAAGTGTTTTTTGGGGTCCGATGGCAATCGCAATAGCCAGTGGATTGTTTGGAGCCACGATACTTACTCTCATTGTCTTACCAGTTATGTATGCCGCTTGGTACAAGGTTCAGCCCTCGCAGATAAAATCAATGCCATCTGCCGTCGATATTGAAAATCCCGAGGAAATATGAACTGAATTCTGTAATCGTTAGGCAATGGGCTATCGTCCCCGCTTCTGTAGGTGCAAACATGATACAAAGTGGACAGTTTGTTCTGCAGAAGTTATCAGAGCCAATTCCGTAAAGAATATGCTATAAGGCAACCCATAAATTTCCTTACACGGCTTTAAATAAGACACTTTGCATTCTTGACAATTAGCTGCAGACTATATTTGGCGTATAGGTCGTTACCTTAATAATTCATTTGTACAAAAAATATGTCGAGGTAAGCAATTTGTTTTTTGCTTACCTCGACATTTGTTATAGAACCCTAAGAATAAACCTTCTTAAAGCATTTGTGTCCTATAGAGGGGTAGCATATCATATCAACATTTGACAGCTTTTTTTTATGGTAGAATGGAAGATATTCGTAACATGCGGGAAAGTGTTATACTATCAGAAATGGTGATATTTATTTAAGGAGAAATAAATGTGGATAATTTTGTTGAAATTGGAATAATTGGAGATTTTGATTTAGAACGTCAATCCCATAAGGCGACAAACGAAGCATTAAATCACTGTGCGAATTATTTAGGAATTAAAATAAAAATACAATGGTTAAATACTGAGTCTTTGGAAAGAAATATCGATCATATTAGCGGCTTTGATGGATTTTGGTGCGCACCTGGTGTATATAAGAGTGAAAAGGGTGCATTAAATGCAATTCAATTTGCAAGAAAAAATAATTATCCATTTATTGGGACATGTGCAGGTTTTCAATATACAGTCATTGAGTATGCACGGAATAAATTAGGATTAAATGATGTACAACATGCGGAATATAACCCAGATGCTTCGAATTTAATTATAACTCCGCTATCATGCTCTTTGATTGGAGAAACACGTAAGGTTTTTGTAAATAAAAATTCGATGATTTACAAATACTATAATAAAACAGAGATTGAGGAACGTTTTAGTTGTACCTTTGGACTCAATCCTAAATATCGACAATGGATGGATGAAAGTGGTTTTAAAGTAGTCGGCACAGATGAGCAAGATGAAGTAAGAATACTTGAATTATCCCAAAATAAATTTTATATAGCTACATTATTTCAACCTCAACTAAGCTCATTACCTACAAATCCTCATAAACTTATTTTAACATACTTAACTTGTTCGAAAGAATTCCATTTAAAGCGTTATTGACGTACTAGAAAATATTGTGAATAGCGAGGCTCATCAGAGTGGTGTTTTCAACAGGTGGTTATATAAGCGTCACTGATAAAGTAGTCAAAATCGTGAAAACAAAGGAGCGATATTATGATAAACAAAGTATTAATTTCCGGTGCAAATAAAGGGATTGGTTTTGAAACTGCCCGTCAATTAGGTCAACAAGGTTGGTCAATCTTATTGGGAGCACACGGAGTGAGAAACGTGGCTTAGCAGCCGTGGCGGAGCTTAAATTTGAGCATTCCAACAGTTGCCAGTGATTTCTTTGCACCTTTCGCTTATATGACCAGTAAAGCATCATTAAACTCAATGATTGCGGCTTTTGGTGCGTACTATACAAAAAATAATATCTCAGTTGAAATATTTGGTGTGATGCCGGGCGGGATTACGACTGATTTGAACGGAAATATGACAGGATCATTCATGAAGACCCTTCCGCAAGGGGGCAAGGTCATTGTTGACCTTTTAACGGATGGAAAGCATCACCAAGGCAAGGTATTGAACGAATATGGTGTGGCTATGGATTATGAAGCGAATTACTTACTAAAAGCGTAAAATCCATATTAAGCCTGCAAAATAACGGGCGTATTATGAATTATACAAAGACGAGGTGCTGACAATGGCAATTTACATCACAGGTGATATTCACGGTGAGCCACGAGAACGGTTTGCTAAAGCGTACTGCCGTGGTGGTCTGCTAAATACGGCAAGTCTTGGGGTGACAAAAAACGGTTGAATTGGCTTGCGAAACAGCCCTATACAACCGTTTTTGTCGATGGTAATCACGAAAATTTTCATTTGCTAAACAATTTACCAATAAAAATATGGAATGGTGGGCACGTTATGGCATCAGAAATATTATTAGATGGTTGGATTAAAGATGTAAAAAAACGGACTAGTGGAATATTATCCATGAGGCCTAAGCGCCCTTTTCGAACCGTTGATTCACGATCTCCAGAAGAATCTGATGCATTAGCGTATGCTGTGATGCTAAATTGGAATAATGCACTTGAAAGTGGGGTATTAAAAAGAGGAACCGGATGGAAGTTATAGGATATGTACCAAAAAAAAATGTCTTAAAAAATATGCTCATAAATCAAGTTGATAGTTATAAAGTGGAAAATTTTTGAGCTATACAGTCCAAGCTTTATAGGCTTAAGTAATTTGGAGCTCTCTGGTTAAGAGCAAAGAACTTTGGAAAAAAGCTCAGAAAGATACTGAAATAAAAAATTTATTAGCACCAGAAATTGAACGTTGATTAGGTTCGGACTGGTGCTTTTCTTATGAATAAAAAAGGTTAGACGGATAGACCTAAAGCGTGACAGCTTTAACGTGTCGTTTTTGCTATTTGAATAACCAACTAAATTTGAAAAATTCAATACAATTAAGGGTATTAGAACCTTCCCTGTTGGCCCCTGAAATACAACTACCAGAAGTGCTATATAAAAAGGTGGTTTGGGAAATAGAGTATTTATGTTTATAAGAAGCTTTATTCTAAAATATTTTACAACTTTTAGAAAATTCGGTAAGTATCAGTGTATTCCGCTGGTAGTTGATGCATGAGATTTTCTGATAACGCTAATTAATGAAGGAATTTACATAAAAAATATGGAAATAATGGTTTTGAGAAGATTTTTTCATTATCAAACGATAATGTTACATAAAAACCGAGGGGATAATGCTATGGAAAAACAGGAATGGTTCTTTAGGTTCTGTATTGGTTATTTAGTGTGGATGTCTCTAGGGTTATTAGTGACAGGACAAAATGCTTATGCACAAAGTCCACCTCCAGAAATATTTAATATTGAACATAGGTGGCCAGCAGATATTGATAGTCCATTTGGGAAATATACTACAACGCGAATCAAGCAATATTTATCAGAGTTTCCCAAAGAAGCCGCAGAATATGGTGTAATTGAACCCGGTGACGAGGTTGAGTTAGTGACGACGGTTCTCTATACGTATCCAGTGAGATATCCAGTTTATATTAGAGCGATGGAGCCGAATTTATATCGAGACTTATCTAGGATGAATGGAAATAAACTGCTTCCACAGAAAGGGGATTATATTTACCTTTTGGCTTATACTGGAGAAGGGCTTTATTTAGCTTGGTATGAAAATCAAGTTTTATATGTACCAGGTGATGGTATTCAAGGCCTGGCTGTTTCTTATAGAGGTGGGAAGGGATACAACAATTGGGGAGATTACGAAGCTATAGCTGCACCTGAAAACGATTTTTGGATTTGTGTAAAAACTAATGAAGATAAGGCAGGGTGGCTCAAATATACCAATTATAATGATTGGCAGGGGAGATATAAAAGCAGCATTTTCTATACAAAATAAGGGGGGCACCATGGAGACGTGTCTTTTTTTGTCAATAAAAGCGATACTATAAGGAAAAGAGTCCGGTCTGATGGGGAGGCGGGTTGGCTTCACAATCGGAACTGAAATGCAAAAAAAGCACTGGATGGAATCGAAACGACACAATCCAAAAACACAGTCGGCTCTGTACAGGGATATAACGAATCAGCTTTCAGAATTTCAGGATAGTAGATTTATTATAATCATGTTCAGGAAATGTCTTGATTTATGGTACCATTATAATATTGAAAAAGCTGACAAAATAGACATGTCCCCATTGGCACTTAGTAAGACATTATCATATATCGATCACAAAACAGTATATGGGGTACATTAAGTAATTGACTTATGAAGTTATGTATGAAATGAAATTCCCTATTTCGGTTAATGGGGTATAAGGGGACATATCATTTTTAGATGAAACGACAAGAAGTCAGTTTCGTATATAGGCGATTTGCTGATTTTTCATGCAAGGTCGCTGGACATCAGTAGATGTGCAGCGGTCTTGTTTTCATTAATAATGTAAAAGCAAGATTTAATACCGTGTTACACTGTTTACTGGTATGGTTACAATGTAATGGATTATTGCCTAAAATTCTGTTTATGGTACTTTTTAGTTGAAAATATTTATTTGTAATTTATTAATAGAAGATGATACAATAAGTCGTATATATTGGTTATTAAATAAAGGCTTGGAGCGGAATTCTAAGTAAGGATGTGATTTTCTATGTTGAATAATCTAGCAGTACCGAAGTATGTACAACTGCAAAATATTATAAAGGATAAAATAATTACGAAACAATATCATAATGGAGATAAAATTCCTTCAGAAACTGAATTGATGGGGACTTATTCTGTTACGCGAACGACAATACGTAAAGCATTGAGCAATCTTGTTTATGAAGGATTGTTGCGAAAAGAACAGGGAAAAGGGACTTTTGTAAACTTTCAAGATATAACGCATAGTATGTGGAATTTTAGTGGTTTTACAAATTATGCAATGTCGAAAGAGCAAATACCAGTATCTCGTGTTTTGGATAAAGCTATTATTGAAGTGGATGGACACTCGTTTTTTAAAATGGTACGCGCTAGAGGTATGGAAACTAATTTAAGTGTTTCATGGTATACGATTGATACATCGCTAACTCCATTGAAGTTGTTTAAAGGGATTGAAAAAAAAGATTTTTCTCTGCTTTCCTTATATAATGTGATGAAAAAAGATTATAATATTATTCCCAAAACAGCATCGCTTGAGGTCAGCGCGGTGTCTAGTACAGCGTGGACTCGTGAAATATTAGCATATGACCAAGATGTTCCATTGGTGCGAGTGAAAGGGTCTATTTATAGTGATAAAAATATTGAGATTGAACGAGTAGATGTTGTTTATAATCCAAATGTAAAGATGCATATTATTACTAATATGTCAATAAATGATAAATGATTTCAGCCATTTTTGCAAAGAAAGTTTTATTTTTAATATAATGAAGTTCTGTTTATTTCGTAAGATTATATAAAGAATGAGTGAGTACTTGATGATACCATTGCGTCAGATTGGACTAAATGCTATAAAAGCGGACATATCGGCGCGGTTGACGTCAAGTTTATTCCATTTAATTACGAACAGTATATTGATGTATATACAAGAGGTTGAAATTTCTTTATTTAATCTCACGTGAAATAGAATAATATCAGCAGGCATCTTTTTACCGGGGATGTCTTTTTGTTATACATTTTAGGCATAACAAACATTCTTTTTCAAGCGAAAAATATTCAATTCATAATTTAATTAATACAAGTTAATTGAATATTGACATAATTAAATATTTATATTACAATTAACTTGTACGCACAACTGTATGAGTTGATTGCGATATAATAATTTGGAGGAATTATATGAGAGAACGTATATTAGGTGCTTTATATGGGATGGCATTAGGTGATGCGATGGGAATGCCATCAGAACTTTGGAGTCGTAGGAAGATAAGAGAATTTTTTGGTGGAAGAATTACTGATTTTTTAGATAGCCCATCGGAAAATCCTGCGGCTATTGGTTTGAAACGTGGTGAATTTACGGATGACACGGCGCAGGCATTAGTAATTATTGACTCGTTGATAGAGAATAATTATGTTCCAGATCGAAAGGTAATTGCTAAAAACCTTATTGCTTGGGCTTTAAAGACAGATGCTTTTGATAAAAATATTCTTGGACAAAGTTCAAAGGCTGCGTTGCGAGCAATTCAAGATAATATGGATCCTGAAATTTATACCGTTAAGGCAGTAACAAATGGTGCAGCAATGCGGATAGCACCAATAGGGTGTTTGTTTCCTAGTGCGGAAAAAGAGAAATTAGCAGAATATGTATTTCATATTAGTGAGGTAACGCATAAAACGGATGTGGCGATTGCTGGTGCTGCAATGATCGCTGCAGCGGTGAGTTCTGCAATAGAGGATAAAAGTTGGGAGGATATAATCAATAATGTGTTCTCGATTTATCCAATTGCTATGAAATTCGGACATGAAACATATAGTGCATCTTTGGCTGCACGTTTGGAACTTGCATTGAGTTTGGCAGATAAATACCGAGGGAATGAACCCGGTTTTACGCAGTCAATTTATGATTTGATTGGAACAACAACTATGACGAGTGAGGCGGTTCCAGCAGCTATTGCTATGGCATATTTTAATCGTGAACCAAAAGAATGCAGTATATCTTGTGCTAATTTGGGCGGTGATACGGATACAATTGGTGCAATGGCCGTAGCTATATGTGGAGCAAAGTATGGGGTGAAAAATTTTGATTCATATTTGATAAAAACATTAAATGAGAGTAATAAAATTGATTTTTTACCGTATGCAGAAAGCTTGTTGCAACATAGAAGAAAAAACCATTAAAGCACACTTTTAAGGAGCAGGTCATCAGATTTTATTCTATCAGAGCAAAGATTTAGAAAGGAGTATACATACATCTATATATGTACTTCTTGTGCATATGAAAAACTGAGAGATAAAGAAATTCCAGAAGAAAACTAAGATATATGAGGAGGAATAATCATGGTAGCAGAGAAAGAAAAAGTATTTTTGTTGGCAGATGAAAGACAGGATAAACCTTTTGGGCTTTTTTTCCTTTATTGTGCGGCAAATATGGGGATTCTTGGACTTGTATATGGTGCTATTGTATTAGGATTTAAATTAAGTTTTTTTCAGTCTGTATTAGTTACTATTTTAGGGTCTTTTTCTTATGGAATAGTAGGTCTAATGAGTCTCGCAGGAAAAGATACAGGAGCTGTGACTTTTGTGCTTTCACGTGCGTCTTTTGGCTTTAAAGGAAATCTTATACCGGCAATTGCTGCTCTTATTGGACATGCGGGATGGCTGTCGATTAATGTTTGTACAGGAACGTTGACATTACTAGCTTTGTTTTTGACTCTGGGAATTCAATCAACTCCGATGATCATGGGAGTGAGTTTATCAATTTTTATTGCATTGGTTCTTATTTCTGTTTTTTTCAGTCATGAAATGTTAGTGAAAATACAGACGGGATGTACGTATTTGTTTGGCTTTTTGACTTTGGTGATTCTATTCGTCATAATTCCAAAAACAAACTGGGCTGTTTTGTCTGCTATGCCGAGTGGTGATTGGTTGGGAAACTTTTTGCCGGCATTAGCTTTTGTTATGGCAGGAACCGGTATTGGCTGGACTAGTTATGCTGCGGATTATAGTTGTCATCAAGCACCCATGAATTCTTCAAGGAAAGTTGCTTGGGCTGTTACTTTAGGCGGTGTCGTTCCGTTAGTCTTAATGATTATGGTTGGAATATTACTTTCTACACAAGTGCCTGATTTGGCGAATTCAGCAAATCCAATTGAAGTTATAAAAGGTGCTTTACCCACACAATTAGCGATGGTATATTACATCACAGCAGTTGGGGGACTTACACCTCAATGCTTTTTAGGACTGAAATCTTCTAAGCTTGTTTTAAAGGCAGCGAATCTTATTTTGAACGAAGCAATGATTTTTATTTTCCAGGCATTGGTCATTACGATTATTCCAATTTATATCTTATTTGTAGCACAGGATTTTCAAGGAACTTTAGAAGGTTTTCTTGGCATTATTGGAAAGCTGTTAGCCGCATGGTCATCGGTATTTCTAGTGGATTATCTGATGTTGCGCAAAAAACAGGGATATTCAGAAGAACTACTTAGTAATCCGGAAAAAAATAAAATTAATTATAAAGGGGTTATCAGCTGGATTGTTGGATTTGTAATAGGATTGTTATTTTCTAAGACATTTTTCTTTAATGGACCATTTTCTGCGGGGATTTTTGAGGGTAATAGTCTGAATGTATTGTTGACATTGATTATTAGTGGAACTTTATATTTCTTTTTGAATTTACATAATGGTGAGGACAGTACAGCTGACATTAGCATACAAAAATAATGGAAGAGAATAAAATGGAGAAAAGCATATGAAAAATAAAAAACTTGTTTCAAATAAGAAAATTTTAATTTTAGGTTCAGCGGTTATTGATGTTATTATTAATATTGAACGTTTACCAAAAGCTGGAGAAGATATTACTGGTGTGCAAAAAGGTCAGAATGTTGGTGGATGTGCATACAATGTAGCTAAAATATTAAAACATCTTCAAATAAAACATGATTTATGTGTACCGGTAGGGAATGGTCCATATGCAGATATTATAAAAAGTGAATTATACAATCGTAATCAATCGATTTTGATAGAAGATACTAGTGCAGATAATGGATATAGTTTGTCTTTAGTAGAGGCTGATGGAGAGAGAACTTTTATTACAGTAGATGGTATTGAAACTAAATGGTCATCTTCCTGGTTTGAAAATATTGATATACAGATATATGATTATATTTACATTTCAGGTTATGGGTTTCAAGACGCGAATGATAGTGGGGACGTTATTTTGTCATTTATTCGGCATAAAAGAATGGATTGTCAGTTGATTCTTGACCCGGGACCACGTCTTATTGGGAAAAGATTTAAAGATGAAGTTTTAAAAATGAACACGATTCTTGAACTTAATGAGCAGGAAGCAAAAGCTTTGGCAGAAAATGAGGATATATTTTTGGCTGTAGAGCAGCTGTATGCTGTTACGCAAAATCCGATAATTGTAACAATGGGAAGCAAGGGGACTTTATGCTATACGTCGGGAAAATCCGAATTGGTTCCTGTACAAATAGTGAAAGCCATTGATACTATTGGTGCAGGAGATTCACATACAGCCGCTTTTATTGCTGGAATTGCTGCAGGCTATGAATTGAGAGATGCCTGTGTATTAGCAAATGATATTGCATCTAGAGTTGTCCAACATGTTGGATGTTGTGTTCTGTAATTAGTTCAATTTGCTATTGTCATTAAGGGGTAGTTATGATTGGTAAGGAGAATGATTCATAAATCGTTTTTTCGAAATATATGTCTAATGAATGATAGTTTTATTCATTGCATAGTGTTATAATTCGGTTGATTTATAGTAGAATGAATTATATTTTAACAATCTAAAGGGAGACTTGCAAGTATTGATTTTTATTTCTAGATTTGAGAGATTCCCAAATAAAAATCCGCATACTTCTTGGGGGTGCGGACAAAAATTTAGACTCTGGATAGGTTACCCTAAACCGGACAGATAAAATAAGGCCAGGTCCACGTTAGAAACGTGTATCTGATAATAAAGAAATTGCTATCTCTGGCTGCGTATTAGGTAGTAATTTCAATACGATTAAAATTTCTATAAGATAAAAACAATATTAGTCGCATTTTATATAACCAAAGTGGTTCGACAATCGATACAGATGGTTGACCAGTAAATTCAATGTGTTCAGGATTTTTGGCACACTTTAGTCAATGGGTTTTGGGCATAATTGATTAATAATTGTGTTTTGCAAGGTCCTTATAAAAGCAAATAATGTGTAAATAAGTCCGACGAAAAATTTTCGTCGGACTTATTTGGTGCGCCCGGCATGGGCGTTTACTCGTCGGTGAAAGTTCGATACAGGGGTTTGATAGTGCCAACCGTTAGTTTAAGATAAGGGTGTCCATCGTGAGGTGGAATCTGAAGGAAATTGGCGGCAAAGTTCTGGTTTGAGGAACACGAACTACATATAAGGCATATTCTGCATCCACACCGAACTGGTAGATATTGTAGGTGGTTTTAGTTGTTGATTACGCATGTCATCTTTCTTCATGCGCATTCATCAACGGTATAACCCTAGACATAACGGCAGCAAAAAATGCAATGTAGTACGATTGATTATAATAATGGTTTAGCAGAAGAAAGTATCAATAATTAAAGGCTATTAAACGAAGTATGTATGGATGGTGTAGTTTTGAAATGTTACGTAAAAAAATTCTAAGACCTGAAAACTACCTTTTCAACTCAGTGTAGAAAGAAGCAATTTATTGATTAATTTGTAATACGTCTTAGTCTATGTAATTTATACACAACTAACGGTAACTACTTCACGTTATTTTCAATAACCATTTACGTTGCCATATACATTTATTTTATCTGATATTTTTGTACAAGCGGAAATGAATAATAAAATTGTTTTTACTGTGGCAAACGATACTTGCTGCGTTTGTCGGATGTCCCTTTAAACTGATGGAGCACTCGGTATTGTGAAATACTAAGTTCTTCCCATTCTTTAAAAAGTTTAAACAGTGTTTGCGCTGAAGAAAAGCCAACAAGTTGGGCAATCTTTTCGATAGAGTAATTCGTATCGCATAAGTAATTTTTAGCGTAATTCAGTCGATATATGCTTAGGGTTTTACCGAAGCTTGTTCCAAAATATTTTTCAAAAAGTCGACTGATGTGGCGTGGGGTAACATGCAGCGCATTAGCTACATCAGTTAATGTAATGCTTTCGTTGTAATGTGCATGCATAAATTTAGTGATTTCAATTGCCATTGTTAAATGAACCTGTTCTTTTTCGGTTGAAACTGGCGTGGGCGGAATGATATTGCGAAACGCATTAATTATAAATTCGAAATAATAATTGCGCATCATAAGTTGCCAGCCAAGGCTTTTGTATTGTATTTCTTCTTGTATTTTTGGAATCAACCCTCCAAATTGGCTCTGGTCTGCAGCTACAAAATATTCTCTTTTTTTGATGGTATCGAAAATGGAATCCATAAACTCTTTTTCAAATTGGGAAGAATCTTGCTTATGAGTACTAATGCGCTCATGATAGTTGAACACCATAACAAAATATTGTTTTTGTACATTTGGCTCGTAAATGGAACCATGCTGTACTCCCGGTGCAATCAGCAGAAAGCGTTTTGGGGATAAAGCAACGATCCGGCTATTTACCCGAATTTTTGAAATTCCCTCAAGAGCATAATAAATTTCATAATCACAATGATTATGAGAGAATTCTACAGCGCTGTTATCCAGAAGCTCAGTATAATTCACTTCAAAATAAAAACTAGACATGGGAATTTGCACTAAAAAAGGAAAGTATAATAATTTATTTGCCTGCCTATACATCTGATATATTCAACTCCATCCCATTTTTTTCGTATCCACAGAATATTTTTCCAACTTAATTAGTTGCAACTAATTAAGTTGGAAAAGGACTTACTTGTTGCTTAAAATGTCTGTTTCGACGATTGCAATTTTTTCGGGGTAAGTTCATATGTAATTTATAGGATAATACAAGGATAATATTAATCAGATTATTCCAAATTTTTAAAATAATGTATATACGTTCTTTAAAAAAGACCTCTATATTATTATACCTATCTTTTTCAGATATTGTTAGAAAAATCTATTTAATTTAAAATAATAACAGAATAAAAAAATTGCAATGAAGTGAGGTGACATGGCAAACGCAGTATCAGCATCTCTTCGTCATAGAGAAATGTCTCAATCAATTATTTGCATCGAGCAAGTCCTCTGAATCCTTCATTCATAAAATAATAAAATGGAGTTGGTGTAATATGGGAAAATCTCTGAATCTATTCGAAAAAAGCGCTCCCAACCCCGGTTTTTATAAGCTTGGCAGAAAAGAAATAGTAGGTTATTCGCTTGTCGATGGCGGGATGAATTTGGTTTTTCAATCACTGCTTATGTTTATTACCTTTTTTTACACGGATGTATATGGTCTGTCCGCCGCAGAAGTATCACTCTTATATTTTATCGCCAGAGGATGGGATCTCATCTGGGATCCCTTGATGGGCGTTATTGCTGAAAGAATGAATCCAAAAACAGGCAAGTATAAACCATACCTTGCGTATGGCTCTATACCATTCGGCATTATTGCAATTCTAACATTTACAGTTCCCGAATTGGGACATGATGGGAAATTAGCTTGGGCTTATGTGACATATTTTCTATTGAATACATTATATACGTTCATCATTAATCCTTATATATCCTGTACTACCGTTATGACCGCCGACCCTGTACAAAGGACAAAACTAAATTCAGTCAGAATGACCTTTGCCCAGAGTGGCGGTGTGGTTGTTGCCCTGTTCATTCCGATCCTTTCAAAACTTTTCGGGCAGGGAGATACTGCGCTTGGCTATCAACTGACTATGGTGCTGCTTGTATGTATTACATGTTCCATCTTGTTTTATAGCTACACTACAGTGCATGAGCGCATTAAAATTAGATCCCATCTCGACCCCGTTACCTTAAAAAATTATATATATCAGATTACACATAATCAACCGGGAGTCATTCTTTTTTTGCTGTTTGTAGGTGCTTATGCTTTTTCAACGATCACATCTACAGCAGGTATTTATTATATGACTTATAACGTCAACAGACCGGATCTTGTGGCAATATTTAGTGTATTAAATGTTTTGCCATCTGTGATTTCCGTACCTTTTGTACCGCTACTGTTTCGGACCATACATAAGAAAAACACCGTTGCGCTAGGCTTTTTTTTTGGCGCTGTAGGATGTGCAGCCTTGTATGTAGTACCTTATTCTCAAATCTTCATGATCATGACCTGCAAAACAATCAGTGCCCTTGGCTATGGTTTATTAATGGGCAGCCTATGGTCCATCATCCCGGACGATGTTGAATATGCGGAATACAATACCGGTAAAAGATACCCGGCCATTGTGTACACGCTGATTACACTAGGATTAAAGGTATCCATGGCTGTCGGCGGAGTCATTCCCGCATGGATATTGGCAAGTGTCCGTTATGTTCCCAATATACAGCAGACTCAAGAAGCGAAAGATGGAATTTTATTCATGTCATCTGGTTTGCCGGCAATGGTGTGCATTGTGACACTCATTATCTTCTATCTTTTTTACTCTCTCACGGAAGACCGCGTTACCTCAATTATGGCTGAATTGGATATACGTCATAAAAATACCCAGGGTGTCGCAAAATATGAACTGCTGGAGGATATGGAAGAAAATCCGCGGATATGAGACTACATCAAAAAGAGAAAATGTGTGCTGATGTATTTCTCTGTCATTTAAGGCAGTAAACCGAAGTGGATGCCACAGCCAAATGACTGGCGATATTTATAGTGGTTTGTATTCAACCAGATATTTCTATTCAACAAACAGAGGAGGTTTTTATTTTGAAAAGTGTTTCTGTTATTAAAGTCGGAAGTCTAAAGGATCCGAATGAAGCCACACGCGGAAAAGTGCAGGTAGTGGACATTCCCGAACAACTCATAGGTGACGAGGATGTTAAAATCAAAGTGGCTTATTGTGCCATCTGTGGTTCCGATCCGCATTTGGTAGAAAACATTTTCGGGTGGGATGTTCCATTTGGAATAGGACACGAGGTTTCAGGCGTAATTATGGAATTGGGTAAAAACGCTACAAAGAAAGGGCTGAAGGTCGGTGACCGCATCGCGGGTAATTTTCTAAAATTCTGCGGTACGTGCTATTATTGTCAAAATGGGCAGCAGCAGTTCTGTGAATACGGCAATGATTCTAATCACCCGGGTATGAGCGAATATATTGTCTGGCACGAATCCCAGGTTTATAAACTACCTGATGATGTAAGCCTGAAAATTGGCTGTTTGCTTGAACCGGTATCCATAGCAGTTCGAATTATGGATAAAATCGGGATGAAAATTGGGCAAAGGGTTGCCATTTGCGGAGGCGGACCGATTGGTTTGTTGGCAATACAGTCACTAAAAATGTATGGAGCAACCTCTCTGACACTGATTGAACCGATTTCAAATCGACGTGACTTCGCAGTGAAATATGGTGCTGACTATGTCATTGACCCTTTGACACAGGATGTGGTAGAGGTTTCAATGTCACTGACCAACGGTCGTGGTTTTGATGTGGTAATCGACTGTTCCGGTTCCGTAAAAGCAGTGAATAATCTGCCCCAAATTACTGCCAAAGGCGGCAAGCTGATTTATGCAGCCATGTATCCAAATACATTTGAAATGCCTCTTAACCTTTATCAATACTGTTATTTTAATGAGCTGACGATTACTGGACTATATGTGGCGCCTTATGCGTTCCCAAGAGCATTGCAGTTACTGCCTAGAATGCAGCTTGAAGATTTTATTGCCAAAGTTTATCCGATTGATCAGGTAGAGGAAGCTTTTGCTATGCAAGTAGAAGGAAAATACCCGAAGATTCTGATCCAATGTAATTCATTTGAAAAAGAATAAATATACAGTAAAGGAGAAAAATCATATGTATCAATATAATATAGACATTGAAATGGTAAAACAACTGGAAGAAAAAGCATTTAAAATAAGAAAAGATCTGTTGAATTTCATTTACCGTATAGGCATGGGACATTTGGGAGGAGAACTTTCCATTGTGGATATGGCTGTAGCACTTTACTATAAATATATGAACTATGATCCGAAAAATCCAAAATGGGAAGACCGTGATCGATTGATACTCAGCAAAGGGCATTGCAGCGAAACCTTATATACCATTTTTTCGGATATGGGATGCTATACAATGGACTACATGGTAGAGCATTTTGAAACGCTGAGTACCGCAAAATTTGGCATGCATTCCAACAGAAAATACGTACCGCAAATTGAGGCTTCGGCAGGTTCGCTGGGGCATGGTCTCCCGATCGCGCTGGGACTGGCACTGGGAGCGAGAAAACAAAAGAAAAACTGGAGGACCTTTGTCATCGTGGGAGACGGCGAATTGGATGAGGGAAGCAATTGGGAAGCGATCATGGCCGCCGGACATTACGAACTTGGCAATTTGGTTGCAGTTGTGGACAAAAACAAACTGCAGATGACCGGGCTCACTGCACAGGTTATGAATATAAATCCGCTGGATCAAAAACTTAAGGCATTCGGTTGGGATGTCATCAGCATTGATGGGAATGATATGTATGCGGTCTGCGAAGCATTACAATCGCTTGCTCCGGCAGATCCGGTTTCGAGAAGAAAACCTATTTTTATTATCTCCAATACCATTAAAGGTAAGGGAGTTGATTTTATGGAAGGCAATGTAAAATGGCATGGCGGCGCTATTGCGAAAGAACAACTAGATGAAGCGCTGACCTCGGTGAACAAGAATAGGAAGGTGAGATAACCATGGCGGTAAAATCTACTTTTGATTTTGATCAGATGTTATCAAATGCAAGAGAAGCATATGGTGAAGAATTGATGAAAATGGCAAATGATGGGCTTGATTTTGTATTTACCTACAGTGATAATGTGGCACCATCATCCAGCGCAGGAAAGTTTATCCAAAAATACCCCGATCGCTGCTTTAATTTTGGAATTGCAGAACCCAATCAGGTTGGTGCTTCGGCCGGTCTCGCGCTGTCAGGACAGACTGTGTTCGCCCAAGTGTTTGGACCATTTCTTCCATTGAGAGCGGCTGATCAGGTTCATACGGATATCGCGTATAATGACGTCAACGTTCGTCTCATCGGCACCCATGCCGGCGTAACGGCGGGAGGTGGACCAACGCATAACTGTATTGCCGACCTTGCGCTATACCGTGCAATTCCAAACCTTACGATTGTTGTGCCTGCAGATGCAGGACAGTGCTGTAAGGTGATCCGACAATCTATGTCATTCAAAGGACCAATGGTCATTCGTATTGACCGTGGCGGCTCTCCGAATGTATATGCGGATACTAACTATGAATTTGAATTCGGCAAGGCAATTGAAACTGTACAGGGGACTGATTTAACTATTATTTCCGCGGGATCCAGTGTTTACTGGTCCATGATGGGGGCAAAATTGTTAAAAGAAAAACATGGAATTCATGCACGCGTCATTGATATGCATACAATCAAACCGCTAGATACTAATATGCTTTTAAAATGTGCAAAAGAAACTGGAAATATCGTAACAGTAGAAGAGCACTCTATTAATGGGGGACTTGGCGGTGCAGTTGCTGAATTTCTGCTGGAAGAAGGTTTCTGCGGTAAATTCAAGAGAATTGGTTTACCGGATGAATTTGCGGTACTTGGTGATCCGGATGAAGTATATAAGTACTATGGAATGAATCCAGAGGGCATTGCAAGACAAATAGTAAAATTAATGAAAAAGCAAAATAAATGATATTTGTACAGAAACCTTTCCTCTATAAATCTTCATTTATAAACCTATCATTAAAATTGGAGGTATGAATCATGAATGAACAATTAAGTCGGTTCTCTATGGATTATTTTAGTTTAAAGGGAAAAACCGCCATTGTGACAGGGGCAAACCAGGGATTAGGTATGGCCTATGCGGTTGCATTTGCTAAGGCAGGTGCTGATTTATATATTCCTCACTTTACTGATGATATTCGTGAAATTAAAGAATTGATTAACGCAGAGGGCAAAAAAGTTTCCTTTATTCAGGGCGATTTAACCGATCCAAATTACAGGAAGGAGGTAGTGGCTGGCTGTATCAGGGAATATGGAAAAATAGACGTGCTGGTAAATAACGCCGGGGTAAGTAAATTTGCGCATTTTACCGAATATCCGGATTCTGCATGGAAGCAATGCATTGATATAGATTTAAATTCTGTTTACTATCTTAGCCATGAGATTGCTAATGTAATGATAAAACAGAAAAACGGTAAAATTATCAATATCGGTTCTGCACTTTCTTTTACAGCGGACAAAAAATGCCCACCTTATACCGTAGCAAAACATGGTGTTATAGGGATGACCAGAGTTTTTGCCAACGAGCTGGGAGAGTATAATATTCAGACCAATGCAATCTGCCCCGGATTTTTGGCAACGGAAGTTAATAAAGATCTGCGTGCAGACCCCAGCTTCTATAATAAAATTACCAAACGCATACCGATGGAACGCTGGGGTGAACTCGATGATTTAATGGGTACAGCAGTATTTTTAGCGAGCAAGGCTTCTGATTATGTGAACGGATGGAATATCAGTATCGACGGCGGTTTTACCACCACTTTGTAAATGATAAACTAAAAATTCGTGTTGGTATTAATGATATGACTGATACTGGATTGAAGTTTGAAGATAATTTATAATCTAAAGAAAACGCACCCTATATTGATAATTATTCTATAATATTGAAAGGATGATATCCTATGTCAACAATGAAACAGTTATGGTTTACTGCTAAAAATAAAGTTGCATTACGCAATGTGGAAATTCCAAAAGTAGAACGTAATCAGGTCAGAGTTAAAATCGCATATACTGCTTTATGCGCAACGGATATTCATCAAGTTTCAATGGGGCTGTTAGGTGCCAAACCGCCAATGCCTTTGGGCCATGAAGCTTCCGGCGTGATTGAGGAACTTGGGGCAGGTACAGAAAAAAGTGGTTTAAAAATTGGTGATAAGGTATGTCTTTATCCGGTGACGCATTGCGGAATTTGTCCTGCATGTACAAAAGGTCAACCGCAATATTGTGAAAATTCCCAAACAACCGGTGCTTTTGCTGAATACGTGGTTACAGATATCAGCGCGATATTTAAAATTCCAGACGATGCTAATTTGATGGCATATTGTTTAGTTGAACCGGCAAACTGTACCGTCCGTGCGATGGACTTGGTAGGTATCAAACATGGCGCTTCGGTTCTCATTTCCGGCATTGGCGGAATAGGTTCAATTATGTTAAATATGATTCTATTGAGTGGCGGGGCTAAAATTACGGCTTCTGACCCGGTTGGTCCTAAACGACAATTGGCACTAGATATGGGGGCACAATATGTAATTGATCCGATGAATGAGAACCTTGTAGCGCGGGCCGCAGAAATCACAGATGGTTGTGGATTTGACTATGTATTTGAAATGTCGGGTTCCCCCCAAGCTGCTGAACCGACATTAAAAGTGTTGGCAAAATGCGGAACCATGGTTTATTTTGCAGTGTATCCGCCGCAATATACAATGCCTTTAAATTTATATGATTTATATATGAAAGAAGGCAGAATTCAAACCGTGTTTACAACGACGACGATTATGCCGCGTACAATTAATTTAATTCCAAGATTGCAGATGGATAAGATTATCGGTAAAGTTATGCCACTCAGTGAAGCCGTTGAAAGCTTTGAAGTATTTAAAAAATCAATTTATCCTAAAATTTTATTAGATTGCAGCAAATAGTATATGTACAAGGATGGAGGGGAATAATCCATGTCCTTAATTAATAATATAGGACAGTCTAAAATTAAACTATCTCCATGGAAGAAACTTTCCTATGCAACTGGTGACTTTGCCAATAATTTCAGTTGGGCACTTGTCAGTTCCTATTTAATGTTTTTTTGGACAGATGTTGTGATGATTCCTGCTGCATTATGCGGAACATTTATGCTGGTTTCTAAACTATGGGATGCAATACTTGATCTCGTGGTTGGCATTTTGGCTGATCATACAAAATCAAAATGGGGGCATTATCGGCCGTGGATTCTGTTTGCATGTATACCAATGTTGATTGTAAATGTATTGTGTTTTACGACGTTGACGGGAGAATCGCTGATCATAAAGGCGTGTTATTCTGCTGCTTGCTATTTTATTTTAGTGACGTTGTATGCCTGTGTAAACAACCCATACAGTGCACTGCCGGCAGCATTGACACTTGATGGTGATACCCGATCAAGTTTGGCTAGTTACCGCATGACAGCTGCATTCGTCGCCACATTGGTTCTTTCACAAGCAATGCTTCCTTTAGTAAATTGGATGGGACAAGGCAATCCAGCAACTGGTTTTTTTTATGCCGCGTTTATTTTTTCAGCATTGGCATTTCCCTTTTATTTGTTTTGTTTTTTTAATACTAGGGAAGTCGTTGATGTTCCGACAGAAGAGTTTGATTTTCACAAATTAATGGATGCATTAAAAAAAATAGACCGGTTTGGATACTTCTGATTACCTTTGTTTTTTGGGGCTTTTATGAAGCATCGGTTGGTGTTGTCAAATTATATTATTTTACTTATTTTGTTGGTGATCAGTCATTGTTTGTTTTTAATGCCAGTTTATTGTATTTAGGACGAATTTTTGGAGCATTTTCTCTTTCAACATTGGTTGCTAAGGTCGATAATAAACGTACTTTGCCGATGATTAGTTTTTTCGTCAGTGGCGTTTTGATGGTGATCATGACTTTTTTGCCCGTGCATACCCAAATAGGGCTTGATCTATATAATTTTATGACATTCATTACTGGTATTGGTGGAGGATTGGGCTTGGCATCAATGTTCGGTATGGTACCAGATACGACGGAATATTCGCAACATAAATCTCAGATTCGTGCAGCAGGATTTATTTCGTCATTCATCAATTTTGCCTTTAAAGTTGGAATGGCTATTTGTACGGCTGTGATTGGCTGGGTATTGGGATACTTAGGATATGCTGCGAATATCATTCAAAGTCCAACGGTACTGAATGCGATTAATATTTGCATGAACATGGTTTGTGGTATTGTTTTACTTGTTGGTGGTTTTGCCATGATATTTTATAATTTAGATAAAAAGACCTATGCACACATGGTTGATGCATTAGAAAATACAAGGATAGAAAATAAGAAATAGTTTCTTGAAAATTAGCATTTGAGGGGGTTCTTTATAATGAATAAATATCCACACGTATTCCAACCAATTAAGGTTCGCGGCTTAACCATCAAAAATCGAATTCAATTCACGCCTATGGTTTGCTGTCTATCTAACGCCGAAGGCGAGGTAACCAATGAAATTGTTCAATTTTTAAGTAGCCAGGCCGCTACTGGAGTTGGCTATGTCACCATTGGTGATACCCAAGTTGACCATGAACGCGCCATGTGTTTTTATGGAGAATTAAATGTTTTACATGACAAGTATATCACTGGACTATCTCTTTTAGCAGAAGAAGTGCATCGTTATGGTGCAAAACTTTCTATCGAACTTGCACATGCTGGTCGCGGCGGTGTTCCATCGATGAATGTCAAGCCTGGGTTTGCGCCTTCAAATGTTCCAATCCCAGGGTGTATGCAAGATTTGAAGGTAATGGATCGTGATGATATGGATTGGGTGGTCAAGCGTTTCTTCGAGTGTACAACCCGTGTAAGAAAGGCCGATTTTGATATGATCATGGTACACAGTGGTCACAATAATTTATTGGGGCAATTCCTTTCACCCGAAAGCAATTTCCGTACGGATGAATATGGGGGATCATTGGAAAACCGTATGCGGTTTCCACTAGAAATACTCAAGGCGATACGGCAAGCAGCTGGCGATAAAATGGTTTTAGAAATGCGTGTCAGCGGCGATGAAATGACTCGCAATGGTTTGCGTTTTGAAGAATGTATAGAATATGTGAAGCGCGCACAAGAATATATTGATATTGCACATTTTTCCTGTGGTAATGTTTTTATGGCTGAAAGTGTGAAATATACTGCTCCGCTGTACTTGCAAGAACATATGCAGAATGTAAGATTTGCCGCAGCGGCAAAAAAAGTATTGCATATTCCTGTTTCGGTAGTTGGTAATATTTTTTCGATGGCAGATGCGGAAGAAATCATTGCCTCGGGTAAGGCAGATATCGTTGGCATGTGCCGTTCGTTGATGGCAGATCCAGAACTGCTTCATAAATCACAAAAAGGAGAAGAAGCGGACATTCGACCTTGCTTGCGATGTATGGATGGTTGTGGTCGAATCTTTCATGGTTATCCTGTCCGCTGTGCGGTCAATCCAGTAAATGGACGTGAATATCGTTATCGTAATATTCAGAAATCTGAAAAACCAAAAAAAATAGTTATTATCGGCGGTGGTCCTGCTGGTATGCAGGCAGCCCAGACGCTAATAAAACGTGGGCACGAAGTTATCCTTTATGAACAGGAAGGGCAATTGGGTGGATTACTTCATGATGGCGGAGCGGTTACTTTCAAAAAATTGATGCGTGATTATGCGCAATGGGATATCCATACTACTATGAAATGTGGTGCAACAGTGAAGCTCAATACGAAAGTTACTCCGGAATTGATTATAGCTGAAAAAGCCGATGCGGTCATTTTCGCTACTGGTTCTACCTTTATCAAACCCAATATTCCGGGTATTGACGATAAAAATGTAAAAATGCTTCGTAATGTAGAAAGAGAAAAGGAAACGGTCGGGCAAAAAATCGTAGTTTGCGGTGGTGGCTTATCTGGGGTGGAATGTGCAGTTAACCTTGCTAAGCAGGGCAAAGATGTCAGCGTAGTTGACATGATTCCAGAATCGGATTTTTGTAAAGATATGTTCTATATCACTCGTATTGCGCTGTTTGATGAAGTGAAGAAATATGGTGTTAGCTTTTTTGGCGATTATAAAATTATACGATTTACCTCTGAGGGCGTTGTAACTGCTGCCGAAAACGGAGAAGAAAGAGTATTTGAGGCCGATACCTGTATTATTGCAATGGGATTAAAATCCGAAAACAGTCTCGCTAAGGAACTACAGACTAAATTGTCTATTCCAACCTATATTGTAGGTGACTGTAATACAATAGGAACAGTAAGAAGTGCTAATTTTGATGCATTCAATATAGCAGTTGAGTTATAAAATTTGCAAATCACCCTATAGAAGAAGCTTTTCTCTATGGGGTGATTTTTCACAAATATAGATATGAGGAGGTTTGAAAATGAAAATAAGAGCTGCTCTAATAAAAAAAGCAAGAGAACCATTTCAAATTGAAGAAGTAGACCTCGGTGTGCCATTGTCAAATGAAGTTATGGTGAAAATAGTTGCTTGCGGTGTTTGTCATACGGATGAAGTAGCGCAACAACAGTTTATTCCCGTTCCGTTACCTGCAGTCTTTGGACATGAAGGTTGTGGAATTATTCAAGAAATTGGTAGCGGGGTGTCTAATTTAAAAAAAGGAGATCATGTCTGTTTTTCTTTTGGTTTTTGCGGGGAATGCAGTAATTGTTTATCGGCAAAACCATTTATCTGTAAAGAATTTAATCATATTAATTTTGGGGGCGTGATGCCGGACGGCACTAAACGCTTATCACAAAACGGACAAAAAATATCTTCTTTTTTTGGACAGTCGGCTTTTGCAACCTACACGGTGGTCAATCAAAACAGTGTCATAAAAGTTGATCCAGATATTGATCTAGCCTTGACCGCTCCTTTGGGCTGTGGAATTCAAACTGGTGCTGGTACTATCTTAAATCGTTTGCATCCAGAATTTTCCTCTTCAATTGTTGTATTTGGTTGTGGTACTGTTGGCATGAGTGCCATTATGGCTGCCAAAATAGTTGGTTGTGCAACGATTATTGCGGTTGGAGGTAATGATAACAGCTTAATACTTGCAAAAGAATTGGGTGCCACCCATATAATTAACCGCAAAGACTGTGATGATGTTGTCCGTAAAGTCAAAGAAATTACCTCAGGTGGAGCTAATTATGCCATTGATACGAGTGGAGTTCCAGAATTTGTTCGCAAAGCACTTGCCTGTGTCGGCTATGGAGGAACAGCGGTCGTGTTAGGTGCAACTGGTGATTTGACAATTAATGTACAGAAGGAATTGATGGGAGATGGAAAGAGTTTAGTCGGTATTATAGAAGGCGATTCGATACCAAAACTTTTTATTCCAAAATTGTTGACATATTATAAGTCAGGAAAATTTCCTTTTGATAAGTTGATTGCTTATTACGATTTTAAAGATATTAATCAAGCTTTTGAAGATTCACATAATGGTAAAGTCATTAAGGCAGTCTTGAAAATGTGTTAAATTTGAAATATCGAATTGTGGAAATGTTCACACCAATGACTGTTACTAAAAACAAGAGGAAACACAGCACAAAGAGTAGCAACTACGACACTATGCATTTATGTGTCGTAGTTGCTACTTTTTTTATTGATGTTTCAGGGTTTATGTGTAGTGGCACGCAGCTTGCAATATATATGGACAGATGTTGGAGATTGACATCTTAAAGGAGGGAGCTGGAGGATGAAAATGAAAGTAGTCATCGGTTCCAGAGCACGTTCGCGAGCTCCGGAAATGATAAAACTTCTGGAAGATCAAGGTTATGAGCTGGTTATGAATCCTTTTGATCGCACGATGACAGAGAATGAGCTCATAGAAAAAATTCAGGGTGCAAGTGCCATGGTGGCTGGTAGTGATAAGGTGACCGAGAAAGTTTTAAAGGCCGGAATGCCATCACTTAAGGTCGTAGCTAAGCAAGGGGTTGGCTATAACAGCATCAATGTAGAAGCTGCAAAGAAGTTTGGCATTGCAGTTACGATCACCCCGGGAGCTAATAGTTGTGCCGTGGCAGATTTGACTATGGGTCTTATACTTTCGTCAGCACGTAACATTCCAGCGATGGATCGGGCGATTCGCCGTGGAGAATGGTATCGCCATACAGGCTGTGAACTTGGAGGTAAGATTCTTGGAATTGTCGGTATGGGACACATCGGTGGTGAGGTTGCTAAAAGAGCTTATGCTTTTGGCATGAAGATTATCGCCTATGATGTTTATCCGCAGCAGGATTTTATCGACAAATATAGTGTATGTTATGTTGGAATTGATGAGCTTTTTAAAAAGGCTGATTTTATTTCACTGCATGCACCGGCAATTGCATCGACAATTGGAATGGTAAATGCTGATCGGCTTAAGACGATGAAGCCGACTGCTTTTCTTATTAATGCAGCCCGCGGCGAGCTTGTCGTTGAACAGGATCTTTGTGACGCATTGCAAAATCATGTAATTGCTGGAGCAGCTCTCGATGTGTATACACAGGAGCCACCAGAAAAATCGGCACTTATGGATCAAGCGAACATCACATTTACAGCGCATGCTGGAGCTTATACGCATGAAGCAATTATTGGAGCCGGTATCATGGCCGGTGAAGAAATTATTCGCGTTTTATCGGGTGAAAAACCGAAATTCAATGTAGTGAAATAGAAAAACTTAGTATGTATTTTGTAAAAAAAGAGTGTTTTTATAAAATTTAACAGTAGGGTGGTTTCATCAAGTCTAGAATTAGTGTGTCGAATATCGTTGTTTCATTGGTATACAATTATCTATTCTAAACAGAATAGATAAATTAAAAAGAGGAGTTTTTAAAATGAGAAGTAAATACGAAAATTTGAAAACAATTATCGAAAGTGGTATGATTTTGATCATTCGTTCAGACAGTTCAGAAGAAGCAGAAAAGGTTGCTATTGCAGCCGTTGATGGCGGTGTCAAAGCTTTGGAAATCACGATGAGTGTACCAGATGCACTTACGATTATTTCTCATTTGGCTAAAAAATATGGGGGAACAGATGTTGTTGTTGGTGCTGGCACGGTTCTTGATGCCGAAACAGCCAGTGCAGCTATGCTTGCTGGAGCAAAACTTCTTGTGAGCCCGAATCTCAATCCGAAAATGATTGAAATTGCCAATCGCTATCAGGCAGTAACTGTTTCAGGAGCGATGACGCCGACAGAAATACTTAATACGATCAATGCCGGTTCTGATCTTGTAAAACTTTTTCCGGCTGAACTCCTTGGATCTAAATACATCAAAATTATCAAAGCTCCGCTGACTCAGGCACAGATGGTACCGACGGGTGGGGTTAATCCGGGCAATGTTAAAGAATGGTTCGACGCGGGTTGCAGCGCTGTCGGTGTAGGTAGCTATGTTTCAAAAGCACACAAAAAAGATGGTGATTTCGGTAAGGTAACGAAAGCTGCTCAGGAGTTTATGCAAGCAATTGCGGATGCACGTAATATAGAAGGTAAGAGATAGAGGTGTTCAACATGGCAAAGCAGGAAAAAGAAATCCCTGGCATATTAGTTGTGACTCATGGGGATTGTGGAAAAGAAATTATAAAAAGTGCCGAAATGATTATCGGAACGCAGAAACATGTGAAAGCTTTGTCTTTGCTGCCGGGGATCGATCCAGAGGAATTTCTGACAGAAGTACAGAAAGGGCTTGAAGGAATGGCGGACGGGTCACTTGTTATGAGTGATCTATTTGGCGGAACACCTTCCAATATATCAGCGGCACTTGTCGGATATATGAATATTGCAGCGGTCACGGGAATAAACCTTGCAATGTTCATTGAAGCAATTGTATTGCGGTGCAATATGGCAGGCGAGGAACTCGCGGAAGCGGTTCTTAAGGCCGGCAGAGAAGGTTGTAAGAATGTTGGACAGGAACTTAAAAGTTTGGATAATGCTATTTAAATATTGAAAGGAATGAGAAATATGGCAGATCTTGCATTAGTCAGAGTAGATTTTCGTTTAATACATGGTCAGGTTGTTGCACGATGGCTTAAGGAAATACAGGCAATAAAAATAATTATCGTAAATGATACGCTTGCTAAGGATCGTACGATGGGCAATATTTATCGTATGTCTACGCCAGCTGGTGTCAGATGTTCTATCGTGAGTGTAGGGCATTTTGTGTCCTCATGGAATGAAAACCACCTGGGCGAAGGCAAGGCAATGGTCCTGTTTAAAGATATTACGACAACCTATAAAACATGGCAGGAAGGTTTCAAAATTCCTAATCTGCAAATTGGCGGATTGGGAGCCGGACCGGGACGTAAGGCAGTTTATCAGAATATGACACTTGATGAAAAAGACTTTAATATGCTGCAGGAATTGACAAAAAATATGCATATTTTTTTTCAAGCGACGCCTGAAGACAGTAAAAAAGATTATGAAGCAGTAGCTTCAACCGTAAATTTTTAGGATGAGTTGATTTTTATGAAAAAATTTATATATTTATATAATGGAGGTACAAACAATGGCAGAAGCAATTATGGTTGCCATATTGGGCTGGTTCCAGTGTTCTTCGAATCCACTGGGGTGGTGGCTTGTTCGTGAACCGATTATGGCAGGTTTTTGGGTAGGCTTGATTTACGGCAAACCGGTGGAAGGTATCATTATAGGGGCAGCTATCAATGTTGCATTTTTGGGCTGGAATAGTACAGGTGGAGCAAATCCTTCTGATTTGTATTCAGCCGGACTTTTAGGAACAGCTATTGCAATACAAGGGGATATTAGTCCGGAACAAGCCGTTGTTATTGCAATTTCACTTGGAGTAATCGGCAATTATGCATGGATCTTATTTATGTCAATCAATTCAATTATTCCATCATTTCAGGACAAATGTGCGGAAAAAGGCGATATTAAAAAGCTTATGTTTTTACAGGTTGTTCCTTCTCAGTTGGTCGTTATCCTTGTAAGAGGCGTGCCTGCCTTTCTGGCAGCTTATTATGGACCACCAATTATTGTAAGCTTGCTGGCATCCATTCCAGTATGGGGTGTTGCGGGATTTAACGCCGTGGGTAAGGTACTTCCGGCTCTTGGAATTGCAATGCTTTTGAAATATATGGGACGCAAGGATCTTTTGGTATTCTTTGGTGTAGGCTTTGCAATCAGTGCTTATACGGGTATGAATAATTTGTTGTTTGCAGCAATTATTGGTGCAGCCATGGGTTATATTTACGTTACATTGCAGCCGAAAGAAGCAACCATGGCAGCGCTGCAAGTCAAATCGTCTCAAACAGGTAAAGCATCTTTATATGAAGGCGAGGATGAAATATAATGGATGATAATAAAAATAAGACGGTAGGTTTATCAAAGCTTGATTTGGAATTTGCAATTTTGCGTTGGTGGCTTATGAGCCATTTAGCATATAATTATCAAAGAATGCAGGCTGGTGGGTTTGCGTCTATGATGGGACCAATTTTAAAAAAACTGTATCCGGATAAACCTGAAGAAGTTATAGCGGGACTCAAACGGCATATGATGTTTTTTAATACTGAACCACGCTGGGGTGCGGTTATCCACGGTATCGTTATCGCTTTGGAAGAACAAAAGGCAAAGGGTAGTGACATTGATGAAATGGCTATTGTTGATTTAAAATCATCGTTGATGGGACCTTTAGCTGGTATTGGCGATACGATTTCCGGTGGTTTATATAAACCTTGTGTTCTCGGAATTTGCTTAGGATGGGCCGCAACGGGCAGTTTTATGGGGCCGGTGATGTTTGTTGCATGCATGCTTGGATATGATTTGATAATTACGCATCTGACGATAAGAAAAGGGTATAAACTTGGTACGTCAGCCATTACATCGATTTTAGAAGGCGGATTATTCAAAAAACTAACGACATTCTTTTCTATAATGGGCTTGTTCGTTTTGGGTATTATGGTATGTAAATTTATCACGATAGATTTTTCCTGGGTTCCAGTTCTTGGCGGCAAGGAAATTGTAGTTAAAGATTTGATGAATCAGATTGTTCCTAAGGCATTGCCATTGCTTATAACGCTTGCTGCCTGGAAGGCAATCATGCGTGGGGTAAAAGTAGTTTATGTATTGTTGGCATTGTTTGTTTTTGCATTAGTTGGTGGTGCATTAGGAATTATTGGCTGATCTATAGAAAATTTTGAGGGAAATCAGTTCATAGATTGATGAAAATTGCCTATTCTTTTCGAATAGGCAATCTGACGTTGTGCACCACGCATGGCACGTAATTCGGCAGTGAAAAGTCCCATGGGGGGGCTGGCGTTGCCAATTATTAGCCAAGCGCAAGGGTGTTCAGCATGAGGTGGAATTTGAAGAAAGTGTGATGAGCAAAGTTTCGACATGAGGAACACGAATCATATTAGGCATTCGAAGTGGGATGAGTCTGCGATTCAAGGCGGTAACGTTAGCCCTTTATGTAGTTCATATTGAACGAGCTTGATCATACACTGGAACACAGAGTAATTCGCTTTTAGATATGCGAACGATATGTTGCTCTTTGCTAAGACAAAACGGTCACTTGCGGAACCGTTTGAGTAGTGATATGAGAGGTCAGCTATTCAAATAGTGGATAGATTCCTACTCGGCTTTGAGATTTTATAAAAGAGAACGAGGCGTTAGCGTGGAAGAAAATCAATGATTTGCGAAACCGTATAAAACCCCACAGGGAAAAAAGGTGGGGGTAAAGAATATAATATTAAGTTTAGTATTGTTGCCGCTGCAAAAATTGGAATACAGGTAAGTTTGTTGATAGGGGGTATAGATATGGCTAGAATTGATAGAGTGATAGAATATCTTGAGCAATATGCTGCAATGGGAAGTAAAGGCGTTAGTGCACAGGATGTGGCAGCGAAACTTGATATTCATCGTAGTGATGCTTCAGCGGATTTAAATCGACTCTTCAAGCAGGGCAAAGTGAAGAAAACGGGATCTCGTCCAGTAGTTTATCAATCTCTTGCAGTAGTTGCAAATATCAAGACAAAAGCGTGGGACAAAAAATCGGCATTTTCGGAAATTGTTGGTTATGACGGCAGCATTAAGGCACAAATTGAGCTTGCTAAGGCCGCAATTGTATATCCGCCGAACGGGCTGCATACCTTGATTTTTGGAGAAAGCGGTGTTGGTAAAAATTTGTTGGCGGAGGCCATGCAGAATTATGCCAGAGAATGCTGGACAAAAACTGATGATGAAGATATTCCGTTTATACAGTTTAATTGTGCGGATTATGCTGCAAATGAGCAGCTTCTCATAGCACAACTTTTCGGTTATGTGAAAGGTGCTTTTACGGGTGCGAATGAAGATCGAGAGGGTGTTGTCGATCACGCCCAGGGTGGGATCCTTTTCCTTGATGAAATTCATCGGTTGCCGCCAGCGGGGCAAGAACTGCTGTTTATGCTCATTGATAAAGGGGTTTATCGCAGGCTGGGTGCAACTCGTGCGGAATGCAAATCCCATCTTATGATCATTGGTGCAACCTCGGAAGATATATCGAGCTCATTACTCATGACATTTCGTCGCCGCATTCCAGTGCAGATCAGTTTGCCGCGTATTAGTGAACGGCCAATACGTGAACGTATAAATCTCATCATACACTTTGTGCATCAGGAAGCAATACGTCTTGGTGTGCCTGTCTGGATTGAAGGCAAGGCACTTGAAACTTTTGCAAATTACAATTGTCCAGCGAATATTGGCGAACTGCGTAATGATGTCCTACTCTGTTGTGCAAAAAGTTATTTATCCTATATAGCAACCTTGGCCGAGCAGTTAGAATTAAAATCAGAAAATATTCCGCAGCGGGTATTTTCTCTCGTAAAGCATCAGACGGTTCTTGATGATAGGGTAAATGATCTTTTTCATTCAGGAATTCTGGTAGAACCAGATGGAGAACCGATACATTCTGAGCAGGCAAATCCGCATGATTTTCATATTGACCTTTATGGGTATGTGGATCGTAAACTCGCAAACTATCAACAACTTGGTATCCCTGCAGCGGATATTGCGGTGAAAGTCGGACATGATCTTGAAAAATACTTTGGTTCGGTGGCACAGATCCTGCGTCGTAGGGAAACTTCTGATATGCCGGCAAGTATTATTGATGAAGAAGTTTGGGAGGCGGCGAATGATCTTTTGAACGATGCGGCAGACCGCCTAAACCGTAGTTATGGTCGTAATACTTTGGTGGCACTGGCTTGGCATTTGCAGCAATTTAAAGAAAGAATCACCTCAGGCAGGATAATTTATAATCCTAATTTAAATCATGTGAAGACGACACATAAAGATGCTTTTCAAATTGTTGAAGAACACGCAAGAAATATTTCAAAACAACTAAACAGCAAAATATCAACGGATGAAATGGGATTTATGGCGATGTTTCTCGTTCATGGGGCGGAGAATCTCACGCATTTGAGGATTGGCATTATTATTGCAGCACATGGACGCGGTACGGCACAGAGCATGGCTGAAGTTGCCAATAACCTGTTGGGAACAGATCGGATAAAAGCTTATGATATTCCACTGAATAGGAATAACGCACAAACTATAGAAGATCTGCAGGATGTCGTTAAAATGACTGACGAGGGCTGTGGGGTAGTTCTTCTTGTCGATATGGGATTTCTCGTGACGATGGAAGATGCCCTAAATCGAGAAACTGGTGTGCAGGTAAGAATTATTCCAAATGTCACGACAGCACTGGTTTTGGAAACTGGGCGTCGTTTGTTTACAACCGATGACGATATTGATACAGCTGTAAAACGTATTTATGAAGCTTATGAGGACTACGTTGTGACCCTTCGTCAAAAAAGATATCAATTTTTGTCGGCAGCGAGGAAAATCACACGTAAAATTGTGTTGTTGATTTGCGCTAGTGGTAAAGGGGTGGCAGAGAAGGTCAAAGATATTCTGCTCACGAATATTCCTGAAGTGCAACAAATGAATTTTATTATGGCAAGTGCTGTTGAAAATATTCAAGAAATTATTGCGCAGGCTGAGGGTGATGTTTGTCTCATTGTCGGGAGCAGCGATCCGCAGATTCAGGATATCCCATTTGTCCATATTGGTAGTCTCTTTGTCGATGGCGGCATGACCATTATTCGTAATTTACTTCAGCAGGAAAATGCTGCAGTATTGGATACGCCTGTTTCAATAAGACGTTATGAGGATGTTTATAAATTGCTGGCGGGGCAGCTCAGTAAATTTGTGAAATCTTTGCCAGTAGCGGAAGTTAGTAGTTGTTGTGAGAGACTTGTCGAAAAAATTGATTGTGAATTTTTTATGGGAGTCATGGAGCAAGACGGCATTATTAGGACATATCTCCATGCAGCCTGTATGTTTGATCGTATCCATGCTGGTGAAGCTTTACAGGATCCCGATTGGAGCGGCAAGATACAGCGCGAAAGAGCAAAGGATTTTCAACGTCTGCGTAAGTTCGTGCAGGGCTGCGGGGCTAAAATGTCTTTGCAGATTCCTGACGGAGAACTATGTTATTTTTTGAGCAGTTTGCCAGCGAAAAATGAAAAAAAACAATCATGAAATGAGGCATGCAAATATGAAAATTGATGGAATTGTTTTTGATTTAGACGGGACACTGCTCAATTCAAAAAAAGAAGTCAGCGAAAAAAATAAAGCGGTTTTACAAATGCTCCAATTTCGGGGAATAAAAGTTATTTTAGCAACGGGGCGGAACGATATCTATGTGAAAGGACTTGCTGGACAGCTTGGCATAAGGGAACCTATTATTGCTTGTAATGGTGCTTCTATAAGAAATTGTCAGAGTGGAGAGGTTATCTATCACAAATTTTTGCAACCGAAAAATGTACAGAAAATTGCTGCATATTGTTTTATACATGGTTATGATTTTACAGTAAGTGTTTATGATGCGATGTATTGTACGGCGGAAAGCCAGCGGGCGGAAGTTTTTCATGAATACAACCGAAAAGTGGAAGAAAAGTTTAGAATTCCAATACGAACGATGGTATCGGTTGCCGATCTCGTACGGGAAAATGTCTTGAAGATGTTCATCTGGCAACTGCCAAAAAATGAAGCTACAGCACTTGAGGCTGCCTGTAATACTGATGCTGAATTGGTTTTTGTGAGTTCAGAAAAAGGTGGATTGGACATCGCTGATATAGCAACGAGCAAAGGAAATGCCGTGAAAATTCTTGCAAAGAGGTATGGTATCGAGTTGACAAGAATGGCAGCCTTTGGTGATCATTACAATGATATCAGTATGCTTGAAGCAGTAAAGTATTCATTTGCGATGGGGAACGCTTCAGAAAAAGTCAAACGGGCGGCACAATCTGTTACAAGGAGTAATGATGAAGACGGTGTGGCATGGGCCGTAGAAAAATATCTCAGCAAATAAAAAATAATACAAAATCGGAGCATTCTATAACATTGGTTCAATTGATGAAATTAAAAAAATAAAAAGTAAAAATACCGATTTAGAAATATTTTCATTAGAAGACAAAGAAATAACTTCAAAACATATTTTAAAATCGGAAGTGTTTAAGGAGTTTGTGGACCCGTTTACGGGTAGCAAGAAGCAAAAGGCATAAATAAAAAGCCCCTTTAGGGGTCGCCCGAAAAAGTAAAACGTTGGTTAGACCATTCGGACACCCCCTTGAGGGGCTTATGTTAGTAATATGCCCTTCCAGGGCTTGAGCAAGCCTCCGTTTTACCGGAGGTCATGACTATTGAGGCGGATTCTCTTGATTTTTATTTTGAGGGATTAACAAGTAAGACACGACTCCCAGCAAGGCGAGGATATAATAAATACTAGAGAACGGAATATTCAGGTCAATAAGTCGGCCAATCACCGCAGGACCGAAGGAGCCGCCCAACAGGTAAAACAATGTAAAGATACCCATGCCTGAACTGAGTTCTGACAAGTTCAGTGTTGATGGCACTAATTTCGCACTAGCGGTCAGGATTCCGTTGAATCCAATCATCAGAATAATGATCCAAAGAGCATCAACCCACGGTGGAAGGTGTATGGAAAAGCCCATTAGAATAAATCCGCTGATAATACAGCAGTGTGAAATTTTGAGTACCGGTGAACTTCCATAATGATCAGTCCACCGGCCAATGATAGATCCGAGTAGTGCAGCAGAGATAGCGCCAGGGAGTATAAGTAGACCAATCGTGCTTGTCGGTAAGTAAAAAGTATCCTTAAGCATGATTGGCAACACGAAAGTGAGTCCGGTATTGCCGATAAAAGTAAGAAAACTTATCCACAGGATTCGTTGGTAGGGAAGATTTTTAATGAAAGTTACCGGTATAAACGGTTGAACTGTTGTCTGAATATGCCGACCAAATCCAATAAGAAAGGCGATACCGATCAACATTAATAACCATTTTAAAGTAACTCCTAGTAATATGAACGTCAACCCTGCCGAAAATAAGATAGATCCGAGGATATCGAAGGCCCCCCGCTTGTGTTCGATATTCGGGACATACTTGAGGATCAGAGGAATGATGAATATGCTTAAAGCAGACACTAGGAACAAGGCATGCCAGCCGACGTATTGTTCGATAATTCCCCCCAGTACAGGACCGAAGCCGGAAGCAAATGCAATTGTGGCGGACAGAGCACCGAGTACCTGTCCTCTGACATTGGGCGGAAAATATTGGGTTGCAATTGCGTAAGATAGTGGCGAAATGGCTGATGCACCTGCTGCTTGCAACAGTCTGCCAATTATTACTTGCCAATAGGCAGTTGCAAAGAATCCAACAATGGAGCCAGCGGCAAAAAGGATTAACCCAACAATATATAACCGTTGAAAAGAAAAAGAATCAGCTAATTTACTATAGGTTCCTGCACCGATGGCCATCAGAATGCTGTAACCGACCATCACCCAACTGGCTTGTGAAGAGGTGAGCATAAAGGATGCCGAGATCGCTGGAACGGCTAGATTGAACATTGTTAGATTGATATTCCCAAATATGAAGAGTAAGCAAAGCGTTCCAATTAAATGATGATCATTTTTGGTTAAGTGGGAGTGATTGTTCATAAGGGCATTCCCCTCCGTTACAAGAAGTCGGGGAATGTGCGTCCCTTTGATGCTTGATTGTTATCGTGTCCAAAAAAAATAACTTTGGGATGGATTTCCTGAATTAGTTCCTTCAGATGCCCAATTGATTTTGCAGCCATCTCGGGATCAAATGACAGGAAGGGCAGGTTATTTTCAAAATTATGTTTGGTGTAAGCACCGTCAAGCGTCAACAATACTGGACCTGATTTTTCAGTTGTTACAATCACCGATTGATGTCCTGGTGAGTGACCAGGCGTAGACAGAATCTTCACTCCAGGCACTAAATCATAGTCCCCATCAATGATTTGATATTGTAAGTCAGGAAGCCGGCACTCTATCGGAGAATAATCCTCATTGTTCATGGCGGTGTCAAACTCTGCCCTCTGGATGATAATCGGAGTATTACGGAAATGACCATTTCCACCCGCATGATCCAAGTGTAAGTGAGAGCTGATGACCGCCTTTATGTCATCAGTACGATAACCGACACGTTTCAAAACATTTACCATAGTGTCACTTTCAAGCATATGAGGGACAAGACGTCCCTCTCTTTTTGTTCCTTTATAATAATCGGGATTGTTGACAAAGGAATCAGGCATTCCTGTATCGATTAAAATTGGTCCATCATCTGTTTCCAAAAGGAATGACCATACTGGCATATTTACCAATTTTCCAGGAGGAAGATTTCGATTTACTGCTGATTGGTCGAGTTCGCAAGAACCAACAGATAGGATGTATAATTTTTTAACTGTCATAGGGGTATCACCTATCCTTAAATAAATTTTGTTGTTACATATGAAAATATGATATAATCAATAGGACAAGTTGTCCTTGTCGTGTCTTGATTATAACGGACAACTTGTCCTGTGTCAACAAAAAATAAAATTCTATTTTAAGGAGAATGCTAAATGGCTAAAACACTTGGCTTTATTATAAATTCTACAGATGAGGTTTTTCGGCGGCGAATTTTAGAGTCGGCAAGAACGTTGTTCATTGAACAAGGCGTTGAGAATGTGAATATGCATCAGATCGCAAAAATGGCTGAAGTTGGGCAAGCGAGCTTATACCGCCGCTATACAGAAAAAGGTGATATTTGCATGGAGATCGTACGCGAAGAATGTCAGCCTTTATTTGAAGACGTGAAAGCGTATCTTGATCAATCTACGGAAGTTCCTCCTTTAAATCGACTCTATCAAGTAATCGAAAAATTTGTTGCTTTTTTGGAGGCGAAGGTTCCCTGGTTATGTGCAGTAAGTCGAGCTTCATCTGGATTTCGTCCATTGCAATCGCCACTATATCAATCGATGCGCATTACATGCCAGGATTTGTTGAATGAGGCCGTTGAACTAGAAGACGTAGAGGATGTGGATGTTTTGTATACCGTAGAGGCATTATTGGCTGCACTTCACAACATTGATTTTCATATCCAAGATCAAGGGTTTTCAACGAAACAAATTTTGCAAGGCTTACGCCGAATTTTCATTGAAGGATTAAAAAAAAATCCTGTACCCAAATAGGACATATTGGAATAGAGAGGTAAACATGCACTTGTAGGACTGCATATTTACGAAAAATCCAACAAATACCTAAAGAAGATTGGATTCATATCAGTTAATGAAAGATATTCAGTAGGACATTCATTTTTATTGAATCACTTTATACCGAACGGTACGTACAGTGGGTTGAGAAGACGGGGCTGTCGTATGAAGTGCTTTTTCACTTCTGCGGCGGCTCTTTTTTTAGGAACAAAACAGTTTGAAGTCCTTTTTTATATTGAAGGATAAAAAAAGGCGCACGAAAAGAGCCTACCTATTAATGGCTTTTTGAACTGACCCCCATAAGTTAGATCTAAATCTAATTTATGGAGGTCAGTTCAATCGTTTTATTTCGTTTCCGTTTTTTTATTTTACCAAAACTATAATAATTGATTAAGCTTGCTTTCTGGCTCGTTACCATTTTCTACACGTTTAATATTATTCACAAAGAAATCATATCTTTTTTTATGAAATTTGAGACCATCAGGCATGCCGGCGGTATGAGGAGTAAGTATTACATTAGCCAGATCCCTGAGCTCACTGTCAATTGGAAGAGGTTCAGATTCAAATACATCAAGGCAGGCGCCGGAAATATCCCCATTTTTTAATGCAAATATCAAGTCTTGTTCATTGACAATCCCACCGCGAGCTGTATTGACAAAAAGCACGGAATTATTCATTTTTTCAAATACGGATTTGTTGATCAGGTTTTTGGTTTGCTGATTCAGGGCTGCATGTACACTTATTATGTCTGATGTGCGTACAAGAGTATCGAAATCCGTCATTTTCACAAAACTGTCAGATGGTACAACCGTATTTCTTGCATAAGCTAGCACATTCATATCAAAAACCTTGCAAAAATTAGCTACTTTTCTACCGACAGCTCCCAATCCGATAATACCAATCGTTTTGTCCTTTAATTCACTCCCTGTATAGTCCAATTGACTTTCATCCATCCTGTTCTTCATGAAAGTATCAAGAAAGGGTATGTTTTTATAATAAGATAATATCAGTGCCATTACGTGCTCGGCTACTGCTTGTGCATTCACGCCTGCGGCATTGGCTGCCCAAATGCCGAGTTGCGTGCAAGACTTGATATCTACATTATCAAATCCTGCACCCGTCTGTACTAATTTTAAATTTTTTGCTATAGAGAGCAGGCTGCTGTCGACTTTAATATGTTCAGGTATAAGCACATGGCAATCTTCAATATGATGTAGCATTTCTTTTCCAGGCGGGACGATTACAATGTCCCAGTTTTTCGGGAAATTCCTTATAATATTTAATTTTGAGGTCTCGCTAAAATAGCCAACAATGAGAATTTTCATTGGTAAACCACCTTTCATGTTCTATGCTATGATTCGAAGAAAATCCGTTTCGTATTACAAATCTACCATAAAGGTATAGTGTACGAGATTTAAACTGTATATGTGGTAGGAATAGATTGTTACTTCCTTTTATATCTTTTTAGTCGCTGCGAAAGTGTTCCGGTATGTATTTCAAACAAATGATTGTCGAAGTCATAAAAATACAATGACTGGCCTTCGCCTTCTACGCGGGGGCGTGGTGGCTTAAAATCTATACCTAGTTTTCGAATGCGTAATTTATATGTTTCAAAATCTGCTTCTGGTATTTTAAAAGCGATATGGTTGTAGGTGCGAGTTGGAAGAGACGCTCCTTCCATTATTGCAATCCATTGCCCGCCAATCATGAAGAATTTCTCTCTTGATATTGAAAATGTAGTATCTCCACTAGAGTAAACTTCTTCTGCGTTAAATATTTGTTTGAAAAATTTAGTTGCAAGTTCAAGGTCTCTAACAATAAAAGTTATGTGACTGATGCCTTCTATCACATTATCGCCTCCCGTGAAAATAGTTATTTGACTAGTAGCTTTGTTAATGATAATTTTACATATATAGAATAATGCTGTAAAGATCAAATATTTTGTAATATATATTAAATTTTTCTATATATTGAGGGGCGTTTTTATGTACTTTCCCGGTATTGAGGCTTTTTTAGCTATCGTAAAAACTGGAAATTTAAGCAAGGCAGCAGAATTCCTGCATTTATCTCAAGCTACAGTAAGCTATCGATTGAAGACCTTAGAGCAGGAAATGGGTGGATTGTTGGTAGAGAGAAGAAAAGGGGAATCTCAAATCAGTCTGACTCCAAAAGGGGAAAGCTTTTTTTACATTGCAGAAAGATGGGAGGCTCTCTGGCGGGAAACTCAAGTCTTGCAAACGAATGAAGCTCAATTAAGTTTGGCAATTAGTGTCGCTGAAAGTATAAGCCATTTTGTTTTGCCACCGTTATATCAGATGTTACAGCAGCATAATCCCGCGATCCGGTTGCAAATTCGAACGCAGCATACGCAGGAAGCATTTGATAGTATTGAACGACGTGAGATGGATGTGGCGTTTGTGGTAAGAGAAATAGCTTCGCCATGTGTCATGGTTAAGCCATTTTTTGCTGAAGAAATGATGCTGTTGCGTCTTGCTTCACCGAAACGTCAGGCCGGGGACATTGTTGAAATAAAAGAATTGGAACCGCAACACGAAGTATTCATAATTTGGAATAAAGAATTTCAATTCAAACATGATCAGTGGTGGGATCCGCATTGCCCTTCGCGTATTCATTTAGATTCGGCAGGGCTTATTACTACTTTTATGAAGGACATCAGGCAATGGGCTATCGTCCCGGCTTCTGTAGGTGCACACATGATACAAACTGGACAGTTTGTTCTGCAGAAGTTATCAGAGCCAATTCCGCAAAGAATATGCTATAAGGCAACCCATAAATTTCCTTACACGGCTTTAAATAGGACACTTTGCATTCTTGACAATTATCTGCAGACTATATTTGGCGTATAGGTTGTTACCTTAATAATTCATTTGTACAAAAAATAGGTCGAGGTAAGCAATTTGTTTTTTGCTTACCTCGACATTTGTTATAGAACCCTAAGAATAAAGCTTCTTAAAGCATTTGTGTTGCAGTCGTTACAGTTATTTCTAATACGGCACGAATCCAGGAAAACTTTTCCTTCATATGATCGAAATCATCACCTGATTTTATAAAACGGGCAGTTCCTTTTACAATAAACCCGGTTCCTTTCGCTTTGTAACCTTCTATTTCCCTGCTGGCAATGGATAGAAGAACATGGTTGTGAATGCTAAGGTTTTTTTCTGTTTTGTTAAAGCCAGAAACTGGAATTAATAGTTTGTCGTCAGGTGTAACTACTATATAATTATTCCAAGTATTGACTAAATGTGGATCAGCATCACCATTTGTTACAATGCTGACGGCTCCATCGACGGGATGTGAAAGTACATCCAATAATTTTTTGTTAAGCATAAGAATCATCCTTTTCTGTTTAAGTAAATTTAGGTATCGGCCGATGCAATGTGGTTCGTACGATTATTGTACGAACCAGCTAGATTACACTGTATATAATAATGTGTTGTATATCGGATAGCCCTATTATAAAATAAAACTACCCATAATCACAGTGACAGTTTTATTTTATAATAGGGGGTCAGATTTTTCGGAATTTGACAATAGATATTACTATCTATACGGACGGTAGTTAAAATTTTTCAATTAAATGGGTTGGGTGAGCGTAATGTTTATATTGGATCATAATGGTCAGCAGCCATTACATGCTAAAATCTATGATCAGCTTAAAAATCAAATATTATCGGGGGAATTATCTCCCAAGACGAAGCTTCTATCTATTAAAAACCTAGCTGGCGAATTATCGGTAAGCCGTAATACGGTGGAATATGCCTATCAACAGTTATGTGCAGAAGGGTATATATACAGCAAGCCAAGAAGTGGATACTATGTGTCATTCATAGATCCGGAATTTCTTTCAGCAGCTTTTCATCCAATTAGCGCATATTCCCCAAAGGCCTTTGCCAACGAAAAAGTATATGCTTTTGATTTTCATCCGGCTTGTCTTTCACCAGGGAGTTTTCCTATTAACTTGTGGCGTAAACTTTATACAGAGTGTTTAAAAGCAAGTCCGAAGCAACTTGCTTTCTATAGTAATCAACAAGGCGATTTTGCATTACGCTGTCAGATTCAAAAATATTTGGCACGCTCTCGGGGTGTTTCTTGTGAGCCTGATCAAATCATCGTTTGCTCGGGGCTTCAGGATAGTCTTTCAATTATCGCACCAATATTGAGAGAAAATCATTCTAACTTTGCCATGGAAGATCCTGGACATTTCATTTCCAAAACTGTTTTCCGTAATCATTCTTTTTCTCTCATGCCCATACCAGTAAAATCAGATGGTCTAGACTTGGAATTTTTACAAAATACGAATAGTACAGTTGTATATGTCACACCTTCTCACCAATTTCCATTAGGTTGTGTTATGCCTGTGGTAAATAGACTGAAGTTGATTAATTGGGCAGAAACCGTTGGCGGTGTCATTATTGAAGATGACTATGATAGTGAATTGAGGTACTTTGGAAAACCAATTCCAGCCTTGCAAGGATTGCACCCGCAAGGCAATATAGTATATATAGGGACTTTTTCTAAAGTATTATCTCCGGCACTTCGAATAAGCTATATGGTCCTGCCTTACCAATTACTCAGCCTATATCGTAGGTTATTTGCCGATTATTCTACGAATGTTTCATTATTAGAGCAGAGAACATTAAGTATGTTTATGGAACAAGGGTACTGGGAACGACATCTGCGCAAAATGCGAACGCTCTATAAAAAGAAGCATGATGCAATAATTCAATCTATCCAGCATCATTTCGGCGATCAAGCTAACATTATTGGACAGGGAGCGGGACTCCACATTGTTTTAGAGTTAGTTGGTAATTCTCTTAATGAAACGGAACTTATAAATCGTGCGCAGGAAAAGAATGTTAAATTATTTTCACTCTCCAGTACATATCTGCATAAAAACAATAATAAGTCTCAAATAATGCTTGGTTTTGGTGGTATGAGTAATCATGAAATTGATCGGGGAATAGAGCTATTATATCAAGCTTGGTATTCTTAAATATAACAATTTTGTATATTGCTTTTGCGTCTTCCATGACTTACTATGAAGCTGGGTGTATTTGCAAACCGTCTTAGAAAATATTGTGAACAGTGGGGCTCATCATAGCGGCGTTTTCAACAGGTGGTTACATTAGCGCCACTGATAAAGTAGTCGAAATCGTGAAAAAAAGGAGCGATATTATGATAAACAAAGTATTAATTTCCGGTGCAAATAAAGGAATTGGTTTTGAAACTGCCCGCCAATTAGGTCAACAAGGTTGGTCGATCTTATTGGGAGCACGTAGTGAGGAACGTGGCTTAGCAGCCGTGGCGGAGCTTAAAGCTAGTGGTGTCAATGCGGAATGGATCAAAGTAGATTTGAATGATGTGTCCACTATTCATGCTGCTACGAAATATATTAAAGCCAATCATGCTGACTTGAATGTTTTGATTAACAATGCCGGTATCCCCGGTGACATGCATAAGGATGCTTTAGATTTCAGTACCCTTGAATTACGGGAAGTTTTTGATGTGAATTTCTTTGGAAACTTTGAAATGATTAAAGCCTTTACACCTATAGTAGCGGTTAATAATGGGCGCATCTTGAATTTGAGCATTCCAACAGTTGCCAGTGATTTCTTTGCACCTTTCGCTTATATGACCAGTAAAGCATCATTAAACTCAATGATTGCAGCTTTTGGTGCGTACTATACAAAAAATAATATCTCAGTTGAAATATTTGGTGTGATGCCGGGCGGGATTACGACTGATTTGAACGGGAATATGACAGGATCATTCATGAAGACTCTTCCGCAAGGGGGCAAGGTCATTGTTGACCTTTTAACGGATGGAAAGCATCACCAAGGCAAGGTATTGAACGAATATGGTGTGGCTATGGATTATGAAGCTAATTACTCACTAAAAGCGTAAAATCCATATTAAGACTGCAAAATAACGGACGTATTATGAATAGATAAAGACGAGGTGCTGACAATGGCAATTTACATCACAGGTGATATTCACGGTGAGCCACGAGAACGGTTTGCCGAACCTTTTGCCAACCTGACGGCTGATGATATTGTTATCGTTTGCGGAGATTTTGGCTTGCCGTGGTGGTCTGCTAAATACGGCAAGTCTTGGGGCGATAAAAAACGGTTGAATTGGCTTGCGAAACAACCCTATACAACCGTTTTTGTCGATGGTAATCACGAAAATTTTCATTTGCTAAACAATTTACCAATAAAAATATGGAATGGCGGGCATGTTCATGAAGTACGGTCAAACGTGCTGCACTTGATGCGTGGTGAGGTTTTTGATATTTGTGGGCTGAAAATCCTTGCATTTGGTGGCGCACATTCTACTGATCGGAAGTATCGGGTTTTGGATTTATCCTGGTGGAAAGAAGAAATTCACAATCAGGAGGAGACTGAAAACCTTAAAAAAAATCTACAAGCTGTAGACTATAAAGTGGATATTGTCATCACACATGCTGCACCCGTGCGATTTTTGCATCCCAAAACGAAAGATATAGGAATTGACTGGAGCTTTTTTTGTGACGAGGTGGCTGAGCTGCTAACGGAGATAGAGCCACAGCTTCAATATAAAATGTGGTATTTTGGTCACTATCATTTAGATTGGGTAGATCACGAATGCCATTGTCGTGGTATTTATACAGAGATTGATCAACTTTTATAAGTTAATAGAAAAATAATTTTTATTGTTTAAAAGTAAGGGATAGCATATGAGTTCAATCGGTCGTGCTGAAATAATTGTGTAAACCTCCAATGTTAGGTGAAATAAAACTAATATTGGAGGTATTTTATTATAGTAAAAAAGAAAATAACAAACTCAATGATATTATCGAAGAGTATGGTATTAAAGACATGAATGATGCCCATAATTTTGTTAAAATGCTTACGGTTGAAAGCAGCCAGACAGCTCTTGATGCTGAATTGGATGAAAAACATGGTTACTCTAAATATGACTACAAAATAAAAACACAAAGAATAGTCGCAATGGCTATAATGGATAAAGTGTTATAGTTGCTTATATCGAAATATATGAACTTGAAGGAATTTTTATCGTGGTATGGAATTTTATAGGTGTAAGTTAAAATTTAATAATATTATATTTTGATTATAGAAGGTGATGAAATGAGATGACAGATCATTGCTATTTGTGTGGGGCAGAAATAAATGACGAGAATATTTCAAAAGAACATATCATTCCTAATGCGATTGGTGGTAAGCTAGTATCAATTAAATTACTTTGCAATAATTGTAATATTAAAACAGGTGACGTAATAGATTTTGCACTTAGCAAGACATTAGAGCCATTGTGTAATTTGATAAATGTTAAGAGAGACAGAGGAACGCCAACTAGCCTTAAAATTACACTTCAATCTGGAAAAAAAATCATACTTAGACCAGGTTTTAAACCAGAGGCAGTTCCTAATGTTGAAAAATTAAATAATAAGTTTAATATTACCGCACGCAATGAAAATGAAGCATTAGAAACATTACGACACCTACAACTGAAATATCCCAGTATAGATGTTGATAATGCAATGGAGAATTTGCAACATCAAAAAAAATATCTTGATGAAAAAATACCTTTTAAACTTGAGCTCAATGATGAATGTTTACGATCATTAGGGAAAATAATTGCAAATTTTTATATTTATAGAGGAAATGATAAAGAAAAAATATCGGAACTAATAGATTTTATAAAAGACGATCAAAAAATAAAAACTCTTTGGCAGTATACAGAAGATAGTCCTTTTACATTTAATAAATATGGAGTGTATAATATAGTTTCGATAATTGGGGACAGAAATACCAAAAAGCTAGTAGGTTTTGTTGAAATATTTAGTACGATTAAATTTTTTATTATAATAAATAACAATTATGATGGAGAAACATTTTCACAAAATTATTACTACAATGTCGAAACCGGTGCTAGTGATAAAGATATTATTATAAAGACAGTTAAAAAAGAAAAATTTTTTACAAATATTTCAAGAGATACATATGATATTTGTCTTTCTAATTATGAAAAAAGTTTTAATGAATTAATGAATTATTGCCATAAAAAAAGCAATGATGAGGCACGTTTTAGCATTATTTCACAGTCTTTTGATGAATGCCAAAGAAGATTTCCTCCTGAAAAATATCCATATTTTACAGATGAAATGATTGAATTTTTAAGCAAGGACGTTTCAGAAAAATTTGTGTCATACTTATATGAAACGAAACAGTTAGGGCAATAAAAAAATATAAAAGATGATATATACTACAATCTAATTAAAATTAATAGAACCAATAATTTTAATGGTAAAAAAAATATTGATAAATTTCAGGAATGGAGATAATTTATGGGACAACATAAGGCATTATTTATTGGAGTAAATCGATATCTGGATAAAACTATACATAGTTTGGATAATGTTATTAATGATGTTGTAGAGATGAGTACAGTGATTACGAGTCCACCGAGTAATTTTGCCTCTATGGATAGTAAAATGATTCAACAGACATTGGCTACTCAGGCTATTATTACAGCCGCTGTTAAAGATTTTTTTCTTAATGCAAACGATCAGGACGTTTTAGTATTTTATTGGGCAGGGCATGGTGCTTTAATAGCTGATGAAGGCTTTTTTATTGCCTATGATTCTGATGTGAATCATCTTAGAGATACTGCTATTGCTATGCAGGATTTACGTTCTTATATTGAAAAATCGCCCGCTAAAACGGTGATTGCTATGTTTGATTGTTGTCATAGTGGAGCCATGATGCGTGCGGTAAATGATAATACACAAATGTTACGTGGATTAACAATACAAGGGACTGGAAAAGTGGTTTTAGCAGCATGTACATACATGCAAGGTGCTTATGAACATCAGCATCAATCGCATGGGAATTTTACGGCTTATGTTCTAGATGGATTAAAAGGGGCAGCAGCAGATGCCCAGGGAGCAATTGATGTTAATCAGTTACATTCATTTGTTTCTAGAAAATTGGAGGAAGATGGAAGGCAGATACCTGTTTATTATGGACAGATTCAGGGAAGAATTATTCTGAAAAATGTGAGTAGAGATATACAAGAAATATCAAGAGTAAAGACCATTTCGCTATTAACGACGACTATTAATGAATCGGGCAATTGGTGCTTATTAAATGAAATACCTATGCGATTTGTAAGCATTCAGGAAGATAATGAAAATATAGTGCTTACATTGGATAATCTGACATCTCAAGCTGTAACGTACTTAAAGAAACTTCAACAAAATCTTTACTTTCAAATAAAAATGAGTACGCTAACTTTTCGGAATTATTCATTTAAAATTAAAATAGTGACAGTTTCAAGTGCTGTAAAGGAGAATGTTGAAAGTTTCACAGTGCAATTGAGGCGAGATTTAAACACGAATCATATGATGGATATGTCGGTGAGTTTGAGTGGAATGGTTGCGGTTTCTCCTGATGAAATTGCAGAATTGCGTGCTCGAAGAATTTTATTAGGAGAAATTAAAAATAATGATTATAGTAAGACAGAATGGAGCCAATTAGAATGGTGTATTGCTGGACAAGGTGATATAAAAATTGATAAACCTCCTGCAGTAGATCATTTAAATAGTTATCAGGGTTTGAAAGATGATTATTGGCGATTACGCCGTTTACACTATATTTATTTATTAGTACACAGTTTCACCGTAGATGTAATTACGGATTTAACATTAATTATTGAAGGAAATCAAATAAATCATATTCAGTTAGAGGCAATACGATCTTCACCATATACTAATGAACCGACAAGAGTTATCAAGATTGCGGAAGATATGATAAAGAACCTTAGCTGAAAATAATGGCTGGAACGATAAGACGAATCCAATTATTGTAAAAAGTTATGAGTGGATATTCTTCCTCAACATTTGCTAGTAATTAAAACATAATGTTGCCTTAATCAGAGGGTGAAAGTCTGGTAGTTGGAGTTGTTTCCATAGCGTTTATATAGTAGTCAAATGGGGTTTTGATTTGATGGATAGAAAAATAGGAGTATGTTTATGGGGAAAATAATATCTTTTATAAAAAAAACATTGTTAGCCATAGTATCTTTTTTTATTGTTTATATTGTAAATATAATATGTTTTTATTCTACTAATAGAACAATTTACATCGATAATATTTATGCAATAATTATTGTATCACTCATGATATATTATTTCGGGATGGTACTAATTGAAAAAATAAAAGATAAAAGAACACCAGGTTTTAATAAGAGTTTGGAAAGTGAAAAATCTGATGCGTTTTAATATTGTATCAGATTTTTTAATTCTATAATAAATGTTGGAGTAAGCAAAAAATAGCAGCCATCGATGTATACTCAGAGTATGAATATACATCGATGGCTGCTATACTTATTTACAGATTAAAAGACAAAGTTCACGTTGGTAATATCTTCTAAAAACCATAAAAAAACATGATTTTTATAATAAAAAAAATCATGTTTCAGCCTATTTTTACTTGCAATCGTTACGAAGAGTAATATAATTAGAGATAGGTGGAAATTAAAAAAGTCGCCGTGTCCTAAGAGTGCTGGTACACTCTTAGGCACGAGCAGGTGGTATGGCACCTACACGTAACAGCTAGCTGTCTACGACGACAATTTATTATACCGTGATTTTCCTTGAGTGACAAGGGAGATGGTTTGTTCGATATGATGTGATTGTAGTTTTGACAGGAGCTTAGCGTCTGCATGCAATTAAGATATATCAAAGCGCATGTGTAGGTTGAATAAACCCGCGCATGCGCTTTTTTGATTTCCCCTGAAACAAACTGTAGGGTGGGTTCCTTTATTGGATTACAATAGAGAAACCCCTTGCAGAATGAGGATGGGGGATATAAATGATGATGAAAAATGTATTTGATTCATTGGCTGCCACGAAGGAACAGGAAATTTTGGTTGGCTTAGATTTAAGAAAATATTCTAGTGAATATTTTCATGCCAGCGAAAAAGTCCTTGCGTATCAGGACAAAATCAAAAATGTTTTGCCCTTGGAATTACAGGAAACCTTGGAACAACTTGATGATGAATATAATTGTATGATGATGAGCGGAATGGACGTATATTATCGACAAGGTTTTTCCGATGCAGTCCGGTTGATTATGGAGACAATGAGTTGGTCACCAAGACGGAGTTAGAAGGAACGAAACACCCCAGTGATTTTAAAAATCGCTGGGGTGTTTCGTTGTGCGCCAAATCTGAATAAAATCGGCAAATAGTTAGGTTGAGAAACACGAACATCGAAAGCTATTTGCTATAAAAAGAATGGTAAATATGAAAAGACTCCATTGACATAAATTAACAGAGATGTTATTGTAATCGTATATATGACAGTGAAATAATAAATTAGAATGATGGTTATAGGAGAGATCGCGAAAGCGGCGCCGAAGGAGCAAGAACTTTGTCAAACTCTCAGGTAAAAAGAACCATAACCGGACTAAACTCTGGAGAGAACGCTCAGATAATGGGCGTCACCGATGGGGAGCCTTTTAGGCAAAACTCTCAGGTACAACAGACAGAGACAAAGGTGGATTCGTCCGCCTTTGTCTCTGTCTTTATTTTTTGCCCAAATATAAGAAAGAAGAGGAGAGGGACTATGACAGAAGCAAAAAAGACACCTCTATATGAAACTCATCTGGAGCATGGTGGTAAAATCGTTGAATTTGGTGGATGGTTACTCCCTGTGCAGTATAGCGGGATTTTAGAGGAACATCGAGCCGTTAGAGAAAAGGCGGGACTCTTTGATGTTTCGCATATGGGCGAGGTGCTTGTGAAGGGCGATGATGCGTTGGCATTCTTGCAAAATTTAGTAACAAATGATGTATCTCGCCTTACCCAGAATAAAATACAATATACGCCAATGTGTTATAAAGATGGTGGTATCGTTGACGATCTATTAATTTATAAGCAGGGTGAAGAGGATTATTTATTGGTCATTAATGCGGCTAATATTGAAAAAGATTGGCAGTGGATGCAGGAGAATAAAGGAAACTTTCAGGTAGAACTAACCAATGTATCTGCTAAAACAGCACAATTGGCATTGCAAGGACCTCTGGCACAGAGTATTCTTAGCCATTTGACAGATACGAAACTAGAGGAACTCGCGTATTATTGGTTTTTACCAAACGTAATCGTAGCTGGTAAGGAAACTCTTATATCAAGAACTGGGTATACTGGTGAGGATGGTTTTGAAATTTACTGTCAGGCTGAGGATGCTGCCGAGCTGTGGGCTGCGATCATGGCTGCGGGGAAACCGTATGGATTATTGCCAGTGGGGTTAGGTTGTAGAGATACCTTGCGTTTTGAAGCTTGCTTGCCATTATATGGGCATGAGTTATCCAAGGATATTTCACCGCTCGAAGCCGGCATTGGGATGTTTGTGAAGCTTGACAAAGGTGAGTTTAATGGTCAGGCTGCTTTGGCACAGCAAAAGAAAAATGGTGTAAAACGTAAGAGTGTTGGCTTTGTCATAACTGGCCGCGGTATTGCTCGGGCGGAATATCCAGTGATGGCTGAAGGCAGGCGTATTGGTACAGTAACCACCGGAACCTATGCACCAACTTTAGAGAAGAATATTGGACTTGCTTTAGTGGAAACTGAGTTTGCGAAGGTTGGTCAAGAATTTGCGATAGAAATTCGCGGTAAAAACGTAGCAGCACAGGTGATTCCTAAACCGTTTTATAAAAGAGAGGGGCAAAAAGTATGAATATTCCAGCAGAACTAAAGTATTCGCGTGACCATGAATGGGTAAAAATTGAGGGTAATCAGGCAACAGTAGGCATTACGGATTATGCACAGTCGCAGCTTGGCGATGTGGTTTTTGTTGAAGTGCCTATCGCTGATACGAGTGTCGTTGTGGGAGCGGGATTTTGCGTGGTAGAGTCAGTGAAGGCGGTGTCTGATATTTATGCGCCAGTTGGCGGCGAAATTGTCAAAATAAATGATGCACTTACCGATACGCCAGAAATAATGAATGAAGATCCTTACGGCGAAGGGTGGATCGCAGTAATCAAAATAGCCGATCAAGCCGATTTAGATAATTTACTGAGCAGTGAGGAGTACGAAAAATTCATAACGGAGGAAGGTAATTAAAATGGCATGGAGCTATTTACCTCATACCGATGAAGATCGACGGACGATGCTGGCGGCAATTGGCGTAGAAAAAGTGGAAGAAATTTTTTGTGATATCCCTGATAAATTATTATTTAAAAGGCCACTTGATTTACCACCGGCAATGTCTGAACCTGAACTTGTCAGCGCAATGCAGAAGTTAGCGGGCAAAAATGCCAATCTGCAGGAGTATACCTGCTTTCTAGGGGCGGGAGCTTATGATCACTACATTCCGAGTGTGGTTGATCATGTGATCGGGCGGTCGGAGTTTTATACGGCGTATACGCAATATCAGCCAGAGATATCACAAGGCTATTTGCAGGCTTTGTGGGAATATCAGAGTATGATTTGCCAGTTAACCGGCATGGAGGTTTCCAATGCTTCGATGTATGACGGTGGTACGGCCTTAGCTGAGGCAGCGATGATGGCTTGCAGTGTTATGCGCCGAAGTGAAGTACTCGTCGCGAGTACCGTACATCCGAATTATCGTGATGTACTTCATACCTATGGAAGGGATCGGGACTATACAATAACAGAACTCGGCTACGCGGATGGTACTGTCAATTTGGCAGAATCTACTCAGCTCATGAGTAAAAATGTAGCAGCGATCATTCTCCAATCACCGAATTTCTTTGGCTGTGTGGAAGATGTGAAAAAATTTGCTGAGCTCGCGCATGCGCAAGGCGCACTCCTTATCGTTGCGGTTGATCCGATTTCCTTAGGTCTTTTAGAAGCACCGGGCGTACTCGGTGCTGATATCGTAGTCGGCGAAGGTCAACCGATGGGGTTAGCACCTGCTTTTGGCGGTCCTTATTTAGGCTTTTTTGCGGTGAATGAAAAACTCATGCGTAAAATGCCAGGGCGTATCGTCGGGCAGACAGTAGACCATGAGGGCAATCGTGGCTTTGTGTTAACTCTGCAGGCAAGAGAACAACATATTCGCAGGGAAAAGGCGACTTCCAATATCTGCTCGAATGAAGCACTATGTGCCTTGACCGCAGCTGTCTATTTAAGTGCTGTCGGTAAAGTCGGTTTACAGAAAGTAGCGGGATTGTCGCTGCAAAAAGCGCATTATACTTGCCGTGAGCTGACAAAATTGAGTGGGTTTAGCAGTGTTTTTGGTGCAAGTTATTTTAAAGAGTTTGTGATCCGTTGCCCAAAACCTGTAGCCAAGATCAATGCGGAATTATTACAGGAAAAAATAATTGGCGGACTCGATCTGGAGTGTTATTATCCAGAACTTAAAAACTGTATGCTCCTATGCGTAACAGAAAACAGAACACAGGGCGATATTGATAAATTAGTTGAAAAATTGGGGGCGATGGTATGAGGAAAACAAAAGCCTTGATTTTTGAAATAAGCAAAGCAGGTCGCTGTGGATTAGATCTGCCGAAATGTGATGTGCCAGAAGAAGCAATTGATTCACTGATTCCTCAAGAATTTTTGCGGAAAGAGCCTGCACCATTGCCAGAGATTAGTCAGCTCGATTTAATGCGGCATTATACGCAGTTGTCGCAGCGCAACTTTGGTGTGGATTCTGGTTTTTATCCACTGGGTTCGTGTACGATGAAGTATAATCCAAAAGTGAATGAGGATGTTTGTCGGTATCCCGGCTTTTCATTGGTGCATCCGCTGCAGCAGCCGGAAACTGTGCAGGGAGCACTAGAACTACTTTATGATATGGAGCAGTATCTTGCCGAAATTGCTGGCATGGATGCGATTACGATGCAGCCAGTTGCTGGGGCGCATGGTGAATTGACAGGGCTCAAACTGATTCGTGCGTATCATCGCCATAGAGGGGAAATGCGAACGAAGGTAATCGTTCCAGATTCCGCGCATGGTACCAATCCTGCTTCGGCTGCTGTATGTGGACTCGAAATCGTGGAAATAAAATCAAATGAAGATGGATCGATTAATCTAGGCGCACTCCGCGCAGCAGTTGGTAAAGATACGGCGGCGCTCATGTTGACGAATCCGAGTACCTTGGGCTTATTTGAGACGAATATTGAAGAGATTGCCAGTATCGTTCATGAAGCCGGAGGTTTGTTATATTATGATGGAGCGAACGCCAATGCGATTATGGGTATCGTTAGACCTGGTGATATGGGCTTTGATGTGGTTCATTTTAATCTACATAAGACCTTTGGTACACCACATGGCGGCGGTGGCCCGGGCGCTGGTGCTGTCGGAGTAAAGAGCAGTCTTGCATCATATTTACCGACGCCGATTATTACCTTTGATGGCAGTAAATATGATCTCGATTATAATCGTCCAGAGTCTATTGGCAAGGTGCATTCTTTTTATGGAAATTTTGGTGTGATTGTTCGTGGTTATGCCTATATCCGTGCTTTGGGACCAGATGGACTGCGGCAGGCCAGTGAGGATGCCGTAATGAACGCGAATTACTGCTTGAGTCAATTGAAGGAACAGTATCATGCACCTTTTGATCGTTTCTGCATGCATGAGTGTATCTTAAATTCCAAGAAACAAGCCCAATATGGGATTCATACCCTCGATCTTGCGAAACGTCTGCTCGATTATGGCTATCATCCACCAACGATTTATTTTCCAATGATTGTAGAAGAAGCAATGATGATTGAACCGACGGATACGGAAAGCAAAGAAACCTTGGATGCTTTTATTGACGTAATGATTAAAATTGCGCAAGAAGCTGAGTCGGATGCAACAGAGATCAAGAGTGCACCCCATACGACGGTCGTTGGTCGTTTGGATGAGACCTTAGCAGCTCGTAAGCCGGTACTAAGATGGAAGGCATGATCCGTTTTGCCTACCCAAATCAGACAAAATCCGTTAGCGTAACCGCTGCGCATTGCGAGCAAAACTGTGCGCATTGCGGTGGTCATTACCTAAAACATATGCTGCCGATTTCAGCAATGGCGGCGAGTCGTGCCACGAGTTTTTTAATCAGTGGCGGCTGCGGTTCCGATGGTAAGGTTCCGATTGTCGAGCATGTTGCAGAGCTAAAAGAGTTAAAGCAGGGCAGACGGTACAATCTCCATGTCGGTTTGATCGATGAAGCGGAAATCGCAAAAATCGCGGAGATTGCTGACTGTGTTTCTTTTGATTTTATTGGTGATGATGAAACGATTCGTGAAGTATTGGGTATTAAGCGGACGGTACAGGATTATATCCATTGTTATCAAACGTTACGTCAGCAGGTGAAGGTGATGCCGCATATTTGCATCGGACTACAGGGCGGTGAACTTAAGGGCGAGTATCGCGCGATCGAACTTTTGCGAGAACTCGGTGTAGACAGCTTAACTTTTATTATTTTTACGCCAACGCGCAAAACGCGGTATGCCGAGTATTCACCGCCAAAGCTGGAAGAAGTCGTAGAACTATTAAAGTGGGCGAGAAAAACTTGTCCGTCGATCCCGATTCACTTAGGTTGTATGCGACCGGGGGGACGATATCGTAGTGAGATTGATCAATGGGCGGTTAAAATCGGACTCGATACGATTGTGAATCCTACCCCTAAAGCTGTGGAACTAGCAAACGAACTAGGCAGGACGATTCAACGAAGTGAGGAGTGCTGTGTATTATGAACCTTTGGAAAATTTCAGCAGGTACAGCTTGCGTCATTGGCAAGAAGAAAATTAAGGTGAATGCTCTGCCGACGACGGCTTATATCATGCTCGGGGAGAAGTGCAAAAACAATTGCCAGTTTTGTGCCCAGTCACGGGAAAGTGCAGCGCGGACAGACTTGCTTTCCCGCGTGACTTGGCCGACGGTTGCGATTGAAGAAGCTACGGCTGGTATCAATGATGCTTATACTGCAGGAAAATTAAAACGAGCTTGCTTACAGGTGGTAGACAGTACTGATAGCTGGGAACATACGGTGCGAGCCGTTGAGTCCCTGCATAACTGTAGTGAAGTGCCAATCTGCGTAGGAAGTCATCTGGAAACAGTAGAGCAGGCGGAAGAACTGGTAGCAAGAGGCGCAGAAAGGGTTTGTATTGCACTAGATGCCGTTACACCAGCATTATATGCAAACGTGAAGAATGGTGATTGGGCTGCTACGTGGAATCTGCTGCTAGCCTGTGCAGAAGCCTTACCGGGGCATATTACTACGCATCTTATCGTGGGCTTGGGTGAAAGTGAAGAAGAGACGGTGCAGCGGATGGCAATCTGTATCGACAAAAGCATCAGCATTGGTTTATTTGCCTTTACGCCTGTACGTGGAACTGCTTTAGCAGAGAAACTACCGCCGGACATTGCTACGTATCGGCGCATTCAAATTGCACATCAATTGCTTAAATGTGGCTATTCGCCAGACGTTATTGCTTACCAAAATGGTTGTATTTCCGCGTATAAAGTACCAGAAGCAGAGCTGTTTGAGGTATTGCTGGATGGGCAGGCTTTTCAAACGAGTGGCTGTGTGGATTGTAATCGGCCTTATTATAATGAACGTCCCGGTGGCGTTATGTACAATTATCCTCAGCCACTTACTTTACTTGAAGTGATGGAGGCGATAGAGGTGTGTGGGATTGTTAGGGGAGTGCATGATGAACTGGCGAATTATTAACAGTGGAATCGCGGATGCCGCAACCAATATGGCGGTTGATGAAGCCATACTACTGGCACACAGTGCAGGTAAAGTTCCTCCGACCCTCAGATTTTATGGCTGGAAGCCAGCGGCGGTTAGTTTAGGCTATTTTCAACGGTCTAAGTCTGAAATCGATGTAGAGCAATGTAAAAAGCAGCAAATTGATGTGGTGCGCAGGTTAACTGGCGGCAGAGCGGTGCTGCATGATGCTGAATTAACCTATAGCATCGTGGTGCGGGAAGATGCTCCGCGTATTCCGCGGACGATTACGGCATCGTATTGCTATTTTAGTAAGGGACTTTTAGCAGGACTTGAACAGTTGGGGGTCAAAGCGGAAATGACAGTGCCAATCGCGGCGTATGGACAGAAAAAAAAGCAACCTGCGTCAGCGGCTTGCTTTGATGCTCCTTCGTATTATGAACTTACCGTAGCAGCGCGAAAGCTCGTCGGTAGTGCGCAAGTGCGTAAAAACGGTGTTATATTACAACATGGCTCCTTGCTTTTACGGTTTTCCGCTGAGCAGTTCGTAGGTTTATTGCGAATGCAGTCAGAAGAAAAGCGAGAACAGATGATTCAAATGTTAAAAAGCAGGGCGACTTCTCTGGAAGAAGTGCTAGGCAGACCAGTCACTTGGGAGGAAGTATATCGTCCGATGCCAGAAGGGTTTGCAACGGCACTCGGAATACAGCTGGAGCGCAGTGAACTTACTGCAGCGGAACAGGCAATAAGTAAGGAGCTTGCTGCCACAAAATATAGTCAGGATTCTTGGAATATGCTGCGTTGAGATGTATAGAAAATAGCGAAATCGATGGAGGGAAAAACATGCAATATGATGTAGCGGTAATCGGTGGCGGTCCCGGTGGCTATGTTGCTGCCATACGAGCTGCCCAGCTAGGCGGAAAGGTTTTATTAATAGAAAAAGATCAATTGGGCGGCGTCTGTTTAAACCGTGGTTGTATACCAACGAAGACTTTGTTAAAGAGTGCAGAAAAATGGCAGGAACTAAAAAAATGCGCTGACTTTGGTTTGCAAGCGGATAATATAGGGTTCAATTTTGCTGCGATTACGGAGCGAAAAAATCAAGTGGTACGTAAACTGCGGGGCGGGATTGAGCAGTTGATTAAAAGCAACGCGATCGACCTGGTACATGGGACGGCGATGCTGGAGAACGCGAATCGCTTGAATGTTAAGCAAGCTGATGGACAAATCCGTTATGAAGCAAAAAACATCATCCTTGCTACAGGATCGGTGCCAATGCGTTTACCGATACCAGGGCAGGATTTGCCTGACGTCATTGACAGCAATCAGCTGTTAGAAATGACTGAGGTACCGCACAGTATGGTCGTGATCGGCGGCGGTGCGGTAGGCATCGAATTTGCTGCTATTTTTCAAGCCTTTGGCTGTGAAGTTACCGTAGTAGAGATGCTTCCAACCATTTTACCGAATGTCGATTGTGACTTAGTAAAACGGGTAGGCATTCCGCTGCGTAAACAAGGCATTAAAATGCTGACCAAGACGAAAGTAACGAGTATCGAAGCGAGTGCTGACGGTGTAAAGGTTTTCATTGATAACGGTAAGGGGCTCCAAGTGCTTGCAGTCGAAAAAGTATTGATAGCAACTGGACGAAAAGCTGTAGTAGAGGGACTTGGTCTTGAAACGGCGGGAATTCAATATAGCAAGCACGGTATCAAGGTGAATGATAAAATGGAGACCAATATAGCAGGTATTTACGCCATTGGTGATACAACTGGACAAGAAATGTGGGCCCACGCCGCTTCGGCAGAAGGCATGGTTGCCGCCGAAAATGCAATGGGCGGCAAGGCTGTGATGGATTACAGTGCAGTGCCGGGCTGTATATTTACGACGCCAGAAGTAGGGATGGTTGGCATTACCGAGCAAGCGGCTGAGGCACAAAACATAGCGATAAAAGTCAGCAAATTTAACTTCGCCAGCAACGGCAAGGCTGTTTCCATGGGTGAAACAGATGGGCTAGTAAAAATCATCACCAATGCTGATAACGGCAAGGTTATAGGCATGCACATCCTTGGCGCCCATGCCAGCGACCTCATCATGGAAGGTGCCATCGCCATTCGTAATGGTCTAAAAGCAGAGGATATTGCGAAAACGATTCATCCCCATCCAAGTTTATCCGAGACAGTAATGGAAAGTGCCCATGGAATCAATGGGAATATAATTCATCAGATTTTGTTGAAGGGCCGGTAGTTGGAACGGATGTGATAGATTGATGGCAGGAGTTTTGTAGTTTTAAGGGAAAAGTTTAATTGAAGATACATTTGTCTATGCTCATCAATGAGATTTTTATTGTGCTGTGCGGCCATGCAAACATTGTTGATTGCCCTGGCTGCTCAAGTTAATACGGTTTGGCATGTAAAAGCTTAATGCTTGTACTAAAGTTATTAACTATAAAAAGAATAGCAAATATGATATAATTATAAGGTGAAGAAACTAAAAAGAAAAGTGGCGAAACTATACTAAAGACAAGACATCAAGCAGTTGAACATGCCACGAAAACACTGGAATTAGAAGGGATTTCCTTCTCCATCGAAGAAAAGAGAATATGTCCTCTCAAAAATAACAAAAAAATCCCAATCGCGATAGATAATCTTCTAGCGATTGGGATTTTTAAGCGAAGAATCTATCAGAAATAGAAAAAGCAAGCAGACTAGGAGGGGTAAACTATAGAAATTGAATTCCACACAGATAAAGATAAATTGGAGGGTTCATGATGAACAATACAATAAAATCAATCAAAAATCATAGATCCATCCGGAGTTATTTAGAGAAAGATATATCGGCTGAAATGCTGGAAGCAATCTTAGAAGCCGCACAGGCGATGCCTACTTCCATTAACGGACAGCAACTATCGGTGGTTATTGTAAAGGATAAAGCAAAAAAAGCTAAAATTGCAGAATTGGCAGGAAATCAGAATTGGATTGCCCAAGCTCCTGTATTCTTGGTGTTTGTGGCTGATTTTTACAAAACTAGTATCGCGGGTGAGAAAAACAAAATGCCTTCCCTGATCCATGAAAGTCTTGAAGGAACGATGGTAGGAACTTTTGACTGTGGACTCGCCATGGGAGCAGCCATTGTTGCGGCAGAGTCTATGGGGCTTGGAATCGTGCCAATCGGTGCGGTCCGGAAAAACCCCGAAGAAATGATTCATTTGTTGAATTTGCCAGAGCGTACATTCCCTGTGGCGGGACTTGTTGTTGGATATCCTGAAAATAATTCAGCGCAAAAACCTCGTTTTCCATTGCAGGTATTTGCACATAAGGAAACCTATCAGGCGAAAGACATGAAACAGGCGGTAGATGACTATGATATAGTAATGGCGGATTATTATAAGAAGCGCGCTAGTGAAACAGGGGATGCATCGCAGGAAACAAATTGGAGCAGCCAGGTTGCAGATGCTTACAAGCAAGTTTATTTTCCAGCCGTATATCCGGCTTTAATCAAACAAGGTTTTAAGAACGATAAATAAAAATAGTAAGAAAAAACGAGCATGGTAATGAGGGTACGATACCAAAGTAAAGTTTTTATAGTTTACTTGAAAAACTTAGGAGGCAGAGAATCTGCCTCCTAAGTTTTTTTACAGGATAACGATCCGTAAATTTATCCCGGAACATTGCTGTGAATTATGTATGAATTTGGCAGGAACTTTGTTTTTTGTGATGAAATGTAGATTATCAAAGCAATCGTATATATAGGTTTTTTCTGAGGGAAAATAAAGCTGAAAAATGGAAATACAACTGCTTAACGTAAGGTGAAGGACGGAGGAAGTAAATGAAGCAAACAATAGATTTTCATATGGAACTGTTTCTCGCGAAAGCATTGGGGTTGCGTACGGCTGTTTATAAGGACATTGACCATATTTATTATCAGAAAAAAGAAGAGTTTTTTGCGTCTGCAAAAGAAAATGAATTTTACCAATCTAGATTTTTTCGTGAAAATAATATAGAAGTTGAATTGTATTCAAAAAAAGTTTTAGGAATTTTGATGTATGCAGCAGAGTGTTCTAGTTTTGATAAAGAAATTTTTAGTTTGGTAAAAAAAGCTTATAAAAATGTGTATCGTTATTTGGATGCAGATCAACATAAATTCTATTTTAGTGATTTCTTGGAAAAAGTAATTTATAGCCAATCTCATCCCGCCCAAACCGATTTAGAAGCTCTGGGTTGTTTTTCAGCGTTTTTATTTTTAGCAATGGCAATGGGGAAAGAAATTTCGCGTGAAGATACTGAGTTTCGGCAAGCAATCAACTTGCTATCACACATGATGGAAGAATATCAATATCCGCCCAATGAACCGATCAAAGAAAATCTTACCCCAAAACGGCAAGTTTGTATGGCAGAATTAAAAAAGAAATTAAAAAAAGAGTATGGGATATTGCATGCCATCGGTGTTTATGAAGAGAGTGAAGACTATAAATCAGATCGGCTTTATCAATGTCTGAGCTTTGTGCCAAAGTTAGATGCAGTACCGTTTTGGGCTATGGAACACATTCAATTTAGTCAGGAAGATTTGCAGGATGTGATTGGACTCTATCTTTGTGCGTTCGATGAAAATATAACAGCTGATCAGATTGATTTCACTGAATTTAAAGAATATATTGTTTTGGCAATTGTGATTCGTGCTTATGCACGTGAGTATAACAATGCAAAAAAAATGATTGTAGAAAAAACATTGGAACGAGTGGATGATGAGGAACAAAAAAGTCTTAAACAAGAGGTAAAAGAAAAAAGTCTTCAAGAACAGCAGTTTTTAGAAAAAATTGAATTCCTTGAGAAGCAAAATAGAGAAAAACAAGAATTGTTAAATAAAAAGCAAATAGAGCTTGATCGTTTTAACGATACAAAAAATTCACAATTGGAAGATCTGCAATTGCAGATAGAGCAGCAAAGTCAACAAATTGACCAAATGGAAAGAACAATAGAACTATTTGGACAAAAAGATGAGGTTTTGGCTATAGATATGGCTCTACTTCAAACGTTGAATGTTGCGATTGTTGGCGGCCATGAAAAATGGCAAAGACGTTTAAAAGACAGCTTTCCAGAGTTTGTTTATATTGAGACAGATGCTGTCAAGTTTGATGTGAATATTCTCGCACAAAGTGATATTGTAGCAATTTATTATAAATATTTAAATCATGCGATCTATCAGAAAGTTATTTCATATGCACGAACCCAGCAAAAACAAATAGTGTATTTGCAAAATACAAACGATAACCTACTATTTTATGTTCTACAAGAAATCGTAAATAAAAACATGGTAGAAAAAAATAAAATTTAAAATAAAATTTCATCAATATGTTACAGAAATTGATAGAGAAATAGGTTTTTTTGGCTTTAAAATAAACAAATAGTTGCCTTCCTTGGACATTGAGAGTCGACAAAAAATATCAAAAACATCCATAAGAAAAAATAATGATGATAGCATGTTTATTTAAATAAAAGTTATATGTTATAATAAATTGGAAATCTTATCACATATAAATTTTACGAGATAATTTTTCTTGAAAAAGAAAAAGTTGTTTTGCTAAAAATTGAACAGTGTAAGATAAATAACAGGCGTATCCTGTATAAAAAAGGAGGTTGAGTTATGCCAATACTTACAAGAAGATCATTTCTGAAACTGATGGCAACAGGTACAGCAGCTGCTTTGTGGCAGGGAAATAAAGCAGTACCGGCTATGGCTTCGCCACAATCATATCGTTTGAAGGATACGAAAGTTGCACCTTCACTTTGTATTTATTGTGGGGTAGGCTGTGGATTACTGGCATACTCCAAAGACGGTAAAATCGTAAACGTCGAGGGAGATCCAGACAATCCAAACAACGAAGGAGGTCTTTGTCCAAAGGGCGCATCTTTAGCTGAGTTATACAGCAGTCCGCGTCGATTGAAAAAGATTCTGTATCGTGCACCTTATTCTGACACTTGGGAAGAAAAGGAATGGAGCTGGGCAATTCCTGAGATTGCGAAACGTATCAAGGCAACTCGTGACAAGAGCTTTACGAAAACGCATAATGGGGTTACGGTTAACCGTACAGAAAAATTAGCGCAATTGGGTGGGGCGTCACATGATACAGATGAAAATTACTTACTCATGAAATTTGCCAAGTCTTTAGGTATCGTGAATCTTGAACATCAAGCACGTATTTGTCATTCTTCAACAGTAGGTAGTCTTGCTCCTAGTTTTGGACGCGGCGCAATGACCAATTCTATTCCAGATGTGGCCAATGCAGATGTTATTTTGATTTGTGGTGGTAATCCAGCGGAAAATCATCCAGGGGTATCACGGTTTATTAATCGTGCCAGAGACAAGGGCGCGATTGTTATTTCGGTAGATCCACGTTATACGAAATCTTCCGTTTTGGCTGATCTTTATGCACCAATCCGACCTGGTACAGATGTAGTGTTCTTCAATGCAATTGCAAATTACATTATGAAGAATAAAAAATATTTTGAACCAGCCGTTGTAAATTACACCAATGCATCTTATATCTTAAAAGATGATTTTGCGTTTAAAGAGGGCTATTTCAGCGGTTGGGATGAAACGAAAAACCAATATGATTTCAAATCTTGGGATTATCAGATCGATGCGAGTGGCGCACCACTGCGGGATAAAACTTTGCAAAATCCTCAGTGTGTATTCCAACATATGATAAGGTTCTATTCCCGTTATACACCAGAAATGGTAGAAAAGACGACTGGGATGAAACAAGATATCTTCTTGAAGATTTCTGAGGTTATTGCGTCAACTGGTGTACCGGATAAAGCTGCGACCCTTCTTTATGCAATGGGGCTTACGCAACATACACATGGCGTACAAAATATCAGAGCGTTTGCAATTGTACAACTTTTACTGGGAAATCTGGGTATTCCTGGTGGTGGGATCAATGCAATGCGTGGTGAATCAAATGTACAGGGTTCAACAGATAATGGACTCTTGTATGATGCTTTAACTGGATATTTGCCAGCACCAACAGAACAAAAACATGCAACATTAGAAGATTATTTGAAAAATGTTAAAAAACCGAATAGTTTCATGGAAAATGCACCGAATTTTGCAGTCAGCCTGCTAAAAGCATGGTGGGGTGATAAAGCGCAACCAGAAAATAATTTCTGCTATGAGTATTTGCCTAAATATTCACGTCCACACAGCTTCATGGATATCTTTGATGATATGTATGCTGGTGGCATTGAGGGTATGATGCTTTGGGGGATGAACCCAGTCGTATCTGGCCCAAATTATAACAAACAAGGTGCTGCGCTCGAAAAGCTTGATTGGCTTATGGCAGCTGACCTCTTTGAATCAGAAACACATCGTTTTTGGAAACGTCCTGGCGTTGATCCTAAGACCATTAAGACAGAAGTCTTTTTACTCCCGGCAGCTGGCATGATGGAGAAAGATGGATCCGCGACCAATACGAGTCGTTGGCTTCAGATTCGTTATAAATCAGTAGAACCGATTGCCGATAGTAAAGAAGATTCCGTGATGATTCATTTGCTTGTAGAAGAGTTAAAACGCTTATATGCAGAAGATGCAAATGCTGTATTCCCAGATCCGATTCGTGATCTTACTTGGGGCTATGGTGGCGAGCATCATGATACAGAACGTGTCTTTAGAGAAATGAATGGCTGGACGGTTGGCGATAAAAAGCAATTGTCAGGCTTTGCGCAATTAAAGGGAGATGGCTCAACGGCTAGCGGTAACTGGATATATTGTGGTATGTATCCACCAGAAGGCAATCTTGCCAGACGTCGTATTCCAGAAAAAAGTGGTATTGGAATTCATGCACAATGGGCATGGGCCTGGCCGATGAACCGCCGTATTCTTTACAACCGTGCAGGTTGCGATCTTGCAGGTAAGCCGTTCAGTGATAAAAAAGAATTGATTCATTGGGATTCGTTGCAAAATAAATGGACAGGCATGGATGTGCCAGATTTTATTGCCAACCGTGCACCAAGTGCGCCGCTTGGCGACGCCCCATTTTTGATGATTCCTTATGGTTTAGGTCGTTTATTTGTACCAACTGGCATGGTCTGCGATGGACCTATTCCAGAACATTACGAGTCTTATGAGTCGCCAGTGCATAATACGTTCAGTAAAGTGCAAAGCAATCCAGTCGCAATCACATTCAACTCTGTTTTTGATAAAAAATCAGAAGTAGATGATGATAATTTCCCTTATGTTGGTACGACGTATCGTTTGTGCGAACATTATCAATCAGGGAATATTACCCGCAAAATTAAAGTGACAACGGAAGCTGCGCCAGAAGCTTTTGTTGAGATTGATCCAGACCTTGCAAAAGAAAAAGGAATTAAAAATGGCGAGTTTGTAGAACTTTCCTCTATTAGAGGTACTTTAAAGGTAAAGGCTTTTGTAACACCAAGATTACAGCCGTATACAATCGATGGTAAGAAAGTGCATGTTGTTGGTATGCCTTGGAATTACGGATTTATTGGGATTGATCCTTTGGCTGACGGAAATCTTGTGCAAATAGCAAATATGCTTACTCCGGCAGTCGGCGATCCGAATACACGTATTCCGGAGTATAAATCCTTTAAAGTAAATGTAAGGAGAATATGAGATGAGCAGACTGGCTTATTATTATGACAGTTCAAAATGTATGGGGTGCCGCGGTTGTCAGGCTGCCTGCAAAGAGTGGAATGAAGAAGAAGTAGAAAATACGCATTTTGAAGGCAGTTACCAAAATCCACCTCAATTAAGTCCGGATACCCGTATGATTATAAAATTCTATGAGAACTTTGAAAAAGATACGGTTCCACAGCTTAATATGCTTAAATATCAATGCTTCCATTGCGGTGATCCAGCTTGTGTAAAAGTGTGTCCAAGTGGTTGCTTGCAACGCACCGAAGATGGCGTTGTGATCATGGATAAAGATAAATGTATTGCTTGCGGCTATTGTCACAGTGCGTGTCCGTTTACGATTCCGTCGATTGGAAAAACAGTAAATAAATGCGATATGTGCTTTAGTCGAATTCGCGAAGGCAGTGAAAGTGAAAAAACTTCCACGCCAGCTTGCGTAAAGGCATGTCTAGCTGATGCACTTTCTTTTGGAAATCGTGATGAACTTGTTCAAAAAGGAAAAGAGCGTGTTACTTGGCTCAAGACACGTGGTTATGAAAATGCGAATCTCTATGGCGAGTCCATTCTCGGTGGCTTAGGCGTTTTATCCGTATTGAAAGATAAACCAACCAAATACGGCTTGCCAGAGGAACCATCTATGCCACTGGAAATTACGGCTTGGAAAGATATCTTAAATCCTATTGCACCACTTGCATTTGTTGGTGCGATTGGGCTCTCTGCAGTGCAGCATCTTTGCGCACTTAAACAGATCAAAGATGAGAAGAAAAAAGATGATACTGATAAAGATGATGCTGATAAAGGAGAGAAGTAATGATGAAAGAAAAAATGATTTTGAAACATGAGAAGTCTACGCGTATCTTTCATTGGGTTAATCTTGTGATTTTCCTAGCACTTCTCTTTAGCGGTTTGGCAATCTTTAATCCTAACTTTAGATTCTTTGCCTTTCTATTCGGCGACCTAAGAGGAGCTGCGGAGCTTCATAAATATTTTGGGATTGCTTATCTTGTAGTGCCATTTATTTATATTGTTACGCATTTTAAATTGTTTAAAAAATTCATAGCACGCATCGCTGATTTTGATGAAGACGATCATAAATGGCTTAAAATCTCTGGTGGGTATATGGCACCTTTGATTAAAGGCGAACCTCCTGAACAGGGGAAATTTAATGCTGGTCAAAAATCTTTGGGCTGGATTATTATTGTTGTCTCTTGCATCTTAGGGATCACAGGACTAATCATGATGTTTTATACCCAAGTACCGCCAGTATTGGTGCGGTATTCATATCTTATTCACGCGGCAAGTGGCTTATTTATTGGCTGTGGGATATTGGTGCATTTCTATTTAGCGGCAATTCACCCAAAATCCAGCAAAGAATGCAAAACGATGATGGGCAATGGCTATATTGAAGCGGAGTTTGCCAAACATCATAATGCAAAATGGTATAGAGAAGTAGCAAAAGAAGATAAATCTTCAGAAAAATAATAAAATATAGAAGTGGAAAGAAGTTCTTTCCACTTCTATCCTCATAAGAAAGGGGGAAAAAAGTTGATTTCATTCGAAAGCTTTGGAGAAAAATATCCGTTTTTAAAAGAAAATCTGCCTTTTTGGCAAAAATATCAACAAGCACGACAAGCTATATTTAAGTTAATGCCACAGTTCATAGATATTGAAAAGTTAAAGCAAACAGATTTTTTGGAACATATGGATCAAAAGAAACCGTTTCTGGCCTATCAGAACGTTTTTATAACAGCGCAAGACAGTGAACGGTTAATTCAAGTGTTTTGTGAGGTCATGGGTTTAAAAAATAGAAAATTAGTATTCCTTGAGCAAATACCAATGTTTGAGGATTTAAACATAGAAGCAGATGAAGCAGGATTTATCGTTGCTGAAGTACATGCGGGTATCGCTGCTTTTATTGGGCAAAAGCTTAACGAGCTGCAAACACCTGTAAATTGGTTAGAGAATCGTTGCCATATTTGCGGAGCACCTGCAGGAATGGGTATTATCGATGAGAAGGGTAAAAAAGAACTGGTTTGCAGTCATTGTCATTCGGTTTGGCGTTATATCCGTACTTGCTGCGGAATCTGCGGCAATTTAGAAGAACGCGGCAGTACTTTCGTTACAGCGGATGAAGCACCAAATTGGCTGATTGAACTTTGCGATAAATGCCATGGTTCTTTGAAGGTGTGTGACATGCGTAACAGTCAGCCAGATATTATCATGTATCCATTACATTATTTAACGACTTGGCAACTGGATCTTGCTGTACAGGATCGAGGGTATGAACCGGCGATGTTCTGGATTTTTGAACGTGCCGGCTGGTTAGAATAAAGAGCGGGAGGAACGCATATGAAATTTGGAAAAGTAGATGCGATAAAAACATATGAAGTCCTTCGATTTAAACATGGTACAATTCAGGAAGTTAAGCAAATGATATCGGAAGAAATGCCGCTTACCGTTTATTTAAATGGGAAAGAAATGACAACGATGCTTTGTTCACCCGTAGATCAGAAATATTTAGTGATCGGGTTTTTAATTTCTGAGGGGATGGTTCAAAGGATCGAGGATATTAAGGAAATGGTCATTAATGAAGATGACGGCTTGGTAAATGTTGAAGCTGATATTGTAGAAAGAGAAGCGGCACAAGGTTATCTAAGGCGATGTTTGACTGCTTGTTGTGGCCGGGGCCGGGCTGGTTTTTATTTTGCGAATGATCATAAAACAACCAGATATATTGACAGTAGCGCACAGTTTACGGCAAGTGATATTCTTAAAAGTACAGATATCTTGCTCAATGAAGCTTCGGCTACACATCATAAAACCAATGGTGTTCACAGTGGTGCAATTGTCAAGAATGGTGAATTGATACTGTACTCAGAAGATATTGGAAGACATAATATTTTTGATAAATTATATGGAAAATGCTTAGAAAAAAATATGATAATGGACGATAAAATGCTCGTGTTCAGCGGTAGAATTTCTTCGGAAATTCTTATTAAAGTAAGTAAGATGGGAATTCCTTGTGTTGTGGCAAAATCAGTACCAACTACGCTCGCTTTAGATCTGGCAAAAGATTTGGGCATTACAATTGTCGCAAGCATGCGTCGTGATTCGTTTTGCGTGTATACGCATCCAAAACGAATCATTGATTGATTTGGCGAGGAGATAATAAGATGCTATATCGGGTTGATATGAGCAAAATGGTCGTGACCCAAGAAAAAGAAACTGAATATCAAGGCCTTGGTGGTAGATTGCTTAGCAAAAATATCCTCCGCCAAGAGCTTGCCGTGACTGCTGATGTGTGGAAAGACAATAAGATTGTGCTTGCGACAGGACTATTGGCGGGGATGCAACCAATTTATGCAGGCCGACTTTCGCTTTGTATGAAAAGCCCTGTTTTGGGCGAAGTGAAAGAAAATAACACGGGAGGAATGCTTGCGGATCAACTGGGGCGAATGAATACCCGGGCTATTATCATTGAGGGGCTGCCTAGCGTAAAAAGCACATACATACTTTATATTTCTCCGAAAAAAGCAGAGATTCAGGTGATGCCTACTCTACAAAATTTAGATTTTCAAGTAACTGCAGATTTTTTATCTGCACATTTTGGCAAACAAATTGCTGTAGGTTGTATTGATGCTGCAGGAGAAAAACAGTTGACTGAAGGTATGTTTGGCATAACGAATATAAAAGGCAAAGTTGTCCATTTTGCCGGACGCAGCCAAAGTGGTGTTGCAGCTGTTTTTGCCAGTAAAGGAATTAAAGCTATTGTGGTGGATGCTGAGGGAGAAATCCCTGTGGCGGTAGATCAACTCGCATTTCAAACCGCTTCGGCATATATACTTTCGCTGTTAAATCAAGGCGAAGGCATGAGTCAGCAGCGTTTAAAAGAAGGTGCATGCCTAGCTTGTGGCAATCTTTCTTGCGCGAAATGGAGTCACGTTGAACCGGGGCATACAGAGCATCGCTATATGTTTTGGAAGTCAGCGGAGAATGGTTTTATTGATAGTATGGGTGTATGTTTGTTTGCAGTGAAAACTTTGCAGCAGGATAAGACTGGTCTGGAGAAACTTGCGATGATGTGCAACGCTCGTTATGGGTGGAATAAAACTTTGGCAGAGTATCTTTCATTAGCCGAAAACTAGGAGGTTTTATGGATTTTTTTCAATGTATTTCATTAAAAGAAGCACAGCGGCTTATTGAAAATGAGCTGCTCAATCATAAAATAGAGCAGGAAATCTTAGCATTACCCGCTTCACTTGGGCGAATTGCTGCTTGTGATATTCAATCCACGGTTGTTTTGCCTTCGTTTAGTCGGTCGACTGTCGATGGGTTTGCTGTACGCAGTAGTGATACGTTTGCAGCAAGTGAGACGAGCCCCGCGATGTTTACGATTGTTGGCGAAGTTTGCATGGGGAAAAGTACGGCGCTTAAACTCTTGCCAGGGGAAGCTGTCCATATCCCAACAGGCGGGATGCTGCCACAAAATGCCGATGCGGTTGTGATGATTGAATATACCGAGCAAATGGATGAAACGATGCTGATGGTATTGCATGCTGCCACGCCAAAAGAAAACGTAGTCTGGCGCGGTGAAGATGTACAGGCCAAGCAGTTGCTTGTGGAAAAAGGTCAGCAGATTGCGTCTAGACATATTGGCATATTAGCTGCCTGTGGCATTGGACAAGTTGCTGTGAATAAAAAGCTTCGTGTCGCAGTTTTTTCAACGGGGGATGAACTCGTTGATCTTGGGCAAAAACCAGAAGCTGGTCAGCTTTGGGATACAAATTCATATGTATTGGCCGCAATGCTCGAAGAACAAGGGTTTTGCGCTGTGCGGATGGGTATTGTTGAAGATACGCAGACTGCTTTTTTAGCAGCATTACAAAAAGGAATCGAAGGGTTTCAGGCAGTGCTGATATCTGGCGGGAGTTCGGTTGGGGTGCGGGATCATACCGTGAACGCAGTCAATGCACTCGGTAAGCCGGGGGTTTTATTTCATGGACTTATGATTAAGCCTGGCAAGCCGATGATTTTTGGCAGTGTCAATGCGGTTCCTATTTTTGGTCTGCCAGGACATCCAGTCGCCGCTTGTACCGTTTGTAAAGCTTTGGTTTTGCCGGCATTGGCAAGAATGTCTGGGGAAAATGTAAGCCATGAGATTACGATCAAAGCGAAGCTCATGCGAAATATAGCTTCTTCGGTAAGTAGAGATGATTTTATTCAGGTGAAATTGGTATACCAAGAGGGTGAATATCAAGCGATACCGATTTTAGGTAAATCCGGTCTGATTCGTCTGCTGGCGGAGGCTGATGGAATGATCCAGATTCCTGCAGGGAAAACCGGCTGCTCAGAAGGTGAAATCGTCGAGGTTTTTCACATTCATCAAATCAAGAGGGTGTAAACAATGAAAAATAAAGTATATTTAGATTGTTTGAATCGGGAAGAAGCACAAAAACTATGGATCACAAAATTGCAGGAGATTGGCTTTTTCAGCAATTTACCAACAGAAGAAGTATTGACCACCGATGCACTTGATCGTGTAACAGCGCATACCGTGTATGCTAAAGTTTCTGTGCCACATTATAATGGTTCTGCGATGGATGGGATTGCTGTTTATGCAGAGGATACGTTCGGTGCACAGGAAAATGAGCCAACCACTTTAAAACTTTTACCAGAAGGTGAGCCGTTTACCTTTGGCTGTTGTTATATGGTTGATACGGGTGATATGATGCCATTGGGAACGAATGCGGTGATTATGATCGAAGATGTGCAATGGGAAAAAGAGGCTGCTGAAATTATTGCTGCTGCAGCACCTTGGCAGCATGTACGAATTATCGGTGAAGACATAGCGGCACACGAACTGGTTTTGCCAGAGCATAGATGCATTTGTCCTACGGATATAGCAGCATTGCTTTCGGCAGGGCTCGATACTATTGAAGTCTTAAAAAAACCGACCGTAGCGATTATTCCTACGGGCGATGAAATCGTCACTCCCGGACAAAGTCTCGAACCCGGCAAGATTAAAGATGTAAACTCTTATATGTTGGCTGCGGCGATTCAAACATGGGCGGGGCATGCAGAACGTTTTCCTATATTAAAAGACAAGAAAGCTACCATTCAATCGACGGTTAAAGAAGCATTGCAACAGTTTGATATGGTGATCGTCAATGCCGGCACTTCGGCGGGAAGAGATGATTATACCGCCGAAGTATTGGCTGAACTTGGCGAGGTACTCGTGCATGGTATTGCAACAAAACCTGGTAAGCCAGTAATTCTCGCTTTATGTGAGGGCAAACCAGTGATTGGATTGCCTGGCTATCCTGTTTCGACGATGCTGACGGCAGAACTGTTTGTACGCGATCCAGTACGCCGGAGGCAGTGCCTTTTGGCTGAGAAAGCAGAAGTGGTTTTGGCGAGTATGGTGAAGCCGTTGCCATCGACCATTGGTGCAGAGGAATATGTTAGAGTTTCTTTGGGCAATGTACGAGGTAAGTTAATTGCGGCCCCGCTAAGTCGTGGGGCTGGACTATTATCATCGTTGACAAAAGCACAAGGCATTGTCAAGATAGAAATGCAGAGTGCAGGTATAGGAAAAGGTCAGCAAGTTCCGGTGCGTTTATTGCGACAGGAAAATCCACAAAATACATTGCTTGCAGTAGGAAGCCATGATCTGGCGGTAGAACTCTTAGGCGTTTTTTTACGTCGCCGTTATGCCCAAATAACACTGGCTTGCGCGAATGTTGGCAGTATGGGCGGGGTTATGGCAATTCGTAACAATGAAGCACATATTGCAGGTGTTCATATGCTCGATGAAGTTACTGGTCAATATAATATACCGATTTTACAACATTTTTTTAAGGATGAACCTTATAAACTGGTTCATATGGCAAAACGGAAGCAAGGCTTTATGGTGCCGTTTGGTAATCCTAAAAACATTCGGACACTAGAAGATTTGACTCGTAAAGATGTAAGGTTTATCAATCGGCAACGTGGTTCAGGAACGCGGATGCTGCTTGATTTTGAAATAAAAAAGCAAGGTATTTACCCAAAACAGATTTGTGGTTATGAAATGGAAGTTGCTACGCATATGGCGGTGGCGGCATCGGTTGCAGCTGGTAGTGTAGATGTCGGACTCGGAGTTCAGGCAGCAGCTAAAGCTTTGGGACTTACTTTTGTTTCAGTTGCAGCAGAAGACTATGATTTATTGCTCAATTTTGCTGACGATGATGAACGTTTTCTTATGATTCTAGATATTTTAAAGTCTAAGGAATTTCGCGAGGAAGTAGAATCTCTGGGGGGCTATGATCTTAGCTGTTCAGGGAAGTTTATTTTATAAATAGATAATATGAGGAGCGGTAATAATGAAATTTAATAAATCACTTTTTTTATCAATTTGTATGTTGGTCATCGTTTTTGCGACAACTGCTTGTGGAACACAAAAGGAAGCTGCACCAGAGAGTAGTAAAGCACCAGCCGATGCAAATCTTATTTTAGCAACGACAACAAGTACGCAAGACAGCGGCTTGCTTGATGTATTGATCCCTGCATTTGAAAAGAAAACAGGGTATAAGGTGAAGACAATCGCTGTTGGTACAGGCAAAGCACTTGCTATGGGAGAAAAAGGTGAAGCCGATGTGCTTTTGGTACATGCACCAAGTGCGGAAAAAAAAGTAATGGAAAGCGGTTCAACGATAAATCGCCAGCTCGTGATGCATAATGACTTTATTGTTGTTGGCGTTGCAAATGATCCGGCTCAAATTAAGGGAAAAACTACGGATGATGCTTTTAAAGCAATTGCAGCCAAACAAGCACTGTTTGTTTCTCGTGGTGATGATTCTGGAACGGATAAAATGGAAAAACAAATTTGGAAAGATATTAAAGTTGCAGCCGATGGCCCATGGTATTTATCTGCTGGTGCAGGTATGGGACAAACTTTAAAAATTGCCAATGAAAAAAATGGCTATACCTTAACGGATAGAGCCACCTATCTAGCACAAAAGAAAAATCTTTCGTTAGACATTCTTGTTGAAGGCGATAAAAAATTATTAAATATTTATCATGTCATGGAAGTAAATCCAGAAAAATTTAATAAAGTAAATAAAGATGGCGCGAAAGCGTTTAGTGAATTCTTATTAGCAAAAGAAACACAAGCAATGATTGCAGAGTTTGGTAAAGACGAATATGGTCAGGCTTTATTTTTTGCTGATGGTGATAAAACCGATGCGGATTTAGGTTTATAGTACGCAGTTATGGAAATGCAAGCTTTTTGGGAAGCGTTGCAATTTGTCGTTACGGGAAATGATGAAGTTTGGGCGATTGCATGGTTAACGATTCAGGTTTCAGGGATAGCAACATTAATTAGTGTTGCTATCGGCCTGCCTTTTGGCATTTGGCTGGCACTCACTGATTTTCCGGGAAAAAAATTGATTTATAGCTTTATTAATTATGGTATGGGATTTCCACCTGTTGTAGCAGGTTTGATGATTAGTCTGCTGTTATGGCGTTATGGTCCACTGGGCAATTTGAGTTTAATGTATACGCCAACGGCTATGATTTTGGCGCAAACCATGATTGCGATGCCCATTATTATTGGCTTTAGCTTTACGGCAATTATGTCCGTTAATCCATTACTGCGTTATCAGTTCTTATCTTTGGGGGCAAAAAAATGGCAGGCAGACTGGCTGCTTATTAAAGAGGCTCGGTTAGGACTTTTAGCGGCAGTCATCGCTGGATTTGGCCGTGTAAGTGCAGAGGTAGGAGCTTCAATGATGGTTGGCGGCAATATTAAAGGGCAAACGAGGGTATTGACGACAGCAACCGTTATGGAAGTAGGTAAGGGCAATTATGAGATGGCTCTTGCAATCAGTGCGGTACTATTGATGATTGCCTATAGTGTAGTCCTTTTGTTAACGTATTTACAGCATGAGAGAAAGCGTGAGATACGATGAAAGAAGCAATTTTGAAAATGGACCATCTGCAAGTACAAAGAGAAGGAAGACAGGTACTCCAAATCGATCATTTTCAGCTAAAGCGCGGTGAACTATTAGCGATTGTCGGTTCGAATGGAGCTGGAAAATCGACATTTTTGCAGACAGTGAATGGTCTGCAAAAATTTTCGGGGAAAATCTCTCTTTTTGGTGAAACGATGCAAGACGATAACCGGACAAGGCTGCGTAGGCGGATGTCAATGGTGTTTCAAGAAACCATCTTGCAATCTGGATCCGTAGCGGAGACGATTGGCATTGGCTTAACGTTTCGTGAGATGAAAAAAATAGAAATACTAGAAAAAGTGGAAAAGGTAAGTACTGTTTTAAGATGCAATCATTTACTAAAGCGCCAATCAAATACTTTATCTGGCGGCGAAAAGCAGCGTATCGGTATCGCTAGAGCCTTGATTACAAAACCTGAGTTATTATTATTAGATGAACCCTTTGCTGCCTTAGATTTACGGATCCGTCGTGAGATGATAACGAAAATTCGGGCGATTGCTCAAAAAGAAGCAATGTCAGTCATTTTGGTTACCCATGATTTTGCGGAAGCTTTAGCGTTTGCCGATCGAGCAATCGTAATCGAGCAGGGGAAAATCGTACAGGATGCTTCGCCACAATATATAATGTATCATCCAGTGAATGAAGTTTTGGCGCGGCTGGTGGGGATTGAAAATATCCTTTCATGCCAGCTGCAGATTCAAGAAAATACGTATGCCGTTCAATTACAAAACGGGGCGGTTTTACCCTATAAAAATTTATCTAAAGAAGCAGTGTCTAAGTGTTGCATTCCCGCAGACATATGTATATTTGCCAATGAAATTGAAAAGCAAAAGCACGGGGACTGGTTCCCTTTTGTCGCTACCTGCAACGAGATACGACCATCCAAAAATGGTTATGAGCTAACGATAGATTGGCAGAAACAACAGTTGAAATTGTACTTTTCACGGCAGAAAAAAGAATGTTTTGCCGTAAATCAAGAAATAGAGTTTGCTTTAAATCTTGCAGAGTTACATTTAATTTAAAAAAAAATCGTTAAGAACGATATGATATAGAGTTCATATAAACTATAATTTAAGTAGAAAGAATGTGAAGCTATGATCAATAAAAATTTTAATGTAAAATATCTCCTAATTGCTATTTCAATTGTATTGAGCTTTGTCGTAACAGCTTGTGGAGGAGAACAAGCTGTTACAAAAAACGAAAAGTTAGTGATCACTGATACCACCGGAGCAAAGTATGAGATTCCTAATAAAATAGATAGCATCGCTGATGCTTGGCCCGCGCATAATGAAGTCTTAGCGATGCTTGGTGCTGGTGATAAAATTAAGGCCACCGTACATACCAAAGAAGTGAGACCGTGGCTTTATAAAGTAAATCCGCATATGAATGATGCACAAACTGTATTTACTACGAATGATGTCAATATTGAAGAATTGATGAAAACAAAACCAGATATCATCTTTATACCGACAAATAGTGTGAATGCTGCTAAATTAAAAGATTTGGGCATTCCGGTACTACAATTAGCCTTTACTGATTTTGATGGACTAAAAGATTGTTTCCGCACAACTGGTAAGATTTTAGGCCCTGCTGCAAGTAAGAAAGCGGAAGCATATATTACGTATCTTGATGAGAAATTGACGAAAGTCAAGGCTGTCACAGATCCAATCGCGAAAGAACAACGCCCAAAAGTTTTACATATTACGGCATTAAATCCATTGATTGTTGATGGAACAAATACCATTATTGATAACTGGATTGAAGTTGCTGGTGGAATCAATGCGGCTGCCGATATCAAAGGAAATATGAAAACAGTAACGATGGAACAGATTATCGCTTGGAATCCTGATGTCATTATTGTTAGCAGCAATACGTTAAACAATGCCAAAGATGGTATTCGTAGTACGGATGTACTTTTGAATGATCCGGCATGGCAAGGAATCAAGGCAATTCAAACGAAAAAAGTTTACGTAAATCCCGATGGAGCATTTTTGTGGGATCGGTATGGTGCAGAAGAGGCACTGCAAATTCAATGGGCAGCAAAAGTGTTATATCCAGAACAGTTTAAAGATATTGATGTAGTAAAAGAAACACAGTATTTTTATAAAAATTTTATGCAGTATGATCTTTCCGAAGCGGACGCAAATCGTATTATTGCCGGACAAAATCCCGAACAATAACTTGTCTTGGCTAAGTTTATATAAGTGAGGAACAACAATATGAAGTTGACCAGAAGTTCTGGAGACTCAATAAAAATAACGGTGCTCTTACTTAGCTTATTGAGTTTATTTTTTATCTCGTTTATGGTCGGTCGCTATCCGATTGCGCCAAATATGGTGCTGGAAATTTTAACGGCTAAGGTGATGCATGTAGCACCTTATTGGCCAACAAATATAGAAATTATCATGTTTAAAATTCGATTGCCAAGGATTATTTCAGCTATTTTGGTTGGAGCAGCCCTGTCAACGGCTGGAGCTGCTTACCAAGGAATGTTTAAAAATCCAATGGTTTCTCCTAGTATTTTAGGTGTAACGGCGGGAGCAAGCTTTGGAGCGGCCTTGGCAATTTTATTAGCTTGGTCAACGCTTGGCATCCAATTTTCAGCGTATGCCTTTGGTTTGCTTGCCGTTATGCTGACGTATGGAATTGCAACGTGGGTAGGAAAACGCGGTGATGCAGTGTTGATGATGATTTTGGCCGGCATCATTATTGGTACTTTATTTAGTTCGTTCGTCTCTTTAACAAAATTTGTCGCTGACCCGGAAAATACATTGCCCGCAATTACGTATTGGCTGCTAGGAAGTCTGGCTTCAACGAATGCAGATGCCGTGTACTTTGCGGCGATTCCGATCATTGGCGGGATTGTCGTGCTCACGTTACTACGTTGGAATCTTAATGTTATTTCTTTTGGCGATGAAGAAGCACGTGCATTAGGGGTAAATACCATAAAGCTTCGTTTTTTAGTAATACTATCAGCAACGCTCATTACGTCCGCTGCTGTTTCTATTAGTGGAATTATTGGAATGGTAGGGTTGGTTGTACCCCACCTGTCGAGGATGCTGATTGGTCCAAATTATAAGGTATTATTACCAGTATCAACGATTATGGGTGCTGTTTTTTTACTCCTCGTAGATGATTTTGCTCGAATTCTTTTTTCAGTCGAAGTACCATTAGGGATATTGACATCCTTAATTGGAGCACCATTTTTTATTTATCTATTATATAAAACACGTAAAGGCTGGGCCTGATCAGGAGGAGCTATGCAACTGAAATTAGAGAATGTACAATGTGGTTATGGCAATAAAAAAATTATCGAAGCTATCTCTTTTACAGTAGAATCGGGTGAATTTCTTTGTCTGCTAGGTCCAAATGGAGTCGGGAAAACGACATTATTTAAAACGATACTAAGGCTATTAAAATTGCAGTCAGGAAGAATCCTCATTGATGGAGAAAATATCGCGAAATGGACACAGCAAGAATTTGCTAAAAAAGTTGGCTATGTGCCGCAAGCGCATGCCTCCTCATTTGCATTTCGAGTCTTAGATGTTGTAGCGATGGGGCGCGCTGCACATCTAGGGATTTGGGGTTCGCCAAGTAAGATGGATCTTGAGATTGCCGAGGAGGCCATTGATACCCTGTCAATAGGATACTTGAAAAATTCGATTTACACGGAAATCAGTGGTGGAGAACGGCAACTTGTCTTAATTGCTAGAGCCCTGGCACAAAAACCAGAGTTTTTAATTATGGATGAACCAACATCAAATCTTGATTATGGCAATCAGATTCGAGTCATGGATTATATAGCAACGATGATTAAAAAATCGGGATTGGGCGTCATCATGACGACGCATTCGCCAAATCATGCGCTACAATATGGATCGAAAGTTGCGGCGATTAGTCGTAATGGTCAATTTTATATCGGGGAGCCACGAGACGTTATCACAGCAAGTTATTTAAAAGAGACCTATCATGTGCAGATTGAAATTTTGCAATCCGTGCTACAAGATGGCACGCAAGCCACGATCTGTGTACCACTTGCCAAACAAGATTTTTGGAGTAAAATAACGAAGGAATAATAGATGAGGTGTGAAAAATGGCTGGATTAACCCATTTTGATGCAACGGGAAATGCGATTATGGTCGATGTAAGTGAAAAAAGTGGTACAAGCCGTATTGCAGTTGCCAAGGGCAAAATTGTTGTCAATCAAGAAGTGTATAAAGCAATTGCTGCTGGAAATGTAAAAAAAGGTGATGTATTGGGAGTTGCTCGGGTTGCGGGGATCATGGCTGCAAAACAAACCAGTACGTTAATCCCGATGTGTCATCCATTACTCATTACCAAATGCAGTGTCGATTTTGTCATGTTTCCGGATGAATCGGCGATCGAAGCGAATGCTACGGTAAAAGTAAATGGACAGACTGGAGTAGAGATGGAAGCGTTAACGGCTGTAAGCATAGCACTGCTGACGATTTATGATATGTGTAAGGCATTAGATAAAACAATGGAAATTCAAAATATCGCGCTGATAGAAAAATCTGGCGGGAAAAGCGGTCATTTTGTCAATCCAAAAGTTTCGTAAAGTAAGAAGGTGAGACTGATGTTAGATCAGTTCGGACGAACCATAGAATATATGAGGATTTCCGTTACGGAGCGTTGTAATTTACGTTGTACATATTGCATGCCCGCAGAGGGAATCAAGCAAATGCGTTGTAAGGATTTACTTTCTTACGAAGAAATTATCAGACTGGCAAAAATTTTTGCTGAGCTTGGTATTAAAAAAATTAAATTAACGGGCGGTGAACCGTTGGTTAGATTGAATATTTGTCAGCTTATCGCTGAGCTGAAAGCAATTCCCCAAATTGAGCAGGTTACGATTACGACCAATGGTGTTTTGTTGCCGCAGATGGCAAAAGACCTGATTGCAGCTGGTCTTGATGGTGTTAATATCAGCTTAGATTCTGTCAATCGAGAATCCTTTCATCAATTGACACTGTGTGATCAGCTGCCTAACGTATTGCAGGGAATCGATACTTTACTCGCGTTGAATTTTAAAAGTATTAAGCTCAATTGTGTACCAATTGCAGGAATAAATGAAGATCAATTGATGGATATCGCTGGCTTTGCGCAGAAGTATCCAATTTCAGTTCGCTTCATTGAATTGATGCCAATCGGTATGGCACATGATTTTACGGCGATCGAAACCACGAAAGTTCTGTCTATGCTGCAAGAGCGATATGGTGTTTTGACTCCTTATACGAGTCAGCTTGGTAATGGTCCGGCGACGTATTATTCACTCCCGAATTTTAAGGGGAAGATTGGTTTTATTGAAGCGATGCATCATAAATTTTGCACCAATTGCAATAGAGTTCGCCTGACTTCAAATGGATTTTTAAAACTTTGTCTACAGTATGATAAAGGAATCGATTTAAAAGATCTACTGCGCAGTCAAAAAGCGGATAATGTGATTCGTGAGGTGATCGAAGAAACTATTTATCAAAAGCCCAAAGAACATCTTTTTGATGATAGTTCTATCGTTGAAGGAAAAGATCAGCGCAATATGTTTCAAGTCGGCGGTTGAAACAGAGAAATACAAAGCCTTCTGGGGTTTTAACGCAGAGGGTTTTGTATATGTGGGTTTAAAATAAGGATTGACAATAAAAGTTTTTGCTGAATGACGTATTAATTTGGCAGGAACTTTATTTTTTATGGGGAAATGTGACTTTAATGGAAAGCAGCATATAATTTTAATTTGTTTTTTATTGAATCGACTCATATTGAATAGTAAAACACAGATATAAAAAGATTCTGATATCTGTGTTTATAGATATACAAATATGTTATTATTTGTATATCTAAGGACGCGCCTTCGAATTGACTCATAATGAACTAATATATTTGACTAAAGGGACATTCACTGATTATAATGAAATTATTCAGGAGTTGATTTCGATGTTTGATGAAAATACGAAAAAAAATTGGATGAAACAGAGTGTATGATAGGTCATAGAACGTAAAAAGGGGATTTGAAATGTATAGTTTTAAAAATGATTATAGTGAAAGTGCTCATCCAAATATTTTGAAAGCTATTATTGATGCAGGCTTAGAGCAAAACGATGGATATGGTATGGATTCTCATTGCGAGAATGCCAAAGTGCTAATTAAAAAGGCAATCCAATGTGAAAGTGCTGATATTCATTTTCTCCCAGGCGGGACGATTACAAATTCAACTTTTATTTCGTATGCTTTAAAACCTTATCAGGCTGTTATTTCAGCGGATACCGGTCATATTAATATTCATGAAACAGGAGCGGTGGAAGCTAGTGGGCACAAAATCCTTGATATTGCTACGCCTGATGGCAAATTGACTCCAGAATTAATTCAGCCAGTTCTTGCTCAACATCAAGATGAGCATTGGGTACAGCCTAAAATGGTCTATATTTCCAATCCGACAGAGATCGGCACTATATATTATAAAACTGAACTCGAAAATCTTTCTAAGTATTGCAAAGAGAATGATATGCTGCTTTTTTTAGACGGCGCCAGACTGGCAATGGGTCTAACTGCTAAAGGAAATGATATTGCACTTATTGATTTGCCAAAACTTGTCGATGCATTTTATATTGGCGGAACAAAAGTAGGAGCGTTGTTTGGCGAAGCTTTAGTTATTACCAATGACCTTCTAAAAAAAGATTTTCGTTTTAATATGAAGCAACGAGGCGCAATTCTGGCAAAAGGATGGCTTCTTGGTATGCAATTTGAAGAATTATTCAAAGATAATTTGTATTTTGAATTAGGATTACATGCAAATAATATGGCGTATTTATTGAAGACTATTTTTGAGAAAGCGGGCGTTTCTTTTCTTGGCGATGCTCCATCCAATCAGCTTTTTCCGATTCTACCAAATTGGCTATTGGAAAAAATATCTCAAAAATATATCATATCTGTTTGGAGTAAGCCAGACAGTCATCATACCTGTGCTCGTTTCTGTACATCATGGGCTACCCAGGAGACGGATATTATTTCTTTTGAAAAGGATTTTAGTGAAATGTTGATAAACAAAAAATAGAGGCTTTTATGATTAATCGAATTATAAAAAGATCAAGTCTACAATTTTAAGATTTGTTACGGACGGACAATATTATTGAGAGCTTTTTGAAGTGTTTATTGTCGCTGGTTTTGTTAGTCCATAGGAAACTAAAATAAAATAAAGAAGGTAATAAACAATGGAAAAATTAAAAGATAAAATTGTATTTATTAGTGGGGCAAGTAGTGGTATTGGTAAAGCTTGTGCTGAAGCATTTGCAAAAGCAGGTGCACATTTAATCTTGTGTGCGCGCAGCACTGATAAAGTGAAAGCTGTTGCCAGAGAATTGCAAGATATGTATAAAATTGAAATTGTAAGTTTTGGCTTAGATGTGCAAGATAAAAAGCTAGTAAATGCAGCGATTGATAACTTGCCAGAGAAATGGCGTAAAATTGATATTCTTGTGAATAATGCGGGACTTGCGCGTGGACTGGAAAAATTATATGAGGGCGATACCGATGATTGGGATGCTATGATTGATACCAATGTTAAAGGGTTACTATATTTGACGAGGAAAATTGTGCCTTTTATGCTGAAAAATCAGGTAAATGGTCATATTATTAATATTGGATCCATAGCAGGAATCCATGCTTATCCTGGGGGCGCAGTATATTGCGCTACGAAGACAGCCGTGAAATTTATCAGTGATGGACTAAGAATGGATCTTGTTGATAAACCAATACGAGTTACTGCGGTGCAACCTGGGATGGTGGAAACTAATTTTAGTGTGGTTCGATTCCATGGTGATAAACAAAAAGCGGGCAGCGTCTATGCGGGAATTAAACCTTTAACTGCAGAGGATATTGCTGATGTTGTTATGTATGCCGCTAGTGCGCCGCCGCATGTTCAGATTTGTGAAGTTACGGTTACGCCTACGAATCAGGCAACCGGTGGTATTGTATATAAGGAAAATGTTAATTTGCATTAAAATACACAATTGTATAATAATAATTTATTTGTATGCATTATGAAATATAAAAGCAGTAAGGAGAATGTTATCATGTATGATGTGTGTATTATTGGAGCAGGTGTGGTCGGAATGAACATTGCTCGTGAGTTGTCGAAATATAAGCTGAAAATTTGTGTTCTTGAAAAAGAAGACGATGTCAGCTGTGGCTGTTCGAAGAGCAATAGTGGGATCGTTCATGGTGGTTATTCGGATGAACCGGGAACATTGAAGGCTGAGCTTTGCGTAAAGGGCAATCAGATGTATGAACAGCTTGAAACTGAGCTGCATTTTGGTTATCGTGAAACAGGATCTTTTGTGCTTGCTTTTGACGTAGAGGAAATACCTACCCTTGAAAAGCTTTATCGCTATGGAATGGAAAATGGGGTCGGTGGCCTCAAACTGATGGACGCGGCAGAAACAAAACAACATGAACCATATCTGAGTGATACGGTTAAGGCATCGCTTTATTGCAAAAATGCCGGAGTTGTATCTCCTTATGAGTTTGTTATTGCTTTGGCAGAAAACGCTATGGTAAATGGCGTGGAATTGATGCTCCAGCATAAAGTAGAAACAATTGAAAAACAGGGTGAGGGCTTTCTCATTGGAACCAACAAAAAAAGCATCGAGTCACGTTTTGTTATTAATGCAGCAGGTGTATATAGTGACCAAATTTCTGCATTAGCAGGGGATGACCAATATAACATTACGCCACGGCGCGGTCAATATGTGATATTGGATAAAGATCAGAACTATCTTGTGAATTCCGTAATATTTCAGGTGCCGACGAAGCTTGGCAAGGGGATTCTAGTTACGACAACCTATCATGGTAATCTTATGATCGGACCGAATGCTGAAGAGCTTGGTGATAAGGACGATGTTGGAACGGATGAAAAAACATTGAAATATATAACGGAAACAGCACGTAAATCCGTACCAGGTTTTAATATGAAGAAGGCTTTAAAATCTTTTGCAGGCAATCGACCGGTATCCAATAAAAAAGACTGGGTTATTGAAGAGAGTCGGGTCAAAGGCTTGATCAACCTAGTTGGAATTGATTCTCCTGGACTCACATCATCTCCGGCTATTGCTTTGAAAACAGTTTCGATTTTAAAGGAAGCTGGGCTTGTTTTAGAATCAAAGCTTGATTTTAAGGCAGAACGTCGGCCAATTATTCAAAAAAAGACAGCTGATTTTGCGGGTGTTATTGATTCGCAAGATCCAGCACTTAATATTATTTGCCGATGCGAACAAGTTACGGAGGCAGAAATTATAGATTGTCTGCATCGCGGAATTCCAGTGCGATCCGTTGATGCTGTTGGACGGAGAACGAGAGCGGGATATGGTCGCTGTCAAAATGCTTTTTGTGGATCTCGCATACGTAAGCTAATTGCCCGTGAACTCAATATTTCGGAAGAAGAAGTTGTAGAAAAGGGGAAAGGGACATCCTCGCTGGCACAACGTGCAAAACGTATAGTGCTTACTAAAATGTAGCAGAGGTAAGCCTACACGCGTTTGTCTACTTGCGTATATATAATTTATCGAAAAAAATCTCAAGTTCGTAGTTTAACGGCTTGAGATTTTTTTAGTGCAGATGATTTAAAAAATAGAATACTTGTTCTAAAAAAACAATTTTACACTTGAAAGAACATACGTACTGTGATAGAATAAACTCAATAAAAGAACTAATGTTCTAAAGGGGTGTTCTATTATGAAACTAATTCTAGTTTTACTTATGGTGATGTCTATGTGGAGATTTGTTCCGGTTCATCTGGCAAATGAATATTTGCAGTGTACGGAGTATAGTTATGTAACGGTGAAAAATGGTGAGAGTTTATGGGTTATTGCTGAAAAATATGTTAGCAATGGTAAGGATATTCGAGAGTTAATAGCAGCGATACATCAATTGAACGAATTAGATAGTAATGGAAATCTTGTTCCGGGACAGATCTTAAAAATCCCAGTACTGGCAAGTTTATAAATTACTTTTTCATTGTAAAAAGGATTCTGCCATTTAATGTCTAATAAAAATAAATTGGAACATGTAAAAATTTTAGGACGGTGCAATTATGAGTCAGGCAGAAAATATTAGACAAAAAATAGTGGAAGCAATTAAAGGCGAAGAAGATTTAAATAATATGGTGGTAGAAATAGATGCAAACGTGGAAGGGAAAACTGCATCGTATCCAGTTGATTTATATTTGGCATGTACAGCGGATAATGGTTTAAATTATAAAATACTGATTCAAACCAAAACGGCTGGCAAGACTTTAGAAAAAAGTGACTTGTTTCATTTTTCCAATATTCTTCAAGATGTACAGGGGCAGGTTTTAGGCGTTATATTCACGCAACCTGTATATGATAAAGTTGTACAAAGTGTGGCAAAAGATGTTGGTATCATGTTATATGAAGTGCAAGCGGAAGAAAATCAAATTATATGGGAACCAGCTGTTTCAGACATTAAGATCGATGTGGACAAAGAGTGGGTTAAGGTTGAGAAGGAAAAACATCAATTAGGGGATGCACCAATTCAATCAGGCGGGGATCCAAAATATATGTTTTTATATGATGAGCAGGATTTGTGTGTGAATACGATTGAGGGTATTTTTGACCAATATATCAAAGAAGCAACTGCAAAAGGTGAATATAAAATGGTATCCATTCAACATGAATTTAAAGGTGGTGCCATTTATTTGAATACAGAACATGAATTGATTAAACGTGTTAAATTAAACAGTATCAGTTTTACGATCAATTTCCGCAAACTGTCTACTATGGATGGTCTGGATATGGTTAAAAATATATTGCGTACGGCACTTCGTGCTAAATTAAATTAAAGGGAATACCTAGTAAACAAATTGAATTTAGGTTGACAGTTATTTGTTGTGGGAATATAATAAATACAAACTTACATTATTATAAAAGTAATGCAGAAGACATGATGCTATTCAAATTGTTGCTCAGAGAGAAATGCCTTGGCTGGAAGCATTTTTAACATAGAATAGAGTTACCACTTCTAAACTGCAGGCTGAACTTAAGTAGGCTGTGCCGGAGTAGTTTCCGTTATCAAATTATGAGCTGGTCAGATTTAACAATCTGTCAATCAGGGTGGAATCGCGAAGCATAGCCTCGTCCCTATTTTGGGATGGAGGCTATTTTTTTATTTTAAAGGAGGAGTTTGTTTTGATTAAAATAACATTAAAGGATGGTGCTGTACGTGAAACGGCAGCAGATACAACTGTTCTTGATTTTGTAAAAGCTTGTAGCAATAGTTTGGCAAAAAAAGTTTTGTCAGCAAAAGTCAATGGGAAAACTGTAGACTTGATGACAAAGTTAACGGAAGATTGCAGTGTTGAATTTCTGACATTTGAAGATGCTGCTGGTAAATGGACATTACGCCATAGTGCATCGCATATTTTAGCGCAAGCGGTAAAACGTTTATATAAAGACAGCAATGTGAAACTGGCAATTGGACCGGCAATCGATAATGGATTCTATTATGATTTTGATATAGAAAAACAACTGACGGCAGATGATTTGGTAAAAATCCAAAAAGAAATGGAAAAAATCGTCAAAGAAAATCTTAAAATTGTTCGCCGCGAGTTAAGTCGTGCCGATGCATTAGCTATGTTTGAAGAACAAGGCGAAATCTATAAAGTGGAACTGATTCAGGATTTACCGGAAGATGCAATCATCTCATTATATGAACAAGGGGAGTTTGTTGATCTTTGTGCTGGTCCTCATGCTACAAGCACGGGAAAAGTGAAAGCAATCAAATTGCAAAGTGTTGCGGGTGCTTATTGGCGTGGTAGCGAAAAGAATAAAATGCTGCAACGTATCTATGGGACAGCTTTTGAGAAAAAAGCGGATTTAGATGAATACTTAGCTATGCTGGAAGAAGCGGCAAAACGTGACCATCGTAAATTGGGTCGTGAACTTGATTTGTTCAGTTTACATGAAGAAGGTCCAGGTTTCCCATTTTTTCATCCAAATGGCATGGTAATACGGAATGAACTCATTGCCTATTGGCGTGAAGTTCATCGCGAATTTGGTTATCAGGAAATTCAAACGCCAATGATTTTAAATCGTAAACTTTGGGAACAGTCTGGTCACTGGGATCATTATAAAGACAATATGTATTTTACGAAAATTGATGGTGAAGATTATGCGATCAAACCAATGAACTGTCCGGGCGGTATTATCGTCTATCGTACCCAGCAGCATAGTTATCGTGAATTGCCGTTGCGTACTGCAGAACTGGGGCTTGTGCATCGCCATGAATTGTCCGGTGCGCTTCATGGTTTAATGAGGGTTCGTAATTTTACACAAGATGATGCGCATATTTTTATGCTGCCATCGCAAATCGAAGCTGAAATACAGAAAGTCATTGATTTATTTGATCGTATCTATAATACGTTTGGTTTGGAATATCGTGCCGAACTCAGTACGCGTCCAGATGATTCGATGGGTTCAGATGAGATTTGGGAAAAAGCAACTGCTGCACTGCGGAATGCTTTGGACAAACGTGGTTTGAAATATGTGGTTAATGAAGGTGATGGGGCATTTTATGGTCCTAAAATCGATTTTCATTTAAAAGATTCGATTGGTCGGACTTGGCAGTGTGGAACAATTCAATTAGATATGCTGATGCCAGAAAAATTTGATTTGAATTATATTGGTGAAGATGGACAAAAACATCGTCCAGTTATGATCCATCGTGTAGTTTATGGCAGTATAGAACGTTTCATCGGGATTTTAATTGAAAATTATGCCGGTGCTTTCCCTGTATGGCTGGCACCAATACAAATTAAGATATTGCCAATTACAGATAAGCATGCCGATTATGCCTATGAACTTAAAAAGAAAATATTTGATTTGGGCATGCGTGTGGAAGTTGACGATCGTAATGAAAAAGTTGGCTATAAGATGCGTGAAAGCCAAATGAAAAAAATCCCATACATTTTAGTAGTGGGGGATCAGGAAGTTGAGTCAAAACAGGTTGCTGTCCGCAAATATGGTGAACAAGATAGTGCTGTAATGTCGGCAGATGCTTTTATTGCCGATGTTTTAGAAAAAATTGCCACAAAAGCTTAAGACAAAGCTTGACATAGTGATTTATAAATGGTATTATACCAAAGTAAGTTATTTAAGCAGAGGCCACCGCTTCTCACCTTATGATGTGCAATCAGTAAGGTTTTAAGAATTTCCATGTATAGTTATGGGTATTGAGGGTGGCGGAGAGCCACCCTTTTTTTATTTTGATTTTATATATTATTAGGAGGTGAATTTCAATTAGCAAAGAAAGTTTGAGAATTAATGAAGAGATTCGTGCAAGGGAAGTTCGTGTAACCAGTGCAACTGGTGAAGCATTAGGTATTATGCTCGTAAGAGATGCATTACACCTAGCTGAAGAACAACATTTGGATCTGGTAGAAGTTGCTCCAATGGGCAAACCGCCAGTTTGTCGTATCATGGATTTTGGTAAATTCAGATATGAACAACAAAAGCGCGACAAAGAGGCGAAGAAAAAACAAAAAGTTGTTAGTATTAAAGAAGTAAAATTTCGCCCCAACATTGAACAACATGATTTTGACGTCAAGTTGAAAAATGCACTTCGTTTTATCGAAGAAGGTAACAAAGTTAAAGTTACTATTATGTTCCGCGGGAGAGAATTATCTCATCCGGAACTTGGCAGAGTGGTATTACTGAAAGTAGCAGCTGAGTTGAAAGACTTAGTAACTGTTGAACGTGATCCGAAACTTGAAGGTAAAAATATGATAATGATTTTATCACCAAAGGCGCATAACTAAAGGAGGAAATAGAAATGCCAAAAATGAAAACTCGCAGAGCTGCTGCAAAAAGATTTACAGTAACTGGTTCAGGTAAATTCAGACGTAATAAAGCTTTCAAAAGCCATATTTTAGAAAAGAAAGCTCCGAAACGTAAACGTAATTTACGTAAAGCTGCACTTGCATCGAAAGCCGATACAAATCGCGTAAGCCGGATGCTCCCTTACGCTTAAAAAATAAAGATTATTAGGAGGAACGAAACATGCCAAGAGTTAAAAAAGGCGTGACAGCACATAGACGTCATAAAAAGATTTTAAAATTAGCCAAAGGTTATAGAGGCGCTAAAAGCAAACAGTTTAAAAAAGCTAACGAAACCGTAATGAAAGGTCTTTATTATGCTCGTCGTGACCGTCGTGCTAAAAAAGGCGAATTCCGTAGATTGTGGATTGCTCGTATCAACGCAGCAGCCCGTATTAATGGTATTTCTTATAGCCGTTTAATCAATGGTTTAACAAAAGCTGATGTTCAAGTAAATCGTAAGATGCTTGCTGATCTTGCAATTAACGACGCTGCTGCTTTTGCACAGTTAGTTACTGTAGCAAAAGAACAACTGTAATATAGATAAAAGGTTCTGATTTTAATAGTCAGAGCCTTTTTTGCTCATAATATCCATTTGTTTAGTTGAAAACAGAGTACTTTGTTTTTTTTAGTATTGTGTTTTTTATTAAAAATTATATTGATGTGTTATGTTCTGCTTAGGGGAAGTGGCACTCATATTAAAGGATTGGAGACTTTGGCAAAGTGATAGAAATTATTACGAGTCCAGCTAATAAAAAAGTGAAACTGGCAGCGAGTTTAAAACAGAAAAAACATCGAGATGAAACGAATCTTTTTATTGCCGAAGGCATCCGTTTAATCGAAGAAGCGGTGAAATCAAATTGGCAAATTGAGTTTTGTATTTGTACAGATGAAGTTTTACACAATAGTCGTGTTACAACGATTTTTCAGATTCTTGAACAGAAAAAATGTGATGTGTATCAGGTTTCAAAAGCGATTTATGATAAAATTAGTGATACGAAGGAGCCTCAGGGAATTTTACTGGTCTTGCAAAAACAGCAAACGCAGCTAGCAACATTGGAAGTGGCAGATAATCCTTTATTCATTGTACTAGATGAGCTGCAAGATCCAGGTAATGTGGGTACTATTATTCGTACGGCAGATGCGGTTGGTTGCCAGGGTGTTATTATAATGAAGGAATCCGTCGATTTATTCGCTGCTAAGACGGTGCGTGCGACAATGGGGTCGCTGTTTCATGTACCAATTATTACCGAAGTTTCAGCAGATACTTTATTGACGTTTACGGATCAACATAAAATTGTCCTGCAGGTTACGGCACTTGATCATGAAGCAAAAGAATATTTTGATTCGGATTTTAGGGACGCAACGGCAATCGTTTTTGGTAATGAAGGTAATGGGGTGAGCCACTCTTTGCTGGATGCAGCAAAACAGAAAATTTTCATTCCCATGCTCGGACAATCAGAATCACTGAATGTAGCTACAGCAGCAGCCGTGATTTTATATGAATCCTTTCGCCAGCGCCGCTCTAGCTGATTTTATATTTGTTTTTAATTGCAATATATGATATACTGATTTTCATAATATTATATTTATGTAAACCATGATAGAGAGAGTAAGTTGTGTGTGTCTTTTACAGGAAGATACTTGTCGTGATTGAGAACGGTATCAAGAGCAACAACTGAAGTTCACTCTGGAGTTTCTTAAGTGAAGGTCATATCCTTAGCTTGAGCGTTTGCTGCGTTAAAGCTTTTGAGTATCTATTAGGGTGGTACCGCGAAATTTGACTTTCGCCCCTTGTCCGGGGCGGGAGTTTTTTATTTTGTCTATCTTTAGTTTAAATAATATCGGGAGGTACATATGGAACAAGAGTTGAAAGAATTAAAACAAGAAGCTGTTACGGCAATGGCTGTAGCACAAAATGTTTCAGACTTAAATGATTTACGAGTGAAATATCTTGGTAAAAAAGGTACATTGACGAGTCTGTTACGTGGCATGGGGAAATTAAGTCCTGAAGAACGTCCACGCATTGGACAGTTGGTGAATGAAGTAAGATCAGAACTGGAAACAGTTCTTGAAAGCAAGAACGAAGAACTTAAAAAGTTAGAACTAGCACAGCGTTTGGCGACTGAAAAAATAGATGTGACATTACCAGGGCGTATTCAACCGCTTGGTCATTTGCATCCTTTGACTTTAACGTTAAACCGCATCAAGAATATTTTCATGACGATGGGTTTTTCAGTTGAAGAAGGTCCGGAAGTTGAAAAAGATTATTATAATTTTGAAGCTTTGAATTTGCCAAAAGATCATCCGGCACGCGATATGCAGGATTCATTTTATATAACGGAAGATATTTTACTTAGAACGCAAACTTCACCAGTACAGGCGCGTACGATGCAGGCACATGAACCAAATAGTCCGATTCGGATGATTGCACCAGGGCGTGTGTATCGTCGTGATGATTATGATGCAACGCATTCGCCGATGTTTACACAGGTGGAAGGTCTTGTAATTGATAAAAATATTAGTTTTTCAGATTTAAAAGGAACATTGGAGCTTTTTTTACATCAGATTTTCAATGAAAACGTTGGTGTTCGTTTTAGACCTAGTTTTTTCCCGTTTACAGAACCTAGTGCAGAAGTTGATATTTCTTGCGTGATGTGTCAGGGAAAAGGTTGCCGGGTATGTAAAGGCACAGGATGGCTGGAAATTTTGGGCGCAGGGATGGTTCATCCACATGTGCTGGAAATGAGTGGCTACGATCCAAAGAAAGTTAGTGGTTTCGCCTTTGGTCTTGGTGTCGAACGCGTTGCGATGCTTGCTTATGGTGTTGATGATTTGAGACTGTTCTATGATAACGATATGAGATTTTTACGTCAATTTTAAGAGAAGAATTCATAGGAGGAGCTAAAATATGCAGGTATCAATAAAATGGTTAAAAGATTATATAGATTTTACAGAAACTCCGGAAGAGTTAGCTGATAAATTAACAATGGCTGGAATTCCAGTTGAAAATGTACTAGACCCGGGTGAAGGTTTGGAGAAAGTTATCACAGGCCGCATTGAAAAACTCGAAAAACATCCGGATGCCGATAAACTTCAAATTTGTACGATTAATGTAGGGCAGACTGAACCGATTATTATTGTTACAGGAGCAGCAAATGTTGCAGAGGGTCAGATCGTGCCAGTAGCAATGATTGGAGCAAAATTGCCAACCGGGGTTAAAATATCGAAGGGCAAGCTGCGTGGTGTCATGTCATACGGGATGCTTTGTTCAGCAAGTGAATTAAAGCTGGATCTTGAAAAGCTTCCTGAAACGCAGAAAACAGGAATCTATATTTTACCAGAAGACATTGAGCCGGGAATTCATGTTAAAGATATCCTGGGTTTGAATGACAGTATTCTTGAATTTGAACTTACAGCAAATCGTGGCGACTGTTTTAGCGTTTGGGGATTGGTTCGCGAAGTGGCTGTGCTTACAGGAAATGTACCAAAATGGCCGGTCATTTCTGTTAAAGAAGATGCAGCTGAAAAATCAGCGGATCTTATCGATATTCGTATTGAGGCACAGGATTTATGTTCGCGTTTTTCTTCGCGTGTTATAAAGAATGTAAAAATCGGTCCTTCACCTGAATGGATGCAGCAACGTCTGGATGGAGCTGGAATTCGCGCCGTCAATAATGTTGTCGATGTGACAAACTTTGTTATGATTGAATTAGGACAACCGATGCATGCCTATGATTATGATCATATTACGGGCAGGACACTTGCTGCCCGCCATGCAGTTATAGGAGAAGAACTTCATACATTAGATGATTCTTCAAGGCTGGCACAAGCAGATATGCTTGTGATTGCTGATGCCAAACGAGTTGCTGGGCTTGCTGGTGTGATGGGGGGCTTGGCAACAGAAGTGACTGAGGCTACGACGACTGTTGTTTTGGAGGCTGCTTCGTTCAATGGTGCAAGTGTTCGTCGGACTTCTAGAGCTTGCGGACTTCATTCGGAAGCTTCTGGCCGTTTCGAACGTGGTGTTGATATCGTGAATACACCGCGTGCACTTGATAGAGCCGTACAGCTTTTACAAGAAATGGGTGCCTGTACAGTTTGCCAAGGGATTGTTGATGTTTATCCAAACCCAAAACAAAGTGTAAAAGTGTGCTTTAGTCCTGATCAAATCAATCGTCGCTTAGGAACGCTTATTCCTGTGGCAACGATGATTGATATTTTACAAAAACTTGAATTTGTTGTGGATAACAGCAAGGAAGTTTTTGAGGTTTTGGTTCCATCTTGGCGCAATGATGTGACTTGTATGGAAGATTTATCGGAAGAAATTGCCAGAATTTATGGTTTTGAAAATATCACATCGACAAGACCGAGTGGCAATGTAATGCAGGGCTGTCAAAGTAAAAAACAAAATTTTGTGGATCGTCTGAAATCTATATTGAGCGGACTTGGTATGAATGAAGCAATTTCCTTTAGTTTTACCAATCCGTCCATGTTTGATAAATTAAATATTGCAGCAGACAGTGAGCTTCGTCAGGCTGTGCCAATCATGAATCCGTTGACGGATGAATATACATTGCTTCGAACGACTTTACTCAGTAGTGTGTTTGAAAATGTTATGCGGAATTTATCGCGAAAAAATGATGATATTCAATTATTTGAAATCGCTCCTGTTTTTGCCGCGCAAGCTTTACCTGTTACCGAACAACTGATTGAAACATGGAAACTGGCTGGGGCAATCACGGGACGACGTCAGGTTGTTGGCTGGAATCAAGATAATTCGGCTGTTGATTTTTATGATGCCAAAGGGATTGTGGAAGAATTACTAACACAACTTAGCGTTTCACGTTATACAGTTGAAGTTGGAGAACATTATGCAATGCATCCGGGTAAAACAGCTGTATTTAAAAAAGGCAGAGAAGTTCTTGCTATGGTAGGGGAAGTACATCCGCAAGTTTTGGATGCGTTGAGTATTTCTAAAAAAACCTATATTTTTGAGCTGGATGTTGAAGTTTTGATGAAATATGCCGCAGAATCGGTTCACTATCAGGCTCTGCCGAAGTATCCTGCTATCAGTCGTGATTTGGCAATGCTGGTGGCGGATGATATTAGTGCGGGTGATATTGAAAAAATTATTATGAAAAATGCAGGAAACTTACTGGTAGATCTTCGCTTATTTGATCTTTATAATGGGGAACAAATTGAAAAAGGGCAAAAGAGTTTGGCTTTTTCACTTCAGTTCCAGTCAAATACGAAAACATTAACCGATGCAGAAGTTGATCCATATTATAATGCCGTTTTGAAAAAACTTGAAGATACGTTTTCCGCTAAATTAAGAAGTTAATGGTCGAAAATAAGCAGGTATGCTTTTAAGAGCTGCTTGCTTATTTTTATTCAATATTTCTGTGTTTTATAGTAATTTTAGCAGGACTTTGTGCTAGCTGTAGAGAAATATTCTATAAAAATGTATAATATATTGGGTGAGGTTATGGATAAAAATAAAGTAACGGTGGAAATTTTCGGTGAGACGTATGCATTGAAAGGCGATATGGATCCTGAACGTGTCAAACGCCTAGCCCGTATCGTAGATGAACAAATGAAAATAGTAGCCAATGGAAATCATCGTTTGCCGGCAGCACGGGTAGCTGTTTTGGCGGCAATGAATTTTTGTGATGATTATTTAAAATTGGAAACAGATTATCAGGATTTACTCGGAATATTAAAAGATGAATAATTTATTTGATTAAGGCATCCAAGGGGGTGCTTTTTCATTTGAATTGATTTTTATCCTTGTCAGATTGACAGGGAGGGCGAAAAATGAAGTTTGGTTGATTATCGGAAATTAGACTGTAAATTTAAAACAGATAGAAAAGAATAACAGGGATATGCTATAATAATAAATTAGAATATAAACAGATATGGTATTTGTGTTTCATAAATACCAGCTTTGTTCTATAGATAGCTTATATTGATGGATTTGGAAGGAATGAAAGTTTTGATTGAATTATTAGCTCCGGTGGGGAGTCAAGATGCCTTGGTTGCGGCTGTTGAAAGTGGTGCCAATGCGATATATTTAGCTGGACGAATGTTTGGTGCAAGAGCGTATGCGGATAATTTTGATGAAGCTGGTTTACGAGATGCTATTCGATTTGCCCATATGCGTAATGTTTTAATCAACGTAACGGTGAATACAATGGTTGATGATCAGGAATTTAAGGAACTCGCACAATATTTACGTTTTTTGTATGAGGCTGGTGCCGATGCGATTCTGGTACAAGATTTGGGTGTCGTTAAATTAGCCAGGGAAATTATACCCAATATGCCGTTACATGCAAGTACTCAAATGACGGTACATAATTTAGAAGGGGTGCGTGTTTTACAGGACCTCGGTTTTACACGTGTTGTTTTAGCGCGCGAAGTATCCATGGAAGATATTCGTTATATCTGTGCGAACAGTGAAATTGAAATTGAAGTCTTTATTCATGGAGCTTTATGCGTATGTTATTCTGGACAGTGCCTCATGAGTAGTATCATTGGCGGGCGCAGTGGCAATCGAGGTCGTTGTGCACAGCCTTGTCGGCTCCCTTATACGTTAGTCGATTCTGAGGGAAATGATGTTCTGGAAAACGCCGATGCTGGTAACTATCTGCTAAGTCCGCGCGATATGAATACACTTGATTTATTGCCTGAGCTTATTGAAGCGGGTGTGACATCTTTGAAAATTGAAGGACGAATGAAACGACCGGAATATGTTGCGACTGTTGTCGATACCTATCGTCGTGGTATTGATTCATATTTATTGAGTAAAGCCGATTTTACGATAGCAGAAAATGATCAAAAAAATTTAGCTCAGATTTTTAATCGCGATTTTACAAGTGCTTATTTAAAAGGAAAACCAGGCCGGTTTATGATGAGTGACAGACGTCCTAATAATCGGGGTGTCTTGCTCGGACGGGTTTTATCCTATAAAGCAGCTACACAGGAAGTTATCATTAAATTAAATGAAGAACTTCATATTAATGATATTGTTGATTTTTGGGTAAAAGTTGGCGGCAGAGTTAATGCAACGATTCGTTCGATGCTGGTAAATGGCGTGAGCGTTTTACAGGCAGCGCCGAATGATGAAGTTACGATTGTGATTCCATCTGCGGTACGGGATCATGATCGGGTCTTTAAAGTATTTGATGCACAAATGATGGAACGAGCTCGTGCCTTTTTTAATACTGGAGCACCCGTACGCCGTATTATGGCAGATATAAAGGTAAGCTCGGAAATAGGCAAGCCGTTTGTCGTAGAAATAAAAGATCAAGATGGTTACATCGGGGTAGGAAAAACAGATTTTATTGCTGAACAAGCAAGAAAAAGGCCACTGACTGAAGAAGGAATCCGCAAACAAATCGAACGTCTTGGCACAACGGTTTTTTCCTTGGAAAACCTTACCTGTGAAATAACGGGAGACGTTATGGTTCCAATCAGTGAAATCAATGAAGCACGTCGCCGAGCAGTCGAAATGATTGAACGGGCAAGATTAGAAAAATTCACCCGATTGCCACTGGAAATAGTCGAGGCTGCACCACTTAAAAAACAAGTTAAAATGAGTCGTCAATCGCGTATGACAAAACCAGAACTTCTTGTCAGCGTTGATACATTGGCTAAAGCAAAAAATGCCTTGGAACATGGAGCAGACTGGATACTTTTTGGCGGGGAATCTTATAATCATGAGGTTATATCGGTGAAGCAGTATCGCCAGGCTTATGATATGGTACGGTCCTATCATAAAAAAATCAGTTTCAATACACCGCGTATTTTAAAACAATGGCAAGTAAAATCATTTAACAAACTTTTGCAAGCTTTTCAGGAATTTATTCCTGATGAAATTTGTGTGCATAACCTTTCGCAGATCAGGATGGTCAAAGCAAAAGTAGATACAAAGATTCATGCAGATTTTTCCATGAATGTTTATAACAATTTGTCAATTGAGTTTTTAAAGGAACTTGGTGTAAGTGGTGTGACGTTGTCACCGGAATGTAACTTTGCCCAGGTTGAAAGCATTGTAAGACGCAGCGTACTCCCGACAGAATGTATTGTTCATGGAAATTTGGAACTGATGGTCTCTGAATACTGTGCGATGGGCAGCTTTCTTGGTGATTTAGACAAGGGGACATGTACACAACCTTGCACAAAAGCTCAATACTGGTTTAAAGATAGAAAAAATGAAAAATTCCCCCTCGTGACAGATCAATTTTGTCGCATGCATGTTTTAAATGGCAAGGAACTCAGCATGTATCCACATGTTCATAAGTTTGGCCAAATTGGCGTAAATCGAATCCGCATTGAAGCGAAATATTTTGATGTGAAACGTATTGCGGTTGTGACGAATTTATATAAAGAATTTTTAGCTTTGGGCGAAGATCACCCGCTTATTGCTGATGATAAAATTAAGACAATTGAAAATGATCAAATTACACGCGGACATTATTTCCGAGGCGTATTATAAGAAGGTGAAGTATGGAATCAAGCGTATTTAAAATACTGGAGTATCATAAAATAATTGAAATGCTCATCAGCCAGGCAAGTTCAGTGCTAGGGAAAGAGCTTGCCGCAAAACTTAAGCCGGTCAATGATTTTTCTGAGGTGCAGTCGGCAATGCAGGAGACTGCAGAAGGTTGTGCAGTTTTACAAGCATCCTATCACGTTCCGTTAGGTGGAATTCGTGACATTCGTAAGCTGCTCAAAAAGACGACGCTTGGAGCGGTACTTGAGACATATGAACTAGTGGATATGGTAAGTACACTCTATGCAATGCGGAACGTTAAAAAGTTTTTCAAAGAGATGGAGCTAGAAGTCCCGATACTACGTGGCTGGACACAAGCAATAGAAATTCTTGGACAACTCGAAAACCAGATTTCTGGCATTGTAGATGAACATGGCAATCTTCGTGATGATGCCAGTATTGAATTAAAAAGAATTCGCCGCGAAATTAAAACATCACAAAGCCGGATCAAAGAGCGTTTGGATGGTGTGCTTCGCGCGGCAGAATATCAAAAATATTTTCAAGAAACCATTATAACAATTCGAAATGAAAGATATGTTATTCCGATTAAGCAGGAATATCGACAGTTTTTTCCTGGGATTGTGCATGATCAATCAGCCAGCGGTGCCACGCTGTTTATTGAACCAATGGCTATTGTTACTTTGAACAATGATGTAAAACAACTGATTTTGGCGGAAAAACAGGAAATTGATCGTATCCTGCGAATGATTTCTTTGCAAATTGCCAAGTATGCTGATATTTTGAATGCAAATTGTGATCTTTTAGGACAAATTGATTTTACATTTGCCAAAGCAAAGGTAGCTCAGGCAATGCATGCTGTAATGCCTGAACTGAATCAAGAGGGCAGCGTTGACCTTAAACAGGCCCGACATCCATTGATTGATGCAAATCATGTGGTACCGATCGACATTCGCTTGGGAAAAGAATATAATACGCTGCTTATTACTGGACCAAATACGGGCGGGAAGACCGTTAGCATGAAAACACTTGGCCTTTTGGCTCTTATGACACAATCGGGGCTATTTATACCCGTTTTGTCTGGGTCGGAAATGGCCGTATTTCATGAAGTTTTTGCTGATATTGGGGATGAGCAAAGCATCGAACAAAGTCTAAGTACATTTTCAGCGCATATGACACATCTTGTGAATATATTGGAGAAAGTCGAATATGACGATTTGCTCTTGATCGATGAAATTGGTGCAGGTACCGACCCGGAAGAGGGGGCGGCACTCGCCATGGCGATGTTGGAGCAGCTGATGAATATTGGTACAAAAGTTTTGGCAACAACCCATTATAGTGAGTTAAAAACATTTGCCTATTCTAAAGATGGTATTGAAAATGCATGTGTTGAATTTGATATCAATACATTAAGCCCTACATATCGTTTATTGATTGGGATACCTGGGGCGAGCAATGCTTTTGCAATCAGTAAAAGATTGGGCTTGGCGGATTCTCTGATTATTCGCGCCAAACAATTGATTGATGCAGATCATGCTCAGTTTGAAAAGGTACTCAATACACTCGAAGCGGAAAAGATTATGTATGAACAGCGTAATGCTGATATTGTTGAGCGTCAGCGTAAAGTGGAACAACTTGAACGCAAGATGACCGAACTAAGGTCGGATTTGACGAAAAAGAAAGAAAAAATTATTTTAAAAGCACAAGAAGATAGTGCTGCTTTAATTCGAAGAACTCGTCGCGAAGCCTCGCAGCTGATTAAAGATCTTAAAGAGCAGTTTAACGATCAGGGCATTCAAAAACGGCAGGCTGCTATTGATGCAGCACGTAATAAAATTAAAGAAGGTCTGGACCGTACGACGACACAGGTACATAAACAACATCCTTTTACAAAGCCGATCAGCCTGCAAACGCTATCGGCAGGTGATACCGTCTATGTAACAACTCTTGATCAAAAAGGAATTGTTTTATCAATACACGGTAAAAGTATTGCTGTGCAGCTTGGTAGTTTAAAGATGAATGTTGCAGCCGCAAATTGCATGTTTGTAGAAAGTGCTCGACAGGTCGATCAAAAAAGCGGTTCATCGCAAAAAAAAGCAAAATCAATGAATTTCTTAAAAACGACTGAAGTGAACCGAGAAATTGATATTCGTGGCATGCTGGTTGATGATGCCAGAGAAATGGTTGATAAATATTTGGATGATGCCATTTTAGCTGGTTTAAGCCAAGTGATAATTATACATGGAAATGGAACGGGAGCTCTTCGTAAAGGAATGCAAGCTTATTTGAAATCCCATCGTAGTGTGGCAAGCACTTCAATGGGAGGACTGCGTGAGGGCGGCACTGGCGTTACCGTTGTAGAATTAAAATAAGAATGCTCAAACATTTAGTTTATGCTACAATGGAAAGCGGTTGATTTATTTAAGGAGGTCACTCATGGAAAAACGTAGTAGTGATAATAGAAAAAAAAGAGAACCTAAATCAAGCGGTCTTAGTGCAAAAAAAATATTGATTGGTATAGTAACAATTTTTGTAGTTATGCTTACAGGGATTGGCTGTGGTTTTCTTACCGCAAGTATAAATACAAAACCGAATCTTACAGATGATATTAGACCGCCGGCGTCTTCACAGATTTATGATATCAATGGAACGTTGATTACGACAGTTCATTCGGCAGAAAATCGTGTTCCGGTTACGATTAGTAAAATCCCCAAAAATCTGCAAAATGCCTTTGTTGCTGTGGAGGATGCTCGTTTTTACGAACACAGCGGGGTGGATCCAAAAGGAATTCTGCGGGCTGCATGGGCCAATGTTACGAACAATGGTGTGTCTGAAGGCGGCAGTACGATTACACAACAATTGGCGAAAAATGCTTATTTAACCCAGGAAAGAACATTGAAACGTAAAGTTCAGGAAGTCTTTTTGGCTTTGCAATTAGAACGCCAGTATACGAAACAGGAAATTTTAGAATTGTATCTAAATCAAATCTATTTTGGTCAGGGCGCTTATGGGGTTCAGGCAGCAGCTCAGACTTACTTTGGAAAAAATGTCGAAGATCTGACCTTGCCTGAATGTGCAATGCTAGCGGGTATTCCGAAAAGCCCGAATTATTATTCGCCGCTTAATAATTTAGCTGCTGCAACAGAACGAAAAAATCTTGTTCTGGATCAAATGGAAAAATATGCTTATTTGAATGGATCTGCCACAGCAAAAGCTAAAAAAGAAGAAATTAATATTGTAAAGAAGACTAAAAAAGATGAAGCTACTCCGGCCCCATATTTCATTGATTATGTGACGCAGCAGCTCATTGATAAATATGGTGCGGATGCAGTTTATAAAGATGGTTTGAAGATTTATACAACCATTGATCTCGATATGCAAAAAGCAGCAGAAGCTGCAATGAAAGAACTGCCGAATTATAAAGTCGATGAAAATGGTATTCAACAACCGCAGGGAGCTCTTGTTGCGATTGAGCCTCATACAGGCTATATAAAAGCAATGGTTGGCGGGAGAGGCAGTGATCAATTTAATCGTGCTACGATGGCTGAACGTCAACCTGGTTCCGCGTTTAAACCCTTTGTTTTTGTAGCAGCTTTGGAAAACAATATGGGACCAGGAACTATAATCGAAGATAGTCCTATTACGGTAGGAAGCTGGTCACCGCAAAATTATGAACGAACCTTTAGCGGGAAAGTAACGTTACGGCAAGTAGCGGAACATTCTATGAATGTTCCAACGGTAAAACTTGCCCAACAATTGGGCATTGATAAACCCATTTATTATGCGCAAGAGATGGGGATTTCTACTCTGGTTTTAGAAGGTGCGAAAAATGATCGCAACTTAGCAACTGCTTTAGGTGGTTTAACAAAAGGAATCACTCCACTTGAGCTGGCAAGTGCTTATGGCACTTTTGCAAATCATGGTGTTCATACGCCGCCTGTTTCGATTATAAAAGTTCTTGATCGAAATGGGAAAGTTTTAGAACAGGCAACGCTGAAAGAAAAAAGTGTTATCAGTGAAAAAAGTGCTTATTTATTAACTGATATGCTAAAAGGGGTCATTGCACGAGGAACTGGTGCAGGGGCTAATATTGGCAGACCAGCAGCCGGGAAAACAGGAACGACTGATGATACAAAAGATGCTTGGTTTGTTGGTTATACACCAGATTTAGTGGCTGCTGTCTGGATTGGTAATGATAGTAGTGGAACTTTAAATGGCATGACTGGTGGACGTACCCCGGCAACAATTTGGCGTTTGTTTATGCAAAAAGCTTTAGCTAATGTACCGGCAAAAGATTTTGTTAAACCAAATGGTCTCGTTGTCGATAACACTATTTTAGAAATTGATGGTGAAAAAGATAAACCAGCTAAAGAACTGACGGATAAAGAAAAGGCTGAGAAGGCTAAATTAGATAAAGAAAAAGCGGATAAAGCTAAATTAGATTCAAAAACAAAAACTAAAACGGATGCAAATCAAAATGGACCTGATCAACCGGCAGCACCGACTCCGACTGCTCCGGAACCAACCAACCCTAATGCAGTAAGTAAAGGGAAAAATTAAAGTTAAATAACGGATACTATATATAATGCAACTTATTTATAGGCTAAAAACCTGCATTGATTTTTCATTAAAATCGATGCAGGTTTTCTTATTGCTTTTTCGGCTAAACATTAATTAACAAAAAAAGTAAAAAAATATTTAAAAAGTATTGACACAGCTAAAATAGATATGGTATTATATAGCAGTTGGCTCGAGCGGTCAGCAACGTGTTCTTTGAAAACTAAACAATGTAGAAAACAAAAAGATATATGTACACCAACATGTATCAAGCCAGATGTGCGGTTTTCGAACGCTTGCGTTTGAAAACAACAACTAACAATTTCTTTTAACAAAAAAGATAATTT